>NZ_LFME01000004.1 GCF_001043115.1 Xanthomonas sp. NCPPB 1128 | reverse complement strand
CAGCGGATCGCCGATCTGCTGCCGCTTGGCTTCCCGTTCGTGACCGGCAAACAGGCTGATCATCATGGCCTCCTCGGCGTGTCCTTTAAGCCAATGATGCCAAAGCCGAGGTTTTTAGAGGTGCCCTGAAGTCGCTCCCACGGGAGCGATCCAGCGCCGCTGTTGTAGGAGCGGCTTCAGCCGCGACAGCTTTCCCGGTAATGCCTGTCGCGGCTGAAGCCGCTCCTACAGCGGCAGGGCGCGCAGCAGGCGCGATAAGTGTGGGGAGGGATTCGGCCCCAACCCCTGCCCAGGCAGCGCCTCAGGGTTTCATACGTCGCGACTGAAGTCGCTCCCACGGGAACGATCCAGCGCCGCTGTTGTAGGAGCGGCTTCAGCCGCGACAGCTTTCCCGGTAATGCCTGTCGCGGCTGAAGCCGCTCCTACGGATGTTCATCCATACCGGACCTATGAGCGATTCTGTCCAGGTCGCTACAGCCCCGCTCTTACGAATCCCCAATCCCGAATCCCCAATCACTGCTTCAAGTAGTCCAACGTCACCTGCAGCATCGCGCGCAGGCCGACATCCAGGGCGGTCTCGTCGAGCAGGAACTGCGGCGAGTGGTTGCTGGGCGCAGTCGCCGGGTCGATGCCGGGGCCGGTGGCGCCGACGAAGAAGAACATCGACGGCACCTGCTGCGCGTAGAACGAGAAATCCTCCGCGCCCATCTGCAGCGGCGGTTCGTAGACGTTGCCGGCGCCGACCACCGCCTGCAGGCTGGGCAGCATGCGCGCGGTCAGGGCCGGGTCGTTGACCGTGGCCGGGTTGCCGTCCTGGTCGGGCACGTGCGCTTCGGCCTTGGCGCCATGGGCGGCGGCGGTGTGTTCGGCCACGGTCCTGAGGTCGGCGAAGATCTGCTGGCGCATGCCCTCGTCGAAGGTGCGGATGGTGCCGACCATCTCCACGTCGTCGGGGATGATGTTGTAGCGGATGCCGCCCTTGATCGCGCCGAAGCTGAGCACCGCCGGCTGTTTGGACAGGTTGGCGCGGCGGCTGATCACCGTCTGCGCGGCGCCGATCAGGTCGGCGCTGGTCACGATCGGGTCGATGCCGTTCCATGGTGCCGAGCCGTGGGTCTGGCGGCCGATCACCTTGATGCTGAAGCGGTCCGAGGCGGCCATCAGCGGGCCGCCGCGCACGGCGATCTTGCCGGCCTGGACGCTGGAGAACACGTGCAGGCCGAACATCGCCTGCGGCTTGAAGTCGCGGAACAGGCCTTCCTTGAGCATCAACGAGGCGCCGCCTTCCTCGTTGCCCGGCGCGCCCTCCTCCGAGGGCTGGAACACCAGCATCACCTCGCCCGGCAGCTGCGCGCGCATCGCCACCAGGGCCTCGGCGACGCCGAGCAAGATCGCGGTGTGCGCGTCGTGGCCGCAGGCGTGCATCACCTCCACGGTCTCGCCGCGGTACTCGGCGGTGGCCTTGGAGGCGAACGGCAGGCCGGTCTGCTCGGTCACCGGCAGCGCGTCCATGTCCGCGCGCAGGGCGATCTTCGGTCCCGGCAGCGCGCCTTTGACGATCGCCACCACGCCGTGGTGGGCGATGCCGGTCTGCGGCTTCAGGCCCAGCGCGCGCAGCCGCTCGGCGACCTTGGCGGCGGTGCGTTCCTCGCGGTTGGACAGCTCCGGGTGCTGGTGGAAGTCGCGCCGCCACTCCACCACCTTGGCCTGCAGCTTGGCCGCGGCGGCGGTCACCTCCGGGCGCTCGGCGCTCTGCGCCCAGGCCAGGGCGGGGACGGCGAACAGCATCGCGGACAGCAGGCGGGACAGGCGCGGCATGGCAAGGCTCCAGGTCGGGACGCAACGGGCGTTCAGTCAATGTAGTGCATCGGCGGCCCGGCAGGGGACGCCGTGGATCCCGCTGCGGGGAAAAAACCCTTGCGAATCCGTGTCAACCGATGCGGCCCCGGTGCGTTGCGAGACCGTGTGATCGGCCCCGCACACGCGCGGCTCTGTCCCTTCAGTCATGGTCCAATCGCAACGCGCCGGCGATATGCTTCCTCGCTCGTCACCAGCCACTGCGGGAGGGCCCTCCACCCCGCCTCGCCACAGGAGTTTCCCCGGATGTCGCGTTTCTGGAAGATTGCGCTGCTGATCCTCGCAGCGGTGGCCGTGGTGGTGGTGGGCACGCGCTTCATGCGCGGCGGCGGGCATCACAAGGGCGGTGGTGCCGGCGACGGCATGGGCGAGGATGGCGACAACACGCCGGTGCCGGTGACGGTGGTCGCCGCGACCAGCCAGACGGTCCCGATCTATGCCACCGCCACCGGCACGGTGACCGCACTGAGCACCGTCACCGTCAGCCCGCAGGTCGGCGGACAGCTGATGAGCCTGAACTTCCGCGAAGGCCAGGAAGTGAAGAAGGGCGAACTGCTGGCGCAGATCGACCCGCGTTCGCTGCAGGCCAGCTACGACCAGGCCGCGGCAAGCAAGCGCCAGAACCAGGCGCTGCTGGCCACCGCGCGCTCCACCTTCCAGCGCTCCGACTCGCCGGCCTACCGCCAGTACGTGGCCAAGACCGACCTGGACACCCAGCGCAACCAGGTGGCGCAGTACGAGGCGGCGGTCGCCGCCAACGACGCGCAGATGCGCGCGGCGCAGGTGCAGTTGCAGTACACCCGCATCCTCGCCCCCAGCGACGGCATCGCCGGTATCCGCGGGGTGGACGTGGGCAACATCGTCAGCACCAGCAGCACCATCGTCACCATCACCCAGGTGCACCCGATCTACGTGACCTTCAACCTGCCCGAGATCCAGCTGCAGGACGTGCGCCAGGCGCAGGCGGCGGCGCCGTTGCCGGTGGCCGCGCTGGACCGCACCGATGCGCATCCGATCGCCAGCAACGGCCAGGTCGACGTGATCGACAACCAGATCAGCGCCGACACCGGCACCTTCAAGGTCCGCGCGGTGTTCCCGAACGACGACCGCGCGTTGTGGCCGGGCCAGTTCGTCAACGTGCGCCTGACCCTGCGCACCGTGGCCGACGGCGTGGTGGTGCCGACCCAGGCGGTGCAGCGCGGCCCCAACGGCGACTACGTGTACGTGGTGCAGGCCGACAACACGGTCAAGATGCAGACGGTCAAGCAGGGCGCGGAAGTGGGCGACAGCCACGTGCAGCTGACCGAAGGCCTGAAGGCCGGCGAGCGGGTGGTCACCGAAGGCCAGTTCCGGCTCAAGCCCGGCACCAAGGTGACCGCGCTGAAGCCGGGCGAGGCACCGCCGGAGCCGACCGAGGCCGAGCTGAAGGCCGCAGAAGGCAAGCAGCAGCAGCGCGGCGGCGGACGCCGCGGCGGCGGCGGGCCGCGCTGAGCGCGCTGCGCCAGCAGGCGACGGCGGCCGTGCAGCGCCCGTGTGGCCGGCACGCAGCCGGTCGCCTGCAGGCGGTGGCGTTCCGGTCCACCCGCGTCGCGGTCGCGGTGCAGGGCCACGACCGCCGCTGATTCCGCCGTCTTTCCCGGTGCCGGCACGGCCGCGCCGGACTCTCACCAGCAAGGATCTTCCCCGTGGGCTTTTCGACGATCTTCATCCGCCGCCCGATCGCCACCACCTTGCTGATGGCAGGCGTGCTGCTGCTCGGCATCCTCGGCTACCGGCAGTTGCCGGTGTCGGCGCTGCCGGAGATCGACGCGCCCAGCCTGGTGGTGACCACGCAGTACCCCGGCGCCAACGCCAGCACCATGGCCTCGCTGGTGACCACGCCGCTGGAACGGCAGCTCGGACAGATCTCCGGGCTGCAGATGATGACCTCCGACTCGTCGGCGGGCCTGTCCACCATCGTGCTGCAGTTCGCGATGGACCGCGACATCGACATCGCCGCGCAGGACGTGCAGGCGGCGATCCGCCAGGCCACCCTGCCCTCGTCGCTGCCCTACCAGCCGGTCTACAACCGGGTGAACCCGGCCGACGCGGCGATTCTCACCCTCAAGCTCAGCTCCGACACGCTGCCGCTGCGCGACGTCAACAACTACGCCGACTCGATCCTGGCCCAGCGCCTGTCGCAGGTGCCGGGCGTGGGCCTGGTGTCGATCGCCGGCAACGTGCGCCCGGCGGTACGCATCCAGGTCAATCCGGCGCAGCTGTCGAACATGGGCCTGACCATGGAGGCGCTGCGCAGCGCCCTCACCCAGACCAACGTCAACGCGCCGAAGGGCTCGCTCAACGGCAAGACGCAGTCCTACAGCATCGGCACCAACGACCAGCTCTCCAGCGCGGCCGAGTACCGCGACACCGTCATCAGCTACAAGAACGGCGCGCCGGTGCGGCTGTCGGACGTGGCCAAGGTGGTGGACGGGGTGGAGAACGACCAGCTCGCCGCCTGGGCCGACGGCAAGCCGGCGGTGCTGCTGGAAGTGCGCCGCCAGCCCGGCGCCAACATCGTGCAGACGGTGGAGCAGATCCGCGCGATCCTGCCGCAGCTGCAGGGCGTGTTGCCGGCCGGCGTGCACCTGGACGTGTTCTCCGACCGCACCGAGACCATCCGTGCCTCGGTGCACGAGGTCAAGTTCACCCTGATCCTGACCATCGGCCTGGTGGTGGCGGTGATCTTCGTGTTCCTGCGCCGGCTGTGGGCCACGGTGATCCCGTCGGTGGCGGTGCCGCTGTCGCTGGCCGGCGCCTTCGCGGTGATGGCCTTCGCCGGCATGTCGCTGGACAACCTGTCGCTGATGGCGCTGGTGGTGGCCACCGGCTTCGTGGTCGACGATGCGATCGTGATGATCGAGAACATCGTGCGCTACATCGAACAGGGCAAGAGCGGCCGCGAGGCGGCGGAGATCGGCGCGCGCCAGATCGGCTTCACCGTGCTGTCGCTGACCGTGTCGCTGGTGGCGGTGTTCCTGCCGCTGATCCTGATGCCTGGCGTCACCGGCCGCCTGTTCCACGAGTTCGCCTGGGTGCTGAGCATCGCGGTGGTGATCTCGATGCTGGTGTCGCTGACGCTCACCCCGATGATGTGCGCCTACCTGCTCAAGCCCGACGCCCTGCCCGAGGGCGAGGACGCGCACGAGCGCACCGCGGCGGCCGGCAAGACCACGCTGTGGTCGCGCACCGTGGGCGTGTACGAGCGCAGCCTGGACTGGGTGCTGGGCCACCAGAAGCTGACCCTGCTGGTGGCGCTGGCGACCATGGTGCTGACCGTGCTGCTGTACGTGGTGATCCCCAAGGGCCTGCTGCCCGAGCAGGACACCGGGCTGATCACCGGCGTGGTCCAGGCCGACCAGAACGTGGCGTTCCCGCAGATGGAGCAACGCACCCAGGCGGTGGCCGAGGCGCTGCGCCGCGACCCGGCGGTGACCGGCGTGGCCGCCTTCATCGGCGCCGGCTCGATGAACCCCACCCTCAACCAGGGCCAGCTCAGCATCGTGCTGAAGCCGCGCAGCGACCGCGACAGCCTGGAAGACCTGCTGCCGCGGCTGCAGAAGGCGGTGGCCGGGCTGCCCGGCGTGGCGCTGTACCTGAAGCCGGTGCAGGACGTGACCCTGGATACCCGCGTGGCCGCCACCGAGTACCAGTACTCGCTCTCGGACGTGGACAGCGCCGAGCTGGCGACCCAGGCCACGCGCCTGACCGAGGCGCTGCGCCAGCGCCCGGAACTGGCCGACGTGGACAACAACCTGGCCAACCAGGGCCGTGCGCTGGAACTGCGCGTGGACCGCGACAAGGCCAGCGCCCTCGGCGTGCCGATGCAGACCATCGACGACACGCTGTACGACGCCTTCGGCCAGCGCCAGATCTCCACCATCTTCACCCAGCTCAACCAGTACCGCGTGGTGCTGGAAGTGGCGCCGGAATTCCGCACCAGCACCGCGCTGCTGAACCAGCTGGCGGTGGCCAGCAACGGCAGCGGCGCGCTGACCGCCAGCAACGCCACCAGCTTCGGCCAGACCACCTCCAGCAACTCCTCCACCGCCACCGGCATCGGCGCGCAGAACACCGGCATCACCGTCGGCAGCGGCGGCACCGTGCCCTTGGCGGCGGTGGCCGAGGCCAAGCAGTCGACCACCTCGCTGGTGGTCAGCCACCAGCAGCAGCTGCCGGCGGTGACGGTGTCGTTCAACCTGGCGCCGGGCTACTCGCTGTCGCAGGCGGTGGCGGCGATCGAGGAGACCCGCGCGCAGCTGCAACTGCCGCCGCAGCTGCATGCCGAGTTCATCGGCAAGGCCGCCGAGTTCACCGGCAGCCAGACCGACGTGGTGTGGCTGCTGCTGGCCTCGGTGGTGCTGATCTACATCGTGCTGGGCGTGCTGTACGAGAGCTACATCCACCCGCTGACGATCATCTCCACGCTGCCGCCGGCCGGCGTCGGCGCGCTGCTGGCGCTGATGCTGTGCGGGCTGAGCCTGTCGGTGGACGGCATCGTCGGCATCGTGCTGCTGATCGGCATCGTCAAGAAGAACGCGATCATGATGATCGACTTCGCGATCGACGCGCGCCGCGAGGGCGCCAGCGCCCACGACGCGATCCGCCGCGCCTGCCTGCTGCGCTTCCGCCCGATCATGATGACCACCGCCGCGGCGATGCTCGGCGCGCTGCCGCTGGCGCTGGGCGACGGCATCGGCTCGGAGCTGCGCCGGCCGCTGGGCATCTCCATCGTCGGCGGCCTGCTGTTGTCGCAGTTGGTCACCCTGTACACCACGCCAGTGATCTACCTGTACATGGAACGCGCCTCCGAGCGCGTGCGCGCCTGGCGCGAGCGCCGTGCAGCGCGGCATGCGGCGGTCGCGGAGGGGCGGGCGTGAGGAGCCGGGAGTCGGGAGTCGGGATTCGGGAGTGGTGCCGCGCGTGCGGCGTCGGGCTTCCGGGCATCCCACATGGAGTCACTGAGCCGGCAGCGCGCAGGAACGCCGCTTCCCGAATCCCCAATCCCGACTCCCCAATCCCGGCCCCATGAACATCTCCGCGCCCTTCATCCGCCGCCCCATCGGCACCGCGCTGCTGGCCATCGGCCTGTTCGTGATCGGCATGATGTGCTACCTGCGCCTGGGCGTGGCGGCGCTGCCGAACATCTCGATCCCGGTGATCTTCGTGCAGGCCAGCCAGGCCGGCGCCGACGCCTCGACCATGGCCGCCACGGTCACCGCGCCGCTGGAGCGGCATCTGGGCCAGGTGCCCGGCATCGACACCATGCGCTCCTCCAGCTCGGAGGGGAACAGCCAGGTATTCATGGTGTTCCAGAGCAGCCGCAACATCGATTCGGCGGCGCAGGACGTGCAGACCGCGATCAACGCCGCGCAGGCCGACCTGCCCTCGGGGCTGGCCACGCCGCGCTACCAGAAGGCCAATCCCAACGACGATCCGGTCATCGCCATCGCCCTTACCTCGGACACGCAATCGGCCGACGAGTTGTACAACGTCGCCGATTCGCTGCTGGCGCAGCGTCTGCGCCAGATCACCGGCGTGGCCTCGGTGGACATCGGCGGCGCTTCCACGCCAGCGGTGCGGGTGGACGTGAATCTGCGTGCGCTCAACGCCATGGGCCTGACCCCTGACGACCTGCGCAATGCGGTGCGCGCGGCCAACGTCACCTCGCCCACCGGCTTCCTCAGCGACGGCGCCACCACCACCGCCATCGTCGCCAACGATGCGGTGGCCAAGGCCGCCGACTTCGGCCAGGTGGTGATCCGCCAGCAGCAGGGCCGCACGGTGCGCCTGCGCGACATCGCCAACGTCTACGACGGCCAGCAGGACGCCTACCAGGCGGCCTGGTTCGGCGGCAAGCCGGCAGTGGTGATGTACGTGTTCACCCGCGCCGGCGCCAACATCGTGGAGACCGTGGACCGGGTCAAGGCCGAGATCCCGATGCTGCGCACCTATCTGCAGCCGGGCACCAGGATGACGGCGTACTTCGACCGTACCCCGACCATCCGCGCCTCGCTCAACGAGGTGCAGGCCACGCTGATGATCAGCCTGGCGATGGTGGTGCTGACCATGGCGCTGTTCCTGCGCCGGCTGGCGCCCACGCTGATCGCCGCGGCCACCGTGCCGCTGTCGCTGGCCGGCGCGGCGCTGGCGATGCACGTGATGGGCTTCACCCTCAACAACCTGAGCCTGCTGGCGCTGGTGATCGCGATCGGCTTCGTCGTCGACGATGCGATCGTGGTCATCGAGAACATCATGCGCCACCTCGACGAGGGCATGTCGCGGCTGGAGGCGGCGCTGGCCGGCGCGCGCGAGATCGGCTTCACCATCGTCTCGATCACCGCCTCGCTGGTGGCGGTGTTCATTCCGATCCTGTTCGCCAGCGGCATGATCGGGGTGTTCTTCCGCGAGTTCACCGTCACCCTGGTCGCGGCGATCTGCGTCTCGGCGGTGGTCTCGCTCACGCTGACCCCGGCGCTGTGCAGCCGCTTCCTGTCCGCGCACGCCGAGCCGGAACGGCCCGGCCGCTTCGGCGCCTGGCTGGAGCGCATGCACGAACGCATGCTGCGCGTGTACACCGTGGCCCTGGATTTCTCGCTGCGCCACGCGCTGCTGCTGGCGCTGACCCCGCTGCTGCTGATCGCGGCGACGGTGTTCCTGGCCGGCGCGGTCAAGAAAGGTTCGTTCCCGGCGCAGGACACCGGCCTGATCTGGGGACGCGCCACCTCCAGCGCCACCGTGTCCTTCGCCGACATGGTCAGCCGCCAGCGCCGCATCACCGACATGCTGATGTCCGACCCGGCGGTGAAGATCGTCGGCGCGCGCCTGGGCAGCAGCCGCCAGGGCTCCAGCGCCAGCTTCAACATCGAACTCAAGCGCCGCGACGAAGGCCGGACCGACACCACCGCGCAGGTGCTGGCGCGGCTCAGCGCCAAGGCCGATCGCTACCCGGACCTGCAGTTGCGCCTGCGCGCGATCCAGGACCTGCCCAGCGACGGCGGTGGCGGCACCAGCCAGGGCGCGCAGTACCGCGTCTCGCTGCAGGGCAACGACAACGCGCAGTTGCAGGAGTGGCTGCCCAAGCTGCAGGCCGCGCTGAAGCAGAACCCCAAGCTGCGCGATGTCGGCACCGACGTGGACAATGCCGGCCTGCGCCAGAACATCGTCATCGACCGCGCCCTGGCCGCGCGCCTGGGCGTGTCGGTCGGCGCCATCGACGGTGCGCTGTACGGCGCCTTCGGCCAGCGCCAGATCTCCACCATCTACTCCGACCTCAACCAGTACAGCGTGGTGGTCAACGCGCTGCCGGACCAGACCGCAACGCCGGCGGCGCTGGACCGCATCTACGTGCCCACCCGCAACGGCACGATGATCCCGCTGACCGCGGTCGCCCATCAGGTACCGGGGTTGGCGCCGTCGCAGATCACCCACATGAACCAGTACACGACCATGGACCTGAGCTACAACCTGGCGCCGGGCGTGAGCACCGGCGAGGGCGATGCGATCATCGCCGCCACCGTGGCCGGGCTGCGCATGCCCGGCGACATCCGCATCGCCGACGGCGGCGGCTTCGGCGTGCAGCTGCAGCCGAACTCGATGCTGGTGCTGGTGCTGGCCGCGATCGTGGTGGTCTACATCGTGCTGGGCATGCTCTACGAGAGCCTGGTGCACCCGGTGACCATCCTCTCCACCCTGCCGGCCGCGGGCATGGGTGCGCTGCTGGCGCTGTGGGTCACCGGCACCGAACTGTCGGTGATCTCGATGATCGCGCTGGTGCTGTTGATCGGCATCGTCAAGAAGAACGCGATCATGATGATCGACTTCGCCCTGGTCGCCGAGCGCGAGCACGGCAAGACCCCGCTGGAGGCCGCGCGCGAGGCCTGCATCGTGCGCTTCCGCCCGATCATGATGACCACCATGGTGGCGATCCTGGCCGCGGTGCCGCTGGCGGTGGGCCTGGGCGAAGGCTCGGAGCTGCGCCGCCCGCTCGGCATCGCGATGATCGGCGGCCTGCTGATCTCGCAGAGCCTGACCCTGCTCAGCACCCCGGCGCTGTACGTGATCTTCTCCTGCCTGCGCGAGCGCTGGTACGCGCGCCGCGCACGCCGGCGCGAGCGGCGCCAGCTTGCGGCGGGGATTCGGCATTAGGGATTTGGGATTCGCAAAAGCGGGCATCCTTACAACGCTAGGACTGTCGTGACCCGATGCGCCTCAGCCTCTAGGTAAAGCCGCTTCTACGAATCCCTAATCCCGACTCCCCAATCCCCGCACCTCAACCACAGCCCTCCACGTAATCCACCTGCGGCGGCAGGCCCACGCGCCAGGCGACGGCCTTGCCGGCCGCGTCGGTCTCGAACACCAGCACGCCGGGCTGGCCGGACTCGCCGCGCACGCGCAGCATCTTGGCGCCTTCGACGTACTTGTGCGGTTGCTCTTCCACGCGGCCGGCGTACAGTGCGCGCAGTTTCGCCAGGTCCATGCCGACCTTGCCGCCACCGGGCGCGGTCTCCTTGGCGGTGCGCACGTCGTAGCGCACCAGCTTGTCGTCTTCGACCATCAGGCCGAACTGGTGGTTGCCCTTGGCCCAGCGCGGACGCAGCACGTAGCAGCTGCTGCCGGCGCTGGGCTGGCCGTCGAGTTCCCCGCCCCAGGCCGCGCGCGCCTGCGCCGCGGACATGCCCAGGCGCAGATCGCCGTAGCCGTCGATGCGCGCCAGCTGCCGATCGCCCGCGGCCAGTTCCGGTGGCAGCGCCGAGGCCGGCGCCTGCGCCGGCGGCACGTCGCCGTCGGGCTGGTCGATGTCCGGCGGCGGCAAGCCGCCGTCGTCGGCCGCGGTGGGAGCCGGAGCCTGCGCCGGCGCGGACGGTGTGAGAGGCGCGGCCGGCGGCGCGGGCGGCTGCCGGTCGCAGGCCACGAGCGCGAGCAGCAATACCGCCACGCCTGGTTGAATCAGCTTCATCGCACTTCCTCGCTGGACCAGCGCATAGGCTAGCGTGCATGCCCTCGCGCTGCACGGCACGGCGACGGCGACGCGCTGCCGAGCAAGCGCGGCCGAGCACCACGTCCCGGATCGCGCGTTCGACCATGTCGATGGCGAGCCGGCTAGCGGCACCGACACGCCAGCGCATCGCACCTGTCATCGGCATTTCACCGCGCTGCGCCACGCTGAGCGCCTACCGACCCCGCTGCCATGCATCCGCGCAAGACCGCCCTCGCCCTTGCGGCACTGCAATCGCACGATGCGCCGCTGGACATGCGCCAGCGACGCGTGCTGATCCTGGCCGACGGCCAGCGCAGCGTCGAGGAACTGGCCACGCTGGGCGGCCGCGGTGCCGATGCGATCGTGCAGGGGCTGCTGGAGCAGGGCTACCTGGACGACGGCCGCAGCGTCGCCGCCGCAACGGTGGCCGCGAGCGCGCCACCACCACCGGCCGACCCGCGTCGCGCCCTGCTCAATGCACGCATGTATCTGCTGGACCTGCTGCAACTGCAGCGGCATCCAGCCTCGCCGGCGCTGCAGCTGCAACTGCGTGCCGCGCGCGAAGAGCAGGACACCCTGCGCGCGGTCGCGCTGGCGCTGCGCACGATGCCGGAGATGACCTCCGAGCGCTACGCGCAACGCATCCACGAGCGCGTACTGGAGATCCTGCCGGCATCGCTACACGGCGCGCTGGCGGTCGCGGCGGAGGCCGCCTGAGCGGCAGCGCCGTCGTCCGTGGCATTGGCAGCCTCGGCACCAGCCGGAACGACGCGGCCGCGCCGGCGCCCGCTCAGGGAGCTCGGAAATGCCGGCGCAGGCCCTGCCAGCACTGCTGGTAGTCGCGCTGGCGATGTGCGGCGTCCAGCGCCTGCGCGGTCGGGCGCAGCACCGCGCGGGTCTCGAACATGAAGGCCATGGTGTCGGCGATGACGTCCGGCCGCGACAGGTCGGCCTGCGAGGCCTTGTCGAAGGTGGCCGCGTCCGGGCCGTGCCCGCTCATGCCGTTGTGAAGCGACGCGCCGCCCGGGGCGAAACCGTCGGCCTTGGCGTCGTAGACGCCATGCACCAGGCCCATGAACTCGCTGGCCACGTTGCGGTGGAACCACGGCGGCCGGAAGGTGTGCTGCGCCACCAGCCAGCGCGGCGGGAAGATCGCGAAATCCATGTTGGCGGTGCCGGGCGTATCGCTGGGCGCGGTCAGCACGGTGAAGATGCTCGGATCGGGATGGTCGAAGCTGATCGAACCGATGGTGTTGAAGCGGCGCAGGTCGTACTTGTAAGGCGCGTAGTTGCCGTGCCAGGCGACCACGTCCAGCGGCGAATGCCCGATCGGCGCGCGCCACAGATGGCCCTGGAACTTGGCGATCAGTTCGAAGTCGCCCTCGTCCTCCTCGTACGCGGCCACCGGGGTCAGGAAGTCGCGCGGGTTGGCCAGGCCGTTGGCGCCGATCGGCCCCAGGTCCGGCAGCCGCAACAGGCCGCCGAAGTTCTCGCACACGTAGCCGCGCGCGGGGCCGTCGGGCAGTTCCACGCGGAAGCGCACGCCGCGCGGGATCACCGCGATCTCCTGCGGTGCGACCTCCAGCGTGCCCAGTTCGGTGCACAGGCGCAGCTGGCCGAGTTGCGGGACCAGCAGCATTTCCGCATCGGCGTTGTAGAAGAAGCGGCCCTGCATCGAGGCATTGGCCGCGTACAGGTGCACCGCCACGCCATGCTGCGCTTCGGCCGAGCCGTTGCCAGCCATGGCATACAGGCCATCGACGAAGTCCACCGGCGTCTCCGGCAGCGGCAGCGGCAGCGGCAGCGGGCTCCAGCGCAACTGGTCCGGCGGCACCGGGCCGCGCTGGAAGTCGTTGTGGAACGCGCCGGCGCGGTCGTAGGCGGCGAAGCCGCCGTGCACCACCGCCGGGCGGATGCGGTACAGCCAACTGCGGCGGTTGACGCCGCGCGGCGCAGTGAACGCAGTGCCCGACAACTGCTCGGCGTACAGGCCGTGGGCCACGCGCTGCGGCGAGTTCTGCCCGACCGGCAACGCGCCGGGCACCGCCTCGGTGGCGAATTCGTTGCCGAAGCCGGACATGTAGCCGTTGGGTTGGATGTTCATGAAGAGGGCTCTTCTGAAAGCCCCTCTCCCATCGGGAGAGGGGTTGGGGTGAGGGTACGGGCACCGACGAAGTACAGAATCGTCTCCAGGACCGCATCAGCTTGCAGCATCACATCGTTGTTCCAGAAACGCAGTACGTGCATCCCTTGCGACTGCAGGTAACGCGTTCGCTCGGCGTCGGCCGCTTCCGAATGTTGCGAGCCATCCAGTTCAACGACAAGCTTCAACGCCTCGCAATAAAAATCGACGACGTAAGGCGGCATCGGATGCTGCCTGCGGAATTTCAGACCAAGCAGGCCTCCGTTTCGCAGGTGGCGCCAGAGTTTTCTTTCCGCATCGGTCATATCACGGCGCAAACCGCGGGCGTTTCTCAATGTGGTTGTGGGCAATGGCGGCCTGAGTTCCATGACCCAACCGTACCCTCACCCCAACCCCTCTCCCGGTGGGAGAGGGGCTAACGCGGCTATCGGAACTCTCCGCGCTTCGCTGTCAGCATCCGCTCGCAGTCAGAACCCGCCCTCAGAGCACCCCGCGCTTCATCTGGTCGCGCTCGATGCTCTCGAACAGCGCCTGAAAGTTGCCTTCGCCGAAACCTTCGTTGCCCTTGCGCTGGATGATCTCGAAGAAGATCGGGCCGATGCAGTTCTGGGTGAAGATCTGCAGCAGCTTGCGCTGCTTGGTCTCCAGGTCGGCGTCGATCAGGATCTTGTTGCGCGCCAGCCGCGCCACGTCCTCGCCGTGGTTGGGAATGCGCTGGTCGATCACGTCGAAATACGTGTCCGGGGTGTCCAGAAATTCGACGCCGGCCGCGCGCATGCGCTCGACGGTCTCGTAGATGTCGTCGGTGAAGCAGGCGATGTGCTGGATGCCTTCGCCACGGTAGGCGTCCAGGTACTCGTTGATCTGGCTCTTCGGATCCGACGATTCGTTGAGCGGGATGCGCACCACGCCGTCCGGCGCGGTCATCGCCTTGGACACCAGCCCGGTCTTGGCGCCCTTGATGTCGAAGTAGCGGATCTCTCGGAAGTTGAACAGGCGCTCGTAATAGTCCGACCAGCGCTGCATGTTGCCGAAGTACAGGTTGTGGGTCAGGTGGTCGATGAAGGTCAGGCCGAAGCCGGCCGGGTGCTGCTCGGCGCCGGGCACCGGCTCGAACTCGGTATACACCGAGCCCTTCTCGCCGTACTGGTCGACCAGGTACAGCATGCAGTCGCCGATGCCCTTGACCACCGGTGCCGGCACCGCGCGGGTGTCGGCCTTGTCGGCGATGGCTTCACCGCCGTTCTCCAGCACCTTGGCGAACACTGCGTCGGCCGGGTGCCGGAAGCGGATCGCGAAACCGCAGGCGCAGGGACCATGCGCGGCAGCGAAATCGGCGGCGAAGGAATCCGGTTCCTCGTTGACCAGAAAGTTGACCCCGCCCTGGCGGTACACGGTGATCGCACGCTGGCGATGGCGCAGCACCGCGGTGAAGCCCATGCTGCGGAAGTACGCATGCAGTTGCTCGCCCTGCCCGGCGGGCGCGGCGAACTCCACGAACTCGAACCCGTCGATGCCCATCGGGTTCTCGAAGGTGGTGACCTGCATGCCGAGGTTGGCCGGCTGCGACGGATGTTGCGGTTGTGCACTCATGACGCGTCTCCTGGAGGACGGGGTCGCGGCGGCCGGGCCGAAATTTCGGGTGCGGACGGACGCCAGACTCGCGAGAATGGCCGTAGTATCCTCCGTTGTAGTTACAAGTGAAACCACCAGCAAGGTGCAATGCAGCATGACGATCGCCACGCCCGCTTCCACGCCCGACTCGCCCTCCCTGGATCTGGAACGGTTCCTGCCGTACCGGATCAGCGTGCTGTCCAACCGGATCAGCAGCAACATCGCCCGCGTCTATGGCGAGCGCTATGGCATGGCGGTGACCGAGTGGCGGGTGATGGCGGTGCTGGCGCTGTATCCCGGGCTGTCGGCCGGCGAGGTCTCCGAGCGCACCGCGATGGACAAGGTGGCGGTGAGCCGGGCGGTGGCGCGGCAGCTGGCGCGCGGCTTCATCCAGCGCGAGACCCATGGCGACGACCGCCGCCGCTCGGTGCTGCACCTGACCCCGGCCGGGGTCGAGGTGTACCAGGTGGTGGCGCCGATGGTGCTGGAGTGCGAACGGCGCCTGCTGGCGCCCTTCAACGAGGACGAGCAGCGGCTGCTGAACCGGCTGATCGACCGCCTGGCGGCCGAGGGCCTGCCGAGCATGACCGGGCGCTGAGGCGCCGGGGCCCGCGAACGGCGGGCCTTAAAAACATTGTAGGAGCGGCTTCAGCCGCGACCGGGCGTTCCCAGTAACGCTCCGTCGCGGCTGAAGCCGCTCCTACGAAAAGCGCGCTTCGCCGCCGCTCAGGGCTTGGGCGGCGCCCATTCCTTGAGGAAGTCCGAGAACTTCTTGCGGTCGTAGTCCTTGCCCTTCTGCAGGTCGCCGACCACCTGCGAGTGCAGCAGCTTGCCGTCGGCGTCGAGCACCAGCAGGTGCGGGAAGTCGACGATCTTCGGGTACTGCGCCATGAACGCCTCGTTCTTGTTGGCGTCGCTGACGTTGACCTTGACCCACACGAAGTTGGCGTCGCGGAAGCTGCGCAGTTCCGCATCGCCCTCGATGAAGGTGTCCAGGGTGTGGCACCAGTCGCAGGCCTCGTTGCCCACGTCGAGCAGGATGCGCTTGCCGCCGCGCTTGGCCTCGACCATGGCGGTCTCCAGGTCGTCGGCCGGGTTGCGCTGCGGATCGAACTGCGCACCCAGGGCCTTGGCCGCGGCGATGTCGGCGGCCGCCGGGGTATTGCCCGAGGCCACCGGCTGGTTGGGGTCGGCCACCGGTGGCTTCTGCACCGAAGTGTCCAGCGGCTTGGCCGGCGCCTGCGCGTCGGGCGGCGCCGCGGTCTGCCCGCACGCGCTCAACGCCAGCATCGCCGCCAGCGCGGCGCAGATCGTCTTGTTCATCGCCATTACCTCGTCCTCAGCTTACTTCACACCATGCATCAGCTTGCTGATCAACGGCGCGATCAGGAACAGCACCACGCCGGCGCCCAGCAGCGCCCAGAACCCGAAGGTATACCCGCCCAGCGCGGAAGACACGGTCATGCCGCCTTCGCCGCTGACATGGCTGGCGAAGATGCCGGACAGGTTGTTGCCGATGCCGGTGGACAGGAACCAGCCGCCCATGCCGAAGCCGACCAGCCGCAGCGGCGCCAGCTTGGTCACCATCGACAGCCCGATCGGCGACAGGCACAGCTCGCCCACCGACTGGATGACGTAGACCATGAACAGCGTCCAGAACGGGATCTTGCCGGCGTCGTTGACCAGGCTCGACAGCGCGAACATCAGCAGCAGGAAGGCCAGGCCGTTGAACATCAGGCCGAGCGCGAACTTGCGCGAGATCGACGGATTGAAGCGGCCGGCCTTGACCCAGATCCAGGCGATGATCGGCGCCAGGGTGATGATCGCCAGCGAGTTGACCGACTGGAACCACGCCGTCGGGAAGGTCCAGTCGCCGAACTGGCGGTTGACGATCTCGTCGGCGAGGAAGGTGAAGGAGCTGCCGGCCTGCTCGAAGAACATCCAGAACAGCACGTTGAAGGCGAAGATGATCAGCATCGCGATGACCTTGTCGCGCGCCACCTTGCCGTTGCGGATGCCTTCCACCAGCAGCATGATCGCCAGGGCCACGAACATGGTGCTGAGGATCCACTGCAGCACTTCGGCGCCGGCGGCCAGCGCCAGATACACCGCCGGGATCGCCACCAGCATGCCCAGCAGCACGTAGACCACGCGCATGCCGCCGGCACCGCCCGGCAACGGCGCACCGATGCCCTTGAGCTGGCGGCGGCCGAACCAGAACCACACCAGGCTGATCAGCATGCCGATGCCCGAGGCGATGAACACCATCTTGTAGGACGGCATCGCTTCGGTGCCGAACACCTTCTCGGCCAGCTGCTGGGTCAGCCACGGCGCGATCATCGCGCCCAGGTTGATGCCCATGTAGAAGATGGTGAAGCCGCTGTCGCGGCGCGGATCGGCGGCGCTGTACAGCTTGCCCACCATGGTCGAGATGTTGGGCTTGAACAGGCCGTTGCCGACCACCACGGTGGCCAGGCCCAGTTCGAAGATCTGCGGGTTGGGCACGGAGATCAGGAACAGGCCGGTGGACATGACCGCGGCGCCGACCAGGATCGAGCGCTGGTAGCCGAGCACCCGGTCGGCGATGTAGCCGCCGAAGATCGCCGCCGCGTACACCAGCGCCAGGTACGCGCCGTAGGTGGCGCTGGCCGAGGCCTGGCCGGTGCCCTGGCCGCCGTGGAACTGCGCCACGATGTACAGCACCAGCGCCCAGCGAATGCCGTAGAACGCGAAGCGCTCCCAGAACTCGGTCATGAACAGCATCCACAGGGGACGCGGATGCCCCAGCAGGGTCTTGAATTCGGGCGGTTGCGCTGACGGCGGCTGCGGTGAGGCGGGGTGGTTCGACGCGACGACGTCAACGCTCATGCGGTGTTCCCTTGCGTATTCAGGATGGGCTGGGGCGGTGCGTCCGGCCAGGCCGGGCAACGGGCGAGGATCACCGAGCGACGGCGTGGCGTCAAATCCCAGACGGCCTGCAGGCCCTGATTTCCTGGCCAGCGCCCCGCAACACCGTGGTTTTGAGGCGGCGACGCGATGGCCGCGCAGGCATGTCGTGCTGCACACGAACATGGCCGGGCCGCGCCTGGATCGGCGCCGGCTCGGTCCGTCCCCGTGCGACGCCGCGTGTATCTATGCGCGTGCCCGGCACGCTACTGCGAGGACGATCCCTGCGCCGCCGCCGTCGCATCGCCGGCCTCCGGGTCCCTGCCTTCCAGCCCCACCGACGTCCGCACCTCGAACAACTCCGGAAAGAAGGTCAGCGCCAGCGCCTGCTGCAGGAAGCCGACGCCGCTGGAGCCGCCAGTGCCGCGCTTGAAGCCGATCACCCGCATCACCGTGCGCATGTGGCGGAAGCGCCACAGCTGGAACTGGGTCTCCAGGTCCACCAGGTCCTCGCACAGGGAGTACTCGCGCCAGTAGCGGTCGGTGTTCTCGTAGATGCGCTCGAACACCGGGCGCAGCAGCGGGTCGCTGACATGCGGCTGGCGCCAGTCGCGGGCGTGGTACGGCGCCGGCACCGCATGGCCGAAGCGGGCCAGATAGCGCAGGAATTCCTCGTACAGGCTGGGCGCCTCCAGCACCGCCTGCAGCGCCGCCTGGCCCTGCGGGTCGTGGTCGAACACCGGCAGCATCTGCGCGTTCTTGTTGCCGAGCATGAATTCGATGGTGCGGTACTGCAGCGACTGGAACCCGGAGGACGGGCCCAGCACGTCGCGGAACCCCATGTACTCGGACGGGGTCAGGGTCTCCAGCACCGACCACTGCTCGGTCAGCAGGCGCAGCACCTGCTTGCTGCGCGCCAGCACCTTGCGGCACTGCCACACCTGATCGCGCTGCAGGTGCGCGATCGCCGCGCCCAGCTCGTGCGCCAGCAGCTTCAGCCACAGCTCGGAGGTCTGGTGCTGGACGATGAACAGCAGTTCGTCGTGGTGCGGCGGGTTCGACAGCGGCTGCTGTGCCGACAGCAGCCGGTCCAGGCGCAGATAGCCGCCATAGGTCAGGCGGCCTTCCAGGTCGGTGTGGATGCCGGCTTCGAGCGGGCGCTGGTTCTGTTCGACGGGCATGGGCGGCGTGGGCGTTGCGGGCCGGCAAGGGTACCGCAGCGGCCGACGCGCAGCGGCCGAGCCTGCCGACCCCGGTGCGCCCCGGCGCGACGCCCAGCGCCCCTGCCCCGCCCTGCAGTGCGTCCGCCCGGCACCGGCAGCGATGTGTGTCACACATTGGTCAGCACACACTGACAAACTCCGGCACAATCGTCGGCGGCGCTGGGGGCGCCGTCGGTTCATCTGCGTAAGAGCGGCTAACAAACCTGCTGCGTAGCCACCAGGCGGGCGCGGACGGTGCTCGGAATCCTCATGTACCACTTGTACATGGCGGTTTCTCCGCGCCGTCCGCACCCCACCTGGCGACTGCTCGCGACGTTTCGTTAGCCACTCTTAGTCCACGTCTTCAAGGAATGGGGAGATCTTGTTCATGCGAGCCATGCTGCTTCGAGCTGCAGTGTTGTCGTGCGCGTTGGGGTGTGCCGGGTACGCCCAGGCGCAGGTGGTCATCAGCCAGGTCTATGGCGGTGGCGGCAACAGCGGCGCCACCTACAAGAGCGATTTCGTCGAATTGCACAACAACGGCAGCGAGGCGGTGAGCCTGGCCGGCTGGTCGGTGCAGTACGCCTCGGCCGCCGGCAGCAGCTGGCAGGTCACCACGCTGAGCGGCAGCATCGCGCCGGGCGGCTACTACCTGGTCAAGCAGGCCGACGGCAGCGGCGGCAGCACCGCGCTGCCCACGCCCGACGCCACCGGCACCATCGCCATGAGCGGCAGCGCCGGCAAGATCGCGCTGAGCAAGAGCAGCGCCGCGCTGAGCGGCGCCTGCCCGGCCGGCAACGCCGACTTCGTCGGCTACGGCGGCAGCGCCAGCTGCGCCGAAGGCAGCGCCCCGACCGCCGCGCCCAGCAACACCCTGGCGGTGCTGCGCGGCAACGGCGGCTGCACCGACAGCGACAACAACAACGCCGACTTCGCCACCGGCGCGCCGACCCCGCGCAACAGCGCCGCGCCGGTCAGCCTGTGCGGCGGCGGCAACCTGCCGGTGGCCAGCGTGGCCAACGTCAGCCGCGCCGAGGGCGACAGCGGCAGCACCGCGTTCGTGTTCACGGTGACCCTGAGCCAGCCGGCCGGCAGCGCCGGCGTGAGCTTCACCGTCGCCACCCGCGACGGCACCGCCACTGCCGGCAGCGACTATCAGGCACTGGCCGCGACCCAGGTGACCATCCCGGCCGGCGAGAGCAGCGCCGAGGTGCGCGTGCTGGTCAACGGCGACACCAGCAACGAACCGGACGAGACCTTCTACCTCGACATCAGCGGGGTCAGCGGCGCGCTGCCGTCCACGCTGACCGCCAGCGGGGTGATCCTCAACGACGACTTCAACCTGGTGCCGATCCACAGCATCCAGGGCAACGGCGCGCGCTCGCCGCTGGTCGGCCAGGTGGTCGCCACCAGCGGCATCGTCACCGCGCGGCGCAGCGCCGGCTTCTTCCTGCAGACGCCCGACGCCCAGGCCGACGCCGACCCGCTCACCTCCGAAGGCATCTACGTCTACACCGGCAGTGCGCCGCCGGCCGAGGCCGCGGTGGGCAATGCGGTGCGGGTGCAGGCCACGGTGGTCGAATACGTGCCCAGCACCGACCCCAGCCAGCCGCCGCTGACCGAGCTCACCTCGCCGACCGTGCTGCTGCAGTCCACCGGCAACCCGCTGCCGGCCGCGGTCGAGCTGACCACCCGCTTCCCCGACCCGAACGGCGCCTACGACCAGCTCGAGCGCCTGGAAGGCATGCGCGTCACCGTGCCCAGCCTGACCGTCAACACGCCGACCCTGGGCAACGTCAACGAGACCAACGCCAGCGCCACCAGCAATGGCGTGTTCCATGCGGTGGTCACCGGCCTGCCGCGCGCCTGGCGCACCGCCGGCGTGCAGCAGCCCGACGCGCTGCCGGCCGGCTCGCCGAGCGACGTGCCGCGCTGGAACACCAGCCCGCAGGTGATCGCGGTCGGCAGCGCCGGTCTCGGCGGTGAGCGCATCGACGTGGCCGCCGGTTGCACCGTGCTTGGCGTCAGCGGCCCGCTGGACTACAGCTTCCGCCGTTACACGATCTACCCGGAAACCGCGCCCACCGTGCAGTGCAACGGCGCCGACCAGCCCAAGGCCGCCCCCGCGCCGCAGGCCGACGACGTCAACATCGCCACCTACAACATGGAGCGCTTCTTCGACGACCAGAACGATCCGGCGATCGGCGAACCGGTGCTGACCGCGGCCGCCTACCAGGCACGCCTCAACAAGGCCTCGCTGGCGATCCGCAACTATCTCAACACCCCCGACATCCTCGGCACGGTGGAGATCGAGAACCTGAGCGTGCTGCAGACCCTGGCCGACCGCGTCAACCGCGACGCGGTGGCCGCCGGCCAGCCCGATCCGCAGTACGTGGCCTACCTGCAGGAAGGCAACGACGTCGGCGGTATCGACGTCGGCTTCCTGGTCAAGACCGCGCAGATCGGCGCCGGCATCGCCCGCGTCGAGGTGGTCTCGGTGAGCCAGGAAGGCAAGGCAGCCACCTGGACCGAACCCAGCGGCACCGTCAGCCTGCTCAACGACCGCCCGCCGCTGCTGCTGAAGGCGGTGGTGCATTTCGCCGACGGCCGCGCGCTGCCGCTGACCGTGGTCGAGGTGCACCAGCGTTCGCTCAACGGCGCCGAGACCGACGACGCCAGCGGCCAGCGCATCCGCGCCAAGCGCCAGGCGCAGGCGGTGTTCCTGGCCAACCTGTTGCAGGCGCGGCAAGCCGCCGATCCCACCGAGCAGTTGCTGGTGATGGGCGACTTCAACGCCTTCGAGTTCAACGACGGCTACGTCGATGCGATGGGCACCATCACCGGCCTGCCGGCACCCGACGCGCAGACCGTGGTCGCCGGCGACGGCGCCACCCTGGTCGATCCGGCGCTGTACAACCTCACCCTGCTGTCGACGCCGGACCAGAGCTACTCCTACGCCTACGACGGCAACGTGCAGTCGCTGGACCACATCCTCGCCAACCGCGCGCTGATGCGCTCGGCGCAGATCGCCGGCCTCAGCGAAGCCCATGCGCGGCTCAACGCCGACTTCCCGGCGGTGGCCCGCAACGACGCCAACTCGCCGGCACGGCTGTCCGACCACGACCCGGCGGTGGTGCTGATCAAGCTCAAGCCGCTGGAGCGCGCCGACCTGAGCCTGCGCGTGAGCGCCGCCAACGCGTCGGTCTACGCCGGCGACACCATCCGCTACAGCATCACCCTGGCCAACGCCGGCCCGGACGCGGCGCGCGCCGCGGCGGTCGCCTTCGCCATGGACGCGGCGGTGGCCCCGAGCGTCACCGCCGCCCCGGGCTGGGACTGCGCGGCGCCGGAGGTGGCCGCGCAGACCGTGGTCACCTGCAGCACCGCGCAGTTCGCCGCTGGCGCCACACCGCGCTTCGATGTGGCGGTGCCGGCCGGCACCGCCCTGGTTGGGCGCAGCCTGAGCCTGGCCGCGTCGGTGGCCTCGCAGACCGAGGACACCAACCCCGGCGACAACGGCGGCAGCGCCACGGTGGCGGTGCAGGCGCGCCCGGCCGGCGACCTGGCGGTGTCGATCGACGGCCCGGCCACGCTGCCGTTCTTCGCCTTCTTCGCCGACTACCGCATTACCGTGCGCAACCACGGCAATGCGCCGGTGCAGGGCGCCAGCGTGGAGATCGACGGCAGCACCCTGTCCGCGCTGACTGCGCTGGTGCCGCCGCGCGGCTGGCAGTGCGTGCGGCAGAGCCACGGCCTGCGCAGCGCGCGCTTCCAGTGCCGCAGCGGCGCCGACCTGGCGCCGGGCGCCAGCGCCGCATTCCGCCTGAGCCTGGCGACGCGGCCGCTGCCGACCGACCGCCAGATCGTGATCGGCGCCAGCGCCGGCTCGACCTCGGCCGATGCCGATCCGAGCGACAACAGCGTGCGCTTCAGCACCCGCGTGGAGGGGCTGCGCCTGTTCGGCCGCTGATCGCGGCGACCGCGGCAACCGGAAGGGCGTGGCCTCGCGGCCACGCCCTTTTTTGCTTTTGTTGTAGGAGCGGCTTCAGCCGCGACGGCGTTCCCGGTAAAGCCCGTCGCGGCTGAAGCCGCTCCTACGAGATGACGGCGTAAAAGCGATGGGAGGCGCCCGCGCGCCGCGCGTACACGTGTGCGCCTTCCGTGCTTGCCCGATGTCTCCTCGCCGACACGCGCAGCGCACCGCGGGCATTGACCCCCGCCACCGGTGGACACCCACGCGCACATGAACGGCATGCATCGCACTGCAACATCGTCGATACCCAACGCCATCAATCCGCAACGCGGCGCGACCAGGCTTTTCTTGTGCGATACGGCATCGCCGCGTGCTGCGGTGCACGACGGCTTTTGTGCACGGCTTCCTTAACATGCCGACTCATATCATTTGAAACTTGTTGTCGAGAGCGCCATCGCCATGAGCATCGCCGCCCAGTTCGAAATTGAGTTCCTGCAGTACCTCGACGCGGGCGGCCAGCCGGTCCGTGACGCGCTTCCGGCCGACTCGGCCAACCCGCAGACGCTGCTGGCGCTGTTCAAGCAGATGCTGTACGTGCGCACCTTCGACAGCAAGGCGGTGGCCCTGCAGCGCACCGGTAAGCTGGGCACCTACGCCTCCTGCCTGGGCCACGAGGCCACCCACGTCGGCATCGGTGCGTCGATGCGCCGCGGCGACGTGCTGGCGCCCAGCTACCGCGAGTACGGCGCCATGTTCATGCGCGGCGTGCGCCCGCGCGAAGTGCTGCTGTACTGGGGCGGCGACGAGCGCGGCAACGACTTCCAGCGCGATTCCGACGCCGCCCGCGACTTCCCGATCTGCGTGCCGATCTCTACCCAGTGCCTGCACGCCGCCGGTGCCGCGCTGGCCTTCAAGCTGCGTGGCGAGCAACAGGTGGCCGTGGCCACCTGCGGCGATGGCGGCTCGTCCAAGACCGACTTCTATGCCGCGCTCAACTCCGCCGGCGCCTACCAATTGCCGTTGATCCTGTGCGTGATCAACAACGGCTGGGCGATCTCGGTGCCGCGCAACGCGCAGACCGGCGCGCAGACGTTGGCGCAGAAGGGCCTGGCCGGCGGCCTGCATTGCCTGCAGGTGGACGGCAACGACCTGATCGCGGTGCTGGAGGCGATGCGCCAGGCGCGCGAGCGAGCGCTGGCCGGCCAGGGCGGCACGGTGATCGAGTTCATGACCTACCGCCTGTCCGACCACACCACCGCCGACGACGCGCGCCGCTATCGCGACGACGCCGAGGTCAAGCAGGCCTGGGAACGCGAACCGCTGCTGCGCCTGCGCGCCTGGCTGAGCGCGCAGGGCCTGTGGAGCGAAGAAGAGGAAGCGGCGTGGAAGCAGGAATGCGCGCGCCTGGCCGACATCGAACTCAACGCCTACCTGGAAACCCCGGTGCAGCCGGTGGAAGCCATGTTCGACTACCTGTACGCCGATCCCCCACCGGACCTGCTCGCGCAGCGCGCCGAGGCCATCGCCCTGGAGCAGCGCCATGGATGAGTTGAGCCCCCGCCTCGCCGACACGTCCGCCGCGTCTGCGGCCGGCACCGCCCACAGCGCCGCCACCGCGCGCGGAGACAGCCCGATGACCAGCACGCCCATTACCCTGATCGAAGCGGTGACCCAGGCGTTGGCCTGGGAACTGCAGCACGACCCGTCGGTGCTGGTGCTGGGCGAGGACGTGGGCGTCAACGGCGGCGTGTTCCGCGCCACCGCCGGCCTGCAGCAGCGCTTCGGCGCCCAGCGCGTGCTCGACACCCCGCTGGACGAAACCACCATCGCCGGGCTCAGCGTCGGCCTCGCCGCGCAGGGCATGAAGCCGGTGGCCGAGGCGCAGTTCGACGGCTTCGTCTACCCGATGGTCGATCACCTGATCTGCCATGCCGCGCGCCTGCGCACCCGCACCCGCGGCCGCCTGCACTGCCCGATGGTGCTGCGCGTGCCGTGGGGCGGCGGCATCCGCGCGCCGGAACACCACAGCGAAGCCAACGAATCCATCTTCACCAACGTGCCCGGCCTGCGCGTGGTGCTGCCGTCCTCGCCGCAGCGCGCCTACGGTCTGCTGCTGGCGGCGATCCGCGAGCCGGATCCGGTGATCTACATGGAGCCCAAGCGCATCTACCGGCAGTACAAGGAAGTGGTCGCCGACGACGGCGAGGCGCTGCCGCTGGACGTGTGTTTCGTGCTGCGCGACGGTACCGACGTGACCTTGGTCGCCTGGGGCGCGCAGGTCAAGGAAGCGCTGGAGGCGGCCGACCGGCTCGCCGCCGACGGCATCAGCGCCGAAGTGATCGACGTGGCCACGCTGCGCCCGCTGGACTTCGACACCATCGCCGAATCGGTGGCGCGCACCGGCCGCTGCGTGATCGTGCAGGAAGCTCCGCGCAGCGCCGGCTTCGGCGCCGAGATCGCCGCGCGCCTGGCCGAGCAGTCGATGTACGACCTGGTCGCGCCGGTGCAGCGCGTGACCGGCTACGACACCCACATCCCGCTGTTCCGGCTGGAAATGAAGTACCTGCCGAGTACCGACAAGATCGTCGCCGCGGCCAAGCGGGCGATGGCCGCGGGTTGATATGCAGGCACGTTTGATCAGCGATTACCGCGCCGCCTATCCGCATCCGATCCGCATCGCCGCCGGCGAGCGGGTCGCGCTGGGCGTGCGCGACGAAGAGTGGCCGGCGTTCGTCTGGATCACCGGCGCCGCCGGCAGCGCGGGCTGGGCACCGCTGGCCTGGCTGCAGCCGACCGGCGACGGCCATGCCGTGGCGCTGCGCGACTACGACGCGCGCGAACTCGATGCCGCGCAGGGCGACACCGTCGTCCTGCATCACGAATACGGCGACTGGTGGTGGGCCGAGCGCGCCGATGGCGTGCAGGGCTGGCTGCCGGCACGCGACCTGGAACTGCTGGAAGAGACCACATGAGCCAAACCAAGAATTTCAATCTGCCCGACCTGGGCGAAGGCCTGCCCGACGCGACCATCGTCGAGTGGTTCGTCAAGGAAGGCGACACCATCCGGCTGGACGAGCCGCTGGTGTCGATGGAGACCGCCAAGGCGGTGGTCGAAGTGCCCTCGCCTGTGTCCGGCAAGGTGCTGAAGCTGGCCGGCGCGCCGGGCGACATCGTCGTCACCGGCAGCATGCTGGCGCAGTTCGCGCCCGACCCGAACCTGCCACAGCGCGCCGAAGGCCAGGACACCGGCCATCACCACGGCGGCACGGCGCAGGCCACGTCCGGCAAGGGCGCCGGCGCGGACACTGCCGCGGCCGACGATCGCGTGGTCGCCTCCGACGACGGCGGCGAACTGCACGACGCCGACAACACGCAGGCCGCAGGCGAGCGCGACGATGCCGGCACCGTGGTCGGTGCGATGCAGAGCTCCAACACCGTGCACAGCGAGCAGGCCGTGTCGGTCGGCGGCGTGCGCGCGATGCCGGCGGTGCGCGCCCTGGCCAAGAAGCTGGGCGTGGACCTGAGCCGGGTGCGCGCCAGCGGCGCCGACAGCGCGGTCACCCTGGCCGACGTCAAGCAGGCCGCGGCCGATGGCTCGGCGAAAGCCGGCGCCGTTGCAGGAGCGGCTTCCGCCGCGACGCCACGCAGTCCTGCCGTCGCGGCTGAAGCCGCTCCTACGACAGCCCGCACACCCCAAGCCGCACCTGCGCGCACCCCGCTCTCCGCCGCCGGCAAGCCGATGCGCACGCAGCCGCCCGGCGTGGCCGTGCAGGGCCAGCCCGAGCCGCTGAAGGGCGTGCGCCGCAACATGGCACGGGTCATGGCCGAGGCGCAGCGCCAGGTGGTGCTGACCACGCTCAACGACGATGCCGACCTGCACGCATGGACGCCGGGCAACGACACCACCGGGCGCCTGGTGCGCGCGATCGTCGCCGCCTGTCAGGCGGTGCCGGCGCTCAATGCCTGGTTCGATGGCGAGGCACTGACCCGCACCCTGCACGCGCACGTGGACATCGGCATCGCCGTGGACACCGACGACGGGCTGTTCGTGCCGGCCCTGCGCAATGCCGACATGCTCGATGCGCGCGGCGTGCGCGAAGGCATCAACCGTCTGCGCCAGCAGGTGGAGGCGCGCAGCATTCCGGCCTCGGAGCTGAGCGGCTACACCATCTCGCTGTCCAATTTCGGCATGTTCGCCGGCCGCTACGCCACGCCGATCGTGGTGCCGCCATGCGTGGCCATCGTCGCCGCCGGCCGCGCCCGCCATCAACTGGTGCCGGTGATGGGCGGCGTGGAAACGCACAAGATCCTGCCGCTGTCGCTGAGCTTCGACCACCGCGCCTGCACCGGCGGCGAAGCGGCGCGCTTCCTGCGCGCGATGATCGACGACCTGGCGCTACAGGGCTGAGCGACGGACTCCTTGCATAGCAGCCGACCTGGCTGACGCAAAGCGGTGCATCTGCTGCGACTGTAGCAGCAGATGCACCGCCATTGTGGGAGGGACTTCAGTCCCGACGCGACGAACAAAAATCGCCGGGGCTCACGCTCTTCTGCAACGAATGCCTCGGAAGCGACATAGAGAGACGCGTTTTCTGCACTCTTCTGCACGTCGCCGAGCGATAGCCGATGAGCAACCCCAGCACAGCGCGTCGGGGCTGAAGCCCCTCCCACAGTGCAATGGCCAGCGCTAAGTGAATGACCAGCGCCATGTGGCTGTTTGGGATCGGCGCTGCCGATCGCTTCGGCATGCGTTCGGTGCACATCAGCCGACTTGCTCACACCAAGCCGTGCATCTGCTGCATCAGACGCAGCGGATGCACCATTGTGGGAGGGACTTCAGTCCCGACGCGACGAACAAAAAATCGCCGGGGCTCACGCTCTTCTGCAACGAATGCCTCGGAAGCGACATAGAGAGACGCGTTTTCTGCGCTCTTCTACACGTCGCCGAGCGATAGCGGATGGGCAACTCCAGCACAGCGCGTTGGGGCTGAAGCCCCCTCCCACAGCACAATCACCAGCGTTACGTGCATGACCAGCGCCATGTGGCTGTTTGGGATCGGCGCTACCGATCGCTTCGGCGCGCGTTCGGCGCACATCAGCCGACTTGCTGACACCAAACCGTGCATCTGCTACGCCGGACGCAGCGGATGCAGCATTGTGGGAGGGACTTCAGTCCCGACGCGACGAACAAAAAATCGCCGGGGCTCAAGCCCTTCTGCAACGAACGCCTCGGAAGCGACATAGAGAGGCGCGTTTTTCTGCACTCTTCTGCACGTCGCCGAGCGATAGCGGACGAGCAACTCCAGCACAGCGCGTCGGGGCTGAAGCACCTCCCACAGTGCAATGACCAGCGCTACTTGAATGACCAGCGCCATGTGGCTGCTTGGGCTCGGCGCTGGTGATCACTTCGGCGTGCATTCGGTGCATATCAGCCAACATGCTGACACCAAGCGTGCATCTGCTGCGTCACGCACAGCAGATGCGCCATTGAGGGAGGGACCTCAGTCCCGACGCGACGAACGAACGCGTCACGCTGCGATGACGCACCAAACGTCCTCGACTGCATATCACATGTCGGGAACCGATGCACGCCTCCTCTGGATGGCAAAAAAATCCTGAACAAAACCTGTCTACCACGCGGCGCAGCAGCACAGTTATGGTCGCTGCACAGGGGGAGGCACTGCGCCGATCGGCCGCACTGCCCGGTCGTCATGCCACGTCACCGCGCCACGGCCGCTCCGCTGCCGCGTCGGCGTGTCCTTCCTTCTCGCGTTACGAGGATTCCGCTCATGACTCTGCCAAGTCGTCATCGTCCGTCGGTGCTGCTGCCCTCCCTGCTGCTCGCGCTCGCCGCCTCCTCCGCCAGCGCCGCGCAGCGCGTGGATCTGCATGCCAAGAATCCGGACACGCTCGGTGCCCAATACCGCAGCGCCGCCGCGCGCGTCGGCGGCATTCCGGCCGCAGCCGCCGTGCGCCATGCCGAACTGATCGGGCTGGACGCCGAATCCGCGCTCACCCTGCTCGGCAGCAGCGAAGATGCCGACGGCACCGTGCATCGCCGCTACCAGCAGACCTTCCGCGGCATTCCGGTGTGGGGCGAACAGGTGATCGTCAGCGAGCGCGCCGACGGCAGCGTGCGCAGCCTGTTCGGCCGCTCGGTGGCCGGGCTGGCCAGCGAGTTGCCGGCTACTGCCGCCAATACGCCCAGCGCCACGCTGACCGCAGACCGCGCGTTGCTGCTGGCGCAGCGCGTCGCGCTGGGTACGACCCAGGCCGAGCGCCGTATCGAACGCGCGCAGGCGCCGCAGATGATCTATCTCGACGACAGCGACCGCGCGCACCTGGCCTACGTGGTGTCGTTCTTCGCCGATGCGCCGAACGGCGGCGCGCCGAGCCGGCCGTTCGTGATCGTGGACGCGCGCAATGGCACCATCCTGAAGCAGTGGGAGGGCCTGACCACCCGCGATGCCACCGGCCCCGGCGGCAACGCCAAGACCGGCCAGTACGAGTACGGCAGCGACAGCATCCACGGCTTCCTGGAGGTGGACGACAACTGCCGCATGCAGAACACCAACGTCAAGTCGGTGAACCTCAACGGCGGCAGCTCCGGCACCACCGCGTACCAGTTCACCTGCCCGCGCAACACCTACAAGGCCATCAACGGCGCCTACTCGCCGATCAACGACGCGCACTACTTCGGCGGCGTCATCGAGAAGATGTACCGCAGCTATGTCGGCGTGGCACCACTGACCTTCCAACTGGTGATGCGCGTGCATTACGGCACGCGCTACGAGAACGCGTTCTGGAACGGCTCGACGATGAATTTCGGCGACGGCAACACGCGCTTCTATCCGCTGGTGAGCGCCGACGTCGCCGGCCACGAGGTCTCGCACGGCTTCACCGAGCAGCATTCCAACCTCACTTACTCCGGCCAGTCCGGCGGCATCAACGAGGCGTTCTCGGACATGGCCGGCGAGGCCACCGAGTACTACCTCAAGGGCACGAACGACTTCAAGGTCGGCACCGAGATCTTCAAGGCCAACGGTGCGCTGCGCTACATGGCCACCCCGACCCAGGACGGCAGTTCGATCGACAACGCCGCCAACTACCGCAGCGGCCTGGACGTGCATTACTCCTCGGGCGTCTACAACAAGGCGTTCTACACCCTGGCCACCACCTCCGGCTGGAACACGCGCAGCGCCTTCGAAGTGTTCGCCCGCGCCAACCAGTTGTACTGGACGCCCAGCACCAGCTTCAACAGCGGCGCGTGTGGTGTGCGCACCGCCGCCAGCGATCTGGGCCGCTCGGTGACCGCCGTCAACAACGCCTTCGCCGCCGTCGGCGTGAGCTGCACGCAGTAACGTGTCCACTCGCGCACGGCCATCCGCGTGGATGGCCGTGCGTTGCAGTTGGGGATTGGGGATTGGCCACAGCCGCTCTTGCCGATCGCCTCGTAGGAGCGGCTCTTGTCCCCTTTTCGGGATCAGCCGCGACGGGCGAAGCGGCGTGCGTTCCGATGGCGCAATGCGTCGGGACTGAAGTTCCTCCCACAGTGCACCCGGTGCGCTCGCCGCACGCCCTTGTGGAAGTGGCTTCAGCCGCGACGCGCGATCACCAGAAGCGTCACGACGGAAGCCGCTCCTGCGCCGGGTCGGCGATACTGTCCAGTCTCACCCTCGCTGTCTCCTCCGATGCCGTTCGCTTGCCTGGGTCTGTCGCCCGCGCTGTATCCCGCCTTCGCCGCCGCGCTCGCGCGCGCCGGCTGGCAGACGCCCACGCCGATCCAGCAGCAGGCGGTGCCGCTGATCGTCGCCGGCCACGACGTGCTGGCGGTGGCGCAAACCGGCTCCGGCAAGACGGCCGCGTTCGCGCTACCGCTGCTGCAGGCCTGCGCGCAGGCGGCCAGGCCAGCGCGCTCCACCCGCGTGTTGGTGCTGGTGCCGACCCGCGAACTGGCGGTGCAGGTCGCCGACACCTTCGTCGCGCTGGGCCTGGAACTGCCGCGGCGGCCGCGGGTGGTGGTGGCGGTCGGCGGCATCTCGATCAATCCGCAGATGCAGGCGCTGCGCGGCGGCGCCGACGTGGTGGTGGCCACGCCCGGGCGCCTGCTGGATCTGCTGGGGCAGCGCGCGCTGCAACTGGACGCGGTGGCGCACCTGGTGCTGGACGAGGCCGACCGCCTGCTCGACCTGGGCTTCGGCGCCGAACTGGAGCGGCTGCTGCAACTGCTGCCGCCGACGCGGCAGACCCTGCTGTTCTCGGCCACCCTGCCGGTCCCGATCGCGGCGCTGGCCACGCGCCTGCTGCACGCACCGCGACGGATCGGCGACAACGCCGACGCCGCGCCGATCCCAGCGACGCTGCGCCAGCGCGCGATCGAGGTCGACAACGGCCGTCGCCTGGCCTTGCTGCAACATCTGCTGGAGCACGAGGCCTGGCCGCGGGCGCTGGTGTTCGTGGCCAGCCGGCGCAGCACCGAGCAGGTCGCCTCGGCCCTGGCCAAGGCCGGCATCGCCGCGCAGCCGCTGCACGGCGACCTCGCGCAGGGTCGGCGCCAGCGCACCCTGGACGCGTTCCGCCAGCAGCAGGTGCGCGTACTGGTGACCACCGACCTGGCCGCGCGCGGCATCGACATCGCCGCGCTGCCGGTGGTGGTGAACTACGACCTGCCGCGTTCCACCGCGGACTACACCCACCGCATCGGCCGTAGCGCGCGCGCCGGTGCCGAAGGTCAGGCGCTGAGCTTCGTCGACACGGCCAGCGCAGCGCATCTGCGCCTGATCGAGAAACGACAAGGCGTACGCGTGCCGCGCGAACGTATTCCCGGTTTCGAGCCAGCGCCGGTCTCGGCCCCGGCTGCCACGCCCGCCACCGAGGCGGCCGTTCTCACCGGCGGCGTCAAGGGCAAGCGCCCGAGCAAGAAGGACCGGCTGCGCGCGACGGGTGCGCGGGGCGGGGAGCCCCCCACAGGCGCCTAAACGGCGCCCGGGCCGGCCGTGTTGCGTGTCGAAAGCGTCATCGCGGCGCCGGCAGAGGTGCCGGTGCCGATCCACGTGCGTTCCTTGCGGTCGCCGATCTTGCGCGCAGCGGTCTTGCCAAAGTGCAGGCTGAAGAACGCGTTGCAGCCGTTGCTGGAGACGTCGCCGGTGCCGCGCGACCGACGCGCAGACGTCGCCAGGCGGGCTCAGTCCTCGAAGGGATCGTGCTCGCTTTCGCCCTGCCCGCCCTTGGCCCGCGGTGGCCGCGCGCAGGCGCGGCTGCGGATCTCCACGTAGAACTGTTCGCCGCCGGCGGCCACCAGCGCGTCGACCGCCCGCAGCAGCTCGGCCGGCGGCAGCACCGCGGCGGTGGCTTCCTCGGTGCCGAACAGGGTGTCGAAATCCCAGTAGTCCGCACCGGCCGGCAGGGTCTTGCGGCGCTCGCGGCGGATGTACTTGCGGATGTCGTGCTTGGCGGCGTCGAGCAGGCGGTCGGGATGCTTGCCTTCGATGCGGAGCCGGTAGGTCTTCTTCACTGCGGAAAATCCTGGAAAGGGAATGCGGCCATCGCTAGGCGGCGGCGCGGTGGGCGCACCAACGGGCGGTGCGTGCGACGGCCGCCATGGTGCCAGAAGCGGCCGCACGCTGCGGATTGCGCGGATAATCGGCGCACGCCCCACGGCACGCAGGAGCCACCGATGACCGATCCGTCCGCCTTCGCGGGATACCGCGTGCTCGTCGCCGGCGCCAGCCGCGGCATCGGCCTGGCCATCGCCGATGCCTTCGCCCAGCACAGCGCTGCAGTGGCGATCTGCGCGCGCAGTCCAGCGCCGCTGGCCGACGCCGCCGCGCAGTTGCAGCGCCACGGCCACCCGGTCGCGGCGCAGTGCTGCGACCTCGCCGACGCCGCACAGATCGAGAGCTGGGTGGCGCAGGCCGCGGATGCACTGGGCGGCATCGACGTGATGATCAACAACGCCTCCGGCTACGGCCATGGCGACGACGATGCGAGCTGGCAGGCCGGCTTCGACATCGACCTGATGGCCGCGGTGCGCTGCAACCGCGCCGCCCTGCCGCACCTGCGCAGCAGCGGCCGCGGCTGCATCCTCAACATCAGCTCGATCAACGGCCTGCGCCCGACGCCGCGGGTGCCGGCGTACTCGGCGGCGAAGGCGGCGTTGAACTACTACACGACCACGCTGGCGACGCAGCTGGCGCGCGAGCGGATCCGGGTCAACGCGATCGCGCCCGGTTCCATCGAGTTCCCCGGCGGACTGTGGGAGCAGCGCCGCCAGCAGCAGCCCGAGCTGTACCGGCAGATCCGCGCCAGCATTCCGTTCGGCGCCTTCGGCGCGATCGACGATGTCGCCAACGCGGCGTTGTTCCTGGCCTCGCCGCAGGCACGCTGGATCACCGGCCAGGTGCTGGCGGTGGACGGCGGGCAGTCGCTGGGCGCCTGAGGCGGGTCGCGTGTGCGGCCCGGTCCCGTGCGCGCGAGCTCGCTGCGGTGAGCATGGGCTGCACGCGATGCAGTGGTTGATGTGACCTAGCGCCGGCGTCTGTCGCACACGACCCACAGAGAAGTCGCCTAAACGTGCATTGGCTGGCAATGCTGCGGACTCGCGCACGCCTCTCCAATCCCGAATCCCCACTCCCCAATCCCAGCTCCTAAACCAACTGCGCCGCGTCGATGACCTGCACGCCGGGTCGCGGCTGTAGTGCGGCCGCGACCAGCGCCGCAGCGATGCGTTCGGCCGGATTGATCCGGTAGCGCCGCGGCAGCAGCGGCCCGAGCGCCCGCAGCACCACGCTGGCGGCATGCTCGCCGCGGCGCCGTTGCGCGCGCTCACCACCGATCAGGCCCGGCCGCACCAGGGTCAGCGAGGGATAACCAAGTGCACGCAGATCGTGTTCCAACTCGCCCTTGACCCGGTTGTAGAACGCCCATGACTGCGGATCCGCGCCCAGCGCCGAGTTGAGCGCGAACGCCGCGGCGCCGTGCTGGCGGAGCAGCCGCGCGATCGCCAGCGGATAGTCGTGATCGACCCGGCGGAAGGCCTCGCGCGAGCCGGCCTGGCGCATCGTGGTGCCGAGCGCGCAGATCGCCGCCTCCACCTGCCACCAAGACGCCTGTGCGGGCAGCGCGTCGAAGTCGAGCACCGGGTTGTGCAGCTTGGAATGGGTCAGCTCCAGCGCGCGCCGGGTCGGCGCGATCACCACGCTGCAGGCCGGGTCGGCCAGCAACTGGCGCAGCGCGTGGCCGCCGACCAGGCCGGTGGCGCCGGCGAGCAGGATGTTCATGGGGCGTCCTTGGAGGCTGGCGGGGGAGGTGGCGACTATCGCAGGGGCGGTGGCAAGGCGCTGTGGGTGGGGCGCGCAGTCCATGAGGCGCTGCGCGCCCGTACCCTCACCCCAACCCCTCTCCCGGGGGGAGAGGGGCTTAGGCGTCTCCCTTCTCCCACCGTGAGAAGGTGCCCCGCAGGGGCGGATGAGGGTACGGGCGCCAGCCAGGCATCGGTGCTAAACGCCAGCATGCAACCAAGCGCGCCAGCACAGCGCCGGCCGCTCGCCGCCAGGATCCATGAGGCGCTGCGCGCCCGTACCCTCACCCCAACCCTCTCCCGGGGGGAGAGGGGCTATTGGCGCGAGGCTGTTCCCTTCTCCCGTCGGGAGAAGGTGCCCCGAAGGGGCGGATGAGGGTACGGCCGCCAGCCAGGCATCCCCGCCAGATAAGGGGACGGGCGTCAGCCGGGCACCCACGTGCCAAGACACCTAAACCCACCAAGCTCCCCCCATCCCGCCCGGTCGCCGCGCCGCAGCAGGTACGCCACAATAGCCGCCCCATCGCGCCGGCCGGCGCGCTGCAACCTGACGAGGAGCGGTTCGATGTTCGTGGTGTGCGGAGAGGCCTTGTACGACATCTTCATCGACGGCTATGCCGGCACCTCGGTCGGCATGACCGCGCGCCAGGGCGGTTCGCCGTTCAACGTGGCCATCGGCCTGGCCCGCCTGGGCGCGCCGTCGGCGCTGTTCACCGGCCTGTCCACCGATCCGCTCGGCCGCCAGCTGCGCGCCACCCTCGAAGGCGAAGGCGTGGCCCTGGACTACTGCATCGACAAGCGCGAAGCCACCACCCTGGTGATGGTCGCGCTCGACGCCGGCGGCGTGCCCAACTACGCCTTCTACGGCACCGGCTGCGCCGATCGCGCGCTGACCGAGGTCGACCTGCCGACGCTGGACGCGCGCGTCGGCGGCCTGCATTTCGGCTCCTACACCCTGGTCGCCGAGACCACCGCCAGCACCTTCCAGGCGCTGGCCGAACGCGAGCGCGGGAAGCGGCTGATCTCGCTGGACCCGAACGTACGGCCGACGGTGGAGCCGGACATGGCGGTGTGGCGCGCGCGGCTGGCGCGCTGGATCGCGCTGGCGCACGTGGTCAAGGTCAGCCAGGAGGACATCGAACTGCTGTATCCGCGGCAGGATCCGTTCGCCGTCGCCCGCAGCTGGCTGCAGCAGGGGCCGTCGCTGGTGGTGATGACCCTGGGCGGCGATGGCGCGGTGGCCTGGCGCGGCGACAGCGAGGCGCGCGTGCCCGGCCGGGTGGTGCAGGTCGTCGATACCGTCGGCGCCGGCGACAGCTTCCAGGCGGCGTTGCTGCAGCAGTTGCCCGACCCGGCCGCGCTGGCGGCGCTGGGCAGCGAGCCGGCCGCGCTGGAACGCCTGCTGCAGTTCTGCGTGGCCGCCGCGGCGATCAACTGCACCCGCGCCGGCGCCAACCCGCCGAGCCTGGACGACGTGCGCGCCGCGCTCTGAGGCCGACCCCGGCGTGCACGGCATGCCTGCGGCCGGCTTCCCTATGATGGGCCAGCCGCCCACGGCGCCACATCCACCAGGAGACCTGCCTTGATCGAGTTGTCCGACATCGTCGTGCGCCTGGGAATCGCCGCCCTCGCCGGCGCGGCGATCGGGTTGAACCGCGACCTGCACGGCAAGCCGATCGGCATCCGCACGCTGGGCCTGGTCGGCCTGGCCACCGCGATGGTGGTGCTGCTGGCCGATCCGCTCGGCAAGGGCGGCTTCACCGATGCCGGCAGCCGCGTCATCCAGGGCATCCTGACCGGCATCGGCTTCCTCGGCGCCGGCGTCATCTATCACACCCAACAACATGTGCGGGTGCATGGCCTGACCAGCGCCGCCTGCGTCTGGCTCACCGCCTGCGTCGGCATCCTGTGCGGCGCCGGCCAGTGGCAGATCGTGGCCGTGTCCCTGGCTATCGCCTTCGTCATCCTGTTGTTCGGCGGACGTGTCGAACGCGCCCTGCACGGGATCCTGGGCGGCAAGCCGCACCATACCGCGACCACCGATCAGTCGTCGGACGACGGCCCGCACCAGCCCGGCAAGTAGCTCGCGTCCCGACTCTTGGCGAGCGCGAGCGCGGTCTCCATGGCACTTGCGAAGTCGCCCTTGATGTCGCGGCGCCGCAGCCGGCGGCGGAACAGGTCGGCCCACAGGAATTCGCTGAACGGCGTGGTGTCCTTGGCGTAGCCGCCGGCGCGGCGGACCTCGCCGGCGAGGCTGCGGTAGGGATCGTCCTTCAGGTCCGCGATGGAGGTGGGCATGTCCTTGAACGGGCGGCGCTCGCCCTTGGCGTCGTAGGGATAGGCCCAGCGCCGATGATCCAGCACGCTCCACAGCGCAGCCTTGTCGACGACGCTGAGGTCGGCGATCACCGTGACCAGGATGTCCTTCACCCCTTCGTCGTGCAGCGCCCGCGCCAGATGGTGGTGGTCGACCACGTAATACTTGCCATCAGGTCCCAGCACCACCGGGATCATGTGCTTGCCGAGCAGTTCGGCCTGCTTGTGCCTGGAGGCGTGCGCGCGCCAACGCTTGCGCTTCTCCTTGACCTCACGCATGCCCACGGTCATCTGCGTGGGGCGCAAGGACAGGATCGGCACGGGGTGCAGCAGCGGTTCGCGGGGATCGGCCATGTTCAGTCTCCGTGGAGGTGGGGTGCGCCGCGCTGCCGGCGCCGCGGCAGGCGCGGTCGCCAGAGTGCCAGCGTCGTGCGCGTCTTGCACGGCGCGCGGGCACACGGCGATCTTCGGCGCGCCAGGCGTTGCTCCCCTCTCCCTCCGGGAGAGGGGCTGGGGGTGAGGGTACGAGCGCAATGGAGTCCTCTTCACAGGCACGCCATCCGCCCGCTCAAGCGCGCGCCGCCGGCGCCGATATCCAGATCCTGAGCGCCAGCATGGGCGGCGCATTGACTGGGAGGAGCCGGCTGGCATGTCGGACCAACGCGACGAGCCGCCGATCAGCGGACTGCGCAAGCTGCTGTCGCCACGTCGGCGCGATCCGGCGCCGGCGTCGACCGCGACGCTGCCGACGCGTGCGCATGGGCATGGCCATGGGCACACGCACGGTCACGCGGCGACGGCGGTGGCGGGCGCGACCGACCCGGCCGCCGCCACCGCCGCGCTGATCCGCCTGTTCCAGCAGGCGCACGAGCCGCAGGGCCTGCTCGGCGCCTTCGCCGACGGCATGGCCTCGCTGCACGGCGAACTGGGCGACATGGGCCGGCGCTTGCAATCGGCGGCGAGCAGCGGCGATTGGCCCAGCTATGGCCGCGCGCTGCGCCAGCTGATCGACAAGTACATCCGCACCATCGACGTCGAAGACCCGCTGGCCGGGCCCAGCGACAGCGAGCGCCTGCGCGACCTGCTGCGGCAGACCGTGGCCGGTGCGCTGGCGGCGTTGCTGCACACCCTGCCCGAACTGGCCGGCGAGGCCGAGGCCAGCGGCGAGGCGCTGCGCCAATGGCGTCCCGGGCAACCGCTGGAGCCGGTGGCGCAGCAGGTGCGCGAGCTGTGCCACCAGATCGCGTTGCGCGCCAACGACAGCCAGGAGCAACAGGCGCTGTTGCTGAGCCTGTTCGACCTGCTGCTGGAGAACGTCGGCGAACTGCTCGAAGACACCAGTTGGCTGCAGGGTCAGATCGCGGTGGTGCGCGACCTGATCGCCGGGCCGCTGGACCGCTACTCGATCGAGGAGGCGCGCGGCAGCCTGCGCGAGGTGATCTACAAGCAGGGGTTGCTCAAGCAGGGCATCGCCGAATCCAAGGAGGCGATGAAGGACCTGATGCTGAGCTTCGTCGCGGACCTGGACGGCATGGCCGCCAGCACCGGCGAATTCCACGACCGCATCGCCGATTACTCGCAGACCATCCGCGACGCGCGCAGCATCGCCGACCTCAACCGCTTGCTGCAGGAAGTGCTGCAGGACACCGGCCACGTGCAGGAGCAGGCGCTGCGCGCGCGCGACCACCTGATCGCCGCGCGCCAGGAAGTGGATGCGGCCGAACAGCGCATCCTGCGCCTGGAGCAGGAACTGCAGGACGTCAGCGGCCTGGTGCGGGTCGACCAGCTCACCGGCGCGCTCAACCGCCGCGGCCTGGACGACCTGTTCGTGCGCGAACTGGTGCGCACCGAGCGCAGCGCGCAACCGCTGTGCGTGGCGATGCTGGACCTGGACGATTTCCGCCAGCTCAACGAAACCTACGGCCACCCCGGCGGCGACAGCGCGCTGCGCCACGTGGTGGAAGTGGCACGCACCACCTTGCGCGCCAGCGACGCCGTCGCCCGCTTCGGCGGCGAGGAATTCCTGCTGCTGATGCCGGACTGCACGATCTTCGAGGCCAGCGCGGCGGTGACCCGGGTGCAGCGTGCGCTGGCGCAGCGCGCGGTGGTGCACGAGGACCAGCGCGTGTTCGTCAGCTTCAGCGCCGGCGTCGCCCTGCGCCAGCCCGGCGAAGCGCAGGACGCATTGATCCGCCGCGCCGACCGTGCGCTGTACGAGGCCAAGAAGGCCGGCAAGAATCGGGTGGTTTCGGCCGATTAGCGCCGGCGTGGCCGGCGCGGGATTGGGGAGTCGGGATTGGGGATTGGCAAGAGCGGCGCGCCTGGCCGCTGTTGCCAATCCCCAATCCCGAATCTCCAATCCCTAATCCCGATCCCGCATCTTCTTGACGCCCAACACCACCGCCAGCACCAAGGCGCCGGCCACGATTCCCACTAAGGCATTGCCCACCGCGAGCACCAGGCTGCCCAGGCCGCCGCTCGGGGCGATGCCTTCGATGGCGTGGTGCAGCGGGCCGATGCTGTGCACCAGGATGCCGCCGCCGACCAGGAACATCGCCGCGGTGCCGGCGACCGACAAGGTGCGCATCAGCCACGGCGCCAACCACAGGATGCCGCGGCCGATCGTCGCGGCGGCGGCGCCCTTGCGGCTCAGGTACAGGCCCAGATCGTCGAGCTTGACGATGCCGGCGACCAGGCCGTAGACGCCGGCAGTCATCGCCAGCGCGATCGCCACCAGGACGGCCACCTGCTGCACGAACGGCACGCCGGCGACCACGCCCAGCGACAGCACGATGATCTCCGCCGAAAGGATGAAGTCGGTGCGGATCGCGCCCTTGACCTTGTCCTTCTCCAGCGCCACCACGTCCACCTGCTGGTCGGCCAGCGCCTGCACCTGCTGCGCGTGACGCTCCGCGTCCTCTTCCTTCGAGTGCAGGAAGCGGTGCGCCAGCTTCTCCACGCCCTCGAAGCACAGGAACGCGCCGCCGATCATCATCAGCGGGGTGATCGCCCATGGCAGCCACGCGCTGATCGCCAGTGCCGCCGGCACCAGGATCGCCTTGTTGAGCAGCGAGCCCTTGGCCACCGCCCACACCACCGGCAGTTCGCGGTCGGCGTTCACCCCTGTCACCTGCTGCGCGTTCAGCGCCAGGTCGTCGCCGAGCACGCCGGCGGTCTTCTTGGCCGCGACCTTGGTCAGCAGCGACACGTCGTCGAGCAGGGTGGCGATGTCGTCGAGCAGGGTGAACAGGCTGGCGCCGGCCATGCGGGGATTCCATTCGGGATGAGCGGCGATTCTCGCCGATTCCGGCGCACGATGGGCTGGCGGCCGCCGATGCATCCGGCGCCGCGTGTGTCCCATCGCCGTCAGCCGGCACTGCACGGCCGGCATGACGCTACTTGATGAGACCTTCGGGCGAGGACGGGAAGAGCAACGCGTGTGCCGCACCGATTGCCGCCACTGCGCCGAACACGAGCGATGCCACCACCGCGAGCAGCGACAGGCCACGCAACAGCCGCGCCGCCAGCGCCAGCAGGACGCGGGCGGGCACCGCGACGCGGCCGCCCGCGTCGTGCACGCGCAGGCCCAGGTCGGCGAGCAGGACGATCGTGGCGATCGGCACGTACATGACCAGCGTCAGTGCAACGGCCACCAGCGCCACGCCGAACGCGCCGATCGCGAACGGCGCACTGGACAGCAGCAGGCTGGTCACGGCGATGCACTGGATCGACACGACGCCATTGGTCCGCATCGCGCCCTTGAGCAGCCGGGCGATCCGGGCGTCGTCTTCGGCACCAGGGTCGGGCGCCGGGCGGCGCCAGGAGCGCGTCAGCCACTCCAGGCTTTCGTAGCCCTGGTACATCCCGCACAGGCACACCAACCCCAGCGTCAGCTGATCCATGCCGCTGTCGTCCGACCCGAACAGCGAGGGCGGCGGCAGCAGGGCGTAGAGCGCCAGCAACGCCGGCACCAGCACGAGCTTGACCAGCAGCGCACGCCGGAACGCCCTGCCCAGCAGCCACCAGGCTCGCCCGATCGGCGCCGCGGCCACTGCGCGCGCTTGTACCGGGGCGCGGCGCGCGGCCTCGTCCAACGCGGACGCCAGCGCGCCGAGCAAGGTGAACAGGCTGGTGCGGACCATGCGCATTCCTGCCGGGGAGATCGCCGCCATTCTCGCCGAGATCGTGCGCCGGCGCCGCGCGTCGCCGCCTCACCCGCACTCGGCTACCCTGCTGCGCAGTCCCGCACCGCATCGCCAAGGAGACGCCATGGACCAGTTCCTCACCGCCCCCCGCGCCATCGTCGACGACGTGCTCGCGGCCGCGGCCATGCTGCAACCGCTGCTGCTCTCGGAGGCCGACAGCGGCACCCGCATCGTGCTGCAGGCCGCGCGCGATCCGCGTCAGGTCGCGGTGCTGTCCGGCGGCGGTGCCGGGCACGAACCGGCGCATGCCGGCTTCGTCGGCCCGGGCATGCTCAGCGGCGCCATCGCCGGCGACCTGTTCGCCTCGCCCGGCGTGGAGGCGGTGCTGGCGGCGATCCGCGCCTGCGCCGACGCGCCCGGCGTGCTGCTGGTGATCAAGAACTACACCGGCGACCGGCTCAACTTCGGTCTGGCCGCCGAGCGCGCTCGCGCCGAGGGCATCGACGTGGCCAGCGTGCTGGTCGCCGACGACATCGCCCTGCCCGACGCCGCGCAGCCGCGCGGCCTCGCCGGCACGGTGCTGGTGCACAAGTACGTGGGCCACCTGGCGCGCGAGGGCGTGCCGCTGGCCGAGCTGGCGCAGCGCGGCCAGGCCTTCGCCGACCGCCTGCTGTCGCTGGGCATGGCCTTGTCCAGTTGCAGCGTGCCGGGCCAGCAGGTCGGCCGCCGCGCGCCGGAACTGGGCCTGGGCATCCACAACGAGCCGGGTGCCCGGCCGGTGCAGCCCGGCACGGCGGAGGAGGCGCTGGCGCTGGTGCTGGACCCGCTGCTGGCGCTGGCCGATGCCCGCCTGGGCGCCGACGCGCCGCTGGTGCTGATGCTCAACGACCTCGGCGGCTGCTCGACGCAGGAACTGGGCGTGCTGACGCGGCTGGCGCTGCAGCGCATCGGCGTCGCGAGGGTCGCGTTGATGCCGTTGCCGGCGGCGCTGATGACCTCGATGGACATGCACGGTTTCTCGATCACCCTCGCCCCGGCCGATGCCGACGTGCTCGCCGCGCTGCAGGCGCCGGTGCAAACCCTGGGCTGGCCCGGCGTGCGCGTGCCGCATGCAGTCCAGACCTTCGCTCCGGCACTGAAGCGCGACGATAGCCACCGCGATGGCACGCGCGATGCGCAGTGCGCCGCAGGGCTGGCGCGGGTGGCGCAGGCGCTGATCGCCGCGCAGGCGGAGTTGGACGCGCTGGACGCGCGCAGCGGCGATGGCGACGCCGGCAGCACCTTCGCCGCCGGCGCGCGCGCCCTGCAGCAGGCACTGGACACCGATGCGCTGGCCACCGGCGACGCCGCGGCACTGGCGCGCGGCCTGGCGGCGACGATCGAACACAGCATGGGCGGCTCCAGCGGCGTGTTGCTGTCGATCCTGTTCACCACCGCCGCAGGTGCGCTGGCGGACGGCCGCGACTGGGTGCAGGCGCTACAGGCCGGGGTGGCGCGGATGCAGCACTACGGCGGCGCGCAACGCGGCGACCGCACCCTGCTCGATGCACTGCTGCCGGCGCTGGATGCCCTGGCGCAGAGCGCGGGCGTGGACGCCGCCGCGCGCGCCGCCCGCGCAGGCGCAGATGCCACCGCACAGCTCACCCGCGCCGGTGCCGGCCGCGCCGCCACGGTGCCTGCGGACGCACTGCGCGGCGTGATCGATCCTGGCGCCGAAGCGGTCGCACGGGCGTTCGCGGCCTGGCGGTGAAGCGGCCGTTCGGGTCGGCCAACGCGGCGCAAGGCAGGTCTGGGTAACCAGGGCAGCAGGCATCGTCGGTAACGGCTGTCGCGGCTGAAGCCGCTCCTACGACGAACCCCATGCCTCATGCGTGGCGTCATCACTGCACACGCACGCAGATTCACATGCAGTTCGAGGACCATCGCCGGCTGCAGCCTTTGTAGGAGCGGCTTCAGCCGCGACAGGCTTTACCGGGAACGCCCGTCGCGGCTGAAGCCGCTCCTACAGATGGCGCCATCGGGGCTGCAATGCGCTGTCCGGGTGCACTGTGGGAGGGACTTCAGTCCCGACGCGCACAAGCAGGAATCGCCAGCGTCTTGGGAGCAAGGCCCCGTCACCCCTACTCCGCCGACGCAGCCTCCAGCACCTGCGCCACCGCCTGCAGCGAGCCTTGCACCGAGCCGGGCTGCAGCGCCAGTGGCTGGGTCTTGCCGCGCACCACCACCTCCATGCGCTGCGGCCCCCCCTGCGCATTGCCGACGATGCGGTACGTGGTGTCGCCACGCTCGAAGCTGAGCACGTGGCGGTCCGCGTCGTAGTCCATGGCCTCGCGTTCGGCATCCGGATACAGCAGGTCCACCCGTTGCTGCGCGCCGATCGCCGCATAGAACGGTTTGCTGCTGGCACCGTCGCCGACATTGGCGAACACCACGATGCGCTTGCCGGCCGGCGCCAGGCGGAACTCGAGCAGGATCTTGCGCTCGCCCGCGGTGGTGCCGCCTTCGTCGTCCCACAGGTAGTGCGTGTCGGCCACGCGCTTGCCGGCACGGTCGCGGTAGATCGTCTCCTGGGCCAAGCCAGGCCCCTCGCTGCGCGCATCTTCTACCACTTCGCGCTCCAGCAGCGGCTCACCATCGCGCACCGTGTACGTCGCGTACTGATGCCAGCAGCAGCCGTCCTTGGTCATGGTGTGGATCTCACGCGCCTTGGCATCCACCTGGAACAGACCACAGTTGCTCTGCGCCAACTCGGTGAAGCCGGGACTGGCCTCGAAACCATCGGCCGTGCCCAGATACACCTGGTAGGACGGGCCGTGATAGCAACTGTTCTGGCCGTCCATCACCGCCAGGTCCTTGATGCCGTCGAAATTGAAATCGTCGTAGATCAGCACACTCTGTTCGCCGTACGGCAACTCGTGCACGTTGGCCTTGACCTTGGTGCCCTTGGCATCGGTGTCCACCACCAACTCTGGCGAGGCCACTTCGAGCAGCGGCGTGGCGTTGCCGCGGGCGAACACGCGCACGATCCCGGGCCGGAACACCCCGTCGTTGTCCTCGACCTCTAGCGTCGCGCGGTAGCGGTCGGAAAAGTCCTGCAGCTCGTAGCTGCGGCGCTTGCTGGCAGCAAAGGCCTTGGCGTCGAAATCCTCGCCGGCATAGCGCTGCGGCGCGGCCGCGGCGGTCGCGTTCGCCGACAGCAGCACGGCCAGCAACGCGCACGCGACAAGCACAGTGGCACGGCGGACGGCGGGCAAAACGAGGACGGACATGGCGGCGCTCCGGGCAGGTGACAGCGAACGCCCAGGGTAAGCGCAGCCGCGGCACTGGAACAGGGGCGGCTGGCCACCTGTGGCGTCAGAACAGGGCACGCGCGAAGGCCCGCAAGGCGCTGCGCACCTCGGTGGTGACGCCGGCACCGGCGTCGCCCAGCCAGACCATGACCAGCAGCGCCAGGACCACCACCGCCACCAGCAGCGCGAGCCGGCGTCTGCTCATCGGGCGACAGCCATGCCGAGACCGCGTGTCTTTGCGCGCATCGCGCCTTCCCGTGGTGTGGTCTCTGGCGCGTCGCGCCGGTGACCGCGCCACACGCGGTAATGCTGAAGCACTCCGATCGACCTCGCCCACGCGCTCCGCTGCATTCCGCTCGCTCCGACCCTCGCTATTCGCAATGCGGCAGGATACGACGCATCACCATGACGCCGCCGCCATCGCCAGCGACCGCGGGCCGGGTGTCGAAGACGACAGACCGGCTGTACGGGGACCATGGTGCGGGACTGCACCGGTCGCGTGGACAGCGATCATCGGCCCCGTCTCCCGGCAGTGGATGCAAGCGCCTCCCGTCGGCGGCGAACCGGCGATGCGCGCCGCGGGATTCACCGCGCAACGACCCGGCCGTCGCCACACTCGACGGCGCCTACCCTTGCCCGGAGCCCACCTTGAGCGCGACGCACGACGCTGCGGACACCCCGCACGTGATCGGCGGCCTCAGCCGCCGTACCCAGATCCTGCGCCTGCTGCTGCGCTACCGCAGCTCCGGGGTGTTTTCCGGGATGGACATGGAGACCGCCCAGGGCGAGCACGAGCTGCCGCCGGAAGGCACGCCGGAGCAGTTCGTCACCGACCTGGAAGCGCTGGGTCCGACCTTCGTCAAGCTCGGGCAGATGCTGTCCACCCGCCCGGACGTGGTGCCGCCGGAGTTCGCCACCGCCCTGGAGCGGATGCAGGAGAACACCGCGCCGATTCCGAGCGAGCGCATCCGCGAGATCGTCGAGGCCGAACTCGGCGTCGGCATCAACAAGGCCTTCTCCGCCTTCGACGACACGCCGCTGGGCAGCGCCTCGCTGGCGCAGGTGCACCGCGCCGCGCTGCGCGACGGCACCCCGGTGGCGATCAAGGTGCAGAAGCCCGAGGTCGCCGCGCAGGTGCGCTCGGACCTGGAGGTGCTGCGCAGTTTCGCCAGCGCCGCCGACAAGCTGACCGGGCTGGGCCGGCGCATCCGCTTCGCCGACTGGCTGGCCGAGTTCGGCAAGGCGCTGCTGGCGGAACTGAACTACGAGGCCGAGGCCGAGAACCTTGCGCGCTTCGGCGAGCACCTGCGTCCGTTCCCGCAGCTGTGGGTGCCGCAGCCGGTGTGGGACCTGTGCAGCCGCCGCGTGCTGACCATGCAGCTGGCCGAAGGCGTGCGCGTGGACAAGATCTCCGGGCTGCGCCGCACCGAGCAACCGATGGACGACCTGGCCGCGGCGCTGGTGCGCGGCTACCTGGACCAGATGTTCGTGCACGGCGAGATCCACGCCGACCCGCATCCGGGCAACCTGCGCGTGCTCGCCGACGGGCGCCTGGCGATCTTCGACCTGGGCATGGTCGCGCACGTGCCGCCGAAGCTGCGCGAACGCCTGCTCAAGCTGCTGTTCGCGGCGGTCGACGGCCGCGGCGAGGAAGTGGCCGAGGAAACCATCGCGCTGAGCACGCGCCTGGAGGACTTCGACGAGGAGCGCTACCAGCGCGAGACCGGGCAGATGATCGCCCGCTACGCCGCGCACGACGCCATGTCCGAAGGCCGGGTGGTGCTGGACCTGGTGCGCATCGCCACCACCTACGGGCTGCGCACGCCGCCCGAGCTGAGCCTGCTCGGCAAGACCCTGCTGAACCTGGAAGCGGTGTGCCGGGCGCTGTCGCCGCACCTGGACACGCGCGTGGTGGTGGAGGACCAGTTGCAGCACGTGATGCGCGCGCGGCTGAAGAAGTCGCTGTCGGCGGCCAACCTGGCCAGCGAAGCGATGGAGTTGCAGGCGCTGCTGCGCGAAGGCCCGCGCCGGCTCTCGGACATCCTCACCCTGGCCGCGGAGAACCGCCTGCAGGTGCGCGTGGCCGGGCTGGAGGAATCGCGGCTGATGGAGAGCCTGCAGAAGATCGCCAATCGCGTCGCCGCCGGCATCGTCACCGCCGCATTGATCCTGGCCTCCACGCAGATGATGCGCATCGACACCGGCAGCAAGCTGTTCGGCTACCCCGCGATCGCGATGGTGCTGTTCCTGCTCGGCGTGATCCTGGGCCTGGGCATCGTGGTCAGCGCGGTACTGTTCGACCGGCGCATCCGCGCCCGCGAGGAGCGCGGCAGGCGCTGAGGGGCCGGGATTGGGGAGTCGGGATTGGGGATTCGTGGGAGCGGCTCAGCCGCGACCTGCAGCGCCGCTAGCTGGCGGCCAAAGCCGCTTCGCGCTTTACCAATCCCGAATCCCCAATCCCTAATCCCGGCTCTCCCGCGGATCGCGTAACAGCTTCACTTCCTGCGGCGACTCCAGGGCGATGCCCTCCTCGGCCAGGCGCTGCAGCAGGGCGAAGAACAGTTCGCTGCGCGTGCCGTAGGTCAGCCGCGGCGAGGCCACGTAGGCGAAGCTGTTGAGGGTGACGTGGCCACTGGCGATGGAATCGATGAATACCGATGGCGCCGGATCGTCCAGCACGCCCGGATGTGCCGCGTACAACTCCAGCAGCAGCGCGCGCAGCTTGGTCACGTCGGTGCCCAGCGACACCGCGAACTGGATCTGCACCCGGCCCAGCGGCCCGGCCAGGGTCATGTTGCGCAGGGTCTTGGTGATCAGTTCGGAGTTGGGCACGATCAGGGTGGAGCGATCGCCGACCTGGATCTCGGTGGCGCGCACGCTGATCCGGCGCACATCGCCCTCCTGGTCGCCGATCTTGATCCAGTCGCCGATCTTGACCGGGCGCTCGGCGAGCAGGATCAGGCCGGACACGAAGTTCTGGGTGATCGACTGCAGGCCGAAGCCGATACCGACCGACAACGCACTGACCACCAGCGCGATCCGCTCCAGGCCGATGCCCAGTGCGGCCAGCGCCCACAAGGCCGCCAGGATGATGCCGACATAGCGCGCCACCGTGCTGATCGAGTTGCGCGAGCCATCGTCCAGTTCGGTCTTGGGCAGATAGGTCTGGGTCAGCCAGCGATGCAGGTATTGCATGACGCCCAGGCCGAGCAATAGCACCAGCACCGAGCGGACGATCGCGCCGGGGTATAGCACCACCTTGTCGCTGACGCGGATGCCGTCGGACAGCAGCGAGAACCAGTCCGAGACGATCGAGACGTTGGTGCCGAACGGCATCAGCAGCGCGCCGATCCCGATCAGCAGCAGCACCACCCGCAGCAGCGCCGAGGTCAGCACCCCGGCCTGCTCCAGGCGGCTCGAGCGCACTCCGAAGGCGCCATTGGCGGCACGGCCGATGCGGCCTTCGCTGGCGAACAACCACAGCGCGAAGTCGTCGGCGAAGGTCATCAGCAGACGCACCGCGCCGACGATCATGGTGATCCAGATGATCTGCCGGGTGATGAACAGGCCCAGGTGCAGATAGCCCAGCAGCGCCGCCAGCAGCGCCACCACCACCGCGACCTTGACCAGCACGCCGATCAGCGCCAGCGCACCACCGTGCTGCCCGGGCGGCGGCGGTTGCGCGTTGGCCAGGGCCTGCTCCGCCGCTTCGGCGTACTGGCGCCGGCGCAGCCGCGACAGGCTGGTCAGGGTGGCCAGGATCAGCACGCCGTAGACCAGCGCGATCACCCCGTCGGCGGCGACGGTGGCCGAGTCGCTGGTGCGCGCGGCCTGATTGATCACCAGCAGCATGCTGCTGAGCCAGGCCAGCGCCGCGGTGGCCCAGGTGTACTTGCGCAGGCGCCGCGCGGTCGCGTCGTCGATCGGGAACAGGCGCCAGCTCGGCTGGTTCGGCAGCAGCACGCTGGCGCCGAGCGAGCCCATGAAGGCCGCGGCGAAGCTGACCACCACGAAGCCGTTGAGCACTGCGTCCAGGCGCTCCGGCACCGCCTCGATGCTGCGCAGCGCTTCGGCCAGGGCCAGCGCGGCCAGGCCCGGGGTCAACGTGCCCAGCAACAGGAACCAGATCGCCAGACCCGATCGGCGCAAGCGGCTGCCCGGCGCGCGCGACACCGCATAGCGCTTGCCCAACCAACGCAGCAGGTAGCGCAACGGGAACAGCAGGATCATCGCGATGGCGATGCCGACGCCGAGCGCACCGCTGCCATGCTCGGCGATCGCGTCCTGCAGCGACTGCATGCCGAGGGTGTACAGCGCCAGCAGCTTGGCCTGGTCGTCGGGGAAATCGGCGGCGATCTGCTTCCACAGCGCCGGCGACAGCGGCGAGGGCGAGCGCAGCGACAGTTCCTGGCTGAAATGCTCGGCGCGCGCGCGTTCGATCTCGTCGGCCAGTTGTCGTGCTTCCACCACCATCAGCTTGCCGCGCTTGACTCCCGAGTCCAGGCTGTCGCGCTGCTTGGTCAGCGCCTTGCGCTGTGCGGCGATGTCGGGCGAATCGCCGGTGGCGGCGGGGCCGAGCTGCTGTAGGCGTGCCTCCACCTGTGCCAGCTGCGGCGCAAGGGCGTCGACCGCGGTCTGCGCATCGTTGGAGGCGTCCGAGACCTGCGTGACCAGGTCCTGGAAGGCGGTCTGGTTGCCTGCATCCACCTCCTTGCCACGCGCGTCCTTCAGCGACTTTGCGGCGCTGTCCAGCAGGGTCTGCGGGTCCGGCGGCGCGTCGGCGGCATCCTGCGGCTGGGCCGCAGCCACCGCCGCACACAGCCACAACAGCAGCAGGGCGTAACGCAACAGGGAAGACGAGGATGCGGAACGGGGCAGCAGGCGCACGCAGGGACCGGCATGGGTAAGCGCGGACCACCGCGCGTGCGGCGCACTATACGGCGCGGCGCTTGAACCGGGCCAGCGTGTTGGCGCTGGGTATGTTGCGGAGGCGCGGAACGCCGGCGCGCACGATGGCCACCGACGAGGGTTGCCTCCCTTCACCACCGGGATCGCGCGCAGGAGCGGCTTCAGCCGCGATGGGCTCTACCGGGAATGCCCATCGCGGCTGAAGCCGCTCCTACGGCAGCAGGCGGCTAGCCGCGACCGATGCCCGGGTTCACTGCGCAGCCGTCGTCAGCACGATCTTGCCGATATGCGCGCTGGATTCCATCAGCGCATGCGCCTGCGCCGCCTCGTGCAGCGGGAAGCAGCGGTCCACCTGCGGCTTGATCCTGCCCTGCGCCAGCAGCGGCCACACCCGCTCCTCCAGCTCCCGCGCGATCGCGGCCTTCTCCATCACCGAGCGCGGACGCAGGGTCGAACCGGTATGGGTCAGGCGCTTGGCCAGCAACGGCATCAGGTCCAGTTCGCGCACCTTGCCCTGCTGGATGCCGATCTGCACGATGCGCCCGTCCAGCGCCGCGGCCTGGTAGTTGCGCGCCAGGTAGTCGCCGCCGATCAGGTCCACGATCACGTCGGCGCCGCGGCCCTCGGTCAGGCGCCTGGTCTCGGCGACGAAGTCCTCCTCGCGGTACAGGATGGCTGCCTCCGCGCCCAGCGCCAGGCTGGCCGCGCGCTTGTCGGCCGAGCCCACGGTGCTGATCACCCGCGCACCGAAGGCCCGTCCGAGCAGCGTGGCGACGCTGCCGATGCCGGAGGTGCCACCGTGCACCAGCAGGGTTTCGCCCGACTGCAGACGGCCGCGCTGGAACACGTTGGTCCAGACGGTGAAGAAGGTTTCCGGCACCGCCGCGGCCTCGATCAGGCTCAGCGCCGCCGGCACCGGCAGGGCGTTGCGCTCGTGCACCACCGCGTACTCGGCATAGCCGCCGCCGGCGACCAGCGCGCAGACCTGGTCACCCAGGCGGTAGCGCTCCACGCCCTCGCCCAGACCCACCACCTCGCCGGCGAACTCCAGCCCCGGCAGCGGCGAGGCGCCGGGCGGCGGCGGATAGCTGCCCTGGCGCTGCATCACGTCGGGCCGGTTCACACCGGCGGCGGCCACGCGCACCAGCAGTTCGCCGCGCCCGGGGTGCGGCAGCGGCGCGCGCACCGGCACCAAGACCTCGGGCGCACCGGGCTCGCGGATCTCGATCGCGGTCATGGTATCGGGCAGCGCGGCGGCACGGGTCGGGGACATGGCGGGATCCTGGCAAAGAGCGCGGCGCACGCAGGCGCAGGCGCGTGGGGGAACCGCGATGATCGACCTTCCGCGCTGAGTGGTCCGTGACGGCAGGCGGCATTTACCCCGGCCCCGTGGCACTCGTAGGAGCGGCTTCAGCCGCGACAGGCATGACTCAGGAACGCCCGGTCGCGGCTGAAGCCGCTCCTGGGGTGCCGCCAAGCGCAGGCGCCAGCTAATCGCCCACCGGTGCCGCCTGCGCCGGCCATGGCGTCATTGCAGGGACCTCGGCCTCGACCCGCTGCGGATCCAGCCGCGCCTGCAACGCCGGCAGCGCGATCGCCAGCGGGCAGCGCAGGCGGCCACCGCAGCCGGGCAACGGCCAGCGCCGCTCGCGCAGGCCACGGCCATCGAAGCGGTTGGCCCGCAGTGCCTGCAGGGTCGGCACCACGCTGCGCAGTTGCAGGAAATCCTTGCCATCCTGTCGCACCAGTTCCAGCAGCAGCGCGCCACCCGGCGGATACGCGTCCGGCTGACCATGCACCAGCGGATCAATGCCGAACAAGCCGGCCAGGTGCGCCAGGTTGGTGTCGTGGCCGAGCAGCACCAGCGCGCGCGTGTCCGCCGACGCCAGCGGCGCCACCGCCGTCGGCTGCCCGGCCGCCGCCTGCAGCGTCGCCAGCAGGTGCGCGAGCAGGTTGGAACCGCCGGCGCGCGCCGCCGGCACCGCACGCTTGCTGTAGCCGAAGGAGGCGTTGTGCAGGCCGATCAGCCGCTGCAACGCCGCTGCGTCGGCGCGCCCCCACGCCACCTGCGGCAACGGCAGGCCCTGCGCGTATTCCAGCATCAGGTTCTCGGCCAGGCTGCCGGCGGTCTTCAACGCTTTGGCCGCCTGTGCCGGATCCTGTAGCCGCTGCGGATCGTCCAGGCGCTGCGCGCCCTGCGCCGCACAGGCCGAGCCGGCGCAGGTGGACAACACCCGCTGCAACGCGCGCAGGCGCCCGCGGGTGGCCGCGTCCAAATGCAGCGGTGCCGCCGGCGCATCGTCGTCCTTGTCCTCGTCCTTGCCGAAGTGGAACAGCGGATTGTTCTGCGTCGTCGGCAACGCCAGGTACCGTGCCTGACACCCGGGCAGCAATCCCTCGGTGAAGGCCGCCGCGCTGTCGTGGTTGCGCGGCGTGCTGTCGGCGATCACCACCGCGCCGGGCGCGGCGCAGTCCGGCGCCAACAGCGCCGTGGCCAGCCAGCGCTGCCGATAGCGCGCGCCCAGCGCCTGCATGCCGGCCGCCCCGTGCGCGGTCAGTTGGCCGGGCGCCACCGGCCATTGCGGCCAGGGCTGCGCGGCGTACTTGGCCAGGTCCTGTGGCGATTGCGTCGGTGCGCGCACGCCGTGGCGCATCACCACGATCGTCAGGCGCACCTGCGCGGCGTTCGGTGCCGCGTCCGCCCTGGGCGCTGCAGCCACCGGCCAGGCGGCGCTGGCGACGCACAGCACCGCCGCCAGGCAGCATCCGCTGCGCACGCGTGCGAATCTGAAAAGGGACATGGCAGGCCTCAGAACTTCAGCGACAGGTCGAGGAACACGCCGCGTCCGGCCAGGCCGAAGTACAGCGGCTGGTTGTCGGAGGAGCGGGTACCGGCGTAGCCGATCAGCGCATGCCGGTTCAGCAGGTTGTTGACGTCCATGCTGATCGAATATCCCTTCAAACCGTAGGGCCCGTGCGTGCTGCGGTAGCCCAGCGCCGCGTCCAGGCTGGCGTAGCCGCCCAGGCGCTGGTCGTTGCCGAACACGGTGGTGCCATTGGCCGCGGTGCTGTTGTCCACGCCGTACTGGGCGCCCACCACCTTCTCCATCAGCGAACCGAAGTAGCCGGTACCGCTGTTGTACAGCAGGCCCAGGGCGGCGGTCACTCGCGGCGTGCCGGCCACCTGGGTGCTGCTGTGCTTGTAGGTGGCGTCGTTGTAGCTGGCGTTGGCGTACAGGCTCAGGATCGGCGTGAGCGCGTAGGTGGCCTCGGCCTCGGCGCCGCGATACACCGCGCCGCCGCCGTTGACGAAGGCGCTCTCGGTGCCGCTGTCGGTCGTGACCAGGGTCTGGCTGATGTAGTTGCTGAAGTCGATGTAGTAGACGTCGGCGCCGAAGGTCAGGCCGCGCGCGGCGTAGCTGGTGCCGAACTGGTAGTTGCTGGTCAGCTCCGGGCGCAGGCCGCGCGTGCCGTTGAGTTCGATCACATCGATCGGCGGCGCCAGGAAGCCGCGCGCGGCCTGCACATCGCCGCTCCAGTGCTCGTTGAAGGTCTGGTGCAGGCTCAGCGACGGCAGCGTGGCGTCGTAGCTGGCGTCGCTATGCGCCGGCGCCGGCGGTGTGCTCTTGTTGAGCTCGGCATCGAGCTGGCGCTGCACCCGCGCGTAGCGCAGGCCCGGGCTGAGGGTGAGGCTGTCGCTGAGCTTCCAGTCGTACTGCAGGTACGGCTGCAGCGTGTCGGTGCGGTCGTGCAGGTTGTAGTTGTACAGCGGCCCGTACTTGGTGCCGCTGGCCGCGCCGGTGCTCATGTCCACCGGCAACTGCTGGCGCTCGTCGAGGTTGCGCTCCACCCACACGCCGGTCTGCAACTGGCCCGGGCCGAGATCGCGCGCCAGCCGCAGCACGTCGCCGAAGGCGCGAAAATCGTTGTCCGACAGTTTGCCCGGCACGTCCTTGGCGGCCTTGGACAGCTTCTTGCCGGTGGCGCCGTAGAAGGTCACGCCGTTGTCGGCGGCGCTCTCGCTGGTGGGGATGCTGGTCTTGGAAGCCGTATGGTCGAAGCTGTTGTAGTAGACCTTGTTGTCGACGTCCCAGTCGCCCAGGCGGGTGCTCAGGCCCAGGTAGGTGAAGCTGGAGTAGTAGGCCGCGGCGTTGTAGCCGGTGTAGTTCTGCAGGGTCGGATCGTTGCCCAGGCCGTAGCGCCAGCCGTGCTGCGCGATCTGCGCGCGGGTGGCGCCCTGCACGGTGTTCTGGTGCTCCTGGTTGTAGCTGCTGACGAAGGTCAGCGTGGTCGCCTCGCCCAGGTCGGTGACGGTCTTGACGAAGGCATGCTCGCGGCGATCGTCGGTGCCCTTGAGGTAGGTATCGCTGGCTTCCTTGGACAGGTCGGCGAACAGGCGCGTGTTGCCGATGTGCTCGTCGGCGCTGACGCCGCCGGCCCAGGTGTTCCAACTGCCGCCGGTGCCGTACACGGTCACGCCGTCCACTTCGCTGGGATTGCGCGTGCGCAGCGCCAGGGTGCCGCCGAAGGTGGCGTTGCCGATGGTGGCACCGCCGCCGGGGCCGCGATCGATCTCGGCCTGGCCGAGCACGTGGTTGTTGAAGTAGGCCGAGGTGGTGTGGTGCAGGTCGCTGGCATCGCCGAACGGGATGCCATCGAAGGTGATGTTGAACTGGCCGTCCTGGAAACCGCGGATGCTGATGCCCTCGTTCTTGCCCAGGCCCGGGCCTTCCGGCGAGGTGGTGACCACGCTGGGCGCGTACTTGATGATGTCGTCGTAGTTGGAGTTCAGGCGCAGGCCGTCGCGGATGAAGCGCTCATCGATCACCGAGGTCGGCTGGCTCGCCTCCAGCGGCGCGGCGCTGGGCGCCAGTGTGTCGACGCTGTTGGCGGTGACGTTGATCGGCGCCAGTTCGCGCGGGCCGTCGTGCTCGCCGTCGGCCTCGGCGCGGGCCGGGGCGGCACTGCGGGGTGCGCGCGGCGCGGCGGCCGGCGCGGCGGCGACGCTGCTGCGCACGATGGCGACCGAGCCCGGGGTCAGCATGCGGTAGTCCAGGCCGGTGCCGGCGAGCAAGGCATGCAGTTGCTGCGGCGGCGCCAGGCCGGCCGGGGCACCGCTGCTGCGCAGGCCTTCGGCCAGCGCCGGGTCGTACATCAGTTGCAGGCCGCTGCTGCGCGCGAACTGGTCCACCGCCTGCGCCAGCGGCATGGGCGCGATGGCTTGCGCCGTGGCGGCGGGCGCCGACCAGGCCGGCAGCGAGGACGCACTGCCGAGCAGCAGGGCGATGGAGACGACGAGAGGCTTGCGCATGACGGTCACACCGGAGGGGAGGAAGGGCGGCCTCACGCGTGCTGCGCGACGGCCATTCCTCCTAGGAGTGCCCCGGTGCGCCGTGCGGCTACCGTCGATTGCATGAATTTTTTCTTACAGCGGTGCCGGTGCGTGGCGGATGGTCACCGCGTGCGCATCGCGCTGCACCTGCACGTCCGGCAGGCTGCCGAGATAGGCGACGAAGGCCTCCGGATCGCGCAGGTGGAACACGCCGCTGACCCGCCGCGCCGCCAGCGCCGGGTCGGCGATGCGCAGCGGCTGCGTGGTGTAGGCGTTGAACAGCCGCGCCACCTCGCCCAGGCTGCGGTCCTGCACGCCGATCTGCGCCGGCAGCCAGGCGGTGGCGTCGGTGATGTCGGCATGGTCGCTCCGCGCCAGCACGCGGCCCTGCGCATCCACCCGCGCCTGCTGGCCGCCGCCCAGGTCGGCCAGCGTCGCCCCCTCCGACGGCAGGTCGCTGCGGCGCCAGAATGCGGGCGTATTCCGCGACACCTGCACCCGCCCCTGCAGCACGGTGACGCGCGCACCGCCGGCCTGCGGGTCGACTCCGAATACGGTGCCGATATCGCGCATCACCAACGTGCCGACGCTGACCCGCAGCGGCCGCGCCGGATCGTGGCCGAGATCGAACACCGCCTTGCCGCGCAGCAGGGCGATGTCGCGACGCTGCGCGCCGTAGCGCACCGCGATCGCGCCGCCGCGCTCCAGTTGCACCACGCTGCCGTCGTCCAATGCGACGCTACGCGCCGCGTCCGCCGGCGCGGCGTACACCGTCGCCTGCACCGGGTCCGGCGCGCTCAGGCGCAACGCCAGTCCGGCCACGGCCACTGCCAGCACGGCCGCCACCGCCAACGGCCAGCGCGTGCGTCGGGATGCGACGCGACGCGAGCTGGATGCCACTGCCGGTGCCTCCACGTCCGGGCGCAGCGGCACCACCACCGCGCCGCTGCGCAAGGCATGCGCGCGCAGCTGCGCGCTACTGGCCTGCTGCGCCTGTGCCGCGGACGGCAGGTCGCCGTGCAGCCGCGCGATGTCGAGATAGGCGGCCACGTGCGCTGGCGATTGCCGCAGCCAGCCCAGGAACTCGGCTTGCCGCGCTGGCGGCAGCGTAGACTCGCGCTGCGCCAGGTACCAGTCCGCGGCCGCCTCGGCGCTGCGTTGCGACTCCTCACGCATAGCGCGCCATGCCCTGCCGGCACACCGCCAGCCCCTTGATGATGTACTTCTTGACCATGTGGCTGGAGATCTGCAGTTGCTCGGCGATCTCCTGGTAACCCAACTCGTCGCGGTAGCGCAGCGTCATCGCCGCGCGGCATTTCGGCGGCAGCCGCGCCATCAGTTCGGCCAGGCGCTGCCGGCGCTGCGCGCGGTGCACCTGCGCATCGGCCTCGCACGGCACCGCCAGCCGGTCCAGCACGTCGTCCAGGCAGGTGTCGCGCTGGCTGCTGCGCTGATGCAGCAGCGCGTGCTCGCGCATCAGGTTGGCGGCGATGGTGAACAGGTAGGCTTCGGGATTGGCGATCTCCGGCGCATGCGCCTCGCTGCGCTGCAGGCGCAGCCACACTTCCTGCAACAGGTCGTCGGCATCCCAGGCCGCGGCGCGGCGCTTGCGGAAATAGCGGCTCAGCGACGGCCGCCATTGCAGGAACAGCCGCGACAACGCCGGCAGGGGTTCGGAACGCACCAGCCACTCGCAGTGCCGGCGCCATCGGCGGCCGGCGATTCGGAAAGGCTGCGATGCTGGTCCTCGGCGATGACAGTCCGATGACGCGCGGGTCGTGCGGACGCGGATGAGCGGTTGCGCCCCGGCGAGCATTCAGTTCAGGCCGCTGCCTGCCGGATTCGCTCGATCAAGGCATGGGGGGCACCCTGCAAGCGGCAGCGGCGCGTCCCAGCGTTTCCCGTGCGGGACAGGATGTCCTTCGGGCCGGCCTTCCGTTCCATCGGCATCGCCCCATATCGTGAAAGTTGCCGCGTCCAACCTCGGGCGGCGTTCGCACGAAGGATCTCTCCATGACCGACCCCATCGTCCAGATCAAGCCGCTTGGCTTCCCTTGGGACACGATCGACCCGTTCCTGTTCTGCGTCTACCACGACGATGCCTACCCCGCCGGCAACGGCGCGATGGGGCCGGCGGCGTCCCTGCACGGCCGCGCCATCGGCCAGGACTTCAGCCGCAAGGACGGCTGGAGCATGTATCACGGCGAGGAGATTCCCGGCTTTCCCGGTCATCCGCACCGCGGCTTCGAGACCGTGACCATCGTGCGCAAGGGCCTGATCGACCATGCCGACTCGCTCGGTGCGGCGGCGCGCTTCGGCTCCGGCGACGTGCAATGGGTGACGGCCGGCGCGGGCATCGTCCATTCGGAGATGTTCCCGCTGCTGGACACGGCGGCGCCCAACCCGCTGGAACTGTTCCAGATCTGGCTCAACCTGCCGGCGCGCAACAAGCTGGCCGCACCGCACTTCACCATGTTCTGGTCGGAAGACCTGCCGCGCTTCACTGCCACCGACGACGCCGGCCGCACCACCGAGGTGGCCTGCGTGGCCGGCCGCATCGGCCCGGTCGACGCCGCGCCCGGCAGCGTCGGCGGCCCGCTCGCGCCGCCACCGGATTCGTGGGCCGCGCAGGACGATGCCGATGTGGCCATCTGGACGATCCGCATGGCACCCGGCGCACGCTGGACCCTGCCCGCCGCGCAGGGCCGCGGTACGCGCCGCAGCCTGTACTTCTTCAAGGGCGCAGCGGTGACCGTGGGCGGGCGTACGGTGACCTGCCACGCGGCGATCGAGCTGCGCGCCGATCAGGCAGTCGAGTTGGTCAATGGTGACAGCGAGGCGAGCGAGTTCCTGGTGCTGCAAGGCCGACCGATCACCGAACCGGTGGCGCAACACGGTCCGTTCGTGATGAACACGCAGGCCGAGATCGCCCAGGACATGGCCGACTATCGCCGCACCCAGTTCGGCGGCTGGCCATGGCAGGACGAGGCGCCGGTGCACGGCAGCGACCCGACCCGCTTCGCGCGACATCCGGATGGGCGCGAAGAGCGGCCGGCGTTGCAGGCGATAGCCGCCGACGGCTAGGGCGTGTCGCCGATTGCTGAGGATGCTGCGTTGTGCCTGGCAGGTGGGCGCAATCGCAGCGCTGCATGCTCGGGGACGAATGGCACGCCTTAGCGGCTGGTTCTTCCCCCCTCGGGGGCATGGCCCTCATGTTCTGGGAAGGTGCCCCCGCGGGGGCGAATGAGGAGACTGGCGTCACCTCGTGCGCCTGAATTCTGCGAGTCGCTTCGCGCCGTACCCTCACCCCAACCCCTCTCCCGACGGGAGAGGGGCGATGCACTCGCCACAGCGCACGCAATCGCGGCGCGGCACGCTCGGGGAGTGATGGCACGCCTTGGCGGCTGGTTCTTCCCCCCTCGGGAGCATGGCCCTCATTTTCGGGGAATGCCCCGCAGGGGCGGATGATGCTATTGGCGCAGGCTCGTGCGCCTCAATTCTACGAGTCGCTTCGCGCCATACCCTCACCCCAACCCCTCTCCCGACGGGAGAGGGGCGATGCGCTCAGTAGCGGGCCGAGGCCAGCGCCTGCGCGCGCTCCAGTTGCTCGGCGATGCGCTTGCGCGCCTGCTGCAGTTCCTGGCGGGTGGCGTCTTCCTTGGCGGCCGGCACCAGCTCTGCATCGATCACCGACAGTGCGTCGGAGTACTGCCGCACTACTGCCGCCGCGTAGGCGTTCATGTAGGCGGAGTCGTCCTTCTCATCGCCCAGTGCCTGCAACTGCGCACGGCCCTTGGCTACCTGCGCGTCGATCTTCTGCGCATCGCCGGGGCCACCCTTCCCGGCCGTGGCCGGGTCGGCATCATGATGCACGGCGATGGTCTCGCGGGCGAAGTCGGCCACGGTCTTGCTGACGTTGCGCGACAGCGCCTGCTTGGACAGCGCCACCACGTTGCCCTCCAGCACCTGCAGCATCGCCTTGGCCGAGGCGTCGCCGCCGATCGGTGCGCGCCCGCTTTCGCCACCGACCGGCGCGGCGGTGGGCTCCGGCGAGGTGGCCGGTGCAGTGCGCGAGGCCTGGTCGCCGGGCTTGCCGCAGCCGCTCAGCGCCACGGCGATGAGCGCGGCGAGCAGGGACAGGCGGAAGGGATGAAGAGGTAAGGTCATGGAACGCTCCTGGTTGGTCTGCGTTCCACCATGCCCAGCCGCCGCGCAAACCTGCGTGAATCGTCGGCGGCTGGCGGTGACGCAGGGCGCGATCGCACGTACCAGGAGCGCCGTGCAGGTTGACCGGGGTGATCACGGCGTCGCAACGCGGCGTACGCTCGCTGCGATCCGTGGTCGCCGCCATCGCATCCGCGATTCCGGAGCCGGCCTGGCGCGACCGGCCCCGGCACTGCTCAGCCGCAGCAGTAGCAGACCAGTGGCTTTCCGGGCCCGCCCGGCCCCAGCTCACCGCCGAACGGTGCGCACTCCTGCTGGCAGGCCCAGGCGCTGCAGGCCGCCTCCTTCTCGATGCCGTCGCCGGCGGTCGCCTGCATCGCGCCGAAGCCCATGCTGGCCAGGAACACGGCCGCAAGCATCCCGTTGCGTAACGCTGTCCAACGCTGTTTCATGGCTTACTCCTCGATGGTTGCCAAGGCCGGCGGCACATCCGTGCTGCGCACTGCGGCCATCAGGTCCTGCATCCGCTCCGTGGTGTCGAAGACGCCGACGCGTGCATAGCGCACGCGTCCCTCGTGGTCCAGCGCCAACAGCGTCGGCACGTTGCGCGCGCGGAACAGCATCACCGCGCGGCGATCGGTCAGCGTGGTCACCGGAAACGTAAAGCCGTGCTCGGCGGCGTAGCGCTGCGCCTGCGCGGGACTGCACTGGCACACCCCCAGCACCTGCACGTCGGGCTGCTGCGCGGCCAGACGCTGCGCGGCCTGCACCATCTGCGGCGCCGAGCGCTTGCAGTACGGGCAGGTGGTGGTGAAGAAGAACAGCACCTGGCGCTCGGCCGTCGGGTCGCCGAGTGTCAGCGGCGTACCGTCCAATGTGGTGACGGCGATCCGCGGCACGTACATGCCCGGATACGGCTCGGTGGTGCGGGTGACGAACCAGCGCCGTTCCTCGCGCAGACTACGGTTCTGCCAGGCCAGCACCAGCACCAACGCGCAGGCCGCCAGCAGCGCCAACCAACTCCAGGGAAACCGCCGCGCCATGCCGTGTGTCCGTGTCGCCGTGTTCCGTGCAGGCTGCGCAGCGGTGACGCCGCGGTCAACGCTTAGCGCGCACGCGCTGCGACTACGTGATCAGGCTGGGGATCGAGTCACGCGCACCATGGGCGCGCATTCCAGCGGTCTGCTGCGGACGCGCGCTTGCAGCGCAACTGCAGCGTGGTCGCGCGCAACACGCTTACTCACGACATGCAGACGCCACTTTCACTGCTGGCAACTTCCTCATATCGCTTCACGGATACGGTGCGCGCACTCAACTCACGCGACGACGGCACGGGGCAGCGCATCGCATCGGCACCGCGTGAGTACGACGCATGCGTCAGGAAACATCCTGATCGCCGAACGCACGACGAAAGGCTTTGCGATCGAACTGCAGCGCGGCACGCATGCGCTGCTCGGTGAGGGGGCGCACGACCCAACTCACCTCCAGTTCGCCACCACGCGACACCACCGAGGGAATCGCCACGAACCAACGCGCGCCAGGGCCGCGGCAATACCAGAACGCATCACCCTGATGAACGACGGGGCGATCCGGCAAGAGCGAAAAACTTTCGTTCGTGCGGATGAACTGTTGCGCCTTCTTCACCACCTGCAGGTCCACGCCACGCAGGGCGACGCCATCGCTGCTGAAGGACAGCTGGCGGAAGGACTCCATCAGCAGTGTGTCGATGCGGCGCCTGTTGTACCGATAGAGGCTGACCGTCACCAGCGCCACTGTCGCGGCGAACAGATAGAAAACCGCGTTCGCCATCACTCGCCCTCAGTCACCCGACCATCACGACGGCTGCGCAGCGAAACATGCACCGCCGGTCTCGCGCGCCGTTGTCCGCATGCGACACGGGACGCGAACGCACTCGCTGCGGGAAGAGGGGCGCCACGGCACAGCGGCACACCGGCGAATCGTGATCACGGCAACTACGCCAGCGCCGCACTGATCTGCGCCGCGGCATCGCACACCGCGCGCATCGCCGCCTGCGCGTCGATCGGTTGCGGGCGGCGTTCGATGAAGGGCACGGTCAGGGTGTAGCGGGCGATGCCGTGCTGCAGGATCGGCGCGGTGAGGTCGATCACCCCGACCACCGCCTCGCTGGGATGGATGCTGTAGCCCAGCGCGTGCACCTCCTGCGCCGCTGCCAGGAACGCGGCGCGGTCGTACACCACCTCGCTGGCGTCCAGGCGCTGCAGCAACTGCGCCTGCGCGTCGACCGGCTGGAACGCGAACAGCACCAGGCCCGAGGTGGAGTGCGCGAACGGGCGGCGGTGGCCGGGACGCACCACCAGACCGAGGTCGCTGGGCACGTCCATCTGCGCGATGACCACGATCTGGTCGTCCGACGGCGCCACAAGGTGGCAGGGCTGGCGGATCGCGTCTGCCAGCGCGCGCATCACCGGCAGCGCCACTTCGGTGACGTTCTGCACCCGCGGTTGCTGCATGCCGAGCATGAACAGGCGATTGGTCAGCGTGTAGCCGCCCTCGCCTGCGGTCCGGGTCAGGTAGCCGCGCTCTTCCAGCACCTGCAGCATGCGGAAGATCTCTCCGCGCGAACGGCCGATGCCCTGCGAGATCTCGCCCATGCTCATCGGCCGCCCATCGCGCGCCAGCAGCTCGAGGATGTCCAGCCCCTTGTCCAGGGCGGGCGCACGGTACTTGGGCAAGGGGGTGGTCATTCCGTCGAGAGCCCGGCAGCAGGTGAAGAGGACTAGGGTACAGGGACGCCGCACCGGCTCGCACTGCTGGCGGCCTGCAACGCACAAGTCGATACTGCAGCCACATCCACATATGAACTCAAATTTTATATTTGCATGGCACTCGCCGGCGCAGTACGCTCCGCCGACAATCCGAACGCGACGCGGCACACCTTGGGAGGGGTAGGCGGCAATGCACTACAGCAGCGAATCCGCCACACCGGCGTCCGCCAGTCTCACCCGGACCGCACTTGCGCCGTTGGTTCTGATCGTCAGCCTGTTCTTTCTCTGGGGCATGGCGAACAACCTCAACGACATCTTGATCAAGCAGTTCAAGAAGGCCTTCGCGCTGACAGACCTGCAGGCCGGGCTGGTGCAGAGCGCGTTCTACCTGGGCTACTTCGTGTTCGCGATCCCGGCGGCGATGTTCATGCGCCGCTACAGCTACAAGGCCGCGGTGGTGCTGGGCCTGCTGCTGTACGCGGTCGGCGCGTTCCTGTTCTACCCCGCCGCGCAGGTGCACACCTATTGGCTGTTCCTGCTGGCGCTGTTCGTCATCGCCAGCGGCCTGGCGTTCCTCGAAACCACCGCCAATCCACTGGTCACCGTGCTCGGCCCCGCCGAGGGCGCGGCGCGGCGGTTGAACCTGGCGCAGGCGTTCAATCCACTGGGCTCGATCACCGGCATCCTGGTCGGCCAGCACTTCATCCTGTCCGGCGTGGAGCACACCCCGCAAGAGCTGGCGGCGATGGCGCCGGCCGCGCGCGAGGCGTTCTTCGCCACCGAGTCGCTGGCGGTGCAGACGCCGTACCTGATCATCGGCGCAGTGGTGCTGCTGTGGGCGCTGCTGATCGGCCTGACCCGCTTCCCGGCCACCCGCGCCGATGGCCAGGGCGCGCGCGCCGGCGGCTTCGGCCAGTTGCGGCGCAACCGCCGCTTCGTGTTCGCGGTGATCGCGCAGTTCTTCTACGTCGGCGCGCAGGTCGGCATCTGGAGCTACCTGATCCGCTATCTGCAGGATGGCGTACCCGGCACGCCGGAGAAGACCGCCGCCGATTTCCTCACCGTCTCGCTGGTGTTGTTCATGGCCGGCCGCTTCATCGGCACCGCGCTGCTGCGTTTCCTCGCGCCGGCGCGGCTGCTGGGCGTGTTCGCCCTGCTCAACCTGCTGCTGTGCGCGGTGGCGGTGGCGCTGCCGGGCTGGATTGGCCTGTATGCGCTGGTCGCCAGCAGCCTGTTCATGTCGGTGATGTTCCCGACCATCTTCGCCCTGGGCCTGGACGGGCTGGACGACGACGCGCGCAAGCTGGGCGCGTCGCTGATCGTCATGGCGATCATCGGCGGCGCCGCGCTGACCGCGGTGATGGGCGCGGTGTCCGACCATGCCGGCATCCACTGGGCGATCACCGTGCCGGCGCTCGGCTTCGCGGTGATCCTCGGCTTCGCGCTGCACGCGGCGCGCCGCGGCGTGGCGCCCCTCCCCTCTGCCCGCGGAGCCTGAGCCATGCCGCGCCATTGCTACCTGCTGGACCTGCACGACGACCCGGCGCTGATCGCCGAATACGAACGCTGGCACCGTCCCGACACCGTGTGGCCGGAGATCGTCGCCTCGCTGCGCGCCTCCGGCATCCGCGAGCTGGACATCCACCGCTGCGGCGACCGCCTGGTGATGCTGATGGAGGTGGACGAGGATTACTCGCCGGCGGCCAAGGCCGCCGCCGACGCCGCCGATCCCCGCGTGCAGGCCTGGGAGGAGTTGATGTGGCGTTTCCAGAAGCCGCTGCCCGGCTCGGCGCCCGGCGAGAAATGGCGCGAGGCGCTGCAGATCTTTTCGCTGCAGGCGGCGGTGGCGGAACAGGAGCGCAAGGGCGCGGGCTGAGGTGTTGCGTGCGCGTTTGCGCATGTTGAAAAGCGGGTGCCGAGTGCGCGCGAGACCGGTTGGTTTGTCGCTTCGCTTGTCGCGGCTGAAGCCGCTCCTACGGTTGCAGAGAGTGCGGCAGGTGCGGCGGATGCTATGTGGTTTTTTGTGGGAGGGACTTCAGTCCCGACTGCTGCCGAAGCCGGTGCATTCACAGATTCATGCGTCGCGACTGAAGTCGCTCCCACAGCGAGCGATCCAGCACCGCTGCCGCCGCCGTCGTAGGAGCGGCTTCAGCCGCGACAGATGCACTGGCAACCATCGCAACCGGTGCGCTTCCTTCGAGGGAGCGCACCAATGCCGTTGGCGTCAGGCGCCCTGCGCCGCCAGGTCCGCGCTCCAGAACGGACCGTCCGGATACAGGAACTCGCTGACCGAAGTCGCATGCATCTCGGCCGAGAAGCCCGGCGCCGTCGGCGCCAGATAGCGGCCGTGCACGATCCGCACCGGATCGGCGAAGTGTTGATGCAGGTGGTCGACGAACTCGATCGCGCGGTCTTCCATCTTGCCGGTGATGGCGACAAAGTCGGCCATCGCCAGGTGCTGCACCAGTTCGCACAGGCCCACGCCGCCGGCATGCGGGAACACGCGCACGCCGAACTTGGCCGCCAGCAACAGGATCGCCAGGTTCTCGTTGACGCCGCCCACGCGCGCGGCGTCGATCTGGATCAGGTCCACCGCGCCGGCCTGCAGCAACTGCTTGAACACCACCCGGTTCTGGGTGTGTTCGCCGGTGGACACCGGCACCGGGGCGATGCCGCGGCGGATCGCGGCGTGGCCGAGCACGTCGTCGGGGCTGGTCGGCTCCTCGATCCAGGCGATGTCGAACTCGGCCAGCTGGCGCATCCAGGCGATCGCCGGGCCCACGTCCCAGCGCTGGTTGGCGTCCACCGCCATGGCGATGTCCGGACCGATCGCTGCTCGCGCCAGGCGGCAGCGGCGGATGTCGTCCTCCACGTTGGCGCCGACCTTGAGCTTGATCGTGCGGAAGCCGTCGGCCACCGCTTCCTTGGCCAGGCGCACCAGCTTCTCGTCGGAATAGCCGAGCCAACCGGGCGAGGTGGTGTAGGCCGGATAGCCCTGTTCGAGCAGCGTCTGGATGCGTTCGGCGCGCAGCGGTTCGGCGTCGCGCAACATGGCCAGCGCCTCGTCCGGGGTCAGCGCGTCGCTGAGGTAGCGGAAGTCGATCGCGGCCACCAGTTGTTCCGGCGACAGCTCGGCGATGAAGCGCCACAGCGGCTTGCCGGCGCGGCGCGCGGCCATGTCCCAGGCGGCGTTGACCACGGCACCGATGGCCATGTGCATCACGCCCTTCTCCGGGCCCAGCCAGCGCAGCTGCGAGTCGTCGGTGAGGCTGCGCGCGAACCCGCCCAGGTCGCCGATCACCGTCTCCACGTCGCGGCCGACCACGTGGTGCGCCAACGCGGCCACTGCGGCGCTCTGCACGTCGTTGCCGCGGCCGATGGTGAACGCCAGGCCGTAGCCGGCGAGGCCGTCGTCGGCGTCGGTGCGCAGGCGCAGATAGGCGGCCGAATAATCCGGATCCGGATTCATCGCATCGGAACCGTCGAGTTCGCGCGAGGTGGGGAAACGGACATCGAAGGTCTCGAGCGCGACGATTTTGCTCATGGGGATCCTGGTGGGTGAAGCGGTGAGAAAGTCAAAAAAGCAGTGAAGTAGCCCCTCTCCCCCCGGGAGAGGGGTTGGGGTGAGGGTGCGGTGGTGCAGTGATGTCACCGACCCTGCAAAACAGGAACGAAGCTAGGAGCGAGATCGCGCACCCGCGAGCGAAAATCCACATCCGCATGCATGGCGAGGTGGCTTCGCCCCGTACCCTCACCCCAACCCCTCTCCCGATGGGAGAGGGGCTTTGCATCTCGCGCATTGCTTACTGCGCGTCGCGCGGATGCGCGACGACGGCCTGGCGCTGCTCGCCCAGGCCTTCGATGCCCAGCCGCATCACGTCGCCCGGCTTCAGGTACACCTGCGGCTTCTGCCCCAGGCCCACGCCCGGCGGCGTGCCGGTGCTGATCACGTCGCCCGGCAGCAGCGTCATGTAGCGGCTGATGTGGCTGACCAACTCGGCCACGCCGAACACCATCGTGCGGGTGCTGCCGTTCTGGTAGCGGTGGCCGTTGACCTCCAGCCACATCGACAGGTTCTGCGGGTCCGGCACCTCGTCGGCGGTGACCAGCCAGGGGCCGATCGGGCCGAAGCCGTCGCAGCTCTTGCCCTTCACCCACTGCCCGCCGTGCTCGAGCTGGAACGCGCGCTCGGACAGGTCGTTGATCACCACATAGCCGGCGACGTGCGCCAGCGCGTCGTCCACCGACACGTCGCGCGCGGTATCGCCGATCACCACGCCCAGCTCCACTTCCCAGTCGGTCTTGAGCGAACCGCGCGGAATCGTCACCGTGTCGTTGGGGCCGCTGATCGCGCTGGTGGCCTTCATGAACAGCACCGGCATCTCCGGCACCGCCATGCCCGACTCGGCAGCGTGGTCGGCATAGTTCAGCCCGACGCAGATGAACTTGCCGACGCGGCCCACGGCGGCGCCATAGCGCACCTCGCCATCCACCTGCGGTAGCGTGGCCGGATCGAGCGCGCGCAGCCTGGCCAGGCCGGCAGCGGTGAGATGCTCCCCGGCGACGTCGTCGATCACCGCGGAGAGATCGCGCAGGTGGCCGTCGGCATCGAGCAGGGCCGGGCGTTCGTGGCCGGGTTCGCCGTAACGCAGCAGTTTCATGGGGAAATCCTCTCGTAGTGGGAAGGCGCGGTCAGTTCGACCAGCCGCCATCGATGATGTGGGTCTGGCCGGTGGTGAACGAGGAGTCGTCCGAGGCCAGGTACACCACCAGCTGCGCGATCTCGCGCGGGTCGCCCAGGCGGCCCATCGGCTGGCGGTCGGTGAAGCTCTTCCACACCGCCTGCTCGTCGCCGCCCAGCGCCTTGACCCGCTCGCCCAGCGACGGCGTCTTGATCGTGCCCGGGCAGATCGCGTTGCAGCGGATGCCCTTGGCCACGTAGTCGGCGGCGATGGCCTTGCTCAAGCCGATCACCGCCGCCTTGGTCACGCCGTAGGCGAAGCGGTTGGGCACGCCCTTGATGCTGGACGCCACCGAGGACATGTTGACGATGCTGCCGCGGCCCTGCGCGAGCATGCCCGGCAACACCGCCTGGCACAGGTAGTACATCGCATCGACGTTGATCGCGAACGAGCGCTTCCAGGCCGGCGTGTCGCAATCGAGGATGTTGCCCTGGTGCACGTAGCCGGCGCAGTTGAACAGCACGTCGAAGGTCGGCTGCGCCGCCACCAGCGCCTGGATCGCGGCGGCATCGGTGACGTCCAGGGTCTGGGTGACGATGCCGTCGGACTCGGCGGCCAGGGCTTGCAGCGCGGCGGCGTCGATGTCGGTGGCCAGTACCTGCGCGCCTTCGCGCGCGCAGGCCAGCGCGCTCTCGCGGCCGATGCCCGCGCCGGCGGCGGTGATCAGGCAGCGCTTGCCTTGCAGACGGCCGCTCATGCGCGGCTCCCGGAAACGAACGCGAACGTGGTCATGGGGCGGGACTCCAGGTGGGGGAGGAAGCAATCGGATCGGACAGGCGATACACGCGCCGCGCGTTGCCGGCGAACACCGCCTCGGCGTCATCGACGGCGTGCTGCGCGACCCAGGCCTGCGCCAGCGCCATCCACGCGGCGTAGTCGGCACGCTGGGTCAGCACCGGCCAGTCGCTGCCCCATAGCAACCGCTGCGCGCCGAAGCAGGCGAACAGGTGCGCCACGTAGGGGGCAAGCGCGGGATCGTCGATGGCGGCGTCGGCCGGCAGTTCGGTGAGCAGGCCGGACAGCTTGCACACCACGTTGGGATGCTGCGCCAGTTGCGCCACGCCGTCGGCCCAGGCCCCGAAGTCGGCATCGCCGATGGCGGGCTTGGCGGCATGGTCCAGCACCACGCGCAGTTGCGGATGACGTTGCAGCCGCACCAGCAGCGCCGGCAAATGCAGCGGACGCACCAGCGCGTCGAAGGCCAGATCGTGCTGCAGCAGCGCGTCGAACGCCGCATCCAGTTGCGGCCGCGCCAGCCACTGCGAATCGGCCAGGTCCTGCACCATCGGCCGCAACCCCTTGAGCAGGCCGGCGCCTTCGGCACACAGCGCGGCGATGCGCGCGGCCACGTCGGCGGCCTCGAAATCGACCCAGCCAACCACACCGACGATGCGCGGCTCGGCCCGCGCCAGTTGCAGCAGATAGCGCGTTTCTTCCTCGCTCTGCGCCGCCTGCACCGCCACCAGCGCGGTCACGCCTTGCGCGTCGAGCGTCGCGGCCAGGTCCTCGGGCAGGTAATCGCGGTACAGCACGCCCAGGTCCGGGGTCAGCCAGGCATAGTCGCCACGCGCCAGGCGCCAGAAATGCACATGGGCGTCGATGACGTTCACGGCGTCGGCACCGGCGCGTGCAGCAGGCCGTCGTCGCGCAGTTGCTGCCACAGCGACGCGGGAATCGCCGCGCGCAGGCGCGTGGCGGCACTGGCGACTTCCGCCGGCGTGCGCATGCCGGCGACCACCGCGCTCACCGCCGGATGGGCAAGCGGGAACTGCAGCGCCGCCGCGCCCACGTCCACGCCGTGCGCCGCGCAGGCCGCGAACAGGCGCTGCGCGTGCTGCAGCGTGGCCGCATCCACGGGCGCGTAGTTGTAGGTATCGCCCGGCCCGCGCGGATCGCTCAGCAGGCCCGAGCTGTACGGCCCGGCGACCAGGATGCCGATCTGGCGCTGCAACGCCTGCGCCATGATCCGCTGCGCGGCGTGCTGTTCGAGCAGGGTGTAGCGGCCGGCCAGCATCACGCAATCGAGCGGGAACAGCGGCATCAGCTCCACGGCCACGTCTTCCTCGTTGACGCCGATGCCGATCGCCCGGCACGCGCCCTGCGCCTTCAGCGCGGCCATCGTCGGCAGCGCTTCGTCCAGCGCCTGCCGCAGCATCGCCGGATGGCGCTCGCCGTGGGTCAGGCGGCCGATGTCGTGCAGCAGCAGCACGTCGATGTGATCGGTGCCGAGCCGCTGCAGGCTGCTGTCGAACGCGCGCAGGACGCCATCGCGGCTGTAGTCGAATTCGGCGCGGCGCCCGGCCACGGCGAAGCCGTCGCGTCCCGGCGCCGCCGCGGCGTCGTCGTAGATGCAGCGCCCGACCTTGGTCGAGAGCGTGTAGCTGGCGCGTGGCAGCCCGCGCAGGCCCCGCCCCAGGCGCTGCTCGCTCAGCCCGTAGCCGTAGTACGGCGCGGTGTCGAAATGGCGGATGCCGGCGGCATAGGCATCGGCCACCGCGGCCAGCGCCACCGCGTCGTCGACCTCGGCATACAGATTGCCGATCGGCGCGGCGCCGAAGCCCAGCGTGGACAGATGCACGCCACTGCGACCCAGCGCGCGCGACGCCAGGGTGGCATCGGCGGCGACCGCGTTCAGCGCCATGCGCGCACGCCCGGAATGGCGGCCACAGCGGATCGCCCACGGACGCGCGAGGGACGGGAGGTGCTGGGGTTACGCATGGCACGCCTCTGCCCGGGATCGGGCGCGATGGGTTAAAGCCGCAGCATGCACGCCCGGGATGGCGATGGGCACCGCGACTGTTCGCATATGAATATAGCAATCACAAGTGAACAATCAACCTGCAGTGCAGCAATCGCCCGCTCCGGCTTTAGCCGGCGGCAGGCCCGAGCAGCTACCAAGGCGTGGTGACATCCGATGAACAACGCTGGACCCCATAGCCACGGTCGCGGCGCATGCCCTAGGGGTGCGCCGCGACGGACCGCGGGCAGAGCGACGTCGCTAGCGGCAGGGTTCCTTCGCGCCGCGCGCGCACCTCGCCGCCGCGCTGGCCGGTCGGTTCAGCGCGCGGCCGGTCGCGCGCCGAACGCCAGCCGGGTCGCCTTGCGGTCGAACTGCAGTGCCGCGCGCACGCGTCCTTCGGTCATGGGCCGCACGATCCAGCGCACCTGCGCCTCGCCGAAGCCCGATATCACCACCGGAATGGCCAGGAACCAGCATGGTCCCGGCCCGACGCAGTACCAGAACGCATCGGCGGTCTGCAGCGTGGCACCCGGCGCGATCGAATACACATGGCCGTAGCTGCTTTCGATGTTCTGCTTGGATTTCTCGACCACAGTCAGGTCGCTGCCGCGCAGCGGGCCATGCTCGCCCGGGAACGCCTGCTCGCGGAACGAGGCCTCCAGCAGGTCCGTCACCTGGCGGCGCCCCATGCGATGCAACGCTCCGATCAATATTGCCGCGCTGCCCAGGAAGACGACCGCAATCACCGCCCCGATCGCGTAGGGCAGCCACATCATGCGTCGCTGCCCATGGCCGCGCAGGTACCGCACGCATCTGCCTGCGCCGCAGGCGGCTGCGCGCGGCCATCAGGACCAAGCAGCAGCGCCGCCAGCGCATCCGGCCGCTGCAGCAGCGGCAGCGGCGTCTGCGGCTGCAACGCGGCCGGCAAGGTGTAGCCCCAGGCGACGCCGGCGAAGGCGATACCTGCCTGGCGTGCGGCCTCGGCATCGCGGATCTCGTCGCCCACGCACAGCGCCCGCGCAGGGGGAACACCGCAGGCGCGCAGGCTGGCGCGCAGCTTGCGCCGCTTGCCCAGCACCGCTGCACCGCTGCACCGCAGCGCACGTCGCGAAACTGCGCGAGCAGCGCAGGGCCGAGCACACCCTCGACGTTGGCGCGGCTGTTGGACGTCACCAGCGCCAGCTGCACGCCGGCCTGCGCCAGCTGCGCGAGCAGCTCGGCGACGCCGTCGAACAGGGCGATGCGCTCGATCTGCGCGCTCATCAGCGTGCGCATGCGCTGCGCCACCGCCGGCACCCGCCACCAGCGCAGGCCGCTGCGCGCCATCAGCTCGCGTGCGCTCAGGCTACGGATCTCCTCCAGCCGCTCCACGTCGAAGCGGCGAAAGCCGAATTCGTCGGCGACGCCGTTGATGGTCGCGAGGAACCAGGGGAAGGAGTCGGCCAGGGTGCCGTCGAAATCGAAGATGACCAGGTCGTAGTGGCGCATGCGGCGGCAGCATGCCGGAGCGTCGGAGTCCGCGCCAGCGGCAGGCGTGCCGATCGCGGCGGCAAGGCGCACGGATCGGCCCGCCTTTCATCCGCCGTTGCCGCACGCTTCACCCGCGCGCGTCGGCACAACGTGCACGCTGAGGCCTCATCGCAGGAGACGCCCATGCACATGCAGAGTCCCAATCCCGGCCAGGATCCGCAGCAGCCACCGAACGAGGTGCCGGGCCAGGTGCCGAACCCGGGCGTGGACCCGACCCCGGACCGTCCGATCGATCCGATCCCCGACCAGCCGACCGATCCGACCATCCCGCCGATCCAGGACCCGGTCGGCGACGTCGACTCGCCGGTGCCGGGTCCGCGTGGGCCGACGCAGTACGTTTGAACCGCCGTCTCTCGCATTGCAATGCGGGAGACGGTTGCGGGACTGGCGACCCTCGCGATTGACGGACGGCGACCCGGCTTTCGCGGGAACGCGCGTCGCGGCTGAAGCCGCTCCTACGAAATGCATGCAGCGGCTGCCACGTAGCGACAGCACGAACGATGACGCGGCCGTGTTGCCGACGGACGCAAGAGAATCCACCGCCGTAGGAGCGGCTTCAGCCGCGACCAGGCCTTCCAGGAACGCCCGGTCGCGGTTGAAACCGCTCCTACGTGTTTCGCGCGGCAGTCGCCTCAGCGAATCCGGAACCCCATCGTCGCTTCCACCGCCTGCTGCCAGCCGGCATACAGCGCTTCGCGACGCTCGGCCGGCATGTCCGGCTCGAAGCGGCGGTCCACCGCCCATTGCTGGGCGATCTCGGCGCGATTCTTCCAGAAGCCGGTGGCCAGGCCAGCCAGGTAGGCCGCACCCAGCGCCGTGGTCTCGGCCACCTCCGGGCGCAGCACCGGCACGTCCAGGATGTCGCTCTGGAACTGTGCCATGAAGTCGTTGGCGATGGCGCCGCCGTCGGCACGCAGTTCCTTCAATTCGATGCCCGAATCGACCTGCATCGCGGTCAGCACGTCGCGTGTCTGGTACGCCATCGATTCGATCGCAGCGCGGATGAAATGCTCCTTGGTGGTGCCGCGGGTCAGGCCGAACACCGCGCCGCGGATGTCGCTGCGCCAGTAAGGCGCGCCCAGGCCGACGAAGGCCGGCACGAAGTACACGCCGTCGTTGTCGCCAGCGCGCTCGGCATAGGCCTGCGAGTCGCTGGCCTTGCCGAGCATGCGCAGGCCGTCGCGCAGCCACTGCACCACCGAACCGGCGACGAAGATCGCGCCTTCCAGCGCGTACTCGACCTTGCCGTCCACGCCCCAGGCGATGGTGGTGAGCAGGCCGTTTTTCGACGCCACCGCCTTCTCGCCGGTGTTCATGAGCATGAAACAGCCGGTGCCGTAGGTGTTCTTGGCCATGCCCGGTTCGAAGCAGGCCTGGCCGAACAGCGCCGCCTGCTGGTCGCCGGCGATACCGGCGATCGGCACCGCGTGGCCATAGAAATACTGGCCCTGGGTGTTGCCGTAGATCTCGCTGGACGAGCGCACCTCCGGCAGCATCGAGGCGGGGATGTCGAGCAGTTGCAGCAGCTCCTCGTCCCAGCGCAGTTCGTGGATGTTGTAGAGCAGCGTGCGCGAGGCATTGGTGTAGTCGGTGACGTGGACCTTGCCGCCGGTGAGGTTCCAGATCAGCCAGCTGTCGATGGTGCCGAAGGCCAGCTCGCCGCGCTGCGCGCGTTCGCGCGCGCCGTCGACGTGATCGAGGATCCACTTGACCTTGGTGCCGGAGAAGTACGCATCGATCAGCAGGCCGGTCTTGGCCCGCACCAGGTCCTCGTGGCCGTCGGCCTTGAGTTGATCGCAGATGTCCTTGGTCTGCCGCGACTGCCAGACGATGGCGTTGTAGATCGGCTGGCCGGTGGCGCGGTCCCACACCACCGCGGTCTCGCGCTGGTTGGTGATGCCGATGCCGGCGATCGCGCTGGCGTCCACCTGGTGGTTGTTGAGCAGCTCGGTGATCGTGGTGTAGACGCTGGTCATGATCTCGCGCGGGTTGTGCTCGACCCAACCCGGCTGCGGGAAGATCTGCGAGAACTCGCGCTGGGCCATGCCGACGATGCGGCCCTGGCGGTCGAACAGGATCGCGCGCGAACTGGTGGTGCCCTGGTCGATGGCCAGGATGAACTGCTTTTCCATCGGAGACTCCTGCGGGATGCACGCCGCGCGCATGGGCGCGGCGCCAACGGGGAATGGGGAGGCGCGCACGCCGCGCGCGGAAACGAGCGCGCTGCCGGCTAGGTGCGACGCGCGGCGGCCTGCTCTTCTTCCAGCGCCTTCACCCGTGCCGGCAGGAACGGATAGATCAGCAGCTGGTAGGCGGCACCACCGATCACGCCGCCGATCAGCGGGCCGACGATCGGGATCCACCAGTAGTTGTCGGCCGACGGCAGCGCCGACGAACCCCAGCCGGCGAGGTAGGCGAACAGGCGCGGGCCGAAGTCGCGGGCCGGATTGATCGCCCAGGCTTCCAGATAGCCCATCGAGGCGCCGATGGTGGCCACCAGCAGGCCGATGATCAGCGCACCGGAGTTGGCGGTGGGCGCGGCCTCGTTGTAGCGCTCGGTGATGGCGAAGATGCCGAAGATCAGGAACGCGGTCAGGATCACCTGGTCGCGCAGCGCGTGCATCGGCGTGATCGCCAGACCCGGCGCGGTGAAGAACACCCCGGCCGCACCGCCGCCGGCGCGGGTGAGATGCTGGGCCTGGTTGTAGTGATCGATCACCGGCGCGAACAGCAGGTAGACGATCCACGCACCGAGGAACGCGCCGATCACCTGGGCCAGCCAGTACGGCAGCACCTTGGGCCAGGGAAAGCCGCGGTACAGCGCCAATGCAAGCGTCACCGCCGGATTGGCGTGGGTGCCAGACACCGAACCGGTGACGTAGATGGCGATGGTCACCGCCAGGCCCCAGGCGATGCACACGCCCCAATAGGCGTGCTGGTAGGGGCTGGGGTCGTAGAGCACGTACATGCACGCCACCGAGCAGCCGAAGGCGATGATGATCAGCATCGCGATCGCCTCGGAAATCAGTTCGCCCACCAGTTGCCGGCTCATGCGCGTGCCTCCCGGCCTGCCGTCGTTGCCGCTGTCGATCCACCCATGCCTGCCACCCTCCACGGTTGCGTCCAGGTTCCTGCGCCGCGGCGGGGGCCGGGCGCAGCGCGATTGTGCACGCGCCGCCGCGGCCCGAACCGGGCCGGCGGCAGCGTTTTCGTCAAGCAGGTGCCGCGGCCAGCGTGGCCGGCGCCTGTTGCAGGTAGGCGACCAGGCGCTGGCGGCTAGCGGCGTCCACCCGCAGGCCGAGCTTGCTGCGGCGCCACAGCAGGTCTTCGGCCTCCACCACCCACTCGTGTGTGCGCAGGTAGTCGACCTCGGCCTGGTACAGGTCGGCGCCGAAGTGCTGGCCCAGGTCCTGCAGCGAGGCGGCATCGCCCAGCAGCGTTTCCGCGCGGGTGCCGTAGTTGCGCGCCAGCCGCTGTGCAGTGGCCTCGGCCAGCCACGGCCTTGCTGCGCGCAACTCGCGCGCCAGCGTGGCGATGTCGTTGCGCTCGCCGCCGGGCAGCGGCGCACCGTGCGCGGTCCAGGCCGGCGCCTTGCGCCCGGCGTGCGCGGTCAGCCGGTCCACCGCCTCCTCGGCCAATTTGCGGTAGGTGGTGAGCTTGCCGCCGAACACATTGAGCAGGGCCGCGCCGTCGCGCGCGTCCAGTTCCAGCAGATAGTCGCGGGTGACCTCGGCGGCGTTGTCCTCCTCGTCGTCGAGCAGCGGGCGCACGCCGCTGTAGCTCCACACCACGTCGTCCGGGGCGATCTGCTTGCGGAAGTAGCGATTGGCCGCCTCGCACAGGTAGCGCGTCTCCTCGCCGTCGATGCGCGGCGCGGCCGGGTCGGCGTGGTAGTCGACGTCGGTGGTGCCGATCAGGGTGTAGTCCTGCTCGTAGGGGATGGCGAAGACGATGCGCCGGTCCGGCTGCTGGAAGATGTAGGCGTGATCGTGCTCGAACAGCCGCGGCACCACGATGTGGCTGCCCTTGACCAGGCGCAGCGCGTGGTCGTGACCGACATGGGCCACCTCGTCGAGGAACTGCACCGCCCAAGGCCCGGCGGCATTGACCAGCGACCGCGCGCGCAGTTCTTCGCGGCGGCCGTCGGCGTGCTGCAGTTGCACCTGCCACAGGCCATCGACCCGGCGCGCGCCGACGCAGCGGGTGCGGGTGAGGATGCGCGCGCCGCGCTGCGCGGCGTCCATCGCATTGAGCACCACCAGCCGCGCGTCCTGCACCCAGGCATCGGAATAGACGAAGCCGGTGCGGAACTCCTCGCGCAGCGGCGCGCCCACCGGATGCGTGCGCAGCGCCAGGCGTCGCGACCCCGGCAGGGTGCGGCGGCCGCGGCCCAGGTGGTCGTACAGGAACAGGCCGGTGCGGATCATCCACGCCGGGCGCAGGTGCGGCTGGTGCGGCAACAGGAAGCGCAGCGGCCAGATGATGTGCGGGGCCAGCCGCAGCAGCACCTCGCGCTCGGCCAGGGCCTTGCCGACCAAGGCGAATTCGTACTGCTCCAGGTAGCGCAGGCCGCCGTGGATCAGCTTGGTGCTGGCGCTGGAGGTATGCGCGGCCAGGTCGTCGCGCTCGCACAGGCACACCGACAGGCCGCGGCCCACCGCGTCGCGGGCGATGCCCACGCCGTTGATGCCGCCACCGACCACCAGCACATCGTAGGTCTCACGCATAGCCGACTCCGGAAGTGTCGTGTCCTGCCGCCGGCACACTGACCGGGTTCAGGACTGAGGACGAAAAGATCGTAAACGAACATTTCCGAACATATCACGCTGCACTGCAGCGTGGCGTCGAAAGCGCCCTGGAAGACGGGCCGAAAGCCGTCTTTGACTTAGAATGTAGACAGCCAGACGCGCACACGGCGGCGATGCGGCGTGCCAAACACGCCACATCACGCAACATTAACGAAATAATTCGAACATAAGTCTCGTCGCCGCTGGCGTCGGCGCCAGAGCCGGCGGGTCGACTCAAGGACACCTCTAGCAACACGCTATTGCCGGGGCGCGGCAGGATGTCTTGTCTCGATCGTAGGGGCGGCTTCAGCCGCGACGGGCGTCCCGGGAATGCCCGTCGCGGCTGAAGCCGCTCCTACGAATTGCCTTCGGCGTTGTTACAGGCGCCCTCAATCCGCAGCCGCGCCCAGCTCCGGCACGCCCGGATCGGCGGCATCACCCTCGGCGACGAACACCCGGGTGCCGGCCGCGTCCAGCACCGCAGCCAGTTCGGCCGGCGGCGCGCGGTCGGTGAACCAGGCCTGCACCCGCCCGATCGGCCCCAGCCGCACCATCGCGTTGCGGCCGAGCTTGCTGTGGTCGGCGGCCAGGAACACCTGCCGCGAATGCTCGATGATCGCCTGCGCCACCCGCACCTCGTGGAAGTCGAAATCCAGCAGGGTGCCGTCGAGGTCGATGCCGGAAATGCCGATCACGCCGAAATCCACCTTGAACTGACGAATCAGCTCGATGGTGGCCTCGCCGGTGACGCCCTGGTCGCGGCCGCGCACGCGTCCGCCGGCCACCATCACCTCGAAGCTGGGATTGGCGCTCATCATCACCGCGACGTTGAGGTTGTTGGTGATCACGCGCAGGCCGCTGTGGCCCATCAGCGCGCGCGCCACGTCCTCGTTGGTGGTGCCGATGTTGATGAACAACGAAGCGTCATCGGGAATGTGCTGCGCCAGCAGCGTGGCGATGCGCCGCTTCTCCTGCGCCTGCAGCGACTTGCGCGCCGCATACGCCAGGTTCTCCACGCTCGACGGCAGGCTCACCCCGCCGTGGTAGCGGCGCAGCACGCCGGCCTCGCACAGCAGGGTCAGGTCGCGGCGGATGGTCTGCGGCGTCACCTCGAAGCGCGCCGCCAGCCCTTCCACCTCGGCATAGCCCTGCTGGCGCACCAGCGCCACCAGCTGCTCCTGGCGCGGATTGAGCGCGGACACGGCGCTCGGCTTGGGAATCGGATGGTCCATGCGCCGATGATGGCGCATGCGCCGGCGGATGCAACCGCGCCGCGTCCACACCCTCGGTGAACCGCAGCCATGACCCGGGCCTGCGCGGTCTACGCGCCGATGCGGGCCAGCGCCTAGGGCCTGTCACCCATTCCCGGGTAGGTCGCGCCGCCCTTGCGCGTGCCTGGGGCAAAGAAGCGCGAGGGAGTGGACGTGCGTCCACGACCGAGCAATGACGCAGTCCCGGGCATGCGCAAGAGCGGCCCTTCGGGTTGTCGCTGCAAGGCCGCCATCTTCGCGCCGCGCGGCTTGACCTGACGGCCAGTCAGGCCTGCGCCACGCGACGCAAACCTGACGGCCTTGCAGCGCCAACGCGGCCTACCCGGGAATGGGTGACAGGCCCTAGACTAGCCGCCCTCGCCGGGCCTGCCGGCACTCCCGCACCTGCCATGCTCAACAACGACATCCTGCGCTCCATCCGCTACATGCTCGACCTGAGCGACCAGAAGCTCGTCGATCTGGCGCACCTCGCCGATCCGGCATTCCCGATCGACAAGGCGCAGATCCCGGCATGGCTGAAGAAGGAAGACGAAGACGGCTTCGTCGCATGCAGCGACGCGGTGCTGGCGCACGTGCTGGACGGGCTGGTGTTCCACTACCGCGGCCGCGACGACAGCCTGCCGCCGCGCCCGGTGGAAGCGCGCATCACCAACAACGTGGTGCTGAAGAAGCTGCGCGTGGCGTTCCAGCTCAAGGACGTGGACATGCACCAGATCTTCGACGCCGCCGGTTTCCCGGTGTCCAAGCCGGAACTGTCGGCGCTGTTCCGGCAGCCGGAACACAAGAATTTCCGCCTGTGCGGCGACCAGTTGCTGCGCAACTTCCTCAAGGGCCTGACCCTGCGCGTGCGCGCCGCCGGCTGAGCCGCGCGCACCGCTGCAGCAGGGCGCGGCCGTCGCCGCGACGCCGGCCATCCACACGCCGGCCATCGCGAATCGGTAGGATGCGCGCATTCCGCCACCGTGGCGGCGCGGCCGGCTGCCGGCCCTGCCCGCCTCCCGTTCCGTTCCGAGGGTCCCCATGAAGCTAGAGGCGCTGTTCGACCAGTTGCACACCCTGCCGACCATTCCCCAGGTGGCGCAGGACCTGATCCTGCAGTTCGATGCGCCGGGCACCAGCCTGGACGCGGTGGCGCGCAACATCGAGCGGGACCCGGTGATCGCGGCCAAGGTGCTGCGGCTGGCCAATTCGGCGCGCTTCCGTGGCGCGCGCGATTCCACCACGGTGGAAGACGCGGCGCTGCGCCTGGGCTTCAACACCTTGCGCACCCTGGTGCTGGCCTCCTCGGTGACCGGCGCGTTCCATGCCCCGGCGCATTTCGACCTGCGCGCGTTCTGGCTGCACAGCTTCGAAGTGGCCGGCGTGTGCCGGCTGCTGGCGCGGCAGAAGGGACTGGACGCGGAGACCGCGTTCACCTGCGGCATGATGCACAACATCGGTGAATTGCTGATCCAGACCGGCGCGCCCGACTACGCCGCGCAACTGCACCCGGACGCCTCCTCCAGCGGCCGCGCCGCCGACGAGACCGTGCAACTGGGCTTCGGCTATCCGGAAGTGGGCGCCGAGCTGGCGCGGCGCTGGCAGCTGCCGCAGGTGATCCAGACCGCCATCGCCTTCCAGGCGCGGCCGCTGCAGGCGCCGGAAGGCGAGCCGATGCCCAAGCTCGTTGCCCAGGCCGCGCTGGTCGCCGACGCGCTGGAGCGCCACGGCAGCGCCAACGACCAGGCGCGGCAGGCGGTGACGGGCCCACTGATGGACGATGTGGACCTGGACGCGCTGTTCGACGCGCTGCCGGACGTGATCGAGGCCGATCGCGCCTTCACCGAGATGTTGAAGTAAGACAAGTCACCGGGACGCGGCGGCAGCACGGGATCGGCCCCTTCCACGCTTCCGCCATACCCTCATCCGGCGCTACGCGCCATCTTCTCCCGGCGGGAGAAGGGGTGGTTTCCGGCGCGCCTTGCCGCGCGGGGGCGTCGGCGGCACCTCGGCCGCAGCGCGCGGCTTGCGCGCTTTCGGCGTGTTCGCTTTCGGAGTCTTCGCCGACGTCGTCTTTGTTGCGCTTCGCTTCTTCGTTGCCTGCGCTGGCGTCGTCGATTTCGCCGCGGCCCTGGCCGTCGTCTTGCCCCTGGTCCGCACTGCGGCTTTCGCCGCCCGCGACGGAGTGCCAGACGCGGAGGGGCGTGTGGTCTTCGTCGCCTTACCGCCCTTCGTTTTTCCTCCAACGTCCCCGTCGCCGCGCCTCGGCTTGAGCGACGCCGCGGCTGCACCGCGGGCCGACACCACGCCCAGCACGACCCAGGTCGGCGCATGGTCGCTGGCATGCGGCAGGTCGCGCACCCAGCGATCCACGCCGGCGTCGCGCAGACGCGCGGCCAGCGGCGGATTCAGCAGTAGGTGGTCGATGCGCAGCCCGGCATCGCGTTGCCAGTGCTGGCGAAAATAATCCCAGAACGTGTACACGCGGCGTTCGCCGTGCACCTCGCGCAGGCTGTCGGTCCAGCCCTGCGCCAGCAGTTCGGCATAGGCCTGGCGGCTCTCCGGCTGCAGCAACGCGTCGCGTCGCCACGAGGCCGGGTTGTAGATGTCCGCATCGGTGGGCACCACGTTGAAGTCGCCGATCAGGGCCACCGGATGCGGCAGCGCCACCAGCTGCTGCGCATGCCGCTGCAGGCGCGCGAACCAGTCCAGCTTGTAGTCGAATTTGGGACCCGGGCGCGGATTGCCGTTGGGCAGGTACAGGCAGCCGACCAGCACGCCGTGCGCCATCGCCTCGATGTAGCGGCTCTGGGTGTCGCGCGGATCGCCAGGCAGGCCGCGCCGGCTCTCGACCGGGTCGCAGCCCTTGGCCAGCAGCGCCACGCCGTTCCAGCTCGACTGCCCCATCCACACCGCGCCGTAGCCGGCGGCATGCAGCTCGGCGAGCGGAAAACCCGCATCCACGCTCTTGAGCTCCTGCAGGCCGACAATGTCCGGCGCCTCGCGCTGCAGCCACTGCAGCAACTGCGGCAAGCGGCTGCGGATGCCGTTGACGTTGTAGGTGGCGATCTTGAGCGTTTTCATCCGGCGCGCCTGCAGAACCTGCCATCACCTTCGCCCGGCTACCCTCGCCGCATCGTGAAAACGGGAGCCGCCGCATGACTCCGCTCGACAAACCCCTGCGCCGCGAACTCGAGATCGACGGCGTGCACTACACCCTGACCTTGGACCCGGACGGCCTGAAACTCACCGAGAAAGGCCGGCGCAAGGGCCTGGAACTGCGCTGGAGCGCGCTGGTCAGCGGCGATGCCGCATTGGCCACCGCGCTGCAGGCGTCGCTGGCCGATCGCCCCGGCAAGCGCTGAGCGCGAGCGCGGCCGACGACATGTCCGCACCACGCGGGAAAACGTGGCCGCCGATGGTGCTATCGTCGCGCCATCGGCAACCACAGGGAGCGGGCGGATGCACAGGCGCTGCGATGTTGCGGTCGGAAACGGACGGACGCGCGCTCGGCATGCGCGATGGGGCATTGCCCCCCTGCTGCTCGCCCTGCTGCCGCTGGCGGCCTACGCTGCGCCGAACGCGCCGGATAGCCTGCGTGTGTCGAGCACCAGCACCTACGCCGCAGGCACGCCGGAGTGGCGGCAGGTGCGCGACTGGCTGGTGCAGCACCGTACGCGTAGCGATGGCGCGCGCATGGGCAATCTCGACCAGCTCGGCCCCATCGTCCTGACCTACGCGCGAGCGCTGCCACCCGCCAGCGAGCGGCTTCCTGCGCCCCTGCCACTGCCGGCCAACGGCTCGACCGGCGATAGCATCGCCATTACCAGTTGCGCAGACAGCGTGCGCCAGTCGTGGCGCTACGGCGTCGAGGCACGCCCCACAGGTGCGTGGATCCTGGCGTCGTTCGCCACCTCGCAGGCTGAGGACTGCAAGCAGGCCGATGACAGGCACTGACGCTGCAATCTCCACCGTGCCGTGGGCGCGGCTTCCCGATAGCCCAGGCAGTTGGCTTTTGCTGCGAATCGAAGGGCACCCATTGCCTTGTAGGCTCTACCGGTAACGCCTCGTCGCGGCTGAAGCCGCTCCTACAGGATGCGCCTCCCAGTGCTGTTGGAGGCCCGCTTCAGCGCGACGAACGAAGCACCAGTGGCGATCGACTTCACCCCTCGTCGAGATTGAAGTCCTCCACCACCTATCCAGCACACTCATCGCAAACCATTGCGTTTGCAGGAGCCGCTTAAGCCGCGACGAACGACGCCGCGCCCCCCATCGGTACCGGCCACCGCCAAAGCACAAGCACCGCCGCCGCCCGGTGCTCATACTCACGCGCCGCGCTGGCGCACCGCATCGACTGGCACCGACCATTCGCAGGCGGCGCCAGCCGGACGCCCTCACTGCACCGCGCAGAACGTCGTGTAGTGATCGGCCGAGTAGTAGCGCTGCGCGATCGTCGACTTGGTCTTGCCGTCGGTGACCAGGAACACCAGGCGATAGGTGCCGGCCGGGCCGCCCGGGTCGCGCCGCGCCTTGCCTTCGTAGTAGGTCTGCCCTTTGCCGGCTTTCGGCAGACGCCCTTCGGCATTGCCGAACACCTGCACGTCCACCTGGGTGGGACCGCAGGCGGCGATCGGGTTGGGCATGGTGATGCAGTACGCCATGTCACGAGCGGCCTCGCGCACGTAGGTGGGCAATGCGCCGCAGGCGGACGGCGCCTTCTGCGCCTGCGCCTGGGTGGAGACCAGCAGCGCGGCAAGCAGGACAGCGTGGATCGGACGGGACATGGACGTGCTCCTTGGAAGTGATCGGGATGGCCGCCACCGGCGAACGGCGCCGCGGCGGGCGCTGCCACGATGCGCAGGCGCCGGCGCCACGCCCATCGGGCGATGGCTGATCTGCGGCCGGCATGGCGCCCCGGTACGGCAGGGATCCAAGACGGCGGCGAAGGGGCGACGTGAACGCCGGAACGGCATCGGGACTGGAAGTGCGCGGACACGGCACATTCCCTGATGCATCCTCACGCGCCCCACCGCGGCACCGCGGCACCGCGGCACCGCGACGTCATGAATGCCGAAGACGCAGGCCTCGGCTACCATCGCCGCGGGCGCGCCGCCGCGCGCGCCGACCGTCTCCCCAGCCCCCCTCGCCCATGCCCGCCGCCGTTCCGCTCCGCCCCGCTGCAGGCGCCCTCGTCGGCCGCCTGCGCACCATCGTCCGCGTTGCCGTCTGCGTGCTCGCCAGCCTGCTGCTGATCCCGCCGCAGTGGCTGCTGATGCGCTTCACCCGCGGCCGCGGCGCGTTCGTGCTGCCGCGGCTGTGGTTCGGCTGCCTGCGGCGCGCCCTGGGCCTCCGCGTCGAGGTGGTGGGCGCGCCGCGCGAGGCGGGCGGGACGCTGTTCGTCGGCAACCACATCTCCCACTTCGACATCGTGGTGCTGGGCAGCCTGCTGCGTGCGCGCTTCATCGCCAAGAACGACATGGAGCGCTGGCCGGGTATGCGCCACATCGGCGCGCTGGCGCAGACCGTGTTCATCAGCCGGCGCCGCCAGGATGCGGCCGCGGTGGCCGCCTCGGTGGCCGCGCAACTGCGTCCGGATCACGACGTGGTGCTGTTCGCCGAAGGCACTACCTCCTCCGGCGAGTGGGTGGCGCCGTTCAAGTCCAGCCTGTTCTCGCTGTTCCTCAGTGCCGATCCGGGCGCGCGGCAATGGACCCTGCAACCATTCACGCTGGACGTGCGCAGCGTGGACGGTCAACCCATCGCGCGGGGTGGCGATCGCGAGGCCTATGCCTTCTACGGCGAGATGCAGGCCGGCGCACACGTCGCGCAGTTCCTGCGCCTGTCCGGTGCGGTGGTCAGGGTGACCTTCCACGCACCGATCGCGGTGGCGCCGGGCAGCGACCGCAAGGCGCTGGCGGCACAGTTGCACCGCATCGTGGCCTCGGCGCTGCCGGCATCGCCAGCGGATGCCGCTGCGGCCTAGGCCGGCGCCGCACACCAATGGGCTTGCGCTCGGACAGCGCGCGATGGCACCTCAGTGCGTGGTATCCGCCACCACTGGCTCCGGCAGGCGCACCACCGCGTACTGCTTGCGGAACTCCATGGCGCCGAGCGCCGGCCAGGTCTCGGCGTAGCGGCGCAGGCACGCCACGCCCTCGGGAAAGTCCTCGCCGTTGACCCGGCAGTCGGCCGCGACCTCGCCGTCGGCATCGCGCGAGGCGAACAGCCGGATCCCGAGCATGCGCCGATCGCGCTGCAGCAGCGGCATCAAGGCATCCAGGCTGTTGGTGAACAGGCAGCACGGGCAGAACGCGTGCTCCGTGTCGTCGCCGGCCGCAGCCCGGGCCGCATCGCCGTTCATGTGCGCCACCGGCCCCAGCACTACCGTGCGCCGCACCGCGGTCTGCGCCTCGGCCGTGGCAGGGAACTCCATCTGCAGCGTCATGCAGCGAGCATCGGCCGGTGCCGTCACCGCCTCAGACAACGCCACCAGATCGGTGCGCGCCCAGGTCGTGAAGCCCGAGGCCAGGCTTGCTTCGGTGTCTTCGCCGATGGAGTGCTGGAACTCAACGATGCCATCGGGGAACAGGCTGCGGTGATGCACGCGAATGCAGCTGGCCGTGCGCACGCCGCTGCGCAGTTCGGCCAGGTCCACCAGTTCGGTGAGCAGGTGCAGGCCGTTGCCGAGCTCGACGGCATCGTCGTGCAAGCTTGCCGCATGCCCCTCGCGCTGCAGCACCTGCAGCAACAGTTGCTGCAGTGCCTGGCCCGGTTGCGTGTCGGGCGCGGATTCGGACCCTGCAGCATCGCGCGTGGCATCGAGCCCGCTCGGCGAGGTGCGGGACAACAGGCGTCGCAGTCGGTCGATCATCCTTGCTCCAGGGCATTCCAATGCACAGTCGGTCGCCGGAAGTATGCGCAGTGGCCCGCGGCGACGGCAACCGGCGATGCCGTGGCCAGCGACGGGTCGCACGGTGGGCAGCAGCCTGCGGCCCCCGCTGCACGCACTCGCCGCACGCCGGGCGCAGGCAATGCCATCGCGCCGCGTCCCGCGCCGGCTCTGCCGCGCAGTGCGCCACACGCAGGCGGCACATGGCAGCGCGTGCCTGGCCGGCACCCGCCGCACGCGCCCGCTCAGTGCCTGGCCGCCTCGCACAGCCTGCGGTTGAACCAGGTGGACTTGGCGATGGGCAGGTACGCGTCCCAGTCGCTGGGCGGCAGCATGGTGCTCTGCTTTTCCAGTTCCGCCTGGAACGAGGCCTCGTCGTGACTGCGGCCGGCCATGGTGCCGTCCAGCGCCGCCAGGCACTCCTGCGGCCGGCCCAGGCGCAGCAACGTGATGGCACGGTCGTTGGCGAAACGGTCGCGATCGAGCCAGTTGAGGAAGCCGCCGCACTCGCCTTCGAACGCCTGCATGCCGGCCAACGCCTGGGCATAGCGCTTGCCGCGATAGTCCTGCAGATACCCCTCGCGCCGCCGGCTGCTGGCCGCGGCGGTGCAGCCGGCCGGCAGCCGCAGGTAGTCGCCCTCGAAGCTGGCACGCATGCCGCAATAGTCGCGGCAGCTCTCCTCGGTCAGCGCGGCCACGTTGAAGCCGCCTTGTACCGGCTTGAACGCGAGCTTGCACGGCACGTCGCCGGCGTCGTTCACCTCCGCCTTGTCGCCCTGCAGCGTGCCCGACAACGTGCAGGTGTGGCCGTTGGCACCGACCGACAGCAGGTCGAACTGACGCGCCCCGCCCTTGTCGGTGACCCGCATGCTGCCCCAGCCTTCCTTGGTGGCGTACTCACCGGGCGTCGGGCCGGCCGCTGCCGCGCCGAACGTCACCAGCCACACCAGCATCGCGCTCCATCCGTATCGCCGTGCCATCGCCTGTTCCTGCCTTCGACCAGAGCCGGCAAGTGTGCGGCATCGTCGCGGCGGCGAGCCAGTGCCGATGTCGCCTCGCCGCAGCAATGGCCTGGGCGGTCGGCCGGATCGCGCCCGGCCTGGGCCTCCCGCGCGACACGCCCAGGCCGCTCGAACGCGCAGGCACTCAGTTCTTCAACTGCAGCGTCTCCACGTAACCGCCCACCGCCGCCTGCAGGTGCACGATCTCGCCCAGCATCGGCGGATTGTTGCCGGCGACCTCGGCCGTCACCACCACCGTGCCGTTGTTGTAGCTGGCGATCGTGTAGGTGGGCGTGGCACCGACCACCTTGAGCGTTGCGTTGACGTACTGCAGCCCGGTCAGCACGATGTTCCACTGCGGCCTGCCCTTGTACTCGCTGAGATACGCGAACGCGGACGTATCGAAGATCGCGCCGTAGGAATAGTTGTCGACCGCCTGCACGATGCTGTCCACCAGCTCCTGCCAGGGAATACCGTAGATCACCGTGCTGGTCCGTGCACCAGGATAGTTGCCAAAGCGTTCCTTGGCCGCCTGTGCGGCGACTTCGGGAATCTCGGTGCGGTCGTAGTGCTTCTCCAGGAAATCGAATTCGCTGGGCATCTTGCTCTCCTTGGTGGGTGGCGCCGCAGCGCCTGGCGTGGCGTGTGTCGGGCTGGGGGACGCCGTGCCCCGCGGCGGCGCGCGCGCCGGCTTGAGCGAGGACAGCAACATCAGCAGGGTGGTCGCGGTGGACGGCATGCGATCGGCTCCTCGGACGGTTCCCGAGTGCTAGGACGTCGCGCGGCGCGAGGTGTGAACGCCGCCCGTCCCTGCCGCGCGACGCGCAGGCGGCATGCACTTCACAGACGCGTGCCCGCGACGTCTAGGCAATCGACTGGCTCGACGCCGCACGGCCCGACGCGCGCGACAGACGGCCGTCGTCTTCTCTTCCTCAGGAGTCACCCATGCCCGTGCTGACCGATGCACAACTGCAAGGCCTTGCCAGCCCCGCTCTCGACGCAGGTACCGAACTCGACCCCACTTGGGTCGACCCTTATCCGGATGCCCCATGCTGGGGGTGGGCACTGTTCGGCGGCGACGGTGGCAACGCCGCCAATACGCCGCCGACGATCTTCGAGCAGGCGCTGGAGCTCAATGCCAGCGGCGCGCTGGTCGGTCTGCGGCCCGGCTTTCGCGACTGGGTCGACACCACCTTCCATATCCCCGCCGCGACGGCGCAGGCGGACCTGATCGAGCGGCATTTCCAGGACGCGCTGATCGACCTGGACGACGACGCCCAGGTCGTCTGCACCGGCGCCTTCGCCAGGCTCTGCATCACCGCCGCCGGCCTGACCATCAGCGCCCATCCCACCCGCTACAGCATCGTCATGGCCTCCGATCATTGGTACACATGGGAACACTGGGCGCTGGGCCTGGCCAACAACCTCAACGCACCACGCAATCCGGCCGTGCAGTACACGCAGCGCGATGCGGGCGTCAATCCGGTCAATACGCGGTGCGGCCATGTCTGGGGCCAGCACCCCATCCTCACCTCGGTGTTCGTCACCGAATTGCAGCCGGGCCACCTGAGCTACCTGCAGCACGCCGTCGGTTGGCCGTGATCACGCATCGACGCGCGCTGCATCGCCACGCGGATGCGCGGCACCGCGTCGGCGCCTGCTCCGGCGACGGCCTGCACAGAACGGTCGCGCCTCGTGCAGTCCGTCGGGAGCCTTGAGTCAGCTCCATCGCATCCTGCGGCGTAACGCACGTCCCTGGTGCAACTGCGCCAGGACGTGCCCATCGGTATGCACGCTTGCAGTCCAACGTCGCCCGCCACCGCGCCAGGCGTGCTTCACCTGCCCGCGCGACGCCGAAACGGCGCTAACCGACCTCCTTCAACGCCAGCGCCAGCGCCGCGTCCTCGTGCAGCGGCCGCGACAGGAAATAGCCCTGGACGAAGTCGACCTGCAACTCGCGCAACGCGTCCAGCTCCTGTGCCGTCTCCACGCCCTCGGCCACCACCTGCGTGCCGATCTCATGGGCGAAGTTGGTCAGCCCCTTGGCCAGCGCACGGCGGTTGCGGTCGGAATGGATGCACTGGGTGATGCTCATGTCGAGCTTGATGACGTCCGGCTGCAACTGCAGGATGTGGCGCATGCTGGCGTAGCCGGCACCGGCATCGTCCACCGCCACCTGCGCACCGCGTTCGCGCAGCGGCGCCAGCGCCTGTGCCAGTGCCTGGTAGTTGCGCACGATGGCGTGCTCGGTGATCTCCAGGGTCAGGCGCGCCACCTCGGTATCGTCGCCGAGCAGGCCGGCCAAGGCCGCAGACGTCATCAATTCCGGCGACAGGTTCACACTGAGCCGGTACTGCGGGGGAAACCGCCGCAGATACGCCAGCGCCTTGGCCAGCACATGCAACTCCAGGCGGATGCCGACGCCGGCCAGTTCGGCCTGCTGGAACCACTGTGCAGGCCCGCGCTGCGGCGTGACATCGAAGCGCGACAGGCACTCGAATCCATGCAGGCGCAGTCCCTGCAGCGCGAACATCGGCTGGAACACGATGCGTGGCGCGCCTGCCGCCAGCGCACCGTCGATCTCGTCGATCATCGCCTGCCGTTCCAGCTTGTGCGCCTCCACCTCGTGCAGGCGCAACGCGAAGATTTCCGCGAAGGCACGCAGCATGCCGATGTCGCGCTCGCCCAGGTCGTGCCTGGGCAGAAAGCTGAAACAGCACAGCGTGCCGTAGACCCGGCCATTCACCTGGATCGGCACGCTCATATGCGAGCCGATCGGGATCTGCCACGTCGCCGGAATGCAGCGCGCGGCCGGCACCAACGAGGTGTCCGGAATGAGCTGCGGCAACTCGCCGCGGACCACGCCCATGCAGTAGCCATCGGCGAACGGCAGGATCTGGCCTTCGTGGATGGGGCCATCGGGCGGCCCGTCCACGTGATCCAGTACGCGGTCGGTTTCCCGGAAGCGCGACAGGAACGCCACGTCCATGCCCAGGTGCAGGCGCACCACGCGCAGGCAGCGGCGCAACTCGCGGTCGCTGATCTCGCCCGACAGCAGCTCGAACAACGGATGAGGTTCTGGTGCACCCTCGCTCAACAGCATCCCGCTTCTCCCCCGAAAGCGTTGCGGTCCCGCCGCTTGCCCGCGCGTGGCGCCGGCCGTGATGCAGCAGCGGAACCCTGGACATCCCCCCGTTTGTCCAGCGGGCGACACATCCTTGTCGTCCGACTGTAAGACCAGTCGAACAACGGCGAAAGCGCTGGCTTGTTCAGAAAGTGAGCTGTCTACGGCAGCGACTGTGTCGGAGATCGAGGGACTGCGCATTCAGCTGGCGAGGCGGCTCGGCGATCGCAGATCGATCGGGCACGGCAGCCATTCGCTCGGTGTGACCCCCTCCCCGCTCGCGCGTCACCGACATGTGCAATCACCGCAGCGCCCAGCGGCGTGCGGGTGCGCCCAGCGCATCAGGCGTAGGCCATCAGCCCCAACAGATCCAGCGCCGCATGCGCCACGATCGCCGGCCACAGCCGCCCGGTGCGCGCCACCCACCAACCCAGGATCAGCCCCACCACCACGATGCCGATGGCGCCGACCGGCCCCTGGTACAGGTGGTACGACGCGCGGATCGCCACGCTCACGTTCACCGCGAACGCCGGGCTGTGCCGCCGTTCCAGCGCGCGGATCACGTAGGCGCACACGAACACCTCTTCGAAGATCGGATTGAGCAGCGAGACCAGCACGACCACGCCTGCCGACAGCGGCCCGGCCACCATCGCGTCCATCGACGGATTCACCTCGGCCGCCACGCTGTCGTTCAACAGGCTCAACGGATACGTCGCCACCAGGCAAGCGGCCAGCAGCGCCAGGCCAACGCCGAGATCGCGCGCCTGCCACTGCAGCCCCAGCGCCTGCGCCGTCCAGCCGCGGAACCACAGCGTCGGCAGCAACAACGCCAGCACCAGCAGCTCGTAGAACACCATGCCCCACAGGTTCGCGTCGGAGAACGACGGCTCCACCACCGGCGCCAGCACCGCCAGCGCACTCCAATAGATCGGCAGCCCGAACGCCACTGCAATCACCAGCAGCAACTCACCCCACCCGCCTGACGGCTCCCCACGTCCCCGCATCCACCATCCCCTATTGTTCGCTGTGCGCTCCGAAAAGGGCGTCGTCGCCCTTTCCACCAAGTGGCGCACCGTAGCAGGGCGGCATGACCGGAGAAATCAGTAGCCGAATCGACCGACGGCATGCAGTTCCCCGCGGCGAGGCGCTGCGCACGCGTCGCCCGCACGTCCGATCCGGTCGCGTTAGTACAGCGCGTCGCGGGTGCGCTGCGGCAATTCCCGGTCGTAGGCCTCGGCGTCGAATGCGCCATCGGCCAGATGCGCGTGCATGGTGCCGGGGCTGGGCAGGCGATCGCGCGGCAGGTGCCGCGTCGGATCCCACAGCTGCGAGCGCACGATCGCCTTGGTGCAGTGGAAGTACGCGGCCTCGATGTGCACCACGATCACGCTGCGCGGCAAGCGCTCGCCGACCGCGAACCGCTCCAGCAGATCAGGATCGACCCGGATCTCGGCACGGCCGTTCACCCGCAAGGTTTCGCCGATGCCGGGAATCAGGAACAACAGCGACAGCCGCGGATCCTGCAACAGATTGCGCAGGGTATCGACGCGGTTGTTGCCCGGCCGATCCGGCAGCGCCAGCGTGCGCGCATCCAGCACCTGCACGAACCCCGCCGCATCGCCGCGCGGCGAGCAGTCCAGGCCTCCTGCGCCGGCCGAGGCCAGCACCACGAACGGCGACGCGTGCACGAACGCTTGGTAGTCGGCATTCAGATGGTCGAGTTGCTTGCGTACCGCGCGCTTGGCGGGTTTGCCGTACAGGGCTTCGAGGGCATCGAGGCCGGTGATGCGACCCGTGGCCAGGCCCTGCGACAAGATGGGCGATGCCGTCTCGGTCGGTACATCCACCTTGGCAGAGCTGGCGTTGGCTATCGACGCAGCAAGCACGCTTTCGTATAGATGTAGACGCAAACGGAACTGGGCGCCTAGCCAACTGATCATCCACAGGAACGCCGCGAACAGCGCCAGAACTGAAAGCCACGCAGGCAACGCCAGCAGATCGCGCCAGTTACGCAAGACGACGAGCAGCGACAGGCAAAGAGGCAGCAGCCCCAGCTTATCCACTCCGCCGACGAACAGGCCAAGCTTGGCAACTAGGCGTTCCTGCGCCATTTTCGCGTAGCGCAATTGGTCCTCCAGCTCTTCGCGTGGATAGACCAGCAACCATTGAGCTAGCTGACGCAGCTCGCCGACGTCATGATCGTGCTGCAGGATCCACTGTCGGCGCGCGTTGAAGAATTCGTAGATAAGCAGCCGGACCGTGCGTAGGAAATAAGGCACAAAGGCGACGGTGAGTACCAGCCCGACTTGCGACAGCGTCACCATCCAGTGCTGCGGCGCAATCCAGACCAGCAACAGCGAAGGCAGCAAGGCAAGCATGGCGCCCGCCCATCCCACCGTGTTGAGCGCCCTGAGCCAACGCGGTGCCGACAATGCGGACACCGGTCCTTCCGGCATCGCCTCGATCTTCTGCTCCAGCAGCGCGAACGTCAGCGGCGGTGTGGCGGCATCCATGGCGGCGATCTCCTTAGGCAAGGCAGTAGGCCTGCTCCGGCGGCATGATCGCATCGCTGCGAGGCATTGCGCCCAGGCCGATAGTGGGCCGCTAGACGCTTGGCCGCCAGGCAAGGAGTGCATCAGACAAAAATCCAACCTCTGTCTCAGAATTTGCAACAAGGACCAGTAAGATGGCGCCGCCAAGGAGCTGCACGCTGCGGCTACCGGCACTACAACTCAATCGATGCTCAAGGACGAAGCTATGCCGAACCCCCACGTTCGTGCCGCCCGCCGTTTCGGCGGTGCCTCCCTACTGCTGCTCGCCGGCGCGCTAGCGACCTTCCCCAGTATTGCGGTCACCCCGAAGCGGCAATATGGGCCGCCGTATGTCGGGGATTCCAGCAATGGTTCGCAATCGTTTGCCACCGTGAACGAGGCGGTGCAGTTCGTCATCGATGGCGCCATGCGGGTGTGCCAATCCAATGGCTGCGAAAAACCGCCCGTCTTTACCGTGTCCTACAGCGATGGCTTCGCGGCCGCGAGCGTGTATTCCAACGGGCATTGGTGGGGCGATGTCTACGCCAACGACAAGATTGTGGGCGAAGGCCAACCGGTCAAGAACACGGGCAGTTGCAACACCGGGTGCACCGGCGGGCTCGGCCAGGCCGGCGACAACACCGGCCCGCATGGCAGCAGCGGCAATGCGGCGCTGAAGCAAGGCGGGGTGCATCGGGGAACCGCCTTCGAAGGCGACCCCATCAACACGTCCACGGGCAACATGTTCCGCCAGGACACCGACTACGACTCGCCGACCTGGCTGACCCTGCGCCGGTTCTACAACAGCAAGACCTTCGTGACCGCCGTGACCTTGGGCAAGCAGTGGCGCCACTCCTTCGAGCGTCGACTGGATCTGATGCTGTCGGGCGTCGCCAATGGCGGCAGCTTTATCGATGTCCAACGGCCTGACGGTGTGGTGGAACGGTTTCGCCCCAGCAATGGCGCGTGGACGCCGGACCCGGACATCGCCGATATCTTGACCGAGCGCCGCGACAGCGCCGGCGTGTTGCTAGGCTACTCCCTGGCGGTGGCGGCGACCCAGCAGACCGAGCTCTACGACACTGCCGGCCTGCTGCGCTCGGTGTTCGATCGCATGGGCCAGACCGTGCTGACCCTGGACTACAGCGACCTGCCGCCGGTCGCCGGCACCAAGCCGCCACCGAACCTGCTGCAGCGCGTTACCGATGCGGGTGGCCGCTCATTGAGCTTCGCTTACGACAGCAACAACCGCTTGGCCGCCGTCACCTTGCCCGACGGCGGCACGCTGACCTACGGCTACGACAGCATCGGCAACCTGACCTCCGTGCGGTATCCGGACGGCAAGACGCGCCAATACGTCTACAACGAGGCCTCGCTCACCTCCAACAAGAGTCAGCCGACCGCGCTGACCGGCGTCATCGACGAGAAGGGCGTGCGCTTCGAAACCACGCGCTATGCCAGCAGTGGCGATGCGATTGCGTCGAGCTTCGCCGGCAACGTCGATGCCATCTCGGTCGAGTATTCGGCTTCCACCTCAAACTGGGCCACCCCGGCCGCGGTGACCTCGCCGCTGGGATTCAGGACCTTTTTGACCTACACGGACACCGGCTACGGCTCGCTCAAGCCGACCGGGGCCAGCGTGCCGTGCGGTGAACAATGCAATCAGCCCTGGAAGGCGCTGACCTACGACGACAACGGGTATCCGGCATCGAAGACCGACTTCAAGGGCACGGTGACCAAGACCACCTACACGGCCGGTGGCCTGCTGACCCAGCAGATCGATGCGTCGGGGACTGCGCAGCAGCGCACGACGAACATCACCTGGAACACCGGCTTGCGCGTGCCGCTGACGCGCACGGTGCTCGATGCGTCCGGCGCCACAGCCGCCAAGACGGTATGGGCCTACAACGCGCGCGGCCAGCAGACGGCACGCTGCGACCTCGATCCGAGCGTGTCCGCTGCCGCCAGCTACACCTGCGGCAGCACGCCCAACGCCCCGACTGGCGTGCGCCAGTGGCTGACCAGCTATTGCGATACCATCGACGGCACGCAGTGCCCACAAATCGGGCTGGTGCTGAGCCAGGACGGGCCGCGCACCGATGTGGCGGACACCACGACCTACCGTTACTACCTGACCGCCGACGAATCCGGCTGCACCACTGTCGGTGGCGCCTGCCACCGCGCTGGGGATCTGTATCAGGTCATCGATGCGCTGGGCCGGGCCACCACCTATGTGGCCTACGACCGCAATGGCCGCCCGACACGCACCCAGGACGCCAATGGCCTGATTCACGACCTCACCTACACGCCGCGCGGTTGGACGGCCTCGAGCACCTTGCGCGCTAACGCGGATGGCGCACCATCCGATCAGGACCAAACCACGGTCGTGGCCTACGACGAAGTAGGGAACGTCAAAAAGGTGACCGATCCCGACGGCACGTTCGTCACCTACGGTTACGACGCCGCGCATCGCTTGACCGACGTGACCGACGGCGCGGGCAATACCATCCACTACACGTTGGATCCGTCGGGCAACCGGGCCAAGGAAGACATCAAGGACGCGTCGGGTACGCTGACGCACACGCTGTCGCGTCTCTACAACCGCATTGGCCAGTTGGCGACGCAGGCCACGGCCGAAGCCGATCCGACCGACTTCAGCTACGACGACAACGGCAACGTGCAGCTGGTCACCGACGCGCTCAAGCACAAGACCCAGGCCGACTACGATCCGCTTAACCGGGTCAAGCAGACCACACAGGATGTCGGCGGCATCGCGGCCAAGACCCAGTTCGACTACGACGCGCTGGACCGCATCGCCAAGGTCACCGATCCCAAGGGTCTGGCGACGGTCTACCAATACAACGGTCTGGGCGATCTGCTGAAACTGACCAGCCCCGACACGGGCGTGACCAGCTACACCTACAACAGTGCCGGCAGCATGGTCACGCAGACCGATGCGCGCGGCACCAAGACCAGCTACCTCTACGATGCGCTGGGGCGCCTGACCAAGACCACCTATGCCGACAAGGCGCTGATCGCCACCTACACCTACGACGCCAGCCAGAACGTGTGCGCGGCCGGCGAAACCTTCGCGCTGGGCCGCTTGAGCAGTCTGCAGGACGGCAGTGGCACGACCCAGTATTGCTATGACCGGTTCGGACGCGTCGTGCGCGAGGTGCAGACCATCAACGGCAAGGCGTTCGCGCTGCGCTATGCCTACACCAAGGGTGGCCGCCTCAGCCAATTCACCTATCCAGACGGCGCGGTGGTGGACTATGTGCGCAATGTGCTGGGACAAACAACGGAAGTGGGCGTCACACCTGCCGGCGGCACGCGTCAAAAACTGCTGAGCGGCGCGACCTATTACCCGTTCGGCCCCAGCGCTGGCTGGGCCTATGGCAACGGCCGGCCGTTGCAGCGTGTGCTGGACAAGAACTACCGCCCACTGGCGATCCAGGACGGTCGTAAGGATGGCCTCAACATCGGGTTCGGCTTCGACCCGGCGGGCAACCTCACTGCATTAACCGCGCCTGGCAACACCGCACCCGTGGTGAAGTTGGGCTACGACAATCTGAATCGGCTGAACGCCTTCAAGGACGGCGCGACCGGCACGGTGATCGACGGCTACAGCTACGACGCCACTGGCAATCGCCTCAGCGCCCAGGTCAACGGCGCCAGCCAGACCTACACCTATCCAACCGACAGCCACCGCCTGGCCAGCGTGGCCGGCGTAGCCCGCAGCTACGACGCTATGGGCAACACCACGGCCATCGATGGCTCGGCGCGCACCTTCGCCTACGACGCGACGGGGCGGCTGAGCCAAGCCATGCGCAGCGGCACGTTGGCGATGGAGTATCGCTACAACGAGCGGGGCGAGCAGGTGCGCCGGTTCCTCGGCACCACCAACACCTACACCGTCTACGATGAAGACGGCCACTGGATGGGCGACTACGACACCAACGGCAAGGCCCTCCAGCAGGCGATCTGGCTCGATGACCTGCCAGTGGGGGTGTTGGCGGGGACGACACTGAACTTCGTGCAGCCAGACCATCTGGGTGCGCCACGGGCGGTGATCGACCCTGCGCGCGATGTTGCGATCTGGACCTGGGATATCAAGGGCGAGGCATTCGGCAACACACCACCGAATCAAGACCCGGACAACGACGGCACCACGTTCGTGTTCAACCTGCGGTTCCCGGGGCAGCGGTACGACAGCGCAACGGGGCTTAACCAGAACTATTTCCGGGACTACGACGCGAGCACTGGGCGATATGGGCAGAGCGATCCGATCGGACTGAGCGGCGGCATCAGCACTTGGACATATGTTGAATCCAGCCCATTGATTTTTTCTGATCATATGGGGCTTGAGAAGGACCAAGCGTGCTTGGCTAGATATACGACTGCTGGTGCTGTCTGCGGGGGGGTTGTTGGTTACTATGGCAGTGGTGTTGCTGGGGCGATTGGCGGTGGATTTGTATGTGCTCCAGCAGGCCCAGGCGCCGCGGCATGTGCAGCGGGCGGAGCAATGGCCGTTAGTCCTGCTGGAGGAGCACTTGGCTCCATCGTTGGTGGTGTCACCGGACATGCGATCGGCAATGCAATGTGTCCAGATGAACCCGAGGACAGAGAAAGCGTTTGTGAGGAAAACCTACATCGAGATCTGACGACTTGCAAAGCTCTTGGACGACGCGGAGGAAAGTCCTCCTACGCGATATGTGAACGCCAGGCAATGCTTCGCTATGGAAACTGCTTGAGTGGACGCGATGAAGGGATCGACGCGCCTTTACCACCTTGGGGAATGTAATGGATAATTCAAAAAACGTGAAAAGCCGTCGAGCGTTGTTGATTTCAATTATTGATAATAATGGCTCGCTTCGAGTGGATCTGGATGATGTCGTCAATAACGGCGGACCCGACGAAGTTTGGAAGAAAAAGGAACACGTAACAAATAAGGATATTTCCGCCGATGATTTCGATGGATTGTCTTTTGATGAAAAGGAGCTGGCTGATTTCGGATATTTCGTCATGGCGAGACTATATGCATATAGGTCTCGTGGCGAGAATTAATCGCCGCATCATTGCCGTTAAAATAATCTAATTGGTTTTTGTTTTTCCCGTACTAATGAATGAGACTGCTCGGTCAGCGAGAAGACTGTGTATGGAACTTGCAGGCGCTTGACCTCCAATATGCAGAAGACAAAAGTGATCTACTCGTCGCCAAGGTTGGGAATGAAAGCGATGTTCGCTTCCGCGCGGAGGGAGGGCGTGTTTGGTGGGCGCTGAATCGGTTAAATAAAGACCAAGAGATTTACTCTTTCCCAGCAAATGGACCGACCCCTGATTGCAGCGCGATTGATAAGCTGAAAAAGAGCGTGCAACTAGACGATCATTTTTAAAAAGAAGCCTTTTTTGGTTTGCAGGAAGTGACGGCTGCGAAGAACTCCTAATTTTGCACGGGACTTTCTCGATATTGAGACGCTTACTCAAGTGGTCGAAGAACCAGCTTTCTCATGGCGCTACTCCCCCATTAAACACGCAACTCGCCCACCTTAAAAACTCCCCGAGATCCAGATAATAACGTTACCGCCTTGGCGCTCAATCTACTATTCTGGGCCAGTGCTCCCATGGCGCTACCGACTCAATTAGAAAGACCCAAGACCGCCCCTTCCTCAAAAGTGCGCGCAATGACATGAATAAATGCGGATGTATCATTCTGGTTAGCATGTGCACAGCCATCTTCAATTTGGAAGCAAGGCAATCAAATTTGGATTATGTATCCAAAGTTTTCCATGATGGTGCTTACATCCCGAATGCGTATAAGGAATCTGATGTCATTCACCGTTATGGCGAAGGTAACAAAACGGTCGATAGTGCCGGCCTGATTCGAAGAACTTATCGAGATACAGTCACAGGGATGGAAGTAGTAATCACATCTAATCCTGACGTCGCATCGCAGTTTAGAACGGTCGATGAGATTCGCATCTCATCAGACAATACGGATAAAACTGCACCTCGAACGATAGAAATCCTGGAAGGACTGAAACTGAAAGGCGTGGCGATCGGCGAATCCACCTCCAAGGCAATCAAAGCGGCTCAAGATTATGGCACAATGGATACAACGAAAGAGAAAATCAGGGGGCACGAATTCGAACGCGTTTGCGGATTCTCCGAAGGAGGTTCAAACATCTGCTTTTTCTTAAATGGCGATAAAGTGACCGCAATGTCGGTCGGATTTGGACCATGAGCGCCAATTGAAGATCATCGTCATGGTCCGCACGCCACTCCATATGAAAAAAAATACAGCATTTTAGCCCTTCGGACTGACGGCCTAGGTAAATATGGAGTACAGGATCGCAATGTCGAAATTTTTGCTTTTAGGTTGCCTGGCTCTTTTGGTTTCCTGCGGCAGAAACGATCACAAAGTCGATGCAGCCCCCGTTTCAGGAGACGGAAGCTGCAGGAGTTTTGATGTTGATTCCAGCCGCGCGAAGGCCGAAAGCGGCGACCTTTCGGCAATCAGAGGGATGCGCGACTATTACCTGGATTGCGTCTTGCACGACAATGGACCAGAGACCTTGCGCTGGGGGCAATTGGCTGCTGAGAAGGGCGGCAGCCAGGACAAGGAACTCTACGAGAGCCTCAAGATGACATTTATCCCGAGGGAGCAGTTCGGGCTACATGGAGCTAGCCGCTCACCCAATCCCAGCACTCACCCGCACTTCGAATAACCACAATTCAAACAAGTCGCACATCCATCCATGATGACCAACGCCTTGGTATTGCACTTGTGGCACATCGTAGCCGACGGCGGGAAACTCGCGCCGTCGCCGGTGACGGCGATGTCCTCTTCGTGGTCGGCGGTGGAATCCCTGGAGGCCGTACCCTCATCCGCCCTGCGGGCACCTTCTCCCGAAGGAGAAGGAACAGCCGGCTTCACTTCACTGTTTTTTTTTGAGCGTTCTTCGTACTGCTTGCGCTTCTCGGCGATCAGTGCGCGCTGGTGGTCGCTCATTTCCGGGTCGTGCAGCAGACCGATCGACTTCATGTGCTCTTCGACGATGCTGCCCAGTTCGGCGACCAGCGACGGCATGTACACGCCACCGGCCTTGAAGTAGCCGCCCTTGGGGTCGAACACGGCCTTCATCTCGTCGACCAGGAAGGTGACGTCGCCGCCCTTGCGGAACACGGCGGACATGATGCGGGTCAGCGCCACGATCCACTGGAAATGCTCCATGGACTTGGAGTTGACGAAGATTTCGAACGGGCGGCGCAGTTCGTGCTCGGTGCCGGCGTTGAGCACGATGTCGTTGAGGGTCACGTACATGGCGTGTTCCACCAACGGCGACTTGATCTTGTAGGTGCTGCCGATCAGCACGTCCGGGCGCTCGATGCGCTCGTGCATGTGGATGATGTTGTCGGCGGGCGCTTCGGCCTCGGCGGTGGCACGGTCGATCGACGAGGCGGGCACCGCGGCGGCGGCGTCGCGCGCCTTGTCCTCGGGAGTGACGACGGCGTAGCCCTTGATTTTCTGGTCGATCTTGATGGCCATGAGGCGTGCGTTCCTGGAATGCGGAGCGGGACGGGCGTGGGCCCGGCCTCTCTCCCGCGCACGGGAGAGAGGGTGCGACGGGACGGCTTACTTCTTGACGCGGGTGGCCGCGGCCTTCTTGCCGGCAGCCTTGCGCACGGCGGTCTTCTTCACCGCGGCGCTCTTCTTGGCGACCTTGGCGGTGCTCTTCTTGACCGCCTTTGCGGCCTTGCCCACGGCCTTCTTGGCCACGGCCTTGCGCGCGCCCACGGCCTTCTTCACTGCGCTCTTCTTGGCGATCACCGACTTCTTGGTCACGGCCTTCTTGGCGGCGACCTTCTTGACCGCCTTCTTCGGCGCGGCCTTCTTGGCGGTCACTTTCTTGGCCGGGGCCTTCTTGGCGACGGCCTTTTTCGCAACGGCCTTCTTGGCAGCGGCCTTCTTCGCCGGCGCCTTCTTCGCAGCCGCCTTCTTGGCGGTCTTCTTGCCGCCCTTGGTCAGCGCGGCCGCTTCGGCCTGGGCGCTGGCCTTGGCCGCTTCCAGCTTCTTGCGCGCGCTGGCGACGGTCTTCTTGACCGCCTTGCCGGCCTTCTCGGCGCGCTTGGCCACGGCCTTCTCGGCCTTATTCACCGCCTTGCGGGTCTTGGCGACCTGGTCCTGCACGCGCTTCTGCACGTTCTCGGCGGTCTGCTTGACGCTGGCGACAGCCTCGCTGGCGGTGGCGGCGATGGTCTCGCCCACGTTGGTGGCGGTTTCTTTCACGTTCTCGGCGACCTGCGTCAGCGTCGCCGTTACTCCGTTGCCATTGCTCATAAAACCCTCCTCAGGGTGTCAGTGTTTATGTAACGCGGGCGATGCTATACCGATTGCAGCGAAGCGGGGAGCCGGAAACGGCGACACGCGGCGGACGGTGGGGAAGCGTTGGGGAAGTGCGGCGCGCCGCGTTCCAAGGCTCCCACCGCCGCCCTCCCCTCCGCCGGCGCGAAAGGGGAGACGGGACGGCGTCAGAACTTGCCGTAATACCCTTCTTTCAGGGCATCGAACAGGTTGGCGGCGGTGTGCATCTCGCCGTCGTATTCGATCTGTTCGTTGCCCTTGACCTCGACCACGCTGCCGTCTTCCAGCTCGAAACGGTAGGTGGTGTTCTCCAGGTCCGCTTCCTTCACCAGCACGCCCTGGAAGGCGGCCGGGTTGAAGCGGAACGTGGTGCAGCCCTTCAGCCCCTGCTGGTGGGCGTAGCGGTAGATGTCCTTGAACTGCTCGTAGGGATAGTCGGTGGGGACGTTGGCGGTCTTGGAGATGGAGCTGTCCACCCACTTCTGCGCGGCGGCCTGCACGTCCACGTGTTCCTTGGGGTGGATGTCGTCGGCGGCGATGAAGTAGTCCGGCAGGCGCGCGGCGGCGTCCTCGGCGAACGGCATCGCCTTGGCGTTGACCAGGTGGCGGTAGGCCAGCAGCTCGAAGGAGAACACGTCCACCTTCTCCTTGCTCTTCTTGCCCTCGCGGATCACGTTGCGGCTGTAGTGGTGGGCGAAGCTCGGCTCGATGCCGTTGGAGGCATTGTTGGCCAGGCTCAGCGAGATGGTGCCGGTGGGGGCGATGGAGCTGTGGTGGGTGAAGCGCGCGCCCACTTCGGCCAGTTCCTCGACCAGCGCCGGCGCCACCTCGGCGATGCGCTGCATGTAGCGGCTGTACTTGGCGTGCAGCAGCCGGCCCTCGATACGCTCACCGACGCGCCAGCCGTCGCGGGCCATCTCCGGGCGCTGCCGCAGCATCGCCGCGGTGACCTCGAAGGTCTCCTGCATGATCGGCGCCGGGCCCTTCTCCTTGGCCAGCGACAACGCAGTCTCCCAGCCGGCCACGGCCATCTCGCGGGCGATGGACTCGGTGAACTCGCACGAGGCGGCGCTGCCGTACTTCATGCGCAGCATGGTCATGGTCGAACCCAGGCCGAGGAAGCCCATGCCATGGCGGCGCTTGCGCATGATCTCGTCGCGCTGCTGCTGCAGCGGCAGGCCGTTGACCTCGACCACGTTGTCGAGCATGCGGGTGAACACCCGCACCACTTCCTTGTATTCCTCCCAGTCGAAGCGGGCGCGCTCGGTGAACGGCTCGCGCACGAAGGTGGTGAGGTTGATCGAGCCGAGCAGGCAGGCGCCGTACGGCGGCAGCGGCTGCTCGCCACACGGGTTGGTCGCGCGGATGTTCTCGCACCACCAGTTGTTGTTCATTTCGTTGACGCGGTCGATCAGGATGAAGCCCGGCTCGGCGTAGTCGTAGGTGGAGACCATGATCATGTCCCACAGGTGGCGGGCGCGGATGTGCCCGTACACCTTGCACGCGACCAGGCCATCGTCGCGCACGATGTAGTCGGTGTGCGTGGGCCAGTCGCGCCACACCACCGCGCTGGCGTCGGCCAGGTCGATGTCGCCCTCTTCCTTGCGGTTCACCGGGAACACCAGCGGCCAGTCGGCGTCCTGCTCCACCGCCTGCATGAAGCCGTCGGTGATCAGCAGCGACAGGTTGAACTGGCGCAGGCGCCCGTCCTCGCGCTTGGCGCGGATGAAGTCCTTCACGTCCGGGTGGGACACGTCGAAGGTGCCCATCTGCGCGCCGCGGCGGCCACCGGCCGAGGACACGGTGAAGCACATCTTGTCGAAGATATCCATGAACGACATCGGCCCGGAGGTGTAGGCGCCGGCGCCGGCCACGAGCGCGCCGCGCGGGCGCAGCGTGCTGAACTCGTAGCCGATGCCGCAGCCGGCCTTGAGGGTCAACCCGGCCTCGTGGACCTTCTCAAGGATGCCGTCCATCGAGTCGGTGATGGTGCCGGACACGGTGCAGTTGATCGTGCTGGTGGCCGGCTTGTGTTCCTGCGCGCCGGCATTGGAGGTGATGCGCCCGGCCGGGATCGCGCCGCGGCGCAGCGCCCAGGCGAAACGTTCGAACCAGTAGGCACGCTGCTCCTCGCCGACCTCGGCGTCGGCCAGCGCACGGGCCACGCGCAGGTAGGTCCCGTCGATGTCGGCATCCAGCGGCTCGCCCTGCTTGGTCTTGAGCCGATACTTCTTGTCCCAGATGTCCTGCGACGCCGGCTGCATCGGGATGGGGTCGTGCTTGGATCCGGTCTGGACGACTTCCAGGCGCACCGTACTCATTCTGCTGTGTTCTCCTCGAACCTGTCCCGATGGGGCGGATGGGTGGTCATCCGCCGTGAGTCTTGTCTATATCGCACTTGCGCTGCACGGCAGAGACGATCGCGGCAGCGCACGCGGCGGCTGCCCTCGACCGATCGACATTCCCCTGAATTCGTGACCTTCCCTGTCTCCGTCCCGCCATGCACCGCCGAGCGCGCCCCTGGATGTGAAGTCCCGGTGAAGAAAACCCTACGTCTAGTGCTGTACCGATGCGATACCGCTACATGTAGTGGCTGCGGCAGCGTGAACGCTAACGCCGGGCAGGCTCACTGTCAACGTCATCGCGCGGCGGTCACGCACCCTCGATGCGCGGCGCGTGCGGGGCCTCGGCGCAGCCTTGCGCAAGCGGTACCGGACCGCTTTCACTGGCGGTTAAACGCCGCGCGTTCATCTTGATTTACGCGCACGCGCGCCCATCTGCCCCACGTCTCCCGCGCTCCCCGGAAACCCACCCATGCGACCGCTGCCCACGCTGCTGACCCTGACCGCCGCCGCTGCCTTCGGCGGTTTCGCCGCCACCGCGATCAATGCGCAACTGGACAACCGCGCCGAGGCCGCGCCGGTCGCGGCGGCGCCGCCGCTGTCCGGGGCCGCGCGCCTGCCCTCCTCGGTGGCCGGCGAACCGTTGCCATCGCTGGCGCCGATGCTGCAGAAGGTGATGCCGGCGGTGGTGAGCATCAACACCAAGCAGGTGGTGCGGGTGCGCAATCCGTTCTTCAACGACCCGATCCTGCGCCGCCTGTTCCCGGACATTCCGCAGGAGCGCATCAACGAGTCGCTCGGTTCGGGCGTGATCATCGACGCGAAGAACGGCTACGTGCTGACCAATCACCACGTGGTGGAGAACGCCGACGACGTGCAGGTGACCCTGGCCGACGGGCGCAGCTTCAAGGCCGAGTTCATGGGCTCGGACGCGGACACCGACATCGCGCTGATCCGGATCAAGGCCGACAACCTCACCGAGATCCGCCTGGGCGACAGCGACAAGCTGCGCGTGGGCGATTTCGTCGCGGCCATCGGCAATCCGTTCGGCTTCACCCAGACCGTCACCTCCGGCATCGTCTCGGCGATGGGCCGCAACGGCATCCGCGGCCTGGGCTACCAGAACTTCATCCAGACCGACGCCTCGATCAACCCGGGCAACTCCGGCGGCGCGCTGGTGGACCTGCGCGGCGAACTGGTCGGCATCAACACCGCCAGCTTCAACCCGCAGGGCAGCATGGCCGGCAACATCGGCCTGGGCCTGGCGATCCCGTCGAACCTGGCGCGCGCGGTGGTCGACCAGTTGATCAAGAACAACGGGGTGATGATCCGCGGCACCTTCGGCATCGAGACGCAGAACCTGACCACGCAGATGGCACAGGGCCTGGGCCTGTCGGCGCCGCGCGGCGCGCTGGTGACGCGGGTGCTGGCCGGCTCGTCGGCCGCGGCCGCCGGGCTGCAGCCGGGCGACGTGATCACCGGCGCCAACGGCGAGCGCCTGGACAGCGCCGAGGCGCTGCACAACTACGAGGGCCTGCAGCCGGTGGGCAGCACCGTGACCCTGGACGTACGCCGCGATGGCAAGCCGCTGCAGCTCAAGACCACGCTCAAGGAACAGCCACGCGCGGTCAGCGGCGAGTCGCTGGACCCGCGGCTGAGCGGCGCCACCTTCACCGACCTGCCCGAATCGCTGCGCCAGTCCGGCATCTCCGGCGTGTTGATTGGCAACGTGGCGCGCGGCAGCCGCGCGGCGCGCAACGGCCTGGCCGGCGGCGACATCGTGGTGGCCGCCTCGGTCGGCGAGTTCGCCGACTTGGCCAGCTACCGCGCCAATTTCGCGCGCAAGCCGGCGCAGCTGGTGCTGCGCGTGGTCCGCGGCGGCGCGCAGGCCGACTTGGTCATGCAGTAAGCCACGGCACTCAGTCCAGGCGCGCGGCGTAGTCGTCGCGCACGTGCTGGTTGAGGTAGGTGGTGAGGCCGCGCCCGCCGGCCGCCAGGCGCTGCATCTCCATGACGTGGAGCAGGCCGGGATGCTGGCGGTCGTAACGGTAGGTGGCGCCATCGGCAAAACGCAGCACGATCCAGTCCGGGCCGCTGTCGTAGGCCACCACCCCGGCATGGCCGCTTCGGTTGCCGTAGGCGTGCATTGCAGTTCCTCCGGGACTTTAGAGTGGCTGACAGAACGTCGCGAGCAGCCGCCAGGTGGGTGCGGGCGGCGCGGAGGAACCGCAGTGTACGAGTGGTACATGAGGATTCCGAGCACCGTCCGCGCCCACCTGGTAGCTACGCAGTCGTTTTGTTTGCCGCTCTTGGCGGCGCGCCAGCGAACGCCGACACTATGGCCCATCGCCTGTGGCGACGAGCTAACACCCCGTACACCCCACCGATGGTATTGGTGTCGCCCCCGTTCTGCGCAGCGTCCGCAATGGCGGACGGCAGGCCCCCAAACCCCAGAGGAGACATGCCCATGAATGCCAGCCCGACCAATACCGAGAACCTCAAGGACAACCTGAGCGAAGCCGGCGCGCACCTGAAGTCCGCGGCCAGCTATGCCGGCGACGCAATCAAGGGCGCTGCCGGTGCCGCCGGCGAGGAACTGAAGCTGGGCAAGGCCAACGTCAAGGCCGAGCTGTCCGACAGCGCCCTGTCCGGATTGGCGGCCGCCGAGTTCGGCGGCGCGGCGGCGAAGGAGCAGGTGGACGTGCTGCTGGACAAGGGCCGCGACCTGATCGACAGCGCTGCCGAACTGATCCGCGAGCGCCCGCTAGCCTCGTTCGGCGTGGCCTTCGCCACCGGCTGGATCATCGCCAAGCTGGCGCGCAGCGGCGGCGACAAGTAAGCCGCGCGTGAGCGACGAGCAGGCCCGCGCCGACGGCGCCGCGGCGGACGCCGCGGCCGCACCGTCGCTGGAGGACTCCTTCCGCGCGCTCGGCACGGCCGGACGCGAAGGGCTGACCGCCACCCTGGACACCGGCCGCGCGCTGCGCAAGCTGGTGGCCGCGGACTTTGCCCTGGCCCGCGCCGCGCTGGCGCGGGCCTTGGTGTGGCTGACCGTGTCGGTGGCGTTCGGCGCCTCGGCATGGATGCTGCTGATGGGCGCGATGATCGCCTTGCTGCAGCGCATGGGCTGGTCGTGGCTGGCGTCGATCTCGGCGACCGCCGCCTTCAGCCTGGTGGTCACCGCGCTCGGCGCCTGGCAGGCGTTGCGCTACTTCGACATGAGCAAGCTCGACGCCACCCGCCGCCAGTTGGCCAAGTTGGGCATCGGCGGCGACGACGAGGACAGCGACGACGACGTCGCCAAGCGCGAGGCCACGCCATGACCCTGCGGCAGTTGCAGCATCGCATCGCCCGCGCCGAATCGGTGCTGGAAGGACGCCAGGAGCAGGTACGCACGCATTGGACGACCCTGCAGCAGGTCTGGCGCGAAGGCTGGACGCCGTGGCGGATCGTGATCGTGGGCCTCGGCACCGGCTTTCTGGTCGGACGCGCCGAACCAGCCGCGGTGGTCGGCAAGCTCGGCGGCGCGCGCTGGCTGCAGATGCTCAGCGCGGTTTCCAGCCTGATCAATGCCACCACCGCCAAGAGCGCGTCCGACGACGCCGAGCGCGCCTCCGACGACGCAGAAGAAGCCGCGGACACGGCACAGGACGCGGCGGTGGATGCCGCCACCCAGACGCCGCCCGCCACATCGGTTCCCCCATCCGCCGCTCGTCCGCAGCCGGTGCGGCCGTCGACGGCCTCGCGCCCCGGGCACCCCGCCGCCGCGGAAGCGGCGACCGACCTGTCCGAGCGCTAGGGCGCCTGCGGCAGGCACATAGAGCGCCGGTGTAGGAGCGGCTTCAGCCGCGACAGGCGTTCCCGGTAACGCCTGTCGCGGCTGAAGCCGCTCCTACGACGGACTGCGCAGCCGGTGCGATTACGGCGCCGCCACGCCGCGCGCACGCGGCGGCCACGCGGTCTTGATACCGCCCCGGCCACGATCCGGCCTACACTTCGCTTCCGTTCCGATGCCGCTCGGCGCGTGCCCCGCGGCGCGTGCCGCGGCCACCGTCTCGCAGGTCCGATGAGTACAGTTCCCGATCCCGCGGCCGTCGCCGACGACGCGCCGCACGGCGCCCTGCCGCCGCCGCCCGCCCCGCGTCCACGCGGGCCGGTCTCGCTGGTGGTGCTGGCGACGCTGGCAGTCTGCTACACGCTGTGGGCGGCGCAGGACGTGATCCTGCCGATCCTGTTGTCCGCCTTCTTCGCCCTGGTCGGCAACCCGATCCTGCGCGGGCTGCAACGGCTGTACCTGCCGCGCTTCCTGGCCGCACTGCTGGTGCTGCTGTCGGGCATGGCGGTGGCGACGACGCTGACCGTGCAACTGGCCGGCCCTGCCGCCGAGTGGGCGCAGCAGGCGCCGGCGCAGTTGCGTCACCTCGCCACCCAGGTGCGCGACCTGACCAAGCCGATGCAGCAGGCCAACCAGGCCGCGGAGAACTTCGCCCGCGCCGCCGGCGGCGAGAGTGGGCGCCGCGTGCAGGTGATCCGCACGCAGATGGACGATCCGTACAAGGCGCTGGTGCGGACGCCACGGCTGGCCGCCTCGGCGCTGGCGGTGGTGCTGCTGACGTTCTTCTTCATGGTGTTCGGCGAGAACCTGCAACGCCATGCGATCGCGCTGCTGCCCAGTCGCCAGCAACAGAAGTTCACCACCGAGATCCTGCGCTCGATCGAACGCGAGGTCTCGCGCTACGTCCTGACCATCACCGTAATCAATACGCTAGTCGGCCTGGTCTTCGCCGGCATCCTGATCGTGCTGAAGATCCCGCCGCAGGAAGCGTTGCTGTGGGGCACGGTGGTGGCGCTGCTGAACTTCGCCCCGTACGTGGGGCCGCTGATCGGCGCGGTGCTGATGCTGCTGATGGGCTTCGTCGCCTTCCGCGATCCGCTGAGCGCGTCGCTGCCGGCGATCCTGTATCTGGCCCTGCACACCCTGGAAGGCCAGGTGGTGACGCCGATCGTGCTCGGCCGGCGCATGGCCATCTCGCCGCTGATGCTGATCCTGGCGCTGATGCTGTTCGGCTGGCTGTGGGGCATGATCGGCCTGCTGCTGGCGGTGCCGCTGCTGGTCTGCATCAAGATGGTGCTGGCGCGGGTGGAAGGCATGCAGCGCTGGGCGCGGCTGCTGGAGTGAGGCGGGGATTGGGGATTGGGGACTGGCGGAAGCGCGCGTGCTGTCTACCGGGCGTGGGACGCAGGGGTATCAGCGCTTGGCGTAAAATGCGCCGGTGACTTCCATGCCCTCCTTCCCCGTCCGCGCGATCACGCTGGATCTGGACGACACGCTGTGGCCGTTCGCGCCGATCGGCGCGCGCATCGAGCAGGTGCTGCACGACTGGCTGCTGCAGCACAGCCCGGCCACCGCCGCGCGTTTCCCGGTCGCGGCGATGCGGCAGTTGCGCGAAGAGGTGTTCGCCGCGCATCCGCACCTGCACCACGACCTCAGCGAACTGCGCCGGCTGACGCTGCGCCGCGCGCTGCAGGACAGCGGCGCCGACCCGGCCTTGCTGGAACCGGCCTATGCGGTGTTCCATGCCGCACGCAACCAGGTGCAGTGCTATCCCGACAGCATCGCCGCGCTGGAGCGCATCGCCGCGCGCGTGCCGGTGGTGGCGCTGAGCAACGGCAACGCCGACCTGGCCACGATCGGCCTGGACCGGCATTTCGCCTTCCAGCTCAGTGCCCGCGAGCACGGTGCGGCCAAGCCGGACCCGGGCATCTTCCGCGCCGCCTGCGCGCGCCTGGGCCTGCCCTGTGCGCAGGTGCTACACGTGGGCGACCACATCGAGATCGACGTGGTCGGCGCGATGCAGGCCGGCCTGCGCGGTTGCTGGATCAACCGCGACGCACAGGCCTGGCATCCGTCGACCCCGCCCGACCTGCACTTCGACACCCTCACCGGCCTGGCCGACTGGCTGGACGCGACCCAGCCAGCGTTCGCGGCACGCGCATGACCCGCGCCCGTTCGTACTCCGGCCACCTCCCTCTTCCAAGGATCCGCTGATGTCCCTGCCGACCGGCTTCACCGACGCCTCTTCCCACGCGCTGCCGCTGTACGTGCTCGACCGCGACCACCTGGCCGAATGGCGCGCGGCGCAATCGCCGGCCTGGGTGGCGTGGATGGACACCCAGCAGTTCATGGCCGCGCCGGGCAGCGTCCTGCTGCTGCCGGGCGCCGACGGCGTGGCCGCCGCGGTGCTGGGTGTCGGCGATCGCGGCGATGCGTATGCCTATGCGCATGCGCCGTACGCGCTGCCGGCCGGCAGCACCTGGCGGGTGGAGACGGCGCTGGACGCCGATGCGCTGGCGGCGCTGCACCTGGGCTGGGGCCTGGGCAGCTACCGCTTCGCCCGCTACAAGCAGCCGGCGCGGCTGCCGGCGCAGTTGCTGGCCACGCCGCAAGCCGAAGTGCGCGACCTGATCGCCGCCAGCCTGCGCGTGCGCGACTGGGTCAACACGCCGACCGAGCACATGGGGCCGGAGCAACTGGAAGACGCCGCGCGCGCAATCGCGCAGGAGCACGGCGCGCAGTTCGAGAGCATCGTCGGCGATGCGCTGCTGGAGCAGAATTTCCCGGCGATCCACGCGGTCGGCCGCGCCTCGCACCGCGCGCCGCGGTTGCTGGTGCTGCGCTGGGGCGAGGAGGCACACCCGCACGTGGCCCTGGTCGGCAAGGGCGTGTGCTTCGACACCGGCGGCCTGGACCTGAAGCCGGCCGACGGCATGCGCAACATGAAGAAGGACATGGGCGGCGCCGCGCACGCGCTGGCGCTGGCCGGACTGGTGATGGCGCAGCGCCTGCCGCTGCGGCTGACCGTGCTGCTGCCGGCGGTGGAGAACGCGGTCGGCCCGAACGCGTTCCGCCCCGGCGAGGTCATCGCCACCCGCCAGGGCACCAGTGTGGAGATCGACAACACCGACGCCGAAGGCCGCCTGGTGCTGTGCGATGCGCTGGCCTACGCCGGCGAGCAGCGCCCCGATGCGATCCTGGATTTCGCCACCCTGACCGGCGCCGCGCGCATCGCCCTGGGCCCGGACCTGCCGGCGCTGTTCTGCAACGACGACACCCTGGCGCAGGCCTGGATCGCCGCCGGCGAGCGCACCCGCGACCCGGTCTGGCGCATGCCGCTGTGGCGCCCTTATCTGCGCTACCTCACCAGTTCGGTCGCCGACCTGGCCAACGCCGGCTCGCGCATGGCCGGCGCGGTCACCGCCGCCCTGTATCTGGAGCGCTTCGTGCCGGCACGGCAGGCCTGGGCGCATCTGGACGTGTACGCCTGGAACGACAGCGACCGCCCCGGCCGCCCCGCCGTGGGCGAAGCGCTGGCGCTGCGCTCGGCGTACGCCATGCTCAAGGCGCGTTACGCGGGGTAAGCCGCGCGGGAGCGGCAGATGCGCCGGCCGCGTCGTTACAGGAGCGGCTTCAGCCACGACGCGCGGTGGTGTGCGGGCTGATCGCCTTCGGACGCAGTCGGGACTGAAGTCCCTCCCACACTGGACCACCACACCGACCCGAGCCCTTCGTAGGAGCGGCTTCAGCCGCGACGCGCGGTGGTGTGCAGGTTGATCGCCTTCGGACGCAGTCGGGACTGAAGTCCCTCCCACAATACATCACCACACCGACCGGGCCCTCGTAGGAGCGGCTTCAGCCGCGACACGCGGTGGTGTGCAGGTTGATCGCCTTCGGACACTGCCGGGACTGAAGTCCTTTCCACAGTGCAGCCACCAAACCGACCGCGCCCTTGTGGGAGCGGCTTCAGCCGCGACGCGCGGTGGTGTGAGGACCGCTGTCTTCGGACACCGTCGAGCCAGCAGTCCCTCTCACGATGCACCGCCACATCGGTGCGCATGTGGGAACACGACGATGGGAAACCGCCGTTGCGATTCCCCAATCCCCATTCCCCACTCCCCGCTTCAACCCGCCAACGTCTGCAGCGAATCGCGCTCGATACCGGCATAGATGGCGAACTCGTCGTGCACCGTCGCCCCCAGCGCCTGCTCGAACGCAGCGCGGTTGGCGTGCGCGGCATAGGCGCGCTGTTCGCCGCCACCGAGGTTGGACTGGAAGATGCCGGCGGCGCTGACCGGCAGGAAATCCTCGTAGACGATCGGGTCGGCGCTGGCCAGGCCATCGGCGATCAGCGCTTCGGCCGGTTTGCCGGCCAGGGCGGCCGCGCCCGCGGCGCGACCGGCGTCGGTCAGCGCGTAGCGGAAATAGCCCAGGCCCTCGCGGCGCAGGGTGGCGTAGTCGTCGGGGAAATCGGCGAAGGCGGCCTGCAGGCGCGTGGCGTAGTCCGCGCCAGCGCTGCCCTCGGCCGCACGCGCGCGTTCCAGCAACGCGTCGTACAGCGCGCGGCCCTTCGGCGTCAGGGCCAGGCCGCGCTGTTCGATCTCGCCGAACCGCGCGGTGTGGGTGCCGGCCTCGGCGCCGTCCGTGCCGGCGGGGAAGCGCACGGTTTCCTCCAGCGCCTTGAAGCTGGTCTGGCGCAGCAGGATCGGGCAGGCGCGGCGCGGCGGGCCTTCGATCACCGCCTTGGCATCGATGCCGCGGCGCAGCATCTCGGCCTGCGCAGCGTCGATGTCCAGGGTGCGCGGGGTCAGGTGGTTGATGTGCGGGCCATGGAAGCTCACCACGTCGGCGATCAGCTTGTGCGCCTCGCTCAGCGCGCGGTAGGTCGGCAGGCTCACGGTGGCATCGCTGTGCCAGCGGAAGGTCTCCAGCGCCTCGGTGACGAAGCGCTGCGCATCGGGGTCGGCCAGGCCGCCATCGCGTTCGCACTGCGCGATCAGCGCGAGCGCGCCGTCGGTGAAGATGCGCCGCTTGGCGAGGATCTGCGCGGCCTGTTCGCGCAGCGCCGGATCCTCGATCAGCTCCAGCCGCAGCAGCGAGGTGAACACGCGGAACGGATTGCGGGCCAGCGCCGCGGCATCCAGCGGACGGAACGCGGTGGAGTGCACCGGCACGCCGGCCACCGACAGGTCGTAATAGCCGACCGGCGCCATGCCCATCACCGCGAACAGGCGGCGCAGCGTCGCCAGTTCCTCGGCAGTGCCGACACGGATCGCACCATGCCGTTCCTGGTCCAGGCGCGCACGTTCGTCGTTGCGCTGCAGCTGCGCCTCCAGTGCCGGGTCCGCGGCCAGGGTCTGCGCATTGACCTGCGCCACCAGCTCCATCAGCGCGCCGTACAGCGGCACCTCGGTGCGGTACATGTCGGACATGGCCTGCGCGAACAGGCTGCGGATAGCGTCGGGCGAAACGAAGGCGTTGGTCATCGGGCGGTCCGGAGCGGCGGTGGCGCCGGTGGCAGGACCGGCAGAACGCTTATTCTCGCGCCGCGGCGGCGGCACGGCCAGTGTGGGGGAATGGCTGGCGGCGCGTACCGGAGCGGCACGGGAGTGGCCGGCACCGCTGTCTCCTTCTCCCGCCGGGACAACGGCCCCCTTTTTGGGGGAAGGTGCCCCGCAGGGGCGGATGAGGGTACGGGCGAAGCCTCGTGCACCCAAACCGCGTGAGGCGCTGCGCGCCCCGACCCTCACCCCAACCCCTCTCCCGGGGGGAGAGGGGCTGGTACGCGCTGACGTTGATGCACACCGGGGCCTGCCTGCATCCCGCGTCGCCGTGCAGGGCAACGGCAAGTTCGCGCAACGCCATGGGCGCGCGTGCAAGGCGGCCACTGTGTCGTCGTGCTGCACCGCGCTCATTGCGTGCGCGTAGACCCGTCCTGCGGCTGTGCCGCGGCGCGGTCGCGGGCGGCGCGGTCGCCCAGTTGCCGGCGCAGCAGCGCGTCCAGCACGATCGGCCGGTCCCAGTGGTCGTAGCTGGCGACGATGGCATGGCGCAGCGCGCGGTAGGCCAGCGAGCCGGGCGGCGCGTCCAGCCCCGTTGCCACCGCCGCCCAGCCGGCCGGCACGCCGGCGGCTGTGCGTGCGCGCACCACTTCGCGGTACGGACGCCCCGCGACCTTGGCCAGGAACGCGGCGACATAGACATCGCGCGGCGGCCAGCGCCGCTCGCGCAGCAGGACCTCGGCGTAGCCACGCGGCATCTGCGCATAGCGCGCGACCTCGTCGAGGAAGCTGTCGGGATAGCGCGCGGCGTAGCGGTCGATGTCCAGCAGCTGGCGATCGATCCAGGCATCGTCGGTGCCGGGCGCGTCCACCGGTGCGGCGGCGGTGGCTCCGGCGGCAGACGCGCGCGCAGGCGTCGCCGCGCCCTGCGCCACGGCCGGGCCGGCAGTGCACAGGGCGGCGCACAGGAGCAGACCGGCAGAAGGCGAAAATAAGCGCATGCGTCGATTCTGCCGGAGGCGGCCGGCGCTGTCAGCGCGCGTGAATCAGGGAGCCAGCCGGCGGGTGCGCAGCGCGGCTCGGCGGTCTGGCAGCCGGCGCTGTTGGACAGGAGCGTGCCGTCGCGCACCGCAACGCGTTTGCGGCGCAGCGAAGCGAACGAGGAGTTGCATGCGCCTCGACGACTGCCGGCAGCATCGCGTCGGCATGGGATCGTTGCATAGCGATGGTCGCCGCAGCGATCAACCCAGTGCGACAGCAAGCTAAAGAGAGCACGCAGAGCGCAATCGCCCCCTTTTCGTAGAACCGGCTTCAGCAGCGGCCACGGTTCTGCCGGGAAGATCTCGGCACGGCTAATGCTGCTCTCGGGGGCTGTCCTGTAGGAGCGGCTTCAGCCGCGACCGGACTCCATCGCCAAGACCCGGTCGCGGCTGAAGCCGCTCCTACCAGGCGAGATCGGTCCGGACACGTCAATGTCGCTGGACGCGGGACCCGCTCAGGCCTGCGGCAGGCTCGCCGCGTGCCGGTTGAGATCCGCCACCGCCTGCGGCCAGTCCGCGGCTGTGGCCACTTCGCGCAGGCGTGGTTCGTCGGCCGACAGCCCGTGCTCGGCCTCGTGCGCCCAGGTGGTGGTGTACGGCGTGTGGATGCCCCAGCCGCCGAGCGCGATCACCGGCTCCACGTCCGAACGCAGCGAGTTGCCGATCATCACGAAGCGCTCGGCACCGATGCCGAATTCGGACAGCACCTTGGCGTAGGTCTTGGGATCCTTTTCCGACACCACTTCGATCCGCGGGAACAGCTCGCCCAGCCCGGATTGTTCGATCTTGGCCTCCTGGTGGAACAGGTCGCCCTTGGTGATCAGCACGATCTCGAACTCGGCGGCGATCGCCGCCACCGCCTCGCGCACGCCGGCGATCACCTCCACCGGATGCTGCAGGGTGCTGCGGCCGATCTCGACGATGCGCCCGATGTCGCGCGCGGAAATGCGCGCCTCGGTCAGCTCGATCGCCGCCTCGATCATCGAAAGCGTCATGCCCTTCACGCCATAGCCGAACACCGCCAGGTTGCGGCGCTCCACCGCCAGCAGATGCTGCAGGGTGCGGGCGTCGTGCAGGTCCAGATACTGGCCGAGGATGGCTTCGAACGCGGCCTCGGCGTCGCGGTAATAGTCCTCGCTCTTCCACAGGGTGTCGTCGCCGTCGAAACCGACCAGGGCGATGGGAGAGGAGCGCAAAGCGGTAGGCGTCGGCATCATCCGCCAAGCATAGCAGCGCGTTCCGACCCGCAGACGACACGCGCCGCGCCGCCGCACAACGCACGACGGCGGCCATGGGCCGCCGTCGTGGTGGAGGGTCCGGATGCACCGCCATTCGAGGTGGTGCACCGGAAGTTCGGTCCCGGCAAGGCGGTGCGCGTCCTCATCGCCGCGCGACCGCCGCTGCCGGTTCCGCTTCCGTTACTGGCCGCCGTTGCTGTCGCTGCCGGTCGCGGCGCCGCCCTGCTGCTTGGCGACGTAGGCCTTGTATTCGTCCGGGGTCAGCTTGCCGTCGTGATTAGCGTCGGCCTGCGCGAAGATCTGGCTAAGGCCGGCGTTGACCTGCGCCTCCTGCTTGCTGATGGCGCCGTCCTTGTCGGCGTCGACGTCGGCCCAGGTCTGGGCACCGCCCGAGGCCGCGCCGGCCTGTCCGCTCTGGCCGGTGGCGCTGGTGGACGACTGCGTCTGCGCCTGCGCAGCGGCATCGGCCTGCGCGTCCTGGGCGAACGCCGGCAGGGCCAGCGCGGCGGCGAGAATGGCGGCGGTACCGATCAGCGGGGTGCGGGTGCGAATGTTCATGGGTGGATTCTCCTTGGCTCTCGGTGTGGCATTCCGGTTCCGGTCGATTCCGGAACACGGCGCTACCGTGCCGGTCTCAGACTGAATCCATTCCCTGTCGAAATTTGCCGCAAAACGCTTCGTTAACCACGGCGTCCGCGCGGCGCGCTACCGCACTGGTTAGGGATCGGTGAGCACGCGGTAAGGCGCTCATTCGAGACGTTTGGATTGCAGAAAGAAAACGTCTGTTTCAGCGTGTTTCGTGACCGCCGTCGCCGGCGTTTTCGGTTGAACGCGCCCTGAATACGATCCACGCCAAGGCCACGCCGGAGAGTGCGCCGGCCACTTCCAGCACCACGCGCGAGCCCAGTTCGTCCGGATCGTGGATGCTGGACAGGGCGATGCGCGCGTACAGCGGCGACTCCAGGCGCACGATGCTGGTGTAGAACAGGTTCCAGCAGTCGATGCCGGCCGATACCGCCACCGCGATCAGGCAGGCGCCGCCCAGTTGCTGGCCCTCGGACCAGCCCAGCCTCCGGCCCAGCCACTGCCACAGCGCATACACCAGGAAACCGACCGCCAAGGCGATCAGCCCGGCTTCCAGCGAGCCCAGCAGGCCGAAGTGCAGCGGCAGGTTCATCGGGTGTCCTCGGTCGGCAAGGCCGCAAGTCTAGAGGGTGTTGCGGGTCGCCGTGCAGGCGATCGGCGAGCGCGTGCAGCACTGCCGGCCACAGGCGCCGGCAAAGCGCCCCCGGGTGCCGCCCAGCGGATCAACCGTCGTTTTCGGCGATCGCGCTCACCACCGGCGCGCCGTCCTCGTCCCAGCGCACCGTCATCAGCATCGGCTTGCAGCACACCTGGCAGTCCTCGACGTACTGCTGCACGTCCACCGACGGATCCAGCGCGACATCGATCCATTCGCCGCAGTAAGGGCATTGCAGGTCGACGAACTGGTGCGTGCCGGTCATGAGTGGTCCGTGGCGAAGGCGCGGAGGCGCTAGCGCACCGGCACGTCGAAGGCGACGCCGGGGCTGGGCTCGGGCTGGAAGGTGTAGTGCCACCATTCCATCGGGTAGTTGACGAAGCCGCGCGCCGCCATCGCCTTCAACAGTTGCTGACGATGCGCGCGCTGGGTGGCGTCGATGGCCGGCGTGTCGGTGTGCGCGCTGGGATCGAAGAAATCGAAGCCGGTGCCCATGTCCAGCGCGCGGCAGGCGCCCTGGCGACAGTCCAGCAGGCCCAGGTCGACAGTGGCGCCACGGCTGTGGCCGGAATGCTCGGCGATGTAGTCGCCGAGCAGCACGCTTTTTTCCAGCTTCGGGTAGTAGCGCGCCTTGGCGACCTGATCCTGCGGATCGCGCGCCCAGGCGACGAAGGCGCGCACCGAACGCTGCGGCCGGTAGCAGTCGAACACCTGCAGGCGGTAGCCCTTGGCCTGCAGGTCGCGTTGCACCTGCGCCAAGGCCTGCGCGGCAGGCGCCAGCAGATAGCACTTGGGCGCCTCGTAGCCCGGCACCGGACGCCCGGTGAAGTTGTCGTGGCCGGCGTAGCGGATGTCCATCGCGATGTCCGGCGCGAGCGTGTGCACATCGACCAGTCCCGCTTGCGCCGGCGTGGTCGCCGGCGAGGTGGTCGGTTCCGCGGCGAGCGCGAAAGGCGCGACGACGAGCGCGAATGCCAGGCTCAGCGCACGCAAGGAGCGCGAGGAGCAATGGCGGCGGGAGCGGCGGTCATGCGGCATGTGCGCAGCATAGGCCATGGCCGTCGCCGCTGTCCCGTCGCGCGATACGCGATCTGGGAACCGCGCGATGCCCGGCGGCCACCGGCACGTGCCGATGACCGCCGGGCGCGGCGTGCCTCAGCGCCCGGGAGCCTGTGCCTGGGTCTGGGTGCGCTGCTGGTCCTGCACCTGCCGCTCCTGGGCCTGGCGCCGGGTCTCGGCCGCCAGTTGCTGCTGGCTCTGTTCCAGCGGCACGGTCGCCGCCTGCTGGCGGTCGACATAGGCGCGATGCACATCGTGCGCATTCTCCGGATTGCGCTGCACCGCGATCATGCCGCGGCCATCGGTGCTGGCGACCAGATCATCGATCCGCGACATGCCGCTGACCTTGGCCTCGAACGCCAACTGCCCGGCCGCACGCTGCATGGATTCGCGGTCGCCGTAGCCACCGTTGCGCCCCTGCTTTTCCAACTGCGCTACCGCCTGGTCGAACAGCGGGCTGTCGCGCCGCAGCTGCTCCACGCCCTGCTGCCGCTGCACGCTGCGGTCGATCGCGCCCAGCGTCTCCGGACCGGCCTTGCCGTCCACGCCCTTCAGGTGCTGGTCGCGCTGGAACTTCTCCACCGCCGCTTCGGTCTTGGGGCCGTAGGTGCCGATCGCATCCTTGGCCTCCAGGTAGCCGAGCGTGGCCAGCTTCTCCTGCAATCCCTTCACCGCCTCGCCCTGCGCATTGCGCGCCAGCACGCCGCCGTGCGCGGCCGGCTCACGATGATTGTCCTGCGGCTTCGGCGCAGTGTGCGGGTCGCGCTGCTCGCCGGGCTTGGCCACGGTCTTGCCGAGGTCGGCCAGCTTGAGCAGATCGGCCTTCTCGTTCTCGGCGCGGTTCTCCAGCGAGTCCAGGGTCTTCTGCTTGTGCACGCGCGGGAACAGCTCCTTGACGTGCTCGGCCTTGTAGTCCTGCACCGCGCTGACGATCTCCTTGTCGGAAATCTTGGACAGATCCGCCTGCTTGCCGAACTTCTCTTCCATCGCGCGCAGGAACACGCCCGAGCCGCCCGGCTTCTTGTCGCTGCCGGGGCCGTACTGAACCGCGGTGCTCCACATCGCATCCTGCACCGCCGGGCCGCGGTCGGACAGGTCCATGCCCTTGTCCTTGAGCCGGTCGACCAGTTTGTCGAAGTGGGTGCGCTTGATGTAGTCGTGCTGTTCCTGGCCGAAGGTGGCGTCGGTCTTGGCCAGTTCCTTCCACTTGGCGCTGAATGCCTCCGAGCCCGGCTTGAGGCCGGCGAAGTCATCGCTGTACTTGCTGTCCTTGACGAACGCGGCGACGGTGCCGCCGTTGATGACCTTGCCCTCACGGGTCGTCGTCTGCGAGGTCATCTGGTACGAGCCGTAGGACACGCCGCCCGGGTCGTCGACGCCGGAGGACACGGTCGACGCGCCGCGGCCGCCGGTCTCGTAGTGCTTGGAGGTCTGGCCCAGTTCCCAATCCTTGTCGCTCATTGCGATCTCCTTGTCTGGACGCGCGGCGAGGAAGGCGCCGCGCGTCGGGTTCGATACAGGGGTGAAATCAGTGCGCTTCGAGTTCGTCGGCGCGGTGCGCGGTCATTTCCAGCCGGCATTCGGCCGCATCCACGCGCTCGGCCTGGCCGCCATCCGGATCGGCGACGCACTTTTCGTCGCGTTCGGCGATCCACTTGCGCTGCCGTTCGCGCAGTGCGTGCTGTTCGGCTTCGCCGAGCTTGGCCATCGCCGCCTTGTAGGCGGTGTTGAGACGCTGGTCCTGGTAGGCGTGTTCGTCGGAAATGCACTCCAGCATCGCCGGGGTCGCGCCGCCGGCGGCGGTGATGCAGGTGTCGTAGGACGGTCGCAGCACGGGGGAATCTCCTGAAGCGGTGGAAGGGGTGGGCGCCGCCGCCGGCGCGGCGGCCGGCGTGGCCGTGCCCGCATCGGCCTGGGTGCCGGCATCGTGCGCGACGGCAGGGGATGCTGCGGTCGCAGTGTCCGCCGCCGGAGCGGCCGGCGCCTGCGCCTGGCTGGGCGTGGAGGACGGCGCACTGCAGGCGGCGGTGGCCACGCACAACAGCAGCAGGGAAGAGCGTTGGAAAGCCTTGGCGATGGCCATGGTCGGATTGCGTCCTTGTCGTTTGCGCGAGCGGAAAGGCGAGGTTCTAATCGATCGTTGCGCGCGCTGTCCATCGCGCAAGGCGATGGAGGGTAATGGCGTTTGGCCGGCGTTGGGCAATGTCGCGTCGGCGCATGCACGGCGGTCTTCCGCAGCGATCGACATCTCCATGCACGACCACCGCCGCGCAACGCGCGACGGCAGCCGTTGCCGCCAGGCCGATCAGCGCGGCGCCTGGGTCTTCTCGCGCTGCGGATCCGGCTGCTGCTGTTCCTGCGCCTGCCGCTGGGTTTCGGCGGCCAGTTGCTGCTGGCTGCGCTCCAGCGGCACCGCCGCGGCCTGCTGCTTGTCCACGTAGGCGCGATTGACGTCGTGCGGATTGTCGGGATTGCGCTGCACGGCGATCAGGCCGCGGCGGTCGCCGCTGAGCACCAGGTCGTCGATGCGGTTCATCCCGCTCACCTTGGCCTCGAACGCCACTTGGCCGGCGGCGCGCTGCATTTCTTCGGCGCTCTTGAAGCCACCGTTGGGTCCCTGCTTCTGCAGATGGTCCATGGCCTGCTTGTACAGCGGGTTGTCGGTCAGCGCCGAAGCCTCCGCCTTGGCCGGCGCGGGCTGCTTGGCGATCGCCTCCAGGGTGGCCTTGTCGGCGATGCCGGTCGGCGCCAGGCCCTTCTCGCGCTGCAGGTTGGCGACCACTTCCTTGGTGCGATCGCCGTAGTAGCCGGTGCCGCTGAGCAGCTTGCCCTGGTCGTCCTTGATGCCCAGTTCGATCAGCCGCTGCTGCATCGCCTTGACGTCGGCGCCCTGCTCGCCCGGCTTCAGCGCCGTGCGCGGCTCCTGCGTGCCCTGGCTCTGCGCCTGGGTCTGCTGGCGGTCCTGCAGCAGGTCGCGGCCCTTGGCCAGCGGATCGGAGGCGAACAGCTTGGCGTTCTGATGCGTGGCCAGGTAGTCGTCCAGCGGCATGGTGTTGACGCCCTTGCTGCCGGTGGACTGGCTGACCAGCAGCTCGCCGCTCTTGGGATCGCGCACGACCATCATGATGTGGTCGATGCCCTTCCAGTGCTCGTGCGCGGTCTTGCCCGAGTCCACGCCAATGACCATGCCTTCCTTCAGCGCGCCGGGCTTGAACACGTCCTTGCCCTCCAGCAGCACGCCGGAGCTGTCGTAAGCCTTCTTGACGATCTCGCCGGAGCCGGTCATGCCCTGCACCAGCATGTCCTTCTGGGTGAACACGTCCCGGCCGGCCTTGCGGTTGATCTCGTTCATCGTCGCGTTCTGCAGCTCGGTCACCCAGCCGGAACAGTCGATGTAGCCCTGCGACAGGTGCTTGCCGTCCACCCCGGGGTGGTAGTACTTGCTGCTCTTGACGTTGATCGCGTACTGCACGTCGTCGTGCTTGACGCCCAGGTCGTAGGCGGCGCTGAGCGCGATGCCGTCATGGCCGCCCTGCTTGCCGCCGGCGTGCGCCGGCGTGCGCGCGGGCGCCGGCGCGGCCTGGCCCTCGGCAAGCGGCTTGATGCCCTTTTCCGGAATCGCGATGTGGTCGTACTTGGCGTCCCAGTACTTCACGAAGGCCTTGGCCATGTCCTGGTCGGACAGCTTCTTGAAGTCGGCCAGCGAGGTGCCGGTGTAGGCCTGGAACTGGCGGGCGCCCTGCGCATCCTTTTCGCCGGGAACGTTGTTGAGGATGTTGGCGCGGGTGCCCTTGAGCTCGAAGTGGCCGGTGGCGATCGCGGCCTGGATCGAGCGGTAGCCGCCGGCGCCCTGCTGGTGCGCCATGTACATGTCCAGGCCGTCGGGCTGCGCGTTGCCGGACAGGTAGGCGCGGCCGTCGCGCTCGTGCTGGCGGGTCAAGCTGTTGCGGTTGTCCTGGTACATGCGCGCGGCGGCATCGGTGTTGGCCACCGCGTCGAGTTCGCGGCCGCGGATGCCGTAGGCGCTGGCGGCGCCGGGGGTGAACTGGAACAGGCCCTTGGCGCTGTTGGGACCGCGGCTGGCCTGTTCGTCGAAGCGGCCGCCGGTTTCGATGTAGGCGAAGCGCATGAAATCGTCGACCGGAATCTGCCGCTGCCTGGCTTCCCGCTCGATGATGTCGAGATTCTCTGCCTTGGTGTAATCGCGTGCCATCTCGTGTAACTCCTTGAGGTTGAGGTACGGCCATCGCGGCCGCCTGGGTCAACCGAGCTCGTCCATGAGCTTGTTAGTGCGCGGTCAACAGAACGATTGCGTACTGCGGAACATCGGGTGCTGCGTCCACCGGCGCGCCGCCGCGCGCCGCTGGGGTCATGCGTCGGGCGCCGGCTGGTACTGGCCGCTGTCCGGGTCGTAGGCGTACTGCAGGACGTCGCTGCCATCGAGCAGGCGCGCGCGTCCGGGACCGGCGATCGCGGTGCCGTGCAGCGCCACCCGCAGCGCCGGCATGGGCTGGCCGGGCACCGCCTGGAATTCCAGGGTGCCGGTGCTGGACACGTGCGGCACCACGCCATCGGGGTCGCTGACCGCCTCGTTGTCCTCGCCGGCCGCCACCGTGCCGCAATAGACCCAGCTGCGGTAATCGCCGAGATCGTGCCGGTTCGGGTCGAACACGAACAGCGCGAAGCCGGCCTCGGTGATGCCGTTGCCGAAGCGGGTGGTGGGCACGGCCAGCAGCAACCGGCCGTCGCTCAGCGCATGCTGCTGCGGCGCGCGCGTGGTGTCGAACGCATCGGCACGCGCATAGGCGCCGAAGCTGCCGACGTAGCGCTGCGCATGCAGCACCATCCAGGGCCGCTCGCCGCCCGGGGTGGTCAGCTGGAAGGTGGCGGCGCCGAGCGAGACGCCCTCGCCCGGATTGGGGAAGGTTTCCGCATCGTCGATGCCGTACCGGCCCGGCGTGGCGTAGCTGAAACCGGTGTAGTACCGCTGGCCGTCCAGTTCGAAATGCTGGCCGCCCCAGAAGTTCACCACGGCCCCGTTGTCGATCTCGTAGGACACGGCGCCATCGCCGTCCCAGCCGTAGATCAGATACAGCACGCTGCCCGCATCGGGTGGCACTTCGGGAGCGGCGCGCTTGTTGTCGTTCGACATGTCCAGAACATCCTGTATTCGGTGAAGAAGCCGAGGAACCCATCCGCACCGCCCGCCACGCCCTGCCGCCGCGTGCGCCATGCGCAGACGCACGGCACGGACGCAAAGCCCCGGCACGGACGATGCTGCCGGCAGGCGCATTTCGGACGGAACGACGGTGACGTGCACTGCGGCCCCGAGCAGGGGCGGTGATGGCGGTCGCGCATGGCGAACCGCACGCCGGCAATCCACACCGGCATTTCGGGCGAGTGCAGCATCCCATGCCGCTCGCGAATGACTCGCCTGATCATCAGGCCCCGTGGGGCGCATCTTAAACCAGGTTCCAGGCCCGAAACCACCGCTCCTGCGCACGCCGCGCCAGGTCCCCGCGCCGCCCGTTCAGCGGTCCAGCGGCGGGGTGTACTGCTGTTTGGCAGGATCGTAGGTGTAGGTGACGGCGTCGGCCGGGCCCAGCGTGCGGACCTTGCCCGGCCCCTCCACCGCAGTGCCCTGCAGGGCCACCCGCAACGACGGCACGCTGCCGCTGGTCGGCGCCACGAAGCTCAGCGTGCCGGTGCTGGTGGCGCACTTCATGGTGCCCTGGTCGTCGCAGGCGGCGCTGTTGTCCTCGCCGGCGGCGACCGTGCCCAGATACACCCAGCCCTTGTAGTCGCCCAGGTCGTTCTTGTTGGGGTCGAAGGTGAACACCGCGAAGCCGGCACTGGTGATGCCGTCGGCGAAGCGGGTGGTCGGCAGCGCCAGCAGCAGGTGGCCGTCCTTGGTCTCGATGCTCTGCGGCTTGCGCTGTTCGTCCAGGGTGTCGGCCTTGCCGTCGGCACCGAAGTCGCCGGCCCAGCGCTGCGCGTGGAACAGGGTCCAGGTCGGCTTGCCGCCGGCGCTGTCGAGCACGTAGGTGGCCTGGCTGATGCTGACGGTGGCCGCCGGGTCTGGCAGGTCCTGCTCCTCGGCCTTGTCTGCAGGCTTGTCGTACTTGCCGCCGGTGGCATTGGCGAAACCGGTGTAGTACTGCTTGCCGCCAAGATCGAAGCGGTCGCCGTACCAGAAGCTGGCCACCGCGCCGTTGTCGATGGCGTAGGACGCCGAGCCGTCGCCCTTGGCGCCGTAGATGTCGGCCAGCACCTGGCCCGGCGCCGGCACCTCGGCGGCGGCCGGCTGTGCCGCGGCGCTGGTGTCGGCGGGCGCTGCGGGCGCGCTGGCCGTTGCCGGGGTCTGCGCCGCGGCCGGCGCATCGGCTGCCTTGTCCTTGCACCCGCCCAACAGCAGGAAGGTTGCCGCCCACAGGGCCGTGGTTCCTCGCCTCATCGCACTGCGTCCTTTGGAGTCCGTTGGCGCGCGATGCTACCAAGAACCGCGGCGACGCCAAGTGACAGGCGTGCACGCCGTCGGGACCGGCGCCGACGCCGCAGCGCCCCGGCTCAGGGCGCGTCCGGCTCCATCGCCGGGACCGGCTGCGGCCGCGCCAGCAGCGGCTGGGTCAGCGCGTACAGGATGCGCAGGTCTTCGGCGTCGAAGGCGGTGGCGTCGTTGCCGCGGTAGTGGTGGTGGAAGGCGCGCAGGGTCGCGGCGCGGTCGTCGACCGGATAGCCGATCAGCGCCAGTGCCTGCCACGGATCGAAGCCGGGCGGCGCCGGCGGCGTGTCGGTGGCCGGCCAGCGGCCGAAGCCGGCCTCGGCCAGTCGCTTCCACGGGAACAGCGGGCCCGGATCGACCTTGCGCGAGGGCGCGAAGTCCTCGTGCCCGACCACCTGGGTGCGCGGGATGCGCAGCCGCGTGCACAGATCCTCGAGCAGGACCAGCAGGCTGGCGATCTGTTCCGGCGCGAACGGGGTCTTGCCGTCGTTGTCGAGCTCGATGCCGATCGAGGCGGAGTTGATGTCGGTAATGCTGCCCCAGCGCCCGGCGCCGCCATGCCAGGCGCGGTCCTGGTCGGCGACCAGTTGATAGCGCGTGCCGTCGCGGCCGATCAGGTAGTGCGCACTGACCTTGCCCTTGCTGTTGTGCGAGCGCAGCGTGTCCAGGCTCTGCTGCACCGAGTGCTGGTCGGTGTAGTGGATGACGATCAGGATCGGCCGGCGCGTGTCGTAGTTCGGCGACGGCACCCAGGTGGCCAGCGGATTGCGCTGCGGCGCGTGCGCGCAGGCCCCGAGCAGCGCGAGTGTGCCCAGCAGCAGCAGCCGGCGCACGGCGGACAGGGACTGCACGGGCACGCGGGTCATGGACACTTCCTGGTCGGGGACGCACAAGCGTACGCAATCGGCGCGGCGGCGGCGTGCAGGCGCGCATCGACGGCCATGCGCGCGCTCAGAAGCGGTAGTTGAAGTTGACGGACCACTGCCGGCCGATCGCGCTGTACACCCGCGGGAAGTACGGCCAGGTGGTGTAGGTGTCGTCGCGCGGATGCAGCGCGTCGAACACGTTGAGCACGCTCAGGCCAAGCGTGGCCTTGTCGGTGATCTGCTTGGAGAGATCGACGTTCCACACCAGGTAGGGCGCCACCCGGCCGCGCTCGGCGTAGTCGGGCCGCGAGCCGTAGCGGTAGCCGTACACGCTGGCCGACCAGTCGCCGCGGCTCCAGTTCGCGCGCCAGTTGCTGCGCGTGCGGAACGCCAGGTAGTCGACGTCGTTCATCACGTCCACCGGGCGCGCGCCGGCGAACTGCGCCACCTCCATCCGCAGCACCCGGGTCAGGCCGCCCTGCAGGCCGAGCGTGCCCCAGGCGCCGAGGTCGAGGTCGTAGCGCAGGCTGGCATCGATGCCGTCGGTGCGCATCAGCGACTGGTTGATGGGGAAGGTCTTGAACGCGGTGATCTGGCCTTCGCTGGTCAGGTCGGTGCCGGGACTGCGCGTGACCGCATCCAGGTAGAAACGGCAGGCCGCCGAGGCGGTGTCCACGGCAGCGCCGGCGCGATCGCGGCCGAGCAGGCAGTTGGCGTTGTTCTCCAGCAGGGTTTCGCTGGAAATGGCCTCGACCCGGCCCTTCAGTTCAATGCGGTAGTAATCCAGGCTCAGCGACAGCGTCGGCAGCACGTCCCACACCGCGCCCAGCGTGGTCGACTTGCCGGTCTCCTCGCGCAGCAGCGGATTGGACGCCTGGGTGGAGAAGGTCTGGTACTCGTGCGCGCTCGCGCAGGCCGCCGACAGCGGATCCAGGCCGTCGCGGCGGCACAGGTATTCGTCGACCACGGTGGGGTTGTTGGCGCTGGTGCCGGCGTAGATCCACAGCAGGTCCGGCGCGCGGAAGCTGGTGGCGTGGCTGCCGCGCAGCAGCAGGGTGTCGAACGGACGCCACTCCAGTCCGGCCTGCCAGGTCGCCGCGCCATCGACCGCGGTGATGTCGTCGTAGGCGTCGTAGCGCGCGGCCAGGGTGGCGCTGAGCCGGCTGGCGATCGGCACGCGCAGTTCCAGGCCGGCGGCGTAGCGCTTGCGCGGGCCGCCGCCGGGGGTCTGGGTGAGGTTGTAGATGCGCTCGCTGCCGGTGTAGTCGACGGTGGTGCGCGGGTCGGGCTGCAGGTCGTAGGTCTGCCGCGCCGCTTCCAGCACGGTGGCGATCTGCACCATGCCGGCCGGCACCGCGAACAGGTCGCCGCTGACCACGAACTGGGCCTGGTCGGTGGCCGATTCGCCGCGGCTGACCACCTCGGTGGTGAGCTGCTGGTAAAGCGCGGGGCTGCCGGGCGCGAACAGCCGGTCCGGGCGCACGCGGCGGATCTCGGTGCCATCCGGCCGATGGCCCAGCACAGGCCCGAAGTAGTAATCGCGCACCGCGTTGGTGAGGAAGCGCGGGCGCCGGGTGGTGATGTCGTAGCGCGACAGCGACACGCTGGCATCCCAGTCGAAGCGGCCACCGAAGGCCTTGCCGCGCACGCCGGCGTTGAGGTTCCAGCTGCGTTCGTCGTAGTCGATGGTCTTGATGCCGCCGACCTCGTCGGGCAGGAAGATGCGCTGCGCGGTGACCAGCCCCAGGTCCGGATCGTAGGCGGTGAACGCGCCCTCGCCGATGTAGTAGTGGGTCTGGCTGGAACTCTTGTCCTGGGAACGGTTGGCCAGCAGTTGCGCGTAGGCGACCACGTCGTGGCCGAGCTCGGCATCGCCGGCCAGGTAGGCCGAGGTCTTGCCGTAGCCGTTCTGCACCGAGCGCCCGGCGTAGTAGTCGAACGCGCCGCAGCGGTTGGCCGCGGGCAGGCTGTCGCTGGTGCGGTAGGGACGGAACGCCGGATTGGTCGCGGCGCAGGCCGCTGCCAGTGCCTGCGGCGAGGTCGACAGCGCGCCCGCCTGCGGCCACAGATAGGTGTTGCCGCGGCGCAGGTACACGCCGGAGATCGACACGTTGGGCGAGCTGGGGTCGGCCTTGTTGGCCGGATGGTCGTCGTAGGAATCCATGAAGTCGCGCTGCCGGGCGACGATGGGTTCGCGGTCCAGCCGCTCGAAGGCGTAGGTGAAGCTCCAGCCGTCGCCGCGGCGCCCGCCGGTCCACTGCAGTTGCCCGGTATCGCCGCCGCCACGGGTGGTGGTGCCGGCGCGCACGCGCAGGCTGTCGCCCTGGAAATCGCGCTTGGTGATGATGTTGACCACGCCGGCGACCGCGTCGGAGCCGTAGATGGCCGAGGCGCCGCCGCTCATCACCTCGATGCGCTCCACCGCCGCCGCCGGAATGCTGCCCAGGCTGACCGCCGTGCCGTTGGCGCCATAGGGCTGCGGGTAGTCGGCCATGCGCTTGCCGTTGAGCAGGATCAACTGGTAACCCGGCCCCAGCCCGCGCAGGTTGAGGTACTGGCCGTTAGGCGAACTGCCGGTCTGGTCGCTCTCGTTGAAGGTGCTGCCGCTGAACTGGGTCAGCGTGCCCAGCGATTCCCAGACCGTGGCGAAGCCCTGCTTGCGGATGTCCTCGGCGGTGATCACGGTGACCGGCGCCGGGCCTTCCACCTGTGAGCGGGCGATGCGCGAGCCGGTGACCAGCACCGCATCGAGATCACGCGGCGTCGCCGCCTGTTCCTGCGCCGACGCCGCTGCGGGCAACGCCGCGACCAGCGTCGTCAGCGACGCCAGTGCCAAGCGCACGGGCCTCAAGGGAAATGGACGACGAACGATGGGCATGGGCACGCGGCTCTCCTGCATGGCGCGGGTGGATGGCGCGAACGCTGCGGGCGCGGCCACGGCCGCGCGCCTGTCCCTGGCGTCCACGCACACGGCGATGACCCGTGCGCGGCACGCGGCCATCGTGTTGCGGGTTCCTGCATGTTGCCGAGCGGACGCGGCGCTGCCGTGCGCTGCTTGCACGTTCCCCGGCGCCATCGCCACGCACCCCCTGTGCATTCGGATGTAACACGCGCTCGCAAAACCTGTCAACGCAGCGCCTTGACAGGAAAAAAACGGGAATCGAAGATCCTGGCGTCGGTGCGCAACGTGCGCCGGCCTTCTTTCCAGACAGCGGGATGCCATGATCACGATGCGCGGCCTGTGCCTGTTGCTCGCCGTAACGGCGAGCGGCGCCATCGCCACGGCACGCGCCACCGACGCCATGCCGCTGCAGGCGCAGCCGGCACAGCTGCAGGCCGCCCATTGGATCGCACGGCTGCCGGCGGCGTCGCCACCGTTGTTGCAGGTGACGCAGCGCGCCGCGTTCAATGCCCACCTGCTGCGCGAGGATCCATCGATGCACGACCTCGCCGCGCTGCCGGCGCAACTGCCCGCCGCGCAGGTCCGTGCGCAGATCCTGACGCTGTCGGCGCCGCCGACACGCACGCTCTACGATGCCCAGGGCGCCGCACTCGACGCCGCACGCCTGCAGGCGCTGCAGCGCGCGCTGGCGCTGGACACGTTGCCGGCGCAGGTGCAGCCGCGCTACGCGCTGGTCGTGCAACGCGCCGACCTGCGGCGCTTCCCCACCGCCGAGCGCGTGTTCAGCGACCGCTCCGATCGTGATATCGACCGCTTCCAGGAATCGGCGCTGTATCCGGGCAGCGCGGTGGCGATCCTGCACGCCAGCGCCGATGGGCAATGGCTGTTCGTGCTGGCGCACAACTACGCAGCCTGGATCGCCCGCGACCGCGTCGCCGAGGGCGACCGCGCCAGTGTGCTGGCCTACGCGCAGCGCATGCCGCGACTGCTGGTCACCGGTGTGCGCGCGACCACCGTGTTCACCCCGGAGCTGCCGGCGGCCTCGCAGGTGGCGCTGGATATGGGCAGCGCGCTGCCGCTGCTGCGCGACTGGCCGCCGCAGCACATGGTCAACGGCCAGTCGCCGCTGGCCGCCTACGTGGTGCAGCTGCCGCTGCGCGACCACGACGGACGCCTGCAACTGGTGCCGGCGCTGGTACCACGCAGCGCCGACGTCGCCGAGGCGCCGCTGCCGGCCACGCCGCAGATGCTGCTGCAACAGGCGTTCAAGTTCCTCGGCGAGCGCTACGGCTGGGGCAACAGCTATGACGCGCGCGACTGCAGCGGCTTCGTCGTCGACCTCCACCGCAGCCTGGGTACCGATCTGCCGCGCAACACCGGCGACCAGGCACGCAGTCCCAGCCTGGCTTCGGTGCCCTACGTCGCGACCGACCCGCTGCCGCAGCGCCGACAGGCGCTGGCACGGCTGCGGGTGGGCGACCTGGTCTACATCCCCGGCCACGTGATGCTGGTGATCGGCCACGAAGACGGCCAGACCTGGGTAATCCACGACGTAGCCGGCGCCAGCTACCGCGACACCGCCGGACAGGTGCAGCGCGTGCGCCTGAACGGTGTGTCGGTGACCCCGCTGGAACCGCTGCTGCTCGGCGACGGCACGCCCTTCATCGACCGCATCATCCGCATCCAGCGCCTGCGCGCGCCGACCACCGAATGAAGATCACCGAGATCCGCCTGGGCATGCTGCGCGTGCCGCTGAAGACCCCGTTCAAGACCGCGCTGCGCACCGTGCAGGCGATCGAGGACGTGGTGGTCATGGTCCACACCGACGATGGCCGGATCGGCCATGGCAGCGCACCGGCCACCCCGCCGATCACCGGCGACACCCACGGTGCGATCATCGCGGCGATCGAATGCTGCCTGGCGCCGCGCCTGATCGGCGAGGACATCGCCGACCTGCAGCGCCTGCGCGGCCTGATCCAGGGCGCACTGGAGCACAACAGCAGCGCCAAGGCGGCGATGGAGGTCGCGGTGCACGACCTGTGGGCGCAGCAGCACGGCGCACCGCTGTATCGCCTGCTCGGTGGTGGTACTACGCAGCTGACCACCGACCTCACCATCAGCGTGAATGCCGTGGACACGATGGTGGCCGATGCGTTGTCGGCGCTGGCGCGCGGGTTCGTGGCGCTGAAGATCAAGATCGGCACCGATCTCGTCGAGGACATCGAACGGGTCAAGGCGATCCATGCCGCGGTCGGCGATCGCGCGCAACTGCGGCTGGACGCCAACCAGGGCTGGACGCCAAAACAGGCGGTGCAGGCGATGCACGCGCTGGAGCGCGCCGGAGTGACGCTGGAACTGCTGGAACAGCCGGTCAAGGCCGGCGACGTGGACGGCCTGCAGTACGTGACCGAGCGGGTGCAGACCCCGGTGATGGCCGACGAAAGCGTGTTCTCGCCGGCGCAGGCGATCGCGCTGCTGCAGCGGCGCGCGGCGGACATCGTCAACATCAAGCTGATCAAGGCCGGCGGCCTGTCCAACGCGCTGCGCATCGCCGACATCGCCGCGGTGCACGGCGTGCCGTGCATGATCGGCTGCATGCTGGAATCGAGCATCGGCGTGGCCGCGGCGGCGCACCTGGCGGTGGCGCGCGCCGACGTCATCACCAAGGTGGATCTGGATGGGCCGTCGCTGGGCGCATTCGACCCGGTGGTGGGCGGGGTACAGTTCGACGAGGCGCAGATCCACATCGGCGAGGCGCCGGGACTGGGGATTCGCGAGATCCGGGGCTTGGAGTTGTTGCCGCGGTCGTAGCGTTGGTGCCACGTCGTGCGCGGCGCGGGGTGATCGGCGCCTGTGTTGCGGTGACGGAGACGAGATCGGATTTTCCCGTTTCCTTCCGCGACTGGAGCAGACCTCCCACCACGACCGACAATGCACTCTTAGGAGCGGCTTCAGCCGCGACAGGCGTTACCGGGAAGGCCTGTCGCGGCTGAAGCCGCTCCTACAAGGGACAGGGCGACTGCCTTGGCACAGCCCGTGCCTGTGCAGCGTCCCTGGGCATCGGCCTATCAGCCGCCATACGGATCGATGGTGCGGATGCTCCCATCCGCCTCGACCTGCAGCGGCGTGCATTTGACCGAGCGCAGATGCGTGACGCCGCCGGACAACAGGGCGTCGTGGTAGAACAGGTACCAGCACCCCTGGAACGCGCAGATGGAATGGTGCGTGGTCCAGCCCACCACTGGCTTCAGCAGCACGCCGCGATAGGTGAACGGCCCATACGGGTTGTCGCCGATGGCGTAGCACAGCAGGTGCGTGTCGCCGGTGGAGTACGACAGGTAGTAGCGACCCTGGTCCTTGTGCAGCCACGGCCCCTCGAAGAAACGGCGCGCGTGATCATCGGCGCGCAGCGGTTGCCCGTGCTCATCGAGGATCACGATTTCCCGCGTGCGCTCCGCCAGCTGCGTCATGCCCGAGTCCAGCCGGGCGATCCGCGGCCCCAGTGCCGGCGCATCGCCCTCGGGCTCGGCGTGCGCCGCCTCAAAGCAGTCGTCGCGATACTTCTGCAACTGCCCGCCCCAGATACCGCCGAAGCACAGGTAATGCGCACCGTCGTCGTCCTCGAACACCGCCGGGTCGATCGAGTAGGTGCCGGCGATCGGCTCGGGCTCGGCGACGAACGGGCCTTCCGGGCGGTCGGCCACCGCCACGCCGATGCGGAACAGATCCTGCGCGTCCTTGGCCGGGAAGTACAGGTAATAGCGGCCGTCACGCGTGGCCGCGTCCGGCGCCCACATCTGCCGGCTGGCCCACGGCACGTCGCGCACATGCAGGGCGACGCCGCAGTCGGTGGCCGCGCCGTCGGGCGAGTCCATGCGCAGCACGTGGTAGTCCTCCATGCCGAAGTGACCGCCCTCGTCGTCGAACGGTGCGCCGCTGTCGATGTCGTGCGACGGATAGATGTACAGGCGCCCTTCGAACACGTGGGCCGACGGATCGGCGGTATAGATGTGGGTGACCAGCGGCTGTGAGATGGCGCGTGCCGCGAGGTGATCGAGGTCGCTTCCCTGGCGACGCGCCTGCAAGTCGTGTTCGATGTGCAATTCCATGCGCTTGTCGATCCGGTAGAAGCACAGCAGCGCCACCGCGACCAGAAACGGGATGGCGCTATAGACGCTCACTGTGAGGCGGATGCCGTCCACCACGGCCTGCGGCTGCTGTTGCGCACCCGCCTGGTAGCCGTGGTGCGCGAGGATGCCGGCGACCAGCGCGCCGCCGATGCTGAGCCCGATCTTCAGCCCGCACAGCATCGCCGAGAAGATGATCGCGGTGGCGCGGCGGTGGTTCTTCCACTCGGAATAGTCGGCGACGTCGGCGATCATCGCCCACAGCAAGGGGATGGTGATGCCGTAGCAGAACCCGTGCAGCATGAAGGCGCCGAAGGCCACGCCGATCGCGGTGGGCGGGAAGACGTAGAACACCAGCAGGAACAGCGTGGAAACCAGCAACGCGCTGCCGAAGGCATCGCGCTTGCCGAAGCGGTCGGCCAGCCGCCGGGAGAAGCCGATGCCCAGGATCATGCACAGGATGCCGCAGGCATTGAACAGGCTGAACGCCGAGGTGGCCGGGTCCTGCGGCCAGGTGAAGCCGGACAGGCCCCATCCGCTGAGCAGCGCGTTCACGCCGCCGATGAAGCCGTTGAAGCCGGAGGCGTCGAGAAAGCCGGCCAGCGCCGCCTCGCTCAGGTAGTACTGGAAGTAGTAGATGTAGGTGCCGCCCTTCAGCGCCAGGTTGACGAAGACCAGCACCGTCAGCGCCAGCATCACCTTCCATGGCCGGTTGTGCAGCAGGTCGGACAGGTCCTGCAGCACCCCGGCGCTCTGTTCCTTGGCCGGCACGATGCGCTCGCGGGTGGTGGCGAAGGTGATCAGGAAGAACAGCGTACCCACCACCGCGAACACCGTCATCAGGCGCTCGAAGCCGCGCACGTTGTCGCCGTCGCCCAGGATCAGCACCAGCGGCAACAGCAGCACCTGGATGATGAACTGCGCGATCATCACCGCCACGAAGCGGTAGGCCGACAGGCTGTTGCGCTGGGCCATGTTGCCGGTCAGCACGCCGCTGAGCGCCGAGTACGGCAGGTTGTTGGCCGCGTACACCAGCATCAGCAGGCCATAGGTGGTCAGCGCGTACAGCACCTTGCCGCGCGCACCCAGATCCGGGGTACTGAAGGCGAGCAGCGACAGCACGCCGAACGGAATCGCCGTCCACAGGATCCAGGGCCGGAACTTGCCCCAGCGGCTTGCCGTGCGATCGGCGGCAATGCCGATCAGCGGGGTGAACACGAACGCGCCGAGCAGGCCGATCACGAAGATGATCGTCGCCGCCGTGGCGGCCGGCAATCGGTACACATCGGTGTAGAAGAAGGCCAGGTAGGTGATCAGCGTCTGGAAGATCAGGTTCGCCGCCAGGTCGCCCAGGCTGTAGCCCAGCTTCTCCCGCACCGACAGCACGTGCACGGCGGTCTCCGCACTGCGGGGCTCAGTCACGGCGCGCCTCCACGCTGAAGCGGGCACGCACGCGGGCATCGGCGCTGGAGCCGCCGATCCGTACCTCGTAGCTGCCCGCCGGCACGACGTAGGTGCCGCGCGCATCGTCGTACTGACGCAGCGCCTGCTGCGCGTCCAGCGCGAACGTCAGGGTCCGCCGCTCGCCGGGGGCGAGGCGAACGCGCTGGAAGCCGCGCAGCGCCTGCTGCGCATCGCCGGGCGCGGCGGCCACCCGCCGCACGTACAGCTGCGCGACTTCGTCGCCGGCGCGTTTGCCGGTGTTGGCCACCTCCACCTGCACCTTGAGGCGTCCATCGTCGGCGATGCGCGGCGCATCCAGGCGCAGCTTGCCGTAGTCGAAGCGGGTGTACGACAGGCCGTGGCCGAACGGATACAGCGGGGTGCCGCGGAAGTAGCGGTAGGTGCGGCCTTCCATCGCGTAGTCGTCGAACGCGGGCAGCGCCTGGTCCGCCCGGTAGAACGTTACCGGCAGGCGCCCCGCGGGATTCACCTCGCCGAACAACGCCTGGCCCACCGCGGTGCCGCCACGCTGCCCCGGATACCAGCTCATCAGGATCGCAGACAGATTCGCCTGCGCCCACTCCACCGCCAGCGCCGAGCCGCCGGTCAGCACCATCACCACCGGTTTGCCGGTGGCGTGCAGCGCTTCCAGCAGGGCGCGCTGCGGCGCAGGCAGGCGCAGGTCGGTGCGGTCGCCACCGGCGAAGCCCGGATAGTCCACCTTCATCTCTTCGCCCTCGACGTCGCCGGTCAGTCCGCCGACGAACACCACCACGTCCGCGCTGCGCGCGGCATCCAGCGCCTCCTCGAACGGCGGCTTCGCCCCGGGCATGCGCCAGCCAAGGCGCACGCCAGCGTCGCGCTCGGCGTCGTAGTACTCCAGCTTCACCGCATAGGCGCGGCCCGCCTGCAAGTCCAGCTCGACGCCGTCGGCGCGCATGCGGTCGCTGTCGGTCCAGTGATCCAGCACCAGCTTGCCGTCCACGTAGAGACGGAAGCCGTCGTCGGCGGCGGCCTCGATCCGGTAGCGGCCCGAGACCGGCGGCAGCAGCTGACCGCTCCAGCGGATGCTGAAATGATCGTTGGGAATGCCCTGCCCCGGCCCCGCTTCGCCGCGGGCCAGCAGGTTGTCGGTCGGCGAACCGCGGTCCCAGCGGAAGCCGATCTGCGCGTCGGTGCGAACTAGCGCCGGCGTCCCCGACAGATCGGGCGTGCGGAAGTATTCGCCGCGCAGGCCGCGTTCCGGCGAGTCGGCCGAGGGCCGCAGATACGCCGCCTCGATCAGCGGCGTGGCGCCGGGATCCTCACGCCCCTCGACCAGATCGACACCGCGCGCATAGCGCACCTCGATGCCCTTCGCCGCGTCGCGGATGCCCTGCAGGATGGTGACCGGCGCCGCCGGGGTGCCGAAGTAGTTGCCGAGCAGGGCCATGGTGTCGTCGGCGGTCGGGCCGACCACGGCGATGCGCTTGAGCTTGCGCGACAGCGGCAGCACGCCATCGTTCTTCAGCAGCACCAGCGATTCCTGCGCGGCCTGCAGGGCCAGCGCATCGTGCGCGGGCGCCTGGTTCACCGAGGCGGGAATCCGCGCCCAGCGCACACGCTCGGGTGGATCGAACATGCCCAGTCGCATCCGCGCGGTGAACAGGCGCGTCACCGCGTCGTCGATCTCCGCTTCGCCGATCAGCCCCTCGCGCACCGCCGCCGGCAGCGTGGCGTACTCCTGGCCGCACTCCAGTTCGGTACCGTTCTTGACCGCCAGCGCCGCGGCGGCCTCGCGGCTGGGCACTAGATGGTGATGCTTCCAGATATCGACGATGGCCCAGCAGTCCGAGACCACGTAGCCGGTGAAGCCCCAATCGCGGCGCAGCACGTCGCGCAGCAGGAACCGGCTGGCGCTGGCGGACTCGCCGTACACGCGGTTGTAGGCGCCCATCACTGCATCCACCTGGCCTTCCTTCACCAGCGCCTCGAAGGCCGGCAGGTAGGTGTCGTAGAGGTCGCGCTGGCTGGGGCGCGCATCGAAATGGTGGCGGTCGGCTTCCGGGCCGCTGTGCACGGCGAAATGCTTGGCGGTGGCATCGAGCTTGCGGTACACCGGATCGTCGCCCTGCAGCCCCTGCACGAAGGCCACGCCCATGCGCGCGGTGAGGTAGGGATCCTCGCCGTAGGTTTCCTGGCCGCGGCCCCAGCGCGGGTCGCGGAAGATGTTGATGTTCGGCGACCAGAAGGTCAGCCCCTGGTAGCGGCCGTGCGCGCCCTCGCGCAGGAACTGGTGGTGCTTGGCGCGCGCCTCGTCGCTGATGGTGGTGGCCACCTGCCCCATCAACGGCACGTCGAAGGTGGCGGCCAGCCCGATGGCCTGCGGAAACACCGTGGCCTGGCCGGCCCGCGCCACGCCGTGCAGCGCTTCGTTCCACCAGTCGTAGGCCGGCACGCCCAGGCGCTCGATCGCCGGCGCGGCGTTCTGCATCTGCGCCGCTTTCTCCTCCAGGGTCATCTGCGCGACCAGCGCCGCCGCCCGGGTCTCGAAGCTGGCGGAGGGGTCTTGCCACGGCTGAGTGTCCGCGGCGTGGCCGACGCCGGCCAGCGTGGTGGCGGCGCACAGGGCCAAGGTGCGGAACAGGCGGCCACGACGGCCGCCAGGAAGGGAAGACCTGCGCATCATCATTTGCTCCTCGAGGCGCGCTCGTCGCGCGCGAAAGGACCGAGCAGGGCGCCCACGAAGCCGCCTGCACGATCCGTACTCAACACCGTCCCGTCGACGTCGTCGGCGAGGGTCTGCCAGCCTTGCCCCGTGCCGGCGTCGAACGCGAATGCATACTTGCCGGCGTCGCCGGCGATCTTCAGGCGCAGCGCGCTGGATGCGTCCAGTTCGCGGCTGGCCAGCGTTCTGGTCGCGCCCTTGCCCTCGCGCGCTTCGAGGAAGACCACCACACGATCGCGGCCCACGCGGCGCACGCCGAGGAAATACCACCAGGCCTCGTTCTGGAACGCCGCGAGCCCTGCCGCCACGCCCGCCGCGGGCCGCGTCAGTGCGGTGCTGGCCTCGAAGCGCAGGTGCTGCTGGCGGCGCCCCAGGAAGGCCGGGTTGCGCAAGGTGTCCAGGTTCTCCGGCAACGGATGCACGGCCAGACTACCCGGGCGCGTGCGCAGGTCCGCCCAGTCCCGCTTGGGCACGCGCACACGCAACCAGCCGCGGCCGAGCGTCGGCGCGTCGAATTCGTCGCGCTCGATGAAGTTGCCGGTGGAAGGCGCCTGCGACGCCTCGCCCTGCATCCACGACGGCGCCTGGACCGCATAGGGGATGGCCTGCCCGGCCGGCAGGATCAGCGGCCAGCCGTCGCGCCACTGCACCGGCAGCAGATAGGTCTCGCGCCCGGTGTTGTAGTGGCGCACGTCGTAGGTGCGGCTGGCCAGGAACACCGCCCACCAGGAACCGTCCGGCCCTTCCACCAGGTCCGCATGCCCGGCGTTGGCGATCGGCAGCGACCGGTCGTCGGGCAAGTCGCGCTGGGTGAGGATGGGATTGCCGGCGTATGGCACATAAGGCCCCCACACGTCGCGGCTGCGCAGTACCACCTGCGAGTGCTGCGGCCCGGTGCCGCCTTCGGCATCGGAGAGGTAGTACCAGCCTTCGCGTCGATACAGATGCGGCCCCTCGATCCAGATCGGGTTCTTTGCCGGCTCCACCCCACCGTCGATCAGCACCTTGCGCGGCCCCACCGGGGTGAAGCTCGCCAGGTCGAGTTGCTGCATCCAGATCGCGCGGTGGCCGTCGTAGCGCGGCGGGCCGGGCGGCGCGTCGTTGTTGAGCAGGTAGACGCGGCCGTCTTCATCGAAGAACAGCGACGGATCGATGCCACCGATGCCCGGCAGCCAGTGCGGGTCCGACCAGGGCCCGGCGGGATCGCGCGCGGTGGCGATGAAGTTGCCGCCGCTGTCCACGGCGGTGGTGACCACGTAGAACATCCCGTCGTGGTAGGCGATGGCCGGCGCGAAGATGCCGCGCGACACGCTCAGGCCATCGAAGTCCAGTTGCGTTGGGCGGTCGATCACGTTGCCGATCTGTGTCCAGTGCACCAGATCGACGCTCTCGAACACCGGAATGCCGGGGAAGTAGGTGAAGCTGGAATTGACCAGGTAGAACCGCCCGTTCGCGCGGACGATGCTCGGGTCGGCGTGGAAGCCGGCCAGGATCGGGTTGCGGTAGTGCCCGGCCGGCAACGGCGCAGCGAAGGCCGCGTCGTGCCCGGCGTAGTCGAACCAGTCGAAGTAGACCGGCGGCGCGGGCGCGGCCCACAGCGGCTGCAGCGCAGCGGACAGCAACAGGAGGACCGTGGCGAGCAGCGAACGCATCAGGGAACCTCGTCGGAAAGTGGGAGTTCGAACGGTCCCGCCGGCGCACCGGCACTGTCGCGCAGCGTGCAGAGCGGGCCGTCGGCCCAGCAGTAGCGCACGCGCGCGGCGGAGGCGGCCTGCGGGCTGCGCAGGACCACGGTGCGCCCGTCCAGCGCGGCGTCGGCATAGCGGCAGTGCTGGGCCTGCGCATCGCAAAGTTCGAAGCCGATGGGGCCGTTCGCACCAGTCGTGACCAAGCTGCCGTCGACGTCGTCGAAGACGATGCGCACGGCGCCCTGCGTGCGCGTTGCCCTGCGAGGGATCGGGCCCGACGGCGCCAGCGCGCGTTCGCCATAGACCACGTGACGGGCCGCCCGCGCCAGGCGCCGCCCCAGTTCCTGCTTGTTCGGCGGATGGATGTCGTAGGCATCGCCGATATCGATGGCCACCGCGAGGCCGCTGTGCGGGTCTTCCGCGGCAACGCGGCGTTGCGCCTCGCGCACCTGCGCCCAGCCGCTCTCTACCGGCGCCTGCGGCGGGCGACCGTAGCCGGCCAACTGCACCACCAGCAAGGGCGTCGCCGCGCCGAACTGCTTGCGCCAGTCATCGCGCAAGCCACGCAGCCGCGTCGCATAGGTGGGGCCGTCGCCGGTGTTGGATTCGCCCTGGTACCACAGCATCCCGCGCAGCCCGAAACTCCCCAGCGGCGCGATCATGCCGTTGTACAGCGTCGACATGCCGGAGGCCGCATGCCACGGCGCCAGCGGCGGCGCCTGTGGATCGGCGGCGATGCGGTACTGCCAATGTCCATCCAGGACGATGCGCGTGCCATCGGCCAATTCCACGGCATTCGCACTGGCCGGGCCTGCCAGTCCGCCTTCGCCGTAGGTATCCAGCACGTTGACGACCACCGTGTTGAGGCCCGCTCTCAACAGGCCGGGCGCAAGCGCATACCGGCGTGGATCGCTCGGCGCGTTCTGGCTGCCCACGGCCACGCCGTTGACCCAGGTCACATCGGTTTCGTCGACCGGCCCCAGCACCAGCCGTGCGCCCTGCGCCGCCTGCGCGGCGGTCAGGGTGACCTGCGTGCGGTACCAGACCATGCCGTTGTAGTCGGCCAGCGCGGGCACGCCCCAGCGCTCCCATGCGCCGAGCGCCGCCGGCGCGTCTTGCCACCCGGCGCTCTCCGTGCCGGGCTGCCATGGTGTATCGCCCGGCCTGGCACCGGCGCGCGTGGTCCACCATTGCTGCCAATGCCGGCCCCAGCGCGCGCTCGCCGCGATGGGGTCGGTGGCAGACAGCGCCAGCACGTCCAGCGCCTCGTCCATGCCACCCTGCGCACGCAGGGCGTCGGCGCTGGTCCACGCTTCGATCCGCGCACCGCCCCAGGCCGCCTGGATCAACCCCATCGGCACCTTGACCGTCTTCTGCAACTCGCGTGCGAAGTAGAAGCAGGCCGCGGAAAACTCCCGCACCGTCTCCGGCGATGCGGGTTGCCACGCGACGGCGGCCGCGAACGTATCCTGCGGCGTCACCGCCGCGGCCTTGGGCACGGTGAACAGGCGGATGCCCGGCTGGGTGGCCGCGGCCAGTTCGCGGCTCGCATCCAGTGCGCGCCACACTGGCAGTTCCATGTTCGATTGCCCGGAACACAGCCACACATCGCCCATCTGTACCTCGCGCACGACCTGGCGCTCCTGTCCCGCGCGCACCGTCATATCGTAAGGACCTCCGGCGGCGACCGGCTTGAGCGTGGCACGCCAGCGGCCGCCGGCATCGGCACGTGTGGTGACGAACTGCCGGACGAAGCTCACCGACACCGTGGCACCCGGCGCGGCGTGGCCCCACACCGACAGCGGCCGGTCGCGCTGCAGCACGGCGTGATCCTGGAACAGCGGATGCAACAGCGGCAGCGCCGCGTGCTGCGCCATGCAGGGCGTGGCGCTGCACGCCAAGGCCGCCGCCAGCAGCCAGCCCTTCAACGTGGTCGGCTTCATCGTCCATCTCCCGGTGCGGACGGAAACTGCAGCGCCTGGTACCAGGCCAGTGGATGCGGCGGCGGCGCTTCGCCTGCAGGCAACGGCCGTCCGCTCACCGACTGGAAGTAGGCCACGCTGGCATCGCGCCACCACTGCGCTTCGCGCAACTGGATGCGCAGGAAGGCCGCCACCTGTGCATGCCGCTCGGCATCCACCTCGCCGCGCAGGCCGTCCCAGGTGGCCTGCATGTCCTGCACCTGGCGCACGCCTTGCCCATAGCGGCCGATCAGTTCGTCCCACAACGGCCGCCCGGAGGCCATGCGGTGGTCCCACGGCACGTGGTGGAACCACAACAGCAGCGGCTCGGGCACCCGCGCCAGGTCGCCATACACGGCCGCGACCTCGGGCGCGTACTGGCTCACCGCGTTGCTGCCGCGGGCGCTGCGGTCGAAGCCGATGCCATCGCGATCGGCGCGGTGGTAGTACACCGACGTCCAGTCCGCGCGTGGGCCGCCGTCCACCCAGGGACCGGGGCCGTAGTGGTGGCCGCGCGCCATCAGATGGTGCAGGCCCAGCGGGGTCATGTAGTTCACCGCGGCCTCGCGCGAGGCCATCATCATCCCGACGATGGGCTGCACCACCTCGGGCGCTGGCGAGAAGGTCATCGCCGCCCATTCCGCGGCGATGGCGCGGGCGCATTGGTGCGGATTCCAGGCCAGACGGCCGAAGGCGTACCAGTTGGCCTGGTCGAAATGCGAACCGCTCCAGGTACGATCGTTGCCGATGTTGGCCACGCCAGCGATGCCGGTCAGCGCATGGCCTTCCAGCGCGCCATCGACCACGTCCGCCACCGTGGCGCCCGCGCCGCGAGCATGGGTGTTGGACTGCAGCACTTCCTCGTACAACGGCCCCAGGTACACCAGGTGCGTGGCGAAGCCGAGATACTCCTTGGTGATCTGGAATTCCAGCATCAGCGGCGTGTGCGGCATGGCGCCGAACAGCGGATGGAAGGGCTCGCGCGGCTGGAAGTCGATGGGCCCGTTCTTGACCTGCACGATCACGTTCGGGCGGAACGCGCCGTCGAGGCCGACGAACTCGGTGTACGCCTGCATGGCGCGGTCCACCGGCACGTCGTGGGCGTAGACGAACGCCCGCCACATCACCACGCCGCCGTGCGGTGCCAGCGCATCGGCCAGCAGGTTGGCGCCGTCGGCATGCGAACGGCCATAGTCCTGCGGGCCGGGCTGGCCTTCCGAATTGGCCTTGACCAGGAAGCCGCCGAAGTCCGGAATGCGCGCGTAGATTTCGCTGGCCTTGTCGCGCCACCAGCGCTGCACGGCCGGGTCGCGCGGATCGGCGGTCTTCAATCCCCCCAGCTCGATGGGCGCGCTGAAGCGTGCGCTCAGGTACACGCGGATGCCGTAGGGCCGGAACACGTCCGCCAGCGCCGCGGCCTTGTCGAGGTAGGCCGGCGCCAGGCTCTGCGCGTTGGCGTTGACGTTGTTCAGCACCGTGCCGTTGATGCCCAGCGAGGCATTGGCGCGCGCGTAGTCCGTGTAGCGTGGGTCGCGCCACTCCGGCAGGCTTTGCCAGTCCCACAACGAACGGCCGGCGTAGCCGCGCTCGACATGGCCATCCAGGTCGTCCCAATGGTCGAGCACGCGCAATTGGATCCGTGGCGACTCATGCACCTCGAGCGTGTCCAGCGACGCGCCGGTCTGCAGCAGCCGCAACAGATGGAACACCCCGTACAGCACACCGATGTCCCGGCGTGCGGCCACCAGCACCACCGTGTGCCCGTCGATGCGGGCGCGCTTGAGCAGGTATCCCTCCTCGCCCAGCGACGCGATCTCCTCGCGGAACGGCGCGAGCGCTGGCGACGACTGCGGCGTGCCCAGCACCACGGCGTGATCGCCGGTCGTGGCCGCACGCGTCGCCGGTGCGCGCCCCAGCAGGCCGGCGAGGCCACGCAGCAGTTCGTCGCGCGCCGCACGCTGCGTCGGCGTCTGCTCCGGTGCCACCACTTCGTCCAGGCGCATGCGCGCGTCCGTCGTGAGCGCAGCGCCTTGCGCGGGCAGATAGCGCATCCACAGCGCCGCGCCATCCTCCGCGCGCACGTTGCTCACGCAGGCCATCAGCACCATGGCGACACCCGCCATCCAGTGACACCGCATGACATGCGAACGACGCTCAGGCATAGCAAGCAAACCTTGTAAGCTGCAGGCGTGCCCGCGGCGCGGCAGCGTCAGGAAGAACAAAGGGAACGCGTTTTGGACAAGCCGAAGAAAGCGGTCCGCCGCAAGACCAGCGGGGTGACGATCGACGAGGTCGCAGCCTTGGCCGGGGTCTCGCCGATGACCGTGTCGCGCGCGATCAACCAGGGCAAGGTGCGCGATGCCACCCGCGAGCGCGTGCTGCGCGCGGTGCGCGAGCTGGGCTATACGCCCAACCTGGCCGCCAGTTCGCTGGCCGCTGCGCAGCACACGCGCATCGCGCTGATCTACACCAACCCCAGCGGCGCCTACCTGCGCGAACTGCTGGTCGGCCTGCTGCGCGTCGCCTCCAATGCCGCCATCCAGTTGGTCATCCACTACTGGGAAGACCTGGACGCCGACGCCGAGCGCAAGGCCGCGCGCGCCCTGGGCGGCCGCGTGGACGGGGTGATCCTGCCGCCGCCGCTGTGCGAATCGCAGGCGGCGGTGAGCGAACTGGTGAAGGCCGGCATCCCGGTGGTCGCGATCGCCGCCGGACGCCTCAGCGACGCGATCTCCTGCGTGCGCATCGACGACTTCCACGCGGGCAAGGAGATGGCCGAACATCTGATCCAACACGGCCATCGACGCATCGGCTTCATCCGCGGGCGCCACGATCTCAGCGCCAGTGCGCGGCGCTACGAGGGCTTCGTCACCGCCCTGCAGGAGGCCGGGCTGAAGGTCGAAGCCGGCCTGGTCCAGCAGGGTGACTACACCTACCGCTCGGGGTTGGCCGCCGCCGAACAGTTGCTGTCGCACCGGCGGCCGCCGACCGCGATCTTCGCCAGCAACGACGACATGGGCGCGGCGGCAATCTCCGTCGCGCACCGGCGCGGCCTGGAAGTGCCGCGCGACCTGTCGGTGGTCGGCTTCGACGACACCTCGGCCGCCACCACCGTGTGGCCGGAGCTCACCACCATCCACCAACCGATCGCCTCGATGGCCGATGCCGCCATCGACATCCTGCTGCGCAGCATCCGCCGCAAGCGCGACGACGCGCGCGTGTCCAGCGACCACGTGGTCCCGCACCGGCTGGTGATGCGCGGTTCGGTCGCCAGCCCACCCAAGGGGTGCTAGCGCGGGACGCAGGCTCACGCGCTGGGGCATGCGACGGTGGCCTCCGCTTCGTTCAACGCGCCGAGCGCCACCCGCGACACCGAGAGCGTCATCGCTCCCGCCGTGGTCAATGCCCACGGACGATCCAGCTTGCTCAGATCCGCGCCGGCCGCCGCCAGGCACTTGAGCGGCACGCCCACGCGCTTCCATTGGCCCACCGGCAGCGTTGCCAGCGTCGACCCGATCGCCACCCGCGCGGTGCAGCCGCTGCCGCATCCGACCGCCAGCCACGCCTCGCCCCGCGGTGCGGCGTCGACGCGCAGCGTGGTCACCAGCATCAGGTCGCCGTTGCTCTCGCGCTGCAGGTCCAGCGGCGTATGCGACTGCAGCGCGACTACCGCCTCGCGTCCGCCTGACCAGGCGAGGCGGCGGCCATCTTCCTGCGCCAGGTGATCCACGCCGGTGACCTTGAGCAGCGCGCCATCGAGCGATTCCGGCACGCGGGTGACGGTCACGCCCTGCCCGGTACTGCCTTCCAGGCGCAGCGCCATGCCGGGACCGGCCGCGCCGCGGACGAAGAACACCCCGGCCGCACCTTCGTTGCCGGTGAGGCCGGAGACTTCCGGCAACCTGGCCAGGTTGCCGTTGTCGGCATAGCGCAGGCCGAAGCCGAAGGCGAACAGCGGGTCGTAGCCCTGCTGCCCCACGTTGTTGGCGTATTGCGTGGCCGTGCGCGGCCAACTGAAGCTCAGCTTGCCCTTGAAGTCGTGCTGCACGCTGCCCTGCGCAGTGCGCAGCAACACGTCGGCGATACCCGCGCCTTCCGAGCCGGGCAGCCACGCTGCCACGAAGGCGTCGGCCGCATTGAGTTCGCGGTTGACCCACAGCGGGCGCCCGCTGAGGAACACCGCGATCACCGGAATGCCGTCGGCCTTGAGCCGCTTGAGCAGCGCCAGGTCGGTGTCGTCGCCCGGCTTGTAGGCCAGGGTCGGCCGATCGCCCTGGAACTCCGCATACGGGTTCTCACCGAACACCACCACGGCCACGTCAGGTTTGGTCGTGTACGTGCCGTCGACCGAAAGCACGGCCTCGCCACCTGCGGCCTTGGCCTGCTGCGCGAAACCCTCGTAGATGCTGTCCGCGTTCGGGAAGTCCTTGCGGGTGGTGCCGGTGCCCTGCCAGTTCAGCGTCCAGCCGCCGGCCTGCTTGCCGACGTCGTTGGCGCCGTCGCCGGCCACCAGGATGCGTTGCTTCGGCGACAGCGGCAGCACGCCGCCCTGGTTCTTCAGCAGCACCAGCGACTCGCGCACGGCCTGCCGCGCCACCGCGCGATGCGCCGGTGCGCCGATCAGCGCGAACTGGCCACCGACCGTGCGCGACGAGGGCTTGCCCGCCTCGAACAGGCCCAGCCGCATCTTGACCCGCAGGATCCGGCGCACCGCATCGTCCAGACGTTGCGGGGTTATGGTGCCGTTCTTCGCCGCCGCCAGCGTGGTCGTGTAGAAGCCCTTCCAACTGTCCGACGCCATGGCCATGTCCAGGCCGGCGTTGATGGTGGCGGGGCAATCGGTCGGGGTGCAGCCCTTGACCTGCCCGTGGCCGTTCCAGTCGCCGACCACGACGCCGCCGAAGTGCATGCGCCCCTTCAACGCGTCGGTCAGGTAGGCCTTGTGGCCGTGCATCTTTTCGCCGTTGACGCTGTTGAAAGAGGCCATCGCGGTCTGCGCACCCGCGGCGATCGCCGGGGGATAGCCGGCGGCGTGGATGCGGACCAGCTCGGCCTCACCGATCCTGGTGTCGCCCTGGTCCCGACCGTCGGTGGTGCCGCCATCGCCCAGGAAGTGCTTGACCGAGGCGATCACATGGCGGCCATCGAGGAAGTCCGGCGTTCCCACCTTGCCCTGCAGTCCCTCGACCATCGCGCCGGCGTAGCTGGCCACCACCGCGGACGATTCCGAATAGCCCTCGTAGGTGCGCCCCCAGCGGTCGTCCTGCGGCACCGCCACGGTCGGCGCGAAGGTCCACTCCATGCCGGTGGCACGGGTCTCCAGCGCGGTGATTTCGCCGATCCGCCGCAGCAATTGCGGATTGCGCGTCGCGCCCAGGCCGATGTTGTGCGGAAACAGCGTGGCGCCGACGATGTTGCTCTGCCCGTGCACCGCGTCGATGCCGAACAACACCGGAATCGCCTTGCCGCCCCCCGAGGTATCCATCGACGCGGCATAGAACGCATCGGCCAGCGCCAGCCATTCGGCTGGCGCGGCATCGTAGCGGCCGCCGGGGTCGGAATTGCCGCCGGCCAGGATCGACCCCAGCCGATAGTTGCGCACATCTTCCGGAGTGAGGCTGCCGATATCGCCCTGCACCAACTGGCCGACCTTCTCCTCCACCGTCATGGTGGCGATCAGATCGCTGAGGCGCTGTTCCAGCGCGGGATCCTCGGGCAGCGGCCAGCGCACGTTGGGCCAGGGGCTGGCCTCCGCCGCGGCAGGCGCCGCGGCCTGGACATCGCCCTTGCACACGGCAAGCGCGAGCAACAGCGCGGCCAGCAGCGCACCTTGGTTGGGTGTGGAACGGGTATCGGTCACGGCGCTCTCCTTGCCGCCGCGCTCAGCGCAGCAGGTATTGGTTGATCAGGTTCTCGTAGCGCTCCTGGCGGCCGCTGATCTGCCGCGGCTCGCCGCCCTTCGCTCCCAATGCGGCCAGCTCGGCGAGGCCGAGCGCGCCACGCGCGAACTGTGCGCCGGCCCCACTGTCGAAGCTGGCATAGCGCTCCTGGCGCCACTGCTCCCAGGGCGAGTCGTTGAGCAGCGCGTGGGCCACTTCCAGCCCGCGGGCGAACGCGTCCATGCCGCCGATGTGGGCAATGAACAGATCCTCGAGCTCGGTGGACTCGCGACGCACCTTGGCGTCGAAGTTCAGGCCGCCCTCCAGGCCGCCCTGGCGCAGCACCACCAGCATGGCGCCGACCGTGTCGTACAGGTCGGTCGGGAACTGGTCGGTATCCCAGCCGTTCTGCGCGTTGCCGCGGTTGGCGTCGATACTGCCCAGCAGGCCGTGGTCGGCGGCGACCTGCAGATCGTGTTCGAAGGTGTGGCCGGAGAGCGTGGCGTGGTTGGCCTCGATGTTGAGCTTGAAGTCCTTGTCCAGCCCATGCTGCTTCAGGAAGCCCGCCACCGTCGCGCTGTCGAAATCGTACTGGTGCTTCATCGGCTCCATCGGCTTGGGCTCGATCAGGAAGTTGCCCTTCAGGCCGATGCTGCGGCCGTAATCGCGCGCCATGGTCAGGAAGCGCGCGAAATGCTCGAGTTCGCGCTTCATCTGCGTGTTGACCAGCGAGGCATAGCCTTCGCGGCCGCCCCAGAACACGTAATGCTCGCCGCCCAGTTCCACCGTCGCCTCCAGCGCCGCCTTCACCTGCACGGCGGCGCGCGCCACCACGGCGAAATCGGGATTGGTCGCGGCACCGTTCATGTAGCGCGGATGCGAGAACAGATTGGCCGTGCCCCACAGCAGCTTCATCCCGGTCGCGTCCTGGCGCGCCTTGGCCAGACCCACCATGTGCTTGAGGTTCTTCTCGTACTGCGCGGCATCGTCGGCGTCGGGCGCCAGGTCGATGTCGTGGAAGCACCAGTACGGCACGCCGAGCTTGGTGAAGAACTCGAACGCCGCATCCACCTTCGCCTCGGCGCTGGCCATCGGCGCGCCGACCTCCCACGGGAAGTGGCGCGTGCCCGGGCCGAACGGATCCTGCCCGGCGTTGCAGAAGGTGTGCCAGTAGCACACCGCGAAGCGCAGGTGATCCTGCATGGTCTTGCCGCCGATGACCTTGTTCGGGTCATAGACCTTGAAGGCCAGCGGGTTGTCCGAGCCACGGCCTTCGAACAGGATGCGGCCGATGCCCGGGAAATATTCCTTGGCGCCGATGAAGGGCTGGGTGTGCATGGTGCGGGGTCCTGTCGTGGTGGGAGGGCGTGCGAAACGGGAAATCAGCCGCGGAACAGCGACATGCAGGCGTCGAGATGGCGCAGGAAGCGCGCATAGGCCGCGGCATAGGCGGGGGTGCGCGCCGGATCCGGGCGGGCGGACAGCTGCGGATCCACCGCCACATGCCGCTGCGCGATGTCGGCGATCGAGGCGGCATCACCGCGTGCCAGGCCGACGGCCCACAGCGCCTGCAAGGCCGCACCGAAGGCCGCGCCTTCCGGCTGCGTCGGCACGTCCACCGGCAGGCCGAACACGTCGGCCACCAGCTGCCGCCACGCGCCGCTGTTGCTGCCGCCGCCGGTCAGCACGATGCGGTCGAACTGCATGCCGGCACGCACAAACGCGTCGAAGCCGTACTTCAGGCTGTAGGTCGCCCCTTCCATCGCCGCGCGATAGAGGTGGGCCGGGGTCATGTTGTGCGGGTCCAGGCCCGCCAGCATGCCCTTGCCCAACGGCAGGTCCGGCGTGCGCTCGCCATTGAGGAACGGCAGCATCACCAGTCCGTCGGCGCCGGGCGCGGTGGCGTGCAGATGCGCATCGCCGTCGCGGGTGCTGAAACCGAACGCGGCGGCAACCTGTTCGGTCGCCACGGTGCAGTTCATCGTGCAAATCAGCGGCAGCCAGCCGCCGGTGGACGAGCAGAAGGCGGCCCACGCGCCGTCCGGATCGACCACCGGCGTGTCGGAGTAGGCGAACAAGGTGCCCGAGGTGCCCAGGCTCATCGCCAGGCGGCCGGGGACGACGCAGCCGGTGCCGATCGCCGCCGTCATGTTGTCGCCGCCGCCGACGGCAACCTTCAGCGTCGTCGGCACGCCAAGCAGGTGGGCAGCGGCCGGGTCGATGCCGAACAATGCGTCAGGCGCGGCGAAGCGCGGCAGGCAGTCCGCCAGATCGCGCTGCGGATCGGTGGCGCGCAGCAGCTCGGTCGACCAGGTGCGGGTGCGCACATCCAGCCAGCCCGTGCCCGATGCGTCGCCGTACTCGCAGAAGCGCTGGCCGGTCAGCACGAAGTTGAGGTAGTCGTGCGGCAGCAGGATCGTGGCGAGGCGCGCGTAGGCATCGGGCCGGTGCGCCCTGGTCCACGGCAGCTTGGAGGCGGTATAGCCGGCGAGGATCGGATTGCCCGCCAATGCGATGGTGCGCGCCGCACCGCCGACCGCGTCCATGATCTGTGTGCACTCGGCCGAGGTGCTGGTGTCGCACCACAGTTTGGCCGGCGCCAGCACCTCGCCTGCCGCATCGACCGGCACGAAGCCGTGCTGCTGGCCCGACACCGCCAGCGCGGCGAGGCGCGAACGCAGCGACGGATCGATCGCCTGGAAGCAGGCCTGCAGGGCCGCGACCCAGTCGGCCGGCCGCTGTTCGCGGCTGCCGTCGGCGGCGGCATCCAGGCTCAGCGGCGCACTGCTGCTGGCCACGACGCTAAGCCCGACCGGGTCATAGACCACGACCTTCAGGCTCTGCGTTCCCGCATCGATTCCGGCCACCAGTTCCCGATCTTCCACGTCGTACCCGCCTTCTAGTTAGCGCTATCATTTTTCGACGACAGCGTGTGCGCCGTTACGCCAGGGAAACGCCTCGTTGCCAGACGTCGGGCGCCGCTTTGCAATAGCGTTCGATGAATTCGGCCTGCGACGGCATCGCCGCGCTCGCCTGCTGCAGCGGCTGCCGGATCCGCGTCAACAGCGTGCGCAGATCCGCGTCGTCGATGGCGGCGGCCAGCGGATGCGGCGGTCCCGGCTGGATGCCCTGCCCCAGCAACACGCTGGTCCAGGAATCCACGCGGAACAGTTCGCCCGGGTCCTGCCAGGCATGCGCGCGCTCGCGCCAGGCGCGCAAACGGATCCCCAGCGACTCGGGCAGCGCCATCTCGCGGCATGCCTTCCACATCGGCTCGCCGCGCTGGGTGGCGTGGTAGTGCAGGATGATGAAGTCGCGTACGTGCTCCATCTCCTGGCGGCTGACCGTGTTGTACAGCTCCACCAGCGCCGGGCTGATGCCCTCGTGCGGAAACAACTGGATCAGGCGCACCACGGCGCTGATGGTCAGGTGGATGCTGGTCGATTCCAGCGGCTCGATGAAGCCGCTGGCCAGACCCAGCGCCACCACATTCTTGTTCCACGCCTGCAACCTGCGTCCGCTGCGGAACGGTACCAGCCAGGGATCTCGCAGCGGCGGGCCGTCGACGTCGCGCAGCAGCTTGGCGTGCGCCTCGTCGTCGGACATGTGGCGGCTGGAGAACACCAGTCCGCAGCCGACCCGGTGCTGCAGCGCGATATGCCAGCGCCACCCGGCCTCGTGCGCGATGGCGCGGGTATACGGCACCGGCGGCGCAACCGCCTCGGTCTGCACCGCGACGGCACGATCGCTGGGCAACCACTCGTGCCAGTCCTCGTAGCCGGTGTGCAGGGTCTGCTCGGTCAGCAGGCCACGGAAGCCGGTGCAGTCGATGAACAGGTCGCCTTCGATGACCTGCCCGTCTTCCAGCAGCAGCGACGCGACGGACCCGTCGTGCGCGTGCTGCCGCACTTCGCGAATCTGGCCTTCCACCCGGCGCAGGCCGTGCGCTTCGGCCTTCTTGCGCAGGAATTTCGCGTAGAGCGCGGCATCGAAGTGATAGGCGTAGTTGACCTGCGGCTGGGTGTCCAGCGAGAACCGGTCCGCACGCGAGGCGACGCTTTCCAGGCAGAAATCGCCCAGGTCCGACGGCATGCCGCGGCGCAGGCTGTCCAGCCAGAAGTGATGGAACGGCGTGGCCCAGGTGCCCTGCCCGATCGTGCCGAACGGATGGATGAAGCGATCGCCGGGGCGGCGCCAATGTTCGAACGAGATCGACAGCTTGAACGTGCCGGCCACGGCGCGCAGGAACTCCTGCTCGTCGATCTGCAGGAAACGGTGGAAGGTGCGGATCGGCGGCACGGTCGACTCGCCGACGCCCACCGTGCCGATCTGCTCGGACTCCACCAGGGTGATGTCCAGGCGATCGCGGAACTGGTGGGCCAGCGCGCAGCCGGCGAGCCAGCCCGCGGTGCCGCCGCCGGCGATGACGACCTTGCGGATACGTCCGTCCGTTGTGGTGGCAAGGTTCACGACAAGATCCCCATCAGCGATTGAGCCGCGCCAGCAACTGCGCGCGCGTGCGGCGCGCCCGTGCCTCGTCGAACGGGGCCAGCTCGCCCCGGGCGGCCTCGGGCAGGTGCTGGCCTGCACGTTCGCCGGGACCGAACACGTAGTAGTCGAAGAGCTTCGCCCAGGCCTGCTTCTCGCGCGCCGGCAGATCGCGCAGTGCCCACATCGCGTGCTGCAGCGCCGTCAGCGGCGAGGGCAGGAAGGCCGGCGCACTGCGCCACCAGTAGTTCACCAGCACGTTGAATGGCGCCAGGCTGCGTACGTGGTGCCACCACATGCTCGGGATGAAGAGCGCATCGCCCGGCTCCAGCTCGGCGTGCTGCGCGCTGGCGAGGGCATCGCGGAAGCGCGGGTGGCGCGCGAAGTCGGGGCGATCGACATCCACCACGCTCACCACCTGGCCGCCCGGCGTGGGTTCCAGCGGCCCCGGGTACAGGTTGTCGATCTGCTCCGGCGGAAACAGGGTGAAGCGGCGCCGGCCCACGGCACAGCACGCCAGGTTGTCCGGCGTGTCGAAATGGCAGGAGGCGGTGACCCGGTTGCCGATCCAGATGCTGGCCGGCGCATCGATACCCTGCCCGGCCAGGCCGGCATCGTTGGCCTGCGCGAACCCCGGCAGCGCCCGCTCGATCGGCAACGACGCGACATAGTAGGTGGGCGGCCGCGGGTCCTCGAAGGTCGCGGCGATCGCGTCCAGCACCTGTGCGAGCGGCCCGCGGCGGACCTCGAAATTCAATTGGGTGAAGTCTGCGTTGTAGAACGGGCGCCCCTCGATCCCGGGTTCGCCGAAGGAATACGGAACCGGCACGCCTGCATCGAAACCGCGCAGGTAGGCCAGTGCGTCCTGCGTGGAGCGTAGCCCGGCCTGGACCAGGCCCCAGTCGCGCGCGATGCCGCGCAACACCACCGGCTCCCCCGCCGCCGCCAGCGCCTGCAATGGCAGGGCCGTGGGCTGCACGCCCTCCAGTGTCCGCATGGCCCCGCCGTCCGCCACGCTCAGTTCCTGCCTGCCGCGCCGGCGGCATCCTGCACGCGCAGGCGCCGCTGTTTCTCGGCGATCAGGCGGCGCATGTTGTGCAGCGAGGCCAGCATCAGGTACGCGCCTTCCAGATAGCCGGCGCGGTTGAGCGCGGCCAGCGCGGCGCCGTCCAGCTCGGCCAGGTGTTCGCGGTCGATCGCATGCAGGCCGTTGACGCCGACGCGATGCTGCGCATCGAGTTGCACGTCGAGCGACACCGGCTGGATCAGCCCCTGTGCATCGAGCGCGGCGAACATGTCCGCGCCGAACGCATGGCCCTCGTGAATGCCGCGCAGCACCCCGGCGATGTGGTCGAGATAGGGCGTGTTGCCGCCCTGCGGCAGGAACACCGGCTCGCCCTGCATCGCCGTCACCCGCGGATGCTCCATGTCCACGTGCAGTACCGCTTCCTGGCTGAGCACGCCGTCGATCCTCTGCTCCTGGAAGCCGATCAGGAACGGCCCCTTGGCCGCCGCCCCGGGCAGATACGAGGCCGTCCAGCGCCGCTCGTGCAGGAACAGATTCTCGTGCTGTTCGAACCCCAGCAGCGCCACGGACTGCCATGCGCCGGTCGCCGGGTCCTTGCGCAGGAAGATCGGATACTCGCGCTGCAACTCGGCGAACTCGCTCGGATAGGCCGGCAGCATGCCCACCGCGTCGCCGAACTCGGGGCCGAAGTCGGTGGCCACGCGCAGGTCGCGGTGCGCGATGTTGTTGAGCATTTCGTAACGCGGCATGGTGGTGCGCACTCCCGGTTGGAGCCTTGCACGAGATGCCGCCGCGACAGCGGCGGCATCCGTGGCGACATGCGAAGAGATCCTCTTCGCCTTCCTCAGAACTTGTAGCGCACGCCCAGCATATACCGCGGACTCTGGTCGGCCAGCTTCACGATCATCTGCGAGGTGCGCGAGCGCCAGCGCACGTCCTCGCCGGTCAGGTTGATCGCCTCCAGGCCGAACGACCAGTTGTCGTTCAACGTGTAGTTCACGCTGAGGTCCCACTGCTCATACGGTTCCACATAGTACGGATTGCGGCTGGTGCCCTGGTTGGCCAGGATCAGGTACTGGTCGCGCCAGTTCCAGGCCAGGCGTACCGACCAGCCGTACTTTTCGTACATCAGCACCGCATTGGCGGTGTCGCTCAGGCCGGTGAGCGCGAACTGGTCGATGCTCGGATCGCCACCATTGTCGTAACCGACGTCGCCTTTGACGATGGTGTAGTTGGCGAGGATGCCGAACCCGGTGTCGCCAAGGAAGTACTGCCCGCCCAGTTCCCAGCCATGCAGCTTGGCCTGGTTCTGGTTGATCGGACGGTTGACGTTGAACTCGTACAACGGATCGTCGGCCTCGCCGTAGAGATCGTAGGCCGCTTCGGTCGCCAGCACCTGCGCGCCGGTGCCGTTGTAGGCGGCCAGGCCGGCCGGGTTGTTGCGCAGCAGGGCCAGCGCGGTGAACAGGGAGGTATCGTTGGCCGAGCAGGCCGCCGCGTTGGCCGGGCCGACCTGGGCGAGACAGGCGCCGCTGGTGAGGAACGCCAACGCCGACTTCGCGTCCGGACCCGAAGTGGGATCGCGCAGGCCGTACAGATTCTCCTGCACCACGGTGTTGCCGATGAAGTTGTTGACGGACTTGTTCCAGTACGTCACCGACAGGTAGCTGGCGTCGGCGAAGTACCACTCCAGCGCCAGGTCGAGGTTGTCGGACTCCAGCGGCTTCAGTGCCGGGTTCTGTGCCGTGCCGCTGGCGCGCGAGGACGGATCGATCAGCACCGACCCGAACGGCTGCTGCGCCCCGGGGCCGGCATAGAGATTGCCGATCGGCGCGCGCGCGATGCTCTTGCCGAACGAAACGCGGCCCTTCAGCGTGTCGGTGAGATCGATGCTGAAATCCAGGTTCGGCAGGATGTAGCTGTACGTGGTCTTTTCGCTGAAGGGTTGCTGCTCGTTGGACAGCACCACGCGGAAGTCGTTGTTGGACTGCCACTGGATCGCTTCGGGCGTGGCGATGACCGAGGTCGACACCACATCGGTGGTCTCGTAGCGCACGCCCAGGCGGGTGTTGGTGCGCCGACCGGCCAACTCGCCATCCAGCTCGACCTGGAAATACGCCGAGCGGGTCTTCTCCTCCACGAAGTTGTCGGCGGCACGCTGCGGGCTCACGCCCAGGCCGACGCCGTACTGGCTGGCCGCCCACTCCGCGAGCCGGCCGGCATCGCCCCGCCATGCGGGCCAACTGCTGCCGCTGTAGTCATGGAACAGGCCGATGATGTTGACCGGCTGCATCAGGTTCATCAGGCCGCCGGCGGTATCGCGGTCGACGTTGGCCACGCCCCAGTCGCCCAGGGTGGAATACGCCTCGGCCGCCTGGATGCGATGGGTGCTGGACTTGCTGCTGTCCACGCCGAACTGGAAGCGGCCCTGGTCGAAGCTCCACTCGCCGTCGACGCGGGCCTGCTTGATCTGGCTGATCTGGCTCTGCGAGTTGACCCGCAGCACCTGCGAACCGATCTCGCCCGGCACGAAGCCCGGGTTGACCACGCCATTGGCCTTGGCCGCGGCGGCGGCGTCGCTCGGATACCAGACCTGGGTGCCGATCGGCAGGCCGTTGTTGAAGTTCAGTTCCTGCACCCAGGAGCCGCCACAGTGCGGACCGGTGGTGCAGTTGTTGGTGCCGGCGATGCTCATGAAGATGGAACCGCCGCCGGTCAGCGGATCGTTCGGGCGGCTCTCGTTCTTCGAGTCGTGTGCGTCGAAACTGAGCTTGAGCCGATCGGTCACGTTCCAGACCGCGTTCAGACCGAGCGAACCCAGCTTGTACTTCTGCATGCTGCGCTGCTGCTCGAGGCCGAAATCCTTGGTGCCGGCGATTTCGCGGATATAGGTCGGCACAGCCACCGCACCGCTGGTATCGAAGGTCACGTCGGTGTAGTTGCTGTTCTGCAACCACATGCCCTGCTCGCCACGATTCTCGGTGATCTCGTTGGTCGAATAGGTGTAGTCCAGGGTCAGGGTCAGGCTGTCGGTGGGCGCGAACTGCAGCACCGCCTGGCCGTTGACGCGCTCGCGTTCGAACTCGGAGAACGCATAGCGCAGGTCGTTCGGGCGGGCGTACAGCGCACCGACCTGCGGCGCATTGACCACCGTCGGGTTGCCGGGCATCGAGCCGGTCCACGGCTGCACGTTCCAGTAGTTCTCGGTGGCCTGCACCGAGCCGCCCTTGCGCTTCTGGTAACTCGCGCTCACGCCGACGCCGAAGGTCTTGTCCGGATTGCTGTAGCTGAAGATGCCGGACAGTTCCGGGGTGATGTCGTTATCGAACGGCTGGCTGCGGTCGGAGACGGCCTTGGCGCCGGCACTGGCGACGATGCCCTGATGGTCGAACGGGCGCGCGGTCAGGATGTTGATGGTAGCGCCGATGCCACCGCTGGGCATGTTGGCCTGGCTGGTCTTGTAGACCTCGATGCCGTTGATCGCCTCGGCCGCAAGCTGGGCGAAGTTGAAGGCGCGGGTGCCGCCATCGACGCCGCCGATGGCGACCTGCCCGGCGGCACCGAACGCATCGGCGCCCGGCATCTGCCGCCCGTTGAGCGTCACCATGTTGAACTGCGGACCGAAGCCGCGCGCGGTGACCTGGGCGCCTTCGCCGTCGCGTCGCTCGATGGAGATGCCGGTGATGCGTTGCAGCGACTCGGCCAGGTTGGTGTCGGGGAACTTGCCGATGTCCTCGGCACTGATGGCATCCACCACGCCCGCGGCGTCGCGCTTGATGTCCATCGCCTGGCTCAGGCTGTTGCGCAGGCCGGTGACCTGGACGGTGTCCAGCTGCGTCGGGCTGCTCTGGGCCTGCTGCTGCGCGGCAGGCGCCGGCGTCGTGGCGTCCTGTGCGAAGGCGGGATTGATGACCAGGACGCCACCGACGAAGGTGAACATGGCCGTGGATTTGAACTTCGCCAGTGCACGGCTCATGGACGAGCCCTCAGGTCTGGCGTGCGACGAAACATAGAAGCGCTCATGACTCTCCCCTCTGACATGCGATCGATGGATGTACCGCCCCTCCCCCAAGAGGCACGCACGGGCGATGCCCGTCTTCCACGCCGAACATCGCAGCGCGCTGAGCGTTCGCTGCGATTCAAAACTCCGTTTCAGGATTGCCAGACGACGCGCGATAAAGGCTCCCCCCGAGCCCGACTGTCGCTGATTGATAGCGCTATCATCGCGTCGACCGCAGACTACGCATCCGGGACCTCGCTTGTCATCATGCGTCGCAACAAAGGAACGCATTCCTTGAAGAACACCCCCAAAACGCTGCGTCGAAAAGCGAGCGCCATCACCATCGACGACGTCGCGGCGCATGCGGGCGTCTCGCCCATGACCGTCTCGCGCGTCACCCATGGGCACGCCGGCGTGCGCGAAAGCACCCGCGAGCGGGTGATGCGCAGCGTGCGCGCACTGGATTACCGGCCCAACCCGGCGGCCAGCGCGCTCGCCGCGGCGCAGCACACCTGCATCGCGTTGATCTACACCAATCCCAGCTCCAGTTATCTGCGCGAACTGCTGGTCGGCGCGCTGCGCGGGTCCACCCGCGTGGCGGCGCAACTGGTGATCGCCACCTGGGATGGACTGGGTCCGCGGGCGCGTCGCGCCGCCGCGCGCACGCTCTGCAGCAGCGTGGCGGGAGTGATCCTGCCGGCGCCGCTGTGCGAATCGAAGGCGATCGTCGCCGTGTTCGCCGACGCCGGGATTCCCGTCGTCTCCATCGCGTCAGGCCGGTTCAGCGACAGGGTCTCCTGCGTGCGCATCGACGACCGCCGTGCCAGCCATGACATGGTGTCGCACCTGATCGCGCACGGGCACACCCGCATCGGCTACATCACCGGCGACCCGAACCAGACGGCCAGTGCGCACCGCTGGCAGGGCTACCGGGATGCACTGGCGGATGCGGGCATCGACTATGACGACGCGCTGGTGCAGCCCGGCGACTTCACCTATCGCGCCGGACTGGAGGCGGCCGAACGGTTGTTGGCGCTGCAGCAGCGCCCCAGCGCGATTTTCGCGAGCAACGACGACATGGCCTCGGCGGTGGTGTCGGTGGCGCATCGCCGCCGTCTGAAGGTGCCGGAGGATCTGTCGGTGGTGGGATTCGACGACACGTCGGCATCGACGATGGTGTGGCCAGAACTGACCACCATCCATCAACCGGTGGCGGACATGACCGACACGGCGATCGACGTGCTGCTGCGGGAGATCCGGCAGGCGGCTGGTTCCGAGCACGCTTATGTCGATCATGTGGTGCCGCATCGACTGGTCTCGCGCGATTCGGTGTTGCGGCCGCTGTCGGTTCGCTAGTTTCATAGCGTCGGGCTCGAGACTGGGAAGATGGCGCAGCGTCCGCTTGCGGCTGCATCTCATGCTTGCGCACGGTAGTCGAGTCTTTTCCATCGCTCTTGCTCTTGCCGTTGCCGTTGCCGTTGTTGTTGTTGTTGTTGTTGCTCCTGATGTTGCTGTTGCTGTCGCTTTGGCTTTTGACTTACCGGGTTCCCTTCCGAAGCGGCGAACCAGGCGGGAAACACCCGAAGGGCGGCGCACAGGGATGTGCGCCGTCCGCGGCAGGGGCAGGATGCCCCTTCCGCGGATCCCGTCTGGTTCGCGGACCCGGAGCGCGCAGCGCGGAGGGCGCGTAGGCAGGGCGCGCTTTCTTTTGGTTACCTTTTCTTTGCGCGAGCAAAGAAAAGTAACTCGCCCGAAAGGGCGAAAGCCTTTGCTGTTGCTTCAAGCTTGAGTGTCAGGTGAGAGAGACCGTAGCAGCGGCTTCAGCCGCGACAGCATTACCGAGCGTTGGTCGCGGCTGAAGCCGCTTCTGCAACCCAGCCGCAGCAGCAAGAGCACGAGCAAAGCTTTCGCCTTGCGGCGAGTTACTTTTCTTTGCTTGTGCAAAGAAAAGTAACCAAAAGAAAGCACACCCTGCCTCGCGCCCTCCGCGCTAACGCGCTCCGGGTCCGCGTCCACCCCGGGGATTCGCGGAAGGGGCATCCTGCCCCTGCCGCGAACGGCGCACATCCATGTGCGCCGCCCCTTCGGGGTTTTTCCCCGGGCCGGCCGCCGCTTCGGAAGGGAACCCGGTAAGTCAAAAGCCAAAGCCACGGCAAAAGCACGAGCAACAGCAGCAACAACAACAACAACAACAACAACAGCAGCGGCAGCGGCAGCGGCAGCGGCAGCGGCAGCGGCAGCGGCAAGGATCAGCTTGCGTGAGTTCCGAACAAGTACCCACGACACAACACCCATACCGCCGCCCACGCGTCAAAAGCCCATGCACCACCCGTCATCCACGGCATCAGTCGAGTCGTCGACAAGCCCGCCGCATCAGCCCGCGCCATCCACCTTGCAACTGCGCTACCGTTCACCCACGGCGCGTCGATTGCGCCATGCCGCCACCGGAGATCCCCATGCCCCTGCTCCATCGGTCCCCTGCCGCGTCAGCGCACACCGGCCGCCGTCGCGCCTGGCGCATCGGCCTGGCGCTGCTGTGCGCCCTGATCGCCGCGCCCAGCATGGCCGCCGACACCGACACCGGTGCCGTGCCCGCGCTGCAGCGCGCGCAACAGCTGATCCTGGTGCTGGCGCCGGATTGGGACAGCCCGCAGGGCACGTTGCAGGCATTCGAACGCGATGCGCAGGGCTGGCGCGCGCATGGCAAGGCCTTCGACGTGAGTCTTGGCAGTCACGGCAGCGCCTGGGGCCTGGGCCTGCATCCGGCGCAAGGCGACGGCCCGCAGAAGCGCGAAGGCGATGGCCGCAGCCCCGCTGGAGTGTTCACCATCGGCGAGGCGTTCGGCTATGCACCGCGCATCGACAGCGCCATGCCCTACCAGGCGATGCAGGCGAGCAGCTATTGCATCGACGTGCCGGACTCGCCGCTGTACAACCGCATCGTCGATGCCAAGGAGGTCGGCAGCGCCGCGGTCGCCGGGTCCACCGAACCGATGCGCCTGGATCTCCAACACGAAGGCGACCAGCGCTACCGCGAAGGCTTCGTGATCCAGCACAACGCGCAGGCCACGCCCGGCGCCGGCAGCTGCATCTTCGCCCACCTGTGGCGCGCCCCGGGCGCCCCGACCGCGGGCTGCACCGCGATGCAGCCGGCCGACATGCAGCGGCTGCTGGCATGGCTGCGGCCGTCGGCGGCGCCGCTGTTCGTGCTGCTGCCGCGCAGTGACTACCAGCGCCTGCGGGCCGACTGGGCATTGCCGGCCGTGGAGCCGGCACCGTGAGCGAGACGCCGCAACCCGGGCTGGTGCGTGCGGTCAGCCGCTGGCAGATCGTCGGGCTGTCGATCAACGACGTGATCGGCAGCGGCATCTATCTGCTGCCCGCTGCCACCGCCGCCCTGCTCGGGCCGCTGAGCCTGTGGGCAGTGCTGCTGGCCGGTGTGGCGGTGGCGCTGCTGGTGCTGTGCTACGCGCAGGCGGCCAGCTACTTCGACGAACCCGGCGGCAGCTATCTGTACGCGCGCGAGGCGTTCGGCCGCTTCGCCGGCTTCGAGATCGGCTGGATGATCTGGCTGACCCGGATCAGTTCGGCGGCGGCGCTGAGCAACGGCCTGGCCGATGCGGTGGTGCGCTTCTGGCCGGCCGCGTCCGGCGGCGGCGCGCGCCTGGGCATCGTGGTCGGCTCGCTCGGCCTGCTCACCGCGATCAACGTGATCGGGGTGAAGTCGGCCGCGCGCACCGGCGTGGCGCTGGTGATCGGCAAGCTGGTGCCGCTGCTGCTGTTCGTGGCCATCGGCGTGTTCTACGTGGACTGGTCGTGGGCGTTCTCCGGCAAGACTCCGGACCCGCGCGATGTCGGCAACCTCGGCGAGGCGGCGTTGCTGTTGCTGTTCGCCTACGCCGGCTTCGAGAACATCCCGGCCGCCGCCGGCGAATACAGCAACCCGCGCCGCGACGTGCCGTTCGCGCTGATCACCATGATCGTCACCGTCACCCTGATCTACGCCGCGGTGCAGGTGGTGGCGCAGGGCACCCTGCCCAACGTGGCGCAATCGGCCACGCCGCTGGCCGATGCCGCCAGCGGCTTCGGCGGTGAGGCGCTGGCGCTGATCCTCACCGTCGGCGCCACCATCTCCATCCTCGGCACCACCAGCAACACGGTGATGCTGGGGCCGCGCTTCCTGTTCGCGCTGGCCAAGGACGGCTATGGCCCGGCATTCCTGGCGCGGGTGCACCCGCGCTTCCGCACGCCGGCCGCGGCGATCCTGCTGCAGGGCGTGCTGTCGCTGGCGTTGGCGCTGTCCGGCTCGTTCGTGCAACTGGCGCTGCTGTCGATGGTCACCCGCCTGTTCGCCTACATCGGCACCGCCGCCGCGGTGCTGGTGCTGGCACGGCGCTACCGCGACCGTCCCGGCGCGCTGCGGTTGCCGGGCGGGCCGCTGATTCCGTTGGCGGCGCTGTTGCTGGCGTTGGCGCTGCTGTTCAGCGCCAGTTGGCAGAACCTGGCCGCCGCGGGCGTGGCGTTGCTGGTCGGCGCGCTGTTCTATCGGTTCCCGCGCAAGGATGCGGCGTGAACGCCTTCACGCCGCCTTGCGCGCAGGTCACGCGCGGATAACCGCGGCGCCCGGACGCTGGACGCCTGCCAGCAAGGGTCGCCCGCCATGAAACGACGCCGCGTCTACAGCGCTCCGGATCTGCCCACCGCCACCCGTGCGCTGCAGGCCGCGCGCAGCGCCGGCCTCGACAACGACGACCTGTCGCTGGTCGCGCGTGGCGACATCGAGCTGGAGGCCATCCCCGACGATCGCAAGGAAGGCAAGACCGACACCGTGCCGGCCGCCGCACGTGGCGCCCTCGGCGGCGGTGCTGCCGGGCTGCTGGCCGGGCTGGCGGCGATCGCGGTGCCGCCGCTCGGCATCACCCTGGCCGGTGCCGGGGTGATGGCGATCGCCGGGGCGCTGGTCGGCAGTTGGTCCTCGGCCCTGGTCGGGTCCACCGTGCCGGATCCGGTGCGGCGCAATTTCGAAGAGGAGATCGAAGCCGGCCGCATCCTGGTGGTGATCGAAGGCGAACCCGAACAGTTGGACGCCGCCGATGCGCCGTTGCGCGCGGCCGGCACGACGGCCTTGCCTTACGAAGCGGCGGCTGCCGCGCACTGACATCACGCCAGCAGCTGGGCGCGTTGCGCGAGAGTTCGCTATTGCCGCTGGACTGCTTGCGCGGCCTGAAGCCCCCGAGACGACCGCCACCGCGTCGTCGTCGACGGGCGTGCCGCCTATCAGGCCCGCGTCAGCGTCCGCATGCGCACCAACATGCCCGCGGCGTACACCAGCCCATACGCGATCAGCGCCGCGGCGATGCTCATGGTCAGCGGGCTGGCGTTCTGCAGGGTCTCCGCGCTGCCGCCGGCGAAGGCGCCACTGGCCCAGCGCCAGGCCAGGCGCCCGAGCAGCAGCACGCTCAGCGCGGCGCCGATCCACGGATTGGGCGTGTACCAGCGCGCGCCATCCTGTAGCTCGATGCGCGTGTGGTGCAGGGCGAAGGCGCCCAGCGCGGCGCCGCCCAGCGCGCCCAGCCCCATGCCCAGGCGCACGGCGGGCAGCTGCGCGGCCAGCCAGGTCAGCAAGGCCGCAACCAGCAGCAGGAACCCCAGCCGCAAGCCGGTACGTCGCGGCTGCCAGGGCTGGCGGCCGAAGTAGCGGCGGATGCGCCGGTAGTACAGCCAGCCGACGCCGGCCGTGGCCAGGTACGGGGTCAACAAGGCGATGCCGTTGGCGGCCATGAGGTCTGCCGGAGAGGGGGCGTAGCGGCGGATCGTAAGCCACCCGGGGCGTCGGCGCAGCCTGCCAGAAGGCATGAATGTTTCATATCGCGATCACGCCGCGCAGGGGTCGGTTTAACGCCCGCATGGCTAGCGTGGAGCGCATTCATCGCAACGGAGACCCACGATGAGCGTTCCGTATCAGATTCCCGGCCGCGCCCCCAACGACAACGACCGCGATAGCGTCTCGCAATACTGGCGCGATCGCTTCGCCGACGAGCCCTACTACAGCGAGGGCGAGCGATTCGAAGACTACGAGCCCGCCTACCACGCCGGCCACGAGGCGCGCATCCGCGACTTCAACCGCGCCTACGAGCAGGTGGAAGCGGAACTGCACCGCGACTGGGACAACAACAAGGGTTCGCAGACGCTGAGCTGGAGCAAGGCGCGCCACGCGGTGCGCCGCGCCTGGGAGCGCGCTGGCAACGGCGAATAAGGCGGGCGCGCCACGTCGCCCGATAGCGGGAGCACATGGTCGACGGATGGTGGGCTTGCCCGCCATCCGACACAGGTGCGCGCTATCGGAACATGTAGGAGCGGCTTCAGCCGCGATGGGCTTTTCCGGAAAAGCCCATCGCGGCTGAAGCCGCTCCCACGATGGCAGCACGGGCATGTCCACCGCCCGCCCGCGCCGACGCACCGGTAGGCGCGCAAGCCCCATGCCGCTCTCACCCGACAGCGGCGCAACCGCCGCTGCCGGGCGCGCTCCTCAGCTCTCCAGCGGCTGCAACTTCAGCAACCGTCCACCCGCGCCATCCTCCAGCAGCCAAAGCGCGCCATCCGGCCCCTGCTCCACTTCGCGGATGCGCTTGCCCATGTCGTAGCGCGCCGCCTCGCGTGCGGTCTCGCCGTTGAACTCGATCCGCACCAGCGACTGCGACGACAGCCCGCCGATGAAGCCGTTGCCGCGCCATTGCGGGAAGCGGCTGCCGTTGTAGATGACGAAGCCGGCCGGCGAGATCACCGGCGTCCAGCTCACCTTGGGCGCGGCGAATTCCGGGCGCGTGCTGTGATCGGGGATCGGGCGCCCGTCGTAATGGTCGCCGTTGGACACGATCGGATAGCCATAGTTGGCGCCGCGCTGGATCAGGTTCAATTCGTCGCCGCCGGCCGGACCCATCTCGTGTTCCCACAGCCGGCCGTTGGCGTCGAAGGCCAGGCCGAGCACGTTGCGGTGGCCCAGCGACCACACCTGCGCGGCGACGCCGCCGCGGTTGGCGAACGGATTGTCGGCCGGCACGCTGCCGTCGTCGTTGAGGCGTACGATCTTGCCCAGGTTGCCGCTCATGTCCTGCGCCGGATCGAACTTCTGCCGCTCGCTGGAACTGATCCACAGCTTGCCGTCCGGGCCGAACGCCAGCCGGTGGCCGAAGTGGCCGTTGCCGGACACCTTGGGCTGCTGCCTCCAGATCACCTGCTGCTGCGACAAGGTGCCACCACCATTGGCGTCCAGGGTCAGCTTGGCGCGCATCACCGCCGCGCCGCGGGTGTCACCGCTGCCGGGTTCGGCGTAGCTCAGGTAGACCCAGCCGTTCTTGGCGAAGCCCGGATGCGGCAGCACGTCGCCGAGGCCACCCTGGCCGCCATACGCCACGGTGGGTACGCCGCTGACCGCGCCGGTGTGGCCGCTGACCGGGTCGATGCGCTTGAGCGTGCCGCCCTTCTCGCTGACCAGGGCGGTGCCGTCGGGCAGGAAGCTCATCGCCCACGGTTCGTTGAAGCTGGCGACCGGTGTCGCCGAGAACGGCCAGTCGCCGCGCCGCTCGGCGGCTTTGTCGGCGGGCGCGGCCTGTGCCGCAGACATCGCCAGGCCCATGGCCAGCGCGCAAGCCAAACCCAGGGGAGTACGTTGCATGACGTGCACCTATCGGTTGGGGTCGAATCCCGAACCTAGCAGACCCCGCGTGCACGGCAAGCATGCCGCGGCCAAGGGCGTGGCCGCGGTCACGTCACGGCGACGGGTCCGGTAGACACGTCGCGTATTCACCTCCATCGACCGGCGGCGGCAGGCCTTGCCGCACTGCCGCGCCGCGGCGATCAGCCCTGCGGCAGCAGCTCGAAGGCGACCGGCTCGCCGCTGGCCGAGGACGCGCACACCCACAGGTCGAACAGGCCCGGCTCGGCCGTGCACTGCCCGTCGCGGCCGGTGAAGGCCAGCGCGTGGCGGTCGAGAGTGAAACTGACCTCCATGCCCTCGCCTGCCGCCAACCGCACCTTGCGGAATGCCTTCAGCTCGCGCACCGGGCGCACCCGGCTGGCGACGCGGTCGTGGATGTACAGCTGCACCACTTCCTCGCCCTCGCGCTCGCCGATGTTGTCGATGCGCGCGGTCACGGTCAGGGTGTCGTCCCAGCCGACCTGGGTGCGGTCGAGCTGCGGCGTGCCGTAGGCGAACTGCGTGTAGCCGAGGCCATGGCCGAACGGATACAGCGGCGCGTTCGGCACCTCGCGCCAGCGCGACTTGAACTCGCTCATCGTCGGCAGTTCCGGCCGGCCGGTGCGCGGGTGGTTGTAGAAGTACGGCTGCTGCCCGGCATCCAGCGGGAAACTCACCGGCAGGCGCGCGGACGGGTTGTAGTCGCCGAACAGCACGTCGGCCACCGCCGGGCCGGTCTGCGTGCCCAGGTACCAGGTCACCGCGATCGCCGCGGCGTCGCGCACCGCGCCCTGCAGCGCCAGCGCGCGGCCGTTGCGCAGCAGCACCACCAGCGGCGTGCCGGTGGCGGCGACCGCCTCGGCCAGCGCCTGCTGCGCCGGCGGCAGCACGATCTGCGTGCGCGACTGCGCCTCGCCGCTGTAGCGCTGCGGCTCGCCCAGCGCCAGCACCACCACGTCGGCGGCGCGCGCGGCGGCCACTGCCGCTTCGATGCCGCCGTCCAGCGGCGCTTCCAGCGCGCAGCCCGGCACCACGGTCAGCGCCTGCGCGTCGTCCAGCGCGGCGCGCACGCCGGCCTCCAGGGTCACGTAGCGGGTCTTGTCGCCGAACAGGGTCCAGCAGCCCTCGATGTTGTCGCGGTCCTGCACGAACGGGCCGATCAGCGCGATCTTCTGCCCCTGCTTGCGCAGCGGCAGCACCGGGCCGTCGTTCTTCAGCAGCACGATCGAACGCCGCGCCGCGTCGCGCGCCAGCGCATCGTGCGCGGCGATGTGCGACGGGTCGGCTTCACGTGCCGGATCCAGCGAACGGTACGGATCGTCGAGCAGGCCGATCGCCTCCTTCAGTTCCAGCACGCGGCGCACCGAAGCATCCAGCAGCGCCATCGGCACCTCGCCGTCCTCCACCAGCGACGGCAGGTGCGCGGCGTAGAAGCCGCTCTGCATGCTCATGTCCATGCCGGCCAGGAACGCCTTCTTGGTCGCGTCGCGCTCGTCGGCGGCATAGCCGTGCGCGATCAGCTCCATGTCGGCGGTGTAGTCGGAGATCACCACGCCGGGGAATTTCCATTCGCCGCGCAGGATCTCGGTCAGCAGCTCGTGGTTGGCGCTGGCCGGCACGCCGTTGATGTCGTTGAAGGAGGTCATCACGCTCAGCGCGCCGGCGCCGAGGGCGGCCTGGAACGGCGGCAGGTGCACGTCGCGCAAGGTCTGCGGGGCGATGTCGACGCTGGCGTACTCCATGCCGGCGGCGACCGCGCCGTAGGCGGCGAAGTGCTTGGGCGTGGCCAGCAATGCATCGTCGGCACGCAGGTCCGGCCCGTGGAAGCCGCGCACGCGCGCGGCGGCGAAGGCGCAGCCCAGCACCACGTCCTCGCCGGCGCCCTCGGCGCCGCGGCCCCAGCGCTGGTCGCGGGCGATGTCCACCGCTGGCGCGTAGGTCCAGTGGATGCCGGCGGCGGTGGCCTCGACCGCAGTGGCGCGCGCGGTGCGCTCGGCCAGCTCCGGCTCGAAGCTGGCGGCCTCGCCCAGCGGGATCGGGAACACCGTGCGCATGCCGTGGATCACGTCCGCGGCCAGGATCACCGGGATCCCCAGCCGGCTCTCCTCCAGCGCCACCTGCTGGATGCGCCGCCCCAGCTCCGCGCCGACGCCGTTGAACAGCGAGCCGACCCGGCCGGCGCGCACCTGCTGCAGCACCTCGTCGGCATTGCGGACGTTGGCTTCCGGATTCACGTCGGGGGCGAACGGGCGCACCATGTCGGCGAAAACGCCGAGCTGGCCGACCTTCTCCTCGACGGTCATGCGGGCGATGAGCGATTCGATACGATCCGAAGCCATGGGGTCCTTTGAGAAAACGTTTACATAGCCGCCAATTCTAGCTCTGCGGCCAGTCGATGGGGCAAGTTCCGGCGCCAGAATCGCCTATTCAGAAAACTGTCTACGGACCGGGGGCGGCCAAGCCGCCGCGCACCATACGCCTGCGGACGTACGCCGCCTAGGGGGGCGACGGCGGGACTCGGCAGGGGTGACCCCGGCGCACCAGGCGCCGCGCCGCGACCGCCGGCCACAGCCAAGGCGGTGCCTGCGGCGGCTCAGGAGCTGAAGTAGGCCTCGGCGATGGCGCTGTGCAGGTGGCCGAGGTGGGTCTGGATCTCGTCCATGAACCCGGCCGGGTTGTGCTGGGCCAGGTAGGCCGGGTCGGCATTGCGCACCAACCCGCTGATGCGCATCAGTGCGCGCTCCACCGGCGGCCGCGGCGGCATGGTCGGCAGGATGTGCTGGGCGCGGACCAGGCAGAACTGCACGCTGCGCGGGAAATCGTTGTTCTGCAGCAGGAAGCGCAGCGCCTGCTCGCCGGTGACGCGCTGCCGCACGTGCCGGCGGTACATCTGGTAGGCGGCCTGCGCGCGCAGCACGCTCATCCACTGCATGGCCTGGTAGGCCTCGCGGTCGTCGGCCTGGCGCGGGGTGATCAGGCCCGAGGCGCCGGCATCGATGATGCGCGTAGTCATGTCGGCCTGCTCGATCGCGGTGCCCAGGCGCAGGAACTGGAAGCCGATGTCGCGGCTGACGTTGGCAGTCAGCAGCCCGGACACCTTCAGGCAGGCGTCGGTGACGTGGGACAGGAACTCCATGCGGTAGCGGCGGCCGACGCTGCGCTCGCCGTTGGCGTCGATATGCAGGTGCAGGTCGTTGACCGCTTCCCAGATCTCCTGCGGCAGGGTGTCGCGGATGCTGCGCAGCAGTTCGCGGGCGTAGCGCACCGAGCTGCGCAGCGAGGACGGGTTGCGCTCGTCCAGCAGCAGGAAGCGCACCACGTCGGTGTCGCCGACGTCGTCACCGGCATTCGGGAACCACAGCGCGAAGATCTCGCCAGCGCCGACCGTGTCGATCATCGGCCGCCAGGCGAAGCGCACCGAGCGCGGCAGGTCCAGCTGCAGCAGGCTGCCCACCCCGACCAGCCGCGCGGTGGTCTCGGCACGGCGCACGTAGCGGCTGAACCAATAGAGGTTGTCGGCAACGCGCGAGAGCATCAGTCCAGTTCCTCGTCCAGATCCACCACCCAGGTGTCCTTGGCGCCGCCGCCCTGCGAGGAATTGACCACCAGCGAGCCCTCCTCCATCGCCACCCGGGTCAGCCCGCCGGTGGTGACGTAGACGTCATCGCGGGACAGGATGAACGGGCGCAGGTCCAGGTGCCGCGGCGCCGGCCCGGCCTCGGTCACGATCGGCGCGGTGGACAGGCCCAGGGTCGGCTGCGCCATGTAGTTGCGCGGATCGGCCAGGATCAGCTTGCGGAACTGCTCGCGCTGGCGCGTGGTCGAGCGCGGGCCGATCAGCATGCCGTAGCCGCCGGACTCGTTGGCCGGCTTCACCACCAGCTCGTCCAGGTGCTCGAGCACGTACTGGCGGTCGGTGTCGTCGTGGCACAGGTAGCTGGGCACGTTGGGCAGGATCGGCTCCTCGTCCAGGTAGTAGCGGATCATCTTCGGCACGTAGGCGAACACCACCTTGTCGTCGGCCACGCCGGCGCCCGGCGCATTGGCCAGCGCCACCTTGCCGGCGCGCCAGCTGCGGATCAGCCCAGCCACGCCCAGCACCGAATCGGCGCGGAACGCCTCCGGATCCAGGAACAGGTCGTCGACCCGGCGGTAGATCACGTCGACCCGGCGCGGCCCGTACACCGTGCGCATGTAGGTGCAGTCGTCGTCGGCCACGAACAGGTCGTCGCCCTCGACCAGTTCGATGCCCATCGCCTGTGCCAGGTAGGCGTGTTCGAAGTAGGCGCTGTTGAAGATGCCCGGGGTCAGCAGCGCGATCACAGGCTGATCGCCCGGGCGCGGCGACAGCGCGGCCAGGGTGTCGTAGAGCTGCGCCGGGTAGTCGTCCACCGGCAGGATCGCGCTGGTCTCGAACAGTTCGGGGAACACCCGCTTGGCGACCATGCGGTTCTCGAGCATGTACGACACGCCGCTGGGGATGCGCAGGTTGTCCTCCAGCGCGTACAGGGTGCCGTCGGCGTCGCGCACCAGGTCCGAGCCGCACACGTGCGCCCACACCCCCAGCGCCGGGGTGATGCCCACGCACTGCGGGCGGAAGTTCACCGAGTGCTCCAGCAGCATCGCCGGGAACACCTTGTCCTTGACGATGCGCTGGGCGCCGTAGATGTCGCCGATGAACAGGTTGAGTGCGCGCATGCGCTGCTTCAGCCCGGCCTCGGTGCGCTGCCACTCGTGCAGCGGGATCACCCGCGGGATCAGGTCGAACGGCAGCGTGCGGTCGACGTTGCGGCCGTCGGAGTAGACGGTGAAGGTGATGCCCATGACCCGCGCGGCGACGTCGGCGGCGAGCTGGCGTTCGGACAATTCGCGTCCACTGAGGCTGGACAGGTACTCGATGACCCGGCGCGCGGCTGGACGTGGCTGCCCGTCGGACTGGATCAGCTCGTCGAAGGTGGCCGTGCGGTACTTGCTCCAGTCCATCGCGCCCCTTGTTGCTGCGGGCCGGCGGCGAGAGGCGCCGGCATGTTGTCCCGCAACATGCCCGCAGACGTGACGGCCGTCAAGTCGCCGGCGGCGGCACGGCGTCCGGGGCGCGGCGGATGCGCGCGCTGTCCATGAACATCGCGTCGCTGGAGGCCTGGAACACGCGCAGGTCGAAATTGGGCAGGATCGCCAGCAGGTGGTCGAACAGGTCCGCCTGGATCTGCTCGTACATCGCCCAGCGGGTGTCGTTGGCGAAGCAGTACAGTTCCAGCGGCAGGCCGTTGGCGCCGGGCTCCAGTTGCCGTACCAGCAGGGTCATGTCCTGGCGCACGTGCGGGCTGGCGCGCAGGTAGTGCTCGACGTAGGCGCGGAAGGTGCCGAGATTGGTGATCCGGCGGCCATTGATCGGCGCCACCCCGCGCTCGGCCAGCGCCCCGTTCCACGCGTCGAGTTCGGTGCGCTTGCGATCGATGTACTCGCGCAGCACCGTCAACTGCCGCATCTGCTCGATCTCGGCGGCGTCGAGGAAGCGCACGCTGTGCTGGTCCAGATACAGCGCGCGCTTGATCCGGCGCCCGCCGGCCTCGCTCATCCCGCGCCAGTTCTTGAACGAGTCGCTGATCAGCTTCTTGGTCGGGATGGTGGTGATGGTCTTGTCCCAGTTCTGGACCTTGACCGTATGCAGCGCGATGTCGATCACGTCGCCGTCGGCGTTCTGCTGCGGCATCTCGATCCAGTCGCCGACGCGGACCATGTCGTTGGAACTGATGGTGACGCTGGCCACCAGCGACAGCAGCGTGTCCTGGAACACCAGGATCAGCACCGCCATCATCGCGCCCACGCCCGACAGCAGGATCACCGGCGACTTGTCGACCAGCACCGACACCATCAGCACCGCGGCGACCACGCCGAGCACGATCTTGAGCAACTGCATGTAGCCCTTGATCGGCTTGTTGTGCGCGTCCGGGCGCCGCTCGTAGACGTGGTTGAGCAGATCCAGCACGCGCGACACCGCCAGCGCCACGGTCAGCACGATGAAGGCGGCGCAGACGTTGCGCACCACGCTGACCATCGCCACCGGCAGGTGCGGCACCGCGCCGATGCCCAGCGACAGCACCAGCGCCGGGATCACGTTGGCCAAGCGCGGGATCACGCTCAGCTTCACTTCCTTGTCGCTGAGCACGGTGGCGCGCAGCGCGCGTCGCAGCCCGCGCAGCAGGATGCGCTTGGTCACCCAGTTGGCCAGCCACGCCGCCAGCAGCAGCGCCACGATCACCATCGCGTCGTAGGCCCAGGGATACGGTGCCAGGGTGCGCTGCAGGTCGGCGAAGAAATTCGCGCCGGGCGCTGCCGTCAACGCGGCGCTGGCGAACGGCGGCAACGCCTGCACCGTCATGCGCGGCGGCGCTCGATGATGACCCCCACCGCCTGCGCCCCGCGCACCGCGCCCGGCTTGCTCAGCTTCAGCCGCAACCACTGCACGTCGAACTCGTCCAGCACCGCCGCCGCGCACCGCTCGGCCAGCGTCTCGACCAGCCCGTAGCCGGACTGCTCGACCAGCTCCACCAGGCGCTTGCTCACCGCCTTGTAGTTGAGCGTATCGGCGATGTCGTCGCTGGCCGCGGGCTTGCGGTTGTCGAAGCCCATTTCCAGATCGAAGCGCAGCGTCTGCCGGATCCGCCGCTCCCAATCGTAGATGCCGATCAGCGCGTCGATTTCCAGACCTTCGATGAAGACTTTATCCATGAGGAGCCGGGATTGGGGAATGGGGATTCGGGAATGGTAAGAGCAAAGGCAAAAGCAGAGGCAGCAGCGGAGCCGCGTTACGAATCCCCAATCCCCACTCCCGAATCCCGCGCTGCCGCCGCAAGCGGCGGCAGCGCCGCCATATCCCAGCGCGGCGTCACCTGCACCGCGGACGTGGCGTCGTGCAGCCCGGCCTGCAGGCGCAGGGCGCCGGCGAAGGCGATCATCGCGCCGTTGTCGGTGCACAGCGCCGGGCGCGGGAAGCAGGCACAGCCGCCGCGGGCCTGCGCCATCGCCTGCAGCCTGGCGCGCAGGCGCAGGTTGGCGCCGACGCCGCCGGCCACCACGATGGTGTCGCTGCCGGCCGCCTCCAGCGCGCGCTCGCACTTGATCGCCAGTGTGTCCACCACCGCATCCTCGAAGCCGCGGGCGATATCGGCGCGTACCGCGTCGGACTGGTCGCTGTCGCGCCAGGCCAGCAGCACCTGGGTCTTGAGGCCGGAAAAGCTGAAGTCCAGGCCGGGCCGGTCGGTCATCGGCCGGGCGAAGCGGAACCGCCCCGAGGTGCCCTGCGTGGCCAGCGCCGCCAGCTGCGGGCCGCCCGGATACGGCAGCCCCATCAGCTTGGCGGTCTTGTCGAAGGCCTCGCCGGCGGCGTCGTCCAGGGTCTCGCCGAGCAGGCGATAGCGGCCGATGGCCTCCACCGCGATCAACTGGGTGTGGCCGCCGGAGACCAGCAGCGCCACGAACGGCGGCGCAGGCGCGCCGTGCACCGGGTCCGGATCCTCCATCAGCGGCGCCAGCAGGTGGCCCTCCATGTGATGCACGCCGATCGCCGGCACCTCCAGCGCCCAGGCCAGGGCGCGGGCCACGCCGGCGCCGACCAGCAGCGCGCCGACCAGGCCCGGGCCGGCGGTGTAGGCCACCCCGTCCAGGTCGCGCACCCGCAGGCCGGCCTCGGACAGGGTCTGGCGGATCAGCGGCAGCAGCTTGCGCACGTGGTCGCGGCTGGCCAGCTCCGGCACCACCCCGCCGTACTCGGCGTGCAGGGCGATCTGGCTGTACAGCGCGTGGGCGCGCAGCGCGGCCGCCCCGGAGCGGCTGGTGTCGTAGACGGCGACGCCGGTTTCGTCGCAACTGGATTCGATGCCGAGAACGTTCATACGCTGCATTGTGCGGCCGAATCGGCGGCAGGCCAAACGGGGTGCTTGCAGCCGCGGAAACTGTCGCTATAATGTGCGGCTCGCCGGGCGTGACCCGGTCACCATTGTGTCCCGGAGATTCCATGCCCAGCGTTAAAGTCCGCGAGAACGAGCCCTTCGAGTTTGCGCTCCGTCGCTTCAAGCGCACCTGCGAAAAGGCCGGCGTGCTGGCCGAAACCCGCAAGCGCGAGTTCTACGAAAAGCCGACCCAGGAACGCAAGCGCAAGGCCGCTGCCGCGGTGAAGCGCCAGCTGCGTCGCACCTCGCGCGACGTCACCAAGCGCCAGCGTCTGTACTGAGGATCGCGGCCTGCGGTAGCGGGGTGTGCCGGTTTCGGCATCCGCTACGGTAAGCCCACGAAGCCGGCACGCGCAAGCGTCGCCGGCTTTTTGTGCGTCCGCTGTTTTGACCCTGCACGCTGCCTCGCGCAGGGTCTTGGTCCCGTCCCTGTTCTCTCGGCGCTCCCGTGCCGTCTCGGCCACAACGGCCAGCGCCAGCGCGCCTACCTAGAATGCCCTTCCCCTTTTCTCTATCCCTGTGGAGCCCCTCATGACCCTCAAGCAGCAGCTCACCGACGACATGAAGGCCGCGATGAAGTCCGGCGACAAGCACAGCCTGGGCGTGATCCGGCTGATCAACGCCGCGATCAAGCAGAAGGAAGTGGACGAGCGCGTGGAGATGGACGACGCCGCGGTGATCGCGGTGATGGACAAGATGGTCAAGCAGCGCAAGGACTCGGTGACCCAGTACGAGGCCGCCGGCCGCGACGACCTGGCCCAGGTGGAGCGCGAGGAGATCGTGGTGATCGAGCGCTACCTGCCGAGCAAGATGGGCGAGGCCGAGATCGTCGCCGCGATCCAGGCGGCGAAGGCGCAGACCGGCGCCGCCAGCCCGGCCGACATGGGCAAGCTGATGGCCGTGCTCAAGCCGATGCTGGCCGGCAAGGCCGACATGGGCCAGGTCTCGGTGCTGGTCAAGCAGCAGTTGGCCGGCTGACGGACTGGCGGGCGGCGGGCTTCACCCGCCTTTCGATGCCGGGCTGCTACAACGCCCGGCAAGCCCGCGCCCTTCCTTCAGCGCGCAGTGCGGGACCGGCGTTGCGACGCCGCGCGCCGAAGGTCCCGCGCCCATGTCCCTGCCCCTGTCGTCCGATCGCCTGCACAAACATCTCGACCGCCTGCAGCAGAGCCTGCCGGCCGCGCTGGCGCGGCGCTTCGTCGAGATCGACGTGATGACCCAGGCGGCGTCGCTGTCGTTCTACGCGCTGCTGTCGCTGGCGCCGCTGCTGGTGCTGCTGCTGTGGCTCACCGCCTCGCTGTACCCGCAAGCGCAGGAGGCGCTGATCGCACAGATCGGGCAACTGGCCGGGCACGGCGCGCGCGAAGTCGCGCAGACGGTGATCGACAACGCCAAGAACCAGCCCAACATCGGCTCGCTGGCCGGGCTGTGGAGCACTCTGCTGCTGTTCGTCGGCGCCACCGCCGTGTTCGCGCAGTTGCAGAACGCGCTGAACCTGATCTTCCGCACCGACAAGCAGCGCCTGGACGGCATCATGGCGTGGTTGAAGAAGCGTGTGTTCTCCTTCGGCGTGGTGCTGGGGCTGGGCTTCCTGCTGCTGATCTCGATGATCCTGACCACCGTGCTGCAGGTGGTGTTCGCGCGCATGCCCTCGCTGCTGCCGGCGGTCGGCTACGTCTCGACCCTGGCGATCTACGTGCTGGCCTTCGCCGTGCTCTACCACTACCTGCCCGACCGCCGGGTGGAATGGCGCCAGGCGGTCATCGGCGGCGCCATCACCGCCTGCCTGTTCGTGGCCGGGCGCTATGCGATCGGCCTGTACATCGCCACCGCCGCGCCCGGCAGCGCCTACGGCTCGATGGGCGCGCTGGTGATCCTGCTGGTGTGGATCTACTACGCGACCGTGGTGTTCTTCGTCGGCGCGCTGATCACCGCGGTGATCGACGAGCGCCTGCGCTCGCACAGCAAACTCACCGCCGCCGGGATCGACCCGCGCGGCGCCACGCAGGCGCCGCCGACGCCGTGATGGCACGGCGCTGAACCGCGCAGGCCGCGCCTCGAGCGTGGCGGCACAGGCGCGTGGCATCCTATGCGGATGGCCCGCATCCCCGACGCATTCATCGACGACCTGCTCGCCCGCACCGACATCGTCGAGGTGATCGGCACGCGCGTGCCGCTGAAGCGCCAGGGCAAGGAATACGCGGCGCGCTGCCCGTTCCACGACGAGCGCTCGGCGTCGTTCACGGTGTCGCCGACCAAGCAGTTCTACCACTGCTTCGGCTGCGGCGCGCACGGCACCGCGATCAGCTTCCTGATGAACTACGACCGCCTCGAATTCCTCGACGCGGTCGACGAGCTGGCCAAGCGCGCCGGCATGGAAATCCCGCGCGACGCCCAACAGCGCGGCGCGGCGCAGGCTGCCGGCGACGATCACCGCGACCTGTACTCGGCACTGGAAGCGGCAGCCAAGTTCTTCCAGCGCCAGTTCGATGGCAGCGACAAGGCACGCGCCTACCTGGACGGGCGCGGCGTGGACGCCGAGAACCGCGCGCGCTTCCAGATCGGCTACGCCCCGGACGGCTACGGCGCGCTCAAGGACGCACTGGGCACCGACGAGCGCCGGCTCAAGCTGCTGGACCGTGCCGGGCTGTTCTCCAAGAACGACCGCGGCCACGTCTACGACAAGTTCCGCGACCGGGTGATGTTCCCGATCTTCGACCGCCGCGGCCGGGTCATCGCCTTCGGCGGCCGCGTGCTCGACAAGGACGACGGCCCCAAGTACCTGAACTCGCCGGAGACCGCGCTGTTCCACAAGGGCCGCGAACTGTACGGCCTGTGGCAGGTGCGCCAGGCCAACCAGAAGATCGAGCGGCTGATCGTGGTCGAGGGCTACATGGACGTGGTCTCGCTGTTCCAGTTCGGCGTCACCCAGGCGGTGGCGACGCTGGGCCCCGCGACCACGCCGGACCATGCCGAACTGCTGTTCCGCAATGCGCCGGACGTGTTCTTCTGCTTCGACGGCGACGCCGCCGGCCGTCGCGCCGGCTGGAAGGCGCTGGAATCGGTGCTGCCGCGGATGAAGGACGGACGCCAGGCGTTCTTCCTGTTCCTGCCCGACGGCGAGGACCCGGACACCATCGTGCGCAAGGAAGGCGCCGCGGCCTTCGACGCGCGGCTGGTCCAGGCCACGCCGCTGTCGCAATTTTTCTTCGACGAACTCTCGCGCGAGATCAACCTCGGCACGCTCGACGGCAAGGCACGACTGGCCGAACGCGCGCGGCCGATGCTGGCGCAGATTCCCGATGGCGCCTTCGGCGACCTGATGCGCCAGCGCCTGGCCGAACTCACCGGCATCGGTGCCGCCGCACCGGCGGCGGCCACGGCAACGGCAAGCCGGCCAGCACCGCGCGCGCCACGCCCGACGCACAAGCGCAGCCTGGTCCGCGAGGCGATCGTGCGCCTGCTGCAGGCCCCGTCGCTGGCGCTGGACCTGCCGCCGCCCTACCCGTTCGCCGGCCTGCGCCTGCCCGGCATCGAACTGATGATCGAACTGCTGCAGATCGTGCATGCGCGCCCGGAGATCACCACCGGCGCCCTGCTCGAACACTTCCACGAGCGCGAGGAACTGGCCGCGCTGCAGAAGCTGGCGGTGCAGGAGATCGCCGGCGAGACCGCCAGCTGGCGTCAGGAACTGCACGACGTGGTCGTGCAGCTGGAAAAGCAGACGCTTCAGCAGCGACTGGACGAACTGCAGGCCAAGCAGCGTGCGCAAGGCCTGGACGAGACCGACAAGTACGAGTTGCGGGAACTGTTGAAGGCGCGCGCGGGGCTGCATTGACGCAACGCGCACGGACGTCCGAAATGGCGGCGATCCGTATGCCGGACCGCCACCTCTGATCTCATCCCGTCGGAACTATACCGACGTTTCTGCGCGCGCCAACGCAGCTATTGCGTCCGCCTCCAGCTTCTCCCACTCCGCCCCCTTGGCTTCGATACGCGCGACCAGCGCATCCAGCAGCGCATCTGCATCCAGCGGCAGCGTCTGCGGCGTGGCACCGGGCGGAAACACCGGCTGCAGCCAGTTCGCGATCAGCGGCTCGTAAGCCTTCGTGTGCTGGAACGCCACCTGCTGCAGGAAAGTCTTCAGGTCGGTCGGCGGGCTACCGCTGGGCGTTCCCGTCAGCGGCTGATTGGCAATCTGCGTGTAGGCCACACCCGACGCCCATGCCTGCACGATGGCCGCATTCACCGCCAGATCGACGTCCGAGATGGGCTTGTTGTCGTAGAGCGTCTTGATCTGCCGAAGCATGGCAATGACCCACGCGTGAGGCACCGCGTCCAGGGTATTCCACATATCGCGGTTCCATGCCTGGTAACCGTTGGCCGGCGTGGGCGGTAACAGCTGCGCGTAGAGACTGGCGAACGCAGCGTTACCCGGTGTTGCCCCTGCGGTGGGATAGCAGTACACCGCGTTGTATCCATCGAGCTTGCCTGCCTGCTTGAGCCAGGCCGCGGTGGTCGGCGACAACGCGCCACCGAGGCTGTGGCCGGCGAAGATCACCGTGGCATCGTTGCTCGCGTTGCTCTGCAGAAAGCTGCACAAGGTCGTCTTTGGCGCCATGGCAGTGTCTGGACTCACCATATTGAGCAGATGCCATACGCCCAGCGCAGTGCCCATCGAGATGACCACGGCATCCTGCGGGATCGGCTTGGATGCCCTTGTCGGCATTGCACTTGCCAATGGATCGTAGGTGGCGAAGTCGACCACCGAAGCGACATCGAAATCCTCGACCAACCAGTCGTAGGGAGACTTCGGATTGGTGGCGCAGATCGCCACCACATAGACAGCGGTCGAAAAGCCAGGCATATCCGCGCACTTGGCGACGAACATTGCATTGTCCGAAAGGTCGGAGTGTTGCCCCTGCCACACCTGCGGTCCCCAGACCAGCTCCCAGGTCCCGATCTTATGCTGCGCTGGCGTCGACTTCAGGGTATCCAGCAACATGCGCTGATAGTCGGACTGCAGTGCTGGGCCGGTTCCGGTCCGCGTCCCCACCCAATTGGCCAAGCTCGATAGCGCAAACACGGTCTGATATTGATCGTATTGCATGTGCGTGCTCCTGATCCCTGGAGAAGCGGGAGGCGCTGGCGCATGTACGGCGCGCCAACGTGCCCGACGCGCTCCCCCACTCGGTCGGGCCAACGCAATCTAGCAAGCCGCCGATCCACGCATTCGACCGAAACGGCCGGCACCGCAACATGTCTGCGAGTTGTCTACGCCGTGCGTCCGGATTCGCGTGCGGGCGCCATGCTTTCTAAAATGCACCACTCCCCCGCTCGACCTTCTCCCGATGATCAAGTCCTGGCTTGCGCGCCTGCGCATCGAACCGTTCACCCTGGCGCTGCTGTGCACGGTGCTGCTGGCCTCGCTGCTGCCGGTGCAGGGACGCGCGGCGTCGGTGATGGACGTGGTCACCGATCTGGCGATCGCCGCGCTGTTCTTCCTGCATGGCGCGCGGCTCTCGCGCGAGGCCATCGTCGCAGGCGCGCTGCACTGGCGCCTGCACCTGACCATCTTCGCCGCCACCTTCGTCCTGTTCCCGCTGCTGGGCCTGCTGTTCAAGCCGCTGTCGCACTGGCTGCTGACCCCGGACCTGTACATCGGCGTGCTGTTCCTGTGCACGCTGCCGTCCACGGTGCAGTCGTCGATCGCCTTCACCTCGATGGCCGGCGGCAACGTGCCGGCGGCGGTGTGCAGCGCCTCGCTGTCGAGCCTGCTTGGGGTGTTCCTGACGCCGCTGCTGATGGGCGTGCTGGCCGACGCGCAGAGCGCCATGTCCAATCCGTTGGAGGCGATGGGCAAGATCATGCTGCAACTGCTGGTGCCCTTCGTCGCCGGCCACCTGCTGCAGCGCTGGATCGGCGGTTGGGTCGAACGCCGCCGCGCGGTGCTGCGCTACACCGACCAGAGCACCATCCTGCTGGTGGTGTACACCGCGTTCAGCGCGGCGGTGGTCGAAGGCCTGTGGCACAAGACGCCGCTGCCGGCACTGCTCGGCGTCGCCGCGGTCGGCGCGGTGCTGCTGGCGCTGGCGATGACGTTGATCACCTTTGGCGCGCGGCGCCTGGGCTTTTCGCGCGAGGACGAAATCCCGATCGTATTCTGCGGCTCCAAGAAGAGCCTGGCCACCGGCGTGCCGATGGCCAAGGTGTTGTTCGCCAGCGGCAGTCTCGGCGCGATCGTGTTGCCGGTGATGATCTACCACCAGATCCAGCTGATCGTCTGCGCCGTGATCGCGCAACGCTACGCGCGCGCGGCGAAGGCAGACGCACGGCCCTAGCGAGCGGCGGGCGGCAGCCGCGCGGTGCGTCGGGCGAACCGATGTTCCGCGGCGGCACCGCCGCAACACCGGTACGAGCGGCATATGCAGATGCCCAGCCGGCATATGCAACCGCGGCGGGGGCTGCGTACAGTGGACGGCCGGCGCGGCCGGTGCCGTGCTTCCTTCCCCATCCGGTGCCCCCATGAGCCGCATGTTTCGCCGTTCCGCGACGATCTCCGCCAGCCTGGCCACGCTCCTGGCGCTGAGTGCCTGCCAGAAACCGCCCGCGCCTGCCGCGCCCAAGGCCGCCACACCGGCACCCGCCGCCGACAGCGCCGGCATCGCCTGGCGCGAGGGCGACGTCGACGATGCCTTCGCCGAAGCGCGCGAACACGACAAGCCGGTGCTGCTGTACTGGGGCGCCGCGTGGTGCCCTCCGTGCAACCGGCTCAAGGCCACGCTGTTCAAGGATCCGGCGTTCATCGCCCGCACCCGTGCCTTCGTCGCGGTACACCTGGACGGCGATTCGGAAGGGGCGCAGGCCTGGGGCGAACGCTTCGGCATCAAGGGCTATCCGACCATCATCGTGCTGCGCCCGGACCGCAGCGAGATCACCCGCCTGGCCGGCGACAGTGACACCCAGCGCCTGGCCGAGGCCCTGCGCGTGGCCGCGACCCGCACCACCACCTCGGCGCAGTTGCTGCAGCAGGCGCTGAAGGCGCCGGCCACGCTCGGCGCCGACGACTGGACCCTGCTCGGCGAATACGGCTGGGCCGTGGATGCGGCGCAGTTGGTCGAGCCGGGTCAGGCGCACGACGTGCTGGCGCGCCTGGCCGCCGCGGCGCCACAGCCGGCCTTGCAGCGCCGTTTCGCATTGCTGGCGCTGGCCGCCCAGGATCCAGCCAAGGCCGCCGCCACGGACGCCAAGCGCCGCGCGACCGAGCGCGCCCTCTTGCAGGCCGTGCTGTCCGACCCGGCCGAAGTGCGTGCCAATCGCAGCACGCTGACCTATGCGGCGCGCGAGCTGGTGCAGGCCGCGGCCAGCGACGCCGCCGAGCGCAGCGCACTGTCGGGCGCGCTGACCCATGCGCTGGACCAGGTCTACGCCGACAGCAGCCTGCCGATCAGCGACCGCCTGGACACCGCCGCCGCGGACATCGCTCTGGCACGGTTGGCGCAAGGCCAGCCGGCCGATACCGGCGATGGCCCGCATCCGCCGCTGCCGCCCGCCGTGGTCGCCAAGGTGCAGCAGCGCGTGCAATGGGCCGAGCAGGCCGCCAGGACCGACTACGAACGCCAGTCCACGATCAGCACCGCCGCCGCGTTGCTCGACGACGCCGGCGACAGCGCCGGCGCCGAACAACTGCTGCTGGCCGAGCTCCAGCGCAGCAAGACGCCGTACTACTACATGCCGGAACTGGCCAGCCTGGCAGAGGCGCGCGGCGACAGGCAAACGGCGCTGTTCTGGCTGAAGAAAGCCTACGAGAGTGCCGAAGGCCCCGCCACGCGCGTGCAGTGGGGCGTGCTCTACGTCGATGGGCTGATCCGGCTACAGCCGGACAATACGGCCGCGATCGAGGCGGCCGCCAGCCAGGTGATCGGCGAACTGGCCGGCCAGCCGGACGGCTATCACCAGCGCACCCGGCAGCGCTTCGACACCCTGGCCAAGACCCTGCAGGCCTGGAGCAAGCGCCACGATGGCAGCGCGGTACTCGCACGGCTGCAGCACAAGATGCAGGAAAGTTGCGGCAGCCAGGCGGGCGACAGCTGCCAGCATTGGTTGGGGTGAGCGCGACAGTGCGCGCTGGCGGCCGCGACAGCGTCAGACGTCCCCAGCGCGGGAGATGGTTCCCCGGCATCCGCCACATAGCACACGCCATATTGGCGCGTGCGATGCACGTCGAGGCGAGGAGCATGGGCTGTCCACAATGCAGAACCCGAGGCGCGAGCCGCCAGCTTGCGTCGCACCAAGGCAAACCGTGCGACGCCGGCCCCGCCGCGAACAGCCGATCCACGCGCAAGATGCCTGTGACGCGCCAAGGCCGCATTGCGGTGTCTCGATGCGTCACAGGCCGCTTCTCATCCGGCCGGTGACAAGACTCGCTTCATTCCGCGCCGCACGAGGGGATAGGCGCGGTCGGGCGCGAAGCGCGCAGGACCGTGCCGTCAACCGCCTGGTCAGGCCGCCGCGCGTGTCAGCTCCACCGTATGGCCAGCGCCCTGGTTGTCGGTGCGACCACCGCTACCGGCGGTATGCGCACTCAGGCCTTGCGCCTGGCCCTCCAGCTCGCGCGCGGCCTCGGCCATCTTTTCGACCAACGCTGCGTTCTGCTGCGTCGCCGTGTCCATCTGCACCACGATCTGGTTGACCTGGCCGATGCCGGCGCTCTGTTCGCGGCTGGCACCGGCGATGTCGGTCATGATGCGCTGCACCTCGCGCACCGAACCGAGCAGTTCTTCCATGGTGGCGCCGGCACGCGCGACCAGCGCCGAGCCGCGATCGACCTGCTCGCTGGAACTGGCGATCAGGCCACGCACTTCCTTGGCCGCATCGGCACAGCGCTGGGCCAGGCTGCGCACTTCGGTGGCGACCACCGCGAAGCCGCGGCCCTGCTCGCCAGCGCGCGCCGCTTCCACTGCCGCGTTCAGGGCGAGGATGTTGGTCTGGAAGGCGATGCCGTCGATGACGCTGATGATGTCGGCGATCTTGCGCGACGCGCTCTCGATGCCGGCCATGGTGTCGACCACATCGCGCACCACCTCGCCACCGCGCTGGGCGACGTCGGTGGCGCCGTCCACCAGCCGGTTGGCCTGGCCGACGTGCTCGACGTTGCGCTGCACGGTGCCGGTGATCTCTTCCATGGAACTGGCCGCCTCTTCCAGCGCCGCGGCCTGCTGCTCGGTGCGGCGGGCCAGGTCGCTGTTGTCGTCGACCATCTCCGCTGCCGCCGCCTGCAGGGTGTGCGCCGCCTCGCCGAGCTGACGTGCGGCATGGATGTCCAACAACGCGCCGACCGCACGCAACGGCGTGCCGTCGGCGGCCCGCTTGGTCAGGCCACGCGCGCGGACCCAGCGGTACTCGCCGCTCTTCTGCCGGATCCGGTACTGGATGTCGAAGCCGGTACGGCCGGTGCGGTCGTTGATATGCGAGCCGAAGGCATTGAGCGCGAACTCCGCGTCCTCCGGATGCAGGCGCGAGGACCAGCTTTCGAGCACGTTGGGGAACTCGGCCTCGGAGGAGAAACCCAGCAGCGCGCGGAACTGCGGCGACCACCAGAATTCGTTGGCTGGATTGATCGGATCGCCGGCGATCACGCTCATGTCCCACAGGCCGTCGTTGAGCATCTCCGCGCCCAGCTCGAAGCGGGTCAGGACCACGTCCAGGAACGCCTCGCGCTCGCGCCGCTCGGTGATGTCGGTGAGCGCGCCGGCCACCCGCAGCGGTGCGCCCTGGGCGTCGCGCTGGGTGGTGCCGAGCGCGCGGAACCAGCGGTACTGGCCATTCTTCAGCTGCAGCCGGTACTCCACGTCGTAGGGGGTCTGGCCGCTGCGGTCGGCCAGGTGCTTGGCGAACGCGTCCAGGGTGGCCTGCTTGTCCTCCGGGTGCAGGCGCGAGGCCCAGCTGTCGAGCACGTTGGGAAAGTCGAGCTCGGAGGAGAAGCCCAGCATCGCGCGGAACTGCGAGGACCACCAGAATTCGTTGGCCGGGTTGATCGGGTCGCCGGCGATCACGCTCATGTCCCACAGGCCGTCGGTGGTGCCGGCGGTGACCAGATCGAAGCGGCCACGCAGATAGTCCAGGTCGGTGCGTGCGCCGTCGGCCTGCGCACGCGCGCGATCACGCTCGGCCTCGGCCTCGCGTAGTCGCTCGGTCAGTGCCTGCAGCTTCGCCGCGTCTTGCTTGCTCTTGCCCCACATACGTGTCTCCGCGGCTTTGCCGAGTTTGGTCGATCGCTCGGTAGCGACCACGACCGGCAACACTTGAGCGGGGAACTGAACAGCGGTTCAGGCGATCCAGTGATCGACCAGCAGGAACGCGAACAACGCCATCAGGTACACGATGGAGTAGCCGAACATGCGCATCGAGAACATCTCGTCCGGCGGGTCGAGCATGCGCCAGGCGTACCAGAGGAACACCGCGTCCAGCACCAGGGTGCCGCCGAGGTAGAACACCCCGCTCATGCCCACCGCCACCGGCAGCAGCGTCACCACCACCAGCAGCACCGTGTACACCAGGATCTGCCGGCGGGTGTGCGCCACGCCATGGGTGACCGGCAGCATCGGGATCGAGGCCTTGGCGTAGTCGGCGCGGCGGAAGATCGCCAGCGCCCAGAAGTGCGGCGGCGTCCACACGAAGATGATCAGCACCAGCAGCGAGGCGTAGGCCCAGTCCCACTGGCCCTGCATGCCGGTGATCGCGGCCCAGCCCAGCAGCGGCGGCGCCGCGCCGGCCAGGCCGCCGATGACGATGTTCTGCGGCGTGGTGCGCTTGAGGAACACGGTGTAGATCACCGCGTAGCCGATCAGCGAGGCGAAGGTCAGCACCGCGGTGATCCCGTTGACCCACACCACCAGCACCGTCATCGACAGCGCTGTAAGCAAAGTGGCGAACAGCAGCACCTGCCACGGCAACACCTTGCCCACCACCAGCGGGCGCCAGGAGGTGCGCGCCATCTGCGCGTCGATGCGCGCGTCCAGCAACTGGTTGATCGCCGCCGCCGCCGAGGCCGCCAGCCAGATGCCGAAGAAACCGAGCAGGCCGGTGCGCACCTGCTCCCAGGTCGGCAGCCCCGGGATCGCCAGGCACATGCCGACCAGCGCGGTGAACACGATCAGCGCGACCACCTTGGGCTTGGTCAGGTCCCAGTAATCGCGCCAGTGGACGCGGTGCGCGCTCATTGCGGCGCCCGCAAGCGCGCCAGCAAGGACACCAGCACGAACAGCAGCGCCACCGCGCCGGCGTTGTGCAGGACCGCCACCGGCAGGGGCAGCGCCAGCTTGACGTTGAGGATGCCCAGGCACACCTGCGTGACCAGCAGCAGCGCCAGCGCCGCGGCCCAGCCACGCATGCCCGGCGTGCGGCTCAGCCGCCAGCTCAGCCACAGCAGGTACGCGGCCACCACCATCGCCATCATCCGGTGCGCCATCTGGATGGCGATGCGCGCCGCGCCGTCGAGCACGCCGCCTTCGTAATCCACGCCGATGCCGCGCCACAGGGTGAAGCCCTCGCGGAAATCGTGCGGCGGCCACCACTGGCTGACGCAGCGCGGGAAGTTGTCGGCCGACCAGCTGCCGCCGCCACAGGCCAGCGCCGCGTAGTTGGCGCTGACCCAGCCGCCCAGCGCGATCTGCAGCACCAGCACCGCCACGCCCAGGCGCAGCAGCCATTTCAGCCGCGGCGCATCGGCCAGGGTGATCGGCAGGTGGGTGGCGCGCCAGGCCATCCATACCAGCAGCGAGAACATCAGCAACCCGCCCAGCAGATGCCCCATCACCACGATCGGCTTGAGCAGCAGGGTCACCGTCCACATGCCGAGCAAGGCCTGGAAGATCACCACCGACAGGGTCAGCACCGCGGCGCGGGCCAGGTCGTCGTTGGACCAGCGCAGCGCCGCCAGCAGCAGGATGGCCTCGCCGCCGACCGCCACCAGCATCGCCAGCCCAGGCCAGCCGGACATGTACAGCGGGATCGACAACGCGACCAGCGCCGCCGCCGTGACGATCTGGGCAATGCCGAGCCGGCGCCGCCGCGCCGCCAGCAGCGACAGCACCAGCACCTCCACGCCCAGCGCGCCGGCCAGGAAGCGGTGGATCTGCTCGCGCCAGGCCTTGTGCGTCTCCAGCGGCCGGATCTTGCTGGCGGCGTGGGTGTCGGCTTCGGCGCTGGTCTGCGGCCAAGTGATGCGCCCGTAGCAGGTCGGCCAGTCCGGGCAGCTCATGCCCGCATCGGACAGGCGCACGAACGAACCGAACATGATGGTGCTGGCGGTGAACAGCGCCGCCAGCCAGGCCATGCGGTGGAAATGCCGGAACAGCGCCGGGCGCGCGAACAGGGTCATAGGGAGCGGCTCACAGGAGTTTCAGCAGCTTCGCCAGGTCCGCGCGCAGCCCGGCCGGGTCGAACCCGGGGGCATAGCGCAGCACCACGAAACCGTTCGGATCGATGACGTAGACCGGCACCCCGGCCGTATCGCGCACCCGCGGCAGCGCCGCCAGCAGCGCCGGATCCGCGCGCAGCGCCTGCACCTGCGGCAGGGCCTGGGCGGCGGCCGGCGGCGTGCCGATCCACAGGATCTGCACGTGGTCGGCGTCGTGGCCGAACAGTTGCCAGACCTTGTCCAGATCGCGCGCCAGCGCAGCGCAGGCGCTGCCGCAGTCCGCCGGCGGCGCCAGCGCGATGCGCCACAGCCGACGCTGCGGCTCCCAGGCGTAGACGCGGCCATCGGCCAGCCGCGGCTGCAGCGCGCGCAGGTCGGCCGGCGGCTGCAGCAGTTCGCCGTGGTTGCGGCTGGCGGCCGGCTGCCAGCCGGAAAAGCGCAACGCGCCGGCGACCAGCATCGAGCCGAAGAACAGGACGAACAGCACGATCAGCGGCCAGCGGCCGCGTGCGGCCGCCTGGCGCGGGGCCGGGGTGGGAGCATTCATGCCGGGGATTTTCTCATGCGCGCGCGCTCAGCGCCCGCCCCGTCCCCTGCGCGTACGCCAGCTGAGCAGCGCCGCGGTGACCAGCGCCGCCAGCGCCAGGCCGAACCATTGCACCGCGTAACCCAAGTGGCGCTCGGGCGGCAGCGTGTTCGGCAGCAGGTCCAGGTCGCGCGGATAGCCCAGCGGCAGGGCCGGATCCAGGCGCAGCACCTGCGACAAAATGTCGCGGCGGCCGAGCGCCTCGCCGATCGCTCCCGACTCGATGCGCATCGCCAGCCAGCGCTGCGGCGACGGCGCCGCGACCAGGGCCGGCCCCAAGGACAGTCCATGCGACGGTGCCGGCCCGAGCAGGCCGACCAGCGTGTAGCGGCCCTGCAGCGGCGCCGGCGCCGGCAGCGCGCGGTCGGCCGGCAACGGCAACCAGCCCAGTTCCACCAGCAGCGGCGCCGCGGCGCCGTCGGCCAGGAACGGCTGGTATACCTTCACTCCGCTGCGGCCCTGCCGCAGTTGGTTGTCGAGCAGGATCTGCCCGGGCAGGAAGCGGCCGGCGCCATGCACCCAGCGCAACTGTCCCGGCGGCGTCGCCCGCAGCGCATCGGCCAGCGTCTGCGGACGATCGCGCACATGCGCCGTCTGCGCCAGCAGCGCCTGTTTTTCGTGCATGCGTTGCAGTTGCCAGCGGCCGAGCATGCAGAAGCACGCCGCCACCGCCAGCGCGACGCTCCAGCCTAGCCACAACGGCATGCGTCGGCGCGTGCCCACGCGCGAGGCCGCGGCGAGGGTCATAATGCGGACACACCATGTGCCGAGACGCCCATGAACGACTCGCTGAAGACTTTGCTGATCGTCGCGTTCCTGCTGCTCATCCTGTGGAACCTGGGCGCCGGCCTGTACTACCTGTTGGTGGACCGCGGCCAGAGCAAGCGCACGGTGAACGCGTTGACCTGGCGCATCGGCCTATCGGTGTGCCTGATCCTGCTGGTGATCCTGGGCATCTATACCGGAGTGATCAAGCCTCATGGACTCGGGCGGTAGACGTTGCTTTCGGGATTCGGGATTCGGGATGGCAGCATGCTGCCGCGTGGTCACGATGCCGCAAGCGATCCATAAAAACACTGATTCCTTGTAGGAGCGGCTTCAGCCGCGACGCCTTATCGATGACGGGTCGCGGCTGAAGCCGCTCCTACGACACGCCGCCGACGGGGACGCCGGCACGCGCGGAAACCCACGAATCCCCAATCCCAACTCCCCAATCCCCGCCCTCAAAGCACATACACGAACAGGAACAGCGCCAGCCATACCACGTCGACGAAGTGCCAGTACCACGCCGCCGCTTCGAAGGCGAAGTGGTTGTCGCGGCTGAAGTGCCCGCGGCTGATCCGCAGCAGCATCACCAGCAGCATGATCGTGCCCAACAGCACGTGCGCGCCGTGGAAGCCGGTGAGCATGAAGAAGGTGGAGCCGTAGATGCCCGAACCCAGGGTCAGGTTGAGCTCCTTGTAGGCATGCATGTACTCCTCGGCCTGGAAGTACAGGAAGGTGCAGCCGAGCAGCACGGTCAGCGCCTGGAACACCATCAGCCGGGTGCGCTGGCCGGCCTTGAGCGCGTGGTGGGCGATGGTCAGGGTCACGCCGGAACTGAGCAGGATCAGCGTATTGATCAGCGGCAGGCCCCAGGCCGGGATGGTCTGGAACTGGCCGCCGATGCCGCCCGGGCCGTTGGTCGGCCAGGCGGCGGAGTAGCCGTCCCACAGCAGCGCGTTGGTCATCACCCCGTCGCCCTCGCCGCCCAGCCACGGCAGGATGAAGGTGCGGGTGTAGAACAGCGCGCCGAAGAAGGCGCCGAAGAACATCACTTCGGAGAAGATGAACCACACCATGCCCATGCGGAACGACACGTCGACCTGGCGGTTGTAGTGCCCGGCGATCGATTCGCGGATCACGTCGCCGAACCACATGAACAACGTCGCCACCAGCATCGCGATGCCGGTGAAGAAGGTCCACTTGCCCCAGGACGCGTCGTTGAGCCAACTGGCCACGCCGATCATGGTCACGAACATCGCGATCGAGCCGATGAACGGCCAGCGGCTCTGGCTGGGCACGTAGTAGGCGTTGGCGGTGGCGTCGGTGCTGGGCTGGGCCATGGCAGGCATTCCGGTCGGGTCAGGGAGCCGCGCGCGCGGAACCGGCCAGTTTCGGCGATCCCAGTTCCGCGCTCAGCGCATCGTTCTTGTAGAAGGTGTAGGACAGGGTGATGGTGCTGATGTCGCTGGGCAGGTTGGGGTCGACGATGAAGCGCACCGGCATGTCGCGTTTCTCGCCGGCCTGCAGGGTCTGCGCGGTGAAGCAGAAGCACTCGGTCTTGGTGAAGTAGCCGGAGGCACGTGCCGGCGCCACCGACGGCACCGCACTGCCGACGATGGCCTGCGTGCCGTCGTTGTGCGCGTAGTACAGCGCCTCGTTGAGTTCGCCCGGCACCACCTGCATGGTCAACTGCTCCGGATGGAACGACCACGGCAGCTTGGAATTCACGCCGCCGTCGAACTGCACCGTCACCGTGCGCTTGCCCGCCAGCGGCTTGCCTGCCTGCGGGCCTTCGCCCGGGCCGCGTTCCAGGCGAACGCCGAACACCTTCTCGCAGGCGATGCGGTACAGCGGCACCAGCGAGAAGGTCAGCAGGAACACCGCCAGCGCCACGCCGACCAGCTTGAACAGCCCGGCACTGCTGTGCACCTGCGGCGCTGGCGCGTTCATCGGCCAAGCACCCCCGAGAGGATGAAGCCGACATAGATCGCCAACGCCACCACGCCGACCACCAGCGCGGTGCGCGCCGCACGCTTGCGGCGCAGGACGAGGTCGTCGAGCGGCGGTTGCGCGGTCATCAGTGGCTGATGTCGTCGTGGGCCAGGTCGCCGGGCTTGAGCACCGGCGGCAGGGTGAAGGTGTGCGCCGGCGCCGGCGACGGCACCGTCCACTCCAGGCCACGCGCGCCTTCCCAGGAGCGCGCTTCGGCGCGGGCGCCGTTGCGCAGCGACGCCAGCAGGATGCCGGCCATCAGGAACGGGGTGACGAACATGCCGAACGCACCGATCGAGCTGACCAGATTCCAGTCGGCAAACACCACGTTGTAGTCGGGGATGCGCCGCGGCATGCCGGCCAGGCCGAGGAAGTGCTGCGGGAAGAACAGCAGGTTGACGAACAGCATCGTCCACCAGAAGTGGAACTTGGCCCAGGCCTCGCTGTACATGCGCCCGGTCCACTTCGGCCACCAGTAGTACACCGCCGCGATCAGCGCGAACACCGCGCCAGTGACCAGCACGTAGTGGAAGTGCGCGACCACGAAGTAGGTGTCGTGGTACTGGAAGTCGGCCGGCACGATCGCCAGCATCAGCCCGGAGAAACCGCCGATGGTGAACAGGATGACGAAGGCGATGGACCACAGCATCGGCGACTCGAAGGTCATCGAGCCCTGCCACATGGTGCTGACCCAGTTGAATACCTTCACCCCGGTGGGGATGGAGATCAGCATGGTGGCGAACATGAAGTAGATCTCGCCGCCCAGCGGCATGCCCACGGTGAACATGTGGTGCGCCCAGACGATGAAGCTCAGGAACGCGATCGCCGCGATCGCGTAGACCATCGCCTGGTAGCCGAACAGCGGCTTGCGGCTGAAGGTCGGGATGATTTCGCTGATCACGCCGAACGCCGGCAGGATCATGATGTAGACCTCGGGATGCCCGAAGAACCAGAAGATGTGCTGGTACATCACCGGGTCGCCGCCGCCGGCGGCATTGAAGAACGAGGTGCCGAAGAACTTGTCGGTGAGCAGCATGGTCACCGCGCCGGCCAGCACCGGCATCACCGCGATCAGCAGGAACGCGGTGATCAGCCAGGCCCAGCAGAAGATCGGCATCTTCAGCAGGTCGATGCCCGGCGCGCGCATGTTGAGCACGGTGGCGATGATGTTGATCGCGCCCATGATCGAGCTGATGCCGGCGACGTGGATGGCGAACACCGAGAAGGCGACGTTGTAGCCACCCTGCAGCATCAGCGGCGGATACATGGTCCAGCCGCCGGCCGGCGCACCGCCGGGCAGGAACAGGGTCAGCAGCAGCAGGGTGAAGGCCACCGGCAGCAGCCAGAACGACCAGTTGTTCATGCGCGGCAGCGCCATGTCCGGCGCGCCGATCTGCAGCGGGATCATCCAGTTGGCCAGGCCGACGAAGGCCGGCATCACCCCGCCGAAGATCATCACCAGCGCGTGCACGGTGGTCATCTGGTTGAAGAATTCGGGCTTGACGAACTGCAGGCCCGGCTCCGCCAGTTCGGCGCGGATCACCACGCTCATCGCCGCACCGACGATGAACATGGTGAAGCTGAAGAGCAGGTACAGCGTGCCGATGTCCTTGTGGTTGGTGGAGAAGAACCAACGCTCGACGAAGCTCTGCTGATGCCCGTGCTCGTCGTGGTGATCGACTGCCGAATGGGCCATGGCGGCTACCTCAGAAAAGGAATGCTGGAGATCAGGCGGCTTGCACGGTCAGGTGCGAGTCGGAACGAGGACGCGACAGCCGTGCCTGCGGCGGGGCCTCCGGCGCCTGGGCGTCGGCGGGCGCGGCAGCGGGGTCGGCGGAGGCCGGCGCAGCCGCCGGGGTCGCCGCCGGCGTGGCCGACGCAGGCGCGGCGGCGGGCGCCGGCTTGCGCGATGCCAGCCACTTCTGGAAGTCCTGCTTGCTCACTGCCTCGACCACGATCGGCATGAAGCCGTGGTCCTTGCCGCACAGTTCGGCGCACTGGCCGCGGTACACCCCGGGGGTGTCGATGCTGGTCCAGGCCTCGTTGATGATCCCGGGGATGGCGTCCTGCTTCCAGCCCAGCGCCGGCACCCACCAGGCGTGGATGACGTCGTCGGCGGTGATGACGAAGCGCACCTTGGTGTTCACCGGCAGCACCAGCCGGTTGTCCACGTCCAGCAGGTAGTGCGGATCGTGCTCGACCGTGGGCACCGCGCCGCTCTGCCGCAGGCGGTCGGAACTGCGTGCCAGGCGGCTGGTGAACGAGACGTTCTCGCCCAGGTATTCGTAGCGCCACATCCACTGGTAGCCGGTGACCTTCACCGTCATCTCGGCATCGCGGGTGTCGTACATTGCGATCAGCTTGGCGGTGGCAGGCCACGCCATCACGATCAGGATCAGCACCGGGATCACCGTCCACACGATCTCGGCCTTGGTGTTGTGGCTGAACTGCGCCGGCACCGCGCCCTTGGACTTGCGGAACTTGAAGATCGCATAGGCCATCGCACCGAACACCAGCACGCCGATGACCACGCAGACCCACAACGCGACCATGTGCGCGTCGTAGGCGTTGCGCGCGCTCTGGGTGACGCCCCTGCCCATGTTGAGCTGCCACGGCTTGGGATCGGCCGATTGCGCCCACGCCAGCGGTGCGGCCATCGCCGCTGCCAACGCCACCCCGCCCCTGACCGCCTGTTGCACCCACCCGCCGCGTTGCTTCATTGCCTAGACCCCTTGGAGCGTCATCGGTTGCGGCCGGTCACGGCCGCGAGCAAGCCTTCCAGGGTCTGCGCCAGTTGCCGGCGTTCGTCGGGGCCGAGGAATTCGCCAACCCGGACCTGCTTGCCGCTGGATGCCAGCACCACCCTGTCGTCGCCTTCGATCCGCAACCGCACCCAATGCGGATGGGCGCGGAACGCCGGCGTTCCTGCATTCGGACGGGTCACTTCCACGCAGGCCGGACCCACCCGGATATCCTCTTCGCGCTCGCCGCCGCGCCACGACCAATGCAGCGCGAGCGCCACCACGATGCTGTGCAACAGGGCGAACGCAGGCGCGAACACATTGCCGGCGAGCCACCCCAGCCCAGCCACGGCCCACATCGCCCCGGCCAGTGCAAGGAACAACAGAACGAATTGCCGGGCATTCAACGCCCGCGGCGGTCGCAGCCGCAGCTGCGTACCCGACCCCTCCGGAGAAAACGGAAACATTTCGATCATGTCGAACCGCGCTTCCGAACCGCTCGCGCCCGAGCCGCGAGCACGCCTGGATGGTAGCCCCCGGCCTGCGCGGCGGCAAGCGCGCGTTCACCATAAAAAATGCTGCAGCGCAACCAGATTTGTGTTCAGCCTCGGCGCTCCCAGCGTCGCCTGGGCGATGCCGGCAATCCCCTGCGCGTGCAGGCGCTGACATAAAATAGCGGGCTCTGTCCCTGGCCTTTCCCGCATGAACGCTCTGCCTGGCGCCGGCTCTGTTCCGGCGATGCCGTCCGCGTCTCCTTCGCCCTTGCTGTCCCCCGAACTCCCGCCCGCGCCGCAGGCCCTGCGCGCGGCGATCACCGCCGCCTGGCTCAAGGACGAAGCCGAACACGTGCGCGAACTGCTCGAGCAGGCGCGCCTGCCCGCGGCCGACCAAGCCAAGGTGCAGGCGCTGGCCGCCGACCTGGTCACCCGCGTGCGCGCACGCGCCCAGGACCAGGGCGCGATCGAAGCCTTCATGCGCCAGTACGACCTCGGCAGCGAGGAAGGCGTGCTGCTGATGTGCGTGGCCGAAGCGCTGCTGCGCATCCCCGACCAGGACACCGCCGACAAGCTGATCCGCGACAAGCTCGGCGATGCGGACTGGAAGAAGCACATGGGCGAGAGCGACTCGATTCTCGTCAATGCCTCGACCTGGGGCCTGATGCTCACCGGCAAGCTGGTGCAGATCAACGACCTCACCCGCGTCGACGTGTCCGGCGCGTTCAAGCGCCTGATCGGCCGCGTCGGCGAGCCGGTGATCCGCCTGGCCGTGCGCCAGGCGATGAAGATCATGGGCCACCAGTTCGTGATGGGCCGGACCATCGGCGAGGCGCTGACCCGCTCGAAGAAGGGCGACAACGCCAACTACCGCTATTCGTTCGACATGCTCGGCGAAGGCGCACTGACCATGAAGGACGCGCAGCGCTACCTCGATGCCTACCGCCAGGCGATCCACGCCATCGGCAAGCATTTCGCCGCGCAGCGCCAGCAGGGCGGCGGCAAGGATCCGGTGTTCGCCGCGCCCAGCATCTCGATCAAGCTCTCGGCGCTGTACCCGCGCTACGAGCATGCCAAGCGCGCGCGGGTGATGGCCGAGCTAGTGCCGGGCGTGCTGGAACTGGCGCAACTGGCCAAGTCCTATGGCATCGGCTACACGGTCGACGCCGAAGAAGCCGACCGCCTGGAACTGTCGCTGGACATCATCGAGGCCACCTTCTCCGATCCCTCGCTGGATGGCTGGGAAGGCTATGGCCTGGCGGTGCAGGCGTACCAGAAGCGCACGCCGTACACGATCGACTTCCTCGCCGACCTGGCGCGCCGCGTCGGCCGCCGCATCCCGGTGCGCCTGGTCAAGGGCGCCTACTGGGACGCGGAGATCAAGCGTGCGCAGGTCGAGGGCCATCCGGGCTACCCGGTGTTCACCCGCAAGCAGAACACCGACGTGTCCTACCTGGCCTGCGCCAAGCGCCTGTTCGCGCACAGCGATGCGCTGTATCCGATGTTCGCCACCCACAACGCGCAGACCATCGCCGCAGTGCGCGCCATCGCCGGCGGCCGCGACTACGAGCACCAGAAGCTGCACGGCATGGGCGACGACCTCTACGCCGAGGTGATCCCCGCCGACCGCCTCGGCGTGCCCTGCCGCGTGTATGCACCGGTGGGCTCGCACGAGGACCTGCTGCCGTACCTGGTGCGGCGCCTGCTGGAGAACGGCGCCAACTCCAGCTTCGTCAACCGCATCACCGACGAAGACGTGGCCATCGAAGAGCTGATCCGCGATCCGGTCGAAGCCGTGTCCGCGTTCGCCTCCATCCCGCATCCGAAGATTCCGCTGCCGGTCGATCTGCTGCGCAGCCAGAACCACAACAGGAAGAACTCCATGGGCGCCAACCTCGCCAACGACAACGACCTGCGCGCGCTGGCCGACCAGCTCAACACCGCGCTCAAGCCCTGGCACGCCGCGCCGCTGGTGCCCGGCGCGGTGATCGCCGGCGACGCGCTGCCGGTCGCCAACCCGGCCGACCATCGCCAGGTCGTCGGCCACTGGAAGCCGGCCGATGCCGCCACCGTGGAGAAGGCGCTGAGCAATGCCGCAGCCGCCTACCCGGCCTGGAACCGCACCCCGGCGGCCAGCCGCGCCACCATCCTCGAACACGCCGCCGACCTGCTGGAAGCGCGCATGCCCGAGTTCATGGCGCTGTGCGTCAAGGAAGCCGGCAAGACCCTGCCCGACGGCGTCGCCGAAGTGCGCGAAGCGGTGGATTTCCTGCGCTACTACGCCGGCCAGGCGCGCGCGCAGTTCGGTGCGCCCGAGCGCCTGCCCGGCCCGACCGGCGAATCCAACGAACTGCAGTTGCACGGCCGCGGCGTGTTCGTGTGCATCAGCCCGTGGAACTTCCCGCTCGCCATCTTCCTCGGCCAGGTCGCCGCGGCGCTGGCCGCCGGCAACAGCGTCATCGCCAAGCCGGCCGAGCAGACCAACCTGGTCGGCCATGCCGCGGTGAAGCTGCTGCACGAAGCCGGCGTACCGGAAGCGGTGGTGCAGTTCCTGCCCGGCGACGGCGCCACCGTCGGCGCCGTGCTGACCCGCGACCCGCGCGTGGCCGGCGTCGCCTTCACCGGCTCCACAGACACCGCGCGCGCGATCAACCGCGCGCTGGCCGCGCGCGATGCCGCCATCGGCGTGCTGATCGCCGAGACCGGCGGCCAGAACGCCTTCATCGCCGACTCCTCGTCGCTGCCGGAAGCGGTGGTCAAGGACGCGATCTCCAGCGCCTTCATCTCCGCCGGCCAGCGCTGCTCGGCCGCGCGCGTGCTGTTCGTGCAGGACGACATCGCCGACAAGGTGATGACCATGCTGGCCGGCGCCATGGCCGAACTGAAGGTCGGCGATCCCGGCCTGTTGTCCACCGACGTCGGCCCCGTGATCGACGCCGATGCGCTGCAGATCCTCACCGATCACGCCGCGCGCATGGGCCGCGAAGCGCGCGCGATCGCCGTGGCCGCCACCGACGACGCCACCGCACACGGCAGCTTCTTCGCCCCGCGCGCCTACGAACTGCAGTCGCTGGCGCAGTTGCAGCGCGAGATCTTCGGCCCGGTGCTGCACGTGATCCGCTGGAAGGCCGACCAGCTCGACGCGGTGATCGACCAGATCAACGCCACCGGCTACGGCCTGACCCTGGGCGTGCATTCGCGCATCGACGAAACCATCGAGCGCATCGCCTCGCGCGTGGCGGTGGGCAACGTCTACGTCAACCGCAACCAGATCGGCGCGGTGGTCGGCGTGCAGCCGTTCGGCGGCCAGGGCCTGTCCGGCACCGGCCCCAAGGCCGGCGGCCCACACTACCTGCTGCGCTTTGCCACCGAGAAGGTGGTGACGGTCAACACCACCGCCGCCGGCGGCAACGCCTCGCTGCTGACCCTGGGCGACTGACCGGCCCGCTTCGGCGCAGCGTTCCGCCCGGAACCTGCGCTGAGCGCTCAATCTGCCGCAGCGCGCGCCGCACGCTGCGGACCGGCACAAAAAAAGCCCCGCCGAAGCGGGGCTTTTTCGTGGACTGCGAAGCGCCTGCGATCAGAACTTGTAGTTGACCGAGGCGGCCAGCACGTTGCCGCTCACGTCGTAGTCGCCGACCAGGGTGTTGCCGGTCGCGCTGGTGGTGGCGACGCTCGGGTCGCTGGTGAACAGGTGGGTGTAGCCGAAGCTGTACTCGGCCTGCTCGGACGGCTTCCAGGTCAGACCCAGCGAGACCCACTTGCGGCTCGCGTCCGGCACGCGCACGTCGCGATGCTGGTCGGTGGTCGGGGTCTGGTCGTAGGCCAGGCCGCCACGCAGGGTCAGCGTGTCGCTCATGCGGTAGTCGGCGCCCAGCGACACGAAGGTGGTGTCGCGGTACGAGAAGTCCAGCACGCTGTCGGGCTGGTTGGAGGCGAAGTCGACGGTGACCTTGTCGAACTTGCTCCAGGCGGTGCGGGTGACGTCGGCCATCACCGTCCACTGCTCGTTGATGTCGTGGGTGAAGCTGGCGGTGGCGCTGGCCGGCAGCTTGACCGTGGCGCGGCCCTTGGTGTCGACGAAGGTCCCCGGCGCGGCGAAGGCCAGCACGGTGGCGGCATTGCCCGGCACGGTGAAGTCGGCGTCGCCGTCGGTGATCTTATGCTCGACCTGCGAGCGGTAGCTGAAGCCGATGTGGGTGTGCTCGTCGACGCTGAACAGGCCGCCCAGGGTGAAGCCGACCGCGGTGTTGTCGCCCTTGATGCGCGAGAACCCATCGGCGCTGCCCGGCGCGAAGCCCGGCACGCGGCGCGCGGCCAGGACGCTGCCGAAGTCGATGGCGTTGCTCAGATCGATGTCCAGACGCTCGGCGAACACCGACGCGCCGAACGACACGTACGGGTTGACGTCGTAGGAGAACGCGAAGTTCAGGTCGATCGCCTGCAGCTCGGTCTTCACGCCGTTGTAGCGGCCGACCCAGTCGCGGTCGTATTCGGTCTTGAAGCCGAACGGCACGGTCAGCGAGGTGCCGAAGTGCATGTTGTTGTTTTCGCCGAACGGCATGTGGAAGTACGCGGCCGGAACCGGCGCGATCATGCCGGCGTCGCCGCCGTTGCCGCCGGACATCGGCGCACCGTTGGCGTAGGTACCGCTGCCGCTGAACTTGGCGGAGAACTGGATGGCGCTGACGTCGGCCTGGAACACCTTGCCGTCGAGCTGGCGCATGCCGGCCGGGTTCACGGCGATGATCGAGGCATCGCCCGGGGCACTGCCGGAGCCGGCAAACGCGCGGCCCAGGCCCTTGGCGCTGTTCTCCTTGAGCTGGAACGCGGCGCCGTGCGCCTGGCCCATGGCCAGCGCGCCGACGATGCCGACGGCCAGAGCGGTGAAACGGACGAACTGGGTTGCGTTTTGCATGGCTAGTTTTTCTCCGGAAGACGAAGTGTCTGTGTTCGCGCCTGCGCAAACCCGGACCGCAAAGGCCCAGGACTGCGCGCCGGAGTCCCCTCCCGACATACGACGCCGTATGCGAGTATACCCCGCACCGTTAACTAAACAATAACGACATGATGCGTTCAGCTTCGTGTGGAGTCGGCGTGCGTTCAGCCGGATGAAGCCGTTATCGTGGCGTCCCTGGCTGTCCCCGGTTCCCCCTCCTTCGCATGTTCGTTTCCATCCCTTCCCGCGAGCGCACCACGTTGCGCTGGGCCACCCCGCTGCTGTTCGCGGCGATGTGGCTGGCCTTCCTGTGGTCGATCAGCCGCCCCGACGAGGCGCGCGCGACCCTGTGGCTGGACTGGGGCGCGCTGTCGGCCGGGGTCGGCAGCCCGCGCGACTGGCTGGCGACGGTGCAGGACGGCAGCGTGCTGCGCCTGTTCACCGCGCTGTTCCTGCACGCGGACTGGTCGCACCTGCTCGGCAACCTGGTGTTCCTGCTGATCTTCGGCCTGCCTGCCGAGCGCGTGCTGGGACCGTGGCGGTTCCTGCTGCTGTTCCTGGGCGGCGGAGCGATCTCCAATTTGGCCGCGGTGTTCGCGATCGGCACCCCGGACCGGGTGATCATCGGCGCCAGCGGCGCGGTCTCGGCGCTGATCGGCACCTACCTGGCGCTGTTCCCGCGGGCCAAGCTCGGCGTGGTGCTGCCGCTGGGGCTGTTCCTGGAGTTCGTGCGCGCCCCGGCCTCGCTGCTGATCGGCACCTGGGCGGCGCTGCAGGTGGTGTTCGCCTACATCGGCCCGGCGTTCGGCATGGTGGCGTGGTCGGCGCACCTGGCCGGCTTCGCCTTCGGCATGTTCTACGGGCTGTACGTGCGCGCGGCGATCGCGCGGCGGCTGCGCAAGCGCAAGGGCTTCTGAGCCGCCTGCGGCAACGGCGCCCGTATACTGCGCACATGTTCAAGCACCTGTACAAAGTGACCTTCCTCAACCACGGCAAGGTCTACGAGCTGTATTGCCAGCACGTCGGCAGCAGCCACCTGTGGGGCTTCACCGAGATCGGCACGCTGGTGTTCGACGTGCACGACGGGCTGGTGATCGATCCCACCGAGGAACGCCTGCGCGAGGAGTTCGGCGCCACCAGGACGCTGCACCTGCCGATGCAGAGCATCGTGCGCATCGAAGAGGTGGAGAAGAAAGGCCCGTCGGCGATCCGCGATGCGGCCACCGGCGAGAAAGTGGTCACGCCGTTCCCGATGCCCGGCAAGCCACGCTGAACCGATGCGCATCCTGATCGCCGACGACTATCAGGATGCGGTGCGCCACCTGCCCTGCTTCGCAAGGCTGCAGGCGCACGACGTACAGGTGCTGACCGCGCTGGCGCCCGACCGCCAGACCCTGGTCCACCACGCCGCCGAGGCCGAAGCGCTGGTGCTGATCCGCGAGCGCACCCGCATCGACGCCGCCTTGCTGGCGCAACTGCCGAAGCTGCGCCTGATCAGCCAGACCGGACGGATCGGCGAGCACATCGACCTGGCCACCTGCACCGCGCGCGGCGTGGCCTTGGCCGAGGGCGTCGGCTCGCCGGTGGCGCCGGCGGAACTGACCTGGGCACTGCTGATGGCCGCCAGCCGGCGCTTGCCGGCCTACCGCGATGCGCTGCTGGGCGGGCACTGGCAGGCCACCGGCGATGCGCACCTGGGCCGCAGCCTGGAGAGCCTGACCCTGGGCGTCTGGAGCTACGGCAAGATCGGCCGCCGCGTTGCCGCCTATGGCCGCGCGTTCGGCATGCGCGTGCAGGTGTGGGGCAGCGAGGACAGTTGCACGCAGGCGCGCGCCGACGGCTTTACGGTTGCCGCCAGCCGCGAAGCGCTGTTCGCCGAAAGCGACGTGCTCAGCCTGCATCGCCGCCTGGTCGCGGCCACCCGTCACCAGATCGGATTGGACGACCTGCTGCGGATGAAACCCGATGCGCTGCTGGTCAATACCAGCCGCGCCGAACTGCTCGCCCCTGGCGCGCTGCTGGCGGCGCTGGACGCCGGCCGTCCCGGGCAGGCGGCACTGGACGTGTTCGAGCAGGAGCCGGTGCTGGATCCGCAGCATCCGCTGCTGCGGCATCCGCGGGTGCTGGCGACGCCGCACCTGGGTTACGTCGAACAGAGCAGCTACGACCTGTATTTCGGCGCCGCCTTCGACAACGTGCTGGCCTTCGCCGCCGGCACGCCGCAGCGCCTGGCCAATCCCGAGGTCCTACGCGTCGCCGACTGAATCGGTGGCCGCCACCGCGCAGCAGGCAAGCCGCGCAATGGCGATGGTGGGCCGCTGCCGGCTCAGGGACCGGATGCCGGCGCGGGTTCGGCCTTGTCGGACTGGGTCCTTGCAGGTTCGGACTTGGCGGGCTCGGGCTTGGCCGGTTCCGCCGCGGGCTGCTTCGCCGGCGCCACCTTCGGCGCCACGCCCGCCGGCTTGTGTGCCGGCTTGGCCTTGCCCTTGCCGGCCGGTGCCGCCGCAGCCGCCCGCGCCACGGCGCCGGGCTGCTTCAGTTCGGCCAGCGCCTGCGCGATCGGGCCATCGCCCGGCAGCACGTCGCCGGCGCGGTAGCCTTCCTCACCCTCGTCGTCGCCATGCAGATGGCCCGGCAGGGTCGCTTCGCTGTAGTCGGCAATCGACGCCGGCTTGTCGGCATCGTCCGCGCTGGCCTCCGGGTGCAACACCACGTCGGGCACGATGCCGCTGGCCTGGATCGACTTGCCGCTGGGGGTGTAGTACCGCGCCGTGGTCAGCTTGACCGAGTCGCCGTTGTCCAGCGGCAGCACGGTCTGCACCGAGCCCTTGCCGAAGGTGCGGCTGCCGACGATGCGCGCGCGCTTGTTGTCGCGCAGCGCACCGGCCAGCACTTCCGAGGCGCTGGCCGAACCGGCGTCCACCAGCACCACCATCGGCGCGCCGTTGAGCAGGTCGCCCGGGGTGGCATCGAACTTGGAATCGCTGACCGAGATGCGTCCGCGGGTGCTGACGATGGTGCCCTTGTCGAGCACGTCGTCGGCGACCTGCACCGCCGCAGTCAGCAGCCCGCCCGGGTTGCTGCGCAGATCCAGCACCAGCCCACGCAGCTTGCCGCCGGCCTGCGCCTGCAACTGCTGCAACTGCTTGTGGAAATCGGCGCCGGTGTCGGCCTGGAAGGTGCTGATGCGGATGTAGCCATAACCCGGTTCGAGCATGCGGCTGCGCACGCTGGCCACGCGGATGGTCTGCCGGGTCAGGGTCACGTCGAACGGCTTGGCCACCTTGTCGCGGGCGATGGTCAGCACGACCTTGCTGCCCGACTCGCCGCGCAGCGGCTCCATCGCCTTGACCGCGCTGATCGGCTTGCCATCGATGGCGATGATGATGTCGCCCGAGCGCAGGCCGGCGCGCGCGGCCGGCGTGTCGTCGATCGGCGATACCACCTTGAGCGTGTTGTCCGGCAACTGCAGCAGCTCTACGCCGATGCCGTCGTAGGCGCCGCTGGTCTGCTCGTCGAAGGCTTCGGCGTCTTCCTTGCTGAAATACGTGCTGTGCGGATCCAGGTCCAGCAGCAGGCCGCGGATGGCGGACTGCATCAGCTTCTTGTCGTCGACCGGATCGACGTACGCTTCCTTCACCGCGTTGTAGACCGCGACGTAGCGGCGGATCTCGTCCAGCGGCACCTTGGCACTGGCCGATTCGGTGGAATCCGGATCGTCGGCGCTGGCCGCCGGGGCCGTGGGCGTCTGCGTCTCGGCGCGTTGCGCCATCGACGGCAACGGCGCCAGAGCGAGCAACAGGGCTGCGGACAGGACTACGCGCATGAAGCACTCCGATTGGGGAAGACCCGCACCGTGCACGGCGCGGTTGTCCGGATTATGCGCGAAGCCGAGCTAAATTCGCGTTGAACGCGCGCGGCCGGCGCCGCTCAGCGGCGCTGCAGCCACGACGACGGATCCACCGGCTGGCCGTTGCGGCGCAGTTCGAAGTACAGCGCCGGGCGGCCCTGGCCACCGGAATTGCCGACCTTGGCCACCGCATCGCCGCGCTTGACCTTGGCACCGGCGTCGCGCAGCAAGGTGTCGTTGTGCGCGTACAGGCTCATGTAGCCGTTGCCGTGGTCCACGATCAGGATCATGCCGTAGCCGGTCATCCAGTCGGAGAACACCACGGTGCCATCGGCGACCGCGGTGACGGTGCTGCCGGCCGGCGCGGCGATCAGCACGCCGCTGCTGGTGCGCCCGTCGGGCAGCCGGCCGCCGTAGCGCGCGATCAGGTCGCCCGACAACGGCCAGCCCAGGCCGCCGACCTTCAGCGGCGGCGCCGAGGCGACCACCTTGGGCGGCACCTTGCCGCCGCCACGCCCGGCCTTCGCTGCAGCCTTGGCCTGCGCCGCCTGTTCGGCCGCCTCGCGCCTGGCCGCGGCGCGACGCTCGGCCTCCGCGCGGGCCGCGGCGGCACGCAGGTTGGCGAGCAGGGTTTCCAGCGCCTTGGCATCCTGGCCCAGTGCCTTCTCGCGTTCGCTGCGATCCTGGTAGCGCTGGTCCAATTCCGAGACCACGCTGGCGCGCTGCTTGCGGTCGCGCTGCAGCGCCTGGGCCTGTTCCTGTTGGCGGCGCTGGGCCTCGCTCAATTGCTGCTTCTGTTCGACGACCTCGCGCTGCACCTGTTCCAGCGCCTGCAGTTCGTGGGTCAGCGTGGCGATGCGCTGCGCGCGTTCGCGCTGCAGATAGCGGTGATAGGCCAGCAGACGGTTGGCATCGGCCACGCGGTCCTGCGCCAGCAGCAGCTTCAGCGGCGCATTGCCGCCGATGGCATAGGCCGCACGCAGCAGCTGCGCCAGTTCGGCGCGCTGGCGGGTCAAGCCGCTGCGCAGGCCATCGCGCTTGCGTTCGAGTTCGGCCAGGGTCTGCTGATGCCGCTGCAGCGCCTGTTGCGTCTGCGCCAGGCTGCGGCGGGTGGCGGCGACCTTTTCGTCGGCGTCGCGCAACTGGCGCGCGGCGTCGCCGCGCTTGCCTTCCAGTTGCCGCCGCTCCTCGGCCACGCTCTTCAACTCGCCGCGCACCTTCTCCAGGCGCTTCTCGGTCTCGCGCGGATTCTGCGCCGCGGCCAACCCGGCGGTCAGCAGCCACGCCGCGGCCAGCAGGCTGCGCACCAGCCCGCGCCAGTGTCCGGGCGCAGGCCGCTCGACCGCGCGGGGCGCGGCGGAACGCAACGGGACAGGGGCGGCTGCGGGCAAGAGGAGGTCCAGTGACTTCAGGCAGGTGTGGATTGTAGCGAAGCGTGTTGTGATCGCCCCACGATTGATTGCTGCCGCATCGCCGGCGCCCGGGAGGTGAGGGATGAAACGCATGCATCTGGCAGTTGTGCTGGCCCTGGCCCTGTCGGCCGGTCCGGCGTTTGCGGGCGAGGGCATCAGCAAGGTCAACGGCAGCATCACCGCCGACGCCGGCAAGCAGTACGGGGATCTGGAGACCGTCAACGGCAGCATCAACGTCCAGGCCGGCGCCCAGGTGGGCAGCGTGGAAACGGTCAACGGCAGCGTCAAGGTCGCCGACGGTGCGCAGACCAAGGCGCTGTCCACGGTCAACGGCGGCATCACCATCGCCGAGCGCGCGCAGGTCGCCGGTTCCATCGAGACCGTCAACGGCGGCATCTTCGTCGACCGCGGCGGCCGCGTCGGCGGCGGCATCGAGAGCGTCAACGGCAGCATCGGCCTGGTCGCCACACAGTTGGACAACGGCATCGAGACGGTCAACGGCGACATCACCGTCGGCCACGATTCGCATGTCGGTGGCGGCATCTCGATCAACAAGCCCAGCTTCAGCATGTCGTTCAAGCCGACACGCAAGCCGCGGGTCATCGTCGGCCCACGTGCGGTGATCGACGGTCCGCTGCGCTTCGAACGCGAAGTCACCCTGTACGTGCACCGCAGTGCCAAGACCGGGCCGATCACCGGCGCCACCGCACTGCCCTTCGACGGCGACACCGCGCCGAACAACTGAGCCTCACCGCGCCGCCGCGCCCACCCGGGCGCATGCGGCTTGCCTATAGAATCCAGGGTTCCCTCGCCATCAGGAGCCCTCATGACCCGCAAGCTCGTGCTGTGCCTGGCCGCGGCGGCCGCGCTGACCGCGTGCAAACGCGAAGCGCCCGCCCCGGCCGCCGACGCCGCGCCGCCGGCCGCTGCGCCCGCGCCCACTGCGGCGCCCGCGCATGCGTTTTCCACCGGGATCGCGCCGGCGGACTTCGCCGAACTGGTCAAGACGCTGTCCTCCGACGCCTTCGAAGGTCGTGGTCCCGGAACGCCCGGCGAAGACAAGACCGTGGCCTACATCCGTGACCAGATGCAGCGCATCGGCCTGCAGCCGGGCAACGGCGACAGCTGGTTCCAGGACGTGGCGATGACCGAGACCACGGCGGCGCCCGGCACCATGCTCACCATCGCCCACGACGGCGCAGCGCGGCAGCTGGCCTTCGGCACCGACATGGTGGTGGGCACGCGCACCGGCCAGCCCGAGGTCAAGCTCGATGGCAGCGACATGGTCTTCGTCGGCTACGGCGTGGACGCGCCGGAACAGAAGTGGAACGACTACGCCGGCCAGGACTGGAAAGGCAAGACCGTGGTGATGTTCGTCAACGACCCCGGCTTCCACACCGGCGACGGCAGCCTGTTCGAAGGCAAGCGCATGACCTACTACGGGCGCTGGACCTACAAGTTCGAGGAAGCCGCGCGCAAGGGCGCCGCTGCCGCGTTGATCGTGCACGACACGCCCGGCGCCAGCTATGGCTGGGACGTGGTCAAGAACTCCTGGTCCGGCGCGCAGTACGATCTGCCGGCGAAGGACGATCCGGAGCCGCGCATCCCGGTGCAGGGCTGGATCACCGCCGAGGCGGCCAAGCAGCTGTTCGCCGACGCCGGCCTGGATCTGGCCCAGGCGTACAAGGACGCCAGCAAGCGCGGCTTCAAGCCGGTCCCGCTGAAGGCCAAGCTCTCGGTGGACCTGAAGAGCACCATCGCCGAGAAGACCTCGCGCAACGTGGTCGGCGTGCTGCCCGGCAGCAGCCGCGCCGACGAAGCGGTGCTGTACATGGCGCACTGGGATCACCTGGGCAAGCACGACGGCGAACCGGGCGACAACATCTACAACGGCGCAGTCGACAACGCCACGGGGGTGGCCGGCATCCTGGAAATCGCCGAGGCGTTCACGCATCAGCAGCCCAAGCCCGAGCGCTCGGTGGTGTTCCTGGCGGTGACGCTGGAGGAGTCGGGGCTGCTCGGTTCCAAGTACTACGTGGCGCACCCGACCTTTCCGCTGAACAAGATCGCCGGCGTCATCAACCTGGATGCGATGCCGGTGGCCGGGCGCGCCAAGGACCTGGTGGTCAACGGGTTCGGCAGCTCGCAGTTGGAAGACCTGCTCAAGCCGATCGCCGCCGCGCAAGGCCGCGTGCTGCACGCCGAGGACGCGCCGCAGAGCGGGTTCTACTTCCGTTCCGATCACTTCAACTTCGCCAAGGCCGGCGTGCCGGCGCTGTACATCGACGGCGGCGAAGACCTGGTAGACGGCGGCATCGAGGCCGGACGCCGTGCCGCGGCGGAGTACGCCAAGCGCTATCACACGCCGGCCGACGAGTACGATCCGGCGACCTGGAAGCTCGACGGCGTGATGGACGACCTGCAGGCGGTGTACGGCGTCGGCAAGGAACTGGCGGCCGGCGACAGCTGGCCGAACTGGTACTCGGACAATCCGTTCAAGGCCGCACGCGACAAGATGATGGGCAGGCCGACGTCGCTGCCGGCAGCGGAGCCTGCTGCCGGCAAGTAGGTGACCGTACATCCTCCGGTCCCATGGAAACGGCGCTTCGGCGCCGTTGTCGTCTGTGTGCGCCGTCAGGTGTACGGCATACGAGACACGATGGCGTTGCATTCCGATCGTCGCTGTCCGGCTTCGATCAGAATCACTCTCACGGCACGCTACGGTGTGTGCCATTGCAGAGTGACTTCGTGGCGCTTTGAACAGCAATAGGCGACACACCCGTAGGAGCGGCTTCAGCCGCGACAGGAGTTACCGGCAAAGCCCATCGCGGCTGAAGCCGCTCCTACAGCGGCGGATAGCGCATCGGTCGCTTGGATGTCCGCGGGTCTCATCGATGTGCAACGCGCAATCGTAGGCTGCCGGCCGGTCTGTCGGTAGCGTAGCGACTCGGACTGGTACTTTTTTACGACCTTTTTCGATCGCGACAGTCCACATTCGCGGCCGTCACGGAGCAGCGCCCCTAACACGCGTGGCTCCCTCTGCGTCCATACACTGCTCTGCCTAACGGCTGCCTCGATCATCCGGTGCCTGATGACGGCATCCCTAAGATGCGCGATCTGTCACTTGGAGGCGATAGATCCACTACCCTTTCGGCAGATCAAGATTTCGGCGGCATGCTCCCAATAAAAAAGCCCGGGCATGCTCCTGCCCGGGCTTCCATGGTCGCGCGATAACGCGGGATTTGTCCGCGGTAGCCAGCCACTACCGCTGACAACCTCTTCAGGCCGCCTGCTTGGTCTGCGCCAGGCTGGTCATGTCGATGACGAAGCGGTACTTCACGTCGCCCTTGAGCATACGCTCGTAGGCCTCGTTGATCTGCGCCATCTCGATCGTCTCGATGTCGGACACGATGCCGTACTTGGCGCAGAAATCCAGCATCTCCTGGGTCTCGCGGATGCCACCGATCAGCGAACCGGCCAGCTGGCGCCGCTTCATGATCAGATTGAAAACCGCCGGCGACGGATGCGGCTCGGCGGGCGCGCCGACCAGGGTCATGGTGCCGTCGCGCTTGAGCAGGGTCAGGAACGCATCCAGGTCGTGTGGCGCCGCCACGGTGTTGAGGATGAAATCGAAACTGTTGGTGTGCGCCGCCATCTCCTCGGCGTTCTTCGACACCACCACCTCGTTCGCGCCCAGGCGTAGCGCGTCCTCGCGCTTGCCGGCCGAGGTGGTGAACAGCACCACGTGCGCGCCCATGGCGTGGGCGATTTTCACGCCCATATGGCCAAGACCGCCCAGGCCGACGATGCCGACCTTTTTGCCCGGGCCCACCTTCCAATGGTTCAGCGGCGAATAGGTGGTGATGCCCGCGCACAACAGCGGCGCCACCGCCGCCAGCTTGTCGGCATCGTGGCGGATGTGCAGCGTGTACTTCTCGTCGACCACGATGTGGTCGGAGTAGCCGCCATAGGTGTTCTCGCCACCGAACATCGGACCGTTGTAGGTACCGACGAACCCGTTCTCGCAATACTGCTCCTCGCCATCGGCGCAGGAAGTGCAATGGCGGCAGCTGTCGACCATGCAGCCGACACCGGCCAGGTCGCCGACCTTGAAGGCACTGACCTGATCGCCCACCGCGGTGACGCGGCCGACGATTTCATGGCCCGGCACAGACGGGTACTGGGTGTTGTGCCACTCATTGCGAGCGGTGTGCAGATCGGAGTGGCAGACGCCACAGTAGAGAATCTCGATGCTGACATCATGCGCGCCGAGCGCACGGCGCTCGAAGGTGAAGGGAGTCAGCGGCTGATCGGATGCCTGGGCGGCGTATCCATTGGCTTGGCTCATGGGGAAGGCCTCGTGGTGGGTGAAAGGGGCCGAAAGGCGATGCGCGAGTCAGGCAAAGATGCCGACGCGGTCGCCGAAATCGGGAAAAAGTCTAAGCGCCATGGCATGAAAGGCACGCATCGCCATATGGAACGGTGCGATGCGCTCGCTCAAAACTCGGCGCAGACGCGATAGTTGTGGACTGGCGCACGTGTTCAGCTGAACGTCGATGCACTTCACTGATGGCATGCAGACGATGGCGAGGATGCATCGGCGAAGCCCACTTCCGGGCGGACCGCAGTGATCGATGAGAAGCGCGACATGGAAGACGATGGAGCGAGTGCACGATGAACTCGCGCAGGTCCGGATACTCGGGCGGGAGCAACTCTCGCACCGAAGAGAGTGGCAGCCTGCGGAATACGCGCTCCCAGAATCTCTGCGCATTCACGTCCAGGCGGAATACGCAGATAAGCCACGCGTGGTGTGAAACCACCACCATTTGATGGATCACGTCGGTGGCGATGCCGAGTCCACGATACTTGGGTAGCACATAGATGTCGGCAAACTCTTTGACAGTGCACTCTTGCAGCTGCTGCAGCCCGACGATGACAAATCCGGCCACGTGATCGGCACGCCGTACGCGGCGGAGGGCGCGGTGCCGCTGCTTGTGCTTGCTGCGGGCTACGATCCGGCATGCGCGCGCCTGGCGCAGCAGTTGGGTCACGGGACGCCGTCCTGGCGGTTGGGGATCAGCCTGCTGACCGGCGGGCTGCGGTAGCGCAGCCCCGCCGCGTGTCGCAAGTCAGCGGCACGCGTGCCGTTGACGCTCGACTGCGCAGGCGAGGCGCTACGTGACGCGGGCGCGTTGGACGTCGTTTAACAGCCGGATCGCAGTGGGTCTGGCGGCCGACAGCAGCCGCGCTGTGCCTCCACGCGGTAGCCGCGATATGCATGAGGGTGGCTCTGGCGATCTATCCGCAACTTACGCGGCCGATCATCCACGCTGTCCCTGGCAAGGCATTGCCGTATCCGCATGCACGGTGCGTAGCCGGGTGTCGTGATGGAGCTGAGCCAAGCTGCTTGCGGCGTCGTTCGGACAACCGCATTGCTCGGCGGCGCTGGTGGCTCCACCAGCGCCCACCAAGCCGTTGCTGCGCGGTGTTTTGTGTTGTGCCGTGGGCGCTGTTTGCTTTCTTTAGCTTTTCCCCCGCGCAATAAAAAATCCCCGTCCTTTTGGGACGGGGATTTGGGGTAAAGCCCCTGGCGATGACCTACTCTCGCATGGCTTGAGCCACACTACCATCGGCGCAGCTGCGTTTCACTTC
>NZ_LFME01000003.1 GCF_001043115.1 Xanthomonas sp. NCPPB 1128 | reverse complement strand
GTTCGCGATCTGCTGTTGCGAATCCCCAATCCCCAATCCCCAATCCCCGCAGCTGATGCATCCCCCCCTGCGCCGCCGCCTGCGCCTGGCTCGCCGTTTCGCGTTCTACGCGGTGGCGATCGGGCTGGTGTGCGTGGCGTTGGGGGTAGGCGCGCTGAGCCAGGCGCTGCCGTTCGTCGAGCGGCATCCGCAGCAGGTGGCGGCGTGGCTGAGCGAGCGCGCCGGGCGGCCGATCCGCTTCGACCGGCTGGAGACGGCCTGGACCCGGCGCGGTCCGCTGTTGCGCCTGGACGGGCTGCGCATCGGCGCCGGCGACGGCGTGCGCATCGGCCAGGCCGAGGTGCTGGTGTCGATGTACGCGGGGTTGCTGCCCGGGCGCTCGTTCACCGAACTGCGCCTGCGCGGCCTGGCGCTGACCCTGCTGCGCGCCGACGACGGCAACTGGAGCGTGCAGGGCCTGCCGACCTCGGGGCAGGGCGGCGATCCGCTGGATGCGCTGCAGGGGCTGGGCGAACTGCAGGTCATCGATGGCCGCCTGCGCGTGCACGCCCCGTCGCTGGGCCTGGAAGCGCAGGTGCCGAAGATCGACCTGCGCATGCGCGTGAACGGCGAGCGCCTGCAGGTGGGCGTGCAGGGCTGGAGCGATCTGCAACAGGCGCCGCTGACCGCGGTGCTGGACCTGGACCGCCACCGCGGTGACGGCCAGGCCTACCTGGCGGTGCGGCCGGCGGAACTGGCCGGCTGGGCCGGCCTGCTGCATGCGGCCGGCATCGAACTGCAGGGCGGCGTCGGCGAAGTGCAGGCCTGGCTGGACCTGCAGCAGCGCCGGGTCGCCGGGGTGACCGTGGACGCCACGCTGCGCGAGCTGCGCCTGCGCGGCGCGCCGCTGGCCGATGGCCACACTCGCCCGCAACTCACCTTCACCACCTTCCGCGCGAAGGCGCGCTGGCGCCAGATCGACGGCGGCTGGCGGCTGGATGCGCCGCAGCTGCAGTTCGGCCAGGCCGGACAGCCGCTGCAACGCCTGGACGGGCTGACCGTGGCCGGCGGGCGCCGCTTCGCCCTGTTCGGCGACCATCTCGACGTGGCGCCGCTGATCGCGGTAGCCGGGCTCAGCGACCGCCTCTCGCCCAGCCTGCGCAGTTGGTTGTCGGTGGCGCGGCCGCGCCTGCAGCTGACCCAGGTGGCGGTGAGCGGGGTGCCTGGCGGTGCGCTGTTCGGCCAGGGGCGCCTGGCCGATCTGGCGTTCGCACCAGCCGGGGGCGCGCCCGGCATGAGCGGGCTGCGCGGCCGTCTCGACGGCGATGCGCAGGCCGGTGAACTGGCGCTGGAGGCCGGCAGCCCGGTGCGCGTCGACTGGCCCAGCGGCTTCGGCGTGGTCCATCAGGTGCAGCTGGCCGGGCGCATCGTGGCGTTCCGCGACGGCGATGGCCTGCGCGTGGCGACCCCGGGGCTGCGCGTGCAGGGCAGCGATTACGGCGCCGACGTGCGCGGCGAGCTGCGCTTCCAGGACGACGGCTCGCGGCCGTGGATCGACCTGGCCGCCGACCTGCAGGACGCGCCGGTGGTGGCGGCCAAGAAGTTCTGGGTCCACTCCAAGATGAGCAAGGCCGCCACCGACTGGCTCGACGCCGCGCTGCAGGGCGGGCGCCTGCGCGACGGCCATGCGCTGGTCTCCGGCGACCTGGACGACTGGCCGTTCGCCGACCACAACGGCCGCTTCGAAGCGACCGCGCGGCTGGAGGACGCCAAGGTGCGCTTCCAGCACGACTGGCCGGCGCTGGAGAACGTGGATGCCAGCGTCGCCTTCATCGGCAACGGCTTCGAGGTGCACGGCCGCGGCAGCATGGGCGGGGTGCCGGTGGAGCAATTGTCGGCGGCGCTGCCCGACTACAAGGAAGGCCAGCTCAGCGTGCTGGCCAGCACCCGCGCCGAGACCGGCAAGCTGCTGGCGATGCTGCGGCAGAGCCCGCTGCGCGCCCGTTACGGCGACACCCTGGATGCGCTCAGCGCCTCGGGGCCGGCCGATGTCACCTTCGACCTGCTGCAGCCGCTGCGTGCCGACATCGGCACCCACCACCTGCGCGGCACGGTCGATCTGCTCGGCGCGCACATCGCCGACAAGCGCTGGGACCTGGCCTTCGACGACATGCGCGGCAGCGCCGACTACAGCGATACCGGGTTCGCCGCGCAGAAGCTGAGCGTGGCCTACCAGGGCCACCAGGGCGAACTGGCGCTGCGCGCCGGCGACGGCGTGCAGGATCCGCAGCAGGCCTTCGAGGCCGCGCTGAGCGCGTCGCTGGACGCGAACGAACTGCTCGACCGGGTGCCGGAAATGGCCTGGCTCAAGCCCTACGTGCAGGGCCGCTCGCGCTGGAACATCGGCGTCGGCCTGCCCAAGACCCCCGACGGCGGCGCGCAGCCGCCGACCCGGCTGCAGCTGCGCTCGGACCTGGTCGGCACCGCGCTGTTGATGCCGGCGCCGATGGACAAGGCCCCGGCGACCCCGCTGGCGACCTCGGTCAACGTGCCGCTGCCGGTCGGCAGCGGCCGCATCGAGGTGGCCTTCGGCAAGCTGATGGCGCTGGCCGCGCGCAGCCAGGGCGGCAAGACCGGCGTGCGCGTGGTGATGGGCAGCGACCACGTCGCCGACGAACCGCCCGCCAGCGGCCTGGTGGTGAGCGGGCGCACCGCGGCTTTGAACGCCATCGACTGGATCGGCGTGGTCAGCCGCCCCGATCCGAATGCCGCCGCAGCCAACGGCGGCGAAGACCCGATGCCGCTGCGCCGCATCGACATCCTCGCCGACCACCTGCTGCTGCTGGGCGGGGTGTTCGACAACACCCGCTTGCGCCTGTTGCCGCAGGCCGACAGCATCGACGTGCACCTCGACGGCCCGGCCCTGGCTGGCGACCTCAGCGTGCCGACCAAGGATGGCGGCGTGCTCGGCGGTCGCCTGGCACGGGTGCACTGGCGCTCGGCCACGGCCTCGTTGCCGGCGGCGGACGGCACGCCCACGGCGGTGGTCGCCACGCCTGCCGGCAGCGGGGTCGCTGGCAGCGCCGGTCCGGTTCCGGCCGGCCCGTTCGCCGACAGTCTGGACCCGGCCACGATCCCGGCGCTGGCGCTGGACGTGGACGACCTGCGCTTCGGCGCGATGACCCTCGGCGCGGCCTCGCTGCGCACGCGCAAGCTCGCCGACGGCATGCAGGTGGAACAGCTGCACCTGCGCTCGGACAAGCAGAAGATCGACATCAGCGGCGACTGGCGCGGCAAGGGCGCCACCGCCCGGACCCAGCTCGACGCCAGCGTCGACAGCCGCGACCTGGGCGAGCTGATGCAGAACCTGGATTTCGGCGGGCAGGTGCGCGGCGGCGAAGGCCAGTTGAAGCTCAGCGCGGCCTGGCCGGGCACGCCGGCCGGCCTGCAGCTGGCCACGGTGCAGGGCCAGCTCGACGTGGCCGCGCGCAATGGGCAGTTGCTGGAACTGAATCCGGGCGCCGGGCGCGTGCTCGGCTTGCTCAGCGTGGCGCAGCTGCCGCGGCGGCTGATGTTCGATTTCCGCGACTTCTTCTCCAAGGGCTTCGCCTTCAATCGCATCGACGGGCAGATCCGCTTCGGCGACGGCATGGCGCGCAGCGACAACCTGGTCATCGATGGCCCGGCTGCGGAGATCAAGGTGCGCGGCGAGGCCGACCTGCGCGCGCAGCAGTTCGACCAGACCATCGACGTCAACCCCAAGTCCGGCAACCTGCTGACCGTGGTCGGCGCGGTGGCCGGCGGCCCGGTCGGCGCCGCGGTCGGCGCCGCCGCCAACGCGGTGCTGGGCAAGCCGCTGGGCAACATCGGCGCGCGCACCTACCGGGTCACCGGGCCGTGGAAGGATCCCAAGGTGGACGTGATCGAGCGCGAGTCGGCACGGCCGCCGGCGCCGGCCGGTACGCCCTGATCGGGCGGGGATTGGGGATGACCAGCCTGCGGCTGTTGAAAGCCGGAATTGGGGATTGGTGGCGGCGGCGTGCGCTGCGCATCGGTCGGCGGGAGCGTAGTGGATGGCTGCGCCAGGCCGGGTGAGCCCGGACCGCAGCATGTATTTCATGTGGCGAGGTAGACCACGTCGCCGCTGTCCCACCGCGCTGCCGCTCCCGCCTTGTGCCGCCCGCCGCTTGCGCTGCGCGCCTTCGTCCCCCATGTTGAGCCCATGAACGATCACGCCCTGAGCCTCGCCGAAACCCGCCTGTTGCTTCCCGCCGGCCTGGATGCCCCCAGCCTGGAGCGCGCCTTCGGCACGCTGCTCGGCCCCGGCATCGACTTCGGCGACCTGTATTTCCAGCATTCGCGGCGCGAGAGCTGGAGCGTGGAGGACGGCATCGTCAAGGACGGCGCCCACTCCATCGAGCAGGGCGTGGGGGTGCGTGCGATCTCCGGCGAGAAGACCGGCTTCGCCTATTCCGACGACATCCACCGCGACGCGCTGCTGGCCGCGGCGCAGTCGGCGCGGGCCATCTCCCGCGATGGTGGCGCGCAGCCGGCGCAGGCGCTGCAGCGCGGCGGCGGCCGTGCGCTGTACCCGGCGCTGGACCCGGTGGACGCAATGGACAACGCGCACAAGGTGGAGCTGCTGCGGCGGCTCGACCAGTACCTGCGCGCCGCCGACCCGCGCGTGCAGCAGGTGATGGTGAGCCTGTCCGGCGGCGTGGACACGGTATTGGTGGCGCGCAGCGACGGTGTGCTCGCCGCCGACGTGCGCCCGCTGGTGCGGCTCAACGTGCAGGTGATCGTCGAACAGCAGGGCCGCCGCGAGTCCGGCTATGCCGGCGGCGGCGGTCGCTACGACTACGCCACGCTGTTCGCCGACGGCCGTCCAGAGGCCTTCGCCCGCGAGGCCTTGCGCCAGGCGCTGGTGAACCTGGAGGCGGTGCCGGCGCCGGCCGGGGTGATGCAGGTCGTGCTCGGCCCGGGCTGGCCCGGCGTGCTGCTGCACGAGGCGGTCGGCCACGGTCTGGAAGGCGACTTCAACCGCAAGGGCACCAGCGTCTATGCCGGCCGCATCGGCCAGCGCGTGGCTTCGCCCGGCGTCACCATCGTCGACGACGGCACCCTGGACGGCCGCCGCGGTTCGCTCAACGTCGACGACGAGGGCACCGCGACCCACTGCACCACCCTGATCGAGGACGGCGTGTTGGTCGGCTACATGCAGGACACGCTCAACGCGCGGCTGATGGGCGTGGCGCCGACCGGCAACGGCCGCCGCGAATCGTTCGCGCACCTGCCGATGCCGCGCATGACCAACACCTACATGCGCGCCGGCCAGCACGATCCGCAGGAGATGATCCGCTCGGTGAAGAAGGGCCTGTACGCGGTCAACTTCGGCGGCGGCCAGGTCGACATCACCAGCGGCAAGTACGTGTTCTCGGCTACCGAGGCCTACCTGATCGAGGACGGCAAGGTCACCGCGCCGGTGAAGGGCGCCACCCTGATCGGCAACGGCCCGGAGACCATGCAGAAGGTGCGCATGATCGGCCACGACCTGGCGCTGGACGAGGGCGTCGGCGTCTGCGGCAAGGACGGGCAGAGCGTGCCGGTGGGCGTGGGCCAGCCGTCGTTGCTGATCGACGGGCTGACCGTGGGCGGGACGGCTTAGGAGCCGGGAGTGGGGAATCGGAAATCGGGATTCGGTAAAGCGGGCGCCGCGGTGCGCTGTGGCGTTGCCGGCCTGACGGACAGGTCTATCGTGCGCCGCGCTCGCTGGGCTGGGAATGCGTCGGCCTTCGTGCGCGGCAGCCGGCGTCGCCGCACCTCAGTCGCGTGTGTCGTCGAACGCTCCGTCGTCGTCGGCTTGTTCGATTCCCGATTCTCCATTCTCCATTCCCGACGCACCACCCAGGATCATCTCGCGCAGTTCCCGGAACAACTCGCGATAGGCATGCGGCGGCTTGTTCTTCAGCCGTTCTTCCTTGGCGTTGCGCACCAATTGGCGCAGCCGCTGGCGGTCGGCGTCGGGGTGTTCGGCCAGCAGCTCGGCCAGTGCGGTGTCGCCTTCGGCGAGCAGCCGCTCGCGCCAGTCCTCGACCCGGTGCATGGCCGCCACTTCGCGGCGCGCGCTGTCGCTGTTGACGTCCATGGCCTCGCGGATCGCCTCCAGTACCGCGTCGTCCTCGCGCCGCATCTGCTTGGCCAGGAACGCCAGCTGCCGCTTGTGCGCGATGTGCGAGGTGATGCGCTTGGTCTCGGCGATGTGCGGCAGCAGCGACTCGGGCACCGGCAACTTGGCCAACTGCGCCGGGGTCAGCGCCACCAGCTTCTCGCCCAGGCTCAGCACTTCCAGCGCCTCGCGGCGTTGCTGGCTGCGGCTTTCGCCGCGGAATTCACCGGTGTCCTCGTCGCGTCCGCGCATGCTCGTACTACTCGATCGATGTGAAGCATCAAATTAGAAAGTCCGGCCATGGATGGCCGGGCTCTTGCGAAGGGACTCGCATCACAAGGATAAAGCATTGAACGCCATCACCCCCGATTTGCACCGCGACGACAGCCAGCAGCGCCTGGAACGCCTGTCCGACATCGCCGAGCGACTGCTGGCGCGCGCCCGCGCGCTCGGCGCCAGCCAGGCCGAGGTCAGTTGCAGCGAAGACCGCGGGCTGGACGTCAACGTGCGCCTGGGCGCGGTGGAGACCGTGGAATCCACCCGCGACCGCGGCATCGGCGTCACCGTCTACTTCGGCCAGCGCAAGGGCAGCGCCAGCACCGCCGACCTGCACGAGTCCAGCCTGGAGGCCACCGTGGCCCAGGCCTGCGCGATCGCCCGCTACACCGAGGACGACGTGGCCGCCGGCCTGGCCGAGGCGGCGCTGATGGCCCGCGAGCAGCCGGATTTCGACCGCTGGCATCCGTGGCCGCTGCAGGCCGAGGAGGCGATCGACCTGGCGCTGGCCTGCGAGGCCGCCGGCCGCGACGCCGATGCGCGGATCAGCAATTCCGACGGCGCCTCGGCCGGCACCAGCGAGAGCCTGTCGGTGTACGCCAATTCGCACGGCTTCATCGGCTGCGAGCGCAGCACCCACCATTCGCTCGCCTGCACGCTGATCGCCGGGCACGGCGACGGCATGCAGCGCGACGGCTGGTACAGCAGCGCGCTGGCGCGCGAGGACCTGGAGCGCGCGTCGGCGATCGGCCGCCGCGCCGCCGAGCGCACCGTGGCGCGGCTGCAGCCGCGCTCGCTGCCGACCGGCGAGGTGCCGGTGCTGTTCGCGCCGGAAATGGCGCGCTCGTTGATCGGGCATCTGCTTGGCGCGGTGTCCGGCGGCGCGCTGTATCGCCGCGCCAGCTTCCTGCTCGACAGCGCTGGCACTCGCCTGTTCCCGGAATGGTTCGCGATCGACGAACGGCCGCACCTGCGCCGCGGGCTGCGCTCGGCCGCCTTCGACGGCGAGGGCGTGGCCACCCGTGAAGCGCCGCTGGTGCGCGACGGCGTGCTGCAGCGCTACGTGCTGGGCAGCTATTCGGCGCGCAAGCTGGGCCTGCAGACCACCGCCAATGCCGGTGGCGTGCACAACCTGCAGGTGGCGGCCAACGCGACCGACCTGCAGGCCATCCTCAAGGGCCTGCCAAGCGGCCTGCTGGTCACCGACTTGATGGGCAACGGCGTCAATCCGGTCACCGGCGACTACTCGCGCGGCGCCGGCGGATTCTGGATCGAGAATGGCGAAATCGCCTATCCGGTGGACGAGATCACCATCGCCGGCAACCTGCGGCAGATGTTCCAGGACATCGAGGCGGTGGGCGCCGACATCGACGTGCGCTCGCACGTGCACATCGGTGCAATACTGGTCGGCAGGATGACGGTGGCCGGCAACGATTGAGTGCCGCAACGCGCGCCAATGCCGGGGGGCGCGTTGTCGACGTCGCACGCGTGGCGCGGCATCGCCGCTCACGCGTTCGAGCCGGGCAAGCGCTGGCGTTCCCTGCGTACCTGTGCACGTCGCGATGGCCTACGCCCGATCGCCGACGCGACGCCATGCACGATCGAGGCGCGCGCGATCCGCTGCCGTATGGGGCGATGGACTGGCGCGCTACCCACCGCAGTGTGCTTGCCGGTGTGCCAGCTTCGCTTGACAGCGCTGCGCCGGCCGCCGAGAGTGACGCGCCAAACGTCTTGTCCCCTCACCACCAAAGGAACGGAATACCGATGAGCGAATTCGACAACGTCACCGCCCCGCCGCCGCCGCCGGCCTCGGCAGGGCCGCAGGAAGACCGCACGGTCGCGCTGATCACCCATCTGTCCGGGATCATCGCCGGTTTCATCGTGCCGCTGATCATCTGGCTGATCAACAAGGACAACCCGGCCAAGTCCTTCCTCAACGACCAGGCCAAGGAAGCGCTGAACTTCCAGATCACCGTCGCCATCGCCTACGTGATCTGCGTGGTGCTCAGCGTGATCGTCATCGGCGGGCTGCTGATGCCGGTGGTGTGGGTGGTGAACTTGGTGTTCTGCATCCTGGCCGGCATCAAGGCCAACGAAGGCGTCGCCTACCGCTATCCGTTCGCGCTGCGCCTGATCAAGTAAGCGCACCCACGACGCGTCTCCGAAGGCCCGGCCGCTGCGCCGGGCCTTTTTTGTTCTTGCCGCGCGCTGCCCGACGGGGACAGCTGGGCATCCAAACCGGGTGCGGTCGGCCGGTCAACCGCGGCCCGAGCGGCGCGTTTGCAAGGCTGTCGCCATCATCGGAGCACCGCATGATCCGCCGCGAGAGCCTGAGCGCCGCCAATCGTTTCGGCCTGGGTGCCCGTCCCGGAGAGCTGGCCGCGATGGGCGAGCCGCGGGCCTGGCTGGCCGCGCAGTGGCAGTCGCCGCCACTGGCGCCGGCGCTGCAGGGGCTGCCCGACAGCCTGGCCTACCTGCGCCGCGAGGCCGATTACCAGCGCGAACGCCGCCAGGCGCGGCGGCAGGCGGCCGGCGATCCGCAGCAGGCCGCCCAGCAGGCGCAGCAAGCGGCGCGCGGGCTGTACCGGCAGGCACAGGCGCAGGAACTGGCGGCGCGCTACCGGGTCGCGGTCGCCAGCCCGGCCGGGTTCGCCGAGCGCCTGGTGCAGTTCTGGTCCAACCATTTCGCGGTCTCGGTCGACAAGCGTGCGGCCGCGCTGTACGCCGCGCCGATGGAGCGCGAGGCGATCCGCCCGCACTGCATGGGCCGCTTCGCCGACCTGCTGCTGGCGGTGGAGCGGCACCCGGCGATGCTGCGCTACCTGGACAATGCCAATTCGGTCGGCCCCGACTCGCTGCTGGCGCAACGCGCGCAGCGCCGGGCCCTGCGCATGGATCCTGAAGGCCCGGCGCGCCGCCTGGGGCTCAACGAGAACCTGGCGCGTGAGATCCTGGAACTGCACACGCTGGGCGTGGACGGCGGCTATACCCAGGCCGACGTCACCGAACTGGCGCGTGCGCTCACCGGCTGGGGCGTGCCGGCGCCGCGCGACTTCGAGCAGGGCGCGCCCGACAGTGCCTTCGTGTTCCGCGCGCCGGCGCACGCCGCCGGCAGCCGCCTGGTGCTGGGACGGCGCTATGCCGAGGATGGCGTGGCGCAGGGCGAGGCGATCCTGGCGGCGCTGGCGCGGCATCCGGCCACGGCGCAGCACGTGTCGCTGAAGTTGGCCCGCCATTTCGTCCGCGACGATCCGCCGCCGGCGCTGGTGCAACGCATGGCCGAGGCCTGGCAGCGCAGCGATGGCGATCTGCGCCACGTGTACCGTGCGCTGATCGACAGCCCCGAGGCGTGGGACGCGCAGGCGCGCAAGTTCAAACCGCCGCAGGATTTCGTGGTGTCGGCGTTGCGCGCCAGCGGCGCCTGGCCCGAGGCGCCGCCGCAGCAGAAGACCGTGCTGACCCTGCTGGCGCGCATGGGGCAGCCGCCGTTCACCCCGCGCTCGCCGGCCGGCTATGCCGACGTGGCGGCGGAGTGGAGCGGCGCCGACGCGCTGTGGAAGCGCGTGCAGGCCGCCGAGGCGCTCGCCGGGATGGCCCCGGCCGATCCGCTGGCGCTGGCCGCGACCGCGTTCGGCGACGGTCCGGATGCGGACACGCTGACCGCGGTGCGGCGCGCCGAATCGCCGCGCGAAGGCGTGGCGGTGCTGCTGGCCAGCCCGGCCTTCCAATGGCGCGCCTGAGCGGCGCGCGATTCACTTTGCGATGGGAGAACCTACGATGCAACTGACGCGCCGTCGTTTCCTTGCCGCCAGTGGTGCGGCCACCGTGCTGAGCCTGTGGTCCGGCAGCGGCCTGGCTGCGCCGGGCGCCGATACGCGCCTGCTGGTGGTGCTGCTGCGCGGCGCGCTGGAGCCGCAGCAGACGCTGGCCCTGGACGGCAGCTTCGCGTTGCATCCGGCGCTGGCGTTCGCGCACGAGCTGTACGCGCGCAAACAGTGGCTGCCGGTGGTGGCGGTGGCGCCGCCGTACCGCGAGCGCTCGCACTTCGAGGCGCAGGATTGCCTGGAGAACGGCACCGCGCGACCCAGCGGCGCCTCCAGCGGCTGGCTCAATCGCTGCGCGCTGGCCCTGCACGGCGCCGAAGCGGTGTCGGTGAGCGCGGTGACGCCGCTGATCATGCGCGGCCCGGGCGCGGTCAACAGTTGGTCGCCGCCGCTGCCGAGCGCGGTCAATCCGATCCTGCTGCAGCGTCTGCAGCCGCTGTACGCCGCCGATCCGCACCTGTCTGGCGATTTCGCGCGCGCGCTGCGCGAGCAGGGCATGCAGGTGGACAGCGTCAAGGGCGGACAACTGCCGCAGGCGATGAGCGCGGCGGCCAGCTTCATGGCCAGGCCCGACGGGCCGCGGATCGGCTTCGTCGAGGATGCCGGCTGGGATACCCACGGCAATCAGGCCGCGGTGCTGCAGCGCAAGCTGGGCGAACTGGATGCGGGGTTGCGCGCGTTCCACGATGGCGCGCAGGCCTGCTGGTCGCGCAGCGTGGTCGCGGTGGTGACTGAGTTCGGCCGCACCGCGGCGGTGAACGGCACCGGCGGTACCGACCATGGCACCGGCGGCGTGGCGTTCCTGGCCGGCGGCGCGGTACGCGGTGGACGCATCGCCGGCGACTGGCCCGGTCTATCGCCGCGGGCCTTGAACGAGGGCCGCGACCTGCGCGCCACCAACGACCTGCGCAGCCTGTTCCGGCACGTGCTCGGTGCGCATCTGGGCGTGTCCGAGCGCGCACTGGACACCCAGGTGTTTCCCGGCAGCGCGGGGCTGCCCAGGTTGGAGGGACTGGTGGCCTAGGATGCGCCTTGGCCGCGAAGACGTGCGGCCTGCGCCGCACGCGAACCGGGCGCCGACGGCAGGTCGGCGCCCGGGCCATCACCGGCGTGCCGGACTCAGTTCTGCGACGGATTGTTCTCGGCGAAGTACTCGTGGCTGTCGGCGTTCTTCACCGCGCGCGCCGGATCGCTCTTGGCCAGGCTCTTGGCCGCGCTCTGCCCGTACGCGGTGTCCTGCGTGCCGGCGACCACGCTGAAGTGGCTCATTTCGTGGATCAGGGTGCCGGCCTTGGAGTCGGTGCCGGTCAGCGGTGCGCTCCAGAACGCGTTGCAGACATAGATCTGGTACGGCTGGTTCGGATACACGTAGGCGTAGGAGCTGTCGCTGCAACCGCAGTTGATGGTGATCTGCCCGTTGTTCTGGTCGATCGCCGAATCGATGTTGACGAAGTTGGAGGTGGCGGTGCTGTAGCGGCTGGCGTTGTAGGCGCCGAACCAGGTGGTGTAGCGCGCGCCGGTGCTGCCGCCGTTGAGGTAGGTCTTGGCGTTCTGCGAGTAGGTGCGCGCCGCGTTCACCGCGCTGCCGATGGTGCTGATCTGGTTGCTGCTGCACGAGGCGTAGTTGACGCCGTTGACCACCGCCTGCGGGCCGACCATCAGGTCGTTGCGCACGGCGCGGCCGCGGCCGCCGTCCAGCCACACCGTCAGCGGCGCGCTGGACAGCGTCTGCGGTTCGCCGTCGGCGCGCAGCATGCGCGCACCGTCGGCGAGCGCGGCGCCCTGCAGCGGCGCGTCGAGGCGAATGCTGTAGGTGCCGCTGCGGGTCAGGTCGTAGGCCTGGCCGAGATCGATCTGCGCCTGCCGCGTTTCGCCCGGCTGCAGTACCACCATGTCCTCGGCGCGCGGCGCAGCGCGCTTGACCAGGCGCCCGACGTAATCCACCGGCTTGCCGTCGCGCTGGACCTGGAACAGGGCGTTGTCGAGATCGCCCAGCGGCAGTTCCCACTTGGGCACGCGCGCGACCTGCGCGCCGGTGTTGCGCACGGTCACCGCCAGTTGGCCGCGTTGCTGGCCGTCGGCGTCGGCGACCGGCGTCAGCTCGACCTGCAGCGGCGCGGGCGTGCGCGTGAGTTGCGATTGCGCGGTGGCCGCCGAGATGATGCCGACCAGGCTGAAGCCGATCGCTGCCGAGATCCGGGATGCGTGTTTCATGCAGTCTCTCTCCGTCGAAAGTGGGCGCCCCGTGACAGGGGCCGAAGCAAACTAGCCCGGTGCCACGCGCGTGCGCGGCGCTTGTGCGTTTGTCTTCGATTTCGTCCAGCGAAGCGCGCGCCCGGTCTCAGTATCGGCGTCACCTAGGCACGCTGCGCCGCGTTCGCCGTGCCTCGATGACGCGCCGTCTGGCCGTCGATGAACGCACCGTCGTGTCGATGCTAGAGTCGGCGTCCACCTCATGCAGAGGAGCCGCCATGCGATTTCCGCGCCTGCTCTCGGCCGTTGTCGTGGCCGCGTGGTCGTGCGTGGCCATCGCCGCGCCAGCCACGCCGCGCACGCTCGCGCTGGACGTGCAGGGGCCGACCACGCCGCGCGATCGCTTCTACGACCTGTCGGTCGGCGCGGACTATCCGGGCACGCTGCTCCGCGAGGACAGCCTGGCGCAGCTGCACACCGCGCGGGACGAACTCGGGTTCCGCTACGTCCGCTTCCACGCGATCTTCCATGACGTGCTGGGCACCTGCCGCGAGGTCGACGGGCGCCCGCGCTATGACTGGAGCGGGATCGACCGCCTCTACGACCGCTTGCTCGGCATGGGCATCCGCCCCTTCGTCGAACTGGGGTTTACCCCGGAGGCGATGAAGACCTCCGACCAACGCATCTTCTACTGGAAGGGCAACACCTCGCACCCACGGCTGGATCAGTGGACCGCGTTGATCGATGCCTTCGCGCGCCACCTGCGCCAGCGCTACGGCGAGGAAGAAGTGCGCCGCTGGTATTTCGAGGTGTGGAACGAGCCGAACCTGGCTGGATTCTGGGAAGGCGCCGATCAATCCGCCTACTTCGCGCTGTACGCGGCGACGGCGCGTACCCTCAAACGTATCGATCCGCAGTTGCGGGTGGGCGGTCCGGCGACCGCCGGCGCGGCGTGGGTGCCGGCATTCATCGCGCAGGCGCATGCGGCGGGCACGCCGGTGGACTTCATCACCACCCACACCTATGGCGTGGATGGCGGCTTCCTGGACGAGCAGGGCCAGAGCGACACCAGGCTGTCGCCTGCGCCGGATGCGATCAGCGGCGATGTGCGTCGCGTGCGTGCGCAGATCCAGGACTCGGCGATGCCCGGGTTGCCGTTGTACTTCACCGAATGGAGCAGCAGCTACACGCCGCGCGACCCGGTGCACGACAGCTACCTGAGCGCGGCCTACATCCTGAGCAAGCTGCGCGCGGTGGAGGGGCTGGTGCAGGGCATGAGCTACTGGACCTACAGCGACCTGTTCGAGGAGCCGGGGCCACCGACCGCGCCATTCCAGGGCGGGTTCGGCCTGCTCAACCCGCAGGGCCTGCGCAAGCCGGCGTACTTCGCCTACCGGTATCTCAACGCGCTGGGCGAACGTCAACTGCGCAATGCCGACCCGCAGAGCTACGCGACCTACGACGGCGGCGTGCTGAAGGTGCTGGCCTGGGACTTCGTCGCGCCGCAGCAGGACAAGAGCAATCGCCCGTATTTCACCCAGGTGCTGCCGGCAGCGCCGGCGCCGTCGCTGCGCCTGCACCTGCGCGGGCTGGCGCCGGGCGTGTACACCCTGGCGATCCGCCGCACCGGTTTCGACGCCAATGATGCCTACAGCGCCTATTTGCGCATGGGGTCGCCGACGACGCTGAGCGCCTCGCAACTGCGCCGCCTGCAGGCGCGCAGCGCCGACACGCCGGCGCTGCGACAGCTGCGGGTGCACCGCGATGGCCGCGCGCAGCTCGATGTGCCGATGCGTGCCAACGACGTGGTGTTGCTGGAGCTGCGTCCGCGCTGAGCGTGCGTCTCTCCTGTCGTGAGCGGGGTTCGCTCGCCGATTCCTGCAGGAGCGGCCTCGGTCGCGCCAGGCCGAGCCTGCGAACGCCAGGCGTGGCCGCGGGATGGGCCTTCTCCGTTCCTTCGTCGCGACGGCAGGCGTTGTTGGCGACGCGCGCGTTGGCGTGGCTTGCGCGAGACGCGTGCCACACGCCGGCACGCGTGCAGGCGCAGTGCGCTAGTGCGCGCGATCGACCGCGAGCCGCGCCAGCGCCGCCAGCGCATCGGCGGCGGCGCCATAGCCGCGCAGGCTGCCCTGCATCGCCTGCGCCAGTTCGGCCAGTTTGGCCTTGGCGCCGTCCATACCCAGCAGGGCGGGGTAGGTGGACTTGGCCTGCGCCGCGTCCTTGCCGGCGGTCTTGCCGAGCTGTTCGGAGCTGGCTTCGACGTCGAGGATGTCGTCGCGCACCTGGAAGGCCAGGCCCAGCGCGGTGGCGAAGGTGTCCAGCTGCGCGAGCGCGGTGACGTCGGCGCCGCCGCCGAGCGCGCCCAGACGCACGCTGGCGCGGATCAGCGCACCGGTCTTCAGCGCATGCATGCGTTGCAGGTCGGCCAATGCCTGCACACGGCCGGTGGCGTCGATGTCCAGCGCCTGGCCGCCGCACATGCCGGCCGCGCCGGCGGCCTCGGCCAGGGTCTGCAGCCACTGCACGCGCAGCATGGGCGCCGCCTCCTCGGCATTGGCCAGCAGCGCGAACGCCAGGCTCTGCAGCGCGTCGCCGGCGAGGATCGCGGTGGCTTCGTCGAAGGCGATGTGGACGGTCGGCTGGCCGCGGCGCAGGGCGTCGTCGTCCATCGCTGGCAGGTCATCGTGGACCAGCGAATACGCGTGGATCAGTTCCACCGCCAGCGCCGGCGCGTCCAGGCGCGCCGCGTCGGCGCCGAACAGCGCGCCACTGGCGTAGACCAGCAGCGGGCGCATGCGCTTGCCGCCGCCGAGGGTGGCGTGGCGCATCGCCGCGTGCAGGCGCTGCGGTGCCAGCGTCGCTGCCGGCAACTGCGCCTGCAGGCCGGCTTCCACCCGTTCGCGCCAGTGCGCGAACGCCGCCTCAGCCGCCATGGGGCGGCACGGGATCGAAGGGTTCGGCGCTGTCGGGCTGCTCGGGATCGCTGAGCAGGCGCACGCGCAACTCCGCCTGCTCCAGCGCCTGCTGGCATTGCCGGTACAGGCCCACGCCGCGCTCGTAGGCGCTGAGTGACTGTTCCAGGCTCAGGTCGCCGGCTTCCATCTTCTCCACCAGCACTTCCAGCTCCTCGAGCGACTGCTCGAAGCGGGCGACCGGGGAGGCATCGTCTTGGGACTTCTTGGGCATGGCGAAAGTGTGCGCGGCGGCGGCAGCAGGGTCAATGCGACGCCGATGTCGGCGCTGGCGGCGGGTCCAGCACCAGGCGTGCGGCATGCGCCTGCAGCCAGGCGTGCAGCGGCGCCGCCAGCAGGTCCGGGCCGGCGGCCAGCAGTTGCGTGGCATCGAACAGCAGCGGCAGCCGCAGGCGCTCCCACGGCGGCAGCGCCTGCGTCTGCAGCAGGTGCTTGAGCGACTGCGATTGCGTGCGCCCAGGCAGGCGCAGGCGTTCGCCGCCGCGGCGCGCGCGCACCAGCAGCGGCGTGTCGAAGGCCAGCGTGGTCGCGGCGTGCAGATGCAGGAGGCGGCCATCGGGCAATGGCAGCGGCGTGCGGCCGTCCCACTGCGCCTGCCAGTCGGCAGGCCATGGCGCACGTTCCTGCTCGGCATACAGTGTGTCGCGCCAGCTGCGCACGCATGCACCGTGCCAGGCGAACTGCGCCGCCGCATCGGCAAGCGGTTGCAGCAGGTCGCGTTCGATCGCGGCCAGGCCGGCCGCCGGCAACGGCGGCAGCCCGGCCTGTGCGATCCAGCACCGCAGCACGCGCGCGCGCCGCGCCGTGGGCAGGGCGCGCAGCGGGGCGAGCGGCAGCGGGGCAGCGGGGGCGTCCTGCAGCGCGTCGAGCGCCGCGCGGTCGTCGGCCTGCAGCAGCGCGCTGGCATCGGCGCACAGCTGCGCGCTGCGGGCGAGGGCAGCGTCGGCGTGCGGCCAGCGCTGGCGCAGCAGCAGCAGCACCTGCAGGCGCAGGAAATTGCGGTCGAAGCCGGGGTCGGCATTGCTGGGGTCGTCGATCCACTGCAGGCCGTGCTGCTGCGCATAGGCGTGCAGCGCGCTGCGTGGCTGCGCCAGCAGCGGTCGCCACAGGCGGCTGCCGGCGAAGTCGGACATTGCCTGCATCGCCGCCAGGCCATCCGGACCGGAGGCACGCAGCGCGCGCAGCAGGAAGGTCTCGGCCTGATCGTCGCGGTGCTGCGCCAGCGCCAGCCATTCGCCGGGCTGCAGCGCCTGCGCGAAGGCCTGGCGCCGTGCTTGCCGTGCCGCCGCTTCCAGTCCATCGCCGCTGTCGCGCGGTACCTGTACCCGCACCACCTGCAGCGGCACGGCCAGCGCCGCGCATCGCTGCGCGCACTGCGCGGCCCAGGCGTCGGCGTCGGCATGCAGGCCATGGTGCACGTGCAGCGCACGCAGGCCGGCGCGACGGTAGGATGGTTGTTGCGCGAGCAGGTGCAGCAGTACGGTCGAATCCAGGCCGCCGCTGAAGCCGAGCAGCAGCGGCGCCGGCGCCGGATCGGGCAGGGCGGCGGCGAGTGCGGACAACGGGGACGTAGAGGCGTGCGGCGGCATCGCGTCACTGTAGACGCAAGCGCACGTCAGCGCGAAGCATGACATGGCGACGTCTTTGAGCCTGAGTAGCGTTGTGGGAGGGACTTCAGTCCCGACGCGGGGATATCTGACCTCGCGGACGAGACGATTCACCCGACATCGCGGAGATGCAGCAGGAGACGCGTTGCAGAGAACCAGCCTTGGCGACCTTCTCCGCGACAACGCGGCCATGCTGCACAGGGTCATCGGCTCAGTGCTTCAGCGCCGACACTTCGCGGTTGTGGCGATCGATGGAGTACCAGCGGCCACCCTGCATCGGCGTGTGGCCGTCGGTGTCGGGCGTGCCCGCGCTGCAGCCGTCGCAGACCGCGGCGACACCGTGCTCGAACGGCCAGGCGAAGTCGTGGACCGGCGCGATCACCTCCCGCAGTTGCCGGTCGTAGAAACCGATGCGGCCGTGAAAAATGCCGCGGGTCAGGCCTTCCGTGAAGCCATCCGGGCCGTTGTCCCAGGTGATCACCGGCAGGCTGCGGCCATCGGCGCGCACGTAGTAGAAACGTGCGCCGACGCTCAGCAGCGCCAGGCCGTCGCGATCGAAGTGCAGGCCGCGCAGCGCCTGCGGCGTCAGTGCCAGGCGTTCGTCGGCACCGAGCCGGCAGCCCGGCACCAGCGGCCGATCGGTATTCGGGTCGCCCAGCCGGCAGGCCTCGGTGGCCGGTTGCGCCGCGGCGGCCGGCATGGCGCCGAGCGCGGTTACCGCAGCGAACACTGCGAACACCGCATCGGCCACGCGCAGGCCGCCGCCATGCCGCCGATGCCGCCTCATTGCGTGGTCGCGGCACTGGTCATGAACGCCGCCGGCTTGGGCAACTCCACCGGCACGCCGTCGCCATTGCAGGTGCCGGCCTGGCACAGCCGCGTGCGCAGCGCCGGCGTGGCCTGCACGATCACGTGGTAGATCACGTTCTCTTCCAGGCTGCCGCGGAACGCGTTGCTGCCGGGGCCGCGCGCCCAGATGCCGACGTCGTCGCCGCCATGGGTCTCGGCCTTGGTCGGCACCAGCGCTTCCTGCATGAAGTCCGGGCTTTCGGTGTCGACGTGGGTCAGGTCCGGGCGGCCGTTGGCCGGCTCGAAGTTGCTCGGCGCATGCGGGAAGGTCTTGACCCCCGCCGGCTGCTGGTTGCTGGCGCCGGTGTAGCCGGGACCGTTGGCGTAGCTGAGCGTGGCGTAGGGCTGGCCGTTGCCGTCCAGCGCCAGATCGCCGGTGTTGGCGTCCTCGCCGCTGGTGCCGCGCACCTTGCCCAGGATCGGGTTGCCGCGCTGCGGGTAGCCGACGAAGTTCAGCGTGTGCGAGTGGTCGGCGGTGACGATGATCAGCGTGTCCTCGGCCGAGGTCGCATCCGCCGCGGCCTGCACCGCCTGCGACAGGGCGATGGTCTCGTCCAGCGCGCGGTAGGCGTTGCCGGCGTGGTGCGCGTGGTCGATGCGTCCGCCTTCGACCATCAGCACGTAGCCATTCTTGTCCTGCGACAGGGTGCGGATCGCGGCGCGGGTCATCTCGGCCAGGCTCGGGTCGCCATTGGCGCTGCGGTCGCGGTCGTGATCGAACTGCATGTGGTCCGGCTCGAACAGGCCCAGCAGCGCCGGCGCGTGCTGCGCCGCATCCAGTTGCCCGCGGGTCCACACGTAGGCGCCCTGCGGATGGCGCTGGCGCCATTCGCCGACCAGGTCGCGGCCGTCCAGGCGCAGGCCGACCTTGTCGTCGTACTCGGGGTCGCGCTGCTCGACGGTGGTGAACTGGCCGCGGCCGCCGGCCAGCATCACCTGCGGGCCGCGCCCGAAGCGCGCGCTCACCATCTGCTGGGCGATGTCGCGGCAACCCTCGGCCACCGCCTTCTCCGGCAGGTCGGCATCGCTTTCCCAGTTGCGCTCGGGCACGTGCGCATAGGTCGCGGCCGGGGTCGCGTGGGTCAGCCGGGTAGTGGTGACGATGCCGGTGCCCATGCCGGCGCTGTCGGCCAGCTCCAGCCAGCTCAGCAACTGCTTGCCGAGGCTGTCCGCGCAGGCGTCGCGCTTGCCGGCGGACACGCCGATCGCGCCCATGTGGGTCTTCACCCCGGTGGTGATCGAGGTCATGGTGCCGGCCGAATCCGGCGTCTGCGAATCGGTGTTGTAGGTCTTGCTCAGCGCGGTGGCCGGGAACGCTTCCCACGACAGCTGATTCTCTTCGCCGGAAGCGCCCTTGCGCTGGCCGTCGAGGATGCGCGCGGCGGCGACCGTGGTCAGGCTCATGCCGTCGCCCAGGAACAGGATCACGTTCTTGGCCTTGCCGCGCATCGCACCGTTGTTGGCGGCCTTGGCGGCACCGCTGCGGTACCACCAGGCCGGGGTCTCGCCGGCCGGATGGGCCACGGCGGGGACGACGATCGGCGCGACGTTGGCGCTGGCGGCCGGGGCGTGCGGCGCGCTGGCGCAGGCGCCCAGCAGCAGGGTGGAGGCGGCGGCGAGGGCGGAAACGGGAAGGCGCATACGCGGAACGGGTCCTGAACAACGAAGTCCCCCGCATTATGCCGGCTGCGACAAGGCACGCCCATGACACCGCGCCTTTCCAGCCATGGCGTCGTCGCTGTTGCCGGGGTGCGCTATCGTGCGAAACCCCCGATCTCTCTGGACAGCGTCGATGAAACTGGTGACGGCCTGGTTACGCATTCCGTTCTGGCAGCGCGTGGTCGCCGGCTTCGTGCTGGGCGCGCTGGCGGGCTGGGCGCTGGGGCCGACCGCGGAAACCTGGTTCAAGCCGTTGGGCGACCTGTACGTCACCCTGATCAAGATGATCGCGGTGCCGCTGGTGTTCTTCGCCGTCATCAACGCGATCTCGGCGCTGCACGGGCAACAGTCGGTGGCCAAGCTGGGTGGGCGCACCTTCCTGTGGTTCGTGGTCACCGCGGCGCTGGCGGTCGGCGTCGGCCTGGCCGTGGGCACCGTGCTGCAGCCTGGCGCCGGCCACCTGGGCCTGCGCGTGGACAGTGCCTGGAAACCGGGCGACGTGCCCAGCCCGGTGCAGGTGCTGCTGGACGTGGTGCCGTCGAATCCGTTCTATGCGCTGACCGGCATCGGCACCAGGACCAATGCCGCCGGCGAGACCGTGCTGGCGGCCGGGCGCGGTTCGATCCTGCCGGTGATCTTCTTCGCCGCGCTGCTGGGCTTTGCCATGGTCAAGCTCGGCGAGCGCGTGGCCGAGGCGCGCAAGCTCACCAAGCAGATGAGCGAGATCATGATCCAGGTCACCCGCTTCGTGCTGGAGATGACCCCGCTCGGCACCTTCGGCCTGATCGCCGCGCTGGTCGGCGGCTACGGCTTCGGCAAGCTGCTGCCGTTCGGCAATTTCGTGCTGGCGCTGTACCTGGCCTGCGCGATCCACATCGTGGTGGTGTACAGCGGCCTGCTGCTGGTGCACGGACTCAATCCGTGGAAGTTCTTCCGCGGCGCCGCGCCGGGCATGCAGGTGGCCTTCGTCAGTTCCTCCAGCTTCGCCGCGATGCCGGTGGCGCTGCGCTCGATCACCCACAACCTCGGCGTCAACAAGGACTACGCCGCGTTCGCGGTGCCGCTGGGCGCCAGCATCAAGATGGACGGCTGCGGCGCGATCTTCCCGGCGCTGTGCGCGGTGTTCATCGCCCAGTACACCGGCGTGCCGCTGACCGCCAACCAGTATTTCGTGGTGCTGATCGCCTCGGTACTGGGCAGCTTCGGCACCGCCGGCGTGCCCGGCACCGCGGTGGTGATGGCCACGGTGGTGCTGAGCGCGGCCAACCTGCCGCTGGAGGTGATCGGCTACCTGTACGCCATCGACCGCGTGCTGGACATGATGCGCACCATGACCAACGTGACCGGGCAGATGCTGGTGCCGGTGCTGGTGGCCAAGGAAACCGGCCTGCTCGACCGCAGCATCTACGAGGCCGCGTCGAGCAATGTCGGCCTGGAAGATCCGCCGGTCGATGGTTCAGGACAGGTGCGTTGATGCTCCCGTGAGCATGTCTGCAGAGAGCCTGTGCGCGCAGTTGCGGCAGTTGCCGGGGCTGACGCTCCACGAGGGCGTGCTGGTGCACGACGCGCTGCCGGACGATCCGTTCGAGCAGCGCTATCTCGACGTGCGCCGTCGCGAAGGCCGGCTCTACAGCGACGTGCAGGTGCGCACGCTGCCGCAGCCGCCCGGTGCGCTGGGCGCCAGCCACGAATGGCGGGTGCGCGCCGAATCGTGCCGGCGCCTGTTGCGCCATCTGCGCGCGCGCGGTGGCGACGGTCCGCTGCTGGAGCTGGGTTGCGGCAACGGCTGGCTGTCGCATCGCCTGGCCAGCGGCCTGCAGCGCGAGGTCTGCGGCATCGACGTCAATCGCACCGAGCTGGCACAGGCGGCGCGGGTGTTCGCCGACACGCCGCGGTTGAGTTTCGTCGCCGGCGACATCCTGCGTTTGCCGCTGCCGGCGCAGCGCTTCGACGTCGTGGTGGTGCCGGCCTGCCTCCAGTACTTCGCCGATCCGCGTGCGCTGATCGCGCGCCTGCTGCATCTGCTGCAGCACAACGGCGAACTGCACATCCTCGACAGCCCGTTCTATGCCGACGCCGAGCAGGCCCGGGCCAGCGCCGCGCGCAGCCTGCGCTACTTCAGCGACCTGGGCTGCGCCGAACTGGCGCAGCAGTACCATCAGCACACCGATGCGGTACTGGAAGGCCTCGTGCTGCGCAGGCTGTTCGACCCGCGCCGGCTGTCCGTGCGCTGCCTGCGCGCGCTGCGCTGGCGCCAGCCGCATTTCCCGTGGCTGTGCATCCGCAAGCGCGACAACCTGGCGCTGGCCGCCGCGTAGCCGACCACGCCGGCCGCCAGTGCGTCTGCGGCGACAGGTCATTGCGACGCCGTTGCGATTGCTGGCATCGGCGCATGGCAGACTGCCGCCTCCTTCCCCAGCATGGACTCCCGATGAGCGGCACCCAACGTGAACTGACCTTCCGCTTCCTGGCCGAGCCGATCGACGTCAACTACGGCGGCAAGGTCCACGGCGGCGTGGTGATGAAGTGGATCGACCAGGTCGGCTATGCCGCCGCGGTGGGCTGGAGCGGCCACTACAGCGTGACCGTGGCGGTGGGCGGCATCCGCTTCGTCTCGCCGATCCGCATCAGCGACATGGTCACGGTCAGCGCCAAGCTGGTCCACACCGGCACCAGCAGCATGCATTTCGCCATCGAGGTGCGTGCCCGCGATCCGATGGGCGGCGAGCCGCGCCTGTGCACCCATTGCATCATCGTGTTCGTGGCCCTGGACGGCGTCGAAGGCCGCCCGACCGCGGTGCCGGCCTGGCATCCGGACACGCCGGAAGACCATCGCCTGGCCGAGTACGCGCAGAAGGTGATGGAGCTGAGCAAGGGCATCGAAGACACCATCGCCCACTACCACGGCTGAGCGCGCGCCCGCGCGCTGGCTCAGGCGCGCCAGTCCGCAGGCGCGGTGCGGCAGTCGCCTTCGAACAGGCGGCCGCCGTGCACGGCCAGTTCCTGCTGCGCCAGCGCCAGTACCGGTGCGCGGTCGGCGCTGGCGAACAGCGCGGCGAAGGCCTGGTCGAAGCGTTGGCCCAAGGCCGGGTCCATCCGTGCCAGCAGGCGCGGAACCCACTTCCCGCTGCCGTACCAGTGGCCGCGCCCGCGCAGCGCCAGTTCCGCCAGGCGCGGATGCAGCAGGGCGCCGATCGCAACGACCTCGGCGGCGCTGCGCTCGCCGCACAGGTCGTCGACCAGGTCGGTGATCTCGTAGCGCAGCGCGTCCCGTTGCGCCTGCGTCAGCGACGGCGGCCCGGCCTGCAGCCGCGCGGCGACCTGGCCTTGCAGGCTGCGTGCGGATTCGGTCGCGGTGCCGACGAGGGTGCCCTCGGCGATCATGTGCAGCAGGCTGGGGCGGCCGCGGGCGGCGTCTTCATCGACGAACCAGGCGAGCGTGCCCGGATCGTGCACGAAGGCCTCGACCGGCACGCCCTCGGCCAGGAACGATTCGCGCCGTGCGGCCGGCAGGCGCTCGTAGACCACGACCAGGTCGAGATCGGACAGGTGCGTGCCTTCGCCGCGCAGGATCGAGCCGGCGGCGAAGCCGAACGCCGCGTCGGCGTAGCGGGTGGACAGCAGCAACTGCGCGATCGCCAGCGCCTGGGCGGGCGGGGGCAACGTGGCGGCGGTCGGCGCCGGCGCGTCTTCTCTCGTCGGCGCGGTCATGGTGCGGCCTGGCCATAGCGACGCGCTCGGCGGCACGCCAGGGTGGGGGAGGACGGCATCATCATCATCGAGGTCACGGTGACGCGATCGCGGCGGACCAGCGTATCGTGCCGGCGGGCAATGTGGACGACGGCGATGATGCTCCAGGCGGACAGTACGGAATTGCAGCGGCAGTACGGCGATACCCAGCGGCTGGCGCAGCGCAAGTCGCTGCATGCCAGGTACGGCCGTGCCGACTGGTACCCATGGTTGCGCGGGCAGCTGCCGTTGGCCGTGCACATGCGCGTGGCCGACATCGGCTGCGGCACCGGCCAGCTGTGGGGCGCGCTCGCCGGGCAGTGGCCGGAACGGCTCGCGCTGCAGGTGCTGGACCGCTCGCCGGCCATGGTCGCCGCGGCATTGGCGCAGGCGGCGGCGTTGCGCCCGCAGGGCGTGGTCGGCGACGCGATGCGTCTGCCGCTGCGCGATGCCAGCGTCGACGCCGCGCTGGCGGTGCACATGCTCTACCACCTGCCCGATCCGCACGCGGGCGTGCGCGAACTGCGGCGCATCGTTCGTCCTGGTGGGACAGTGCTGGCGGTGCTCAACGGCCGCGACAACATGCGTCAGCTCGCGCAGTTGATCGCCGGCGTGGCCGGCGGCCCGGACCGCGACCCGTCCACCCTGCGCCTGGATGCCGAGACAGGCGCGCGCCTGTTCGCCGCGCATTTCGCCCAGGTCCGCGTCGCACGCTTCGACGATACGCTGGTCTGCACCGACCCCGACGACGTCATGGCCTACCTGCAGAGCCTGCCGTTGCCGCCGCAGGCGCACGCGCCGGCCTTGCGCCAGGCGGTGGACGCAGCGTTTGTGCGCGGCGGCGGGGTATTTCGGATCGACAAGGACGTGCGCGCGATCGTGGCCATCGCCTGAGGCGCCCGCGCCGCGCGCCAGCGATGCGCCGGCCAACCGGATCGCAGCGAAGCGCCGCAACAAAAAAGGCCGCTGTCGCCAGCGGCCCTTTTCTCGGCGGTGCGTGCAGACTGGCGGCTTACATCGCCACGCGGCGCGCCTGCACGAACTTCTCGCCCCAGTAGCCGGAGGTCAGCGTGTCCACGCGCACGTCCTTGCCGCGGCTGGGGGCGTGCAGGAAGCGGCCCTCGCCGACGTACAGGCCGACGTGGTCGACGCGGCCCTTGCGGCCGAAGAACACCAGGTCGCCCGGCGCCAGCGCGTCGCGGTCCTTGATCAACTGGGCGTTGGCCTCGCGGGCCATCTCGCGCGACACGCGCGGCAGTTCGATGCCCAGCGCGGTGCGGAACACGTAGCCGACCAGGCCGCTGCAATCGAAGCCTTCGGTGTCCTCGCCGCCCCAGCGGTACGGGGTACCCAGCAGCGCCATGGCGCGCTTGAGCACGGACTGGACCTTGTCGCCGCCCGGCACCACGCCTTCGCGCGGGACCGGCTGGGACACGTCGTAGTTGGCCAGCAGGCGGCTGATGTCGCCGGCGAACATCGCCGAGCGGTCCATCAGTGGAATGGTGTCGTTGGCGGCCAGGTGCGGCAGCAGGGCGGCCAGGGTGGCGGTGGCGGCGGCGTCGGCCTTGCTGCGCGACGGTGCGGGCGCCTGTGCGGCGGCCGGCTTGGCCGAGATGGTGGTGTTGGGGGTCTGCGCGGTCGCCTGGGCGGTGGTCGCCGTGGCGCTCACCTGGGCGGGAGCGGGGGCGACGGTCGCGATCGCTTCCGGGACGACGGTGTCGGCGGGAGCGGTCTGGGCCAGGGCCGGGAGGGCCGAGAAACAGAGCGAGGCGGTGCAGAAGAGGCGGAAAGCGGTCCGGCGGGGAACGGCGGGCTTGCCTGGAGAGGTCTGGGCTTCGGTCGTCACGCTTGGATCACAAAATAAAACGATGGGGGATCATGCCTTGTAGACAGAAATAGAAAGTTCAAATAAGGTTAAATTTTCGTAATTATGAATGTGGGTGAAATCACAATTCAACGCAAAACCCGTTTTGCGCCGGTGTAATGGTCTCGCCAATAAGCCCCGTCCAACGAATCCAGGCGCACCGTTCCGCCGGTGCTGGGGGCGTGCACGAAGCGGCCTTCACCGACATAAATTCCTACGTGAGTCACATTTCCTGCGCTGCCGAAGAACACCAGGTCGCCCGTGCTCAGGCGCTGCGGGTCGATCCGCGGACCCTGCACCGCGGCCAGTTCGCGCGAGGTGCGCGGCAGCCGCAGGTCGAGCATGTCGCGGTAGACGTAGGCGACCAGGCCGCTGCAGTCGAACCCGGATTCGGGGGTGTTGCCGCCGTAACGGTAGGGGGTGCCGACCAGGCCCAGCGCGCGCATCAGCACCGCGTTGGCCGCGCCCGGGTCGGCCGGTGCCACCTGCGGCCACTCGCGCACTGTCACCGGTGCCGGCCTGGTGTGGCGGACCTCATGGCGTCCGCAGGCCGCCAGCGCGGCGCTGCACAGCAGCGGAAGCCACCACGGAAACGCGCGGCGGCCGCGCGGCGAAACTGGCGTGTTGTGCATGGAGCCGGGATAATGCGCGACCTCAGAAGGCCGCCATCATGGCGGCGCTCCCGGCGGCCGACAAGCCGCCCATCCCGTCTGCCCCCGGCAGCCACAGCGCAGAGTGCACATGAAGATCGAAAAAGACCGCGTCGTCCGTTTCCACTACACCGTTTCGGAAGTCGGTCAAGAACCGATCGAAAGCTCCAAGGACCGCGATCCGCTGGTGATCCTGGTCGGCCACGGCAACATCATCCCGGGCCTGGAGAACGCGATGATGGACAAGGCTGCCGGCGACAGCTTCGGCGTCGACGTGGCGGCCAAGGACGCCTACGGCGAATACCGCGAGGGCCTGAGCCAGCGCGTGCCGAAGAAGCATTTCGGCGCGGCCAAGCTGCAGCCGGGGAGCCAGGTGGTGCTGCAGACCAACTTCGGCCCGCGCGCGGTCACCGTGCAGAAGGTCGGCATGAGCGTGGTCGACGTCGACCTCAACCACCCGATGGCCGGCAAGGACCTGCACTTCGACGTGGAGATCGTCGACGTGCGCGAGGCCAGCGCCGAAGAAATCGAGCACGGCCACGTGCACGGCGACGGCGGCCACCACCACTGAGTGCGTTTGCGGCGGTGCCGGTCGCGCCGGTGCCGCCGGCCCTGGCGCCGCGCGCAGCGGCGCCGTCGCGCCGCCGCGGACGCCGGCGGCCCTCCTGATCGCGGCGAGGGACAATCGCCGGCCTTTCGCCCGGTGCCGCCTTGGCCACTTCCGCTCCCGTGTTGCAGCCCGTCGCGCCCGCCGAGCGCATCGCCACCCTGGACGTGCTGCGCGGCTTCGCCCTGCTGGGCATCCTGCTGATGAACATCGAGGGCTTCGTCGGTCCGCTGGACGCGGCGATGACCGGCCTGGATCCGGCGCTGCGCGGCGCCGACCGCATCGCCGACGCGCTGGTCTACATCCTGGTGCAGGGCAAGTTCTACACCTTGTTCTCGCTGCTGTTCGGCATGGGCTTCGCGGTGATGGCGCAGCGCGCCGAGACCGCGCGGCGGCCGTTCGGCGGTTTCTTCCTGCGCCGCAGTGCGGGGTTGCTGGTGATCGGCCTGCTGCACGCGGTGTTGCTGTGGTCCGGCGACATCCTGGTCAGCTACGCGCTGCTGGCGTTCATGCTGCTGGCGTTCCGCGAGGCGCCCACGCGCTGGCTGCCCGGCATGGCGCTGGTGGTCTACCTGTTCGCGCCGGCGCTGTGGCTGTTGATCGGCGCGGCCTCCTGGGCGGCGCAGGCCGATCCGCACGGCGCGGCGCAGTGGCAGCGCGAGATGGCCGAGCAGGCGCAGCACGGCGTGGCGGCGCTGGCGCAGCAGCGTGAGGTGTTCGGCCACGGCAGCTACGCCCAGGCCACCGCGCAGCGCGCGCGCGACCTGGTCGAATCGCTGAGCGGGCTGCTGTTCAACGCGCCGACCATCTTCGGCATGTTCCTGCTCGGCGCCTGGTGCGTGCGCAGCGGCCTGGCTGCACAACCGCAGCGCTTCCCGCGGCTGCTCGCCGTGCTGCGCTGGGGCGTGCTGCCGCTGGGCCTGGCGCTGATGTTGCTGAGCTTCCGGCTGGAACCGTGGATGGATCCAGCGCGACTGGATCTGCGTCTGACCGTGGCCTATGCCCTGGCCAGCGTCGCCGGCGGCCTGATGGCGCTGGGCTACGCGGCCTGGCTGGTGCGCGCCGCGCCCGCGCTGCAATGGCTGGCGCCGGCCGGGCGCATGGCGCTGAGCAACTATCTGCTGCAGTCGCTGGTCTGCACGACGCTGTTCTACGGCTACGGCTTCGGCTATTTCGAACAACTGCCGCGCGCCTGGCAGATCCCGTTCGCGGTCGTGTTGTTCGCGCTGCAGGTGGCGCTGTCGCACTGGTGGCTGCAGCGCTTCCGCTTCGGCCCGGTGGAGTGGCTGTGGCGTTCGGCCAGCTACCTGCGCTGGCAGCCGATGCGCCGACGCGACCTGGCCTGAGCGCAGGCGCGGCGGTGTCCTCACATCTGGCGCGCGGCCGGCCATGGCATGCTCCGCGGCGACCGAGACATGCGACAGGACAACCGATGGATGACGTGAGAGGCGGGAACAGGTTCGCCAGCGATGCCGCTCCCCTGCGCGCCGAGCGTGCGCCGTGAACGGGGCGATCCGCGATTACGACCTGCTGGTGCTGGGCGGCGGTTCCGGTGGCCTGGCCACCGCGTTCCGCGCCGCCAGCCACGGCGCGCGCGTGGCGATCCTGGAGCCGAACGCGCTCGGCGGCACCTGCGTCAATGTCGGCTGCGTGCCGAAGAAGGCGATGTGGCTTGCGGCGGATCTGGTCGAGCGCATCGACCTGGCGCGCGCGGTCGGCTTCGCCATTCCCGAGGCCACGCTGTCGTGGGCCGAACTGGTGGCGCATCGCCAGGGTTACATCGGCAACATCCACGCCAGCTACCGGCGACGCCTGGACGCCGATGGCGTGGTGCTGATCCCGCGGCGCGGACGGCTGGTCGATGCGCACACCGTCGAATGCGACGACGGGGTGCGGGTCAGCGCCAAGCATGTGGTGATCGCCACCGGCGCGCACGCGCTGCGGCCGGACATCGACGGCGCCGAGCTGGGCCTGGTCTCCGACGATTTCTTCAACCTGTGCGAAGCGCCGCCGCGGGTGGCGATCGTCGGCGGCGGCTACATCGCGGTGGAACTGGCCGGGCTATTGCAGGCGCTGGGCAGCCGGGTGGAGCTGTACGTGCAGGGCGAACGTCTGCTGGAGCGGTTCGACGCGGAACTGGCGCGGCAGCTCGCCGGCAATCTGCACCACCAGGGCGTGCGCCTGCATTTCGGCTATCGCGCCAGCGCCCTGCGCCGCAGCGGCGAGGGCCTGTGCGTGGTCGATGCGCAGGGGCAGCCCGGCGACAGCGTCGACAAGGTGTTCTTCGCGATCGGGCGCCGCCCCAATACGCGCGACCTCGGCCTGGAAGCGCTGGGCGTGCGCCTGGGCGACAAGCACGAGATCGTGGTGGACGCGTACCAGAACACCGACGTGCCGGGGCTGTACGCGATCGGCGACGTGGCCGGCAAGGTCGGCCTGACCCCGGTGGCGATCGCCGCCGGGCGCAAGCTGATGGACCGCGTGTTCGGCGACCGGCCGCAGGCGCGGCTGGACTACGAGAACGTGCCCAGCGTGGTGTTCTCGCACCCGCCACTGGGCCAGGTCGGGCTGGGCGAGGAGCAGGCGCGCGAGCGCTATGGTGCCGATGCGGTGACGGTGTACCGCAGCAACTTCCGGCCGATGCTGCAGGCGCTGGCCGATTCGCCGCAGCGCAGCCTGTTCAAGCTGGTCTGCGCTGGCGCCGAGGAGCGCGTGGTCGGCGTTCATCTGCTCGGCGACGGCGCCGACGAAATCCTGCAGGGCTTCGCAGTGGCGTTGAAGCTGGGCGTGACCAAGCAGCAACTGGAAGACACCGTGGCGATCCATCCGACCTCGGCAGAGGAAGTGGTGCTGATGCGCTGAGGCAGCGTCGCGCGCCGTTGCTCCGCGCGCGCTCGGCACGGTTCGGCGGTGAGGGACGGCGTCCGGTGGCAGCGTGCCTGGCATGCCGGGGTTTGCCGGCGAGGTGGGCCTGTTGTCCATCGACGCCGAGCACAACGGGCTCGCGTGCATTGCCGCTATGCCGGCGCCTGGCCTGTCTGGATTGCGGCGTCGGAATGAGGCCTCACGCCGCCGAATTGAAACGAGGTGCAAGCTGGGCGCGTATCGCGTCCGGCAACCGGTACTTGCTCACCGAGTCAACCGCGCCGGCCGCGCAGGCAGGTCGGTGCCGCTTGGCCGCCCGTCCGGACAATTGGCGCGGCAGCGCCGAGCGCTGCAGGAGTTTTGTCCGGCAACAGCGACGAAGCGACGGCCAGTCGAACATGGCGCCGTAGAATGGCGGCATGCACGTGTCCTCTTCACCCTGCCGCGGCGGTGCGCGATGAGCGCGCCCGGCACGTCCGCCAGCGTCGCCCCCAGCGCCACACAGGCCAGCCTCGGCGGCGTACTGCTCGCCGCCGGCGGCGCGATCGCGTTTTCCGGCAAGGCCATCATCGTCAAGCTCGGTTACCGCTACGGCGTCGATGCAGTGACCCTGCTGGCCTTGCGCATGCTGGTGGCGCTGCCGTGCTTCGCGGCGATGGCGCTGTGGGCGGCGCGGCGCGCGCCACCGCTGCAGCCGGGCGACCGTTGGCGGATCGTCGCGCTGGGCGTGCTCGGCTACTACTTGGCCAGCTTCCTGGACTTCCTCGGCCTGGCCTACATCACCGCGACCCTGGAGCGGCTGATCCTCTATCTGACCCCGACCCTGGTGCTGCTGATCGGCATGCTGCTGTGGCGGCGACGGCCGCAGCGGCGTCAGCTGTGGGCGCTGGCGTTGAGCTATCTGGGCGTGCTGCTGGCCTTCGGTCACGACCTGCGCATCGGTGGCGCGCGCACCGCCTGGGGCAGCCTGCTGGTGTTCGGCAGCGCGCTGGCCTATGCGGCGTATCTGGTCGGCAGTGGCCAACTGGTGGCACGGGTCGGCGCGGTGCGGCTGACCGCCTACGCCAGCCTGGTCGCCTGTGCGCTGTGCATCGCCCAGTTCCTGCTGCTGCGGCCGCTGCACGCGCTGGCCCTGCCGGCGCCGGTGTACGCGCTGTCGCTGCTCAACGGCACGCTGTGCACGGCAGTGCCGGTGCTGGCGACGATGCTGGCGGTGCAGCGCATCGGCTCGGCGCTGGCGTCGCAGATCGGCATGCTCGGCCCGGTCTCGACCATCGTGCTCAGCGTGCTGCTGCTGGGCGAGGCGATGGGGCCGTGGCAGATCGCCGGCACTGTGCTGGTGCTGGGCGGGGTGCTGCTGGTGTCGCGGCCGGTGCGGGCGCGGCCGGCATGAGTCCACGACGGCCGCCCGCAGCGAGCGCGTCGGCACCGGTCGCGACGGCGGCGGCCGAGGCGCACGCGCGGATCCTGGCGACAATCCGGGCGATTCCGCCGGGTCAGGTGCGGGGCTACGGCGAGGTGGCGATGCTGGCCGGATTGCCGGGACGCGCGCGCCTGGTGGCACGGCTGCTCGGCGCCAATACCGACGCCGCGCTGCCCTGGCATCGGGTGCTGCGCAGCGACGGCCGCATCGCGTTTCCGGAAGGCTCGCGTGGCTATCGCGAGCAATGCCAGCGCCTGCGCGCCGAAGGCGTGGCGGTGCAGGGCGGGCGGGTGAAGCGTGCGCCGGCGCCGGTGCGCGATCTCGATGCCGAGGTGTGGGGGCCGCGGTAGCGACACTCACGAGAACTGCGGCGGCCGGCCTCCCAAAACGGAAAGAAGCCGGATTCAGGCGGGTGGCTTAGCCCCTCTCCCGTTGGAAGAGGGGGGCGGGGCGCGAAGCGCATGCGGTGTTCGGCTGCACGAGGCTGCGCCCGTCCCCTCATCCGCTCCTGCGGGGCACCTTCTCCCGGAGGGAGAAGGATGGGTACAAGCCCCTCTTCCTCCGGGAGAGGGGTTGGGGTGAGGGTAGGGGCGCGAAGCGCATGCGGTGTTTCAGCTGCGAGAGGCTGCGACCCGAACACCATCCGCCCTTCGGCGCACCGCATCGGTGCTAGTGCTTGGAAGAGGGGGCTTGTTCCTTGTGGGAGGGACTTCAGCCCCGACGCTCTTTGCGCCGCCTGCGGGTTGGGCGGTGTCGTTCGTCGTGACTGAAGTCGCTTCTGCAGGGCATCGAGAAGGGTGTGGCGGTTCCCTGGGGGGCGTCGCAGTCGAGGGGCCGGAATGCCACCGCGTCGGTTGGGGTGCAGTCTCCGGCGAGCGGCTATGATGGAGGCAGTTGCCACGGAACCGACCATGTTTCCCAGACTTCCACCCGTCACCCAAGCGCTGCTGATCGGTAACGTCGTGGTGTTCCTGCTGCAGATGCTGCTCGGCACCAACACCTTCGATCCCTTCATGCTGTGGCCGATCGGCGCCTTCGATGCGTTCTCGCCCGGGCAGAACTTCCAGCTCTGGCAGTTGCTGACCTACGGTTTCCTGCACGGCAGCTTCTCGCATCTGCTGTTCAACATGCTGGCCCTGTACATGTTCGGCGGGCCGCTGGAGCAGACCTGGGGCAACAAGCGCTTTCTGACGTACTACATGGTCTGCGTGGCCGGCGCCGGACTGTGCCAGTTGCTGGTCGGCTGGTGGATGCTGAGCAACGGCAGCGAGCCGTATCCGACGCTGGGCGCCTCCGGCGGCATCTTCGGCTTGCTGCTGGCCTTCGGCATGCTGTTCCCGAACCAGCGGGTGATGCTGCTGTTCCCGCCGATCCCGATGAAGGCGCGTACCTTCGTGATCGTGTTCGGTGCGCTGGAACTGCTGATGGGTTTCACCGGCTGGCAGCCGGGCGTGGCGCATTTCGCGCATCTCGGCGGCATGCTGTTCGGTTGGCTGATGATCCGCTACTGGCGCGGCCAGCCGCCGTTCGGCAAACGCAAGCCGCCACGCCCGCGCATCGTGCGCTGAGCGCACCGACCGTATAGCGCAGGCGCAACTTCACGCGGTGCGCGTGCGGTACCCGAGGGGCAATGGCTTTTCCCTTCTCCCGTCGGGAGAAGGTGCCCCGCAGGGGCGGATGAGGGGACGGGCGGAGCCTGGCATTGTCAGCATGGCGCCGGCGCTACGCGCGCCGTACCCTCACCCCAACCCCTCTCCCGGGGGGAGAGGGGCAATGGCTTTTCCCTTCTCCGTCGGGAGAAGGTGCCCCGCAGGGGCGGATGAGGGGACGGGCGGAGCCTGGCATTGCCAGCATGGCGCCGGCGCTACGCGCGCCGTACCCTCACCCCAACCCCTCTCCCGGGGGGGAGAGGGGCAAACGCTTTTCCCTTCTCCCGTCGGGAGAAGGTGCCCCGCAGGGGCGGATGAGGGGACGGGCGGAGCCTGGCATTGCCTGCACGGCGCGGGCGCTTCGCGCGCCGAACCCTCACCCCAACCCCTCTCCCAGTGGGAGAGGGGCAGGCAATTTTCCCGCCCCCTGAACGCACGACGGCGCGGTTGCCCGCGCCGTCGTGCTGTGTGCTCGGCCGGCGGCTAGCGCCGGCACCGGCTCACGGCCACAGGTGGATCTGCTCGGCCTCGCTGCGGACCATCGGCTGGCCCGGCTTGCAGGTGAAGGTCGCGGCGAAGGCGGGCAGGTTGGCCAGCGCGCCATTGGTGCGCCAGCGGCCCGGCGCGTGCACGTCGGCGGTGACCCGCTGCACGGCGTCGGTCGGCGACAGCTGCTGCGCCCACAGGCCGGCCCAGGCCTTGTAGAACGCCTGCTTGCCGGCCTCGCTGGCGGTCGGCTGTGCCGCGCTGTAGGCCTGCCAGGCCAGTTCGACGCTGCCGATGTCGGTCAGGTCCTCGTCCTGGGTCAGCGGGCCGTTGACCTTGGCGCCCTTGACGCCTGGGAAGTCGTAGGCGCCGTACTGCGCGGCGGTGCGGGCCGCCAGCGCGTTCCAGGCGTTCTTGTCCTCCGGGGTCCACCAGTTGCGCAACTGGCCCTGCGCGTCGACCTGGCTGCCCTTGTTGTCGATGGCGCCGATCAGCTCGTGCGCGACCATCGCGCCGTAGGCGCCGTACAGCGCCGCGGCGTCGCCGGCGGTCGCGTACACCGGCGGCTGCAGCACCGCAGCGGTGACGATCAGGCGGTTCTGGGCGATGTCGTAGGTCAGCGCCGGCTGCTGCGGCAGCACGTCCCAGCGGCGGTCCGCATTGCCCTTGCCGATGCGCTTCATCTCCTCGCGGTGGCGCCAGGTGGAGGCGATCAGCATGTTGCCGCCGAAGCTGCCGCGGCCCATCGGCTGCAGGGTGTAGTCGAGGTCGCGGCGCGGCGCGCCGATTTCGATCTTCAGCGCGGCCAGCTTGGCCTGCGCCTCGGTGCGTGCCGGCTCGCTCAGCCAGGTGCTGCGCTTGACCGCGGCGATCTGCGCGTCGCGCACCTGGTCGGCGATGGTCTCGGCCTGGCGGCGGGTGTCGGCCGACAGGTAGCGGGCCACGTACTCGCGGCCCAGCATCGGGCCGGCGGCGACGTTGATCGCGTCCAGCACCTGCGCCCAGCGCGGCGGCGGCGCGACCTGGCCCTGCAGCACGCGGCCGCGGAACTCGAAGCTGGCGTCGCGGAAGCTCTTGGACAGGTACGGCGCCATCGCATCGCCCACGCGCCAGCGCAGGTAGGCCTTCCACTGCTCGGGCTTGATGCTGACGATCATGCCGTCGAGCTGCTTGAACATGTCCGGGTCGGCCATCGACACCAGGTCGTCGTTGACGCCCTGGGCCTTGAGGAAGGCGTCGAGCTGCAGGTTGCGGTACTGCTTGTTCAACTCCTTGGTCGAGATCGGCGCGTAGTTGTTGAACGGGTTGTTGATGCCGGCCAGCGACTTGGCGCTGCGCGCCAGCGCGGTCTCGATCTGCAGCACCGACTGGGTGTCGGCCTCGAGGCGGTCGGCCGGGGTGCCGGTCAGGGTCAGGATCTGCTTGACGTAGGTGCGGTAGCGGCCCATCAGCGCCATGGTGTCGGCGTCGGTGCGGGTGTAGAAGGCCGGGTCGGGCAGGCCCATGCCGCCCTGCATGAAGTAGCCGATGTGGCGGTCCAGCGCCTTCAGGTCGACGTCGGCGCCGAAGTTGAACGCGACCGGGATGCCGATCTGGTGCAGCGCGGCGATCGACGCCGGCACGTCCTTGGCCTTCTTGATCGCATCGATGCGGCCGAGCAGCGGCGCGATCGGGTTGGAGCCGTCCTTCTCCACCGCGGCCTCGTCCAGGCCGCTGGCCCAGAAGTCGCCCAGCGCCTTCTGCACCGCGTTCTGCGGCGACTGCATGCTTGCATCGAGCAGGTCGCGCTGTTGTTGCTGCGCACGTTCGGCGAGCTGGCCCAGCGCGGTCACCGCGCCGGTCTGCGGCACCGGGTTCTGCTTCAGCCAGTCGGCGTTGGCATCGTCGTAGAAGTCGCTGCAGGCGGCGCTGATCGGCGCGGCCTTGGGCGCGGCGGCGCGCTTCTTCTTGGGCGCGGCATCGGCGGCGGAGGCGAGGGCGATCAGGCCGAGGGCGACGGCGAGGGCAAGCGGACGGGCATTGGGCATCGGGAACGCATCCGGTCAGGATTAAAGTCGGCGGAGTTTAACAAGCCGCGGTGTGCAACTGTGGCGATGACGCGTGTCCGCGTCCCCACCGGATTCAGCGAGGGACGCCGGCCACCACGGGCGCCTGCCGCCGGATAGGGCAATCGGCATCGCCACCGCGGTCGCGCGCCGGCGCCGGCGCAAAGAAAAGGCCCGGACATGCCGGGCCTTTTCGCGAGACGGCGGTGACGCCGTCGCTTACCAGATCACCACGCGCTTGTCGCCGCTGCGCACCATCGGCGCGCCCGGCTTGCACTGGAACGCGGTGGCGAAGGCCTCCAGGTTCGACGGCGCACCGATCGCGCGGAACTGCGCCGGGGCGTGCGGGTCGGTGGTCAGGCGCACCATCGCGTTCTGCGGGGTGTACTTGGTGCGCCACACGGTGGCCCAGTTGATGAAGAAGTTCTGGTCGCGGCTCATGCCGCCGACCTTCGGGTCGTCCTTGCCCTCGGTGGCCTTCTTCATGGCGTCGTAGGCGGTGGTGATGCCGCCCAGGTCGGCGATGTTCTCGCCCAGGGTCAGCTTGCCGTTGACGTGCTTGCCGTCGACCTCGTAGCCGTCGAACTGCTGGACCAGCTTGCCGGTGAGCGCGGAGAACTTCTTGGCGTCGGCCGGGGTCCACCAGTTCTCGAAGTTGCCGGTGGGCCCGAAGCGCGCGCCCTGGTCGTCGTAGCCGTGGGTCATCTCGTGGCCGATCACCGCGCCGATGCCGCCGTAGTTGAACGCGTCGTCGGCCTTGGGGTCGAAGAACGGCGGCTGCAGGATCGCCGCCGGGAACACGATCTCGTTCTGCAGCGGGTTGTAGTAGGCGTTGACCGTCTGCGGGGTCATGCCCCACTCGGTCTTGTCCACCGGCTTGCCGATCTTGCTCAGGTTGTACTTGTAGTTGAACGCGGTGGAGGCGCGCACGTTGTCCAGGTAGCTGTCGCGCTGGGTGTTCAGGCTGCTGTAGTCGCGCCACTTGTCCGGATAGCCGATCTTCGGGGTGAAGGTCTTCCACTTGTCCAGGGCCTTGGCCTTGGTCTCGTCGCTCATCCAGGTCAGCTTCTCCAGGCGCGCCTTCAGCGCCTGGCTCAGGTTCTGCACCAGCTGCTGCATCTTGGCCTTGTCGTCGGCCGAGAAGGCGACCTTGACGTACATCTGGCCCATCGCCTCGCCGGCGCCGTCGTTGATGCTGCCGAGCACGCGCTTCCAGCGCGGTTTCATCTCGGCCTGGCCGTTGAGTTCCTTGCCGTAGAAAGCGAAGTTTTCCTGCGCGAAGGCATCGCTCAGGTACGGCGAGGCGCTGTCCACGGTGTGGAAGCGCAGGTAGGCGCGCCACACCGACGGGTCGGTGTCGCCCAGCGCCTTGCTCACTTCCTGGTGGAACGCGGGGATCGCCAGCGAGAACTTCTCCGGCACTGCCACGCCCTGCGACTCGAAGAACTTGGTCCAGGGGAAGTTCGGGGTCAGCTTGTCGGCGTCGGCCGGGGTGACCGGGTTGTAGGACAGCTCGGCGTCGCGCGAGAGCTGCTCGCTGGACTTGGACACCTTGGCCAGGCGGGTTTCCAACGCCACCACGTCCTGCGCCTGCTTGGCCGCGTCGGCCGCCGGCACGCCGGCCAGCTCCAGTACCTTGGCCACGTGTGCCTGGTAGGCCTTGAGCTTGTCCTGCTTGTCGGCGTCGAAGTAGTAGCTGCGGTCGGGCAGGCCGAGGCCGCCCTGCATGGCGTAGGCCATGTTCATCGTCGAGTTCTTGAAGTCGGCCTCGGCGCCGAAGCCGAACAGGCCGTTCTCGCCCTTGGCCGCGCTCTGGCGCAGGTACTCGGCCACTGCCGGGCCGTCCTTGAGGCCGTCGATCGCGGCCAGGTCGGCCTTCAGCGGCTCGATGCCCTGCGCGTTGATCTTGGCTTCGTCCATGCCCGAGGACCAAAAGTCGCCGACGATCTTTTCCACGCCCTGCGGGTTGGCCGCGGCGGCGGCCTGTTCGGCCAGCTGGTGCTGCGCGGCCACCGAGCGCTCGTCCAGGATCGAGAACGCGCCCCAACTGCTGCGGTCCTTGGGAATCTCGTTGGCGGCCAGCCACTTGCCGTTGACGTAGCCGTTGAAGTCGTCGCAGGCGTTCTTGCCGGCGTCCAGATCATTGACGTTGAACGCGTTGTAGGCCGGCAGCTTGCTGGTGTCGAGCTTGAGCTCGGCCGGCGCCGCAGTGGCGGCCGGGGCGGCGGTTGCGGGCTTTGCGGCGTCGGCCGCGGGCGCGGCGTCGTCGTGCTTGCCGCAGCCGCTCAGCGCGGTGCTCCCGGCCAGGGTCAACAGCAGCATCTTGGGATTGCGAAGGGTCACAGGCAGGCTCCAGGCCAACGTGGATAAAGGAATGGCCCGCACGGGCCGTGGCGAGACTCTACGCCGCCGCGGGAGGTTTCAGGGGTGTCGAAGGTCATGGGCGGCCCCCGGCATTGCGCCGTGGGACGGTGTCGCCGCCTGCCGGTCGGCAGGCCCGCCGGCGCTGGCTTACCATGCGGCCATGACCCGCGAGCCGCCATGCGATGCCCTGATCGTCGGCGCCGGCCACAACGGCCTGGTCTGCGCCGCCTACCTGGCGCGGGCCGGCTGGAAGGTGACGGTGCTGGAGCGGCGCGGTGTGGTCGGCGGCGCTGCGGTGACCGAGGAATTCCACCCCGGCTTCCGCAACTCGGTGGCGTCCTACACGGTGTCGCTGCTGCAGCCCAAGGTGATCGCCGATCTCGACCTGGCCGGGCACGGCCTGCGCATCGTGCCGCGCCGGCGCAACAACTTCCTGCCGCTGCCGGACGGGCGCTACCTGCTGACCGGCGCCGGCCACACCCAGGCCGAACTGGCCAAGTTCTCCGCGCGCGACGCTGCACGCCTGCCGGCCTACGAGGCGCGGCTGGAGGGCATCGCCGACGTGCTGCGCGCGCTGGCGCTGCAGCCGCCGCCCAATGTCACCGACGGCGGCTGGCTGCAGGCGCTGCCCGAGTTGTTGCGCGCCGGCCGCCTCGGCCGTCGCCTGCACGCGCTGGACGCGGAACTGCGCCAGGACCTGCTGGATCTGTTCACCCTCTCCGCCGCCGAGTATCTGCAGCGCTGGTTCGAGAGCGATGCGGCGCAGGCGCTGTTCGGCTTCGACGGCATCGTCGGCAACTACGCCAGTCCGTATACGCCTGGATCGGCCTACGTGCTGCTGCACCACGTGTTCGGCGAGAGCAACGGGGTCAAGGGCGCCTGGGGCCATGCGCTGGGCGGCATGGGCGCGATCACTCAGGCCATGGCCCGCGCCGCGACCGCGGCCGGCGCGCAGATCCGCACCGATGCCGGCGTGCGCGAGATCCTGGTCGAGGACGGGCGCGCGGTCGGCGTGGTCACCGAACAGGGCGAGCGCCTGCGGGCGCGGCACGTGGTCGCCAACGTCAACCCCAAGCTGCTGTACGAACGCCTGCTCGATCCGGCGCACGTGCCGGCTGCCACCCGCGCGCGCATGGCGCACTGGCGCTGCGGGTCGGGCACGTTCCGCATGAACGTGGCGCTGTCGCGCCTGCCCAGCTTCAGCGCGCTGCCGGGGCCGGGCGACCACCTCACCGCCGGCATCGTGCTGGCGCCGAGCCTGGACTACATGGACCGCGCCTACCTTGATGCGCGCCGGCATGGCTGGTCGCGCGAGCCGATCGTCGAGTTGCTGATCCCCAGCACCCTGGACGACAGCCTGGCGCCGCCGGGCCAGCACGTGGCCAGCCTGTTCTGCCAGCACGTGGCGCCGCAGCTGCCGGACGGGCGCAGTTGGGACGCGCACCGCGACGAGGTCGCCGAGCTGATGATCGCCACCGTCGAGCGCTACGCGCCCGGATTCGCCGCCTCGGTGCTGGGCCGGCAGGTACTGAGCCCGCTGGACCTGGAACGCACCTTCGGGCTGATCGGCGGCGACATCTTCCACGGCGCGCTGAGCCTCAACCAGTTGTTCAGCGCGCGCCCGATGCTCGGCCAGGCCGCCTACCGCGGCGCGCTGCCGGGCCTGTATCTGTGCGGTTCCGGCACCCACCCCGGCGGCGGCGTGACCGGTGCGCCCGGGCACAACGCGGCGATGGCGCTGTTGCGCCGCTGAGGACGGGGCGGCGCTCAGGCCGGCGGCTGCATCAGTTCGATGGTGATGCCGTCGGGGCCGCTGACATAGGCGACCACGGTGCCGGCGCGCGGCCCGGCCGGGATCGGCTGTGGCGTGCCCTTGGCAGGCCACCCCGCCGCGGCCATCCGGCGCAAGGCCCGGCCGATGTCCGTCACGGTCACCGCGAGGTGCGCGGCGCCGATCGCGCCGGCACTGTCCGGGACCCTGCCCAGGGCGGGGCCGGTCGAATATTCCAGGAGTTCGATGGGATAGCCATTCGGCGCCTGCACCACTGCCATGCGGCACTGCGGCGCGTCGACGCCGGTCACCTCGCGCAGGAACGGGCCGCTCATGTTGCCGCGGCGCACGCAGGCGAACCCCATCGCCTCGGTCCAGAACTGCAGCGCCGCGTCCAGCGACGCGACCGAGAAGCCAGTGTGATCGACCGCCACGACTCCGGCATCGTCCGGGGTGTGTGGCGGCGCGGCGGGGGGGTGTGGCTCATGCATGGCACTGCGGCTCGAGCGGGCATGCCTGCGTAGCGCGCACGCGGGTGCAACTGGCGGGATGTCGGTGCGGATTGCGGACGAGACGGGTGGAGACATTCACGCGGGGCATCGATGGGCGTCTTCAACGGTCATGACGACGGCAGGATACCGCTGGTGACCTGTCGCGCGATGCCGGCGATCTGCGTGGCGGCCGGGTCAAGTGTTCTCCGCGGAGCCGGCCAGGCGGATCTGGGCCGTCGTCTCCCGCGCGCGCCGCCAGCGGAACGGCGCATGCATGGAGACGTGACCGCGGATCGGGCACACGTAGCATGGCCTCGCCCGATCGATCCTGGCGCCGACGCATGGAGCACCAGGCCGGCAAAAAAATCCCTGGCGCGATGGCCAGGGCGAGGAAAGGCGCGGCGCGTGCAGCGCGCCGCGCGCGCCACGGCGGCGCGCCGTGGCGGATCTGCGCTCAGGGTCAGGGCGCGCCGGCCGACGCGGATGCGTCGGGCCGTGGCGCGGAACCGCCCAGATGCGCGTCGAAGAACGCCAGCATCTTCGTGTAGAGGTTGAGGTTGTTCTCCTCCTTGTAGAAGCCGTGGCCTTCGCCGGACTGCACGATCACGCCTTCGGGCGGGTTGCCGGCGGCCTGCAAGGCCTTGGCCAGTGCCTCGGTGTGCTCCGGCGGGCAGCGGTCGTCGCGGGCGCCGGCGGCCAGGTAGATCGGCAGCGTCAGCGCCTGCACGTGGTTGATCGGCGACATCCGCTCCTGCTCGGCGCTGGTGCTGCCGAAGGCACGCAGCAGATAGCGCCTGCCGCTCTCGCTCTTGCTGGTGTCGCTGAGCCGCAGCTGGATCTTGGCGTCGTACATGCCGACGTAGCCGAACGCGCAGCGGAACAGCCCCGGCGCGCGCACCGGAGCCATCATCGCTGCGTAGCCGCCGAAGCTGCCGCCGTAGATGCAGATGCGCGATTTGTCGACCAGGCCCTGCTGGATGGCGTACTGCGTGCCGTCGATGATGTCGTTCATGATGCCGCCGTCCCACTGCCCGTAGGCGCGGTCTCTGAACGCCTTGCCGAAGCCGCCGGAGCCGCGATAGTTGAGTTGCAGCGTGGCGTAGCCGCGACTGGCGAACAATTGCGCCTCGGCGTGGAAGCCCCAGGTATCGCGCGGCCCCATCGGCCCGCCGTGCACGTTGACGATCAGCGGCAGATTTTTCGCCTGCGCTCCGGCCGGCACGGTGAGGTAGCCGTGGATGCGCAGCCCGTCGCGGGCGGTGAACTGGATCGGGGTGATCGTGGCCATCTTCGCCGCATCGATCCACGGCCGGCTCTTCATCAGGAAGCGGGCCTTGCCGGTGGCGCGCTCGTACAGGTACAGCTCGCCCGGATTCTGGTCGCTGCGCACGCTGACCACGATGGTGTCGCCATTGCGGGTGGCACTGGCGAAGTCGACGTACTGGCCGGGAAAGGCCGCGGCGAGGCTGGCGTACAGCGCCGCGTCCGGATGCGTCTCGTCGATCAGCTTGACCTGCGGTGCACCGGCCTCGGTGACCACCGCCAGTGCGGTGTCCGAGCCGTCGGTGGCGTTGATGGTGCGCGCGACCTCGCTGGTGGGATCCTGGAACAGGGAGACGAAACCGCCGCTGCGCGGATCCAGGTAGCCGAACGCGCCAGGCGCCTTGCCGTCGTCGCGGGTGGCATAGACGCGGCCGCTGGCGGTCGACCAGTCGATGTCCAGGCGCGCACCGTCGGTCTTGCTGGCATTGATCAGCGCCCACTTGCCGTCCTGCAGCGCGTACACCTCGCTGTGGCTGTCGTAGCCGGTGTCCTCGTCCTTGTCGCTCTGGCAGGTGGCGAAGGCGGGTTGCTTGGCGGCGTCCAGGGCGATGGAGCAGTTTGCCTTGGGCGCGCGGCCCAGCGATTTGCGCCGGCCGCTGAGGGTGTCGATCATTACCACTTCGGTGCCGGCGCCGTCCGAGGAGCGCGGGTAGCGCACCTGCATGACCACGTTCTGCTCGTCGTCGCGCAACGTGTCGAGCAGGGCGAAGGATTCGCGGCCCACACTCTTGCCGCGCTGGGTGACGCTTTGCGTGCCGTATTCGATCAGGGTACGCGGCTGGCCGCCGTCGGCGTCGACCGCGAACCATTCGCCGGTGCCCATCGGCCGCTCGAACGAGCCGACCTTCTTGACCGCGGTGAACAGCAGCCGCTTGCGGCCGGTCCAGTAGAACGCGCCGACGCTCTTGCCGTCGGGCAGCACGTTGACCTTGATCGGCTTGAGGTCGCGTGTGCCGAGCACGGTCAGCACGTCCTGTTCGCCGCGGTCCACGGTCAGGGCCAGGTACTCGCCGTCGGGCGAGATCTTGACCGCGCTGTAGGTGGGGCGTTTGACGAAATCCGCGATGGGCGGGGGAGCGGCGGCGGCCATGCCGCCGTGCAGACACAGCCCCAACGCACAGAAAGCAACGAGTCGTTTCACGAGCATCCTTTTTGCGTGATTGCACACAGCGAGAGCCCGATGCCGGGCTCTCGCTGACCTCCAGTGCGCGTGCCGCGGCTCAGCGGAAGCGGTACTGGAACTCCGCCGCCACTTCGCGGCCGTACGGGCTGTAGGCGCGCCAGAAGTACGGATACGTGTTGTAGCCGCTGTCCTTCGGGTGGGTCTTGTCGAACACGTTGTTGACGTAGAAGTTGACCGTCAGCTTGTCGGTCAGCTTCTTGCCCACGTTGGCGTTCCAGAGGAAGTACGGCGCGATGCGGCCGGTCTCCTGCCAGTTCGGCAGGCTGCCGTAGCGGATCATGAACACCGCCGCCTGCCAGTCGTTCTTCTGCCAGGTCGCGGTGGTGCGAATGCGGCTGCGGAAGTCGAAGTTGCTCAGGTCGTCGCGGTAATCGAGGATCGGGTCGCCCTTGAACTCGGCCGACTTCTGCTCGAGGGTGTGCGAGTAGCCCACCTGGAAACGGAAGTCGCCCAGCCGATCGGTGTCGAGACGGTAGTCCAGCGACGCATCGATGCCCTTGGTGCCGAGGAAGGCGCGGTTGATCGGACCGCGGCGGATCTCGGTGATCTGGCCGTCGTTCGGCGTGCCCGGCGCGCTGAGGCGGGTCACCCGCGACAGCATGTCGTTGCAGAACGCCGAGCCCGGCGCACCCAGGGTGAACGGATTGCGGTTGCGGGTCAGCCCGGTCACGCAGCCGGCTTCGCCGTCGAGGATGTAGGTGGAGGTGATGTCGGCCACCACGTTCTTCAGGCGGATGTCGTAGTAGTCGGCGGTGACCGACAGGCCGTCGAGCACGTCCCACACGAAGCCGGCGGTCCACGACGTACCGGTTTCCTCGGACAGGGCGGTGGTGCCCTGGCGCACGCCGTAGGCGGTGTAGTTCACCGTGGTGTCCGAGGTCGGGCACTGCGCCGCGGCGCGGCCGCTTTCCAGGCAGCGCCGGGTGTCGAAGATGCTCGAGAACGAACCGCTGCGATCGGCGAACACGTAGTGCAGGTCGGGCGCGCGGAAGCTGGTGGAGTAGGAGCCGCGCAGCAGCAGGCTGTCCAGCGGACGCCACTCCAGGCCGGCATTCCAGGTCTTGGCGTCGTCCACCGCGGTGACGTCGTCGTACTTGTCCAGGCGCCCGGCCAGGTGCGCCTTCAGCGAGCTGAGGATCGGAATCGACAGCTCCACGCCCAGCGCGTAGCGGTCACGCTTGCCGCCGCCGCCGGTGCCGGTGAGGTTGTACGGACGGTCGGCGCCGGTGTAGTCGGGCAGGATGCGCGGATCGGCGTTGAGCTTGTACTCCTGCTGCGAGGCTTCGACCACGCCGGCGAAGCCCAGCGCGCCGGCCGGCAGCTCGAACAGGTCGCCGGAGAGGACGAAGTTGCCCTGGTTGACGTGCGAGTTGGCGTCGGTCTTGACCGTGGTGCTCAACGCCGCGAACTGGTCCGGGGTCAGTGCGCTGTAGTAGCGCTGCTGGTTCAGGCGATACACCGGGTAGGTGGCGCCGCCGACCACGCGAGTGCCCAGCTGCTGGCCGAGGAAGTAATCGTTGACCGCCGACGCCACCAGGCGCGGACGGTCGACCTTGACCTTGTACTCGGCGCGCGACAGGGTCAGGTCCCAATCGAAGCGGTCGCCCCACTTGCCGCGCAGGCCCGCGGCGAAGTCGTAGGACTTCTCCTTGTTGCGCGCCATCAGGTGCTCCACGCCGCCGGCTTCCTGCGGGGTGAACACGCGCTGCGCGTCGACCAGCGCGTTGAAGCCGGGGTCGAACCACAGCGCGCCGTTGGTACGGCCGGACCAGAACTGGGTGCCGGAGGTGTACTTGGATTCGGACGACCAAGCCTGCAGGCTGGCCCAGCCCTGCACGCCGCCGTCGAAATCGAAGGTGCCGTAGGCATAGCCGGACAGGTCGTTGTTCTCGTTGCGGATGGTCTGGTAGGCCGGGTCCTTGAAGGTGCCGCAGGCCTGGCCGAGGTTGGTGATGGCGCCGCTGGCGCTGGCGGTGCGGTAGTTCCAGCGCACCCACTCGTCGCCGAGCTGTTCGCAGGCGCCGGCCGGCGGTGCGAAGTAGGAGTTGGTGGTCGAGCCGGTGCGGCGACGCACGCGCATGGTGCCGGTGGGCTGGATACCGACGAAGGCCGGCGGGAACGGATTGTCCAGTGCCGAATCCATGAAGTCGCGCTGGTAGGCGAACAGCGGCTCGCCGGCGGTGTATTCGAAGGCGTAGGTCAGGCTCCAGCGGTCGCCGGTCTTGCCGCCGATCCACTGGAAGTCGCCGGTGTCGCCGCCGCCGCGGGTCAGGGTGCTGCCGCGCAGCTTGACCAGGTCGCCCTCGTAGTTGGTCTTGAGGATGACGTTGACCACGCCGGCGACCGCGTCGGAGCCGTAGATGGCCGAAGCGCCGCCGGCGAGGATCTCGATGCGATCGACCGCGGCGGCGGGAATGTTGCCGAAATTGGCGAAGTTGCTCTGGCCGTTGTACGGCAGCGGATAGTCCGCGGCGCGGCGGCCGTTGATCAGCAGCAGGGTGCGGCCCGGGCCGAGGCCGCGCAGGTTGATCACGCTGGCATTGGGCGTGAACCCGCCGGCGAACAGCTCGTTCTGGGTGGAGCCGGACGCCTGGGTGAGCGTGCTCAGCGCGTCGAAGACGGTGTTGAAGCCTTCGCGCTCGATCTGGGTGGCGGAGATGATGGTGACGGGCGAGGGGCCCTCGACTTCGGTGCGCTGGATGCGCGAACCGGTCACCGTCACCTTCTCCAGGGTATGCGCCTTGGCGCCGGTGGCCTCGGTCAGTTGTTCCGTTTCCGATTCCTCGCTCGGATTCTGGCTTTGCGCCAGTGCCTGCGAGGCAGGCAGGGCCAGAATGGCGGACACAGCAACGACCAGAAGACTCCGCTTGGGAGTCGGTGCTTTGACTGACATTGACAAAATTCCCCTAGATGCATGTGCAGTACGCGGGTCCCTTCCTAGACCGGTACGTTCAGATGGTGTGAAGTCCGTTTCACGTTTCTTGACCGTAGCATGAACAAATCGGAAAAGTAACGAAAAATTTGCGTTACATGACATGTTTTTGAAGCGGGCTTGCTGTAAGGGCGGCCTTGGCGCGAGCTCGCTCGCCCGATGACGCGCGTAAGCCCTTGTCGCGGCGCTGTTTCGAGCGGGGCACGCGTGGTTTCGCTGCACACGCGCTTCCGCTGCGGGGCACGCTGGTCGCGGAGGGAAGATGCCGCGCGTGCGCGCGCATGCTGCGCTGCGGTCATAATCGGAGACCGTCGCGTGCCTGCATGCCGCCACGGCCAGCCTTCCAGGGGAGATCGGGCGCATCCATGAGCGAACAGGTTCAGCTCTACAACCAGGCCATCGCGGCACTCAACCGCGGCGACTGGCCGCACGCGCTGCGGATCGCGCAACATCTGCTGCAGGCCTTGCCGCAGCATCCGGGCGTGCATTTCGTCGCCGGCGTGGCGGCGCTGGAGCTGCAGCAGATGCAGGTCGCGGCGATGCACCTGCACCAGGCCGCGACCCTGAATCCCGAGCGTGCCGACTACGCCGCGCAATTGGCGCGGGTGCTGGCGATGGGCCGATTCCTGCAGGATGCGCACCGTTCCGCCGATCATGCGATGGCGTTGCAGCCTACCGACGCGCATACCCTGGACACGCTAGGCGTGGTCTACAGCCAGGTCAACGAACATGCCGCGTCGCTGGAAGCGTTCACGCGTGCGGTGCAGGCGGCGCCGCAGCAGGCCAGCTTCCGCTACAACCTGGGAACCTCGCTGCTGTTCTCCGGCAGGCTGCAGGAGGCCGAGGCCGAGTACCGCGCCTGCCTGGCGCTGGAGCCGCGCTACTGGAAGGTGTATCTGTCGCTGTCGCAGTTGCGCAAGTGGACGCCGCAGGAGAACAACCTGGCGTTGCTCGAGGCCGCGCTGGCGTCGGCCGGCGACGATCCCGATGCGGTGTTGCACCTGAACCTGGCGCTGGCCAAGGAGCACGAGGATCTCGGCGATTACCGCGCCGCGTTTCGCGGCTATGTGCAGGGCAAGTCGGTGCACAAGCGTGCGCGCGGCTATACCTCCGAGCGCGACGCGCGCCTGTTCGATGCCCTGCATCGCACCTTCCGTGCCGACGACGCGCCGGTGCCGGGTTTCGAGAGCGAAGAGCCGATCTTCGTGATCGGCATGCCGCGCAGCGGCACCACGCTGGTCGACCGGATCCTGTCCAGCCATCCGCAGGTGCACTCGGCCGGGGAACTGCAGAACTTCTCGGTGGTGCTCAAGCGCCTGACCGGCACGCCGTCGCCGGAGATCCTCGATGTCGCCACGCTGAGCCAGGTGCAGGGACTGGACTGGCGCGCGCTCGGTCGCGGCTACGTCGAATCCACGCGTCCGGGCACCGCGCTGAAGCCGCGCTTCGTCGACAAGCTGCCGCACAACTTCCTCTACGCCGGCCACATCGCGCGCGCCTTGCCGAAGGCGAAGATCGTGTGCCTGCGGCGCGATCCGATGGACACCTGCCTGAGCAACTTCCGCCAGTTGTTCGCGCTGTCCTCGCCGTACTACGACTATTCCTTCGACCTGATGGACGTCGGCCGCTACTTCCTGATGTTCGACCGGCTGATGGCGCACTGGAGCGCGGTCTTGCCGCAACGCATCCTGCAGGTCGACTACGAGGACCTGGTGACCGCGCAGGAGCCGACCACGCGCCGCCTGCTGGACTTCTGCGGCCTGCCGTGGGACGAGGCCTGCCTGCATTTCGAGCAGAACCAGGCGCCGGTGGCCACCGCCAGCGTGGTGCAGGTGCGCACGTCGATGACGCGGTCCTACATGGGGCGTTGGCAGCGCTACGGCGAGGATCTGGACGAACTGAAGGCGCTGTTGTCGGCGTTCTATCCGTAACGGTCGGGGCAGCCGCCCGGCCGGTCTCTGCCGATGCCGTCACCGGTCGCGCTCGCGGCCGGCGCGCTGCCGGGCGCGCTACAGGCGTGCTGCGGCAGGTGATGGCTGCTACGTGCTCTTGTGTTGTGGCGACGCTGCCCGAATGCACCAGGCGGGCCCCGCCTGGTCCAAGTCGCGGCGCGGCAGTTTGGCACTCCATGGGATCCATTGCGGCATCCGAACTGCAGAGCCGCGTGAGCGTTGGACGTGTTGGCGACGGCCGTTCCGTTCTGTACGACTACAGCACGGGCTATCCGCTGGTGCCTTGATGCCGAGACGCTGCCGTGCGCAAACCGCGTGAGCCTGATCGAAAGCACAGGACGAGCACGCATCTGCGCCGACCTGGAGGCTGCGCAGTCCGCGAATGCGAGGCAAAAAAAAACCCACCCTCGCGGGTGGGTTCTTTCATTGCATGCGCGCGTTCTTACTTGCCGAACGAGTAACGCATTTCCAGGTAGTACGCACGGCCGTACACATCGAAGTTGTAATCGTTGTACGCCCACTGCGCGCTGCCCGGGTAGGACTTGTCCAGCGGCGGCATCTTGTTGAACACGTTGGTCATCATCAGCGACAGCTCCATGCCCTCGAACGCCTTGTAGGTCACGCTGGCGTTGTGGGTGATGTGCGACGGCAGCTTGCCGGCGCGCGGGGAGGCATAGCCGGCCGGTGCGACGGTCGCCGCGTAGTTCGGGGTCTTGTCGAACCAGCTCGCGTACCAGGTGGTCGAGAACTTGCCGATGTCCCAGGTCAGCGACGCGTCGGCCTTGCGCTTCGGGTCGGTGCTCCAGTACGGATCGTTCAGCAGGTCCACCGGCGTATCGCCCGTGTAGCGCACATACTTGTGGCGCAGGTTCTCGCTGTAGCTGGCGATGGTGCTCAGGTCGCCCCAGCGGCCGAAGTCGTAGCCATAGCGGAACGAGGCAGTGACCGCTTCCAGCTTCTGGTTGGAGACGTTGATCTTCGGCGTGTAGATGTTGGTGATCTGGCCGGCGGCGTTGCGGGTGACCTGGGCGAACGTGGCCTGGCACAGCGCCGAGGCGGCATCGTCGATGCCGGCGCGGCAGCGGTAATCTTGCAGGCTCAGGCCGTCGGCGCTCTGCTGGGTGACTTCATCGCTGATGTCCCAGTTGAGGTAGTCGACGGTCAGCGCCATGCGGTCCACCGGAGACCACACGAAGCCGGCGCTCCACACGTCGGCATTGATCGGCTTCAGGTCCAGGTTGCCCGACTGCGTCCCGCGGAACTGACGGCTGGAGAAGGCGGCCGGGCAGTTGTCGGTGTTGCCCGGCAGGTAGCCGCGGCGCGCGCACTGGTAGTAGTCGACGACGCTGCTGTAGTAGCCGCTCTGGCCCTGGTACAGGTCGGACAGGGTCGGCGCGCGGAACGCGGTGCCGTACTTGCCGCGCAGCAGCAGGGTTTCGAACGGACGGTACTCCAGCGAGATGCTGTAGGTCGGCTTGTCGATGGTGCGGCCGCTGGCCTTGAACGCATCGTAGCGGCCGGCCAGGGTGATGGTCAGCGGGTCGAACACCGGCATGCGCAGTTCCGAGGTCAGCGCGTAGCGGTCGCGCTGGCCGCCGCCGGCCACCGAGGTCAGGCCCCAGACTTCACCGTTGAGGATCACCGGATCCGGCGCGTAGTCCCACTTCTGCTTGCCGTATTCGCCGACCACGGCCAGGCCGGCATCACCGCCGGGCAGGCTGAACAGCTTGCCGTTGGTGGCCTGGACGCGAAGCATGCCGTCGGAGGTCTTGCTCTTGTTGGTGGCCTGGCCGGTGAAGCTGGCGAAGTCGGCCTGGCTGATCGGCGAGTAGAACGCTGCGTAGTTCGGCGAATACACCGGATAGGTGTCGTACAGCGGATCCAGGCCGAGCTGCGGACCCAGCACGCGGTTCACGAAGAACTGGTCGATCGCGTTCTTGTAGCGGACCAGCTGGCGCTCCTCCAGCTTGTACTGGGTGTAGGTGACGCCGGCATCGTAGTCCCAGCTCGACTGGCCGAGCTGGCCCTGGGCGCCGAAGGTCACGCGCACCGAGTCGCTCTTGTTGCGGCTCATCGTGTCCTTGATGCCGTTGATGCCCATTTCTTCCGGCGCGAACGAGCGCTGCAGGTTCAGCAGGTCGCCCACCTTCGGATCGTAGTAATAGCCAAAGTCGGCAGCGGTGCCCCACCAGATGTAGTTGGAGCCGGAGTTGAACTTGACCTCGTCGTGGCTGTAGAGCACGTCGCCGTACAGCTGCACGTTGTCGTTCAGGTCATGGGTGCCGTGGATGTAGGCCTGCAGCGACTTGGTGCCGCTGTCCAGGGTGCGATAGCCCGGGGTGTACTTGGAGCCGCAGTAGTAGGTGTCGCCGAAGCCCGGGCGCTGCTGCTTGGCGATGGTTCCGCCGAACAGGCCGGACACGTTGTTGCAGTTGTTCGGGTCGAGGAACTTGTAGCTGGTGAACGGGCTGTAGACCAAGAAGTCGCGGCTCGGCAGCTGGGCGTTGTAGCCCTGGGTGTTGAACTGCTTGGTCAGGTCGCGCTGGTAGGCCCAGATCGGATCCTTCTCTTCGTACTGCACGCCGCCCAGGATGCTGGTGCGGCCATCGGCCGAGGTCCAGCCGTCGGCGAAGGTGGTGCGGAAGTTGCTGCCGCCGCCCTCGGAGAAGCCGCCGCCGCGGATGCTGAACACCGCGCCGTCCATCTTCTTCTTGAGGATGACGTTGATCACGCCGGCGATGGCGTCGGAGCCGTACAGCGACGACTGGCCGCCCGGCAGGATTTCGATGCGGTCGACCAGGTCGATCGGAATGCCGCTGATGTTGTTGAACGTGTCGCTGCCGTTGTACAGCGCCGGATAGTTCGACATCGGGCGGCCGTCGATCAGGTACTTCACGTAGCCCGGCGGCAGGCCGAACAGGCTCACCGTCTTCGCGCCCTGGGTGAAGGTGCCCGAGCTCTGCCCGCCCTGCACGCCGCCGGTGGCGAACGAGCTCTTCTGCAGCACGTCGGCGACGGTGCTGAAGCCGCGCGCCTTGATCTCTTCGGCATTGATCGTGGTGACCGGCGTGGCGGTCTCGATCTCGGTCTGCGGGATCAGCGACCCGGTGACGGTGATCTTGTCGAGATTCGTCGCCTTGTCGGTCTTGTCATCGGTCGTGGCGTCCTGCGCAAAGGCGGCAAACGCAGCCGGAACAAGCAGGGCGGAGGCCAGCGCGGCACTCAGGTGGCTGTGCTTGAAACTACGAGTATGACGAGCAGTCATCTTTCTCTATCCCCGAAAATCAATCGATAAGGCGAGGGGCCTCGTGCCGCGACATGTGCCTTGAAAGTGGGACCGCATCCTGCGATCAACCCAAACGTAACACGGACTTAACGCCGTTTGTACATGGGTGTCACTTTTTTCGTCTACAAGCGAAAAGTGCCGCGATCGGGTGGGAAACGTCGGCAAATGCCGGCACTGGGTGGCAGTGAGAACCATTTTCACGCTGCTTTGCACCATTGCGGGGCGTTGTGTGGACAGGTTGCTGAACGGCGCGGTGCTGCGTTGGCACGCACCTCGGCAGACCCCGCGCCGGCAGGGCTGCGCCAACGGAGCCGGCGTCCGGGTGCGCTCGCCGCTGCACCACTTCGGTGAGTGCGTTTCGCCATCGTGGGGCGGTCGTGTACCCGCCGCCTCGCCCGCAGTACGCCAAGCGTTGGTCCAGCGGCTGCGCGGGCAGGTGCGCTCGACGATGGCGGCCGCCTGCGGAAGGCGGGTGGCGGTCGGTGTTGGAGGCCATTTGCGCAAATTCGCCCAGTGTCGCGTCGCCCGCGACGCGGGACCCGGCACCGGCACACTTGTATAGTCATGTGTCTGTGCGGCCCGCGACGCTGCCGCTGTCCGCGGCCCCATTCGCGGTCCATGTCTCCCTTTCGTCCAGCGCACGCCCGTGTGCGGCGCCGACGCTTTCTTGTTGAGTTTTCCGATGACCGAACGCCCGCGTCTCCCCGCCCATGCCGTCCAGCCCAAGCTCGCCCCGCATCCACGCATCCGCAACGTCATTGCCGTCGGTTCCGGCAAGGGGGGAGTGGGCAAGTCCACCACTGCGGTGAACCTGGCGCTGGCCCTGCAGCGTCAGGGCGCACGCGTCGGGGTGCTGGATGCCGACGTCTACGGCCCCAGCGTGCCGGCCATGCTCGGCCTGAGCGGGCGCCCCGATAGTCCTGACGACAAGCGCATCGAGCCGATGCGCGCCTTCGGCATCGAGGCCATGTCGATCGGGCTGCTGGTGGACCAGGACACGCCGATGATCTGGCGTGGCCCGATGGCGACCTCGGCGCTCACCCAGTTGTTCGCCGACACGCTGTGGGACGACCTGGACTACCTGCTGATCGACCTGCCGCCCGGCACCGGCGACATCCAGCTGACCCTGGCGCAGAAGATCCCGGTGGCCGGCGCGGTGATCGTCACCACCCCGCAGGACATCGCCACGCTGGACGCGAAGAAGGCGCTGAAGATGTTCGAGAAGGTCGAGGTGCCGGTGCTGGGCATCGTCGAGAACATGGCGGTGCACACCTGCAGCCAGTGTGGTCATGTCGAGCACCTGTTCGGCGAGGGCGGCGGCCAGCGCATGGCGCAGCAGTACGGCGTGCCGCTGTTGGGATCGCTGCCGCTGGCGATCGCGATCCGCGAGCAGGGTGACGCCGGCACCCCGGTGGTGGTGGCGGCGCCGGAGTCGGCCGCGGCGCAGGCCTACCTGGCCACCGCGCAGCGCCTGACCGAGGAACTGCGCAAGCGCCCGCGCGCGGCGATCCCGATCTCCGCGGCGTTGCGCTGAGCGGCGCGCGGCGCCTGCCGCGAAGGCCCTGCACCGGATAGAATCGCCCGCTATTGCGGCCGGCCCCATCCGCCGGTCGCGTTCCCGGCGCGCAGGCTGCGGCCGCCGCCACCGCATCAGGAAGCCCCATGAGCATCAAGAGCGACCGCTGGATCCGCCGCATGTCCGAACAGCACGGCATGATCGCGCCCTACGAGCCGGGCCAGGTCAAGCAGGTCGATGGCCAGCGCATCGTCAGCTACGGCACCTCCAGCTACGGCTACGACGTGCGCTGCTCGCGCGAGTTCAAGGTGTTCACCAACATCAACTCGACCATCGTCGACCCCAAGCACTTCGACCCCAAGAGCTTCGTCGACATCGAGGCCGACGAGTGCATCATCCCGCCCAACAGCTTCGCGCTGGCGCGCACCGTGGAGTTCTTCCGCATCCCGCGCGACACCCTGGTGGTGTGCCTGGGCAAGAGCACCTATGCGCGCTGCGGCATCATCGTCAACGTCACCCCACTGGAGCCGGAGTGGGAAGGGCACGTGACCCTGGAGTTCAGCAACACCACGCCGCTGCCGGCGCGCATCTACGCCAACGAAGGCGTGGCGCAGATGCTGTTCTTCCAGTCCGATGCCGACGACGTCTGCGAGACCAGCTACAAGGACCGCGGCGGCAAGTACCAGGGCCAGACCGGCGTGACCCTGCCCAAGACCTGATCTCCCACTCCCTTCCTTTCGACAGCACAAGGAGCGCGCAATGAACGACCCCAATCCCTACCAGGCCCCCGACGCGGTGTTGCCTCCCGCGCTGCCGGGCGCCTCCGGCGAGGTCCTGGCCGGCCGCGGCGAGCGCCTCGGCGCGGCGCTGATCGACGGCGTGATTTCGCTGGCGACGTTCCTGCCGGTGGCGGCGCTGACCGGCTATTTCGGCAAGGTCATGGAAGCCGCACGCAGCGGCGTGCAGGTGTCGTTCCTGACCACGCTCGGCTACGGCGTGCTGGGCATGGTGATCTTCCTGCTGGTGCAGGGCTACCCGCTGGCCAAGACCGGCCAGACCTGGGGCAAGAAGCTGCTGTGGATCCGCATCGCCGACCTCGACGGTGGGCAGCCGCCGTTCTGGCGCCTGATCGCGCTGCGTTATCTGCCGACCCAGGCGATCTCGCTGGTGCCGATCGTGGGCGGCATCTACGCCCTGGTGGACGCGCTGTTCATCTTCCGCCAGGACAAGCGTTGCCTGCACGACCTGATCGCCGGCACCCGCGTGGTCAACGTCCGCCGCTGAGCGCGCAGTCGCGAGACGGCGCCCCTGCCTCTAGCAGGGGCGCGCCAGCAAGCCGCCCGCGCGACACACGCGTCTGGAGTGGGGAATCGCCTTAGCGAATCCCCACTCCCTAATCCCCACTCCCGGCTCCAACTACTTTCCGCGGCCGAACAACATGCCGACGCCGACCGCGACCAGGATCGCCGGCCACCAGGTGGCGATCAGCCGGCCCAGGTTCAGGTTGGTCCAGCCCAGGTTGTTGGCCAGGAACACCAGGCCGATCACGATCAGCACGATGGCGGCGATCACGTTGGATTTCATGGAGGCGCGGCTTCCGCAAAAAGGGCGCCTATCGTAGCCGCTGGCGCCACGCCGCAACACGCGCCTGCAGTTCCTCGGCCGGGATCCGCTGTGCCGCGCCGCTGCCCCACACCGGGCCGGGCCAGGCGGCATCGCCGGGATGCCGCCCCAGCACGTGCACGTGCAGTTGTCGCACCACGTTGCCCAGCGCGCCGATGTTGAGCTTGTGCACGCCCGGCTCCTGCCGCAGCAACTGCGAAAGCTGGTTGATCTCGGCCAGCAGCAGGCGCTGCTGGCCGCCGTCCAGGTCGATCCACTCGCTGGCCTCGGCCACCCGCGGCACCAGCAGCAGCCACGGGAAGCGCGCGTCGTCCATCAGCCGCACCTGCGACAGCGGCCCGTCGGCGACGAACGCGCTGTCGGCCTGCAGCCGCGGGTCGAGGACGAAGTCGGCCACGCCGTGGCTCAGCCCAGGTGCTCGGCGAGGAACGCCAGGCTGCGTTCGCGGGCGAGTTCGGCGCTGTCGGCGTCGTAGTGGTTCGGGTCCACATGGCGGTCGAAGCCGTGCCCGGCCGGGTAGACGAAGGTCTGCATCTGCGGCAGCTTCTCGCGATGTTGCTGAATCGACTCGGCCGGGATGCTGCCGTCCTGCGCACCGAAGTGGAACAGCACCGGCGCCTTCGGCGTCTCGTCCAGGAACTGGGTGTTGCGGCCGCCGTAGTAGCTCACCGAGGGCAGGCCCAGGCGCAGTGCCGCCAGCAGCGCGACGCTGCCGCCCCAGCAGTAGCCCAGCGTGCCGACCTTGCCGGCCGGCGCCAGCGCCTGCGCGGCCGCCTGCACGATGTCCAGGGCACGGTCGAAGCCGAGTGCGCCGACCAGTTCCAGGCCATGGCGCACGCCGTCCTGGTCGTAGGCCAGCTGCGCGTCCTTCTCGACCGGGTCGAACAGCGCCGGCGCCAGCACTGCGTAGCCGTGCGCGGCGTAGCGGTCGGCGACCTCGCGGATGTAGTCGGTCACCCCGAAGATCTCCTGGATGACGACCAGGCCGCCGCGCGGCGTGCCCTCGGGCAGGGCGTGCCAGGCGGAAACCTGGCCGTGAGCGGTGTCGAGTGTGGTCCAGTGGCCCATTGCGGCGTCCTGTGGGGTGGGGGAAGCGGCCGATTATCCATCGCCCGGGCTAAGCCGGGGTGAGCGGGCGCACACCGGGCGGCCGCCGCGCCGGCGGCCCCGGCCCGGTATACTTCGCGCGCTGTTTTTCTCCCAGGCCCCCGGACCCCGGCCCCAATGTCTCTCGCGACCCCCAAAGTCGGCTTCGTCAGCCTCGGCTGCCCGAAGGCCCTTGTCGACTCCGAACGCATCCTCACCCAACTGCGCGTGGAAGGCTACGCGATCGTGCCCAGCTACGACGCGGCCGACGTGGTGGTGGTCAACACCTGCGGTTTCATCGATTCGGCGGTGGCCGAGTCGATGGAGGCGATCGGCGAGGCCATGGCCGAGAACGGCAAGGTCATCGTCACCGGCTGCCTCGGCAAGCGCTCGGAGCAGATCCGCGCGGCCTATCCGGACGTGCTGGCGGTGTCCGGTCCGCAGGACTACCAGAGCGTGATGGAAGCGGTGCATGCGGCGTTGCCGCCGCGCCACGATCCGTTCGTGGACCTGCTGCCGCGCGGTCGTGGCAGCAACGAAGACGACATCGGGGTCAAGCTGACCCCGCGCCACTACGCCTATCTGAAGATCTCCGAAGGCTGCAATCACCGCTGCAGCTTCTGCATCATCCCGTCGATGCGCGGCGACCTGGTGTCGCGCCCGGTCGACGAGGTGCTGCGCGAGGCCGAACGCCTGGTCAAGGGCGGGGTGCGCGAGTTGCTGGTGGTGTCGCAGGACACCTCGGCCTACGGCGTGGATCTGAAGTACGCCGAGCGCGAGTGGCGCGGTCGGGCCTACCAGACGCGGATGAAGGCGCTGTGCGAGGGTCTGTCGGAACTGGGTGCGTGGGCGCGCCTGCACTACGTGTATCCGTATCCGCACGTGGACGACGTGATCCCGCTGATGGCCGAGGGCAAGTTGCTGCCGTACCTGGACATCCCGTTCCAGCACGCCAGCCCGCGCATCCTCAAGCTGATGAAGCGGCCCGGCGCGGTGGAGCGCACCCTGGAGCGCGTGCAGCGCTGGCGCGCGCTGTGCCCGGAGATCACCCTGCGTTCGACCTTCATCGTCGGCTTCCCCGGTGAGACCGACGCCGAGTTCGAGCAGTTGCTGGATTTTCTGGACGAAGCGCAGCTCGACCGTGTCGGTGCGTTCGCCTATTCGCCGGTGGAAGGCGCCAGCGCCAACGCGCTGCCGGATCCAGTGCCGGAGGAGCTCAAGCAGGAGCGGCTGGCGCGCTTCATGGAGCGGCAGGCGGCGATTTCCGCCGCGCGCCTGGAAGCCAAGATCGGCAGCGTGCAGGAGTGCCTGGTCGACCTGTTGGAGGACGGCATCGCGGTGGCGCGCTCCAAGGCCGATGCGCCGGAGATCGACGGCCTGGTGCATATCCAGAACGGCGGCGAGCGCGGGCTGAAGCCGGGCGACCTGGTGCAGGTGGAGATCACCGACAGCGACGAGCACGATCTGTTCGGCGATGCGCTGCCGGCGCCGGCAACACCGGCAAGGCCGCTGGACCTGCGGGTGCTCTGAGACCGCAGACGACGGCATGCGTGGCGCCACGGCGCCACCCGCTTACGGCGCGGCGTAGTCCACCGCGACCACCACGAAGCTGTGGCGGCCGCCGGGCAGCTTCGCTTCCACTTCGTCGTCGACGCGCTTCTTCAGCAGCGCCCGCGCCAGCGGCGAATCGATGCTGATCCAGCCGCGCGCCGCATCGGTCTCGTCCGGGCCGACGATGCGGTAGCGGCGCAGTTCGCCGCTGTCGGCATCCTCCAGTTCGATGTGCGCGCCGAAGAACACCGCCTGCGGGTCGGACGGGGCCTCGGCGACCACGCGCAGCGCCTCCAGGCGCTTGCTCAGGTAGCGCACGCGGCGGTCGATCTCGCCCAGTTGCTTCTTGCGGTAGGTGTACTCGGCGTTCTCCGAGCGGTCGCCCTCGGCCGCGGCCGCGGCGAGCGCCTTGACCACCTCGGGGCGGCGCACCCGCCACAGGTCCTCCAGTTCGGCCTTGAGCCGGGCATGGCCTTCCGGGGTGATCAGGGCGGTGCTTTTCTCGGCAGGGGGACGCCAGCGGCTCATCGGTGCGACTGCGGTGGAGCGGGGTGGCGATGCTAGCGCGTGCCTGCGCCTTGCGCACCCGCAGGCGATGGCCGAAGCTGGCGCCGCCCCGCACATGGACGTCGCTCGATGCTGATCCTGCCGCTGCACAAACCGCTGTCGCGGGACAACCTCCCGCTGGTCACGCTGCTGCTGATCCTGCTCAACATCGCGGTCTATGCGGGCTGGCAGCGCCACGACGCGGCGCCGCTGCGGCAGGCGCAGCGCTACTACCTGGACTCCGGGCTCGGCGCGCTGGAGGCGCCGGCCTATGCGCGCTACCTGGAACGACGCGGCCAGCGCGAGCGGCTCGCGCAGTTGCAGCAGGTACCGGCAGCGGAGCGGTCGGCCTTCGTCGGCGCCGCCACCGTGCACGACGTGCGCTTCGTGCAGGCCCTGCGCAGTGGCACGCTGTTCGCGGATGCCGACGCGCAACAGGCTTGGGCGCCGTTGCGCGCGCACTATGACGTGCTGTTGCAGCGCGTGTTCACCCTGCGCCATGTGCAGCGCAGCTCGGAATGGGCGCCGCTACGCATGCTCACGGCGGCGTTCCTGCATGCCGACGCCATGCACCTGATCGGCAACATGCTGTTCCTGCTGGCGCTGGGTACGCTGCTGGAAGGCGCGATCGGCGGCTGGCGGTTCCTGGCGGTGTACCTGCTCGGTGCGTTCGGCGCCAGCGCGGTGAGCCTGTGGTGGCGCTGGGGCGAGGCCGGCGCCGGTCTCGGCGCGTCCGGCGCCATCGCCGCGCTGATGGGCGCGTTCTGCGTGGTCTGGGGGCGGCGACCGGTGCGCTTCTTCTATTGGGTGGCGGTGCTGTTCGACTACGTGCGCGCGCCGGCCATCGTGCTGCTGCCGCTGTGGCTGGGCTGGGAAATTTACAACCTGCTGTTCAACGGCGATGCCGGCATCGGCTTCGATGCGCATGCCGGCGGCCTGGTGATCGGCGCGCTGCTCGGTGCCGTGCTGGTGGCGGCCGGACAGACCCGCGAGGCCTTCCTGCGCGACGAGAGCGACGCACCGGCCGACGATCGCTGGGAGCGCGCGCAGGCGCATTTGGGGCGGATGGAACACGTCCAGGCCGGCGCGCTGCTGGACGCGTTGGCCACGGAAGCGCCGCAGCGCTTCGATGTGGCGCTGGCGCGCTATCGCCTGGCGGCCAATGCCGGCCACGCCGCATCGGCACAGGCGCGGGCGCTGGAGCTGTTGCGCCTGTCGGCGCCGTCCGTGCACGAGGCGCGGCAGCAGGCCGCCGTGTTGCAAGCGGCCGGCGACGTGGATGTGCCGACGCGCACGGCGTTGTTCGCGCGCTGGATGGCGCTGGGCTTGCTGGTCGAGGCGGAGACACTGCTGGCGCAGGATGCGGACTCGTCGCGCGAGCAGCAGGCGCAGGCCTGGTTCCGGCTCGCACTGGGTCATGGCGAACGCCAGGCCATGGCGGAGTGGCGGCGCGTGCTGGAGGCACTGATCGTGCGCTATCCGGATCTGCCGCAGGCGGACAAGGCGCGGTTCCTGCTCGCCAACGCCTGAGCGCGCTGCCTGGCGCGCGGAGTGTCCCGTGTCGCGCGCCGTGCAGGGCGCGCGCTAGACCGGCGTGATCGTCACCGCGCGCAACGCTGCCTGCAGCTTGCCGCGTTGCACCTCGTCGTCGCAGCGGCTCAGCGCGTCCTCCAACAGGTCGTGCGCCTGCGCGTCCTCGCCGAAGCGTTCTGCCAGCAGCAAGGCGGCCTGCAGCGACCAGGTACTGTGTTCCGGTGCCTTCGGCCAGGCGCGCAGCGCGGCCTGCAGGCCGTCGGCGGCGAGCCGGAACTGGCCCGCCAGTTGCGCGCGTTCGGCCAACAACGTGGCCTGTTCCGGCAGCAGCGGCGCGAAGTCGGGATCGGCATCCAGTGCCTCGCGCTGCAGGGCCAGCGCACGCCGTTCCTGCTTTTCCTGCAGGAGCCGGTGCATGTACTGGCGGGTATGTTCGCGGCGTTCGTCGTGGCGCGCACTGCCGCGCAACAGGCGTTGGTACAGCTCGTGCACGCCCAGGCTCACCGCGCGGGTGCGCACTTCGCTGCGCAGCACCTGCAGCGCGTCGTCGGTGTGGCCGTCGCGCACCAGCTGTTCGGCCTCGTCGAGCACGCGCTGGTCCGGGTCGTGGCGGGCGAAGCCGCTCGCTGCGTCGGCGGCCGGTTCGTAGCCCAGCACGGCGTGATACTGGTAGACCAGATAGCCCATCAGGTGGAAGGCGGCGAACAGGCCCCAGATCGTCACCACGGTGACGGCCAGGTCGGCGACCAGCGGCGGCAGGACGCGCTGCAGCCAGGCGGCGGCGCCCAGCGCGCTGGCCTGGATCACGAACAGCAGGCCGAACGCGGCCAGGTACGGCCAACCGATGCGCAGCGCCAGGCCGATCGACACGGCGGGGTTCAGCGCGCGGCGCAGGCTGCCGTCCATCGCCAGGGAAATCAGGATGCCCGGTTGCAGCAGCACCACCGCCAGCAGCATCAGCAGGCCGCCGACCGGCCCGGCCAGCAGCAGCGCAGCGAACACCGCCACGCCGAGCAGGATCATCATGGCCAGCAGCCGCACGACCACGCCGTCGCCGATGTCGAACCCGCGTTCCGGCGCGTCCAGGTAGCCGTCGGCGGTGTGCCGCAGGATCTCGAAGGCGTATTTGTAGATTGCCAGGGTGGTGACGATGCCCAGGATCCAGCCGATGCCGGGCAGCATGCCCAGCAGGCTGCACAGGGTCAGCGCGATCAACGCGTATAGCGCGCCGCCGCGCAGCGGATACAGCGCGATGGCGCGGGTGCGCGCCCAGAACGGTTCGGGTGTGCTGCGGTGTGTGCGACTTGCGCCCACGCGACGACGGTCTTCCATGACGCCCCCTGTCTACGAAGTGTGACGATTGTGCGGGTCGGCTGCGTCGCGCGCAATCAGGAGGCTGGCTGGGGCGGCTGCGCGATGCGGACGGCGGCACCAAGGGACGGCGGCGTCGAGGGAGTGTGGTCGGCTGCGCAAAGCGCAACCTGTGCCGCTGCGTCCGTGCGTGCGCTGGCTACACTGCGCGGCCGAACGACGGGGGAGTGTGGCGGACGCCGCGCCTGCCGCCTGCCGTGCCCCTCACCCCTTGGAGTTTCGCTTGGATCCTTCCTTCGTTTCCGGCAATCCGCGCGTGCGCGTCACCCACATCGAAGTGCTGTCGGACAACTGGTACGTGCTGCGCAAGGTCAGTTTCGATTTCCAGCGCCACGACGGCAGCTGGCAGGCGCTCACCCGCGAGGCCTACGACCGCGGCAATGGCGCGACCATCCTGCTGTACAGCCGCGCCAAGGGCACGGTGATGCTGACCCGCCAGTTCCGCTTGCCGACCCTGCTCAATGGCAACCCCGACGGCATGCTGATCGAGGCCTGCGCCGGCCTGCTCGATCGCCACGATGCGGAGACCTGCATCCGCAAGGAGACCGAAGAGGAGACCGGCTACCGGATCGAGAACGTGCGCAAGGTGTTCGAGGCGTTCATGAGTCCGGGCTCGGTGACCGAGCGGTTGTACTTCTTCGTGGGCGAGTACGTGGACCGCGACAAGGTCGGCGCCGGCGGCGGTGTGGCTGCCGAAGGCGAGGAGATCGAGGTGCTGGAGCTGGCGCTCGATGCCGCGCTGGCGATGATCGACACCGGCGAGATCGCCGACTCCAAGACCATCATGCTGTTGCAGTACGCCAAGCTGCACGGGCTGCTGGGATAGCGCTGGCGCTGTCGGATGCAGAGATGCCGTAGGAGCGGCTTCAGCCGCGACGGGCTTCACCGGGAAAGCCCGTCGCGGCTGAAGCCGCTCCTACAAGCGCGACGCATATCGCGTTCGGTTGCGGCAAAAACGCGTTGCTGGCGGCGCCCCCAGGTCATTCCTGCGGAAGGCCAACGGCCGGGGCACCGCCGCGGGCGTTGCGCGCGCCGCGCTCAGCGCTTGCCGCCGAAGATGCTGCCGAAGATGCCGCGTACGATCTGCTGGCCGATGCGATTGCCGATGGTGCGCGAGGTCTGCTTGGCCATCGCCTCCAGCATGCCCTGGCGGCGCTTGGTACCGAACACCGCGTCCTTGACCGCCTGGCCGAAGCCGCTGTCCTGCGCCTCGTCCTGTTCGCGGGTGCGCGCCGGCGGCGCGGCGCTGCGGTCGGTGCTCTGCTCGACCCGGCGCGCCAGCAGTTCTGCCGCCGATTCGCGGTTGACCGGGGTGTCGTAGCGCGTGCCGACCGGGCTGCCGGCGCGTACCTGCGCGCGCTCGGCGTCGGAAATCGCGCCCATGCGGCAGCGCGGCGGTGCGATCAGGGTCTGCTGCACCGGCGAAGGTACGCCCTTGTCCTGCAGCGTGGACACCAGCGCCTCGCCGGTGCCGAGCTGGGAAATGGCCTTGGCCACGTCCAGCTTGGGATTGGCCACGAAGGTCTCGGCGGCGGTACGCACCGCCTTCTGGTCGCGTGGCGTATAGGCACGCAGCGCGTGCTGCACGCGGTTGCCGAGTTGGCCGAGGATGCTGTCGGGCACGTCGTCCGGGAACTGCGAGCAGAAGTACACGCCCACGCCCTTGGAGCGGATCAGCCGCACCACCTGCTCGATGCGCTGCACCAGCGCCGGCGGCGCATCGTCGAACAGCAGGTGCGCCTCGTCGAACACGAACACCAGCTTGGGCTTGTCCAGGTCGCCCACTTCCGGCAGCCGTTCGAACAGTTCCGACAGCAGCCACAGCAGGAAGGTCGAGTACAGCCGTGGCTTGAGCACCAGTTGCGCGGCGGCGAGGATGCCGATCACGCCGCGGCCGTCGTGATCCACCCGCATCAGCTCGGCCAGGTCCAGCGCCGGTTCGCCGAAGAAGCCTTCGCCGCCGTCCTGGGCCAGGCGCAGCAGCGCGCGCTGGATCGCCGCCACCGACGGCGCGCTGACCAGGCCGTATTCGGTGGAAATGTCCTTGCGTTCTTCCACCACCAGCGTCAGCAGCGCGCGCAGATCGTCCAGGTCGAGCAGCAGCAGGCCGCGGTCGTCGGCCAGCTTGAACACGATGTCGAGCACGCCGGCCTGGGTGTCGTTGAGTTCCAGCACGCGCGCCAGCAGGGTGGGGCCCATCTCGCTGACAGTGGTACGTACCGGATGGCCGAGCTGGCCGTACAGATCCCAGAACAGCACCGGGTTGGCGGCCGGGGCATAGTCGGCCACGCCGATCTCCCGGGCGCGCTGCAGCACCTTCTCGCTGCCGTCGCCGGGCATCGCCAGGCCGGCCACGTCGCCCTTGACGTCGGCCAGGAACACCGGCACGCCGATCCGCGAAAAGCCTTCGGCCAGGGTCATCAAGGTCACGGTCTTGCCGGTGCCGGTGGCGCCGGCGACCAGGCCGTGGCGGTTCCCCAGCCGCGGTTGCAGCAGCACCGCGATGTCGTCGGTCACGCCTTTGCCTAGCAGGATCGGGTCCATATCGGGGTCCGCAATGAGATGCCTGGATTCTAGAACGTCCGCGACAGGGCGAACGCGTGCGAGTGCCCCAGGCGCCTCGCGCCGCCCTGCACCGGCGCAGTCCGCCAAACGCGGTCTTTGCGTGGTTTGGCCGTTCGCCGGTGTGGCGGCGGCGCGGCGCGCTACATCGGCTGGCCCGAGAGCCAGCGCGCGGTACTCGTGTTGCGGCGCGGGATGGCCGTCGGCCATGAACCCTGGCCCGCCGCGGGCCGGACCCTGGCCGCGGCGACCTTGCCGCGATGCGACGGCGGGGGCTACCCTGCGGCCTTTCCGTCGCCGCGTCCCACCATGCCCCTTCCGTTCCGCTTCACCCACGCGTGGCCCGTCGCGGCTGCCGTGGCGCTGACCTGCACCGCTCCTGCCGCCCAAGCCCGCGTGTCCGCCCGCGACCAGGCCGCCATCGCCGTCCTCGACCAGCGCCTGGCCGCCGCCGAGAAGCGCTACAACGACGCCATGGTGCTGGTCGGCAACAGCGACCCCAAGGGCACCCAGGAAAGCGACGCCGCGCTGGAGGACATCGAGGACGTGATCCAGGCCTGCATCAAGCAGCGCGGTTGCGAGGTGGGCACCTACCTGGGCGCGTACAAGCGCCTGCTCAAGGCCAAGGCCGACGCGCAGGGCCAGGCCAGCGACACCGATGCCGCCGACGACGATTCCGCGCCTCTGCAGGCCGACCCCGACCACATCAGCCCGCTCGCCGCCGACGTGCCGGAAGCTGCGCGCGCGGCGCGCCTGCTCAACGACAAGCGCCACGCCTTCGATTCGATGGTGGAGTACAACCCGGCGGTGCAGGCCGGCATTCGTCGCTGGCTCACCGACATGCGCCCGGCGCTGATGAGCAGCTACGAGAACTACCAGAACCTGCGCGCGGTCATGTGGCCGGAGTGGGAGAAGCGCGGCCTGCCGGAAGCGCTGCTGTTCGGCATCATCGCCAAGGAATCCAACGGTCGCGTGCACGCCAATTCGCGGGTGGGCGCCGCCGGGCTGATGCAGTTCATGCCGGCCACCGGACGCCGCTTCGGCCTGGGCCCGGACGGCACCGGCTTCGATACCCGCTACGACGCGCGCAGCGCCGCCGAGGCCAGCGCGGTCTACATCAACGAGCGCATGGCCGAACTCAACCGCAGCGTGGAACTGGCCCTGGCCGGCTACAACGGCGGCGAAGGTCGCGCCGCGCGCGTGTTCAACCAGATGCCCGGCCGCAGCTTCTGGGACGCATCGGTGTACAACCAGTTCCCGGCCGAGACCAAGGACTACGTGCCGATGGTGATCGCCGCGGCGTGGATCTTCCTGCACCCGCAGCAGTACGGCGTGGCCTTCCCCAAGATCAATGCGCAGCCGGCCACGCTGCGCCTGGCCAAGTCCACCACCATCTACGAACTGACCATCTGCCTGGGCAGCGACGGCACCCGCGACGGCTACATGCGCGCGCTGCGCAACCTCAATCCGCGCTACGAGCCGGACGGCTGGATCCCGGCCGGGGTGACCATCAACGCCACCACCAAGATCGTCGGCCTGTACAACCGCTACTGCGTCAGCGGCCCGCGCGCCGACCTGGCCCGTGCACTGATCACCGCCGACGTCACTGCCGCGGTGCGTAGCAGCAGCCCGGCGCCGGCCACCGACCTGACCGGCAATGTGGCGGTGGGCGACGTCAGCCCGGTCGCCGGCGTGCCGACCACGGTGGCCACCGGTCGTCCCGCGCCCGCCAAGCCCAAGCAGAAGCAGGTGCGCAACTACCGCGTGGCCAAGGGTGACACCCTGGGCCGGATTTCCGACCGCCACGACTGCGACCTGAAGGAGCTGGCCAAGGCCAACGGTCTGCGCGCCCCGGGCTATGCATTGAAGCCGGGCCAGTCGCTGAAATTGACCGGCTGCGAGAAGTAGCAGCACTCCATCCCTTCTCCCTCCGGGAGAAGGTGGCGCGCAGCGCCGGATGAGGGTGCGGCTGCCGCAGTGTCGGGTGCGTGGCTTTTCGGCAATCCATTGAGAGCTGCGGTCTGTCACCGCCAATGCGTCGGGACTGAAGTCCCTCCCACAGTGGGGCTGTTGTTCTCGCGAGTCGCCAGCCTGAAAAGCCGACGGCGAGCCCCAAGCGCGGCTCCATCCCTTCTCCCTCCCGGGAGAAGGTGGCGCGCAGCGCCGGATGAGGGTGCGACGGCCGCAGTGTCGGGTGCATGGCTTTTCGGCCATCCATCGAGAGCCTGCGGTCTGTCATCGCCAATGCGTCGGGACTGAAGTCCCTCCCACAGAGGCACTTCCCACCCACAAAGGCATTCGTCAAGAGAAAGGGCCGCAGCGCGGCCCCTCGCGCCTCAGCGCATCAGCCGCGCCAGCGCCTGCCCCAGCCGCACCGGCGATTCCGCCTCCAGCGCCGGATCGAACGCGGCCACGCCGGGCGGCAGCAGCACGATCACGGTGGAGCCGTAGTTGAAACGCGCCATTTCCTCGAACCGCTGCAGAGTGATGCCCTTGCCGCGCCAATCCTTGCGGGTGATGCGGTCGGCGTAGCGTGGGATCTCCACGCCACTCCACACCGTTTCCACGCCGGACACCAGCAGCGCGCCGACCATCACCGAGACCATCGGGCCGAAGTCGGTGTCGAAATGGCAGACCAGGCGCTCGTTGCGCGCGAACAGGCGCGGCACGCTGCGCACCGCGTCGGTGCCGACGCTGAACAGCCGGCCGGGCACGTGCACGGTTTCGCGCAGGGTGCCGGTCCAGGGCATGTGCACACGGTGGTAGTCGCGCGGCGACAGGTAGACCGTGGCGTACAGGCCGTTGGCGAATGGCGCCGCCGCGGCGTCGTCGCCGAGCAGTTCGGCCGCGGTGAACGACTGCCCCTTGGCCTGGAAGATGCGTCCGTCCTCGATGCGGCCGAGCTGGCTGATGCGGCCGTCGGCCGGCATCAGCAGCGCCTGCGGATCGGGATCGGCGACGCGCGCGCCCGGCTTCAGCGCACGGGTGAAGAAGGCATTGAAGGTCGGATAGGCGCGCGCATCCGGCTGCGCGGCCTCGCTCAGGTCCACGCCGAAGCGGCGCACCACGGTGTCGATCAGCCACTGCTTCAGCCCGGGCCGCGACGAGTAGGCCAGGCGCCGCGCCAGCGAGGACAGCAGCCGGTGCGGCAGCACGTAGGTCAGGCGGGTGGTCAGGCTCATGGGGCGGTGGCCTTGGTCAGCGCCTGCAGGGCGGCGGCGATCGCCGCGGCATCGAACGGCGGGCGGATCAGCCCGGCCTGGCGGCCCTGCGGGTCGAGCACCGCGATCGCGGCGGAGTGGTCCATGCTGTAGTCGTTCGGGTTCTCGGCGTAGTGCTTGCCGGGCACCTTCTGGAACACGAAGCCCAGTGCGGTGGCGAAGCGCTCCAGCTCGGGCACGTCGGCGGTGGCGGCGATGGTGTCCTTGTGGAAGGCGTGGGCGTACTCGCCCAGCCGCGGCAGGGTGTCGCGCTGCGGGTCCACCGAGACGAACAGCACGCGCGGGCGCAGCGTGTCCGGCAGCGTCTCCCATTGCTTCTGCGCGCGCGCCAGGTCTGCCAGCGTGGTCGGGCACACGTCCGGGCAGGCGGTGAAGCCCAGGAACACCAGGGTCCAGTGGCCCTTGAGCTCACCCGGCACCAGCGGCGTGCCGTCGGTCTGGCGCAGGTGGAAGTCGGGCAGGGGGCGCGGCTGCGGGTACATGCGCACCGTGCGGGTCTCCGGCCAGGCCGGGGCGGTGCTGCCGCCGAAGTACTTCTGGGCCAGCAGCAGCCCCAGGCCGGCGGCCAGGGCAACCACCAGGACGATGCCGAAGGTGCGGTTGAACATACTGATTTCCCATGCAACGAACGCTCATCATAGCGGCCGGGCCTCTATAATCGGGGGCCACATTGCCTTGCTTGTTGCCATGACTGCCGACGCGGCCGCCGAACTCCACACGATCATCGACCTGATCCGCTACGGCACCAGCCGTTTCAACGCCGCCGGGCTGAGCTTCGGCCACAGCTACGACAACGCCCTGGACGAGGCCACGCAACTGGTGCTGCACGCGCTGCACCTGCCGCACGACCTGGGCCCGGCCTACGGCAGCGCACGGGTCACCGCGCCGGAGAAGGCGCAGGTGCTGGCGCTGTTCGAGCGCCGCATCGCCGAGCGCATCCCCGCCGCCTACCTCACCGGCGAGGCCTGGTTCGCCGGGCTCAGCTTCAAGAGCGACGCGCGCGCGCTGGTGCCGCGTTCGCCGATCGCCGAGTTGATCGAGGCCGGCTTCGAGCCGTGGCTGGCCGGCCGCCCGGTCGAGCGCGCGCTGGACCTGTGCACCGGTTCGGGCTGCATCGCCATCGCCATGGCGCACTACAACCCGAATTGGCAGGTGGACGCGGTCGACATCAGCGACGACGCGCTGAGCTTGGCCGCCGAGAACAAGGAACGGCTGCTGGCCGACAACGTCGAACTGGTCAAGTCCGACCTGTTCGCCGGGCTGGGCGGGCGCCGCTACGAGCTGATCGTGACCAATCCGCCCTACGTCACCCATGCGGAGACCGACGCGCTGCCGCCGGAATACGCGCACGAGCCGGAGCTGGGCCTGCGCGCGGGCGACGATGGCCTGGACCTGGCGCTGAAGATCCTGCGCGACGCGCCGGCGCACCTGAGCGAGGACGGGCTGCTGATCTGCGAGGTCGGCGAGTCCGAGCGCGCGCTGGCGCAGATGCTGCCGGAAGTGGACTTCGCCTGGGTCGAGTTCAAGGTCGGGCAGATGGGCATCTTCGCGGTGGAGCGCAGCGAACTGCTGACGCACCACGCGCGCACCGCCGCGCTGGCCGCGGACCGGTGACGCAAGCGACATGAGCGCGAACAGTTTCGGCAAGCTACTGACCGTCACCACCTTCGGCGAATCGCACGGGCCGGCGATCGGCTGCGTGGTCGACGGCTGCCCGCCGGGGCTGGAACTGGACGCCAGCGAATTCGCCCACGACCTGCAGCGCCGCGCCACCGGCAAGAGCCGGCACACTTCGGCGCGGCGCGAGGCCGACGAGATCGAGATCCTGTCCGGGGTCTACGAGGGCCGCACCACCGGCACCCCGATCGGGCTGCTGATCCGCAACACCGATCAGCGCAGCAAGGACTACACCGACATCGCCCGGCAGTTCCGTCCGGGCCATGCCGACTACAGCTACTGGCAGAAGTACGGCATCCGCGATCCGCGCGGCGGCGGGCGCTCGTCCGCGCGCGAGACCACCATGCGCGTGGCCGCCGGCGTGATCGCCAAGAAGTGGCTTGCACAGCGCTACGGCGTGCGCGTGCGCGGCTACCTGTCGCAGCTTGGGCCGCTGCTGCCGCAGGGCTTCGCCTGGGAGGCGGTGGAGGACAATGCGTTCTTCTGGCCGCATGCGCCGCAGGTACCGGAGCTGGAGGCGTACATGGACGCGCTGCGCAAGTCCGGCGATTCGATCGGCGCGCGGGTCACCGTGGTCGCCGATGGCGTGCCGGCGGGCTGGGGCGAGCCGATCTACGGCAAGCTCGACGGCGAGCTGGCCGCGGCGATGATGAGCATCAACGCGGTCAAGGGCGTGGAGATCGGCGACGGCTTCGCCGCAGTGACCCAAAAGGGCACCGAGCACCGCGACCTGATCGCGCCGGACGGCTTCCAGTCCAACCACGCCGGCGGCGTGCTCGGCGGCATCGCCACCGGCCAGCCCGTGGTCGTCTCGGTGGCGTTCAAGCCCACCTCCAGCCTGCGCCTGCCCGGCGCCACGGTGGACGTGGACGGGCAGGCGGTGGACGTGATCACCACCGGCCGCCACGACCCCTGCGTCGGCATCCGCGCCACCCCCATCGCCGAGGCGATGATGGCGCTGGTGCTGATGGACCAGGCGCTGCGCCACCGCGCGCAATGCGGCGACGTCGGCACGGTGACGCCGCGCATCCCCGGCGGTGGCGATGGCTGAGTCGCGGCCGCGGGTGTGGGTCAGCCAGCCGCTGTTCGACGACGTCGTCGCACGGCTCGGCGAACATTGCGCGCTGACCACCACCGCGGACGTGACCAAGTATTCGCCGCAGGACCTGGCGCAGGCGCTGGCGCCGCTGGACGGCGCCCTGGTCACCCTCAACGAACGCATCGGCGCCGCCGAGATCGCCGGCGCGCCGCGACTGCGCGCGATCGCCAACGTCGGCGTCGGCTACAACAATCTGGACCTGGACGCGCTCAGCGCGGCCGGCATCGTCGCCACCAACACCCCCGACGTGCTCACCGAGACCACCGCCGATCTCGGCTTCGCCCTGCTGATGGCCGCCGCACGGCGCGTCGGCGAGGCCGAGCGCTGGCTGCGTGCGGGGCAATGGCAGCAGTGGTCGTTCCAGACCATGCTCGGCGCCGACGTCCATGGCAGCACGCTCGGCATCCTCGGCATGGGCCGCATCGGCCAGGCCATCGCGCGCCGCGCCGCCGGCTTCTCGATGCGCGTGCTGTACCACAACCGCAGCCGCCTGCCGGCCGAGGTGGAGCGCGCGCATCGCGCCGAGTACGTCGATTTCGACTCGCTGCTGGCGCGCGCCGACCACCTGCTGCTGGTGCTGCCGTACAGCGCGCAGTCGCACCACGTCATCGATGCCGCCGCGCTGGCGAAGATGCGGCCGACCGCGACGCTGGTGAACATCGCCCGCGGTGGCCTGGTCGATGAGGTCGCGCTGGCCGACGCGCTGGCGCACGAGCGCCTGGCCGCGGCCGGGCTGGACGTGTTCGAAGGCGAGCCGGCGATCCGTCCGGAGCTGCTGGCGCTGCGCAACGTGGTGCTGACCCCGCACATCGGCAGCGCCAGCGTCGCCACGCGCCGCGCGATGGTGTCATTGGCGGTGGACAACCTGCTCGCCGCGCTGGGCGTCGGCGCCGATGCCGGGCGCCCGCCCAACGCGCTGAACCTGGACGCGATCGCCGCGGCCGGCAGCGGCGCGCGGGCGGTCGCGGACAAAAAACGATAGGGAGCCTGCGGCCCTGTGCGCGGCGCGCACGGCAGGTTCCCCGAATCCACGTGGCAGTGCGGCTGTTCCTCCCCTTCTTTTTCTGCGGATCGAATCTTCCATGAGCAATGCAACCCGTCGTTTCAACGTCGCCGTCGTCGGCGCCACCGGTGCCGTCGGCGAAACCATGCTGAGCATCCTCGCCGAGCGCGGCTTTCCCATCGCCACGCTGTATCCGCTGGCCTCCGAGCGCTCGGCCGGCGGCCAGGTCGAATTCAACGGCCAGAAGGTCACCGTGCTCGACCTGGCCACCTTCGACCCGGCCGGCGTGGACATCGCGCTGTTCTCCGCCGGCGGCGGCATCTCCAAGGAATACGCGCCGAAGTTCGCCGCGGCCGGCGCGGTGGTGATCGACAACTCCTCGACCTTCCGCTACGACGACGACGTGCCGCTGGTGGTGTCGGAAGTCAATCCGCATGCGCTGAAGCACCGGCCGCGCGGCATCGTCGCCAACCCCAACTGCTCGACCATGCAGCTGATGCCGGTGCTGGCGCCGATCCACAAGGAATACGGCATCGAGCGCATCAACGTGGCCACCTACCAGTCGGTGTCCGGTGCCGGCCGCTCGGGCATGGAGGAACTGGGCAAGCAGACCGCGCAGTTGCTGGCGTTCCAGGACATCGAGCCGCAGAAGTTCCAGGCGCAGATCGCCTTCAACCTGATTCCTCACATCGACGACTTCCAGCCCAACGGCTACACCAAGGAAGAGATGAAGCTGGTGTGGGAGACGCAGAAGATCCTCGAGGACAGCAGCATCCTGGTGAATCCCACTGCGGTGCGCGTGCCGGTGTTCTTCGGCCATTCCGAAGCGGTCAACATCGAGACCAAGCGCAAGATCACCGTCGAGCAGGCGCGCGCGCTGCTGGGTCAGGCGCCCGGCGTGGAAGTGGTCGACGAGCACAAGGCCGGCGGCTATCCGACCCCGGTGACCCATGCCTCGGGCAAGGACCCGGTGTTCGTCGGCCGCATCCGCGAGGACTTCTCGCACCCGCGCGGCCTCAACCTGTGGGTGGTGGCCGACAACATCCGCAAGGGCGCCGCGCTCAATGCGGTGCAGTTGGCCGAGCTGGTTGCCCAGGAGGGTTGAGGGGCCGGGATTTGGCAGTCGGGATTGGGGACTCGTAAAGCGCGGCGCAGCGCCGGCTGTTCCAGACCTGCGTAGTGCGCGATGTCCCGGTAGACACGCAGCGGCCAGTGGCGCGTGCCCTGGCCGTTGTCGTGTCCGGCGTCCGCGTCGTGCTGCGAAGACAAGCGCCTGCGGGCGCGATGATGACCGGTGCACCCCGGTAGGAGCGGCTTCAGCCGCGACGAAGCGTTCCCGGGAACGCCATCGCGGCTGAAACCGCTCCTACAGGACAAGCGGCGTTGCAGTGCTCGCTGGGCACTGATTCCGCAAGGGGAGGAGAAGCCGCTTGCGCACCCCGTGCGAGCGCACCCCCGCCACTGCAGTGCCCGCAACGAATCCCCAATCCCAAATCCCCACTCCCCGCTTCATATATATTGATGGGCATGACTCCAAGGGGCAGGGGCGGGATGCGCCTACAACCACGTGTGTTCCATCGCCGTAGTGGCGATGCGGTGTCCGCCGCGCGCGGGCTGCGCCATGTCTGTCGCGCCGCCGCGGCGCTGCTGTTGCTGGCCTGTAGCCAGGCCGCGCTGGCGCTGGGCCTGGGCGATATCCGCGTGCTGTCCAAGCCGGGCGAGCCGTTCCTGGCCGAGATCCCGGTGATCTCCAACGAACCGGGCGAGCTGGAGCGGGCGCGGGTGGCGCTGGCCGCGCCGGCGACCTTCGCGCGGGTCGGGCTGGAGCGGCCGCAAGGCCTGGTCAGCGACCTGCAGTTCCGCTTCACCCAGACCCGCAAGGGCCGCGCGGTGATCCAGGTCAGCAGCCGCATGCCGGTCGACGTGCCGTCGCTGAGCTTCCTGATCGAGGTCGATTGGGGCCAGGGCCGGCTGATCCGCGAATACTCCGCGCTGATCGACGCGCCCAACACCGCCGCGGCGATCGATGCGCCGGCGATCGATGCACCGGCCGCGGCGCAGCCGTCCGACCGCATCGCTCGCGATGCGTCCACGGCCGCGCCCGCGCCAGCCCCGGCGGCCGCCGCGACGCCGAGCGCCAGGCCGGCCGCCACGCCGCGTCCGGCACCGGCCCCTGCGGCCGCGCCCGGCGATGCGCTGGCGCCGGTGCGCGCCGGGCAGACCCTGTCGCAGATCGCCGGGCAACTGGCGCGCGGCAACGGCCATTCGCTGGACCAGACCATGGTCGCGCTGCTGCGCGCCAATCCGGACGCCTTCATCCGCGGCAACCTCAACCTGCTCAAGCAGGGCGCGGTGCTGCGCACGCCGCGCGAAGAGGACCTGGCCAGCCTGGACGCCGCCGCGGCCGAGGCGGTGGTGCGCGAGCAGGCGGCGCAGTGGCGCCAGGCACGCGCGCCGGTGCCGCAGCCGGCACAGGCCCAGCAGGACGCGGCGACGGCGCAGGCCGCAGCCAAACCGGCCGCCGCAGCGCCGGCCGCCGCCGCCGCCGGCGCACGGCTGGAAATCGCGCCGGCGGTGCCGGCGACGCGCCGCGAGGCGGGAACCAAGTCCGGCACCGGTGCCGGCGACGAAGGAGACATGGTGGCAGCCCAACAATTGCAGCAGGCGCGCGAAGATCTCGCGGCACGCGATGCCGAGGTCCAGGAACTGCGCTCGCGGGTGGACCAGCTCGAAAAGCTCAAGTCCCAGCAGCAGCAACTGATCGCGTTGAAGGACAGCGACCTGGCCGCGGCGCAGAAGCGCCTGGCCCAGGCCGGGCAGGCGCCGCCGGCCGCGGCGGCCGCCCAGGCGCCGGCCAATGGCGGGTTCCCGCTGTGGCTGTGGGGCGGGCTGAGCCTGTTGGTGCTGGGCCTCGGCGCCTGGCTGCTGTCGCGTCGGCGCAAGCCCTCGCCGCTGCCGCCGTTGCCGCGCGACGACGACGCCGCGCTGGCGGCCGGCGCCGCGGTGCCGGTGGTCGCGCACCGCGATGTCGATGCGCCGGAACTGCCGCCGCTGGAACTCGCCGAGCCGCTGGCCGAGGACGCCACGGCTACCCGTGACGAGGAGGCGCTGGAAGAGTGGGAGCGCGCTGACCATGTTGCCGGCGATCACGCGGATCACCACGATCACGCCGATCAGCACATCGCACTTGACGACGACGCCTTTGAGCGGGCGCTGGCGCAGCAGACGCTGCGCCATGCGCCGGCCGACGCGTCGCTGTCCGCTGGCAATGACGATGTCCATTCCGTCGACGTGGCCGACTCTCATCCGGAGGCCGCACCAGCCGCTGAGCCGGCTGCCGAGGCGCCGTGGCGGCAGCCGTCGCCGGTGGTCGCAGCGCCGGGCGGCGACGCCCGTGCCGACAGCGATGCCGGCGGCGGCCGGCAGGAGCCGACCTGGCACCAGCACGCCGCGCCTGCATCTTCACCCGCACCGGCCGAAGCGCCGTCGCCGTATCCACCGGCCGGCCGCGAACGCCTGGAACTGGCGGTGGCGTACATGGACCTGGGCGACAACGAGACCGCACGCACCTTGCTGACCGAGGTCGCGGCCAGCGGCGACCCAGCCGCGCGCGCCGAGGCGCTGCAACTGCTGGGACGGCTGGACTGATGGCGGCAGGCGGCGCGCGGCGCGCTCGCCGCGGCCGTCCGGTCTGGATCGGGACGGCCCCGCGGCACCCTGCCCATCGGCGGCAGGCCAGCGCTGAGGGTGCGCTCAGCGCCCGGTCGGGACACTGCCGCCGCGGTCATGTGACGGGCGCCGTGTGCGCTTCCATGTGTGAAGCGGCCGCACGGCGCACTGCCGCCGGTGCCGCACTGCAGCGGAGGTCGCCATGCGCTACGCGCTAGGCGTGGAATACGACGGCAGCGAGTTCCAGGGCTGGCAGCAGCTCGGCGAGAGCGGCGGCCCCAGCGTGCAGGCGACGCTGCAGGCGGCGCTGTCGTCGGTGGCCGACGCGCCGGTGAGCGTGGTCTGCGCCGGCCGCACCGATGCCGGCGTGCACGGCGAGTGCCAGGTGGTGCATTTCGACTGCGACGCGCCGCGCCCGGCGCGCGGCTGGATGCTGGGCGCCACCGCGCGGCTGCCGCCCTCGGTGTGCGTGCGCTGGTGCGTGCCGGTGGCCGACGATTTCCACGCACGCTTCTCCGCCCGCGCGCGCCGCTACCGCTACCGCCTGCTCAACCGCCAGGTGCGCCCGGCGCTGTACCGGCAGACCCTGAGCTGGGAGCGGCGGCCGCTGCAGGCCGAGGCCATGCATGCGGCGGCGCAGGCGCTGCTGGGCGAGCAGGACTTCAGCGCCTTCCGCAGCGTGCAGTGCCAGGCCCTGCACGCGCGCCGCGAGCTGCAGTCGATCACGGTGCACCGCAGCGGCGAGCTGGTCGAGATCCAGGTCCAGGCCAATGCATTCCTTCATCACATGGTGCGCAATATCGTGGGTTCCCTTGTCATGGTGGGGACGGGCGAAAAGCCGGCGTCCTGGATTGGCGAGCTGCTCGCCGGACGCGACCGCCGCGTCGCCGGTCCGACGGCGCCACCGCAGGGCCTGGTTTTCGTGGGTCCCCTCTATCCCGCCCACTGGACGCTTCCGGACGAGGTCACGCTATGAATCGCACGTTGTATCGCACCCGCATCAAGTTCTGCGGCATGACCCGCGCCGGCGATATCCGCCTGGCAGGCGAGTTGGGCGTGGATTCGATCGGGTTCGTGTTCGCCCATGGCAGCCCGCGGCGAGTGGCGCCGGCCGAGGCGCGCGCCATGCGCCAGGCCGCCGCGCCGATGCTGGACGTGGTGGCGCTGTTCCGCGACAACCCCAAGGACGAGGTGCGCGAGGTGCTGCGCACGGTGCGTCCGACCCTGCTGCAGTTCCACGGCGACGAGGACGACGGCTTCTGCCGCAGCTTCAACCTGCCGTACCTGAAGGCGGTGCCGATGGGCGGCGGCGAGATCAACGCGCGCACCCTGCAGCTGCAGTTCCCCAACGCCGCCGGCTTCCTGTTCGACAGCCACGCCCCTGGCGAAAGCGGCGGCTCGGGCAAGACCTTCGACTGGTCGCGGCTACCCACCGGCCTGCACCGGCCGTTCCTGCTCGCCGGCGGGATCAATGGCGACAACGTGTTCGACGCGATCATCGGCACCTTGCCGTGGGGCGTGGACGTGTCCAGCGGCATCGAAAGCCAGCCCGGGATCAAGGACGGCCACAAGATGCGCAAATTCGTCGAGGAAGTGCGCCGCGCCGACTGCCACGAGTTGAACACCAACTGCTGAGCGCGATGCGGCGCCGTCGCCGGCGTCGCCTCGGTCAGCGCTGCAGTTCCTGCGTCAGCCACTGCGCCAGCGCGTCGACCCGTGGATCCTGGACCTCGCGGCGCGTGCACAGCGCCCACTGTCCGCCGGTTTCGACGAAGCCCCAAGGTGCCAGCAGGCGGCCATTGGCCAGATCGTCGGCGACCAGCGGCTGCGGGGCGATCGCCACGCCGATCCCGGCCAGCGCCGCCTCCAGCAGGTAGTACAGGTGCTCGAAGCCGGTGCCGTAGCGCAACTGCACCGGCGCCAGGCCCTGCGCCTCGGCCCAGGCCGGCCAGGCCTGCGGCCGCGACACGGTATGCAGCAGCGGCAGTCCCTGCAGTGCCGCTGGCGCAGCCGCGGTCAGTGCCGAGGCCTGCGGCAGGGCAGGGCTGAGCACCGGGCCGATCCGCTCCGGCGCCAGCACGCGGACCTGCCAGTCCGCCGGCCACGGCGCCTGGCCCAGCAGCAGCGCCGCATCCAGGCCGTCCAGGTCGGCGCCGAAGTCGCCCTCGTGCGCCGACAGGTGCAGGGTCAGCGCCGGCAGGTCGCGCTGCAGCGCCTGCAGCCGCGGGATCATCCAGCGGGCCAGGATGCTGCCGGGGCAGCCCAGCACCAGCGCGGCCGGGCGTGCTGGGCGGCGCAGTTCCGTCACCGCCTCGTGCAATTGCGCGAAGGCGCTGCCGGCTGCCTCGCACAGGCGCGTGCCGGCGACGGTCGGACGGATGCCGCGGCCGTCGCGCTGCAGCAGCGGCAGCCCCAGTTCCTGCTCCAGCAGCCGCACCTGGCGGCTGATCGCGCCATGAGTGACATGCAGTTCCGTCGCCGCGGCGCCGACGCTGCGCAGCCGCGCGGCGGCCTCGAAGGCGCGCAGGGCGTTGAGCGAGGGCAGGCGACGCGCACTGGTCATGTGAGTTTTCCTGACGGGTCGCGTCAGACTTTATCGGTTTTTCTATAGGAACGTGTGCGCTAAAGTGCAGGCCTGTCCTGTTGCCCCCGGTTGCGCCATGTCCTCTGTCCCCGTCAGCGACTTCCACGCCTATCCCGACGCCGCCGGCCACTTCGGTCGCTACGGCGGCCGTTTCGTCGCCGAGACCCTGATCGGCCCGCTGCAGGAGCTGGCCGCCGCCTACGACACCGCGCGCCAGGATCCGGCCTTCATCGCCGCCTACGACAAGGACCTGACCCACTACGTCGGCCGGCCCAGCCCGATCTACCACGCCGAGCGGCTCAGCCGCGAAGTCGGCGGCGCGCAGATCCTGCTCAAGCGCGAGGACCTGAACCACACCGGCGCGCACAAGATCAACAACACCATCGGCCAGGCGCTGCTGGCCAGCCGCATGGGCAAGACCCGCATCATCGCCGAGACCGGCGCCGGCCAGCACGGCGTGGCCAGCGCCACCGTGGCCGCGCGGCTGGGCCTGGAGTGCGTGGTGTACATGGGCGCCACCGACATCGAGCGGCAGAAGATCAACGTCTACCGGATGAAGCTGCTCGGCGCCACGGTAGTACCGGTGCACTCCGGCTCGGCCACGCTCAAGGACGCGCTCAACGAGGCGATGCGCGACTGGGTCACCAACGTGCAGGACACCTTCTACATCATCGGCACCGTTGCCGGCCCCGATCCGTATCCGCGGATGGTGCGTGACTTCAACGCCATCGTCGGCCGCGAGGCGCGCGAGCAGATGCTGCGCGACTACGGCCGCCTGCCGGATGCGATCAGCGCCTGCGTCGGCGGCGGCAGCAATGCCATCGGCCTGTTCCATGCCTTCCTCAACGACGCCTCGGTGAAGATCTACGGCGCCGAGGCCGCCGGCGACGGCATCGGCAGCGGCCGCCATGCCGCCTCGATCGCCGCCGGGCGTCCCGGTGTGCTGCACGGCAACCGCACCTACGTGATCTGCGATGACGACGGGCAGATCGTCGAAACCCATTCGGTGTCCGCCGGCCTGGACTACCCGGGCGTGGGCCCGGAGCACGCATTCCTGGCCGACAGCGGCCGCGCCACCTACCAGGGCATCACCGACGACGAGGCGCTGGCCGCGTTCCACCTGCTGGCGCATACCGAGGGCATCCTCGCCGCGCTGGAGTCCAGCCATGCCGTAGCGCAGTCGATCAAGCTGGCGCGCGAACTGCCCAAGGACGCGCTGGTGCTGTGCAACCTGTCCGGCCGTGGCGACAAGGACGTGCACACCATCGCCGCGCGCGAGGGACTGACGCTGTAACGCTTTGCCCTTCTCCTGCGGGAGAAGGTGGCGCGAAGCGCCGGATGAGGGTACGGGCGCAGCCTCGTGCACTCGCGTTCCCTTTCCCTCACCCCAACCCCTCTCCCGCCGGGAGAGGGGCGCATAGGTCCCACATGAACCGCCTCGCCGACACCTTTGCCCGACTCGATGCCCAACGCCGCAAGGCCCTGATCCCCTTCCTCACCGCCGGCGATCCGTCGCTGGAGGCGACCGTGCCGGCGATGCACGCGCTGGTCGAGGCCGGTGCCGACGTGATCGAGCTGGGTGTGCCGTTCTCCGATCCGATGGCCGACGGCCCGACCATCCAGCGCAGCTCCGAGCGTGCGCTGGCGCGCGGCGCCGGCCTGCGCTACGTGCTGGAGACGGTCAGCGCGTTCCGCCGCGACGACGCGACCACGCCAGTGGTGCTGATGGGCTACCTCAACCCGGTGGAGATCCACGGCACCGCGCGCTTCGCCGAGGAGGCGGTGGCGGCCGGCGTGGACGGCGTGCTGCTGGTCGACCTGCCGCCGGAGGAATCGGCCGAGACCCTGACGATCTTCGCCGAGGCGGGGCTGGACCTGATCGTGCTGGCCTCGCCGACCACCAGCGATGCACGCATCGCGTTGTTGTGCGATGCAGCGCGCGGCTATCTGTACTACGTCAGCTTCGCCGGCGTGACCGGTGCCGACCGGCTGGATACCCGCGCCGCCGGCGATCGCCTGCGCCAGCTGCGCGCGCGCTGCCCGGTGCCGGTTGTGGCCGGCTTCGGCATCAAGGACGCCGCCAGCGCCAAGGCCATGGCCACCGACGCCGATGGCGTGGTGGTGGGCAGCGCGCTGGTCGCGGCGCTGGCCGAGGCCGGCAGTCCGCAGGCCGCGCGCGACGCCGCCCTGGCGTTCCTGGTGCCGCTGCGGCAGGCGCTGGACGCGGGCTGAGCCACGCCCGGTGTGTATGCGAACGCCCGCCTTGCGCGGGCGTTCGCGTTTGCGGCGATGCCGCAAACGCGGCGCGTGCGGGTCATGCGGCACATGCATTGCTGGTCGGACGGCACGCGCCGCCGCTGGCCCTCGCTTGAGTGGTGGCGATGCGGGATGGCGGCGGCGATGCCGTGTCCCGCGCTGCGCGAGGCGCGGCAGGTGTCCTGGCAGTGGCCGTGCCGGCGCCGGCCAGCCTGGTCGCTCCATGCGCCACCGTCTGCAGGCCACCGGGGGACCGAGTTAGACTGTCGCCCCTCTGCGGCTCTCGCGGCCGCCCAATGGATCGTCACATCGCATGAGTTGGCTCAGCAAATTGATGCCTTCGGGCATCCGCACCGACAGCACGCCCAGCAAGAAGCGCAGCGTTCCCGAAGGCTTGTGGGAGAAGTGTCCCAACTGCAGCGCCGTGCTGTACCGGCCGGAGCTGGAGGAGAACCTGGAGGTGTGCCCGAAGTGCGGCCATCACATGGCGATCCGCGCGCGCGCGCGCCTGGCCGCGCTGTTCGACGCCGACACCGCACCGACCGAGATCGGCGCGCGCCTGGGTCCGACCGACGCGCTCAAGTTCAAGGACCAGAAGAAGTACGGCGAGCGCATCAAGGCCTCGCAGAAGAGCACCGGCGAATACGACGCGCTGGTGGCGATGCAGGGCCTGCTCAAGGGCCAGCCGCTGGTCGCGGCCTCGTTCGATTTCGCCTTCATGGGCGGCTCGATGGGCTCGGTGGTCGGCGAGCGTTTCGCCCTGGCCGCCGAGACCGCGCTGAAGATCGGCGCGCCGTTCGTGTGCTTCTCCGCCAGCGGCGGCGCGCGCATGCAGGAAGGCCTGTTCTCGCTGATGCAGATGGCCAAGACCTCGGCCGCGCTCGGTCGCCTGCGCGAGGCCGGCCTGCCGTACGTGTCGGTGCTGACCCACCCCACCACCGGTGGCGTGTCGGCCAGCTTCGCCATGCTTGGCGACATCAACATCGCCGAGCCGTACGCGCTGATCGGCTTCGCCGGCCCGCGCGTGATCGAGCAGACCGTGCGCGAGACCCTGCCGGAAGGCTTCCAGCGCTCGGAGTTCCTGCTCGAGCACGGTGCCATCGACCAGATCTGCGACCGCCGCGAACTGCGCGACCGCCTGTCCGAACTGCTGGCGCTGATGATGCGGCAGCCGGCTCCGGCGAAGACGGAGGTGGCGTGAAAGCCGGGACCCGGGGCCCGGGACCCGGGTCTCGTGGTATTCCACGACGGATGTATCGCGCCAACAGCATGTTTGCTTCTACCGCCGTCCGTGCCTTGCGCTTTTTCCGGGTCCCGGGTCCCGAGTCCCGACGCCATGAGCGCCCGTAAATACTTCGGCACCGACGGCATCCGTGGCCGGGTCGGGCAGGGGGCGATTTCCGCCGATTTCGTGATGCGCCTGGGCAATGCGCTGGGCCGGGTGCTGGTCGCCGGCGGCACCGCACGGCCGACCGTGGTGATCGGCAAGGACACGCGCATCTCCGGCTACATGTTCGAGTCGGCGCTGGAGGCCGGGCTGGTCGCCGCCGGCGCCAACGTGCAGTTGCTCGGGCCGATGCCGACCCCGGCGGTGGCGTTCCTCACGCGCACCCTCGGCGCCGATGCCGGCATCGTGATCAGCGCCTCGCACAATCCGCACTACGACAACGGCATCAAGTTCTTTTCCGCCCACGGCGAGAAGCTCGACGACGCCACTGAGCAGGCGATCGAAGCCGCGCTGGACGCGCCGTTCGCCACGGTCGAGTCCGAGCGGCTGGGCAAGGCGATGCGCGCGCGCGAGGCGATCGGCCGCTACATCGAATTCTGCAAGGCCAGCGTGCCGCGTGGTTTCGACCTGCGCGGGCTGAAGCTGGTGCTGGATTGCGCACACGGCGCGACCTACCACATCGCGCCGCTGCTCTTTCGCGAACTGGGCGCGGAGGTGATCGCGATCGGCGCGGCGCCGGACGGGCTCAACATCAACGCCGGCGTCGGTTCGATGCATATCGACAACCTCGCCGCCAACGTGCGCGACCATGGCGCGCACCTGGGCATCGCCTTCGACGGCGACGGCGACCGCGTGCTGATGGCCGACGACCAGGGCAACCCGGTCGACGGCGACGGCCTGCTGTACGTGCTGGCCTGCGGTTGGCAGGCCAGTGGCCGCCTGCACGGTCCGGTGGTCGGTACGCTGATGACCAACTACGGCCTGGAACGGGCGCTGGCCGGGTTGCAGGTGCCGTTCCTGCGCGCCAAGGTCGGCGACCGCCACGTGCACCAGGCGCTGGTGGAGCAGGGCGGGGTGCTCGGCGGCGAGGCCTCCGGGCACATGCTGTGCCTGGATCGCGCCACCACCGGCGACGCCATCGTCAGCGCGCTGCAGGTGCTGGAAGTGCTCAAGCGCTCGCGGCAGACCCTGCGCCAGGCGTTGGCCGGGCTGCAGAAGGTGCCGCAGCAGACGGTCAACGTGCGCCTGCAGCCGGGCGTGCGCCCGCTCGAGGCCGACACCGTGAAGGCCGCGCTGGCCGCGGCGCAGGCGTCGGTGCAGGGGCGCGGACGTGCCTTCCTGCGCGCCTCCGGGACCGAGCCGGTGGTGCGGGTCACGGTCGAGGCCGACGATGCCACGCTGATGCGACAGACTCTGGACGCGCTGGCCGAGGCGGTCCGTGACGCGGCGTGAGTCGATCGCCATTGCCCTCTTCGTGATCGTCGCCAAGGCGGTCACCTTCTACCTGCTGTACCGCCTGCTGCGCTGAGCGCGGCGTTCGTTCCCTTCACAAGATGACGGTTCCTGCCATGACTGCGCGCATTCCCACCCTCGACATCACCCGTTTCGATACCGATCGCGAGGCCTTCGTCGCCGAGCTGGGCGCGGCCTACCGCGAGTGGGGCTTCGCCGGCATCCGCAACCACGGCATCGCCCAGGCGCAGATCGACGCGGCCTACGATGTGTTCAAGGCGTTCTTCGCCCTGCCCGAGGAGACCAAGCGCCAGTACCACCTGCCGGGCAGCGGCGGCGCGCGCGGCTACACCGCCTTCGGCGTGGAGACCGCCAAGGACTCCAAGCATTTCGACCTGAAGGAGTTCTGGCACATCGGCCGCGAGATCGCCGACGACTCTCCGTACCGCGCGGTGATGCCGCCGAACCTGTGGCCGAGCGAAGTGCCCGGCTTCCGCACCCACGGCTACGGCCTGTACCAGGCGCTGGATGAGCTCGGCGCGCGGGTGCTGTCGGCGCTGGCCCTGCACATCGGCCTGCCCGAGCACTACTTCGTCGACAAGACCGATTCGGGCAACTCGATCCTGCGCCCCATCCACTACCCGCCGATCACCGCCGACGACATCCCCAACGTGCGCGCCGGCGCCCACGAGGACATCAACCTGATCACCCTGCTGGTCGGCGCCAGCGCCGCCGGCCTGGAAGTGAAGTCCAAGCAGGGCGAGTGGGTACCGTTCACCTCCGACGCCGACACCATCGTGGTCAACATCGGCGACATGCTGCAGCGCCTGACCAACCACGTGTATCCCTCGACCACCCACCGCGTGGTCAACCCGCCGGGCGAGCAGGCACGGCAGCCGCGCTACTCGGTGCCGTTCTTCCTGCACCCGAACCCGGACTTCGTGATCGACGTGCTGCCGTCCTGCGTCAGCGCCGACAACCCCAGCCGCTATCCCGAGCCGATCACCGCGCAGGGCTATCTGGAAGAGCGGTTGCGCGAAATCAAGCTGAAGTGAGGCGGGGATTCGGGAGTGGGGATTGGGGATTCGCAAAAGCGGATCCCGCGCGGGGTGGCAGATCGCGGGTACGCCGCTTTTGCCAATCCCGACTCCCTAATCCCCAATCCCAGCATTTCTGATCCGTCCCGAGCCGCGCCCCATCATCCGCAATAGCAGGCCATTGGGCAGTAGCGCCGTCAGGCCGAGCAGAGTGCGGTAGACCGCGCCCGGGACCACCCGCACCTTGCCGCGTTCGGCGCCGTCGATGCCGGCGCGGGCCACCGCCGCGGTCTGCAGCCAGATCCAGCGCGGCAGGGCGTCCATCTGTTCGCGGGTGCCGGTGACGTCGTGGAACTCGGACCAGGTGAAGCCGGGGCACAGCGCGCAGACGCCCACCCCGCGGTCGGCGTTCTCCAGGGCCAGCGATTCGCTGAAGCGCAGCATGAAGCTCTTCGCCGCCGCGTACAGGGTGTGGCCGTCGGCGCCGGGGACCAGGGCGGCGAACGAGGCCACGTTGAGGATGCGGCCGTGGCCGCTGGCGCGCAGCGCTGGCAGCAGCCGCCAGGTCAGCTCGCACACCGCGCCGACCATCACCTGCAGGAACGCCGCGTGCACCGCCCAGTCCTGGGCGATGTAGCGGCCGGGCACGCCGTAGCCGGCGTTGTTGACCAGGATCCGCACCGCCAGCCCGCGCCGTTCGATCTCGGCCACCAGTGCGGCCGGCGCCGCCGGGTCGGCCAGGTCGGCGACCAGCACCTCCACCGGCACCTGCGCCCGCAGTTCGGCGGCCAGTGCCTGCAGCAGCGCCTCGCGGCGCGCGCTGAGGATCAGCGGTACGCCGCGGCGGGCGTATTCGCGGGCGATCTCGCGGCCGATGCCGCTGGAGGCGCCGGTGATCAGGGCGTAGCCGGGAAGCTGGGTCATGGCGGTCTCTGGGCGTGGAGCGGGCGGCGGGTGAGGGCGGGCCGGCGGGACGATGCCTGGCCTTGGCGGCGCATCGGCTATCCTCTCGGCACTTTTTCGCCGGAGATGCGCCGATGCGACGCAAGATCGTAGCCGGAAACTGGAAATTGCATGGCACCCGCCACTTCGCCGCCGAGCTGGTGCGGGAAATCGTCGCCGGGCTGCATGCGGCCGATCACGGTGTGGAGGTGGTGATCCTGCCGCCGCTGCCGTACCTGGGCGACCTGATCGAGAACTTCGAGGACCGGATGCTGCGCTTCGGCGCGCAGGACGTCAGTAGCAACGAGAAGGGGGCCTATACCGGCGAGGTGTCGGCGGCGATGCTGGTCGACGTGGGCGCCGACTACGGCCTGGTCGGGCATTCGGAGCGGCGCCAGTATCACCAGGAGAGCAGCGAGCTGGTCGCGCGCAAGTTCGCTGCCGCCATGCACGCCGGGCTGGTCCCGATCCTGTGCGTGGGCGAGACCCTGGAGCAGCGCGAGGCCGGGCGGACCGAGGCGGTCATCGCCGCGCAGCTGGCGCCGGTGCTGGACCTGGTTGGTGCCGGGGGCTTCGCCCGGGCGGTGGTGGCCTACGAGCCGGTCTGGGCGATCGGCACCGGCCGCACCGCCAGCCCGGCGCAGGCGCAGGCCGTGCATGCGTTCATCCGTGGCGAAGTGGCGGCGCGCGATGCTAGAATCGCGGATTCGTTGCCGATCCTGTACGGCGGCAGCGTCAAGCCCGACAACGCCGCCGAGCTGTTCGCGCAGCCGGATGTGGATGGCGGGCTGGTGGGCGGCGCCTCGCTGGTCGCCGCGGAATTCCTGGCCATCGTGCGAGCGGCGGCCGCCTGTTGAGCGAACGGCTGCCGATGGCGGCCGTTCGTCCCCCAAGTCGTACTGTCCGGACGGATTTCGAAATGCTGATGGTCATCCTCAATGTGGTCTACGTGCTGGTGGCGATCGCGATGATCGCGCTGATCCTGATGCAACGCGGCGCCGGTGCGGCGGCGGGTTCCGGGTTCGGCGCCGGTGCGTCCGGCACCGTGTTCGGATCGCGCGGCGCGTCCAACTTCCTGTCCAAGTCGACCAAGTGGCTGGCGGTGGTGTTCTTCGCCATCAGCCTGTTCATGGCCTGGTACGCCGGCCACAGTGCGCGTCCGGCCGACGCCAATCTGGGCGTGATGTCGCAGTCGGCCACCCCGGCGCCGGCTGCGCCGCCCGGCGAACTGCAGGTCCCGCAGGCGCCGGCTGCCCCCGCCGCCGCCCCGGCCGCCCAGCAGGCGCCGGAAAAAGCGCAAGAAAAGTCGCCTGCCCCGTCGCAGAAAGACTGAAGGCGGTTACAATATGCTGCGCGGCGGGATTGCCGCGCAGGTTTTACGCAAGCCCAGGTGGCGGAATTGGTAGACGCACTACCTTGAGGTGGTAGCGACTTAGGTCGTAGGGGTTCGAGTCCCCTCTTGGGCACCATTGTTTGGCTACGGTTTCTGCGCGACGGCATCACGCCCTTGCCCGGAGAATCGTCTATCCCATGCCTGCGCGGCACGCGCGCGGGCACAGGCAAGAGAGAATCGCGAGTGCTGGCCGAATATTTGCCGACCCTGCTGTTTCTGATCGTGGCCACCGGTATCGGCGTCGCGCTGATGCTGGTGGGGCGGTTCCTCGGTCCCCGGCGTCCCGACCTGAAGAAGCTCTCGCCGTACGAGTGCGGCTTCGAGGCCTTCGAGGACGCGCGCATGAAGTTCGACGTGCGCTACTACCTGATCGCCATCCAGTTCATCGTCTTCGATCTGGAAATCATCTTCATCGTGCCGTGGACGCAGGTGTTCATGGACCTGGGCGCTCGCTCCCTGGTCACCATGGGCCTGTTCGTCGGCATGTTGTTCCTCGGTTTTGTCTACGTGTGGAAGAAGGGAGCGCTGGAATGGGAGTGATTCAGACCCTGGATCGCCTGATGACCAACCCGATCCCGGAAGGGCGGGTGGACGACATCCTGCGTCCCGAAGGCGAGAACCCGCTGCTGGAGAAGGGCTACGTCACCACCAGCGTCGACGCGCTGCTGAACTGGGCGCGCACCGGCTCGATGTGGCCGATGACCTTCGGCCTGGCCTGCTGTGCGGTCGAGATGATGCACGCCGGCGCCGCGCGCCTGGACCTGGATCGCTACGGCGTGGTGTTCCGCCCGTCGCCGCGCCAGTCCGACGTGATGATCGTCGCCGGCACCCTGGTCAACAAGATGGCCCCGGCGCTGCGCAAGGTCTATGACCAGATGCCGGACCCGAAGTGGGTCATCTCGATGGGCAGCTGCGCCAACGGCGGCGGCTACTACCATTACTCGTATTCGGTGGTGCGCGGCTGCGACCGCATCGTGCCGGTGGACGTCTACGTCCCGGGCTGCCCGCCGACCGCCGAGGCCCTGGTCTACGGCATCCTGCAGTTGCAGAAGAAGATCTGGCGAACCCAGACCATCGCGCGCTGATTCCTCTTTCCTCAGAGAGCACGCCAAGCCCCCATGGCAGAGCAAGCATCTTCCTTTAGCGACCGACTCGGCGCCCGTTTCCCCGGCAGCCAGGTGTTCGTGGCCCTTCCTCGCGGCGAAGTCACCCTGGAAGTGCCGGCCGACGCCTGGCACGCCACCTGCCTGGCGCTGCGCGACGAGTTCGGTTTCGAACAGTTGTCCGACCTGTGCGGCGTGGACTACCTGGGCTACGGCAGCGACGAGTGGGATACCTCGGACGTGTCATCGCACGGCTTCAGCCGCGGCGTGGAAGGCAAGGCCGTGGGCCGGTTCGCCTGGGGCGAGTTCCCCAGCGGCGAGGCGGCCGGCGGCGCGCAGCCGTTGCCGGTGCCGCAGCAGCGCTACGCCGTGCTGGCGCAGCTGATCTCCTACCGCCACAACCAGCGCCTGCGCGTGCGCTGCTACGCGCCGAACGAAGACCTGCCGGTGGTGGCCTCGGTCACCGACATCTGGCCGGGCGCGAACTGGTTCGAGCGCGAGGCGTTCGACCTGTTCGGCGTGGTCTTCGCCGGGCACCCGGACCTGCGCCGCATCCTCACCGACTACGGCTTCGTCGGCCATCCGTTCCGCAAGGATTTCCCGCTGATCGGCAACGTCGAAGTGCGCTACGACGAAGAGAAGCAGCGCGTGATCTACGAGCCGGTGACCTCGGTGGAGCCGCGCGTGGGCGTGCCGCGCGTGATCCGCGACGATGCGCGCTACCAGACCGCGGCGGGCGAAGCACAGAAGGAGTCCGCCAAGTGAGCGAGTACCACCAGGCGCACGACGGGTTCGCCAGCAATCCTGCCGAAGCCAAGCAGGAAATCCGCAACTACACGATGAACTTCGGCCCGCAGCATCCGGCCGCGCACGGCGTGCTGCGCCTGATCCTGGAAATGGACGGCGAGACCGTGGTCCGCGCCGATCCGCACATCGGCCTGCTGCACCGTGGCACCGAGAAGTTGGCCGAGTCCAAGCCGTTCAACCAGTCGATCGGCTACATGGATCGCCTGGACTACGTGTCGATGATGTGCAACGAGCACGCCTACGTTCGCGCGATCGAGACCCTGATGGGGATCGAGGCGCCGGAGCGCGCGCAGTACATCCGCACCATGTTCGACGAGATCACCCGCATCCTGAACCACCTGATGTGGGTCGGCTCCAACGGCCTGGATCTGGGTGCGATGGCGGTGATGCTGTACGCGTTCCGCGAACGCGAAGAGCTGATGGACGTGTACGAGGCGGTGTCGGGCGCGCGCATGCACGCGACCTACTACCGTCCGGGCGGCGTCTACCGCGACCTGCCGGACCGCATGCCCAAGTACCAGGAATCGCGCTGGCACAAGGGCAATGCGCTGAAGCGGCTCAATGCCGCGCGCGAAGGTTCGATGCTGGACTTCCTGGAGGAGTTCACCAACACCTTCCCGGCGCGCGTCGACGAGTACGAGACCCTGCTCACCGACAACCGCATCTGGAAGCAGCGCACCGTCGGCATCGGCGTGGTCACCCCGGAGCAGGCCTATGGCTGGGGCATGACCGGCGTGATGCTGCGCGGCTCGGGCATCGCCTGGGACCTGCGCAAGAAGCAGCCGTACGCCAAGTACGACAGCGTCGATTTCGACATTCCGCTCGGCACCAACGGCGACTGCTACGACCGCTACCTGGTGCGCGTGGCCGAGATGCGCGAGTCCAACCGCATCATCAAGCAGTGCGTGCAGTGGCTGAAGGCCAACCCGGGCCCGGTCATGGTCGAGAACTTCAAGGTGGCGCCGCCCAAGCGCGCCGAGATGAAGGACGACATGGAAGCGCTGATCCACCACTTCAAGCTGTTCAGCGAAGGCTACTGCGTGCCGGCCGGCGAGACCTACTGCGCGGTCGAAGCGCCGAAGGGCGAGTTCGGCTGCTACCTGATGTCCGACGGCGCCAACAAGCCGTTCCGCGTGCACCTGCGCGCGCCGGGCTTCGCCCATCTGTCGTCGATGGACGCGATCGTGCGCGGCCACATGCTGGCCGACGTGGTGGCGATGATTGGTACCTATGATCTGGTGTTTGGTGAGGTCGACCGATGAAGGCGACAGGTAATTTCGAGGCGGCGCGCGACGTCGATCCGATGGTGGTGCTGAGCGACAAGACGCGCGCGCACATCGATCACTGGCTGGCCAAGTTCCCGCCGGACCGCAAGCGTTCGGCGGTGCTGCAGGGTCTGCATGCGGCGCAGGAACAGAACCAGGGCTGGCTGACCGATGAGTTGATCGCCGGCGTGGCCAAGTACCTGGAACTGCCGCCGGTGTGGGCCTATGAGGTCGCCAGCTTCTACTCGATGTTCGAGACCGAGAAGGTCGGCCGCAACAACGTCGCGTTCTGCACCAACATCAGCTGCTGGCTCAACGGCGCCGAGGACCTGGTCGCGCACGCCGAGAAGAAGCTCGGCTGCAAGCTGGGCCAGTCCACCGCCGACGGCCGCGTCTACCTCAAGCGCGAGGAAGAATGCCTGGCCGGTTGCGCCGGCGCACCGATGATGGTCATCAACGGCCACTACCATGAGCATCTGACCAAGGACAAGGTCGACGAATTGCTGGACGGGTTGGAGTAACGGCAATGGCACAGCATCCCCACGCTCCCACCGGTCCGGTCGGCCCCGCGCCGCAGCCGCACCAAGTGGTGTACACCACGCTGCACTACGACACCCCGTGGTCCTACGAAAGCTACCTGAAGACCGGTGGCTACGCCGCGCTGCGCAAGATCCTCGAAGAGAAGATCCCGCCGGAGCAGGTGATCGAGATGGTCAAGCAGTCGAACCTGCGCGGCCGTGGCGGCGCCGGCTTCCCGACCGGCCTGAAGTGGTCGTTCATGCCCAAGGGCGCGCCGCAGAAGTACATCCTGTGCAATTCGGACGAGTCCGAGCCGGGTACCTGCAAAGACCGCGACATCCTGCGCTACAACCCGCATTCGGTGGTGGAGGGCATGGCCATCGCCTGCTACGCCACCGGCTCCACCGTGGGCTACAACTACCTGCGCGGCGAGTTCCACCACGAGCCGTTCGAGCATTTCGAGCAGGCCCTGGCCGATGCCTACGCCAATGGCTGGCTGGGCAAGGACATCCTCGGCAGCGGCATCGACATCGACATCTACGGCGCGCTGGGCGCCGGCGCCTACATCTGCGGCGAAGAGACCGCGCTGATGGAGTCGCTGGAAGGCAAGAAGGGCCAGCCGCGCTACAAGCCGCCGTTCCCGGCCAACTTCGGCCTGTACGGCAAACCGTCGACGATCAACAACACCGAGACCTACGCGTCGGTGCCGGCGATCATCCGCAACGGCCCGGAATGGTTCCTGGGGCTGAGCAAGACCAAGAATGGCGGTCCGAAGATCTTCTCGGTCTCCGGTTGCGTGCAGAAGGGCGGCAACTTCGAAGTGCCGCTGGGCACCACCTTCGACGAACTGCTGGAAATGGCCGGCGGGCTGAAGCCGGGCCGTACCCTCAAGGGTGCGATCCCGGGCGGCGTGTCGATGCCGGTGCTGAAGGCCGAGCAGCTCGCGGGCCTGCAGATGGACTACGACACCCTGCGCGCACTGGGCACCGGCCTGGGTTCGGGCGCGATCGTAGTGCTGGACGACAGCGTGTGCTGCGTGAAGTTCGCCTGCCGCATCTCGCAGTTCTTCCACAAGGAGTCCTGCGGCCAGTGCACCCCGTGCCGCGAAGGCACCGGCTGGATGCACCGCGTGCTGGAGCGCATCGTCGCCGGCAAGGCCACGATGGAAGACCTGCACCAGCTGCGCACCGTCGCCGGGCAGATCGAAGGCCACACCATCTGCGCCTTCGGCGAAGCGGCGGCCTGGCCGATCCAGGGCTTCCTGCGCCAGTTCTGGGACGAATTCGAGTACTACATCGTCAACGGTCATTCGATGGTTGACGGCAAGAAGGTGGAGGCAGCCGCCGCATGAGCGCGCAACCCAACAATCCCGGCGCGACCCCCGCGGTCGTGCCGGAAGGCCATGTGACCGTCGAGATCGACGGCCAGTCGCTGGTCGTGCCGAAGGGCTCGATGATCATCCAGGCCGCCGACAAGGCCGGCATCCCGATCCCGCGCTTCTGCTATCACGAGAAGCTGCCGATCGCGGCCAACTGCCGCATGTGCCTGGTCGACGTCGAGAAGTCGCCCAAGCCGTCGCCGGCCTGCGCCACGCCGGTCATGGACGGCATGAAGGTGCAGACCCGCAGCGACAAGGCGCTGAAGTACCAGCGCAGCGTCATGGAATTCCTGCTGATCAACCATCCGCTGGACTGCCCGATCTGCGATCAGGGTGGCGAGTGCGAGCTGCAGGACGTGTCGCTGGGCTATGGCCGCTCGGTCAGCCGCTTCAACGAGCGCAAGCGCGTGGTGCCGGACGAGGACATCGGGCCGCTGGTCGCCACCGAGATGACCCGCTGCATCCAGTGCACCCGCTGTGTGCGCTTCACCGCGGACATCGCCGGCACCTACGAGCTGGGCGGCATGTACCGCGGCGAGAACCTGCAGATCGGCACCTACGACGGCAAGCCGCTGACCACCGAGCTGTCCGGCAACGTGGTCGACGTGTGCCCGGTCGGCGCGCTGACCAACAAGGTGTTCCAGTTCCGCGCGCGGCCCTGGGAACTGGTGGCGCGCGAGTCGCTGGGCTACCACGACGCGATGGGTTCCAACCTGTTCCTGCACGTGCGCCGCGGTGAAGTGCTGCGCACCGTGCCGCGCGACAACGAGGCGGTCAACGAGTGCTGGCTGTCCGACCGCGACCGCTACTCGCACCAGGGCCTGTACGCCGAGGACCGCGCACTGCGGCCGCTGCGCAAGGTCGACGGGCAGTGGCGCGAGGTGTCGTGGGCCGAAGGGCTGTCCGCCGCGAGCGAGATCCTCAAGGCCAACCGCGGCGACGCGCTGGGCGTGCTCGCGCATCCGTCCACCTCCAACGAGGAGGGCGCGCTGCTGGCGCGCCTGGCCGAGGGCCTGGACAGCGGCAACCTCGATCACCGCGTGTACAACCGCGACTTCTCCGATGCCGCGCTGGCCGAGCCGTTCGCGCTGCCGCTGGCGGAGATCGAGCAGGCCGACGTGGTGGTGATCCTGGGCAGCAACCTGCGCCATGAACTGCCGCTGCTGCATGCACGCCTGCGCAAGGCGCGGATGCAGCGCCAGACCAAGCTGTATTCGATCAATCCGGTCGATTTCGACGTGGCCTTCGACCAGGCCGGCCGCCAGATCGTGGCGCCGTCGAAGTTCGCCGAGGCGCTGGCCGATGGCGCGCTGCGCGACGCGGTGCAGGGCGCCGACCGCGCGGTGCTGATCGTCGGCGCGCTGGTCGAGAACCATCCGCAGGCTGCCGCGCTGCGTGCGGCCGCGCGCGACTTCGCCGCCGCCACCGGCGCGGCGCTGTGCCGCATCCCGCAGGGCGCCAACGCGCTCGGCCTGTCGCGCTACGGCGTGCTGCCGCGCGGGCGCAACGCCGCGGCGATGCTGTCCGAGCCGCGCAGCGCCTACGTGCTGTACGGCCTGGAGCCGGGTCTGGACTTCGCCGACGCCGCCGCCGCGCGCAGCGCGCTGGCCGGTGCCAAGGTGGTGGCGTTCAGTCACTTCGCCTGCGCCTCCACTCGCGACGTGGCCGACGTGATCCTGCCGATCGGCGCGCTGCCGGAAATCGAGGCGACGCTGACCAACCTCAACGGCAGCGACCAGCGCACCCGCGCCGGCGGCAAGCTGCCGGGCGAGGCCCGCGAGGGCTGGCGCGTGCTGCGCGCGCTCGGCGGCGAGCTGGGCCTGCAGGGCTTCGCGTTCATCGACCTGGCCGGGCTGCGCGATGGCCTGCAGCCGCGCGAGGTCGCCGCGGCGAGCTCTGCGCAGCCGGCACGCCAGGACGAGGGCCTGGAGCTGGCCGCCAGTCCGGCGATCTACCGCACCGATGCGGTGGTGCGCCGCGCGCAGGCGCTGCAGCAGCATCCGCTGAACCGCGCGCCGGGCATTGCGCTGCATCCGGACGAGGCGGCGCGCCTGGGCCTGCGCGACGGACAGATGGTCAAGGTCGGCACCGCGGCGGGTAGCGCCACGTTGCCGCTGGCGACGGACAAGCGGGTCGCGCCGGGCGCGGCCTGGATCGAAACGGGCCACGGCGCGACTGCGCCGCTGGGCGCCGGTCGGGTGACGGTGGTGGCTGCATGAACGAGATGCTGTTGAACGTGGTCGACCCGCTGCACCAGTGGTTCCTCGGCCTGGGCGCCCTCGGCGTGGTCCTGTGGATCGTGCTGAAGATCCTGCTGATCGCCATGCCGGTGATCATCTCGGTGGCGTTCTACGTGGTCTGGGAGCGCAAGCTGATCGGCTGGATGCACGTGCGCCACGGGCCGATGTACGTGGGCATGGGCATCTTCCAGGCCTTCGCCGACGTCTTCAAACTGCTGTTCAAGGAAATCATCCAGCCCAGCAGCTCGCACAAAGCGATGTTCGTGATCGCGCCGCTGATCACCCTGGCGCCTGCCTTCGCCGCCTGGGCGGTGGTGCCGTTCGACGCCAAGCTGGTGCTGTCCAACGCCAACGCCGGCCTGCTGTACCTGCTGGCGATGACCTCGCTCGGCGTGTACGGCATCATCCTGGCCGGCTGGGCGTCCAACTCCAAGTACGCCTTCCTCGGCGCGATGCGCTCGGCCGCGCAGGTGGTCAGCTACGAAATCGCGATGGGCTTCGCCCTGGTCGGTGTCATGATCGCCGCCGGCAGCCTGAACCTGAGCACGATCGTGCAGGCACAGGCCGGCAGCTCCGGGTTCTTCGACTGGTTCCTGATCCCGCTGTTCCCGCTGTTCATCGTGTACTGGGTGTCCGGCGTGGCCGAGACCAACCGCGCGCCGTTCGACGTGGTCGAAGGCGAGTCGGAAATCGTCGCCGGCCATATGGTCGAGTATTCGGGCGGTGCGTTCGCGCTGTTCTTCCTGGCTGAATACGCCAACATGATCCTGGTCAGCTTCCTGGTCTCGATCTTCTTCCTGGGTGGCTGGCTGAGCCCGATCCAGGGCTGGGTCACCGCGGACGTCTCGCCGTGGGTCAACTGGATCTGGACCGGCGGCTGGCCGTGGCTGCTGATGAAGGTGCTGTTCTTCGCCAGCGCGTACATCTGGTTCCGCGCCAGCTTCCCGCGCTACCGCTACGACCAGATCATGCGCCTGGGCTGGAAGGTGTTCATCCCGCTGACGATCGTGTGGATCGCGGTGACGGCATTGATGGTGTTCTACGGCGTGATCCAGAAGGGCGTGTAAGCGATGAATAAAATCACCCATTACTTCAAGAGCCTGCTGCTGCTCGAGCTGCTCGGCGGCCTGTGGCTGACCTTGAAGTACACGTTCCGTCCCAAGTACACCGTGCTGTACCCGATGGAGAAGTTCCCGCAGTCGCCGCGCTTCCGTGGCCTGCACGCGCTGCGCCGCTATCCCAACGGCGAAGAGCGCTGCATCGCCTGCAAGCTGTGTGAGGCGGTGTGCCCGGCGCTGGCGATTACCATCGACTCGACCAAGCGCGAGGACGGCACCCGCCGCACCACTCGCTACGACATCGACCTGTTCAAGTGCATCTACTGCGGCTTCTGCGAGGAAAGCTGCCCGGTGGATTCGATCGTGGAGACCCAGGTGCTGGAGTACCACTTCGAAAAGCGCGGCGAGAACATCGTCACCAAGCCGCAGTTGCTGGCGATCGGAGACCGGCTCGAGGCCGAGATCGCCGAGCGCCGCGCCGCCGACGCTCCCTTCCGCTGAGGTTCCGAAATGGATTGGGTCAATATCGCTTTCTGGATCTTCGCCACCATCGCCGCGGTCGCCGCCGGCGCGGTGATCAGCGTGCGCAACCCCGTGTACGCGGTGCTGTGCCTGATCCTGACGTTCTTCTCCATCGCCTGCGTGTGGCTGCTGGTGGGCGCCGAGTTCCTCGGCGTGACCCTGGTGCTGGTCTACGTCGGCGCGGTGATGGTGCTGTTCCTGTTCGTGGTGATGATGCTGGACATCGACACCGCCCGCATGCGCGAGGGCTGGGTGCGCTACCTGCCGGTCGGCCTGGTGGTGGCAGTGGCGATGCTGGTGCAGATGGTCACCCTGATCGGGGTCAAGGCGCGCAGCGCGGCGCCGTTCCCGGCCGACAACGCCGCGGCGCAGGCCGCCGCGACCTCCAACATCACCTGGCTGGCCAAGACCCTGTTCACCCAGTTCCTGCTGCCGTTCGAATTCGCCGCGATCATCCTGACCGTGGCGGTCGTGGCCGCGGTGATGCTGACCCTGCGCAAGCGCACCGGCATCAAGACCCAGAACCCGGGCGAGCAGTCGCGGGTCAAGGCCGGCGACCGTCTGCGCATGGTCAAGATGGCCGCCGAGAAGCCCACGCTCCACACTCCGCCGGCATCGCAGGAGGGCCAGCCATGATCTCCCTAGGCCATCTGCTGGCGCTCGGCGCGGTGCTGTTCTGCATCGCCCTGGCCGGCATCTTCCTCAACCGCAAGAACGTCATCGTGCTGCTGATGTCGATCGAGCTGATGCTGCTGTCGGTCAACATCAACTTCGTCGCCTTCTCGCGCGAACTCGGCGACGCCGCCGGCCAGTTGTTCGTGTTCTTCATCCTGACCGTGGCCGCGGCCGAAGCCGCCATCGGCCTCGCGATCCTGGTGACGCTGTTCCGTACCCGCCACACGATCAACGTGGCCGAAGTCGATTCGCTGAAGGGCTGACCTGCAGATGGAAATTACGCTCTCCAAGAGTCTGCTGATCGCGGTGGTGCTGGCCCCGCTGGTCGGCAGCATCTTCGCCGGCCTGTTCGGCCGTCAGGTCGGCCGCAAGGGCGCGCAGTTCGCCACCATCCTCGGCGTCGCGGTCAGCTGCGCGCTGTCGTGCTGGACCCTGTACCAGTTGGTCGGGCAGGGCGCCTCGCCGTTCAACCAGAACCTCTACACCTTCTTCGAGGTCGGCCACTATTCGGCCCACGTCGGCTTCATGGTCGACCGCCTGACCGCGATGATGATGGTGGTGGTGACCTTCGTGTCGCTGCTGGTGCACATCTACACCATCGGCTACATGGCCGACGATCCGGGCTACCAGCGCTTCTTCAGCTACATCTCGCTGTTCACCTTCTCGATGCTGAGCCTGGTGATGAGCAACAACTTCCTGCAGCTGTTCTTCGGCTGGGAAGCGGTGGGCCTGGTGTCGTACCTGCTGATCGGCTTCTGGTTCAAGCGCCCGACCGCGGTGTTCGCCAACATGAAGGCGTTCCTGGTCAACCGCGTCGGCGACTTCGGCTTCATCCTCGGCATCGCTGGCGTGCTGCTGTGGTTCGGCACGCTGGACTACGCCAGCGTGTTCGCCAACGCCACCGCGGTGCTGGGCAACGAGGCCGCTGGCGGCCTGGCCCAGGTGCAGCTGTTCCAGGGCCATGCCTGGAACGTCTCCACCATCATCTGCGTGTGCCTGTTCATCGGCGCCATGGGCAAGTCGGCGCAGGTGCCGCTGCACGTGTGGCTGCCGGACTCGATGGAAGGCCCGACCCCGATCTCGGCGCTGATCCACGCCGCGACCATGGTCACCGCCGGCATCTTCATGGTGGCGCGCATGTCGCCGCTGTTCGAACTGTCGCAGACCGCGCTGAACTTCGTGCTGGTCGTCGGCGCCACCACCGCGTTCTTCACCGGCCTGATCGGCATCGTGCAGAACGACATCAAGCGCGTGGTCGCCTACTCGACGCTGTCGCAGCTGGGCTACATGACCGTGGCGCTGGGCGTGTCGGCGTACTCGGCGGCGGTGTTCCACCTGATGACCCATGCCTTCTTCAAGGCGCTGCTGTTCCTGGCGGCCGGCTCGGTGATCATCGGCATGCACCACGAGCAGGACATGCGCAAGATGGGCGGCCTGCGCAAGTACATGCCGATCACCTACTGGACCAGCGTGATCGGCACCCTGGCGCTGGTCGGCACCCCGTTCTTCGCCGGCTTCTACTCCAAGGACACCATCATTGAGGCGGCCGCGCACCATGCGCACACCTCGCATAGCTGGATCGCGACCTACGGCTACTGGGCCGTGCTCGGCGGCGTGCTGATCACCAGCTTCTACAGCTTCCGCCTGCTGTTCCTGACCTTCCACGGCCAGGAGCGCTTCCGCGATGCGCATGCGCACGACGTGCACGCCCACCACGACAGCGCGCATACCGACGCCGAGGCGCAGTCCCACGCACACGATGCGCACGACGCGCATGCGCATGACGACCACCACGGCCATCATGGCGCGCACGAACCGCACGAGTCGCCGTGGGTGGTGACGGTGCCGCTGATCCTGCTGGCGATTCCGTCGATCGCGATCGGTTTCTTCACCATCGGGCCGATGCTGTTCGGCACCGACTGGGCGGGGCACCATGCCGCGGCGGCGATCAAGGGCCAGGCGGTCAGCTTCTTCACCGGCATCGTCGATTTCTACGATCCGGCGCGCGACACCGTCGGCGCGCTGGCCGAAGAGTTCCACGGCCCGGTCGCGTTCGCCCTGCACGGCCTGACCCAGCCGCCGTTCTTCCTGACCCTGGCCGGTTTCGCCCTGGCCTGGATCCTGTACCTGTGGAAGCCGGAGCTGGCAGCGAAGGCGCGCAAGACCTTCTCGGTGCCGGTGTGGATCCTCGAGAACAAGTACGGTTTCGACAAGCTCTGGATCGGCGGTTTCGCCGGCGGCGGCGTGCGCCTGGGCAAGGTGTCGCGCGCGGTGGATACGCATGTCGTGGACGGCGTCATGGTCAACGGCACCGCGCGCGTGATCGACCTGGCGGCCAACCTGCTGCGTCGCACGCAATCCGGTTTCCTCTATCACTACGCCTTCGCGATGATCGTCGGTCTCATTGCCCTGCTGGGCGTGCTGATGCATTTCTGGCGTTGACCTGTACGGAATAAGAACACGTGTCGAACTGGCCTCTACTCTCCATCCTGATCTGGCTGCCGATCATCGGCGGCGCCCTGGTGCTCGCCCTGCGTGATGCGCGTGCGGCGCGCTGGGCGTCGCTGCTGGTGGCGTTGCTGACCTTTGCGCTCAGCCTGCCGCTGCTCACCGGGTTCGACTACGCCAGCGACGCGCTGCAGTTCGTCGAGACCCATGCCTGGATCCCGGCATACGACATCGGCTACAACCTCGGCGCCGACGGCATCGCGGTGGCGCTGATCGTGCTGACCACACTGGTCACGGTGCTGGCGCTGATCGGCGCGTGGACCTCGATCGACAAGCGCGTCAACCAGTACGTGGCCGCGTTCCTGATCCTGGAAGGCGTCACCGTCGGCATCTTCTCGGCCACCGACGCGATGCTGTTCTACGTGTTCTTCGAGGCGATGCTGATCCCGATGTTCCTGATCATCGGCATCTGGGGCGGCCCGCGCCGCATCTACGCCGCGGTCAAGTTCTTCCTGTACACCTTCCTCGGCTCGGTGCTGATGCTGGTCGGGTTGATCTACCTGTACCTGAAGGGCGGCAGCTTCCAGCTCGCCGACCTCTACCAGCTGTCGCTGACCTCCAAGGAACAGACCTGGCTGTTCTTCGCTTTCCTGATCGCCTTCGCGGTCAAGGTACCGATGTTCCCGGTGCACACCTGGCTGCCGGACGCGCACGTGGAAGCGCCGACCGCCGGTTCGGTGATCCTGGCGGCGATCGCGCTGAAGATCGGCGGTTACGGCTTCCTGCGCTTCAACCTGCCGATCCTGCCCGACGCCAGCAACGAGTGGGCGTGGCTGGTGATCGCGCTGTCGCTGATCGCGGTGATCTACGTCGGCCTGGTCGCGCTGGTCCTGGACGACATGAAGAAGCTGATCGCGTACTCGTCGATCGCGCACATGGGCTTCGTCACCCTCGGCACCTTCGTCGCCTTCGCCCTGGTCGGCTTCGGCAGCACCGATGCGGCCCGGCTGGGCCTGCAGGGCGCGATGGTGCAGATGATCTCGCACGGCTTCGTGTCCGGCGCGATGTTCTCCTGCGTCGGCGTGCTGTACGACCGCATGCACACCCGCCGCATCGCCGACTACGGCGGCGTGGTCAACGTGATGCCGTGGTTCGCGACCTTCGCGATGCTGTTCTTCATGGCCAACGCGGGTCTGCCGGGTACCAGCGGCTTCGTCGGCGAGTTCATGGTCATCATGGCCAGCTTCCAGGCGCATCCGCTGCTGGCCTTCGGCGCGGCGACCACCCTGGTGATCACCGCTGCCTACACCCTGTGGCTCTACAAGCGCGTGTTCTTCGGCGAGGTCGCCAATGCGCACGTGGCCGAGCTGAAGGACATCAACGGCCGCGAGGCGCTGGTGCTGGGCGTGTTCGCCGCCGGCGTGCTGGCCCTGGGCCTGTATCCGAAGCCGTTGACCGACCTGATGGAGCCCTCGATCGCGAAGCTGGCGGCGCAGATCGCCACCAGCAAGCTGTAAGCGGCCGTCGAGCGTATTGATTCCAGAGATTTGATGATGACCACCCCTGCGCTGCTGCCTCTGACCACCGTCGACCTGCCGCCCCTGCTGCCCGAGCTGGTGCTGACCGCCGGTGCCTTCTTCCTGCTGATGCTCGATCTGTTCATCAGCGAGCGCAACAAGGCCTGGACCCACATCGTCTCGGTGGCGATCCTGGTCGCGGTGTTCGCGATGCTGCTGGCCGGCGTGGGCGGGCAGGGCGAGGTGTTCAACGGCATGTTCGTGCGCGACGCCGCCGCCGACGTGATGAAGACGGTGATCGTCGGCCTCAGCGCGCTGACCCTGATCTACGGCTGGAGCTACCTGCGCGAGCGCAAGCTGTACCAGGGCGAGATCCCGGTGCTGGTGCTGTTCGCCACGGTCGGCATGATGATCCTGGTCTCGGCCGGCAGCCTGCTGATGGTCTACCTGGGCCTTGAACTGCTGGCGCTGTGCTCCTACGCGCTGGTCGCCTCCAACCGCGACAACGGCATGGCCACCGAAGCGGCGATGAAGTACATCGTGCTCGGTTCGCTGGCCTCGGGCCTGCTGCTGTACGGCATGTCGCTGATCTACGGCGCCACCGGCACGCTGAGCCTGAGCGGCATCCACGAGGCGATCGGCAACGGCCGCGAGCACATGCTGCTGCTCACCGGCACCGTGTTCATGATCGCCGGCGTCGCCTTCAAGCTCGGCGCCGCGCCGTTCCACATGTGGCTGCCGGACGTCTACCAGGGCGCCCCGGCGCCGATCGCGCTGTTCATCAGCTCGGCGTCCAAGCTGGCCGCGTTCGGCATGGCCTATCGCCTGCTGGAAGTGGGCGTGGGCCCGCTGGCGGCGCAGTGGCACTGGGTGATCGGCGGCCTGGCGGCGCTGTCGCTGGTGGTCGGCAACCTGATGGCGGTGGCGCAGAGCAACCTCAAGCGCATGCTGGCGTACTCCACGGTCTCGCACATCGGCTTCCTGCTGCTGGGCGTGGCCGGTGGCGGCGAGCGCGGCTACGCGGCGGCACTGTTCTACGCGATCTGCTACGCGGTGATGTCGACGGCTTCGTTCGGCGCGATCATCGCGCTGTCGCGCAAGGGCTTCGAGGCCGAGAACATCGACGACTTCAAGGGCCTGAACGCGCGCAACCCGTGGATGGCGCTGCTGGTCCTGTGCATCATGGCCTCGCTGGCCGGCGTGCCGCCGTTCCTGGGCTTCTGGGCCAAGTTGGCGGTGCTGGGCGCGGTGGTCGCGGTGCCCGATCAGAACCTGTGGTGGACCGGCCTGGCGGTGCTGTCGGTGCTGTGCGCGGTGATCGGCGCGTTCTACTACCTGCGCGTGATCAAGGTGATGTATTTCGACGAACCGGTCGGCACGCCGCTGCCGGCCAACGACGACCGCGTGCTGGGCGTGGCGCTGGGCGTCAACGCGCTGGGCCTGCTGGCCTTCGGCCTGGCCTGGAGCCCGCTGATGGCGTGGTGCCAGCGCGCCTTCGCGCACCTGGCCTGATCGCGCGAAAGCGCGGTTTTCCCGCTGTTTCCGCCAACGCCGCCGCAAGGCGGCGTTGGCGTTTTTGCATTCGGCGATGCGATTGTTGTTTCGCTTTCCATCGTGTGCGGTTATCATGGCGTCCTTCGAACGGCAGCGTCGCTACCGCATCGAGATGAAAATCAGGGCTTGCAATCGACGCACTGATTCTTCATAATTCCGCTTCTGCTGCGGGGTGGAGCAGTCTGGCAGCTCGTCGGGCTCATAACCCGAAGGTCGCAGGTTCAAATCCTGCCCCCGCTACCATCTTTGTCTGCAGCGGCAACCAGTGCATCGGTTGTCTGCGGCAGGAAAGTTTGGGCTTCGCGATGACGCATGTTCCCGTCGTCGCAACCGGAATCCAGCGTGACCGGAGTTTTACCGGACAAGGGGCCCAGAGGGCCCTTTGTCGTTTCCGGGGTCCGGGAAATGCACGCAACCGATACTTCAACCCTTCAGATGCAAGGCAGGCTGTGAGCGACAAGGCAAACGAAATCGCGACGTTGCTGGGCCCGACCGTGGATGCGTTGGGCCTGGAACTGCTGGGCGCGGAATATCTGCCGGCCCCAGGCGGCGCCACGCTGCGCCTGTACATCGACGTGCCGCTGGCCGAGCAGCCCGAGCGCATCGTCAATATCGACGATTGCGAGCGGGTCAGCCGCGAGGTCTCGGCGCAACTGGACGTGGAAGACCCGATCAGCGGCAACTACACGCTGGAAGTGTCCTCGCCGGGCGTTGACCGGCCGCTGTTCAGTGCCGAACAGTTCTCCCGCCACCTGGGCGAATCGGCCAAGGTGGTGTTGAAGTTGCCACAGCAGGGCCGTCGGCGCCTGCAAGGGCGTATCGTGCAGGCCGACGCCGCTGCCGGCCGTATCACCTTCGAGGTCGACGGTGCCGAACTGGCGGTGGACTTCGACAACATCGACAAGGCGCGGATCATGCCCGACTGGGCGGCGCTGGGCCTGGCGCCGACCAAGCCGGGCAAGGGTCCGAAGCCGGCCGGCAAGAACGCAAAATCCAATAAGAAACCATCCAACGAACCGGCGGCCGACGAGGCTGCGCGCGGAGCGAAAGAATGAGCAAGGAACTGTTGCTGGTAGTCGACGCGGTGGCCAACGAAAAGGGCGTGCCGCGCGAAGTGATCTTCGACGCGATCGAGGCCGCATTGGCGTCGGCGGCGAAGAAGCGCTACCCCGACCAGGACGTGCTGACGCGCGTCACCATCGACCACAAGGACGGCACCTACGAGACCTTCCGGCGTTGGGAAGTGGTGGCCGACGACGTGGTGATGGAGTCGCCCGATCGGCAGATCCGCCTGATGGACGCGGTCGACGAGGCCGAGGGCGTGGACGTCGGCGACTACATCGAAGAGCAGATCGAGAATCCGGACTTCGGCCGCATCGCCGCGCAGGCCGCCAAGCAGGTGATCGTGCAGCGCGTGCGCGAGGCCGAGCGCCAGCAGGTGGTGGACGCGTGGAAGGATCGCGTCGGCGAACTGGTCACCGGCGTGGTCAAGCGCGCCGAGCGCGGCAACATCTATGTGGACCTGGGCGGCAACGCCGAGGCCTTCATCCCCAAGGACAAGGGCATCCCGCGCGACGTGCTGCGCGCCGGCGACCGCGTGCGCGGCTACCTGGCCGAAGTGCGTTCGGAGCCGCGCGGCCCGCAGCTGTTCATCAGCCGCGCCGCGCCGGAATTCATGATCGAGCTGTTCAAGCTGGAAGTGCCGGAAGTGGGCCAGGGCCTGGTCGAGATCAAGGCCTGCGCACGCGATCCGGGCGACCGCGCCAAGATCGCGGTGCTGGCGCACGACACCCGCACCGACCCGATCGGCGCCTGCATCGGCATGCGCGGCTCGCGCGTGCAGGCGGTGTCCAACGAGCTCAACGGCGAGCGCGTGGACATCGTGCTGTGGAACGACAATCCGGCCAACTTCGTCATCAACGCGATGGCGCCGGCCGAGGTGCAGTCGATCATCGTCGATGAAGAGAAGCACTCGATGGACCTGGCGGTGGCGGAAGATCGCCTGGCCCAGGCGATCGGCAAGGGCGGCCAGAACGTGCGCCTGGCCAGCCGCCTGACCGGCTGGCAGCTCAACGTGATGACTGCCGAGCAGGTCGCGGCCAAGTCCGAGGCCGAGCAGGCCGTGGCCCGCCAGCTGTTCATGGACAAGCTGGAAGTGGACGAGGAGATCGCCGCGATCCTGGTCGCCGAGGGCTTCAACTCGGTCGAGGAAATCGCCTACGTGCCGGTCGGCGAGCTGCTGGCGGTGGAAGGCTTCGACGAGGACATCGTCGAGGAACTGCGTGCCCGTGCCCGCGACGCACTGCTCAACGAGGCGCTGGCCGCCGAGGAGAGCGACGACGACGGCGTGCCGGCGGCGGACCTGCTGTCGCTGCCGGGCATGGACGAAGCCACCGCCTACGCGCTGGCCGGCCATGGCGTACGGACAAGTGAGGACCTGTCGGATCTGGCTGCCGACGAAATCCTCGAGTTCGGCATCGAGGACCTGGACAAGGACCGCGCCGCGGCCCTGATCCTGGCCGCCCGCGCCGAGGAGATCGCCCGCCTGGAGCGCGGCGAATGAGTCAGCGATGAATGCCGCCCTGACCCGATCAGGGCTTAGAATCCGCGCTACCTTCGCACGCGGCGAGGGGGCGCCAACCAGATCATAGGATCCGAATGTCGCAGCAAACCACCATCCGCAAGCTGGCCGAACTGGTGAACACGCCGGTCGAGAAACTGCTGGTTCAACTGGCCGACGCCGGGATGAAGTTCAGCGGTCCCGACCAGGTCGTCACCAGCACCGAAAAGATGAAGCTGCTGGGCTTCCTGCGCCGTACCCACGGCAAGACCGACAAGCCGGTCGAGGAAGAGGCCCAGGCGGCGCCGAAGAAGATCACCCTGAACCGGCGCAAGCTGCAGGAAGTGACGGTCAGCGCCGGGCGCAGCAAGACCACGGTCAATGTCGAGGTCCGGCAGAAGCGCACCTACGTGAAGTCGGCCGAGGACTTGGCCGCCGAGCGTGCGGCGCCGTCCGCGGGCGGACGGGTGGACGACGAGCGCGCCGAGATCCTGCGCAAGCTGGAGGAATCCAAGCAGCGCAACCTGGCCGAGCAGCAGAAGCTCGCCGAGCAGGACCGTGCGCGCGTCGAGGAAATCGAGCGCAAGCGCAAGGCCGAGCAGGACGCGCGCGAGCGCGCCGAGGCCGAGCAGCGTGCGGCCCAGGCCGCGCTGGACGCCGAGTCGGCGCCGCCGGCTGCGGCGCCGTCCGCGCCTGCCGCCGACCGCAACGCCGCCGCCGCGCCGCGCGCGCCGCGTCCGCCGATGGCGCCGCGTCCGGCCGGTGCCGCGCATCCGGCCAAGCCGGCCGCGCCGCGCAGCGACGACCGCAACAATGCCAACAACAAGCACAAGACCCGCGGCTCGCACGTGATGGTCGCCGGGGTCGAGGACGACGACAGCACCAGCCGTTTCGCCGGCCAGCTGCATCTGTCCGCGGCCGACCGCGCGCGCCGTTCCAACGTGCGCGGCAAGCCGCGCGGCGGCAGCCACAGCGGCGGCCGTCGCCAGGCCGAACCGTCGCGCAGCGGCGGCGGCGCGCACGGCTTCGAGCGTCCCACCGCGCCGGTGGTGCGCGAAGTGGCGATCGGCGACACCATCACCGTGGCCGACCTGGCGCAGAAGCTCGCGCTGAAGGGCGGCGACGTGGTCAAGGCGCTGTTCAAGATGGGCGTGATGGCCACCATCACCCAGTCCATCGACCACGACACCGCGGCGCTGGTGACCGAAGAGCTCGGCCACAAGCCGGTGCGTGCGGGCAGTGCCGACGCCGAGGACGCGCTGCTGGCGCACACCGAGGACGCGCAGGGCGAGAAGCTGCCGCGGCCGCCGGTGGTCACCATCATGGGCCACGTCGACCACGGCAAGACCTCGCTGCTGGACTACATCCGCCGCACCAAGGTCGCCTCCGGCGAAGCCGGCGGCATCACCCAGCACATCGGCGCGTACCACGTCGAGACCGACCGCGGCGTCATCAGCTTCCTGGATACCCCGGGCCATGCTGCGTTCACCTCGATGCGCGCGCGCGGCGCCAAGCTCACCGACATCGTGGTGCTGGTGGTCGCGGCCGACGACGGCGTGATGCCGCAGACGGTCGAGGCGGTCAAGCATGCGAAGGCGGCCGGCGTGCCGCTGATCGTGGCGGTCAACAAGATCGACAAGTCCGGTGCCGATCCGCTGCGGGTCAAGAACGAACTGCTCGCGCAGGATGTGGTCGCAGAAGAATTCGGCGGCGACACCCAGTTCGTCGAACTCTCGGCCAAGACCGGCCAGGGCATCGACGTGCTGCTGGACGCGATCTCGCTGCAGGCCGAAGTGCTGGAACTGCGGGCGGTGGCCGAAGGCCGCGCCAGCGGCGTGGTGATCGAGTCCTCGCTGGACAAGGGCCGCGGCCCGGTGGCGACGGTGCTGGTGCAGCAGGGCGCGCTGAAGAAGGGCGACTACCTGGTGTGCGGCATCCAGTACGGCCGCGTGCGTGCGCTGTTCGACGAGACCGGCAAGCAGCCCGATTCAGCGGGTCCGTCGATCCCGGTGCAGGTGCTCGGCCTGTCCGGCGTGCCGGATGCCGGCGACGACTTCGTGGTCGTCGACGACGAGCGCCTGGCCAAGGACGTGGCGCAACAGCGCGAGACCAAGCGCCGCGAATCGCGCCTGGTGTCCTCGGCGGGTAGCCGCATGGAAGACATCATGTCGCAGCTCGGCAAGGGCGAGGGCCAGCTGTCGCTGAACCTGGTGATCAAGGCCGACGTGCAGGGTTCGGTGGAAGCGCTGAAGCAGTCGCTGACCGCGCTGTCCAACGAGCAGATCCGCATCAACGTGATCCACTCCGGCGTGGGCGGCATCACCGAGTCCGATGCGAATTCGGCGCTGGCCTCCAAGGCCACGGTGATCGGCTTCAACGTGCGTGCCGACGCCTCGGCGCGGCGCATCATCGAGACCAACGGCATCGACCTGCGTTACTTCTCGATCATCTACGACGTGATCGACCAGGTGAAGCAGGTGGCGTCCGGCCTGCTGGGCGTGGAGATCCGCGAAGAGATCATCGGTATCGCCCAGGTGCGCGACGTGTTCCGCAGCTCCAAGTTCGGCGCCGTCGCCGGCTGCATGGTCGTGGAGGGCGTGGTCAAGCGCAACAAGCCGATCCGCGTGCTGCGCGACAACACCGTGGTGTTCGAGGGCGAGCTGGAATCGCTGCGTCGCTTCAAGGAGAACGTCGACGAAGTGCGCAACGGCACCGAGTGTGGTATCGGCGTGAAGGCCTACAACGACGTCAAGGCCGGCGACCAGATCGAGTGCTTCGAGCGCATCGAAGTGCAGCGTACGCTGTAAGAGCCGGGATTCGGGAATCGGGATTGGGGATTCGTAAAAGCGGTGCGCTACGTGCGTGTCGCTTTTGCGAGTCTCTCCCGCTCCCGTCTTTGCAAAAGAGAGAGCTTCAGTCATGCCCACCAAATCCTTTCACCGTACCGATCGCGTGTCTGCGCAGATCCGTCGCGACCTCGGCACGATCGTGCATGCGGCCGTGCGCGATCATGGCCTGCCGTCGGTCAGCGTGTCCGACGTCGAAGTCACCCGCGATCTGGCCCATGCAAAGGTGTTCGTCACCGCGCTGATGCAGGAGCGCTCGGCCGAGGCGGTCAAGGGCCTGAAGGAGCTGGCGCCGCAGCTGCGCAGCGAACTGGCGCGGGCGATGAAGCTGCGCCATGTGCCCGAACTGCACTTCCACTACGACGATTCGGTCGATCGCGGCGAGCGCATCGACAATCTGCTGCGCGACATGCCGGAACTGCAGCAGGGTCAGGACGACGACGGTCGTGCCGCCGACGACGGCGAAGCAACGCCGCGCAAGGACTGAGTCCACCGCCGATGCTCCGGCATCGGCGTCTGCTGCGCGAACGGAAACATCGAACGCAAGCGTTTCGCACCGCCGCCGCGATCGCGGCGCTGCTTCATCCGCAACCGGCCCGCTGTTGTGCGTGCCTTCGCTATCTGCCTGTGTCGCTCGCAAGCGCCCGGTAGATGCCGGATTCGCCAATCCCGAATCCCCAATCCCCAATTCCCGCCCGCATCCCATGCCCGTCTTCGGCCCGCGCCTGCCCCGCATCGTCTTCCGTCGCCTCGATGGCATCGTGCTGCTCGACAAGCCGATCGGCATGAGTTCCAACGCGGCGCTGCAGGCGGCGCGGCGGCTGTTCCGTGCGGAGAAGGGCGGCCACACCGGCAGCCTGGATCCACTCGCCACCGGGCTGCTGCCGCTGTGCTTCGGCGAGGCGACCAAGCTGGCCGGGCTGCTGCTCGGCTCAGCCAAGGCCTACGAAGCGGAGGTCGTGCTCGGCGTCACCACCGACAGCGACGATGCCGAGGGCGCCGTGCTGCGGACCCGGCCGGTGCCGGCGCTGGATGCGGCGGCGTTGGAGGCCGCGCTGGCACCATTGCGCGGGCGCATCCGCCAGCGCGCGCCGATCTACTCCGCGCTCAAGCAGGGCGGCGAGCCGCTGTACGTCAAGGCGCGCCGCGGCGAGGCGATCGAGGCACCTGAGCGCGAGGTCGAGGTGCACGCGATCGACGTGCTCGCCCACGCCGGCGACCGCCTGCGCCTGCACGTGGCTTGCGGGTCCGGCACCTACATCCGCAGCCTGGCCCGCGACCTGGGCGAAGCGCTGGGCTGCGGTGCGCACATCGTCGCGCTGCGGCGGCTGTGGGTGGAACCGTTCCGCAACCCGCAGATGGTCACCCTGGAGCAGCTGCAGCGCCTGGCCGCGCAGGATCCGGCGGCACTGGAGGCGCTGGTGCTGCCCCTGGCCGCGGGCCTGGCCGATTTCCCGCCGCTGCGCCTGGAGCCTGCTGCGGCGCAGCGCTTTCGCATGGGCCAGCGCCTGCGCGACCCGGCCTGGGCGCCCGGCCTGGCCGCGGTGTTCGACGCCGACGGCATCCCGCTGGGCCTGGGCCAGGTCGATGCCAGCGGGCTGCTGGCGCCGCAGCGCATGTTCAATCCGTGACCGCGATGCGGTCGCGCCGGGTGTTGCCTGACTGTCGTTCAGTCATGACGCTGTCTTAACACCTTGTTCCCCCGAGCCGAGGCCGGTACAATTTCGCGGCCTTTCCGGCACGCTGCGCTCCGGCGCAATCCTTCGCAATCGGCGAGCCAGGCGGTGCGTCCTCTGCACGTTCCTGCCGGCCCCGCATCTCAGAGAAAAATCCCATGTCCATCGACACCCAGAAAGTCATCGAAGAAAACAAGCGCGGCGCTGCCGACACCGGTTCGCCGGAAGTCCAGGTCGCCTTGCTGACCGCCCGCATCGAACTGCTGACCGGCCACTTCAAGACCCACAAGAAGGATCACCACAGCCGCCGCGGCCTGCTGCAGATGGTCAACCGCCGCCGCAGCCTGCTCGACTATCTGAAGAAGAAGGATGGCGAGCGCTACAAGGCGCTGATCGAGAAGCTCGGCCTGCGTCGCTGAGGCAACGAACCCCACCGCGGCGCAGCGATGCGCCGCGGTTTTGTTTTGGGTAGTACCGTGGCCCGGGGATCGCTCCGCGCCACCGGCCGGATCCTCCCGGCCACCCGCCAGCGGCATGGGCCGTCAGCGGTCCATTTGCAGACAGCATCATCCAAGGAAACCCCGTGGCAAAAATCACCAAAACCTTCCAGTACGGCAAGCACACCGTCACCCTCGAAACCGGCGAGATCGCCCGCCAGGCCGGCGGTGCCGTCATCGTCAAGATGGACGACACCGTACTGCTGGTCACCGCCGTCGCCGCCAAGAGCGCGCGCGAAGGTCAGGACTTCTTCCCGCTGACGGTCGACTATCAGGAGAAGTTCTACGCCGGCGGCCGCATCCCCGGCGGCTTCTTCAAGCGCGAGGGCCGTGCGACCGAGAAGGAGACGCTGATTTCGCGTCTGATCGACCGTCCGATCCGTCCGCTGTTCCCGGAGGATTACAAGAACGAAGTGCAGATCATCGCCACGGTGATGTCGATGAACCCGGACATCGACGGCGACATCGCCGCGCTGATCGGCGCCTCGGCCGCGCTGTCGCTGGCCGGCACCCCGTTCAACGGTCCGATCGGCGCCGCCAAGGTCGGCTACAAGAACGGCGAGTACATCCTCAACCCGACCGTGTCGGAGCTGAAGGACTCGCAGCTGGAGCTGGTCGTCGCCGGTACCGCCAACGCGGTGCTGATGGTCGAATCCGAAGCCGCGCTGCTGTCGGAAGACGTGATGCTGGGCGCGGTCACCTTCGGCCACCGCGAGATGCAGAAGGTCATCAACGTCATCAACGAGCTGACCGTCGAAGCCGGCACCAAGCCGTCCGAGTGGGTCGCCCCGGCCAAGAACGACGCCATGATCGCCGCGCTGAAGGAAGCCGTCGGCGAGCAGCTGGCCGCCGCTTTCCAGGTGCGCGACAAGCTGCAGCGCCGCGATGCGATCTCGGCGATCAAGAAGGACGTGCTGGCGCAGCTGGCGCCGCGCGCCGCCGCCGAGGGTTGGGTCGCTGCGGACCTGTCCAAGGAGTTCGGCGAGCTGGAATACCAGACCATGCGCGGTTCGGTGCTGAGCACCAAGGTGCGCATCGACGGCCGTGCGCTGGACACCGTGCGCCCGATCAGCGTGCAGGCCGGCGTGCTGCCGCGTACCCACGGCTCGGCGCTGTTCACCCGCGGCGAGACCCAGGCGATCGTGGTCACCACCCTGGGCACCGCCCGCGACGGCCAGGTGATCGACGCGGTCTCCGGCGAGTACAAGGAAAACTTCCTGTTCCACTACAACTTCCCCCCCTACTCGGTGGGCGAATGCGGCCGCTTCGGCGCGCCCAAGCGTCGCGAGATCGGCCACGGCCGCCTCGCCAAGCGCGGCGTGCTGGCGGTGATGCCGACCATGGAAGAGTTCCCGTACACCATCCGCGTGGTCTCGGAAATCACCGAATCCAACGGTTCCTCGTCGATGGCCTCGGTCTGCGGCTCGTCGCTGGCGCTGATGGACGCCGGCGTGCCGGTGAAGGCGCCGGTGGCCGGTATCGCCATGGGTCTGGTCAAGGAAGGCAACGACTTCGTGGTGCTGTCGGACATCCTGGGCGATGAAGATCACCTGGGCGACATGGACTTCAAGGTCGCCGGTACCGCCGAGGGCGTGTCCGCGCTGCAGATGGACATCAAGATCGAAGGCATCACCGAAGAGATCATGAAGCAGGCCCTGGCCCAGGCCAAGGCCGGCCGCCTGCACATCCTCGGCGAGATGGCCAGCGCGCTGACCACCCCGCGTTCGGAGCTGAGCGACTACGCGCCGCGCCTGCTGACGATCAAGATCCACCCGGACAAGATCCGCGAAGTGATCGGCAAGGGCGGTTCGACCATCCAGGCGATCACCAAGGAAACCGGCACCCAGATCGACATCCAGGACGACGGCACCATCGTCATCGCCTCGGTCAACGCGATCGCCGCGCAGGCCGCCAAGGCGCGCATCGAGCAGATCACCTCGGACGTCGAGCCGGGCCGCATCTACGAGGGCAAGGTCGCCAAGATCATGGACTTCGGCGCGTTCGTGACCATCCTGCCCGGCAAGGACGGCCTGGTGCACGTCTCGCAGATCTCCAGCGAGCGCGTGGAGAAGGTCGGCGACAAGCTGAAGGAAGGCGACGTGGTCAAGGTCAAGGTGCTGGAAGTCGACAAGCAGGGCCGCATCCGCCTGTCGATGAAGGCCGTGGAAGAAGGCGAGGGTGCGTCGGCCGAATAAGCCGCACGCTGCCAGCGTCGTCTCAGGAAAAAGCGGGCTTTTCGCCCGCTTTTTTCTTGCCTGGCGTTTGCGCAGGCGCGACGGGGTGTCAACGGTGACGTCCCGTCGCGGCTGAAGCCGCTCCTGCACAGGGTGACGGAGCGTTGGCCCGCGACTTAGCCGAGGCTGTCAGCGATCGCTGGAGCGCATCTGCAGGTGCGCTGACAGCGGCCCAGGGTCGGCGAGGGTGATGTCGCGCTGCCCGTAGCGCACGCTTTCGTAGGAGCGGCTTCAGCCGCGACCAGGCCGGGATGAGGATCTATGGCAATGCCTTGTCGGGGATGATGCCGAACAGGGACCAGTGCCGCGCCCGCGGTGGACGCACTCAGCCGACGCCGTCGCTGATCGCCGGATAGCGTGCCAGATGCGCCGACAGCGGCCCGGGGTGGGCGAGCTGGTAGCCCTGGCCGTAACGCGCGCCCAGCGCCTGCAGCGTCGCCAGTTCGCTCTCGGTCTCGATGCCTTCGACCACCACGTCGGCATTGGTTTCCGCGGCGAAGGACAGGATCGCCATCGCCAGCCGCTGCCGGCGCGGTTCGGCGTCGATGCCACGGGTCAGGGTCAGGTCCAGCTTGATGATGTCCGGCGCCAGGTGCAGCAGGTGGCGCAGGCTGGCGAAGCCGGTGCCGGCATCGTCCAGGGCGATGCGCAGGCCCTGCCGCTGCAGCAGGCCGATGTGCTCGGACAGGCGCGGATAGTCGGGCGCCTGCAATTGCTCGGTGATCTCCAGCACGATCCGCGACAGATCGTGGCCGTGCAGCAGCGCCTGCAGTTGCGGATGCAGCAGCGTCGGCGCGGACACGTTGATCGCCAGGTACAGCGGCGCCGGCAATTGCGCCAGCAGTTCCAGTGCCTTGCGCGCGGCGGCCAGTTCCAGCTCCAGTGCCAGCCCGACCCGGCTCGCGTCGTCGAACCAGCGCAGCGGCGGCAATGCCGGATTGGCCGGAAAGCGCGACAGCGCCTCCACGCCGACGATGCGCTGCGATGCCAGCGCCAGCACCGGCTGGGTCACGATCTGCAGGCGCGCATCGGCGATGGTCTCGCGGATGCGGGTGGCGATCGCGGCCTTCTCGCGGAACGCGTGTTTCTCCACGTCCTGGCGGCGCGCGACGTCGGTCTGCAGCGCGGCGCGGTCCATCGCCAGCGCCAGCGTCGCCCCGACCAGGGTCGCCAGCAGTTCCAGCGTGCGCACGTCCTGCGCGCTGTAGGCGTCGGGTTGCGGCGCCAGCACCTTGAGCACGCCGATGCTGCGGTCGCCGTAGCGCAGCGGCACCACCAGCATCGAGCGCAGGCCGATGCGGCGGCAGGCGTCGCGGTCGACCCGCGGATCGATTTCCGAATCGTCGCAACGCAGGACCTGTCCCGTCCGCATGCACAGCCCCGACAGGCTGCCGCTGCTGGGCAGGCGCAGGCCGAGATGGCGCTCGGCGACGCCACTGGCCGACCAGTACAGCATGTCCGTGCCGTCGCACATCTCCACCACCGCGCCGTTGGAGCGGGTCAGCTCCTGTGCGCGGCGGGTGACCACGTCCACCACTTGCAGCGGATCGCCGCCGGCCGCGGCGATCTCGCCCTGCGCCAGGATGATGCGCGACAGCAGCGCCGCGTCGTCCTGCGTCGCGGCGGTGGTGTGCTGGATGAGCTCCGAAGTGTCGGATGCCTTGGCCATGTCCGCATCATGTGGCAATGCGTCGGAGGACGGCAATCGGGTGGCATGCGCGTGGCGTAGGCAGCGTGCGGAACTGATCGCTCCATCACGCTGCGCGAGCGCCTTACGCTCTGTCGCCGGCGTCGCCCTTGCGCGGTTTGCCGTACAGGCTGCGCAACTCGTCCTTGGCCTGCTCCAGGATCTGGCGACGCTGCTCTGACAACTGATCGCCGGCGCGATTGATGTAGAAGGTCAGCATCGACATGGCCGAGCGATACGGACCGGTGCGACGGCGTGCGTGCAGGTCGGCCGACTGCTTGAGCGCACGTGCGATCGCGGCCGGATCGTGGCCTTCGAAGACGGTCGGCGCGACGCCGAGCGATTGCGGCGCGTCGCTGTTGCGGCGCTGGCTCAGATCGTTACTGGTGGTCAGGTACGGTCTGCTCTGTGCCATTGGTGATGCTCCTTGGCGATGGCGGGTGGAGAGGTGCAACGCATGCGCAGTCCGGCAATGCAGGACCCGGTGGCGGATGCCGCCGCCATCGCTGCCGCACGCCATGAGGCGACGGCAGGTCGACATCGAAGGGGACGGGCGGAGGCGACCCGAACGCGTGCCGCCGCGATCGCGTGCGCGGGGTGTGGAGCGTCCCGCGCGCGTGATGGGCGATGCCATTGTTCGCTGGTGTTGCCGTGCCGCATTCCGTTCCCAGAAACGAAGCTCGTGCGTGTTTCGCAAACGCTAGGCCGAGATACGTGATGCCGTCGACAACATAACCGCGCTGCGCGGCGCGAGTTGTAGACATTATGTGGATCGATGAACGCTTAATGGGAAAATCCCTAAAAAAGCGCTCGCGCGTGGATGCGCTTGATTACCTGGATAACGTCACCATTTTCATTGCCGAGGCGATGGCGCGAGACAGTCGCGTGGACAATGCGCACAGGTGGCATCGCCGGCGCGCCGCATGTCGGCGCTATAGGAGACCGCATGTCGTTGGCGCAAACGCGCTTCCATCCCGCCGTTGCCCGCTGGTTCGAACAGCGTTTCGCTGCGCCCACGCCGGCGCAGGCGGCGGCATGGCCGGCGATCCAAGCCGGACGGCATACGCTGGTCGCCGCACCGACCGGCTCCGGCAAGACCCTCACTGCATTTCTCGCCGCGCTGGACGCGCTGGTACGCGAAGGCCTGCGCGAAGATGGCCTGCAGGACCGCACCCAGGTGCTGTACGTCTCTCCACTGAAAGCGCTTTCAAACGATATCCAGCTCAATCTCGAGGCGCCGCTGCAGGGCATTCGCGCCGAACTGGCGGCACTGGGCCTGCCGGATGTGCAGATCCGCACCGCGGTGCGCACCGGCGACACGCCGCAGCGCGAGCGCGCGCAGGCGCGGCGGCGCCCGCCGCACGTGCTGGTGACCACCCCCGAGTCGTTGTACGTGCTGCTGGGGTCGGTGTCCGGACGCGAGACGCTGCGCCATGTGCGTACGGTGATCGTCGACGAGATCCATGCGCTGGCGGCGAACAAGCGCGGCAGCCATCTGGCGCTGTCGCTGCAGCGCCTGCAGCATCTGTGCGAGGTACCGCCGCTGCGCATCGGCCTGTCGGCGACGCAGAAGCCGATCGATGCGGTCGCGCGCTTCCTGGTCGGCAGCGCGGCGGTGCACGACGGCGAGGCGGATTGCGCCATCGTCGACATCGGCTATGCACGTGCCCGCGACCTGGCGCTGGAGGTGCCGCCGACGCCGCTCAGCGTGACCATGTCCGCCGACCAATGGCAGCAGGCCTATACGCGCCTGGCCGAGCTGGTGCGCGCGCACCGCACCACCCTGGTGTTCGTCAACACCCGGCGCATGGCCGAGCGCACCGCGCGGCATCTCGGCGAGCTGCTCGGCACGCAAGCGGTGGCGGCGCATCACGGCAGCCTGGCGCGCGAGACCCGGCTGCTCGCCGAGCGCCGGCTCAAGGCCGGCGAACTGCAGGTGCTGGTGGCCACCGCGTCGCTGGAACTGGGCCTGGACATCGGCGACGTCGACCTGGTCTGCCAGCTCGGCTCGCCGCGTTCGATCGCCGCGTTCCTGCAGCGGGCCGGCCGTTCCGGGCATGCGGTGGGCGGCACGCCGAAGGCGCGGCTGTTTCCGCAATCGCGCGACGACCTGGTCGAGTGCGCGGCCCTGCTGGATTGCGTGCGCCGCGGCGAACTGGATGCGCTGCGCATGCTCGATGCGCCGCTGGACGTGCTCGCCCAGCAGCTCGTCGCCGAGGTGGCCTGTCAGGAGTGGGAGGAGGACGCGCTGTACGCGCTGGTGCGTGGCGCCTGGCCGTATGCGGGATTGCCGCGCGCGCAGTTCGACGCGGTGCTGCGCATGCTCAGCGAAGGGTTCAGCACGCGGCTGGGGCCGCGCGCCGGCTACCTGCATCGCGATGCGGTACATCGCCGCGTGCGCCAGCGCCGCGGCGCGCGGATGGCGGCGCTCACCTCCGGCGGCACCATCCCCGAGACCGGCGACTACAGCGTGGTGCTGGAGCCGCAGGCGCAGACCATCGGCACGGTCAACGAGGATTTCGCGGTGGAAAGCCTGGGCGGCGACGTGTTCCAGCTCGGCAACGCCAGCTACCGCATCCTGCGCGTGGAAGCGGGGCGGGTGCGGGTGGAGGACGCGCGCGGTGCGCCGCCCAACATCCCGTTCTGGATCGGCGAAGCGCCCGGGCGCAGCGACGCCTTGTCGCTGGGCGTGTCGCGGCTGCGTGCCGAAGTCCAACAGGCGTTGGAGCAGGGCGGGGCGGCGCAGGCGTTGCAGTGGCTGTGCGGACCACTGGCGCTGGATGCCGCCGCCGCGCAGCAGATCGTCGATTACCTGGGCCGCGCGCATGCGGCGCTGGGCGCCTTGCCGACCCAGCAGTGCATCGTGCTGGAGCGCTTCTTCGACGCCACCGGCGGTACCCAGCTGGTGATCCACAGCGTCTACGGCAGCCGCATCAACCGCGCCTGGGGCCTGGCCCTGCGCAAGCGCTTCTGCCGCACCTTCAATTTCGAACTGCAGGCTGCCGCGACCGAGGATGCGATCGTACTGTCGCTGTCGACCCGGCACAGCTTCGCCCTGGACGAGGTGGCGCGTTACCTGCGCGCCGCCTCGGCGCTGGACGTGCTGGTGCAGGCACTGCTGGACGCGCCGCTGTTCGGCGTGCGCTGGCGCTGGAACGCCACCAATGCGCTGGCATTGCCGCGCTTCACCGGCGGCCGCAAGGTCGCGCCGCAACTGCAGCGGATGAAGTCCGAGGATCTGCTGGCCACGGTGTTCCCCGACCAGGTGGCCTGCGCGGAGAACCTGGTCGGCGAGCGCGAGATTCCCGAGCATCCGCTGGTGGCGCAGACCTTGCGCGACTGCCTGGACGAGGCGATGGACAGCGCAGGTTGGCTGCAACTGCTGCGCGGCATCGAGGCTGGCGAGGTGCGCGTGCTGGCGCGCGAACTGACAGCGCCCTCGCCGCTGGCGGCCGAGGCGCTGGACGCGCGGCCCTATGCCTTTCTCGACGACGCCCCGCTGGAGGAGCGGCGGACCCAGGCGGTGAATAGCCGCCGCTACCAGGATCCGGACAGCGCCGACGATCTGGGCCAGTTGGATCCGCAGGCGATCGCCGCCGTGCGCGAGGAGGCCTGGCCGCAGCCGCGCAGCCGCGACGAGATGCACGAGGCGCTGCTCACGCTCGGCGTGCTGAGCACGGACGAGGCCGCCGCGCAGCCGCAGTGGCGACAGTGGTTGGGCGAACTGGCCGCCGATGCGCGCGCCACCTGCCTGCATGGCGTCGACGGCGCCGCCGCAGCGCTGTGGGTAACGGCCGAAGCGCTGGCAGCGGTGGCGCCGCTGTACCCGCAGGCCAGCGCGCAGCCGGTGATCGCCGTGCCCGACGGCTACGCGGTGGCCGACTGGGAGCGCGACAGCGCGTTGCGCGAGTTGCTGCGCTGGCGCTTGGCCGGCCTGGGCCCGGTCACCGCCGAGGCGCTGGCAGCGCCGCTGCACCTGCCGCTGCGCGAGGTGCAAGCCGGGTTGCTGGCGCTGCAGCAGGACGGCTATGTGCTCGGCGGGCGGTTCAGCACCGACGCCGATGCCGAGGAATGGTGCGAGCGGCACCTGCTGGCGCGCATCCACCGCTACACCCTCGGCCGCCTGCGTCGCGAGATCGAGCCAGTGGCGCCGCGCGACTACGCCCGCTTCCTGTTCCGTTGGCAGCACCTGGATGCGCAGGGCCAGGTGGAGGGCGCCGAGGCGCTGGCCGGGGTACTGGCGCAACTGGAAGGTGTCGAGGCCGCGGCGCCGTTGTGGGAGGCGGAGCTGTTGCCGGCACGTGTACGCGACTACCGCCCGGCCTGGCTGGACGATGCCTGCAGCGCCGGACGCACGCTGTGGACGCGGCTGCGCCCCGGCGCCGGTGGCGCCGCGCCGACGTTGCGCAGTACGCCGATCCTGCTGCTGCCGCGGCGCAACGCCGGACAGTGGTCGCGGCTGTCGCCGCCTCCGGAAGCCGATGCGCTGGGCTCGCGCGCGCGCAAGGTCGCCGACCATCTCGCCACGCACGGCGCTTCGTTCTTCGATGAGATCGCCGAGGCCACCCGGCTGCTGTCCACCGAACTGGAGACGGCGCTGGCCGAGCTGGTCGCCGCTGGCCGGGTCCATTGCGACAGCTACGCCGGCCTGCGCGCACTGCTGGTGCCGCCATCGAAGCGACCGTCGGCGCTGTCGCGGCGACGGCCGCGCATGGCGTTGTACGGCGGCATCCAGGACGCCGGGCGCTGGACGCTGTTGCGGGCCGGCGCCGAGGCCGACGACCCCACCGCGCGCAGCGAGGCGGTCGAGCACGTCGCGCGGACCCTGCTGCGCCGCTACGGCGTGGTCTGCTGGCGCCTGCTCGAGCGCGAGGCGGCGTGGTTGCCACCGTGGCGCGAGTTGCTGCGGGTCTACCAGCGCCTGGAGGCGCGCGGCGAGATCCGCGGCGGGCGCTTCATCGACGGCCTGTCCGGCGAACAGTTCGCCTTGCCGGAGGCGATCGGCCTGCTGCGGCAACTGCGCCGCCAGCCCGGCGACGGCAGTTGGGTGTGCGTGGCCGCCGCCGACCCGGCCAATCTGCTCGGCAGCGTGCTGCCCGGCACGCGCGTGCCGCGGGTGGCAGGCGCGCGCGTGCTGTATCGGGATGGCGTGCCGATGGCGAGCTGGGTCGGCGAGCGCTTCGAGCCGCTGCAGGACATGAATGCCGAGGAGCTCGCGCGTGCGCAGCGACTGTTGCGCGGCGGCACTGCGGCGGAACGGCGAACGGTCGCGGCGCTTTCGATGGTGTGAAGGCACGGGGCCATGCACGCGCTCGCGCATGGCACCGGCGGGTATATCGGCGCTGCTTTCACGTTCTGTCTACAAATTAAAGGGGTTGGCATCCCACTTCGCTTTCGATGCAAAACCGCGCGCATCTGCCATTGCAGAACAACTGCGGCATCCGCGCCACAAGCGCCGATAAAGCGTCTTCACACGCGCCAAGTGCTGCAGTGCAACGCCTGTTGCGCATTCATGCAGCGCCGAGGCAATGCGCGCGATATGCAGGATTCTGCAGTTTTCAAGCGATTTAAAGGCGCCGTCAATGGCGCCGATAGCCCTCACGCACAGACGTTGCGGCGCAGCGTTCTCGCTCGCAACGGAGCGAATGTGTCCACTCCGCGAGGCACTGCGGAAGACGGCCGGAGGCGCTGCCTGGCGCAACCGGACACACACAGAATCGGGGTACACCATGTTGGGCAATATGAAAATCGGGGTCAGGCTGACGGCGGCATTCCTGATCGTGGCGGCGATCGGCGCATGCATCGGCTGGGTCGGCATCCGCAACTCGGGCCGGATCAATGACTACGCCACGGCGCTGTACGAGCGCGAGTTGCTCGGCCTGTCGCACCTGAAAGAGGCCAACATCAATCTGATCAACGCCGGCCGTGCGCGCGCCAACCTGCAGTTGGCCAGCACGGCGGAAGATCGCGCCAAGCATGTGGCCAGCCTCGACAAGTACACCGCCAAGGTGGTCGAGCACATGGACAAGGCCAGGACCTCGTTCGACGACCCGGACACGCTGGCCAAGCTGGCCCGCTTCGACCAGGTGTGGAAGACCTATCTGGAGCGGCGCGGCCAGTTCGTCGACTCGGTGATGCGCGAGCCGCTGCCGGAAGGCAATGCGCAGCTGGCGGAACTGTCGAAGGGCGTGCGCAGCAGTTCCGACGAACTGGATGCGCTGATGTCGGAGCTGAGCGAAACCAAGGAGACCAATGCCGCGCTGGCCAACGATGCCACCGACGCGATCTACGCCAGCAGCACCCGCACCATGCTGGCCATCGTGATCGGCGGCGTGCTGCTCGGCGTGGGCCTGGGCGTGTTCATCAGCCGCAGCGTGACCCGGCCGATCGGCAAGGCGGTCAACGTGGCCAATGCGCTGTCCGAGGGCGATCTGAGCATGTCGATCGACGTGCGTGGCCGCGACGAGACCGCACAGTTGCTCCAGGCGATGCAGCGCATGGTCGCCAAGCTGCAGCAGGTGGTCGGCGAGGTCAATGCCAGTGCGCAGAGCCTGGCCGGCGCGTCGGAGGAAGTCAGCGCCACTGCGCAGTCGTTGAGCCAGGCCTCGACCGAGCAGGCCGCCGGCGTGGAGGAGACCAGCGCCTCGCTGGAGCAGATGACCGCCTCGATCGCGCAGAACACCGACAACGCCAAGATCACCGACGGCATGGCCGCGCAGGCGGCCCGCGAGACCCTGGAAGGCGGCGAGGCCGTGGTGGCCACGGTGGCGGCGATGAAGCAGATCGCACACAAGATCGGCATCATCGACGACATCGCCTACCAGACCAACCTGCTGGCCTTGAACGCGGCGATCGAGGCCGCGCGTGCCGGCGAGCACGGCAAGGGCTTTGCTGTCGTGGCGGCGGAAGTGCGCAAGCTGGCCGAGCGCAGTCAGGTGGCCGCGCAGGAGATCGGCGAGGTCGCCGGCTCCAGCGTGGAACTGGCCGAACGCGCCGGTCAGCTGCTGGAAACCATCGTGCCCAGCATCAAGAAGACCTCGGACCTGGTGCAGGAAATCGCCGCCGCCTCGCAGGAACAGTCGTCCGGCGTCACCCAGATCAATGCGGCGGTGGTGCAACTGAGCCAGATCACCCAGCAGAACGCGACCGCCTCCGAAGAGCTGGCGGCCACCGCCGAATCGATGAGCACGCAGGCCGTGCAGTTGCAGGACAGCATGGCCTTCTTCCAGTTGTCCGCCGCCACGCGCCGCGCCGCGCAGATGCCGGATGAGGGCGAGGCGGCGCTGTCGCTGCGTGCCGCCGGCTCGCGCTGGGCGACGCGTGCGCCGTCCAACGCCGCGCGCCGTCCCGGCGCAGGCAATCGCGACCGCAGCGACGCGCTGCTGGGCCGCGCCTGATCCATTCCCTGGCGGCGCCGGTCGCGCCGCCAGTTCCGTGTCGCTGTCGTTGTCACAACTGCCCCATGTCGGGAGAGTGCCGTGCTGAAGAATCTCAAGATCGCAACCAAACTCTACGGTGGCTTCGCCGTGGTCCTGTGCATCCTGCTGGCGTTGGCCGGCGTCGCCTACTTCAACGTGTCCGCGTTGTCGCAGGCCAACTACTGGAACACCCACACCTACAAGGTGATCGCCGAAGTCGATGCCGCGCTCAGCAGCCTGATCAACATCGAGACCGGCACGCGCGGCTTCTCGCTGACCGGCGAGGACGCGTTCCTGCAGCCCTACCGCGACGGCGTCGCCAGCTTCGACAGCCACCTGCGCACGGCGCAGGAGCTGACCGCCGACAATCCCAAGCAGCAGGAGCGCCTGAACGCGCTGAAGCAGACCCAGGCGCAATGGCTCAGCCAGGCGGTGCATCCGCAGATCGCGCTGCGCAAGAACGTCAACGACGGCCAGGCGACGATGGAGGCGCTGGCCGCATCGGTGCGTGCCTCCAAGGGCAAGGCCTACATGGACGCGATGCGCGACCGCATGGCCGAAGTGCGCCGCGCCGAGAGCGAACTGCTGGCCGTGCGTGCCGCCGAGGCCGAGCAACTGCAGCAGCGCACCAACCTCACCCTGATCGTCGGCAGCCTGGTTGCGGCGCTGTGCGCGTCGCTGATCGGCTTCCTGATCGCGCGCTCGCTGATGAGCGAACTCGGCGGCGAGCCGAGCACGGTGATGGAAGTGGCCTCGCGGATCGCGCGTGGCGATCTCACCGTGCAGGTGCCGACCCGGCCCAACGACAGCACCAGCGCGATGGTGGCGCTGCAGGCGATGGTCGAGCGGCTGGCGGAGGTGGTGGGCGAGGTCAACGCCAGCGCGCAATCGCTGGCCGGCTCCTCGGAAGAAGTCAGCGCCACCGCGCAATCGCTGAGCCAGGCCGCCACCGAGCAGGCCTCCGGCGTCGAGGAGACCAGCGCCTCGCTGGAACAGATGACCGCGTCCATCGCGCAGAACACCGACAACGCCAAGGTCACCGAGGGCATGTCGGCGCAGGCGGCCAAGGAGGCGGTGGAGGGCGGCGAAGCGGTGCTGGCCTCGACCCATGCGATGAAGCAGATCGCACAGAAGATCGGCATCATCGACGACATCGCCTACCAGACCAACCTGCTGGCGCTGAACGCGGCGATCGAAGCCGCGCGCGCGGGCGAGCACGGCAAGGGCTTCGCGGTGGTGGCGGCGGAAGTGCGCAAGCTGGCCGAGCGCAGCCAGGTGGCGGCACAGGAGATCGGCGAAGTCGCCGCCAGCAGCGTGGGCCTGGCCGATCGCGCCGGCAACCTGCTCGGTACCATCGTGCCGAGCATCAAGAAAACCTCGGATCTGGTGCAGGAGATCGCTTCGGCCTCGCAGGAGCAGTCCTCCGGCGTCACCCAGATCAACCTGGCAGTGGCCCAGCTCAGCCAGGCCACGCAGCAGAACGCGGCGGCCTCCGAGCAGCTGGCGGCGACCGCCGAGCAGATGAGCACCCAGGCCGAATCGCTGCAGCAGGCGATGGGCTTCTTCCGCCTCAACCGCGAACAGGATCTGGCCGCGCCACGCCGTGCTGCGCCGGTGGCGCCCAGGGCGGCGGCCACGCGCCCGCTGCGCAACGCCGGCAAGGCCTTGCGCCCGCGTGCGCGCCAGGTGCCGGCCTACGCGCTGGCGGATGCGCCGGACGAAGGCCAGTTCGTCAACTTCTGAAGGGGAAGATCATGCACAACGATCGCTACGAGACCGCGGCCGGGGACGCGCCGCAGAGTGGCTGCCAGTTCCTGACCTTCCAGCTGGATCGCGAACTGTTCGGGCTCAACATCGCCGGCATTCACGAGATCATCGAGTACCGCACGCCGACCCCGGTGCCGACCATGCCGGCCTGCGTGCGCGGGGTGATCAACCTGCGTGGCGCGGTGGTGCCGGTGGTGGATCTGCAGTCGCGGCTCGGCCGCGGGCCCAGTGAGGTCACCCGGCGCAGCTGCATCGTCATCGCCACTGCCGCCACCGACGAGGGCGGCGGCACGCAGTCCTTCGGCCTGCTGGTGGATGCGGTCAACGAGGTGCTGGAACTGCCACCACAGCAGATCGAGGCACCGCCGGCCTTCGGCAGCGACATCCGCCGGGATCTGTTGCAGGGCATGGGCAAGCTCGAGGATCGGCTGGTGATCCTGCTCGACCGCGCGCGGCTGCTGCGCAGCGACGACATCGCCGAGGCCGGCGCGCCGGCGCTGGCGGCGTGACGCACGACACGCCGTGATCCTTGCATCACGGCGGCCTCGCTAGGGTGGCGACAAACGGGCATCCGCCCCAGCGAGGTGCAGACCATGGCAAAAGACGAGACCACCCAGTCGGGCAAGCAGCAGGGCATCCACGAGGGCCGGCAGGACCGTGCCCAGGACGACACCGCCAAGCAGCGGCCCGGCCTGGAAGACCAGAAGCTGCGCGAGGCGCACGAGCGCGGCCCGCGCTCCGGCCAGGGCGAGGCCGCGCAGGACGACCACGACTGAGCGATGCGGCGGCGGGAACGGAGTGCATTCGCTACCCGTTCCGTCAGGGCGACGGCCAAGGACTGCACAGCGCGCCAGCGGATGGCGCACCCCACGCGATCGAACGCGGCCGGGCGCAGGATCGGCCAACAAAAAAGGCCAGAGAGCCTGGTGGCTGTCTGACCTCGTTTGCACCGTCGAAGACGGCAAGATGGTGGAGCGGAAGGGGATCGAACCCTCGACCTTCGCATTGCGAACGCGACGCTCTCCCAGCTGAGCTACCGCCCCACATCAGACGCGTAGTGTAAAGGGCACGGGGCCGCGTGCCAAGGGGGCAGTGCAACATCGGCGGCGCTGGGGCAGGGGGCCGGCCGGGCCGGGAAACGTGCTCGCCTTTTGTCTACAGCGCTCGCATGGAGTCGATATACTCGACGGCCGAAATCCCCCCGCAGTGATTTCGTTCCGGACGAAATATACCGTCCGCTTCACACCTTTGACTCAAGACAGGTCTTTTACACATGACGGAAGTTCGCAACTTGCAACAGATCGCCGAAGCCAAGGCCAAGCTGCAGGAAGAAATGCGCAAGCTGGAGGAGCAGGAGCGGCAGGCGCGCGAGGGCGAAACCAATGCGGCGCATGCCAACGTGCTGTCGCTGCTGGAGCAGTTCGCCGAGTTCTTCAGCGCCAAGCAGCGCAACGAGATCGCCGCCTACGTGACCAGCGCGGCGCCCAAGCCGGCCAGCAGCAAGTCCGCCGGCGGCCGCAGCGAGGTCAAGCCGAAGTACCAGTTGCCGCACACCGGCGAAACCTGGTCCGGCCGCGGTCGCACGCCGAAGGCGTTCGCCGCCTGGGAAGGCACCGCCGCCTACAACGAATGGAAGGCGCGCCATCCGGATCTGAAGTTCCCGCTCTTCAAGTACTGAGCGAACGAAAAAAGGCCAGGAATTCCTGGCCTTTTTTATACCCGACCGTTTACTCGATCGCGCTGCGAGTATGAGGCGGCGCGATCGGCCGGGCCGGGCCCGCTCAGCGCGCGCTGGCGAGCAACGGCTGCAGCCGCTGCTCCAGTTCGCGCCGACGCCAGCCCGCCAGCGGCGTCGGCCATTGCGCGCTTTCCAGCAGGGCTTCCAGGTGCTTGCGCGAGGCCAGCAGGCCATCGGGCAGGCCGAGTTCGGCGCTGCGTGCGGCCACCGCGTCCTGCAGCCGTTTCAGCGCGGCCTTGTTGTCGTCGCTGGCGGCCAGCGCCTGCGGCGCGTCGGCTTCGTCGGCCAGTGGGGTGGTCAGCGCCTGCCACACCGCATCGCTGAGCTTGCGCGGCGCTTTGGGGTGTTTATCGAACAGTGCCAGCATGGCCGGTTGGTCCTGCGGCGGGAAGCGCGCCAGGGTGGCGGCCAGTTCGTTGTCCAGGATCCAGCTGCGCGGTTTGTCGCTGTGCCGGGCCTGGGCGTCGCGCCAGCGCAACAGGCGCAGCAGGCGCAGTTGCGCGGGGCGGTCCATGAACTGTGCCGAGCGCATGCCCATGTGCGGCCAGCGCTCGCCGTCGTCGTGCTCGACGGTGCCGAGCAGGCGCTCGCCGTCCTCGTGCAGCCAGTCGACGCGCTCCAGGGTCTGCAACCGCGCCTGCAGATCGTCGTGCAGCGCGAACAGATGGCGCACGTCGTCGGCGGCGTATTCCAACTGCGCCGGCGACAGCGGGCGGCGCAGCCAGTCCGAGCGGGTCTCGCCCTTGGCCAGGTGCACGCCGGTGATCTCCAGCACCAGCTTCTGGTAGCCCATGCCGGCGCCGAGCCCGGCCAGGCCGGCGGCGATCTGGGTGTCGAACAGCGGCCGCGGCAGGGTGCCGCAGGCGCACTTGAAGGCGACCAGGTCTTCGCTGGCGCTGTGCATGATCTTGAGGATGCCCGGATCGCTCAGCCACGGCGCCAGCGCCTGCGGCATGCCCGGGATCAGCGGGTCGATCAGCAGGATTTCATCGCCCACCGCCATCTGCACCAGCGCCAGTTGCGGCCAGTAGGTCCGTTCGCGGACGAATTCGGTATCCAGGCCGATGCGGGTCGGCCGCTGCGCCAGCCGTTCGCTCAGCTCGGCGGGTTGCTTGATCCAATAAGGCACGTGATTTCCGTTGACTGCAGGGTTTGCTCAGGCAGGCGAGAATAGCCTAACGTCGCTCCGCCGGCCGCACGGCGTGCCGGGTGGGGCGGCGTCGCCAGGACCATGGTTCGGAGGAAAAGTGCGCAGCAGCGGCGTTGTGATGGTCTGGAGCATGTATGCGGCGGTGCTGGTCGGCTGCGCGCGGCAGCCGCCGGCGCCGGTCGCCGATCACGCACCTGCGACCGCCGCTGCCACGGTGCCGGCGCGGTCGACACCGGCCAGGCCGGTGCAGGCACCCAGCGTGACCATCGGTGGCGAGGACGCGGCCGAGACCGTGGCGCGCTGGCAGCCGCCGTTGCCGACCTTGACCCGCAGCGGCCTGCCGCAGGCGCGGCGCCAGGCGGCGCACGCGCTCGCCGAGGATCGCCTGTTCGAGGATGCGCAATCGGCGATTCCGCTGTACCTGGCGATCCGCAGCCTGGCGCCGAACGATCGCGTCGCCCAGGACGGCCTGCGCAAGGCGCGGCGGCGGTTGTTGCAGCTCGGCGCGCAGGCGCTGGGCGATCCGGAGCGATCCGAGCGCACGCTCGAGCAGGCCACGCGCATCGCCATGGTGGCGCTGTGGCTGGACGCCGACGATCCGGCAGTGCGGCGCCTGCAGCAGCAGGTGGAGACTGCGTCGCGGGTGCTGGCCTACAACCGCGCTGGCGAGGACGACCTGCGCGGCGGCCGCCTGGGCGAGGACGGCAACGGCGCGCTGGCCAATTTCCGTGAGGCGTTGCTGCTGGATACGGACGATGCGCGCGCGCGGCAGGGCGTGGCAGCGGTGGAGAGCGCGCTGATCCGTCGCGCCGAGACGGCCGCAGCGGCCTCGGATTTCGCCGCCGCCGGCAGCTGGTTGGCGCGTGCGGCGCGCGTGCGCGAGGACGCGGCCACGGTGCGCGACGCGCGGGCGCGCGTGGAGCAGGTGCGCGTGGCGCGCATCGCCGCCTTGCGCGATGCCGGGTTGCGCGATCTGGCCACGCCGGCCGGATTGAAGTCGGCGCGCGAGCGCCTGGGCGACGTGCTGCGCATCGCCGACCCCGGCGATCCGGTGGCGGCGATGCTGCGCGAACGCATCGACCTGGCCACCCACTACGGCAGCTTCCGCCCTGGTCAGGTGTTCACCGACGGCATGCACGACGGCGGGCGCGGCCCGCAGATGATGGTGGTGCCGCACGGCGGCTTCCGCATGGGTGCGGCCGAGACCGAACCCGGGGCCTCGCCGGCGGAAATGCCGCAGCACTACGTGCGCTTCGACCGCGGTTTCGCCATGTCGATCACCGAGGTCACCGTGGCCGAGTTCCGCCGCTTCGTGGAGGCCACCAATGCGCGTCCGCGCGCCACCCGGCGCGGCCATTCCACCGTCTACGACGAGCGCAGCGGCAACTTCGTGCGCCGCAACGGCGTGGACTGGCAGTCCGACTACCAGGGCGCGCGGGCGGCGCCGAACAGCCCGGTGATGCACGTCAGCGTGCGCGACGCCGAAGCTTACGCGGCCTGGCTGTCGCAGCAGACCGGGCGCCACTACCGGCTGCCCAGCGAGGCCGAGTTCGAATACGCCCTGCGCGCCGGCGGCCGCGGCCGCTATCCCTGGGGCAATGCCGGCACGCCGCCGCGCGGCAGCGGCAACTTCACCGGCGGCGGCGACGTCTCGCCCCGCGGCCGGCACTGGCGCAACGCCTTCGTCGGCTACACCGACGGATTCTGGGGGCCGGCCCCGGTGGCCAGTTTTTCCGCCAATGCCTGGGGCCTGCACGACATGGCCGGCAACCTCAGCGAGTGGGTCGCCGACTGCTGGCATGCCAGCTACCGCCGCGCGCCGGCCGACGGCGCGGCCTGGTACAACCCGGGCTGCCGCTCGCGTGTCGTGCGCGGTGGCAACTGGGCCAATGCGCCGGAGCAAACGCGCGCGGCCTGGCGGCTGATGCAGGATTCGGACAGTACCAGTGCGCGCGTCGGCTTCCGCCTGGTGCGCGGCATTTGACGCCGTCGCGCCGGTGCCGGCGCTAGATTGGCGCACCAGTCGGGGAGAGGAAACGGGATGAACGAGATCTTCGGCCGCCAGGGCGGCGGCCAACCGGGCGGCGGCCGCCGTGGACCGCTGGGCGGGGTGCGCTGGCTGGTACTGCTGGGCTTTGCCGTGTATGCCGGGTTCTACTGGTTCTCCAACCGCAGCGAGGATCCGTACACCGGCGAGCAGGTGCTGATCGACCGCTCGTTGAATGTGGAGGACGAGAAGGCGCTGGGTCTGCAGGCCTATCAGGAGATCCTGGCGCAGGAACGTCCGGTCGATCCGCAGTCGCAGGTGGCGCAGCAGGTGCGTGCGATCGCGCAGCGGCTGATCGCCAAGGTCGACGTGGTCGAGGACGCGCTGGCCGCCGAGCACGGCATGCAGGCCAAGCATTACGCGCGCGGCTTCGACTGGGACGTCAACGTGATCGAGTCCGACCAGGCCAATGCGTTCTGCCTGCCCGGCGGCAAGATGGCGGTCTACACCGGGCTGCTGCCGGTGGCCAGGAACGCCGATGCGATGGCGGTGGTGATGGGCCACGAGATCGCGCACGCGCTGCTGCGGCATGGCGCGCAGCGCATGGCCCAGCAGAAGCTGACCCAGATCGGGCAGATGGCCGGCGCCGCCGGTGGCCTGGATCCGCAACAGCAGCAGATGGCGATGGCGGCGATGGGCTACGGCTATCTGTTGCCGTACGCGCGCAGCCACGAAACCCAGGCCGACGAAGTGGGCCTGATGCTGGCCGCGGCGGCCTGTTTCGACCCGCGCGAAGCGGTGCCGCTGTGGGAGCGGATGAGCGCCAGCAGCGGCGGCCAGGCGCCGCCGGAATTCGCCTCCACCCATCCTAATCCGGGCACCCGCATCCAGAACCTGCAGGCGCTGATGCCCAAGGCGCTGGAGTATCGGCAACGCTTCTGCGCGTCGGCGCGCACTGCCGCGCGCTGAGCGATACGCGCGTCGCGCGTGCGTTGGCTGCCTTGTCGCTGAACGCCGCACCCGCGCCCACGCTCGCGTGCACGGCGGCAGGCGCATGATGCGCTCCACACCATCAGGAGCACTGCCATGAAACGCCTGCTGCTGTCTTCTCTCGTCGCCACGGCCATGCTGGCCGGCTGCGCCACCAACCGGCTCAGCGACGACGAGCGCCTGACCCTGTACCGCGCCCATGCCGGCGCGCCGGTGCGCGATTTCCAGTACTTCAACCGGCTCAGTGGCTGGACCGCGCTCGGCGACAGTGCGCTGGCGGTGTGGACGCGTCCGAACCAGGCCTATCTGCTGGAATTCGCCGGCACCTGCCAGGACCTGGATTTCGCCCCCAGCATCGCCATCACCCATTTCGGCAGCCAGGTCTCGGCGAAGTTCGACGACGTGCTGGTGCTCGGCGGCGGCCCCGCCGCGATCCGCCTGCCGTGCCGCATCGACAGCATCCGCCCGCTCGACGTCAAGGCGCTGCGCACTTCGGAGAAGGAGCTGCGCGAGGCCAAGGTGCAGGAACGGGCGCAGCAGGCGCCGGGTGGCTGAGGCGGGGATTAGGGAATCGGGATTTGGGATTCGCGAGCGGTGGGCGGCGGTGTGGCGAGTGTGATGTCGCGCCGTCGCTTGCTGGTGCAGCGGGGAACCTGTTGCGTTGGCTGCAGCGGCAACGCGGAGTGCGGCAAGGCCTGATAGCCGCAGGGCGCAAGCGTAGGAGCGGCTTCAGCCGCGACAGGCGTTCCTGGCAAGGCCCTGTCGCGGCTGAAGCCGCTCCTACGAGATCGGGGGAGGCGCGACGAAAGCAGGCGCTTGGTGGTGTCTGAGCGTCGGTGTGTGCGCGTGACTGCACGACGCGGCGCCGCTCAGAGCGCCTGCTCTGGCGCCACGTAGCCTTCGGGCTTGTCGGCGCCGCCCTGGAACAGGAACTTTTCCAGTTCCGCTTCCAGGAAGGCGCGGTGCTTGGGGTCGCGCGGCGACAGGCGGTTTTCGTTGATCAGCATGGTCTGGTGCGCCAGCCACGCCTGCCAGCCGGCCTTGCCGATGTGCGCGAACACGCGCTTGCCGAGCTCGCCGGGATACGGCACGTAATCGAGCCCTTCGGCGTCGCGTTGCTGGTACTGGCAGAAGACGGTGCGGGACATGGCAATTCCTGGCGATGCGCACACGGCCCCACGCTGGTGCGCTAGAGGCCGTCGAGCAGTTTGCGGATCGGTGCGGGCAGGCCCAGCGTCGACAGGTCGGCGCGCGCCACCCAGCGCAGGTCGCCATTGTCGCCCAGCGCATCGCCCATGGCGACCTTGCGCAGGCGCAGCGGCTGCAGGTGCAGGCGGTAGTGGCTGAAGGTGTGCACGATCGGCGGCAGCGCCTCGGCATCCTCGTAATCGCGCCCATGCATCCAACGCGCGTACCAGGCGCGCAGTTCGCTGTCGGTGTCGGCCTGCGGCAGGGTCCACAGCGAGGCCCAGATGCCGCTCGGCGGGCGCCGCTGCAGCAGCAGTTCGCCGGCGGCGTTCTCCAGCAGCAGCGCCAGGGCTTCGCGCTCGGGCAGGGTCTTGCCCGGCTTGGGCGTGGGCAGCGCCTCGACCAGACCGTCGCGGCGCGCCACGCAGTCGTCCTGCAGCGGGCACAGCACGCAGGCCGGATTGGCGCGGGTGCACAGGGTGGCGCCGAAATCCATCTGCGCCTGGGTGTAGTCGGCCATGCGTCCGTCGGGCACGGCGTCCACATGCGACTGCGCAAGCGTCCACAGCGGCTTTTCCACCGCCGGCAGGCCAGGGTAGCCGGCGACGCCGTGGTAGCGGGTCAGCACGCGCTTGACGTTGCCGTCGAGGATCGGGGAGCGGTCGTTCCAAGCCTGGCTGAGGATCGCGCCGGCGGTGCTGCGGCCGATGCCGGGCAGCGCATGCAGGGCATCGAAATCGCGCGGCAGGTCGCCGTCGTGCAGTTCCACGCAGCGCTTGGCAGCGGCATGCAGATTGCGCGCGCGGGCGTAGTAGCCCAGCCCGGCCCATTGCGCCATCACCGCGTCGTTGTCGGCGGCGGCCAGCGCCGGCAGGGTCGGGAAGTGCTGCAGGAAGCGCAGGAAGTAGGGGATGACCACCGCCACCTGGGTCTGCTGCAGCATGATTTCCGACAGCCACACCCGGTACGGGCTGCGCGGATGCTGCCAGGGCAGGTCATGGCGCCCGTGGCGGTCGAACCAGGCGAGCAGGCGGGTGGGGAAGGTGTCGGGAGGCTGGCGCATGCTGGCTTCAAAGTTCCTTCTCCCCTCGGGAGAAGGTGGCCCGAAGGACCGGATGAGGGGCTGTGCTGTTCCTTCTCCCGGCGGGAGAAGGTGCCCCGAAGGGGCGGATGAGGGTACGGGCGAAGCCTCGTGCACTTGATTCTGCGAGACGCTTCGCGCCGTACCCTCACCCCAACCCCTCTCCCGGAGGGAGAGGGGCTTCAATCTCACGCGCCCAGGGCGGCGGGCAGCAAGGCGTCGACGAAGGCCTCAGCGTCGAAAACGCGCAGGTCTTCGGGGCGCTCGCCGATGCCGGCGAAGCGGATCGGGATGCCGAACTCGCGGGCCAGCGCGAACACCACGCCGCCCTTGGCGGTGCCGTCGAGCTTGGTCACCACCAGGCCGGTGACGCCGACCGCGGCGTGGAACTGGCGCAGTTGCGACAGCGCGTTCTGGCCGGTGGTGCCGTCGATGACCATCAGCACTTCGTGCGGGGCGCTGGGGTCTAGCTTGCCGAGCACGCGGCGGATCTTGCCCAGTTCGTTCATCAGCCCGGTCTGGGTATGCAGGCGGCCGGCGGTGTCGGCGATCAGCACCTCGGTGCCGCGCGCCTTGCCGGCCTGCAGCGCGTCGAAGGCCACCGAGGCGGCATCGGCGTTCTGGCCCTGCGCGATCACGGTGACGCCGTTGCGCTCGCCCCAGGCCTGCAACTGCGCCACGGCGGCGGCGCGGAAGGTGTCGCCGGCGGCCAGCATCAGGCTGTGGCCCTCGTCCTTGAAGCGCTTGGCCAGCTTGCCGATGGTGGTGGTCTTGCCGACGCCGTTGACGCCGACGGTCAGCACCACGAAGGGCTTGGCGTTGCGGTCGATCTGCAGCGGCCTGGCCACCGGCTGCAGGATCGCCAGCAGGTCGGCGCGCAGCGCCTGCTGCAGCGCCCTGGCGTCGGCGAACTCGCGCGCCTTCATGCGCTTGCGCAGGCCCTCGATCAGCGCGGTGGTGGCGGGGATGCCGACATCTGCGGTGATCAGCGCGGTCTCGATCTCGTCGAGCAGGTCGTCGTCGAGCTTGGGATTGCGCGAGAACAGGCTGCCGACGCTGCGCGCGAAGCTGCTGTTGCGCAGCCGCTCGCGCCAGCCGGGCTTGCCGGCCGGGGCGGCGGGCAGGGCATCGCTGCGCACCAGGTCGGCGTCGGCGGCGGATGCGGCGACAGGCGTCGGCGGCACCGCTGCGGGCGGCTGAACGGGGGCCGGCGTCGGCTGCGGCACACTCGGCGCAGGCGCGGCGGCCGGCGCCGGCATATAGGCCTGCGGCGGAGGCGTGGGCGCTGCCGGCGGCAGCGGCGCCGGGTGCGGCTGCGGGACCGCGACCGGGGCGGGCGCCTGCACGTTGCGCTCGGCCACCGGCGCGGGCGTCGGTTCCGGGGTGGTGGCGGGCGCTGGAGCAACGGGCGCTGCCTCAGCGGCAGGCGGCGCCGACGGCACGGGCGCAGCGGGTTCGGCGCTTGCCGGCTTGGGGAAGGCGGCGGCCAGTTCCTCGATGCTGTAGCGCTGCGTGCGGCTCTCGCCGGCGTTGTCCTGGGGCTTGTTGCGGCGGAATAGGCTGACCATGGATGACGCGTGGACCGGAAACGAAGAATGCTACCACTTGCGACCTGAGCGGCCGGTGCAGCGGGGGCAGGCTGGGATGATTGGCGGAGGGTGGAATTCGTCCCTCACGAACGTGTATGCATCGTTGGCGCGGCGTCTATCCCATCACCGGACCAACCGCGACCGGGCATCCTGGTGCAGCAAGATCGCAGCGTAGATGCGGATGTGTCACGGCATGTGGATGCGATCGGCTGCGCCGGACCCTCACCCCAACCCCCGCTCCGCGCCCCGGCCCGCGCTTGCGGCGCGGGCGCTCAAGGACACGCGCGCCAGTGGCGCGCAAACCGTGCCCTTTCGCCCCGGAGGGAGAGGGGCTTTGCATCCGCAGCGTCGCGATCTCAACGCGCGCATTCAGCTCAAAAACGAATCCCCATTCCCGATTCCCCACTCCCGGCTCTTCACAGCTTGCCCTTCATCGACCGGTAGTCGCGCGGGGTCATGCCGACGGTGGCCTTGAACTGGCGGGCGAAGGCGCTCTGGTCGGCGAAGCCGCACAGTTGGCCGATGCTGGCGATGCTGTCGTCGCCGTGCAGCAGGCGCATCGCCGCTTCGATGCGCATCTTGGTCAGCAACTGCTGCGGGGTCAGCTGGAACACGCGGCGGAAGTGCCGCTCCAGTTGCGCCACCGACAGCTCGGCCAGGTCGGCCAGGGTCTGCACGCGCAGGTTGTCGCCGTAGTGCGTCTGCATGTGCTCCATGGCGCGGCTGATGCGCTCGTAGGCGGAATGGCGGCTGTCCGGCTGGCCCAGGTCGCGGGAGATGCCGACCACGCCGATCACCTCCTCGCCCTCGCACAGCGGGCGCTTGAAGGTCAGGCACCAGCCCGGGGTGCGGTTCGGAAACAGGTGCACTTCCAACTGGTTCTCGATCACCTCGCCGCACAGCACGCGCCGGTCCTGCATCAGGTAGCTGCCGCCCAGCGGCAGCGGGAACACGTCCGCGGCCGACTTGCCGATCAGGTCGGCGCGGTACTTCTTGCCCAGCCGCCGCACCAGGGTCAGGTTGACGTGGGTGTAGCGGCCGTCGCGGTCCTTCACGAAGAACACCACGTCCGGCAGGGCGTCGAACAGCGTCTGCAGTTCCAGTGCCGAAATCAGAGTGTCCATGGCGTTCACCTGCGGAAGTGGGCGGCGGTGCGGGCGCGCCGCCGCGCGTCCCCTGAATGCCGATGCTAGCTCAAGTCGGCGCCGTCGGGCGTGGCCGGGTTGTGCGAACTTCCGCATTCGCGACAGGCAAACGCTGCTAGCCGGCAGCGATGCCGAATGTGAGCATGGCCCCATGCATACACTCGATGTCATCGACTCGCACAGCGCCGGCGAACCGACCCGTGTCGTCGTCTCCGGCTTCCCCGATCTGGGGACCGGTTCCCTGGCCGAGCGCCGTGAACTGTTCCGCACGCGCTTCGACGCCTGGCGCAGCGCCATCGCCTGCGAGCCGCGCGGCTCGGACACCATGGTCGGCGCGCTGCTGCTGCCGCCGGTGGCCGCCGATGCCTGCGCGGCGGTGATCTTCTTCAACAACGTCGGCTACCTGGGCATGTGCGGCCACGGCACCATCGGCCTGGTGCGCACGCTGGCCGAACTGGGCCGGCTGAGCGCGGGCACGCACCGCATCGAGACGCCGGTGGGCACGGTCGGCGTGGAACTGCATGCCGACGGCCGCGTGTCGGTCGACAATGTCGAGAGCTACCGCCATGCCACCGGCATCGACGTGCAGGTGCCCGAGTACGGGCGCGTGCGCGGCGACGTGGCCTGGGGCGGCAACTGGTTCTTCATCACCGAGCAGACGCCGTGCGCGCTGGAATTGCGCCACCAGCGCGCGCTGACCGCCTACACCGAGGCGGTGCGGCTGGCGCTGGAGGCGGCCGGCATCCGCGGCGCCGATGGTGGCGAGATCGATCACATCGAGATCAACGGGCCGGCGCCGGACGCCAGCGCCGATGCGCGCAACTTCGTGCTGTGCCCGGGCCTGGCCTACGACCGGTCGCCGTGCGGCACCGGCACCAGCGCCAAGCTGGCGTGTTTGGCTGCCGACGGCAAGCTGGCGCCGGGCCAGGTGTGGCGCCAGCAGGGCATCCTCGGCAGCGTGTTCGAGGGCAGCTATGCGGCCGGCACCCGCGGCGTGCTGCCGCGCATCACCGGGCAGGCCTTCCTCACCGCGCGCACGCAGTTGCTGATCGATCCGCAGGATCCGTTCGCCTGGGGCATCGGCGCCGCATGAGCGGTTTCGACCTGATCGTCGTCGGCGCCGGCATCGTCGGCGCGGCCTGCGCCGATGCGGCGGCGGCCGCCGGCCTGCGCGTGGCGATCGTCGAGTCGGGCAGCATCGGCGGCGGTTCCACCGCCGCGGCGATGGGCCACCTGGTGGCGATGGACGACGATCCGGCGGAACTGGCGTTGTCGGCCTATTCGCTGCGCCTGTGGGAGGAATTCGCGCCGCTGCCGGAGGCGGAGTTCAGCCGCTGCGGCACGCTGTGGGTGGCGCGGCAGGCGCGCGAGCTGGAGGCGATTCCGGCCAAGATCCAGCGCCTGGCCGCGGCCGGGGTGCACGCCGAAGCGCTCGATGCGCAGCGGTTGTATCAACTGGAGCCGGCGCTGGTGCCGGGCCTGGCCGGCGGCATGCGCGTGGCCGCCGAGGCGGTGGTGTATCCGCCGCGGATGGCGCGCTACCTGGTCGAGCGCGCCTGCGCCGCTGGCGCGCAGCTGTACGCCGGACGCCGCGCCACCGCGCTGCTCGATGCCGGTGTGCGCCTGGACGACGGCAGCGCGCTGCATGGCCCGGTGCTGGTCGCCACCGGCTGCGCCGTGCCGGAGCTGTTGCCGGAACTGCCGATGCGCGCGCGCAAGGGGCAGTTGGTGATCACCGACCGCTATCCGGGTTTCGTCGCCCATCAATTGCTGGAGCTGGGCTATGCCGACAGCGCGCACGGCAGCGACGGCAGCAGCGTGGCGTTCAACGTGCAGCCGCGGCCGACCGGGCAGATCCTGATCGGCTCCTCGCGCGAATTCGACGCGACCGACCGCGCAGTGTCGATGCCGATGCTGCAGCGGATGCTGGAGCGCGCCTTCGCGTTCCTGCCGGGCCTGCGGCAACTGCAGGCGATCCGGGTGTGGACCGGCCTGCGCCCGGCCACGCCGGACGGGCGTCCGTACCTGGGCGCGGTGCCGGAGCGGCGCGACGTGTGGGTCGCGGCCGGCCACGAAGGCCTGGGCGTGACCACGGCGTTGGGCAGTGCGCGCCTGTTGCTGGACCAACTGCTGCAGCGGCCCACGGCCATCGACCCGGCGCCGTACGCGCCGGCGCGGGCGCTGGCATGAGCGCGCGGATGCTGCGCCTGCAGGTGGACGGCCGCGACGTCGAAGTGGTCGACGGCAGCAGCGTGGCCGCGGCGGTGGCGCAGGTCGCCACGCATTTCCGCCGTTCGCGCAGCGGCCAGCCGCGCGCGCCGCTGTGCGGCATGGGCGTGTGCGCCGAGTGCCGGGTACGCATCGACCGCGTCGGCCAGTTGCGCGCCTGCATCACCCCGGCGCGCGACGGCATGCAGGTGTGGACCGATGGCTGAATCGCGCGCCCACTACGAGGTACTGGTGATCGGCGCCGGCCCGGCCGGGCTGGCGGCGGCGCTGGCCGCGGCCGGGCATGGCCGCCGCGTCGGCCTGGTCGATCTGCAGGCGCGTGCCGGCGGCCAGATCTGGCGCCACGATGTCGCCCACGCGCCGCCGCGCCTGGCCGCGCGCGCGCTGGCGCAGCTGGCAGCCAGCGCGGTGACGTTCCTGCCGCAGACCCAGGTGTTGCTGGCGCAGGACCGGCAGTTGCTCACCGATGGTCCCGATGGCCCGCGCTGGCTGGGCTACGACGCGCTGGTGCTGGCCACCGGCGCACGCGAATTGCTGTTGCCGTTCCCGGGCTGGACCCTGCCGGGGGTGACCGGCGCTGGCGGCGCCCAGGCGCTGGCCAAGCAGGGCTGGCCGCTGCGCGGGCGGCGCGTGCTGGTCGCCGGCAGCGGACCGCTGCTGCTGGCCTCGGCGGCGACGCTGCATCGCCATGGCGCGCAGGTGCTGGGCATCGTCGAACAGGCGCCGTGGCGCGCGCTGGCGGCCTTCGCTGCGCAGCTGCCGCTGCGTTGGCCGGACAAGGCGCTGCAGGCGCTGGCGCTGCGCACGCAACTGGCCGGGGTCGGTTACCACGCCGGCAGCGTGGTGATCGCCGCGCACGGCGAGGGCCGCGTGCAGGAGGTGGAGATCGACGGGCCGCGCGGGCGCCGCCGTCTCGCCTGCGATCAACTGTCGGTGGGCTACGGCCTGGTGCCGAACGTGGAACTGGCGCAACTGCTGGGCTGCCGCCTGGACCGCAGCGGCGCGCATCCGTGCGTGGCGGTGGATGCGCAGCTGCGTACCAGCGTGGACGGCGTGTACGCCGCCGGCGAGGCGCTGGGCATCGGCGGGCGCGATTGCGCGCGGGTGGAAGGCGCCATCGCCGGCCACCTGGCCGCCGGCCAGGACGCCGATGCGCAGGCGCTGCAGCCGCAGCGACGCCGCGCGCGCGCCTTCGCCGCGCTGCTGCAGCGGCAGTTCGCGCTGGACCCGCGGATCCATGCCTTGGCCGCGCCGGACACGCTGGTGTGCCGCTGCGAGGACGTGCCGCTGGCCGCGCTGCAGGGCCATGCCGACCTGCGCGACGCCAAGCTGGCCTCGCGCTGCGGCATGGGCGCCTGCCAGGGCCGCATCTGCGGCAGCGCGCTGACCGAACTGGGCCTGGCCGCGCGCGCCTACGATTTCTCCGACGACGGCCGCCGGCCGCCGCTGTTCCCGGCGCGGTTGGACGCGCTGGCCCATCCCTGTCCGGACCCCGGTCCGGACACCGCTTGCGCCGCGCCGTCGCGCGCGGCATCCCTTCGCAACTCTCCACAAGGTGTACATCCATGAGCAAGGCTTCCTTCTGGTACGGCGTGCTGCCGGCCATCACCACTCCGTTCAACGCCGACGGCAGCATCGACCACGCGTTCCTGGCCAAGCATGCGCAGGTGATGGTCGACGCCGGCTGCACCGCGATCGTGCCGCTGGGCTCGCTGGGCGAGGCGGCCACGCTGAGCTTCGACGACAAGCTGGCGATCCTGAAGACCCTGGTGCAGGCGGTCGACGGCCGCATCCCGGTGGTGCCGGGCATCGCCGCGCTGTCCACCGACGAGGCCGTGCGCCTGGCGCAGGCGGCCAAGCAGGTCGGCTGCGGTGGCCTCATGGTGCTACCGCCGTACGTGTATTCCACCGACTGGCGCGAGATGGGCGCGCACATGCGCGCGGTGATCGCCGCCACCGACCTGCCGGCGATCCTGTACAACAACCCGATCGCCTACAAGACCGATTTCAGCCCGGCGCAGATCGCCGAGCTGGCGGCCGAGTTCCCGAACCTGCAGGCGGTCAAGGAATCCTCCGGCGACGTGCGCCGCTTCGCCGCGCTGGGCGAACTGCTCGGCGACCGCCTGGTGCTGCTGGTGGGCATGGACGATGCGATCGTCGAAGGCCTGAGCATGGGCGCCAAGGGCTGGATCGCCGGCCTGGTCAATGCCTACCCGAAGGAGTCGGTGAAGCTGTTCGAGCTGGCCCGCGACGGCGGCTACCCCGCGGCCAAGGCGCTGTACGACTGGTTCCTGCCGCTGCTGCGCCTGGACACCGTGCCCAAGTTCGTGCAGCTGATCAAGCTGGTGCAGGAGAAGGTCGGCCTGGGCAGCGAGCGCGTGCGCGCGCCGCGGCTGGTGCTGGAAGGCGCCGAGCGCGAGGCCGCGCTGAAGGTCATCGACCACGCCATCGCCACCCATCCCGGGCACTGAGATGAGCATGCAACCGCTGTTGCTGGCCGGCCATTGGCAGGCCTCGCTGGAAGAGCGCGGCAGCTTCCGCGCCGAGGATCCGCGCGACGGGAGCGAATTCGGTCCGTCGTTCCCGATCAGCGGCGCCGCCGATCTGGAAGCGGCGCTGAGCGCGGCGGCGCTGAGCGCCGATGCGCTGGCCGCGGCCGCGCCGGAACGCATCGCCGCGTTCCTGGATGCGTATGCGGACGCGATCGACGCCGACGTCGAGCGCCTGGTGGCACTGGCGCATGCCGAAACCGGCCTGCCGGTGGAGCCGCGCCTGGCCAAGGTGGAGCTGCCGCGCGCCAGCGGGCAGTTGCGCCAGGCCGCGCAGGCGGCGCGCAGCCACAGCTGGACGCAGCCGGTGATCGACACCGCGGCCGGCCTGCGCGCGCAGTTGGGGCCGCTGCACAAGCCGGTACTGGTGTTCGGCCCAAACAATTTCCCGTTCGCGTTCAACGCGGTGGCCGGCAGCGATTTCGCCTCGGCCATCGCCGCGCGCAATCCGGTCATCGCCAAGGCGCATCCCTCGCATCCGGCCACCAGCCAGCGTCTGGCGCAGCTCGCGCACCAAGCGTTGTTGGCCAACGATCTGCCGGCGGCGACGGTGCAGTTGCTCTATCACTTCGACAACACGCTGGGCCTGGAACTGGCCGGCGATCCGCGGCTGGGCGCGATCGGCTTCACCGGCAGCCGCGCCGGCGGCCTGGCACTGAAGGCCGCCGTCGACCGTGCCGGGGTGCCGGCCTACGTCGAGCTGTCCAGCGTCAATCCGGTGTTCGTGCTGCCGGGCGCGCTGGCCGAACGCGGCGCGGCGCTGGCGCAGGAGTTCTTCGCCTCCTGCACCATGGGCAGCGGCCAGTTCTGCACCAATCCCGGCATCGTGGTGGTGCCCAAGGGCGAGGCCGGCGATGCCTTCGTCGCCGCGACCACTGCGCATTTCGCTGGGGCCGCGCCGTCTCTGCTGTTCTCGCGCGGCGTGCTGGAGCACCTGCAGCGCAGCGTGGCCACGCTGCGCGATGCCGGCGCCGCGGTGCTGGCCGGCGGCCAGGCCGATGCCGGCCCTGGCTATCGGCATGCGCCGACCCTGCTGGAGGTGTCGGCCGAGGCGTTCCTGCAGCAGCCCGAAGCGCTGCAGACCGAGGCGTTCGGCCCGGTCAGCCTGATCGTGCGCGGCGGGCTGGGGCAGTTGACCGCCCTGGCGCGCAGCTTCGAGGGCAATCTCACCGGCACGATCTATCGCGCCGCCGACGGCAGCGACGATCCGGCCTTCGCCGCGCTGGCCGCGGCGTTGCGCCCGCGGGTGGGGCGCCTGATCTGCAACAAGATGCCGACCGGCGTGGCAGTGAGCCCGGCGATGAACCATGGCGGCCCGTATCCGAGCACCGGCCATCCCGGCTTCACGGCCGTCGGCATGCCTGCGGCGATCCGCCGCTTCGCCGCGCTGCACAGCTACGACGGCGTGCCCGACGCGCTGCTGCCGGCGCTGCTGCGCGACCGTAATCCCGGCAGCGTGCAGCGGCTGATCGACGGCTGCTGGACGACCGCCGACGTGGAGCCGCGCGCATGAGCGAGCAACCCCAGATCGGCGGACTGACCCTGGAGCAGGCGCACGCACAACTGGCGCCGTGGCCGCAGCTGGCGCCTGCGATCCAGGAGCAGGAGTACCGGCAACGCCTGGCCAACGCGCGTGCGCTGATGCGCGCGCACGGCGCCGGCGAGGTGCTGATCGGCGCCGGCGCCTCGCTGCGCTACTTCACCGGCGTGCCGTGGGGCGCCAGCGAGCGCCTGGTGGCGATGCTGCTGACCGCCGAAGGCGATCCGCTGCTGATCTGCCCGGCGTTCGAGGAAGGCTCGCTGGACGCGGTGCTGTCTGTGCCGGTGCGCAAGCGCCTGTGGCAGGAACACGAGGATCCGCACGCGCTGGTCGCCGAGGCCTTGCTGGAACTGGACGCGCAGAGCCTGGCGCTGGACCCGGGCGTGGCCTTCGCGGTGCACACCGGGCTGGCGGCGGTGCTGGGACGGATCGCGATCCGCGATGCGGCGGCCATCGTCGACGGCTGCCGCATGCGCAAGTCGCCGGCGGAACTGGCGCTGATGCAGCAGGCCTGCGACATGACCCTGCAGGTGCAGCGGTTGGCGGCCGGGCTGGTCCGCGAGGGCATCACCACCGCGGAACTGACCCGCTTCATCGACCAGGCGCACCGCGCGCTCGGCGCCGACAACGGCTCGACCTTCTGCATCGTGCAGTTCGGCCACGCCACTGCATATCCGCACGGCATCCCCGGCGTGCAGGCGCTGCGGCCGGGCGAACTGGTGCTGATCGACACCGGCTGCACGGTGCAGGGCTACCACTCTGACATCACCCGCACCTACATCTTCGGCGAGCCCAGCGAGAAGCAGCGGCGCATCTGGCAACTGGAGCACGACGCGCAGGCGGCGGCGTTCGCCGCGGTGCGGCCGGGCGTGGCTTGCGCGGTGGTGGACGAAGCGGCGCGCAAGGTGCTGCAGCGCGCCGGACTCGGCCCGGACTACCAGTTGCCGGGGCTGCCGCACCGCACCGGCCACGGCTGTGGCATGAGCATCCACGAGGCGCCTTACCTGGTGCGCGGCAATGCGCTGGCGCTGGCCCCGGGCATGTGCTGCAGCAACGAGCCGATGATCGTGGTGCCAGGCGAATTCGGCGTGCGCCTGGAGGATCATTTCTACGTCACCGAAGACGGTGCGCAGTGGTTCACGCCGCCGTCGCCGGCGATCGACCGGCCGTTCGCCTGATGCGCAGGGCGGCCGCCTCCACCCTTTGCCCAGCGGCCGCCGCGGCGTGCCACGGGCGCGTGCCGCCCTGCGGAGTCCCTCGATGAAACGCATGCCTCTGCCCGCCGCCGGCGTGCTGCTGCTGAGCCTGCTGGCGGCCTGCCAGCCGTCCGCGGCGCCAACATCCGCGGCGCCGGCTGCGGCAGACCCGGCCAAGGCCGCGGTGCCACCAGCGCAGGCGTTTGCCGCGCTGCTCGATGCGCAGTGGCAGTACCAGCTCGCCCACCATCCCGAGTTCGCCAGCATCATCGGTGACAGCCGCTACAACGATCGCTGGACCGACTACTCGCCGGCCGCGCTGGAAGCCGAACGTCAGGCCACCGCCGCGTTCCTGGCGCGCTTCGATGCGGTCGATGCCAAGGCGCTGTCGGCGCAGGAGCAGTTGAGCCTGCAGATGATGCAGCGGCAGTTGCGCGACCGGTTGGAGGCGATCGCGCTGAAGAACGACGAGATGCCGCTGGAGCCGGTGGGCGGTATCCAGGTCGCGCTGCCGGGCTACGCGCAGGCGTTTCCGTTCGCCAGCGTCAAGGACTACGAGGACTACATCAAGCGCCTGCAGGCGATCCCGGCGCTGCTCGACCAGGTGGTGGCGCTGTCGCGCGTCGGCGCCAAGGACGGGCTGGTGCAGCCGAAGTACCTGCTCGAGCGCATCCCCGCACAGGTGCGCGAGATCGCCGCGCCGGCCGGCGCCGACAGCCCGTTCGCCGCCCCGCTGCAGCAGTTCCCCGCGGCCGTGCCCGCGGCGGAGCGGCCGCGCCTGCGCGCGGCGATGATCGCGGCGATCGACCAGCAGGTGCGGCCGGCCTATCGCAAGCTGGCCGATTTCGTCGCCAACGAATACGCTCCGCAGGGCCGCGCCCACGAGGGCCTGTGGTCGCTGCCCGATGGCGAGCGCCGCTACCGCTACGCGATCCACACGCAGACCACCACCGATCAGTCGCCCGAGCAGATCCACCAGACCGGCCTGGCCGAGGTCTCGCGCATCGAGGGCGAGATGGGCGTCATTGCCAAGCAGCTTGGCTATGCCGACCTGGCTGCGCTGCGCAAGGCGGTGGCCCATGACCGCAAGTTCTTCGCCACCTCGTCCGAGCAGATCCTGCAGCGCTACCGCGACGACATCGCGCAGATGCAGCCGAAGCTGCCGACGTTGTTCGGCACGCTGCCGAAGACGCCGCTGGAGGTGCGCGCGATGCCCGCCTTCCGCGCCACCGCGCCCGGTGCCGAGTACTGGCAGAGCGATGCGCAGGGCAGCAAGCCGGGGCTGGTGATGGTCAACACCAGCGACTACGCGCACCGCACCCTGGTCAACATCGAGGCCACCGCATATCACGAAGGTGTGCCCGGCCATCACCTGCAGATCTCGCTTGCGCAGACCCTGCCGCTGCCGCCGTTCCGCCAGCAATCCGGCTACAACGCCTACGTGGAAGGTTGGGCGCTGTACGCCGAGCGGCTGGGCAAGGAAGTGGGCTTCTACCGCGATCCTTACAGCGACTATGGCCGCCTGGCCGGCGAACTGCTGCGTGCCAACCGGCTGGTGCTGGATACCAGCGTGCACTACAAGCGCTGGACGCGGCAACAGATGATCGACTTCTTCCACGCGCATCCGTCCGACGACGAGCCCAGCATCCAGTCCGAGACCGACCGCTACATCGTCTGGCCGGGCCAGGCACTGGGCTACAAGCTCGGCGAACTGGACATCCTGGCCCTGCGCGAGAAGGCCAGGCGCGCGCTGGGCGAGCGCTTCGACATCCGCGCCTTCCACGATGCCATCCTCGGCGGCGGTGCGATGCCGCTGGACCTGCTGGACGCGCGCATCGACGCCTGGATCGCCCAGGTCCAGGCCGGCGCCCCCGCCACTCCGGAGACTTCGCGATGACCTCCCGTTCCCGACTGCGCACGGCGCTGGCCCTGGCCATCGCCTGTACCCTGGCCTGGCAGGGCGCTGCCGCCGCCGCGCCGGCAAAGACGTCCGCGCCGGCCTCCGCTGCGCCCGCCGGCGATGCCGGCGCGCGCTTCAAGGCGCTGTATCAGCGCGAATGGACATGGCGCCAGGCGCAGTTCGCCGGCGCCGATGACGAGGACGCGCAGGGGCAGGCCGCCGATCACCTGCCCAAGGTCGATCCGGACACGCAGGCGCAGCGCACCGCGTACTGGCAGCAGGCGCTGCACGACCTGGACGCGATCGACCCGGCGCAGTTGTCGGCACAGGACCAGGTCAACTACCAGGTCTATCGCCAGCAACTGCAGGTGCTGCTCGACCAGCAGCGGTTCCGCGCCTGGGAGATGCCGTTCAACAGCGACACCGCGTTCTGGAGCGACCTGGGGTTCACCGCACGCGCCACCCTGCGCAACCGCGAGGACTACCAGCGCTACCTGGGGCAGCTCGCGGACATCCCGCGCTACTTCGACGAGCAGATCGCCAACATGCGCGCCGGCCTGGCGCGCGGTTTCGCGCAGCCGGCGGTGACCCTGCAGGGCCGCGATCAGTCGATCGCCGAGGTCGCGCAGGCGCCGGGCGAGACCAATCTGTTCTACACCCCGTTCAAGCAGATGCCGGCGACGATCCCCGCGCCGCTGCAGGCGCAGTTGCGCGCGCAGGCGCGCATGGCGATCGCCCAGCAGGTGGTGCCGGCCTACGCCAAGTTGCTGCGGTTCATGCGCGAGGAATACCTGCCCAAGGCGCGTCCGGCGCTGGCCGCCGAATCGCTGCCCGATGGCGCGGCGTACTACCGCGCGCAGATCCGCGAATACACCACGCTCGACCTCAGCCCCGAGCAGATCCACGCGGTGGGGTTGAAGGAAGTGGCGCGGCTGCGCAAGGAGATGGACCAGGCGATCGTCGACAGCGGCTTCAAGACCCCGCCCGGGCAGCAGACCTTCCCAGCGTTCCTGCACTACCTGCGCACCGATCCCAAGTTCTACGCCAAGACTCCCGAGGAGCTGCTCAAGGACGCGGCGTGGATCGCCAAGCGCGTGGACGGCAAGATCGGCGACTACATCGGCCGGTTGCCGCGGCAGCGCTTCGCGATCGAGCCGGTGCCGGCGGACCTGGCGCCGTTCTACACCGGCGGCCGCGGTGGGCCCGGAATCTACCTGGTCAACACCTACGACCTGCCGTCGCGGCCGCTGTACAACCTCACCGCGCTGACCCTGCATGAGTCTTCGCCCGGGCATGCGCTGCAGATGCCGCTGGCGGCCGAGCAGGGCGACCTGCCGGATTTCCGCCGCTACACCTTCATTTCCGCGTACGGCGAGGGCTGGGCGGTGTACTCGGAATACCTGGGGCAGGAGATGGGGATGTATGACACCCCGTACGACCGCTTCGGCTACCTGACCTATCAGATGTGGCGCGCGTGCCGGCTGGTGATCGATACCGGCATCCACCATGACGGCTGGACGCGCGAGCAGGCGCAGGCGTTCCTGCGCGACAACACCGCGCTCAGCGAGCACGAAGTGACCACCGAGGTCGACCGCTACATCGCCTGGCCCGGCCAGGCGCTGTCGTACTACCTGGGCGAGCTGAAGATCCTGGAGCTGCGGCGCAAGGCGGAGCAAGCGCTGGGTGAGAAGTTCGACCTGCGCGCCTTCCACGACGCGGTGCTGGAAACCGGCTCGGTGCCGCTGCCGGTACTGGAACAGCGCATCGATCGGTTCATTGCCGAGGGTGGGAAATCGCCTTGGGGCGCCGCAACGAACGCACCGACGGCTCCATGACGAACGCGTCGCCACGCGCCGGGATGGCGAACGGTTCTCGCCGCCGTTCGAGGCCATGGGGCAGGGCGGAGATGCGAGTGAGGGGACGTGGTGCGGTCTCTTGAGCGGTGGAACTGGCACGAGGCTGCACCCGTACCCTCATCCGCCCCTGCGGGGCACCTTCTCCCGGTGGGAGAAGGAAGGGCAGGCTTCGGGCTGGTTGCTTTAGCCCCTCTCCCCTCGGGAGAGGGGTTGGGGTGAGGGTAGGGGTGCGAAGCGCATTCGGTGTTTCAGCCGCACGAGGCTGCGCCCGTACCCTCATCCGCCCCTGCGGGGCACCTTCTCCCGGAGGGAGAAGGAAGAGCCGGCTTCGGCTGGTTGCTTTAGCCCCTATCCCTTCGGGAGAGGGGTTGGGGTGAGGGTAGGGGCGCGAAGCGCATGCGGTGTTTCAGCTGCACGAGGCTGCGCGCGTACCCTCATCCGCCCCTGCGGGGCACCTTCTCTCGGAGGGAGAAGGGAAGAGCCGGCTTCGGCTGGTTTGCTTTAAGCCCCTCTCCCTCCGGGAGAGGGGTTGGGGTGAGGGTAGGGGCGCGAAGCGCATGCGGTGTTTCAGCTGCACGAGGCTGCGCCCGTACCCTCATCCGCCCCTGCGGGGCACCTTCTCCCGGAGGGAGAAGGGAACAGCTGCAGGTTGTTGTGAATCGCCGGTTATACCAATCCAGCGGGAGACGCCATGGCCGCACAAGGCAAGTTCCACAAGCGCTTGAGCCTGACCGATCTGACCTTCATCGGTCTGGGCTCGATCTTCGGCTCCGGTTGGCTGTTTTCGGCCAGCCATGTTTCGGCGATCGCCGGTCCGGCCGGCATCGTGTCCTGGATCGCCGGCGGTGTGGCGGTCCTGCTGCTGGGACTGGTGTACTGCGAACTGGGTGCGGCGCTGCCGCGCGCCGGCGGCGTGGTGCGCTATCCGGAGTATTCGCACGGCGTGCTGCTCGGCTGGCTGATGGGCTTCATCACCCTGATCGCCTTCTCCAGCCTGATCGCGATCGAGGTGGAGGCGGCGCGGCAATACGCCGCGGCGTGGTTTCCCTGGCTCAACCAGGCCGGCAGCACTCATCCCAGCGTCGCCGGCTGGCTGCTGCAACTGGCGCTGCTGGTGGCGTTCTTCCTGCTCAACTACTACAGCGTCAAGACCTTCGCCACCGCCAACAACATCGTCAGCGTGTTCAAGTTCCTGGTGCCGGTGCTGGTGATCGCGCTGCTGATGGCGCACTTCGATGCGCGCAATCTGCACGTGCAGGGCTTCGCGCCGTTCGGCGCGGCCGGGGTGGAAGCGGCGATCTCCGCCGGCGGCATCATCTTCGCCTACCTAGGGCTGACTCCGATCGTGTCGGTCGCCAGCGAAGTGCGCGATCCGCAGCGCAACATCCCGATCGCGCTGATCCTGTCGGTGGCGCTGTCCACGGTGATCTACGTGCTGCTGCAACTCGCCTTCCTCGGCGGGGTGCCGGCGCAGCATCTGGCCAACGGCTGGGGCGGCATCGACAAGGCGTTCTCGCTGCCGTACCTGGACATCGCGCTGGCGCTGGGCATGGGCTGGCTGGCGGCGCTGGTGATCTGCGACGCGATGATCTCGCCCAGCGGCACCGGCAACATCTACATGAACGCCACGCCGCGGGTGGTCTACGGTTGGGCGCGCAGCGGCGGCTTCCTGCCGGTGCTGACCAAGGTGGATGCCGCCTCCGGCATTCCGCGCCCGGCGCTGTGGCTGAGCCTGGGCCTGTCGGTGTTCTGGACCCTGCCGTTCCCCTCGTGGGAGGCGCTGATCAACGTGGTGTCCGCGGCGTTGGTGTTGAGCTATGCGGTGGCGCCGGTGACCGTGGCCGCGCTGCGGCGCAGCGCGCCGGAGCTGCCGCGGCCGTTCCGGCTGCGCGGCATGGCGCTGCTCGGGCCGCTGTCGTTCATCGTCGCCGGGCTGATCGTGTACTGGTCGACCTGGAACACGTTGTCGTGGCTGCTCGGCCTGCAGATCGCGATGTTCGCGCTGTATGTGCTGTACCGCCTGCCCAACGCCGCTGGCCGCGCGCGGCTGTGGCGGCAGGTGCGCGGCGTGCTGTGGCTGATCGTGTTCTTCGCGATGGTGCTGGTGGTGTCGCGCCTGGGCACCTTTGGCGGCAGCGGCTGGATCGCGCATCCCTGGGACACGCTGTGCGTGGCGGCGATCGCCTTGGGGTGCTACCACTGGGGTGCGCGCAGCGGCCTGCGTGCTGAGGAGCTGGCGCTGGAGGAGGATGACGGGGAATAGCCCGTTGCGTGTATGTGTGCGTAGGAGCGGCGCTTGTCGCTTTTTGTGGGCTTAGCTGCGACAGACGTTGTCGGTAACGCCCGTCGCGGCTGAAGCCGCTCCTACGAGAAATAAGCTTGCCATCGAAACTCTCGGAAATTGCATGAACAAGTTCGTTGCATCGATCGTCGTTGCCTTGGCGTGCTGCGCCGGCACCGCCCAGGCCACGCCCAGCGTCGCCGACTACCAGCGTTCGCTGGGCCTGCGCGAGGCCTGGATCGGTCTGACCGAGAACGTGACCTGGCCAGCGCAGTGGCGCGACGATGGCGCGTTCTATTATCGCAAGACCGTGCCGGGCGGCTTCGCCTTCGTGGTCGAGGACGTGGCCAGCCAGCGCAAGCAGCCGGCGTTCGACGAGGACCGGCTGGCAAGCGCGCTGAGCGCGGCGACCGGCACCGCCTATCCTGCGCTGCGCCTGCCGTTCGCGCGCTTCGCCTACGTCGCCGAGGGCGGCCAGCCGCAGGCGGCGATCGCCTTCGAGATCGATGAAATGCCGTGGCGCTGCACGCTCACCAGCTACGTCTGCGCGCGCGCCGACAGCGGCCCGCAGCCGCGGCCGCGCGGCTTCGGCGTGGTGCGCGATCTCAGCGTGCCGGCCGACGCCACCCCGCGGCGCTCGCCGGACGGGCGCTGGGAGGCCTATGTCGACGGCAATGCGGTGCTGCTGCGCGCGGTGGCCGACGGGCGCACGCTGCGCCTGGCCGACGATGGCCGCAGCGACGATTTCTACGATCCGGAAACGATCGCCTGGTCGCCGGATTCGCAGCGGCTGGCGTTGTACCGGGTGAAGCCCGGCTTTCCGCGGCGTGTCACCCGGGTGGAGGCGGCGCCGCCCGGCGGCGGCCAGCCGGTGGTGCGCACCCAGTTGTATCCCAAGCCCGGTGATGCAGTGGACATCGAGCGGCCGGTGCTGTTCGACCTCAGTGCATTGGCACGTGGTGGCACGCCCAAGCGCCTGCCCATCGACGATGCCTTGTTCGCCAACCCCTACCAGCTCTCACCGATCCAGTGGCGCCGCGACAGCGCCAGTTTCGTGTTCGATTATGTGCAGCGCGGTTTCCAGCGCATGCGCGCGATCGCGGTGGACGCGGCCACCGGCAAGGCACACGTGGCGGTGGGCGAGGACGCGACGACCTTCGTCTATGCCGACCGCAGCTACCACCACGATGTCGATGGTTTGGGCCAGGAGATCCTGTGGATCTCCGAACGCGACGGCTGGCGCCATCTGTACCTGTTCGACGGCGCCAGCGGCCGGATCAAGACGCAGATCACCAAGGGCGAGTGGATCGTGCGCGACGTGTTGCGCGTGGACGACGCGCAGCGGCGCATCTGGTTCACCGCCAGCGGCATGGATGCGGGCAAGGATCCGTACTATCGGCAGCTGTTTGCGGTGGATTTCGACGGCGGCCACCTGACCCGGCTGACCGAGGTCGATGCCGATCACGATGTGGCCATCGCCGACGACGGCCGCCATTACGTGGACGTGTACTCGCGTCCGGACATGGCGCCGGTGATGGAGCTGCACGCCATCGACGGCAAGCTCCTGCAGGTGGTGGAGCGCGGCGACATCCGCAAGTTGCAGGCCGCCGGCTGGCGCGCGCCGCAGACCTTCGTCGCCAAGGGTCGCGACGGCAAGACCGACATCTGGGGCATGGTGGTGCGCCCGCGCGACTACGACCCGCACAAGAAGTACCCGGTGATCGAGAACATCTACGCCGGCCCGCACGATTCCTTCGTGCCCAAGACCTTCTGGCCGTTCGGCTACCACTCCGGCGGCGACAAGCAGATCGGCATGCAGGCGCAGGCCGACCTGGGCTTCATCGTGGTGATGATCGACGGCATGGGCACCGCCAACCGCTCCAAGGCCTTCCACGACGTGGCCTGGAAGAACCTCGGCGATTCCGGCTTCCCCGACCGCATCGCCTGGCACAAGGCGCTGGCCGCGCAGGATCCTTCCTACGACATCGGCCGTGTCGGCATCTATGGCGCATCGGCCGGCGGGCAGAGCACGCTGGGCGCGCTGGAGCGGCACCCGGACTTCTACAAAGTGGGCGTGGCCTATGCCGGGTGCTACGACAACCGCATGGACAAGATCAGTTGGAACGAACAGTGGATGGGTTGGCCGGTGGACGCCAGCTATGCGCGCGCGTCCGGCGTGGACAATGCGGCCAAGCTGCGCGGCGACCTGTTGCTGATCGTCGGCGAGCAGGACAGCAACGTCGACCCGGCTTCGACCGGGCAGGTGGTGGACGCCCTGATCAAGGCCGGCAAGGACTTCGACCTGCTGGTCGTCCCCGGTGGCGAACACACCGTTGGCCGCTCCACCGGCCCCATCGACTACGTGCAGCGTCGCCAGTACGACTTCTTCGTGCGGCATCTGCTTGGGGAGCCGACGCCGGCGTGGAATCGGCTGTAGGGAGCCGGGATTGGGAATTGGGAATTGGGGATTCGTAAGGCGCGATGATTCCCTTCTCCCATCGGAGAAGGTGCCCCGCAGGGGCGGATGAGGGTACGGGTGGTGCACTGGCGTTTCGGAGGCATCGCGGCGTCCGGACCCTCACCCCAACCCCCGCTCCGCGCCCCGGCCCGTGCTTGCGGCGCGGGCGCTCCAGGGCACGCGCGCCAGTGGCGCGCAAGCCGTGCGCTGTCGCCCCGGTGGGAGAGGGGCTAGCTTTTCCCTTCTCCCATCGGGAGAAGGTGCCCCGCAGGGGCGGATGAGGGTACGGGTGCAGCAATGAGTTCGGAAGCGGCGCGGTGCTACCGGACCCTCACCCCAACCCCCGCTCCGCGCCCCGGCCCGCGCTTGCGGCGCGGGCGCTCCAGGGCACGCGCGCCAGTGGCGCGCAAGCCGTGCCCTGTCGCCCCGAAGGGAGAGGGGCTTTGGTCTCCCGCGATGATTCCTTCTCCCCTCGGGAGAAGGTGCCCCGCAGGGGCGGATGAGGGTACGGGTGCAGCAGTGAGTTCGGAAGCGGCGCGGTGCTACCGGACCCTCACCCCAACACCCGCTCCGCGCCCCGGCCCGCGCTTGCGGCGCGGGCGCTCCAGGGCACGCGCGCCAGTGGCGCGCAAGCCGTGCGCTGTCGCCTCGGTGGGAGAGGGGCTTTCGCTGTCAGTGCCGACGCATCCGCTCTTGCGAATCCCAAATCCCCACTCCCAAATCCCCAAACTAAAGACATCGCCAAACCAGCCGATATCCCGGCACGTCTCCCTGCACCCCAGGCCCGTCATGACCGCCATCGCTCCCACTTCCTCGATCGCGCTGTCCGGCATGCGCGCGGCGGCGTCCGGGTTGCAGGTGCGTGCCAACAACATCGCCAACCTTGCCACCGAGGGCTTCCAGCGTTCCGTGCCGGTGAACCAGGCGAGCGCCGGTGGCGGCGTGGTCGGCCAGGTGCAGCAGGCCGACATGCAGGGTAGCGATCTGGTCGACGACATGGTCGGCACCCTGACCGAGCGCACCGCGTTCCAGGCCAATGCGCGCGTGCTGCGCGCGGCCGACGACAGCATCGGCAGCCTGCTCGACGTGCTCGCGTAGGCGGTCACCGACGCGTTGCATTCCCGCAGCGCAGCACCGCCGCGACCACGCGGCTATGCGATTTTCCGCACCGATCCTCGGCACAGCGCACAAGACGCTGCGGCGCGCGCGGCGCACGATGCGACGATCGCATTGCATCGGGGACGGTAAATGGATCGGAGAGATTTCCTGCGTCAGGGCCTGGCGGTCGGTGCGGTCGCCGGCGTGGAAGCGCTGGCCGGGCGTGCCGCCGCGGCACCGGCGGCGGCCAGCGTCGCGCGTGCGCCTGCACCGCCACAACTGCAGCCGCTGGCGGCCGACGCGCTGGCCGGGCACACCCTGCAATGCCGTTTCGTCGAGGCCGGTGCGACCTGGGAGGTGTACGAAGACCTGCGCCAGCCCGACGGCGATCTGACCCTGCGTGGGCCGGGCGGCGCGCTGGTGCTGGGCAAGCGCACCGAGGCGGTGTTCCCGGCGGCGCAAGCGCCGTACTTCGGCATGGCGCTGGCCGAGGTGGCCATGGCCGATGCCGACCTGCTCGCCGATCGCCTGCTGCGCGACGGCGACCCGCAGGCTGCGGAGGTGCGCGACGTCGCGCCGCCGCCGGCCTCGCAACTGGATCCCAAGGACTACAACGGGCGCCTGCCGTGGACCACCTTCGTCGGCACCCGCGAATGCGCCGACACCATGCCGGTGTACTCGGACGGGCGCACCCGTTGCTATCGCGCCATCCAGTCGTTTCCTGAGCTGGGCAAGGACGAACTGGTGCGGAACCGCAGCGAAGGCCTGCTCGGCGGCTGGATGCCGGCGGTGCGCAAGGTGGTGCCGGCCGGCGAGGGCCGCTACTACGACATCCTGCTGTTCGCCGACGTGCTGGCCGAGGACCGCTTCGTGGTGCAGACCTGGCACCGCAGCGCGCTGGTCGAGCACGGCAAGGTCAGCAAGGTGGTGTACGGCTACAGCTATCCCGACTACCCGCCGCGGCGCGGCCCGCGCAGCGCCGAGGACTTCTATCGCGGCCTGCTCGCCTTCGCCGGCTACTGGCAGGCGCAACTCGCCGATACCTTGCAGGCGCAGACCCCGGACCCGAGCTGGCGCGACATGGCCCGCTTCGCCTTCGCCCGCGAACTGGTGGTGCGCCCGGGCGGCACCTATCCCAAGTACGGCGCGGTGGATCGCGACTACTACGGCAACGAGTACGACGGCTTCCAGGACACCTTCACCAGTTCCCTGTACGCCAACCTGGAGTGGGGCCGCTTCGCCCAGGCCGCGGCAGTGCTGGACGGCTACTTCAGCGATTTCGTGCAGGCCGACGGCATGGTCAACATGCGCGGCCCGGAGACCGGCCAGTTCGGCCTGACCCTGTCGCTGCTGGCGCGCTACCTGCGCTACACCGGCGATGCCGCGCTGCTGCGCAAGCACCGCGACAAGATCGCCGCCACCGCACAGGTGTTGGTCGAACTGCACGACGCCAGTCTCAAGCTACCGGCGTCTGCGCCCGGGCACGGCCTGATCCATGGCTGGAACGAATCCGACGCCTGCCTGTTCCCCGATCCGCAGGTGTGGTGGAAGCCGTACTACGCCAACAGCGCGCTGGCGGTGCGCGGCTGGCAGGATCTGGCGGCGGTGTGGAGCGGCATCGCCGGGCCGGGCGCGCAGGCCGCCGCGGCGCAGTGGCAGCGCCGCGCGCAGCAACTGTCCGCGCAGCTGTTGCGTACCCTGCGCGGCAACGTCCGCCGCGATCTGCAACCGCCCTACATCGGCCCGCTGCCCGGGGTGAAGCTCACCTTCCGCCAGTCCTTGCAGCAGGAACACCCCAGCGAGCAGGGCTGGCCGCACCGCGCCCACGCCGAACTGCTGCAGGCCGATGTGCTGCCCGACGACCTGGCGCACCTAGTCATCGACTGCGTGCGTGGCCACGGCGGCACCAGTCTCGGCGTGGTCGGCAACATCACCGCGCCGACGCCGGAGGCGCGCGACCTGCTCGGCTTCATCTCCTACGGCTACGCGCAGCAGTTGCTGCGCCTGGATCGCATCGAGGAATACCTGCTGTTCCTGTACGCGCACCGCTACCACGTGCACACCCGCGGCAGCTGGACGGCGGGCGAGGTGAGCGGCATCACCGGCGGCATGCCGCTGTTCTGCATCCCCGCGCAGATGACCATCCCGCTGCTGCTGCGCTGGATGCTGGTGTTCGAGGACAGCGCCGGCGAGGAACTGTTCCTGGCGCGGGCGCTGCCGCGCGACTGGCTGGGCAGCGGTGAGCCGATCGCGATCGATGCGGCGCCGACGCGCTGGGGCAAGGTGTCGCTGGCGCTGCACGCGGATCCGGCGCGCAAGCGCATCGCAGGTAGCGTCACGCTGCCGGCGCAGCGGCCGGCACGGACCTGGCTGACCCTGCGCGTGCCGGCCGGCACCCGCCTGCAGGAGGTGCGGCTGGACGGGCAGCCGGCGGCGCTGTCCGGGCCGCGCAACGAGCGCGTGCTGGTCCCGGCCGGCAGCGCCGCGACGGTGGCGATTTCGGCCGTCTACGGCTGAGTGGCGAAAAAGTCGGAAACGTCCCGCCAGTGTGCGGGGCAGTGCGGTATTCCGCACGTTTTCCCGATAAATACGACAAGACGCCGCGCGCATCCTACGCGCACATTGTGGCCGTGCAGTGAATGTCCAGGGGGAGATTCACCGCACGTCACCGGGGACGCAGCGCATGGGTCGTGCGCGTCGCCGTGCAGGCGGCGTCGGGATCGTCCCGTCCGGCGGCGCATGCGTGGACACGTCCGTTTTCGTATCCGCCACACGCGCTGGCGACGGGGCGGCCGCCTGGGGAAGGGCGGCGCTCCGGCGAACGCCAGGCTGCCGCTCAGGAGATTTCCGATGCCGTCTTTGCTCGAACGCGTTGCGCCGCTGTTCCCGTGTTCCTGGCGCGCCGCGCCGCAGCCCGGTGCGCTGGCCGCGGCCATCTGCACCGCCCTGGCCCTGCTCGCGCCGGCGGCGCAGGCGCAGGATGCACAGACCCAGGACGCGCAGGCGACCACCCTGGAACGGATCAGCGTCACCGGCAGCCACCTGCGCCGCGTCGATGCGGAGACCGCCAGCCCGGTCATCACCATCGATCGCCAACGCATCGAGGACAGCGGCCAGGACACCCTCGGCCAGTTGCTGCAGCAACTGCCGGCGATGGCCGGCAACATGCCCAACGTCGCGCTCAACTCCGGCTTCAGCCACGGCCGTGCGCTGGTGTCGCTGCGCAACCTCGGGCCCGAGCGCACGCTGGTGCTGGTCAACGGCCATCGCATGGCCGGGCCGGCCAGCAGCGTCGCCGCCGCGCCCGGCGTGGACGTCAACGCGATTCCGGCGGCGATGGTCGAGCGTATCGAGGTGCTCACCGATGGCGCCTCGTCGGTGTACGGCTCCGACGCCATCGCCGGCGTGGTCAACATCATCCTCAAGGACAAGTACGATGGTTTCGCCGCCACCGCCGACTACGGCCTGAGCACCCACGGCGACGGCAACCGCCGCTCGCTCGGCCTGGAGTGGGGCAAGACCTGGGACCGCGGCGGGCTGATCCTGGGCGTGAGCCGCAGTTCGATGAACGCGCTGTACGACAGCGACCGCGACTATGCGCGCACTGCGCAGAACTACCTCAACGGCCAGGTGGTCGAGCGCCGCGGCAACGGTACCCGCGCCTTCCTGCGCAACGGCAGCGTGCTCACCCCGAATGCCGATCTGCCGCCAGGCCAGGTCAACGCCAGCGACTTCCACACCTACAGCCAGGCGGTGGAAGGCTACAACTCCTACACCGGGCAGTACCTGATCACCCCGGTGCAGCGCACCAACGCCTCCGCACACGCCAGTTTCGATTTCACTCCGAACGTGCAGGGCTACCTGGACATGTTCTGGACCCGCAGCGAGACCACCTCGCAGCTCACCGCCTACGGCCTGGAACTGCCCAACGCGATGCAGAACTACTACAACCCCTTCGGCGCCCAGCTCAGCCGCTACCTGCTGCGCTCGGTGCCGGCCAACACCCGCGTCTACACCTCCACGATGTACCAGACCAACATCGTCGCCGGATTGCGCGGCAAGTTCGGCGACAGCAGCTGGCAGTGGGACGCGGCGGCCGGCTACGCGCACTACAAGGACACCCTGGTGCGCAACGGCTTCTCCATCACCTCGGCGCTGAACAACGCGGTGGGCGCCTCGTTCCGCGACAGCGACGGCACCATCAAGTGCGGCACGCCCGGCAACGTGATCGCCGGCTGTACCCCGATCAACGTGTTCAACCCGGACGATCCGGCCACCATCGCCGCCATCAAGGCCACCCAGAGCGCGGTCGACCTGATCGACGAAAGCACGATGAAATTCGCCGAGGCCAGCATCAACGGTGACTTGTTCGCGATGCCGGCCGGCGCGGTGCAGGCCGCGTTCGGCCTGTCGTTCCGCAAGAACGGCTTCTCGCAGGGCACCAGCAACCCGGTGGCGGCGGCCGATGCGGACGGCAACTGCGATTACAACGATGGCTGCATCATGAACCAGGGCCACGACGAGACCATCAAGGAGGCCTACGCCGAAGTGCTGGTGCCGCTGCTCAAGGGCGTGACCGGCGCGCAGGCGCTGAATCTCAACCTGGGCACGCGCTACTCGCGCTACGACTACTGGGGCAGCACCACCAACAGCAAGGTGGCGCTGGAATGGCGGCCGATCGACAACCTGCTGATCCGCGCCACCGGCTCGCAGGTGTTCCGCGCGCCGGCGCTGGGCGATCTGTACGGCTCGCCGTTCAACGGTGTGGTCGACGACGCCGGTACCTATACCGATCCGTGCAACGGCTACACCGGCGGCGGCAATCCCGCAGCCTGCGCCAACGTGCCGACCAACGGCAGCTTCGTCAACAGCTCTTCCTTCACCGTGCTCACCACCGGCTCGGCCAACGCCGGCTTCGCGATCAAGCCCGAGCAGGGCCGCTCCTACAACATCGGCGCGGTGTACGACCCGGGCTGGGCCGAGGGCCTGTCGCTGAATCTGGACAGCTGGCGCGTCACCCTGGACGACATGATCAACGGCACCGGCCTGGATCAGGTGCTGCAGAACTGCTACGACGGCCAGAGCGCCTACTGTCCGCTGATCAAGCGCGGCCCCACCGGGCAACTGGTCAGCGTCACCGTGCCGTTCGCGATCAACAGCGGCAAGGTCGACATCCGCGGCGACGACATCGGCATCAAGTACGCCTTGCCGGAGACGGCGTGGGGGCGCTTCCGCGCAGGGATCGATGCCACTTACCTGTCCAGCTACAAGTTCAGCGGCGATCCGCACAACTACGTGGGCGAACAATCCAGCTACGGCAACCTGCCGCGCTGGCGCGCCAACGTCACGCTCGACTGGGACAACGGCCCCTGGCACGCGAACTGGAACACCCGCCTGATCGGGCGCACCACGGTCGGCAGCGCCTACGAGGACTTCTGCGTCAACACCGCCGCCGACGGCAGTTGCGTGTACTTCCCGGTCGGCACGGTGACCTATCACGACGCCAGCGTGAGCCGGAAGTTCGAGAGCCTGCACAGCACCCTGGCGCTGGGCGTGAACAACCTGGGCAATCGCACGCCGCCGCGCTACTACGGCTATGCCAGTGCCGCCAACACCGACGCGTTCACCTACGACACGCTGGGACGTTACTTCTGGGCACGGATCAGGACCGAGTTTTGATCCGCACGCCTGCTCCAGGTGGCGCCGCCTCGCATGTGCGGTGCGGCGCCACCGTCCTCCTGCGGCGCCTGCTGTTCGTCGCTGCCGCGGTGACGGCAGCGGCTAACGCTGGCGATCAGTTGGATCGCGACGGCGAAGGCCTGCAGCCCAGCAATGCCGCGATCGGCATGCCGCGTTTCACCGGCGACGCGCAGCCGTTGCCCGATAGCGGCGTGGCGTTCGCGCCGGGGCAGGGGCAGGGCCAGTTGCAGCGGGTGTTCGCCGCCGACCTTGCCGTGGGTGCCGGCAGCGCGCCCGGCCGCGATTTCTGGATCGACCGCCTGCTGGCGCGGCAGGGCACCGGCGGCGGCTTCGGCGACAGCAACAACTGGCTGTTCACCCGCGGTCGCGCCGCCTACCTGTACACGCACAAGCCGGAGGAACCCGGCTTCGTCGGCGACGTGGCCTATGTGCACAAGACCGGTCACGACGCGCTGTTCCGCCTGCAACTGGAGCGCGATGGCAAGCCGATCGTGCTGGTCGAGGACAGTGCGCAGCGGCGGCAGATGCCGAGCTACTTCAGCAGCGTGTACGCAGGCGGCGGCGTGCGCCTGCAACTGGTCAAGTTCATCAGCGAGCAGAACGTGGCGGTGGCCGAGGCCACCGTGTCCAGCACCGATGGCGTGGCGCGCACGCTAGTCCTGCGCGCGGTCTCGCCAATGGCCACGCATGCGCAAGGCACCGAACTGACCGGTGCGTTCGTCACCCACAACGCCATCACCACGTTGTTTCCGCGGTTGTCCGGCGACGGTTTCGCGGTGGATGGCGCGAGCATCGCGCGGCATTTGGTGGTGCCCGCACAAGGCGCGGCGCCGACGCTGAAGGTGCAGCTGGGGCTGATCGCGCGCGAGCTGCCTGCCTCGCTGCAGGAATACCGGCGCATCGCCGCACAGTCGCCGCAGCAGGCCTATCGCGAGCACGTCGTCGCCTACAACCGCTGGTGGGCCGACAGCCTGCCATACCTGGACACGCCCGACGACAACATCGACAAGACCCTGTTCTACCGCTGGTGGCTGCTGCGCTTCAATTTTCTCGATGCCGCGGTCCCCGGCAACGACTACCAGTTCCCGGTGGCGATCGAAGGCGTACTCGGCTACGACAACGCCATCGTGCTCACCACCGGCATGTTCATCGACGACCTCAAGTACCTGCGCGATCCGCTCTACGCGTACGGCTCCTGGCTCGGCGCCGGCGAGACCGCCGGTGGCGGCAAGTACGTGGACAATCCCGGCGCGCCGGAGAACTGGTCCAATTCCTACGCCCAGTACCTCAGTGCCGCCGCCTGGCGTGCCTACCAGGTGCATGGCGGGCCGCCGGCGATCGCCGCACAACTGGCGCGCTACGCCAGCCAAGACGTGGAGGCGCTGCTGCGCGCCTACGACCGCAACGGCAACGGCCTGATCGAATACGACTGGGCGGCGATGACCGGCAACGACGCCGATGCGGTGTCCTTCGACTGGGCCAAGCGCCATGGCACGCCGCGCATGGACCGCAGCGAGAGCGCGTACGTGTACGCCAATGCGCTGGCCGCCGCGCAGGCCGCGCAACTGGCCGGCGATGCCGCCACGGCGGTGCGTATGCAGGCGCTGGCTGCGAAGATCCGCCGTGCCGTGCTCGACGTGCTGTGGCAGGACCACAGCGCGCAGGCCGATGGCATGGGCCTGCACGGCGACCTGCTCAAGCAGCGCCAGGCCGATGGGCCGCGCCTGCCGGTGGACTGGAAGGAGACCAACAACTATTACCCCTTCAGCGTCGGCCTGATGCCCAGGCAAGGCGATGCCGACGCCGATCCCAAGTACGTGCGTGCGCTGCGCCTGTTCGCCGACGCCCGGCAGTTCCCGCTGTTCCCGTTCTACACCGCCAACCAGGCCGATGCGCAGGCGCGCGGCGAGGGCGGCAGCAACAATTTCTCGGTGATCAATTCCACCGTGGCGTTCCGCCTGCTGGGGAGCGCGTTGCGCGACTACCCCAGCCCATACCTGGACGCGTCCAGCTACCGCAAGCTGCTGTACTGGAATGCCTGGGCGCACTACATCGACGGCGACAACCGCTACCCGGACCAGAACGAATTCTGGGCACAGGGCAGCGCCGCCGATGGCGGCCACATCGGCTACCGCTCGTGGATCCATCACACCCAGCTCGGCGCCACCAACTTCACCGTGATCGAGGATGCGATGGGCCTGCGTCCGCGCAGCGACGCCTTGATCGAGCTGTATCCGATCGACATCGGCTGGGACCATTTCGCCGCCGACCGTCTGCGCTACCGCGATCGCGACCTGAGCATCGTCTGGGATCGCGACGGTCATCGCTACGGCGGGGCCGCGCCGAAGGGCTATTCGCTGTACCTGGACGGGCATTTGGCCTTCACCGTCGACCGCCTGGCACACGTGCTGTACGACCCGGCCAGTGGCCGCGTGCAGGCCTTGCCGGATGCGGTCAATGCCGATGCGGCGTCGCTGCGCGTGCTGGCCGCGCATCGGCTGGCGCTGCAGGCGCCGCAGCAGGTGCGGTTTCCTGCCGCGGCGCGGATCGGCGCGGTACTCGCCGATGCCGGGCTGGACATCGCGCTGCCGCCCGGCGCGCGCAATCTGGCGGCGGGCGCGGCGGTCAGCGCCAGCTACGCGACCGAGGGATTCCCGGCCACCGCGGCGGTCGACGGCAGCACCGCCAACGAACCGTTCTGGGGTACCGCCGGTTCGCCTGCCGCCAGCGACTGGCTGGAGCTGGATCTGCAGCGCCCACAGACCCTCGACGACGTGCGCGTGTACTTCTATCGCAGCTCGTCGCCGCCGGGCGAGCAGCATGGTTTCCCGTCCGGCACGCGCGCCGGCTACGCGCCGCCGTGGCTGTACGTGCTGCAGTACTTCGACGCCGGCGTGTGGAAGACCGTGCCGGGCCAGGTGCGCGATACGCCGATCGCGCAGGGCAACCGCAACCGCATCCGCTTCCCGCCGCTGCGCGCGCAGCGCTGGCGCGTGCAGGTGACGCATGCCGGCGCGCTGCGCACCGGGATCAAGGAGGTCCAGGCCTATGCCAGCGGTGCTGCGGTCACGGCGATACATGGCAACCAGGCGCCGCAGGTCGAGGTCTGGCAGGAAGACGGCAGCAGTGCCGGTGGCGTGGTGCGCCTGTTCGGCCGGGTCGGCGACGATGCGCTGCCGAACGGCAGGCTTTCACTGCACTGGCGCACGCTGCGGGCACCACCCGATGGCGCGGCGCTGTTCGAGCAGCCGCAGGCGGCCACGACCCAGGTGCGCTTCACCGCGCCCGGCGCCTACACCCTGCAGTTGCAGGCCGACGATGGCGCGTTGCAGGGGCACGCCGAGGTCGCGGTGATCGCCGCGGCCACGCCGGTCGGGCAGACGCTGCAGGTGCAGGGCGAGGCCACGCCGAGCGCGCAGTTCACTGCAGGCCACCACCGCCTGCAGGCGCTCAACGATGGGCTGCTGCCGGCGCCGGACCAAGTGCCGGCCGCCGATCGCCGCTGGGGCAGCTGGGGACGCGCGCAGCCTGCCTCGGTGTGGGTGCAATATCAGTGGCCGCAACCGCAACGGCTGAGCGCGGCGGCGCTGTATTTCTGGGACGACCAGCCGCAGGGCGGTGTCGCGCTACCCCGCGCGTGGACGCTGCAATACCTCGACGGCACGCAGTGGCGCGATATCGTCGTGCGCGGCGGCTATCCGGTGCATGGCGAAGGCGCGCCGAGCCGGGTGGCGTTCGCGCCGGTAGTCACCGCCGCATTACGCGCGGTGCTGCAGACCGCGGCACAGGGCGAGGGCCACTACGCCGTCGGCCTGGACGAATGGCAGGTGTTCGCCGAGCGCGCGGTGGCGACCGAAGCGGTGGACGTGCGCATCGCGCCCGGACAGGTGCCGACATTGCCGGCGCGCATCGCCGGCACCTTCGCCGACGGCAGTTGGGCTTGGCTGGGCGTGCGTTGGTCGTCTCCGGATCCGGCTGCGCTGGCCGGCGAGGGCCGCGTACAGGTGCAGGGCCTGGCCGATGGCGGCGTGCCGGTAACCGCCAGCGTGTGGGTCCGTGCGACCGCGCCGGGCCAGCTCACCACGGTGCAGGCACCGCCGCCGCTGCACGTGCGCGCCGGGCAGACGCCGGCGCTGCCGGAGCGGGTCTCCGTGCAGTACAACGACGGCTCGCGCGAGCGCGTGCCGGTGCAGTGGTCGCCGCTGGCGCCGGCCGCCTACGCCAGGCCCGGCCGCCTGAGCGTGATCGGGCAGGCGCAGGGGCGCGAGGGCAGCGGCGCGCTGCCGGTGCGGCTGGACCTGGTGATCGAGGCGGAGGCGACGCCATGAGCGGGAAGCCAGTAGGCGCCTTGGTCGCTTGCCTGCTCGCGGCCTGCACCGCTTGCATCAGCCTGGCCGCGGCCGCAGCACAGACGGTGCCGTGGTCGCGGCAGGTGCATGCGCCGGGGAATCCCATCCTGGCCGACGGCCGCGACTATGCGGCCGATCCGGCGCCGCTGGTTGCCGACGGCAAGCTCTACATCATCGCCGGCCGCGACGAAGCGCCGCCGGAGGTCAACGACTTCGTCATGGACCGCTGGCAATTGCTGGTCACCGACGACGTCGGCAGCGGCCACTGGACCCACTACCCGACGCTGCTGCGCCCGCAGCAGGTCTTTGCCTGGGCGGCGCCCGGCCACGCCTATGCCGCGCAGATCGTGCAGGGACCGGATAAACGCTACTACCTGTATGCGCCGGTGCAGGAAGCGCACTCGCGCAATGCCGATCCGTTCGCGATCGGCGTGGCGGTGGCCGACAGTCCGTTGGGGCCGTGGCGCGATGCGCATCCGCAGGGGCCGATCCTGTCGCAATCGCTGCCGGCGCCCAACGCCATCCAGAACATCGACCCGACCGTGCTGGTCGACGACGACGGCCGCGTGTACCTGTACTGGGGCACCTTCGGCAAGCTGTTCGGCATCGAACTGGAACGCGACATGGTCACGCCGAAGGGGCAGGCGGTGGCGGTGACCACGCTGGACGGCTACTTCGAGGCGCCGTGGCTGTTCAAGCGCGGCGATACCTACTACATGGCCTACGCCGGCAACCGCGCCGGGCCGGCGTCGGACTGCACGCCGACGCTGTACCACGCCTGCATCGCCTATGGCAGCGCACCCTCGCCGCTGGGGCCGTGGACCTACCGCGGGGTCCTCCTGCCGCCGGTGTCCTCGACCACCTCGCATTCGGGCATCGTCGAATTCAAGGGCCAGTGGTACCTGGTCTACCACACCGCCGACGCCAAGGGTGGCGGGCATTTCCGCCGCAGCGTGGCGATCGACCGGCTGCAGTGGGACGATTCCGTGCAACCGGCGCGGATCCTTCCGGTGGTGGCCACACGCCGGCCGCAACCACCGCTGCCGCCGCAGCGCAACCTGGCGCGCTACGCGCAGGCCAGCGCGTCCAACGGCCCCGACATCCCGCACCAGTACTGGATCGCCGCGCTCAACGATGGCCGGGTCAAGCGCAATCCCTTGCCGCCGCAGCTATGGGGCAGTTGGACGCCGCACAACCCACCGCAGCAATGGCTGCAGTACAGCTGGGCGCAACCGGTGACGCTGCAGCGCAGCCGCATCCTGTTCTGGGCCGATCATCCGCCGGGCGCCGACAGCGGCGTGGCGCCGCCGGTGCGCTGGCGGCTGGAATACCGTCGCGACGGGCGCTGGTGGCCGTTGGCGGAGAGCACGCGCCCGCCTGCTGCCGGCCGCTGGCAGACGCTGCGCTTCGCACCGGTGACCACGCGCTGCGTGCGCGCCGTGCTGGACGCCGCCGGCGCTGGCGAGCGCCACGCCGCGCTTGCGGTACAGGAGTGGGAGATGCTGGCGCCACAGGCCCTGCGCCTGCCGCAGGCCACGGCGGCGGATGCGCAGCGCTGCGACGATGCGCCGTGATGCGCGCGGATGACGCCACGTGGCTCGCCATTCACGATACGGCGGTGATGGCGCGCATGCCGCGATTCGGCGCAAATCCGCATCGCGGCGCGGCACAGGCGACAAGACGCACTGTCACCCGGATGCCACAGTGACAGCGGGTTCGCCGATCCGGCGCCACGCACCGGCCGCGATGCGGCACATCACACAGGAGCAGGCCATGCCTCGATGCGTTTCCTTCCCGCTTTCCGCGCCGCGCGCGCGAGGTCGCCGATGAGTGGGCACGGCGTGCATCGGCACAGCGCCGCGTGCGCGCATGGCGGCGCCGACGCGACGGGCGACGCATTGGATCCCTCGCGCCGCCGCTTCCTGCAATGGAGTGCGCTGGCGGTGGCCGCCGGGCTGCTGCGCTTCCCGCTGGACGCCGCCGCGTCCACGCCCGGGCGGGTGCAGGCGCTGCCCCTGCAGCAGGTCACGCTGAAGCCGTCGTTGTTCCTGGATTCGCTGCAGACCAACCGCCGCTACCTGCTGGAACTGGAGCCGGACCGCCTGCTGCACAACTTCCTGCAGTACGCCGGCCTGCCGCCGAAGGGCGCGGTGTACGGCGGCTGGGAGGGCGACACCATCGCCGGCCATACGCTGGGTCACTACCTCAGCGCGCTGTCCAAGATGCACGCGCAGACCCGCGATCCCGTGCTGCGCGAGCGCATCGACTACATCGTCGCCGAGCTGGCGCGCGCGCAGGCGCAGGACCCTGACGGCTACGTCGGCGGCTTCACCCGCAAGACCGACGCGGGCGCGATCGAGGGTGGCAAGGCGGTGCTGGAGGACGTGCGCCGCGGCATCATCAAGGGCAGCAAGTTCAACCTCAACGGCAGCTGGTCGCCGCTGTACACCCAGCACAAGCTGTTCGCAGGCCTGCTCGACGCGCATGCACTGGCTGGCAGCACGCAGGCATTGGCGGTGCTGTTGCCGCTGGCTACCTACACCGCCGGGGTGTTCGACGCGCTCGACCATGCGCAGATGCAGACCCTGCTGGACACCGAGTTCGGCGGCCTCAACGAGTCCTACATCGAACTCGGCGCGCGCACCGGCGATGCGCGCTGGATCGCCATCGGCAAGCGCCTGCGCCACGAGAAGGTGATCGACCCCGCCGCGGCCGGGCGCGATGCATTGCCGCACATCCACGCCAACACCCAGGTGCCCAAGTTCATCGGCGAGGCGCGCCAGTTCGAGGTCGCCGGCGATGCCGATGCGGCCGCGGCGGCACGCTTCTTCTGGGAAACGGTGACCGCGCACTACAGCTACGTGATCGGCGGCAACGCCGACCGCGAATACTTCCAGGAGCCGGACACCATCGCCGCGTTCCTGACCGAGCAGACCTGCGAGCACTGCAACAGCTACAACATGCTCAAGCTGACCCGGCACCTGTACCAGTGGACGCCGCAGGCGCGCTATTTCGACTACTACGAGCGCACGCTGCACAACCACACCATGGCCGCGCAGCACCCGGCCACCGGCATGTTCACCTACATGACGCCGATGATCAGCGGCGGCGAGCGCGGCTTCTCCGACAAGTTCGATTCGTTCTGGTGCTGCGTGGGCAGCGGCATGGAAGCGCATGCGCAGTTCGGCGACGCGATCTACTGGCAGGACGACACCTCGCTGTACGTGAATCTCTACATTCCCTCGCAGCTCGAGTGGAGCGAGCGCGACCTGGCGCTGGAACTCGACAGCGGCGTACCCGACAACGGCAAGGTACGCCTGCAGGTGCTGCGCGCCGGCGCGCGCGCGCCGCGGCGGCTGCTGTTGCGGGTGCCGGCCTGGTGCCAGGGCCGCTACACCCTGCGCGTGAACGGCAAGCCGGCACACGCGGCGCTGGCGGATGGTTACCTCACGCTGGAGCGCGCCTGGCGCGCTGGCGACGTCATCGACCTGGACCTGGCCACGCCGCTGCGGCTGGAGCACGCCGCAGGCGACGCGGACACGGTGGTGGTGATGCGGGGGCCATTGGCGCTGGCCGCGGACCTGGGGCCGGTGAGTACGCCCTACGATGCGCCGGACCCGGCGCTGGTGGCCGCGGCCGATCCGCTGCGCGGCTTCGCCGAGCTGCCGCAGTCCGGCCATTTCCTGTCCAACAGCACGCAGCCGCCGGGCCTGACCTTCGTGCCGTTCTACGCACAGTACGAGCGGCGCAGCGCGCTGTACTTCAAGCGCATGGGGCCCGCGCAGTGGGCGCAGGAGGCGCAGCAGCGGGCGCGTCGCCAGGCCGAGCAGGACAGCCTGCGCGCGACCGCGGTGGACATGATCCAGTTCGGCGACGAGGCCTCCGAGCAGGCCCATCAGCTGCGCAGCGATACCTCCTTCGGCGGTGCCTACCGCCGCCAGCAGTGCCGCGACGTGCGCGGCAAGGGCTTCGTCGAGTTCCGCATGCGCGGCAGCGCGCAGCCGCTGGCGCTGCGCCTGCGCTTCTGGGGCAGCGACAAGGGCCGCTTCAACATCCTGGTCAATGGGAAACTGGCCGTGGAAGTGGCGGTGGAGCGCGGCCAGGTGATCGATTTCGTCAACCGCGACTATCCGCTGCCACCGGCGCTGACCCGCGATGCGCAGCCGCTGACCGTGCGCATCGAACCGCAGCACGGCGACACCGCCGGCCCGCTGTTCGGCGGCTGGTTGATCCCGGTGTGATGCGAACCATCGGCATCGCCTCGTATGGTTGCAGCGTGTGCCTGTCGTGGTCGCATCCGCGCGACACAGCGCCATGCCTCAGCATGGCCGCCGCGTGCAGTGCGCAGCAACGCGCGACCATGCATGATTCCGCACGCGAAACCGCGAATCGCGACAAGACGCGGCCGCGCATCCACGGCACAGTGTGACCGCGTGATGAAATTCTGATCGCATCGTCGTACCGGCCGTGGCGCCGGCGCGCGCCACCGGAGCGCCGCCATCGTCGTCGGACGTCATCGCAGGAGCGGGGAGCCGCGCACCGGCCGTGCGCGCAGGACATCGGCCTCCCCGCGGTGCGCCAAGCCGTCATGGCTTGGCGCAGGCATGCCACCGCAGGCGCCGTGCAGGCGCCACCGTCCAGCAGGTCCGTCCGTCGGCATGGCGCCGGCACGGGGTCGTTCGGCCTGCGTTTCCCGCTGTCCCGTCTCGCCATCGCCCAGGAGTCCGCTCATGTCGTTTTCGTCGCCACGTCCCTCTTTCCGTCATGCCGCCACGCCGCTGGCGCTGGCGGTCGCCACCGTCTTGTCGCTGGGCAGCGCGGCAACGGCGCAGGCGCAGGAGGCGAGCGCAGACAGCGCCACGCAGACCCTGGACAGCATCGTGGTCACCGGCTCGCGCCTGCGCCGCGTCGACACCGAGACCGCCAACCCGGTGGTGACCATCAGCCGCGCGCAGATCGAAGCCACCGGCAAGGCCACGCTCGGCGACCTGGTGCAGGAACTGCCGTCGATCGCCGGCAACGCCACCAACCCGAACACCAACAACGGCGGCGGCACCGGCGCCTCGGTGATCTCGCTGCGCGGCCTCGGCGAGAAGCGCACCCTGGTCCTGGTCAACGGCACGCGCCTGGCCAGCAACGACGTCAATGCGATCCCGGCGATCATGATCGAGCGGGTGGAAGTACTCAGCGACGGCGCCTCGGCGGTGTATGGCTCGGACGCGATCGGCGGGGTGGTCAACTTCATCCTGCGCAAGGGCTTCGACGGCGTCGAGGCCAGCGCCGACTTCGGCACCAGTTCGCGCAGCGACGGCAACCGCCGCAATTTCTCGCTGACCGCGGGCACGACTGGCGAGCGCGGCAGCATCGTCGCCGGCCTGTCCTATCACGACATCGACCCGGTCTCGGCCGGCGAGCGCGCCTATTCCAAGGATGCGCTGTCGCTGATCGACGGCGTCGGGGTGAAGCAGGGCTCCTCGGCCACGCCGACCGGCAGCATCAGCTTCAACGACGGCTCGGCCGCGGCCAAGGCGCTGGCGGCGCGCAACGGGTGTTCGCGGGTCACCTTCAACGGCGGCAGCAGCCCGACCAACGCCAGCCAGTATCACTGCTACGTCGCCTCGACCGATTCCTACAACTACCAGCCGTTCAACCTGCTGCAGACTCCGCAGGAGCGCACCAACGCCTTCGTGCTCGGCAGCTACCGCTTCAGCGATCACCTGGAAGGCTACGTCAACACCTATTTCAGCAAGACGACTTCGTCCTCGATCATCGCGCCGATCCCGATCTTCGCCAACGGCGACAACTTCCTGGTCTCCTCCGCCAGCTACTACAACCCGTTCGGGGTCAACTTCGGCACCGACCGCAGCACCGGCACCTCGTACAACAACTTCAATACGCGCGCCACGGTGCTCGGAAACCGGCAATACCAGTACAACACCTACAATTTCCAGATCAATCCGGGCCTGCGTGGCAGCTTCGGCGACAGTTCCTGGCAGTGGGATGCCAGCCTCAACTACGGCAAGGTCAAGCAGAAGTCGATCAACCAGGGCTTCCTCGACTACGCCGGCTTCAATGCCGCGGTGGGACCGTCGTTCCTCGCCGCCGACGGCACGGTCAAGTGCGGCAGCGCCGGCGCGGTGATCGCCGGCTGCACCCCGATCGACGTGTTCAACCTCAACGCCGCCAGCAACAAGGCCGCGCTGGAAGCGCTGGTGGTCAACCCGATCGTCACCAACGTCTACACGCTCAAGCAGTTCGAGGCCAATGCCAATGGCGAGCTGTTCGCGCTGCCTGCCGGCACCGCGAGCCTGGCAGTGGGCGTTTCCTATCGCAAGGAAAGCACCAGCACCGCCGCCGATCCGCTGTGGACCGGCGACGAGAACGGCATGTGCGGCGTGCTCGAGTACTGCGCTTCCGTGCTCGGCGGCAGCTTCAGCGTCAAGGAAGCCTATGCCGAAGCGCTGTTCCCGCTGCTGGCCGGCCTGCCCGGCGTGCACTCGCTCAACCTGACCGTGGGCACCCGCTTCTCCAACTACGACACCGTCGGCAGCAAGACCAACAGCAAGGTCTCGCTGGAGTACCGCCCGATCGAGAACCTGCTGCTGCGCGGCACCGCCTCGCAGGTGTTCCGCGCGCCCAACATCAGCGAACTGTATGCCGGCGTGGCAGGCGACTCGCCGTCGGTCACCGATCCGTGCAACGGCTATACCGGCGGCCATGCCGCGGCCTGCGCCAATGTGCCCACCGACGGCAGCTACCAGCAGGCCGACAACCAGGTCGGGGCCAAGGCCTCCGGCGCCGCGGTGGCCGGCTACCAGCTCAAGCCGGAGACCGGCATGTCCTACGACTTCGGCGTGGTCTACGACCCGGGCTGGGTCGAGGGCCTGTCGATGAGCGCGGACCTGTGGAAGATCAACCTCAAGGACACCATCACCCAGGTCTCTGCGCAGACCGTGCTCAACCAGTGCTACGCCAACGACGCCAGTGCGTTCTGCGCGCTGATCCACCGCAACGACAACGGCACCGTCAACTACATCGCAGAGCCGACGGTGAACCTCGGCAAGCTGTGGGCCAGCGGCGCGGACTTCAGCCTCAACTACCGCCTGCCGGACACCACCTGGGGCAGCTTCAGCGCCGGCCTCAACGGCACCTACGTGATCCGCTACGACATCAACCCCGACACCACCGACGCCAGCACCGTCACCATCCACAATGCCGGCAAGTACACCTACGCCTACGGCAACTTCCCGCGCTGGCGCGCACTGGGGACGTTGAACTGGAACCTCGGGGACTGGAGCGCGTCGTGGCGCGTCCGCTACATCGGCCGCACCGAGATCGGCAGCGCCGATACCCGCCAGAGCCTGTCGGCCGATGCCGACCAGCCCGCCGTGGTCCGCGACATCGGTACCTACGTCTATCACAGCGTGCAGCTGGGCTATCAGGTCAAGCCGTGGAACACGCGCTTCGAAGTCGGCGTGGACAACCTGGCCGACCGCCAGCCACCGCTGTACTACGCCAACAACGTCACCAACGCCAACACCGACGTGGCCACCTACGACCTGCTTGGCCGCTACTACTGGGCGCGGGCGACGGTGAAGTTCTGAGTCGGGGTCTGTTTGCACAGGCGAGCGGATGACAGTGCCGTGGCGGTGGAGCTCGCCGCGGTACGCTCGGTTGATGCGATTCTGCACCGTTGGCGTTGAGCAAGCACGGCGTGCGGATTGCGCGGGTTGGCTGCTGCATCTGGCGCGGCGCGTTACACGATTGCGCCGCGTACCCGGTAAAGACGGAAGGCCACTCGTAGGAGCGGCTTCAGCCGCGACGCGGCATTAACGGTGATGCTTGTCGCGGCTGAAGCCGCTCCTACACGACAACGCCGTGTCCCGCCGAGTCCCGGCAAAGCGGGTGACTAGCGGCGCCCTTCAATCGAGCAAGGCCTGCAGATCCTGATGCAGGGCGTGCGGAATCCGCACGCCTTCTCTTTGGCTGCGTTCCCGCGCCTGGTAACGGCGTTGCGACGGCAAGCGCGCACCGGTGGCCTCGTAGGCCGCAAAAAAGGCTTCCGCACGGGCTAGATGCGCGGCCCGGTCGGCGCCGAGGAAGCGCGCCGGATCCAGCGCCAGGATGAGTTCGCCATGATAGGGCGCCGCGCCGGCGCCGGCGTCGTGGGCCAGCGACTCGGCGCTGGTGAGGTCGCCGATCAAGGGGCCGGCGATCAGCTCGATCATCGCCGACAGCGCCGAACCCTTGTGCCCGCCGAAGGTCAGCATCGCGCCGCCGTCGGCGACCGCGGCCGGATCGGTGGTCGGCGCGCCCGCCGCGTCGACGCCCCAGCCTTCGGGAATCGGCTGGCCGGCACGGCGGCGCAGCTCGATCTCGCCGCGCGCCACCGCGCTGGTGGCGAAATCGAACACGAAGGGCAGCGCGTCCACACGCGGCCAGCCGAACGCCAGCGGGTTGGTGCCCAGCAGTGGCGTGCGCCCGCCGGCCGGCGTGACCCAGGCATGGCTGGGATTGCAGATCAGCGCGACCAGACCGGCCTCGGTGATGCGTTCGACTTCCGGCCATAGCGCGGAGAAGTGCACGCACTGGTTGATCGCCAGCGCCGCCAGGCCATTGGCACGGGTCTTCTCGATCAACAGCGGTAGCCCACGCTCGAACGCCAGCAGCGAAAACCCGCCGCACGCATCGACCCGGACGATGCCGGGCGCATGGTCGTGCACGACAGGCTCGGCGTCGCCCACCACCTTGCCGTTGCGCAGCGTCGCCACGCAGCCAAGTGTCCGGTACAGCCCGTGCGAAGCACAGCCATCGCGTTCGCCCGCGACGATGGTGTGGGTGAGGGCCTGCACGTGCGGCGGGCTGAAGCCGGCGTGGGAGAGGATGCGCTCGACCAGGGCGGTGGCCTGGTCCATGGACAGGATGGTGGTGTCGCTGGTGGTCATCGAAGAGGACGGTCCGGAAATGTCGTGGATTCTCGCGCCCACGGCGCCTCGTGAGAAGTCCGGGGGCGCCACGCCATCTGGAGGCCCTGCCTGCGGAATGGGCATTGCCGTATCTACCGTGCGCCCCATCCGAACCCGAGGAATGACTGATCACTCAGGATTTGCGCAGCTGACCTAATCAGGACGTTTAACCTTTCGCGTAGGCGAGACCACTCATCTGGCACCTGAAATTCCTTGACATCCGTCCCCGAACTGAATCGATAGTTCGAGAGTATCATCATAGGCTCTCGCAAGGATTTCGTCTGACCGGTTAGTGCGGAAACTTTAACTCATGCCGGCATGCAATTATGGATTGGTGATCAATGAAGGCGAAATTTGCAAGATTTTTCGTAATCCCTACTTTTCTTTTCGGGACGGTCATGATTTTTGTTGTCAGGCCTTACATTGCGCGGGTGTTCATTTCAGAGAGTCCAGGTGTTGCAAATTACGCGATTGGCAAGATCTACGAATATAATCAGCATGGGCATGTGGTGTTTTTGAGTTGGCTTGATCTCTTTTTAATGAACGCTGCGACCGGCATAGGATTTCTTCTCTTGCTGATTTGCGGGGTTTTGTTGAAATCAATAAACAATACTTTGATTTAGATTGCAAATCGTTGGATGGTAGTGTCTTTGGAGGTTGATATGTTAGGGGTTTTTGAATAATGGCAAGGAGAGCTGGGTGAGAAATGCATTAATGTTGGCTTTTGGATTGCTCGGCTTTCTTTTTTTGGCGTATGGGTCATCTCCTTCAGGCAGATCAGTGGATAAGCTATTCGAAAGATCAGCCGCCGTGATCGCTGGAAAAGTCGTGGGGATTAACGGATCGTGTCCTGAAGCCGGGTATTGCAATCGAATATATGTGGTGTCACTTGAACGGGCGACTATGTCGATGTTGAAGTCACCTGGAGCCTCCTTGCTGGGGTCTGATAAATTTTGCTCGAATGTTCAGCTTGAGGTGGGTGAGACGTATACGTTGTTCTTGGAACCCGCCAGTGAATTCAACACCGGTGATTCAAAAAGGTGCCCTCTCGTTGTCGATCTGGATGGCGCGTTTGAAGAAATTGGGTCTGATGTATATCGGGTTGGATCCCCGGAGGCGCAGGTGATTGTTGACTTTGAGGGTGATAAATATTTGACCAATGCGGTTGTCGAGCCTGACTTCGAGAATTTAATTGAATCTCTGTCAGGTGCGAGAGGCTCGAAGTAGCTGGTTAGTAGCCGTCTCTCAAAGCTTCGCATCATCTTGTATGGCAAGCCTTTGCGTTAACGGGAAGTGGTCTGTCGGTTTTATACGACCGCTGGATGGATCACCCGTACTGCAAGTTTTTCGCCGGCGAGGTGGTCTCCCGGCCAATCTGCCTCGCGATCCCCGTTCGCTTACGCACGATCCAGAAAAAGCGAAGCCGGCAAGTCGCCGGCTTCGTTCTCACACACATTTCGCAATCAAGGCTTACACCGACAACTCCAACAACAACTTGTTGAGCCGACGCACATACGCCGCCGGATCCTTCAGGCTGTCGCCAGCCGCCAGCGCCGCCTGATCGAACAGTACCTTCGCCAGGTCGCCGAAGCGTTCGCCGTCGGCTTCCGCATCCAGCTTCTCGATCAGCGGGTGCGCCGGGTTGAACTCGAACACCGGCTTGCTCTCGGGCAGCTTCTGGCCGCTGGCTTCCAGGATCTGCCGCATCTGCAGGCCCAGGTCGCCCTGGCCGATGGCCAGGATCGCCGGGGAGTCGGTCAGGCGGTGCGAGACGCGCACCTCGGAGACCTCGTCCTTGAGCACATTCTGGATGCGCTCGACCAGGCCCTGCTTGGCCTTGGCCGCCTCTTCCTTGGCCTGCTTCTCTTCCTCGCTGTCGAGCTTGCCCAGGTCCAGGTCGCCGCGCGCCACGTCGACGAAGGACTTGCCGTCGAACTCGGTCAGGTAGCTCATCAGCCACTCGTCGATGCGATCGGTGAGCAGCAGCACTTCGATGCCCTTCTTGCGGAACACTTCCAGGTGCGGGCTGTCCTTGATCTGCGCGTAGCTCTCGCCGGTCAGGTAGTACAGCTTGTCCTGGCCTTCCTGCATCCGCGCCACGTAGTCGGCCAGCGACACGGTCTGCGCGCCGTCGCTGCCATGGGTGGAGGCGAAGCGCAGCAGGCCGGCGATCTTCTCGCGGTTGCCGAAGTCCTCGGCCGGGCCTTCCTTCAGCACCTGGCCGAAGTTCTTCCACACTGCCTGGTAGCGCTCGGCATCGTCCTTGGCAAGTTTCTCCAGCATGTCCAGGGCGCGCTTGGTCAGCGCCGACTTCATCGAGTCGATCACCGGGCCGGACTGCAGGATCTCGCGCGAGACATTTAGCGGCAGGTCGCTGGAATCGACGATGCCCTTGATGAAGCGCAGGTACAGTGGCAGGAACTGCTCGGCCTGATCCATGATGAAGACGCGCTGCACGTACAGCTTGAGCCCGCGCGAGGCGTCGCGCTGGTACAGGTCGAACGGGGCGCGGCCGGGCACGTACAGCAGCGAGGTGTACTCGAGCTTGCCCTCGACCTTGTTGTGGCTCCACGCCACCGGGTTCTCGTGGTCGTGGGCGATGTGCTTGTACAGCTCCTGGTATTCCTCGTCCTTGATCTCGGTGCGCGGCCGCGTCCACAGCGCGCTGGCGCGGTTGACGGTCTCCCATTCCGGGGTTTCCGGCTTGTCCTTGTCCTCGCCGTAATGTTCCTTGGGCAGTTCGATCGGCAGGGCGATGTGGTCGGAATACTTGCGCACGATGCCGCGCAGCTTCCAGCCGTCGGCAAAGTCCTTCTCGTCGTCCTTCAGGTGCAGCACGATGCGGGTGCCGCGCTCGGCCTTCTCGATGGTGGCGACCTCGAACTCGCCTTCGCCGCGCGAGGACCAGTGCACGCCTTCGCTGGCCGGCAGGCCGGCGCGGCGGCTGTACACGTCGACCTGGTCGGCGACGATGAAGGCGCTGTAGAAGCCCACGCCGAACTGGCCGATCAGGTGTGAATCCTTCTTCTGGTCGCCGGACAGGTGCTTGAGGAACTCGGAGGTGCCGGACTTGGCGATGGTGCCCAGGTGCGCCACGATCTCCTCGCGGCTCATGCCGATGCCGTTGTCGTCGATGGTGACGGTGCCGGCGTCCTTGTCGAAGCCGATGCGGATGCGCAGTTGCGCGTCGCCGTCCAGCAGCTCCGGCTTGACCAGTGCCTCGAAGCGCAGCTTGTCGGCCGCGTCGGAGGCATTGGAGATCAGCTCGCGCAGGAAGATCTCCTTGTTGGAATACAACGAATGGATCATCAGCTGCAGCAGCTGCTTGACCTCGGTCTGAAAGCCCAGGGTTTCTTTTTGGGTTTCCACGCTCATCGGTAGGTGCTCCATGAAGGATGGGCGGCCGCGCGGAGGAGGGCGCGGCTCTGCCGGCCGACATGGTGGCGGTCGCGGCCGGCTTCAAGCGCCGCGCGGCGCATACGCGCGACACCGCGCTGGTCTATGATCCGGACCCCGTTTCCGCGCCGCCCACTGCCCGCCGCCCATGCCGTTCCTGCGTTTCCCGTCCTGCCTGTCCCGGCCGCTGCGAGGCCGCCGATGAGCCGTCCCGGCGGCGGCCAGGTGCGGATCATCGGCGGGCGCTGGCGCAACACGCGGCTGCCGGTGCCGGACTTGGCCGGGTTGCGCCCCACCTCCGACCGGGTCCGCGAGACCCTGTTCAACTGGATGCAGCCGGTGCTGCCCGGGGCGCGGGTGCTGGACCTGTTCGCCGGCAGTGGCGCGCTGGGCCTGGACGCGGTGTCGCGCGGCGCGGCCGCTGCGGTGCTGGTCGAGCGCGATCCGGGCCAGGCGGCGCAGTTGCGCGCCACGGTCGCGCGGCTGCAGGCGCAGGACCAGGTGCAGGTGGTGCAGGGCGATGCGCTGCGCTGGCTGGCCGAGGCGCCGGCCGATGCCCCCGCGGACATCGCCTTCGTCGACCCGCCGTTCGCCGCCGGGCTGTGGAACGCGGTACTGCAACGCCTGCCGGCGCGGCTGGCGGCCGAGGCCTGGCTGTACCTGGAATCGCCGGCCGGGCAGGCACCGGTGCCGCCCGCGGCCTGGGCGCTGTACCGCGAGGGCGGCAGCCGCGAGGTGCGCGCTGCCCTGTACCGGCGCACCGCTGCTACACTTCCCGGCGACCTTCACGCGGTACCCGACGCATGACCGTGGCCCATAGCCGCATCGCCGTCTATCCCGGCACCTTCGATCCGATCACCAACGGCCATATCGATCTGGTCAACCGTGCCGCGCCGCTGTTCGAGCGGGTGATCGTGGGCGTGGCGCAGAGCCCGTCCAAGGGGCCGACGCTGCCGCTGGAACTGCGCGTGTCGCTGGCCCGCGAGGCGCTGGCCGGGCACCGCAACGTGGAAGTGCTGGGCTTCGATACGCTGCTGGCGCATTTCGTCCGCTCGGTCGGCGGCGGCGTGCTGCTGCGCGGCCTGCGCGCGGTGTCCGATTTCGAATACGAGTTCCAGATGGCGAGCATGAACCGGCATCTGATCCCGGAGGTGGAGACGCTGTTCCTCACCCCGGCCGAGCAACACAGCTTCATTTCGTCCTCGTTGGTGCGCGAGATCGCGCGCCTGGGCGGGGACGTCTCCGGCTTCGTGCCGCCGTCGGTGGTGCAGGCGCTGGTCCAGGCCCGCCAGGCCGCCGCGCAGCGCTGAGCCGTCCACCATTCACTGACGACACAGAGGGAGCCGTTCCATGAACACCACCGCACGCGCGTTGCTGATCGCTTCGCTGGCCCTGGGCTTCACCGCCTGCAAGAAGGAAGAGGCCGCCAAGCCGGCCGCCAACGCGCAGCCCGCGCTGACCGCCCCGGCCAAGGACGACGACGCCGGCTGGAAGAAGTACCTGCAGGAAGTGGCGATCCAGAACATGGGCACCGTCACCAACAGCCCGTTCCTGTACTACCTGCCGCCGGAATCGGATCCGGAGTTCCAGGCCAAGTACGAGCGCCAGGTCGAAAGCGCCACCACCGCCATCGGCCGCGGCATCCAGCCGGGCAACATGCTGGCGTTCGGCTCCTCGGCCTCGGCCAAGATGGCCGACCTGATCGCCGCGGCGTTCGCCAAGGTCGAGCCGAACAGCATGAAGGGCGTGCGCGTGGTCTACATCGGCGCTCCGGCCGACAACGCCCGCGTCGAGGCCGTGGTCAAGCCGACCGGCGCCGACTACATCTTCGTCGAAGCAAAGTAAGCCCCGCGCGGGCCGGCGCGCCGATGCGCGCCGGTCCCGCCATCCCGCGCCGCCCGCAACGGGCGGCCGCGTTGCGCGGACGTGCCGGGTGCCGTCGCGCAGTTCCGCGGTTCCAGGCAGGCACAGGCGATGCGGATCTTCATCACCGGCCCCACCGGCGCCGGCAAGACCACCCTGGCGCGCCGGCTCGGCCGCCGTCACGGCATTGCCTGCCATGCGTTGGACGATCTGCACTGGGTCCGCCACCCCGAGGGCGCCGTGCGTCGCCCGCTCGAGGAGAAGCTGCCGCTGCTGCAGCGCATCGTCGAGGGCGAGCGCTGGATCGTCGAAGGCGTGCAATTCAAATGGGCCGACGCGGCGATCGCGCGTGCCGACCACATCGTGGTGATCGATGCGGCCCCCTGGCGCACCACCCTGCAGATCGTGCTGCGGCTGGGTCGGCAATGGCTGGGCCTGGAGGCCGCCGCCTACCGGCCGACCCTGGCACGGCTGCCGCGGATGCTGGACTGGAGCAGCGACTACTACAGCCAGGAGCGCGCGCTGCTGCTGGCCAAATTGGCTCCGTTTCGCGCCAAGACCCTGCTGATCCGCCACAGCCGCGCGCGGTTGCCGCCGCCGCTGGACTAGTCGGCGGGCGGACCGCTCGGCGCGAAGGATGACGCCAGGAAGGCCTGCCGATGCGCGACGATCCAGTCGTCGATCGACCCAGGCTGGAAATCCTCCAGTCCAGGCTGTGCCTGCAGCGGCTCAGCCAGCAGCGCATCGGCCTGCTGCGGATACTCGGCGAAGAAGCGAAACTTCGATGCCACCACGCGGCCATGGCCGGCGCCCAGCGCGGCATCGACTTCACGCTCGAACGCGTCCAGCGATTGCGCGCGATAGCACACCGGGCGGCCGAGCCCGGCGCTGAGCCGCTGCACCAGTTCCGCGCCAGTCAGGCTCTCGGTGCCGGCGATGCGGTAGCTGCCGCCGTGCGCGCCGTGCCGCAGCAGCGCCAGCGCGGCCTCGGCGCAGGCGTCGGCCGAGGTCCAGGCGATGCGTTGCGTGGCGGCGATCGGCGGCGCGAACACGCCATGCGCGACGATCTCGGTGCGCGCGGAGGGCTTCAGCAGGTTGTCCAGGTATAGCGTCGGCCACAGGACTGCGCAGGGCAGGCCGGCGCCGCGCGCCAGCGCCAGCGCCGCGAGCGCGGCGTTGCTGCGCAGGCTGGGTTCGGGGCACGGCGCCGGCAGCGGCGCGCTGCTCAGCTTCAGCACCAGCGAATGCAGTCGCGCCGCGCGCGCGGCCTCCAGCGCAAGCCGGGCCCGGGCCAGCGTCGTCTCGCCGGGGCCGGCGGGAAATTGCAGCACCGCGTGGGCGACGCCGCGGCTGGCCGCGTGCACGGCGGTGGCATCGTCCAGGTCGGTTTCGACCACCTCCGCGCCCAGTGCATGCAGCGCCGCGGTGGGAGCGCCGACACGGACAAGGGCGCGGACGGCGAGCCCGTGCCGGCGTGCGGCGCGGACCACGGCACCGCCCTGCACACCGTTGCCGAGAGAGACGAGGAGGGGGCCGGAAAGCGGAATCGGGGACATGGGTTGGCTCCTGCTGGAGGGATCCGCCGCAGCTAGCCCGGTCGAAGGCGGCCCACGGACAGACCCCGGGACGATGGACACGGGGACTGTCGGGGAATCGCGCAGCACGGCGCGAACAGAGCCTCTCCGCCAGCGCGGAGAAGGGCCTGGGCCTACCGAGACCAGGCCAGCCATTTTCGACGCGGCGACTCTAGGCGCGGCCAACGCCGGCGTCAATCGCGACAGGCTTGTCGCGCAACCGGTTCCGGCGCGGCGGCGATACAGCGTTCCGCGCCGTGGCGCCGCCTTCGCGGGGCCGTCCCGCCCCGATCCGGTAAACTGCACCGGTCAGTGCCGAAGTGCGCCACATGTCCCTCAAGATCAACGAGCTCTGCGTCAACTGCGACGTCTGCGAGCCGGCCTGCCCGAACCAGGCCATCGCCATGGGCGAGACGATCTACGTGATCGACCCGGCCCGCTGTACCGAATGCGTCGGCCATTTCGACGAGCCGCAGTGCGTGGTGGTGTGCCCGGTGGAGTGCATCGACCCGGACCCGGCCATCCCGGAGACCCACGCGCAATTGCTGGCCAAGCTGCAACGCCTGCAGCGCGACCACCCCGAGTTGTACCCACAGGAGCCCCCCGCCGCATGAGAAGCCTCGTCCGCCGTGTCCTGCTGCTCGCCCTGGTCCTGACGCCGTCGGCGTGGGCCGAGGCGCCTGTCGCCGAGGCGACCGCCACCGCCCCGGCCGCGCATCCGCCTGGCGCCGCGATCGCCAGCGGCCACCGCCTGGCCACCGAGGCCGGCCTGCAGATCCTGCGCGAGGGCGGCAATGCCTTCGACGCCGCGGTGGCGGTGTCCTCGACGCTGTCGGTGGTCGAACCGATCAGTTCCGGCCTCGGCGGCGGCGGCTTCTTCCTGCTGCACGACGCCAGGACCGGCAAGGACGTGATGCTGGACGCGCGCGAGACCGCGCCGGAATCGGCGACGCCGGCCGCGTTCCTGGACGCCAAGGGCGAACTGGACCGCGACCGCTCGATCAACGGCCCGTGGTCGGCCGGCATCCCCGGGCTGCCGGCGGCGCTGGTGGAACTGGCGACCAAGCACGGCCGGCTGCCGCTGCGGCAGTCGCTGGCGCCGGCGATCCGCATCGCCCGCGACGGCTTCCCGGTGTACGCACGCATGGCCGAGGGCTACCAGTCGCGGCGCAAGGTGATGGAGCGCTATCCCGGCACCCGCGAGGTCTACCTGCGCAACGGCCGCCCGATCGCCGAGGGCGACGTGTTCAAGCAGCCGGAACTGGCCAACACGCTGCAGTTGCTGGCCGACAAGGGCTTCGACGGCTTCTACCGCGGCGCCACCGCCAAGAAGCTGCTGGCCGGAGTCAAGCAGGCCGGCGGGCGCTGGACCGCGCAGGAACTGGCCGGCTACACGGTCAAGGAACGCACGCCGATCCGCTTCGACTACAAGGGCTGGACCATCACCACCGCGCCGCCGCCGTCCTCCGGCGGCATCGCCCTGGCCAGCATGCTGCAGATCCTGGAGGGCTACGACCTCAAGGCGATGGACCCGGTGCACCGCGTGCACCTGACCGTGGAAGCGATGCGCCGCGCCTACCGCGACCGCACCTTCTTCCTGGGCGATCCGGATTTCACCCACGTGCCGCAGCGCATCCTGCTCAGCAAGGACTATGCGGTGGGCCTGCGCTCGACCATCAACCCGGACAAGGCCACGCCCAGCGACCTGCTGTCGGGCCAGCCGACCCCGCTGGAAGACGACGAGACCACGCATTTCTCCATCATCGATGGCGAAGGCAACCGCGTCGGCGCCACCCAGACGGTCAACCTGCTGTACGGCTCCGGCCTGATCCCCAAGGGCACCGGCGTGCTGCTCAACAACGAGATGGACGATTTCGCGCTGCGTCCGGGCACGCCCAATGCGTTCGGGGTGATGGGCTACGCGGCCAACGCGCCCAAGCCGGGCAAGCGCCCGCTCAGCTCGATGTCGCCCACCTTCATGGAAAACGCGGACAAGGCCATCGTGCTCGGCACCCCGGGCGGCAGCCGCATCATCACCATGGTGCTGCTCGGCATCCTCGGCTATGACGACGGCCTCAGCGCACAGCAGGTCGCCGCGCTGCCGCGTTACCACCACCAATGGCTGCCGGACGTGATCGAAGCCGAGACCGGCACCTTCGACGCGGCCACGGCGAAGGGCCTGGAAGCGATGGGGCATACGCTCAAGCTGCCCGGCGACACGGCCGAGGAGGGTCACGGCTCCAGCCACGTCTGGGGCAACCTGCAGACGGTGGAATGGGACAAGCGCCGCAACGTGCTCAGCGGCGGCAGCGACCCGCGCAACGAGGTCGGCAGCGCCGAGATTCTGCTGGCCGCTCCGGCGCCCTGACGCGCTTTTCCGAATCCCCGATCCCGACTTCCGAATCCCCGCCCATGAAACTCTGGTCCATCCAAGGCAACTCGCAGAAACTCGACGGCGGGGCGATGTTCGGCAACGCGCCCAAGGCGATGTGGCAGCAGTGGGCCGCACCCGACGACGGCAACCGCATCGCGCTGGCCTGCCGCGCGCTGCTGGCCAGCCCGCTGGCCGGCAAGACGGTGTTGTTCGAGACCGGCATCGGCGCGTTCTTTCCGCCGGCGCTGCGCGAGCGCTACGGCGTACAGGAGGCGCGGCACGTGCTGCTGGATTCGCTGCAGGCCGCCGGCTTCGCCCACACCGACATCGACGTGGTGGTGCTGAGCCACCTGCACTTCGATCACGCAGGCGGCCTACTGGCGCCGTACCTCGAGGGCGTTGCGCCGCAACTGCTGTTCCCCAACGCGCAGTTCCTGGTCGGCGCGGCGCACTGGCAGCGCGCGCTGCAACCGCATCCGCGCGACCGTGCCAGCTTCATTCCCGAACTGCCGGGCCTGCTCGAAGCTAGCGGACGCCTGGAACTGGTCGAGGGCGAGCATTCGCGCGCGCTCGGCGAGGCGGTGCGGTTCCGCTTCAGCGACGGCCACACGCCGGGGCTGATGCTGGCTGAGATCGTCGGCCCCGGCCACGGCGAGGACGGCCAGGCGCACGGCGGGGTGGCGTTCTGCGCCGACCTGATCCCGGGCCGCTCCTGGTTGCACGTGCCGATCACCATGGGCTACGACCGCAACGCCGAACTGCTGATCGACGAGAAGCGTGCGTTCCTGGAGGACGCACTGGCGCGCGCCGTGCGTCTGTTCTTCACCCACGATCCGGACTGCGCGCTGGCGCAACTGCAGCGCGATGCCAAGGGCCGCTTCGTCACCGCGCATGAATTGCCGGCATTGCAGGCGCGCGCGCTGGCGGCTTGAGTGGCGGCTGACGAGCGCCTCTCATCACTTGGTGTTGCCGCAGCTCAACGCGACACGTCGTTCCCCTCGTAGGAGCGGCTTCAGCCGCGACGGGGCACTCCCGGTAACGCCCGTCGCGGCTGAAGCTGCTCCTACCGGGAGGCTTCCGTGCTGAGAGGCTTCCCGGCGTCGCCGGCATCCACAGGCGGCGTGGTGGCGCCGCGCCGCGCGTGCGTCACCAGCGCAGTGCAGCGTTCGCCGGCGGCGCGGCAGCGGCGCCGTCCAGCGCCACCGAAAAACCGATCGTGGTGATGCCGTCGCGGTGCTGTGCGAACACGCGCCCGCCGTGCATGCTCGCCACCGCCTTGACGATCGCCAATCCCAGGCCGTGGCTTTCGCGACTGTTGGCGCGGGCGGCGTCGCCGCGGTAGAAGCGATCGAACAGGCGCTGCAGATGCTCCGGTGCCAGCGCCACGCTGGGGTTGGAGAAGGCGATCAACGCTTCGCCGCCGCGCTGCGCGATCTCCACCACGATCGGCGCGGTGCCGGCCGAATGCTGGATGGCGTTGTGCAGCAGGTTGGACAGCGCGCGCCGCAGCAGCGACTTCTCGACCTGCGCCACCACATCGCCGCGCACTTCCACGCGCAGGCCGGCCTCGTCCAGCAGCACCTCGAAGAACTCGACGGTCTTGCCGACTTCCTCGGCCAGCGACGCATCCTCGCACTGGCGCGCGCGCTGGCCCTGTTCGGCGCGCGCCAGGAACAGCATGTCGGCGACGATCGCGCGTAGCCGCTCCAGTTCCTCCAGGTTCGACTGCAGCACCTGGCGCAGTTGCTCGGCATCGCGGTGCCGTGTCAGCGCCACCTGGGTCTGGCCGATCAGGCTGGCCAGCGGCGTGCGCAGTTCGTGGGCGACATCGGCATTGAAGCTTTCCTGCTGCGCGTAGGCGGCGTCGAGCCGGTCGAACGCCGCGTTCAACGAGGCGCCCAGATCCTCCAGTTCGCGCGGCAGCCGCGGCAGGTCCAGGCGCCGGCGGTCGTGCGGGCCGATGCGCTGGGCGTCGGCCGACAGCCGTTGCACGGGGCGCAGGCCGAGCTTGGCGGTCCAGTAGCCCAGCGCGCCGACCAGCGCGGTGCCGGCCAGGGTGACCAGCGCCAGGGCGATGTCGAAACGGCGCCGAGTGAGCGCGAACGGCGCGCTGTCCATCGCCGCGATCAGTTGTACCGGCGGCCGTACCGGCGTGGCCGGCAGCGCCTGGCCGATGGCCTGCCAGGCCTGCGGATGCGCGTCGGCGATGCCCAGCGCCTGCGGATCTCCGATGCGCACCAGGCCGCTGCGGCCGCGCGTGGCCGCCGCCATCGCCTCGGCGCCGCGCCCGTAGCGGAACGCGGGATCGGCGCTCCACAGCCAGAAGCGCAGGTCCGGCGCGCTGGAGACGCTGGCCAGGCGCGTATGCGCATGCGCGGCCAGGTCCGGCGAGCGGCTGTTGACCAGCATGTACTGCACCGCGTCCATGCGCGAGCGCAGTTCCTCGCGCTGGTGGCGGCGCAGCTCGTGCTCCAGCACCTGGTGCAGCACCAGCCCGATCAGGGCGAAGCCGAGCAGCGCGGTGGCCGCGAACAGGCCGGCCAGGCGCAGCGCGATCGAAGGCCGCGCCGGCGCGCTCATCCGGCCGTGTCCTCGCGTTCTTCCAGCACATAGCCCATGCCGCGCACGGTGTGCAGCAGCGGCGCGTCGAACGGCACGTCGATCTTGGCGCGCAGGCGCTTGATCGCCACTTCCACCACGTTGGTGTTGCTGTCGAAGTTCATGTCCCAGACCATCTCCGCGATCGCGGTCTTGGACAGGATCTCGCCCTGGTGCCGGGCCAGCGTCGCCAGCAGCGCGAACTCCTTGGCGGTCAGGTCCAGCCGCTGCCGGCCGCGCACGGCCTTGCGGCTGATCATGTCGATCTGCAGGTCGCCCACCCGCAGCAGCGTGCTTTCCTGGGCGCGACCGCGGCGCGCCAGCACCTGCAGCCGCGCCAGCAGTTCGATGAAGGAGAACGGCTTGATCAGATAGTCGTCGGCGCCCTCGCGCAGGCCCTTGACCCGGTCCTCCACGCTGTCGCGCGCGGTCAGCATGATCACCGGTGTGCTCTTCACCGAACGCAGCGAGCGCAGGATGGCGAAGCCGTCCAGGCCCGGCAGCATCGCGTCGAGCACGATCACGTCGAAGTCGTAGTGCAGGGCCAGGTGCTGGCCGTCGATGCCGTCGTAGGCCACGTCGACCGTGCAGCCCTGTTCGCTCAGCCCCTGCTGCAGGTAGTCGGCGGTCTTGCGCTCGTCCTCGACGATCAGCACCTTCATGGCTGCAGCGCCTCCGGCGCGGCGGTGCGTGCGCGGCGCGCCTGGCGCCGCTGCAGGTACCAGCCGTGCAGGCGGTCCAGGTACAGGTACACGATCGGCGTGCTGAACAGGGTCAGCAGTTGCGACAGCAGCAACCCGCCGACCATCGCATAGCCCAGCGGCCGGCGCAGCTCCGACCCGGCGCCGTGGCTGAGCATCAGCGGCAGGCCGCCGAGCAGCGCACACAGGGTGGTCATCATGATCGGCCGGAAGCGCATCAGGCAGGCCTCGAAGATCGCATCGCGCGAGGACAGCCCGCGTTCGCGTTCGGCATGCAGGGCGAAGTCCACCATCATGATCCCGTTCTTCTTGACGATGCCGATCAGCAGGATGATGCCGATCATCGCGATCACGCTCAAGTCGTAGCCGCCGGCCATCAGGATCAGCAGCGCGCCGACGCCGGCCGAGGGCAGGGTGGAGAGGATGGTCAGCGGGTGGATGTAGCTCTCGTAGAGCAGCCCGAGCACGATGTAGACCGCGATCAGCGCCGCCAGGATCAAATACGGCTGGGTGCGCAGCGAGGCGCTGAACGCCTGCGCGGTGCCCTGGAAGCTGCCGCTGAGCGTGGCCGGCACCCGCAGTTGCGCCTGCGCCTTGCCGATCGCGTCCACCGCATCGCCCAGCGCCGCCCCTGGCGCCAGGTTGAAGGAGATGGTCACCGCCGGGAACTGGCCCTGGTGGCTCACCGACAGGTAGCCGGTCTTGCTGGTGTCGAGCGTGGCGAAGGTGGATAGCGGCACCTGCTTGCCGGTCAACGGCGAGGTCAGGTACAGCCGCTGGAACAGCGACGGATCGCCCTGCAGCGCCGGCGTCACTTCCAGCACCACGTGGTAGCTGTTGAGCTGGGTGAAGTACTGCGCGACCTGGCGCTGGCCGATGGCGTCGTTGATGGTCGCGTCGATCTGCTGCGGGGTGATGCCGAAGCTGGCCGCGCGCTGGCGGTCGATGGTCAGGCTGGCGATCGGCGCGGCGTTCTGCTGGTCGGAGGCCACGTCGGTCAGTTGCGGCAGCGCCCGGAACGCCTTCAGCAGCTGCGGCGCCCATGTGTTGAGTTCGTCGAGATTCGCGTCTGTGAGGGTGTACTGGTACTGGGTGCGGGCCAGGCGGCCGCCGACGTTGATGTCCTGCCCGGCCTGCATGAACAGGGTGACGCCCTGCACGTGCGCCAGGCGCTTGCGCAGCCGCGCGATCACCTGGTCGGCGCTGGCGGTGCGTCCTGCGTCCTTGGGTTTGAGCGCGATCGAGAAGGTGCCGGAGTTGAAGGTGCTGGCGCCGGTCTGCATGCCGAAGGACAGCACGTCCGGATCGCGGCGGATGATGTCGGCCAGTTGCAGCATGCGGGTGCGCATCGCCGCCGAGGACGAGTCCTGCGCCGAATCGGCGGTGCCGGAGATGAAGCCGGTGTCCTGCTGCGGGAAGAAGCCCTTGGGCATCACCACGAACAGCGCAACGCTGGTGGCCACGGTCAGCAGGAAGCTGGCCAGGGTCAGCCGCGGGTGCCGCAGCACCGTCTCCAGGCCGCGCCGGTACGCCGCCAGCATCGCCTCGAAGCCGCGCTCGAACGCGCGCGCCAGGCGCCCCTGCGCCTGCTCGGCGTGCGGCTTGAGCAGGCGCGCGCACAGCATCGGGGTCAGCGTCAGCGACACCAGCAGCGACACCAGGATGGTCAGGCTCACCGTCACCGCGAACTCGCGGAACAGGCGGCCGACGATGCCGCCCATCAGCAGCAGCGGGATGAACACCGCCACCAGCGACACCGAGATCGAGACCAGGGTGAAGCCGATCTCGGCCGCGCCCTGCAGTGCCGCCTGCAGCGGCGCCATGCCGTCCTCGATGTGCCGGTAGATGTTCTCCAGCATCACGATGGCGTCGTCGACCACGAAGCCGACCGCGATGGTCAGGCCCATCAGCGATAGGTTGTCCAGGCTGTAGCCGAGCACGTACATCAGCGCCGCGGTGCCGAGGATCGCCAGCGGCACGGTCAAGCTCGGGATCAGGGTGACCACCGCGCTGCGCAGGAACACGAAGATCACCGCCACCACCAGCACGATCGACAGCAGCAGGGTGAACTCCACGTCCCGCACCGAGGCGCGGATGTTCTGCGTGCGGTCGGCGAGGATCTTGACGCTGACGCTGGGCGGGATCGACGCCATCAGTTTGGGCAGTGCGGCCTTGACCTGTTCCACCGTGTCGATGACGTTGGCGCCGGGCTGCTTGGTGATGGCGATCATGATCGCGCGGCCGTTGACGATGCCGCTGTCGGCCGGCGCGGCGGCGCCGGCGAAGCCCCAGGCGGCGATCTTGGCGTTCTCCGGCCCGTCCACCGCGGTGCCGACGTCGCGCACGCGGATCGTCGCGCCGTTGCGCCAGGCCAGCACCGCGTCGTTCCAGGCCTGGCTCTGCAGCAATTGGTCGTTGGTGGAGACGGTGAAGGCCTGGCGTGCGCCGTCGATCGAGCCGGTGGCCGCGTTCACCGTGGTGGTGGCGATCACCGCGCGGATGTCCTCCAGGCTCAGCCCCAGCGCCGCCAGCTTGGCCGGGTCCACCTGTACGCGGACCGCCGGCTTCTGCGCGCCGTACAGGTTGACCAGGCCCACGCCGGAGATGCGCGAGATCTGCTGCGCCAGCACGTTGTCGGCGTAGTCGTTGACCTGGGTCAGCGGCAGCACCCGCGACTGCACCGCCAGGATCAGCGCCGGCGATTCGGCCGGGTTGATCTTGCGGAAGCTCGGCGCGCTCGGCAGCGCACTCGGCAACTGCCCGGACGCGGCGTTGATCGCGGTCTGCACGTCGAGCGCGGCGGCGTCGATGTTGCGGTCCAGGTCGAACTGCAACGTCACCTGGGTCGAGCCGAGCGCGCTGGTCGAGGTCATCTGGCTCAGGCCCGGGATCAACGACAGCTGCCGCTCCAGCGGCTGCGCCACGTTCGAGGCCATGGTCTGCGGGCTGGCGCCGGGCAGGCTGGCCGAGACCTGGATGGTGGGGAAGTCGACCTGCGGCAGCGGCGCCACCGGCAGCAGCGGCCAGGCCACCAGGCCCAGCAACAGCAGCGCCATGGCAAGCAGCGAGGTGCCGATCGGGCGCTTGATGAAGGCGGCCGAGACGCTCACGCGTGCGCTCCCGCCGTGGCCGGTTTGGTGTGCCTGGCAGGCTTGGCTTCGACCACCTTCGCTCCGGGATGCAGCCGGTACTGCCCATCCACCACCACCCGTTGGCCGGCCTGCAGGCCTTGGCCGATCACCGTTTCGCCATCGGCCTCGTCCAGCACCTGCACCGGCTGGTCGCGCACGCTGCCGTCGCTGCCGACCACGTACACGAACTCGCCGTCCTGGCTGCGCTGCACCGCCGCGCTCGGCACCACCAGCGCGGCGGCGCGCATGCCCAGGGTGATGCGTGCATCCACCGTCTGTCCCGGCCACAGCGTGTGCGCGGCGTTGGTGAAGTGCGCCTTCATCGCGATGGTGCCGGTGCTGGTGTCGATCTGGTTGTTGAGCAGGGCGAGCGTGCCATGCGCCAGCACCTGTCCGCTGCCGTGGTCGACGGCATCCACGCCCACGCTCGACGGCGCGGCATGCAGCGCGCCGTTGATCTGCTGGAACGCGCTTTCCGGCAGGGTGAACTGCACCGCGATCGGGTCGATCTGGTTCAGCACCACCAGGCCGCCGGCATCGCTGGCGTGGACGATGTTGCCTGGATCGACCAGGCGCGCGCCGGCGCGGCCGTTGATCGGCGCGCGGATGGTGGTGAAGTCCAGTTGCACCCGCGCGCTGTCGATCGCCGCCTGGTCGCTCTGCAGGGTGGCGCGCAGTTGCGTCACCAGCGCCTTCTGCGTGTCCAGGGTCTGGCGGGTGGTGGCGTTGTCCTGCAGCAGTTGCGTGTAGCGCTGCAGGTCGGCCTGCGCATTGCCCAACTGCGCCTTGTCCTTGGCCAGTTGCGCGGTGGCCGCGGCCAGTTGCGCCTGGTAGGTGCGCGGATCCAGCCGCGCCAGCACCTGCCCGGCCCTGACGTCCTGGCCCTCGCCGAAGCCCACGTCGATCAGTTGCCCGTCGATGCGCGAGTGCACGGCCACCGAGGCGATCGGCAGCACGGTGCCGATCCCGGTCTGGCGGATCGGCACGTCCTTGCGCAGCACCGGCGCACTGGTCACCGGCACCGGCGGCGTGGCCGCGGCCGGTGCGTGGCGGGGGCGCAGCCACAGCACCAGCAGCAGCGCGACCAGCAACGCGGCGACGACGAACGGCCAGCGTCGCCGCGGCACGGCATGGCGCGCTGGCGGATCGGCGGGGCGGGTGGGAGCGGCGATGGACATGGGTTACTCCGGGACGACAGGAGCCGGCGTGGCGCCCGGCGAGGCGCCGCGCACGGCGGGTAGACGGGCGCTGTCCCAGTCGCCGCCCAGCGCGACCAGCAGCGCGACCTGGGCGCCGAACTGGCGCGATTGCACCTGCAGCAAGCTGCGTTGCGCGTCCAGCGCATTGGCCTGGGCGGCGATCACCGCGCTGTACAGGGCGGTGCCGGCGCGGTACTGGTCCATCAGCACGCGCTCGGCCTGCTGCGCGGCGTCGGCGGCGCTGCGCTGTTGCTGCGCCTCGCGCGCCAGTTCGCGCGTGGCGGCGAGTTGATCCTCCACGCCCTGGAACGCGCTCAACACGGTTTGCCGGTAGCTGGCCGCCGCCGCATCGAAGCTGGCTTGCGCCTGCGCGCGTTGCGCGTGGCGGGCGCCGCCGTCGAACAGCGTGCCGGCCAGCGCCGCGCCCACCGCCCAGACCCGGTTCGGCACGCTCAGCAGCGAAGCCAGCCCGGCGCCGTCGTAGCCGCCACTGGCGCTCAGCGACAGGGTCGGGAACCACGCCGCTACGGCGATGCCGATACCGGCGTTGGCCGCGGCCACGCGCCGTTCGGCGCCGGCGATGTCCGGGCGCCGCTGCAGCAGCACCGAGGGCAGCGCTTGCGGGGTCGGCGGCAGCGCCGGCAGCGGTGCATCGCTGGCCGCCAGCGAGAATTCGGCGGGGGTGTGGCCGAGCAGCACCGCCAGGGCGTGGTCCAGTTGCCGCCGCGACAGCGCCAGGTCGGTCGACGCCGCTTCGGTGCTGTGCAGAGTGGCCTCGGCTGCGGCCACGTCGGCGTCGCTGGCGACGCCGGCGCGCACCCGCGCCTGGGTCAGGCGCAGCGCGTCCCGGTACCCGGCCAGGGTGCGCTGGTACAACGCCAGGGTCTGGTCGTCGAAGCGCAACTGCAGGTAATCCGCCACGACCGCGGCCTGCAGCGACAGCCGCGCCTGCGCCAGGTCGGCGGCGCTGGCCTGGGCGTTGTCGCCGGCCTGTTCGACGCTGCGCCGGACCCGGCCCCAGAAGTCCGGCTCCCAGCTGGCGCTGAGTCCCAACGTATCGGCATCGCGCAGGCCCGGCTTGGGCGTGACGGTGCGTTCGCGCGTGGTCGCGGCCTGTACGCCGAGGGTCGGCGCCTCGGCGGCGCGCGCGCTGCCGAGCAGCGCCTGCGCCTGCCGCTAGCGCGCCTCGGCCTGGCGCAGGGTCTGGTTGGCTTGGTCGGCCTGCTCGACCAGGGCATCCAGCTGCGGATCGCCGTAGCGGGTCCACCACGCTACCGCTGGGGTGGCCGCGTCCGGCGCGGCGGGCGTCCAGCGGCTGTCGGCCTCGGCGAACGGCTGCTGCGCGCCGGCCGGCGGCGCCGGGCGCACGTAGTCCGGGCCGGCCATGCAGCCGCCGAGCAGGGCGCTTAACAGCACCACGCTCGGCAGTAGCGCGAGCGGCGCCAGGCGGCGGGAAGCGGGCGATGAGGGCAGGGCGGTCACGTGATCGGCGCCGGCAGCGGGAACAGGCCTGCACCGTAGGCGCCGCAGGGCGACCCCACGCTGACGCCTCGCTGACGGCGCTGTCAGGAACGCCGCCTGTGGCCGTCGTTGCCCGCGTCGCAGGCCGCACCCGTTACGTCCGCAACGTGGCGCTTGCAGCCGTCATCATGGCCCGCCAGTATCGGCGCATGAAGCTGCCCCATGCCCTGTCCTGCCTGTTCCTCGCCTGCCTGCTGCTGGGCGGTTGCACCTCGCATGCCGACACCGCCGTGCCGTCGCCGATCCGCCTGAACCAGGTCGGTTTCCTGCCTGCCGCGAGCAAGCTGGCGGTGGTGCCGGACGGCCACGGCGACGCGTTCTCGATCGCGCGCGCCGACAGCGACGAGGTGGTGCTGCGCGGCACCCTCGGCGCCGCCGCGGCGTGGCCGCCGGCGCAGCAGACGGTGCGCATCGCCGATTTCTCCGCGCTGCGCACGCCCGGCCGCTATCGCCTGCAGGTCGACGGCCTGCCGCCGTCGGACAGCTTCGCCATCGGCGAAGACGCCTACAACGCCCTGTCGCGCGCCGCGCTCAAGGCCTACTACTACAACCGTGCCAGCACCGCGCTGGACGGCGCCTACGCCGGCCGCCACGCGCGCGCTGCCGGTCATCCGGACGACCACGTGCTCGTGCATGCCTCGGCGGCCTCGCCGGAGCGCCCGGCCGGCAGCGTGATCGCCGCGCCCAAGGGCTGGTACGACGCCGGCGACTACAACAAGTACGTGGTCAGCTCCGGCATCACCGTCTACACCCTGCTGGCCGCCTACGAGCAGTTCCCCACCTACTTCAGCACCCACCCCGAAGGTATTCCCAACAGTGGTGGCGACGTGCCGGACATCCTGCGCGAGGTCGACTGGAACCTGCAGTGGCTGCTGGCGATGCAGGATCCGCACGACGGCGGCGTGTACCACAAGCTGACCAACCTGGACTTCGCCGGCATGCAGATGCCGGACCAGGCGCGCGCGCCGCGCTACGTGGTGCAGAAGAGCACCGCGGCCACGCTCGACTTCGCCGCGGTGATGGCGCAGGCCAGCCGCATCTACGCGCCGTACGACGCGCAGTTCGGCGGCATCTCCACGCGCATGCTGGAGGCGTCGCGACGCGCCTGGGCCTGGGCGCAGGCGCATCCGGACGTGGCCTACAAGCAACCGGCCGACGTGCATACCGGCGCCTACGAAGACACCCGGTTCGACGACGAGTTCGCCTGGGCCGCGACCGAGCTGTACCTGGCCACCGCCGACGACGCGTTCTACGAGGCGGCGATGGCGCGCAAGGTGCCGGCCAGCGTGCCCGATTGGCGCCAGGTCGGCGGGTTGGCGTGGATGTCGCTGGCGCAGCACCGCGCGCGGCTGACCCCGCGCGCCGACCAGGCGCGCATCGCCGACGAGATCGAGGGGCTGGCCGATCATCTGGTGCAGGTGTGGCAGGGCTCGGCCTGGCGGGTGACGATGCGCGACGCCGACTTCCACTGGGGCAGCAACGCCACGGCGATGAACCAGGCGATGATGCTGCTGCAGGCCTACCAGCTGCAGCACAAGCCCGAATACCTGCAGGCCGCACAGTCGCAACTGGATTACGTGCTCGGCCGCAACCCGCTGGGCATGTCCTTCGTCACCGGCATCGGCGCGCGCTCGCCGATGCATATCCACCATCGCATCTCCATCGCCGACGGCGTGGCCACGCCGGTGCCGGGATGGCTGGTCGGCGGCCCGCAGCCGGGGCAGCAGGACGCGGACGCGTGCAAGCACGCCTACACGTCGTCGCTGCCGGCGCTGTCGTACCTGGACAAAGAATGCAGCTACGCCACCAACGAAGTGGCGATCAACTGGAATGCGCCGCTGGTGTACGTGAGCGCCGGGCTGCAGGTGCTGCAGCGCTGATCCGCGGCCGGCGCGAGGGCGTCGCTTAGGGCGTGTCACCCATTCCCGAGTATGCCGCGTTGGGTCTGGCAGGCGCGCTGCCGGCGTTGCGTGGCGCAGCGCCTGACTGGCCGTCAGGTCAAGCCGCGCGGCGCCGGCCGCGCGCCTGCCAGGCCCAACCCGAAGGGCCGCGGTTGCGCGCGCCCGTGGCTGCGTCATCGCTCGGGCGTGGACGCACGTCCACTTCCTCGTCCTTCCTTGCCACAGGCACGCGCAACCGCGGCGCGGCATGCTCGGGGATTGATGACACGCCCTAGCCCAGGCGGGTGCCGAAGATGCGGTCGCCGGCGTCGCCCAGGCCCGGCAGGATGTAGCCCTTCTCGTTGAGGTGGTCGTCGATGGCGGCGGTGTACACCTCCACGTCCGGATGCGCCGCTTCCAGCGCCTGCAGGCCTTCAGGCGCGGCGACCAGGAAGATGCCCTTGATCCGCCGCGCGCCGGCGCGCTTGAGCATGTCCACGGTGGCGATCAGGGTGCCGCCGGTGGCCAGCATCGGATCCAGGATCAGCGCATCACGCTCTTCCAGGCGGCCGGTGAGCCGTTCGAAGTAGGGCACCGGTTGCAGCGTCTCCTCGTCGCGCTGCAGGCCGACCACGCTGACCCGCGCCGCGGGAATCAGCGCCAGCACGCCGGGCAGCATGCCCAGCCCGGCGCGCAGGATCGGTACCAGGGTGATCTTGGCGCCGGCGATGCGCTGCACCTGGGTCGGGCCGGCCCAGCCGTCCATGGTGTGGGTCTCGGTCTCCAGGTCGGCGGTGGCCTCGTAGCCGAGCAGGGTGCCCAACTCGGTGACCAGTTCGCGGAAGCCCTTGGTGCTCAGCGCCGCGTCGCGCAACAGGCCGATCTTGTGCTGCACCAGCGGGTGGCGGACTTCGACGATCTTCATGGGCGCGCTCGCAAGGGGGAGGCGCACAGTGTGCCGCAGCCGGCTCCGACGCCGCCAGGTGTCGGTGCCGGCGAACGGCCTGCGATGCATCGGGAAGACGCATCACAGGCCGTATCGCGGTGGCTCAGGCCGCGGGTTCGAGCGCCTCGGTGGCAGATGCCTGCGTGCGCGGCGCGGACACGCTGCGCGCCGCACCGGGTGCCGCGGTATGACGCGTGTCGATCTTGAATACCGCCACCGCCTGGGTCAGTTGGCCGGCCTGGTCTTCCATCGACCGCGCAGCGGCGGTGGCCTCCTCCACCAGCGCCGCGTTCTGCTGGGTGGCCTCGTCCATCTGGGTGACGGTCTGGTTGACCTGCTCGATGCCGGCGGACTGTTCCTGCGAGGCGGCCGAGATCTCGCCCATGATGTCGGTGACGCGCTGCACCGAACCCACGATTTCCTGCATGGTCTTGCCGGCCTGGTCGACCAAGGCAGAGCCCTCGGCAACGCGGCCGACCGAGTCGTCGATCAGCGTCTTGATCTCCTTCGCTGCACCGGCCGAGCGCTGGGCGAGCGTGCGCACTTCGCTGGCGACCACCGCGAAGCCGCGGCCCTGGTCGCCGGCCCGCGCCGCTTCCACCGCGGCGTTGAGCGCCAGGATGTTGGTCTGGAAGGCGATGCCGTCGATGACGCTGATGATGTCGGCGATCTTCTTCGAGGACGCCTCGATGCCGCTCATGGTCGCGACCACCTGACCGACCACCGCGCCGCCCTGGGACGCGACCGAGGCAGCGCCCACCGCCAGCTGATTGGCCTGGCGCGCGTGCTCGGCGTTCTGGCGGACGGTGGAGGTCAGCTCCTCCATGGAGGCCGCGGTTTCTTCGAGGCTGGCGGCCTGCTGCTCGGTGCGGCGCGACAGGTCGTCGTTGCCGCTGGCGATCTCGCCTGCGGCGGCGCTGATGCTGCTGGCCGCGGTCTGGATGCGCGCGACAATGCCGGTCAACTGGTTGCTGGTGGCGTTGGCATCGTCGCGCATCCGCGCGAACACGCCATGGAAGTCACCCTGCATGCGCGCGGTGAGGTCGCCGCCGGCGATGGCCTGCAGCAGCGCCGACAGTTTGCCCAGGTTGACGTCGCTGACCTCCATCATTGCGTTGAGGTCCTGCACCATCAGCCGGAAGTCGTGCTGGAAGAGCTCGGCATCGCCACGCGCGCTGAAGTCGCCGGCGGCAGCCGCGGCGGCCAGGCGCTTGATCTCGGTGTTGATCGCCAGCAGGCTGGCCTTGGCCGCGTCCATCGATTCGTGCAGCACCGCACGGCTGCCGGGCAGGCGGCGCGCGTCGCGGCGCAGGTCGCCGCGGGCGTACTCGTTGAGGATCTCGATCGCCTCGACGATGGCGTCCAGGTGCTCGAACATCATGGTGTTGATGCCCTGGCTCAGCTCGCCGTACACGCCGGGGAAGTCCTGCGGCATGCGGTGGGTCACGTCCTTGTCCGCGTGCAATTCGATCATCCGCGTGGTTTCGCGGGAGAAGCGCTGCAGTTGGGTCTGCATGCGTCCCATCGCCAGCAGCAGGCGGCCGGGTTCGTCGCGCGCGTCGGTGGCCACGTCGTTGTCCAGGCGGCCGTCGGCGATGGCCTCGGCGGCGCGGGTGGCACGGGCCAGCGGCACGGTCAGGCTGCGGGTGATCAGCCAGGCCAGCAGGCTGCTGACCAGTACCACGGCCACGCCGCCGGCGATGAGCAGGAAGCGGCCGCGTGCCATGACCGCGGTCGCGTCGGCGTAGGCCTGTTCGCCGTTGTTGCGTTGCCAGCCGGCGTAGGTGCCGATCGCATCGCGCCAGCGCTGGGTGGCCGGCGCGGCCTGCTGCAGCAGCACCTTCATCGCGTCGTCGGACTTGTAGTTGAGGCCCAATTCCAGCACTTGCTGGTTGACGGTGCTGGCCTCGGCATATGCGCGGTTTATCTGCTCGCGCAGTGCGCGATCGCGCGCATTCGTGGCCGGCAGGGCGAACAGCTTGTCGCAGTACTCGCGATAGCGACGCAGTTCCTTCACCATGATCTTGGCGAAGGCGATGTTTTCTTCTTGCGTGGTGGGGAGCACGATGTTGCGCAACTGGATGCCGATGTCGGAGCTGGCATCGAGCATTTCGTTGGTATAGACGATGCTGGAGACCGTGCGACGGGCGACGGTATCCAGTTGGGTGCGCGCCTGCGACAAGGTGAACAGGCCGCCGACCACCAGGCCGCAGGACAGCAGGATGAGCAGGCCGAAGGCAAAGGAGAGGCGTCGGGAGACGTTATAGCGGTGCAGAAGAGCGGTCATGCTCTGGTCCTAGCAGGGGAAGGGAGTACCAGGGACGGTCGCGAACTTGATAGAAGTCAAAAAGCAACAAATATTTCACGCAATCGTGACGCAATTGCATATTCGTCTACCTCGTTTCTCCTTAACGGCCGAACGATTGGGATCTTTAATCGAATCGATCGAGATGGTCTTTCCATCCCAGTTGCTGCGCTGCGCCCGTGCCTGCGGCGGACGTCCTGCTGTCTGGTCGCCTGTGGGCAGTGACGTGCTGCATGTGACTGGGATCACCCCGGGCAACGGCCGTCGCACCCGGGAAGATGCCGCGGAAGACCCTTCGAAAGAGGTGGCTGGCCGAGGGGTGCAGTGACGCGGCGCGACTTCAGGGAGCCTCTACGACTACGGAGCCCCACTGTTTCAGCCGCGACAGGCTTTTCCGGGAAGGCCGGTCGCGGCTGAAGCCGCTCCTACGAAGGAACGACGTGTCCGGCTGGGCCGCGGCAAAGCGCGCTATTGGAAGTGCCTTCAGCCGCGGTCGTCGCGTGTCCACAACCCGCCGTGCTCGGACTTCACCGGAAACTTCGGCACCGGGCCGTAGGCGGGCGCGCACAGCGCGCGGCCGTCGCGCACGTCGAAGCGGGCACCATGCAGCACGCACTCGATGCTGCCGGTGGCGGGATCGAAGGTGCCGGGCGACAGTTCGTAATCCTCGTGGCTGCAGCGGTCCTCCAGCGCATAGAACTGGCCGTCGAAGTTGAACACCACGATCGGCGTGTCGGTCACCTCGTCCCACACCGTCTTCATTTCGCCGGGCAGCAGTTCGCCGTCGGCGCAGACGAAGGTCCAGGTGCCGCTCATGCGGCACCGCCCAGCGGCTTTTCCAGCACCTCGAAGCGCAGGTCGTCGCGACGGGGCTGGCCGAAGCGCGCATCGCCGTACGGAAACGGCTTCTTGATGCCGGTGCGGCGGTAGCCGCGGCGCTCGTAGAAGGCGATGAGTTCCTCGCGCAGGTCGATCACGGTCATCCGCATCAGCGGCAGCTGCCATTCCTGCCAGGCGATGCGCTCGGCCTCGGCCAGCACGGTCTTGCCCAGGCCGCCGCCCTGCGCCTGCGGCTGCACCGAGAACATGCCGAAATAGCCGGCGCCGTCGTCGTCGGCGACATGCGCGCAGGCGATCAGTTCGCCATCGCGTTCGGCCAGCAGCACCAGGCTGCGCGGGCGCAGGATGTCGGCGCGCAGCACCTCCCGATCGATGCGGTTGCCGTCGAGCAGATCGGCTTCGGTGGTCCAGCCGACGCGGCTGCTGTCGCCACGATAGGCCGAGGTGACCAGGGCGGCGATGGCGTCGAGATCGTCGACGGTGGCGGTGCGGAAGGTGAGGGTGTGCATCGGCCGATTTTAAGCCTGGCGGCCGGGATTCGGGAGTGGGGATTGGGGATTCGCCAAGGCGGTGCTTTTACCAATCCCCAATCCCGACGGCCCAATCCCCGCTCACGCCAGCAGCGTCCGCACCTTGCGCAAGGCCGCCACGAAACGCTCGATCTCCTCGTGCGTGTTGTAGAACGCCAGCGAGGCGCGGCAGGTGGCGGCGACGCCGTAGAACTGCAGCAGCGGATGCGCGCAGTGCTGGCCGGAACGCACGGCCACGCCTTCCAGGTCGAGCAGGGTGGCCAGGTCGTGGGCGTGCGCGCCCTCGATCAGGAACGACACCACCGCAGCCTTGCCCGGCGCGGTGCCGAACAGGCGCAGGCCGTCGATCCGCTGCAGCTCCTCGGTGAGGTGCGCCAGCAGTTCGGTTTCGCGCGCTTCCACGTGCTCCAGCCCGAGCGTCTGCAGATAGTCCACCGCCGCGCCGAGGCCGACGAAGCCGGCGATGTTGGGGGTGCCGGCCTCGAACTTGTGCGGCGGGTCGTTGAACACGGTGCCGTCGAAGCTGACTTCCTTGATCATCTCGCCGCCGCCCAGGAACGGCGGCATGGCCTGCAGGTGTTCGCGCCGCGCCCACAGTGCGCCGGTGCCGGTCGGGCCGCACATCTTGTGGCCGGTGATGGCATAGAAGTCGCAGCCGATCGCGGCCACGTCCAGCGGCCGGTGCGGGGCGGCCTGCGAGCCGTCGATGACGCTGACGATGCCGCGCTTGCGCGCCTCGCGGCAGATTTCGCGCACCGGATTGACCGTGCCCAGCACGTTGGAGACATGGGCCAGGGCCAGCAGCTTGACGTCGGCGGTCATCGCCGCGCGCAGCGCGTCCAGGTCGAGCGCACCAGCGGCGGTGATCTCGGCGACCTTGACCGTGGCGCCGGTGCGCTGCGCGACCAGTTGCCAGGGCACGATGTTGGCGTGGTGCTCCATGCGCGACACCAGGATGGTGTCGCCGGCACGCAGCCGCGGCAATGCCCACGAGTACGCCACCAGGTTCAGCGCGAAGGTGGCGCCGCTGCACAGCACCAGTTCGTCGGCGCGCACGTTGAGGAAGCTGGCGAGCCGGGTCCTTGCGCCCTCGTAGGCCTCGGTGGCCTCGCTGCCGAGCGCGTGCACCGCGCGGCTGACGTTGGCGTTGTGGCGGCGGTAGAAGGCGTCGGTCGCCGCGATCACCTGCAGCGGCTTCTGCCCGGTGTTGGCGTTGTCGAAGTACACCAGCGGCTTACCGTGCACTTCCCGCATCAGCAGCGGGAAGTCGCGGCGGACCGCGTCCCAGTCCGGCGCCTGTGGCGCGGTGGCGTGCGCGGCGGGCCCGTTCATGCCACGCCTGCGGCGCTCAGCGCCCGCTCCAGTCGCGCCAGCAGGCCTTCGCTCAGCGCCGGTTGCAGCGTGCCCAGCGGTTCGCGGCAGAACGCGGCGGTCAGCAGTTGCTGTGCGCGTTCCTGCGGCAGCCCGCGCGAGCGCAGGTAGAACAGTGCATTGGCATCGAGCTGGCCGACGGTGGCGCCGTGCGCGGCCTTGACCTCGTCGGCATCGATCACCAGCACCGGCTGGGTATCGATCTCGGCGTCGGCGGACAACAGCAGGTTCTTGTTCGACAGCGCCGCGTCGGTGCCGTCGGCGCCGTGGCGGATCCGGATGCCGCCATGGAAGGCCACGCGGCTGCGCCCGGTGGCGACGCCCCGCCACAGCAGTTCGCAGGCGGTGTCGCGGGCGATGTGCTCGATGCCCAGGCGGGTGTCGAGCTGGCGCCGGCCGTTGCCGAGCAGCACGCCGTTGGCGACCAGCCGGGCGTTGTCGCCCTCCAGGCGCACGTTGAGTTCGTGCCGGGCCAGCGCGCCGCCCAGTTCCAGGTCCACGCGCCGATAGTGCGCATCGCGCGCCAGCACCGCATCGGTGCGCAGCAGCGCGGTGACGCCGGCCGCCTCGTCCTGCACGCGCGCGTGGCTCAACTGCGCGCCGGCGGCCAGGTGCACGTGCGCCAGGCTGTTGCTCAGGTGCGCGGCATCGCCGGCATGCAGATGATGCTCGACCAGCGCCAGTGCGGCGTCCTGGCGCAGTTCGATCAGGTGGCGGTGGTGCCAGGCCAGGTCGGCCTCGGCGGCGGTGGACACGAACACCAGGTGCAGCGGCAGTTCCACGCGCACGCCGGCGTCCACCCGCAGCACACAGCCTTCGTCGGCCAGGGCGGCGTTGAGTTGGGCGAACACCTCGTCGCTGCGTTCGAAGCGGCGGCCGAGGAAGCGCATCGCATCGTCGCCGCTGCGCAGGATGGTCGACAGCCGCTGCAGTTCCACCCCGGCCGGCAGGCCGGACAAGTCCGACAGCGCATCGCTGGCGCGGCCGTTGACGAACACCAGGCGCGGCGCCGGGATACCGTCGAGCAGCGCGGCATCCACCGCCGGCGCGGTCTGCGGTGCGGGGGCGAAGCTGCGCCGTTCCAGCGCGCGCAGCGAGGTGTATTTCCAGGCTTCGCTGCGCGTGCCGGGCAGGCCGTCGCGCAGCGCTTGCTCCAGCGGCGCGCGGCGCGCGCCATCGCCATGGAACGCGGCGGCCAGCGAGTCGAGCAGGGCGCTCATTGCAGCGCCGCCTCGGGCGCCACGCGCTCCTTCAGCCAGGCATAGCCGTGCGCTTCCAGCTCCAGCGCCAGTTCGGGGCCGCCGGTCTGCACGATGCGGCCGTCGGCCAGCACATGCACCACGTCCGGCTTGATGTAGTCGAGCAGGCGCTGGTAGTGGGTGATCACCACGAACGCGCGCTCCGGCGAGCGCAGCGCGTTGACGCCCTCGGCCACGGTCTTGAGCGCGTCGATGTCCAGGCCGCTGTCGGTCTCGTCGAGGATCGCCAGCTTCGGTTCCAGCACCGCCAGCTGGAAGATCTCGTTGCGCTTCTTCTCGCCGCCGGAGAAGCCCTCGTTGACGCCGCGGTGCAGCAGCTCGTCCTTCAGATGCAGCACTGCCAGCTTCTGCCGCACCAGCTTGAGGAACTGCATCGAATCCAGTTCGGCCTCGCCACGCGCCTTGCGCTGCGCATTGAGTGCGGCGCGCAGGAAGTAGGTGTTGTTCACGCCGGGGATTTCCACCGGGTACTGGAAGGCCAGGAACAGGCCGGCGGCGGCGCGCTCCTCCGGTTCCAGTTCGAGCAGGTCGGCGCCGTCGAAGCGCACGCTGCCGTCGGTGACCGCGTAGCCATCGCGGCCGGCCAGCACATTGCCCAGGGTGGACTTGCCAGCGCCGTTGGGGCCCATGATCGCGTGCACTTCGCCGGGCTTCACCTGCAGTGACAGGCCCTTGAGGATGTCCTTGCCGGCGACGGAGGCGTGGAGGTTTTCTATGGTGAGCATGGGATAGTCCATCAACATTCTTGATTAGCCCCTCTCCCACCGGGAGAGGGGTTGGGGTGAGGGTGCGGTGCGAAGCATCTCGCGGCGTTCGGGTGCAGGAGGCTTCGCCTGTACCCTCATCCGGCGCTTCGCGCCACCTTCTCCCGATGGGAGAAGGGCGACGCTGTCAGCCGACGCTGCCTTCCAGCGACACTTCCAGCAGCTTCTTGGCTTCCACCGCGAACTCCATCGGCAGCTCGCGGAACACCTGCTTGCAGAAGCCGTCGACGATCATCGACACCGCGTTCTCCTGGTCGATGCCGCGGGCGCGGCAGTAGAACAGTTGGTCGTCGCTGATCTTGGAGGTGGTGGCCTCGTGCTCGACGGTCGCGGTCGGATGCTTGACCTCGATGTACGGGAAGGTGTGCGCGCCGCACTGCTTGCCGATCAGCAGTGAGTCGCACTGGGTGTAGTTGCGCGCGCCTTCGGCGCTGCGCTCCACCTTGACCAGACCACGATAGGTGTTCTGTCCGCGGCCGGCGCTGATGCCCTTGCTGACGATCTTGCTCTTGGTGCGCTTGCCGACGTGGATCATCTTGGTGCCGGTGTCGGCCTGCTGGCGGTGATGGGTCAGCGCCACCGAGTGGAACTCGCCGACCGAGTCGTCACCCAGCAGCACGCACGAGGGGTACTTCCAGGTGATCGCCGAGCCGGTCTCGACCTGGGTCCAGGTGATCTTGCTGCGCGCGCCGCGGCACTCGCCGCGCTTGGTCACGAAGTTGTAGATGCCGCCGCGGCCTTCCTCGTCGCCCGGGTACCAGTTCTGCACGGTGGAGTATTTGATCTCCGCGTCTTCCAGCGCCACCAGCTCGACCACCGCCGCGTGCAGCTGGTTCTCGTCGCGCATCGGCGCGGTGCAGCCTTCCAGGTAGGACACGTAGGCCTTGTCCTCGCACACGATCAGGGTGCGCTCGAACTGGCCGGTATGGCCGGCGTTGATGCGGAAATAGGTGCTCAGTTCCATGGGGCAGCGCACGCCCTTGGGGATGAACACGAAGCTGCCGTCGGAAAACACCGCCGAGTTGAGCGCAGCGAAGAAGTTGTCGCCGACCGGCACCACGCTGCCCAGGTACTGCCTGACCAGCTCCGGGTGTTCCTTGATCGCCTCGGACATCGAGCAGAAGATCACGCCCTTCTCGGCCAGTTCCTTGCGGAAGGTGGTGCCGACCGAGACCGAGTCGAACACCGCGTCCACCGCCACGCCGGCCAGCTTGGCGCGCTCGTGCAACGGCACGCCGAGCTTGTCGTAGGTGTCCAGCAGTTCCTTCGGCACCTCGTCCAGCGAGGCGTACTTCGGGCCCTTGGGCGCGGAGTAGTAGCTCAGCGCCTGGAAGTCGATCGGCGCGATGTCCAGCTTGGCCCAGTGCGGCATCGGCATCTTCAGCCAGTGCCGGTAGGCGGCCAGGCGCCAGTCGGTCATCCATTCCGGCTCGTCCTTCTTCACGGACAGGGCGCGCACGACGTCCTCGTTCAGGCCGGGCAGGAACGAATCGGATTCGATGTCGGTGACGAAGCCGGCGTCGTAGCGACGTCCCAGCCGTTCCAGGATTTCAGCGTTTTCGGTGGCCATGGGGCTGCCTACAGGTCAGGTGGTCGCGAACCGCACGGCAATGGGACGCCGTTTCGGATCGCCGGAGGGGGGGAGGGGGTGAAGCATCTGCGCCAGGGTCACGCCGCGCAGGGCGTCGGCGACCACGTCGTTGATCAGCCGCCAATTGGAGCGCACGCCGCAGGTCTGGGCGATGCTGCACTGGCTGCCGTGGTGGCTGCACTCGGTGATCGCCAGCGGACCTTCCATCGCCTCGACGATCTGGATCAGGGTGATGGCGTCGGCCGGGCGTGCCAGCCGATAGCCGCCGCGCACACCGCGCAGGCCCTCGACCAGGCCGGCCTGGGCCAGCGGCTTGAGCAGCTTGCTGACCGTGGGCGGCTCCAGCCCGGCCTGTTCGGCCAGTTCGGTCGCGCTCAGCACTTCGTTCGGACGCGCGGCGAGCACGGTCAGCACGACGGTGGCGTAATCGGTGAGCTTGGTGACGCGGAGCATGGCGACGCGGTGGTTTTTCAATGCGGACCGAAATTGTACTCTTTTGCGCCGCAGCGTCCAACCGGGCCATTCATCTTTTCTTTCGATCGCGGCGATTGGGGGATCGCAGCGGCCGCGGTCGCCGGTCCGGGAGGCACGGGCTTGGGATCGCGGGCGATGTGCGCCAGAATCTAGGCTTTCCTGTCCGGATCGCCGCATGCCCCGCAAGATCGCCGCCCGCAAGTCCCGCATCCATGGCAACGGCGTGTTCGCCGTGCTGCCGCTCAAGAAAGGCGAGCGGGTCATCGAGTACAAGGGCCGCCGCCGCAGCCACGCCGAGGTCGATCGCGACGAGGCCGGCGACGTCGAGACCGGGCATACCTTCCTGTTCACCCTCAGCGACGACTACGTGATCGACGCCAACTACGAGGGCAACGACGCGCGCTGGATCAACCACAGCTGCGCACCGAACTGCGAGGCGGTGATCGTCGAGGCCGAGGGCGAGGACCGTCGCAAGGACAAGGTGGTGATCGAGGCACTGCGCGACATCAAGCCCGGCGAGGAACTCACCTACAACTACGGCATCACCCTGGCCGAACGGCACACGCCGCGGCTGAAGAAGATCTGGGAATGCCGCTGCGGCGCCAAGAACTGCACCGGCACCATGCTGCAGCCCAAGCGCTAACCCAATCCTGGTCCTGCACGCCGCGCCGACGCGCGGTTCACGGCCCTGCCACCGACGCGTTTCTACGGTGGGACTCCCCTACTCGAGGAGTGTCCCATGAGCGCAATGCCTTCCCTGGCCGGCAAGCAGGTGGCTGTCCTGGCCACCGACGGTTTCGAACAGTCGGAACTGCAGGAACCCAAGCGCCTGCTCGAATCCTGGGGCGCCCAGGTCGACGTCATCGCGCCGGGCGATGCCGACAGCATCCGTGGCTGGAACAAGAAGGACTGGGGCGACAGCGTGCCGGTGGACAAGCGTCTGCAGCAGGCCCAGGCCGGCGACTACGACGCGCTGGTGCTGCCGGGTGGGGTGATCAATCCCGACAACCTGCGCACCGAGCCGACCGCGATCGCTTTCATCCAGTCCTTCGCCAGCGCTGGCAAGCCGGTGGCGGCGATTTGTCATGGCCCCTGGCTGCTGGCCGAGAGCGGGCTGGTGCGCGACCGTCAGGTGACCTCGTGGCCTTCGCTGAAGACCGATCTGTCCAATGCCGGTGGCCGCTGGGCGGATCAGGAGGTGGTGGTTGACGGCAATCTGATCACCAGCCGCAAGCCGGACGATATCCCGGCCTTCGCGCAGGCGGTGGCCAAGGCGCTGGGCTGAGTCCCGGCGATTCGCCTGTGCCGCCGCGATGGTGGCGACGCAGGAGAACCATACAAACAGAAACGGCGGCCGAGGCCGCCGTTTCCACGTGCGCTGCTGGTGGCGGCTGCCGCCGCACCCTGGCCGTTGCGTGGATTACTGCGCGGGAAGCATGCCCGCCGGCACCAGCTTGCCGATGTCCTGGTTGAAACGCACCACCAGCGCGCCGTTCTCCACGCCGGCCGATTGGATCTGCACGTCGCCCAGCATCGCGGTCAGGCGCGGATCCAGCTTGTAGATCGGCTCCTTGCGCGCATAGTCCTCCAGCCAGGCATTGAGCAGCTCGCGCGTGTTGGCGTCGAGCTTGCCGCCGTTGGCGGCCGGGCGGAAGTCGTCGATAGTGGGGGATTGCAGGTGGAAGCTCTGGCTCTGCTGGTCGTAGCGCAGCGCGCTGGTCAACAGCACCTGGCCCAGCGGTGTTGCCGTGCCGCCGCCGGTGGACATGCTCAGGTCGAACTGCATCTTCAGGCGATCGCCCGGCGGCAAGCTCAGCTTCGGGTCGCGCACGGTCATCTTGATCAGCCCGCCCAATGCCTTGTGCGTCTGCGGGAAGCTGCCGTCCAGATAATGCTGCACGTCGGCGGCACCGACGCTGACCTGGCGGCCCTGGATCGTCGGCTCGGCCTGGACCTGGGTGGCGGCGGCGAGCGCCAGCAGCGCGGCCGCGCGCAGGGTGAACTTGCGGAAGATCATCGGGAAGCCCTGGGCGAACGAGAGGAATTCACCATAACCGTGGCCGGTGAATGCGCGATTAGCGGAACCGGCGGCGCGCCCTGTTGCCGCTCAGGCGGCCGGCAGCGCCAGCCGTGCCAGCAGGGCGTCCAGCGCCGGTTGCAGCGGCGCCAGCAGCGCACGCGCCTCGCTGTCGCTGCGCTCGCCCAGGCCGCGCAGCAACTGCGTGCCGACGATCAGCGCGGCGCGCTCGTCGCCACGCAGTCCGGGCTGGCGCTGCGCTGCTTCGAGCAGGCGCATCCAGTCCTGCCGGCAGCGCGCCTCCAGTTCGATGGTGCAGCGGCCCTGGCAGGGCAGGCCGTCGTCCTGGATCGGGGTGACGGTGACGCGATAGCGTTGGGAGGCAGTCATGGCAGTGGCGCGCGCGGTGTGTGCCTTCAAGATAGGCGCGGTCGGCCGGCGCCACGAGCCTGCTGCTCGCGACGCTCTGTTCCAGTGCATCCGTTCAGCGTGCCGCGCGCAGCAGCGGCAAGGGGTCGTAGGCGCCGCCTTCGGCGTAGATGCCGTAATGCAGATGCGGGGGCGTGCCGCGCGCGTTGCCGCTGTCGCCCACCGCACCGAGCGGGTCGCCGGGCTCCACCAGGTCGCCGACCTGCAGCCCGGGCGCCCAGGCTTCCAGGTGCGCGTAGTAGTGCCGCTGCCGGGCCGGGCCGAGCACCCATACCTGGCGGCCGCCGAGGCCGCGTTCCGCGATGGCGACGACGATGCCGCGCGTTGCCGCCACCACCGGCGTGCCGCGCTTGGCGAAGATGTCAACGCCGGCGTGCTGGCGGTCGCGTCCGCGCGGGGCGCCGAAGGTGGCGGCGACGCGCCGCGGATCCACGCCTTCGACCGGTATGTGCAGCGCCGTCGGCGCCGGCGCCCGCGCCAACTCCCAGCCGACGCGCAGGCGCTGCGCCCACGGATGCCGCCACGCCCAGGCGGCACCGAGCGCCAGCACAGCCAGCAACGCCGCGCGCAGCAATTCCCGGCGCAGGCGTCGCGCTGGCGAAGGCGTGGGCGACGCGGCCATGCGCTCAGTCCGCGTGCAAGGCGGCCGCCTGTTTCTGCAGGCGCTGCTTCAGGGCGTCGTCGATGCCGAGCTGCCGTGCCAGTTCGTCCAGGTAGCTGCGCTCCATGAAGCCCTGTTCGTCTGCGGCGAGCAGGCTGGCCAGATACATTTCGGCGGCCATCTCGGGACTGGTCGATGCGCGCGCCACCTCGGCCGGATCCAGCGGTTTTTCCAGTTCCGCATGCAGCCACTGCTGCACGTCGGCATCGTTGCCGTGCAGGCGGGCGAACTCGCCTTCGATCAGGCGGCGTTCGTGCTCGTCCAGGTGGCCATCGGCCTTGGCCGCGCCGACCAGCGCGCGCAGCACCGCTTGGCTGTGCTGCTCGACTTCTAGCGGCGGCAGCCGGTCCACTGTCTGCGGTTCGGGGGCGGCGGCGCCGAGTTGCTGGCGTCGGTAGTCGCCGTAGGCGCGATAGGCCATCAGCCCCAGCGCGGCCAGGCCGCCGTAGGTCGCCAGCTTGCGGGTGGTGCGGTGTTTGCCGAGCAGCAGGCCGAGTGCGCCGCCGCTGAGGGCTCCCTTGCCGAAGTCGGCGTTGAGCAGGCCGCCCAGGCCGCCGGCGGTCTGCTGCGCCGGTGCGGTCGGAGCGGCGCTGCCGGTCTTGCCCATGGCCTGGCCGGCGGCGCCCCGCGCCGATTGCAGCAGTTGGTCGAGAAAGCCCTGTAGTTTCATGCACGCGATCCTGTCGAAGGGAAGCACCGGTATAGCGGCCGCAGCCTTAGCGGGCCGTCAACCCGGGCGCGCAGGCCGCGCAAAAAAACGAGACGGCCGGGGCCGTCTCGTCGGTGTGCTTGCCTGGATCAGGCGACGCTGCTCAGAGCGCGGCGTCCTTGAGCTTCTTCAGCGGGCGCACCTTGAGCTTGGTGGTGGCCGGCTTGGCAGCGAACCACTGCTCTTCCTTGGTGAACGGATTGATGCCCTTGCGCTTCGGCTTGGCCGGCACGCTGACGGCGGTGATCTTCAGCAGGCCCGGCAGGGTGAACGAGCCAGCGCCCTTCTTGTTGACCGAACCGGCCACGGCATGCTCCAGCGAGGCCATCACGGCGCGCACGTCCTTGGCGATCACGCCGCTGGTCTCGGCGATGTGCGCCACGAGCGCGGACTTGCTCAGCACGTCCTTGATCGGCTTGGGGGCGGCCGGCTTGGCGGCAGCCTTGGTCGCTACCTTCTTCACTGCCTTCTTCGGGGCAGCCTTTTTTGCGGTCTTTGCCATGATGTCTTGATTCCGTATTTGGTGGTTTGGGTCGCGCCGACCCCGTCGGCATGGCGAAATGTAGGGCATGTGCTACGCCGCGCCAATAGGCCGGAAGCAAAAAACGCGAATATTCGCCGCGGCTATTCGCCGCGGCTGACGTCTTTTTCGCCGATGACGGCGCCGGCGCCGGCACATCCGCGACGACGCGGCGGGGCATTTCCGCCGTCGCGCAGAAGCACAAGCCCGTAACGCCGCCTCCCCTATGGTCCGCGCTCCACTCACCCACAGGAGCCTCGCATGGGCATTTCGCGTCACGCCACCGCGCATTGGGAAGGCGATCTCAAGACCGGCCAGGGCCGGTTGAACACGCCGCAGAGCGGCCTGCTCGAGAACACCCGCTATGCGTTCAACAGCCGTTTCGGCGACGAGAAGGGCACCAATCCCGAAGAACTGATCGCCGCCGCGCACGCCGGCTGCTTCACCATGGCGCTGTCGGCCAAGCTGACCGAAGCCGGCTTCCCACCGACCGCGCTGGACACCCGCGCCGATGTCGACCTGTCGATGGAAGGCGGTCCGCAGCTGTCGCAGATCCGCCTGAAGGTCAAGGCCGTGGTACCGAACATCGACGCCGCGCGTTTCCGCGAACTGGCCGACGACGCCAAGCAGAACTGCCCGGTGTCCAAGGCGCTGAGCGCGGTGCCGATCAGCCTGGAAGCGGAACTGGGCTGAGGAATCTCCGGCGCGGCCCGGCCGCATGCCGGGCCGCGCGCGTGCGGCGCACCTGCGGCGCCGCCGCATGGCAGGCCAGGGCGCGTTGCGCCGCTGCACCGGCCCGAATGGCTTGATCGCCCGCTAGCTGTCGCGCCACTAAATGTGCGCGCCACAGCCGTCCCTATTCAGTCTGGTTTCACTGCGTCGGATCGAGCATGCAGTCGCGCGATCCACGCGCTTGGAACCATCGCCATGAACAAGCTCTCGACCCGTCTGTTGACCGCTGCGCTCGCTGTCGGCGTCATCGGCTCCGCCGCCGCGCAGGATTACGGTTACACCCGTTACGACGACTACCGCGACCGTGGCTACGCGTCCGGCACCTACGAATATGCGCGCGTGGTGCGCGCCGATCCGATCATGGTGCAGGTCAACGGCCCGCGCGAGACCACCGAGCGCTGTTACGACCGTCCGGCCTCGGGTAGCTACGCCAGCGATTACGGCTACCGCGGTACGGATGGCGGCCGCACCGCCTCGTCGGTGGTCGGCGGCATCGCCGGTGCGGTGCTGGGCAGCCGCGTCGGCGGCGGCAATGGCCGCTTCGTCGGCACCGCGGTCGGCACCATGCTCGGCAGCCTGGCCGGCCGCTCGATCTACGACACCAACACCCGCGCCTATGGTGGCGGTTACGGTGGCGCCGTGGTCCGCGAATGCGATCCGGTGTCCTATCGGACCGAACGCTACGACCGCGTCGACGGCTACGACGTCACCTACGAATACGGCGGCCGCTACTACCACACCCGCACCGCCTCGCCTCCGGGCGACCGCATCCGCGTCCGCGTCGACGTATTGCCCGACTGACCTCCAGGGCGCCTCCTTGCGAGGCGCCCTTTCTTTTGCGCGCCTGCCCACACCCGTGGACAGGACGCTGCAACCTTCGATCAGGGCCAGTCGATGCGGCCTTCGATCACCGTCTGCACCTGACCGCCGGACCACACCTCGCCGGCCTCGTCCACGCGCAGCGTCAGCAGCGCATCGTGGCCGACCTCGCGGCCCTGGCTGGCGATATAGCGGCCGCCGTGGCCGGGCAGGGCCTTGCTGTGATCCAGCCACGCCGCCAGCACCGCATTGGCCGCGCCGGAGGCGGCATCCTCGAAGCGCTGGCCGTTGCCGACGAACGCGCGCACGGCCAACGCATGGGCCTGGCCGCTGGCGCGCGCGTAGGCGAACACGCCCATGCTGGCGGTGCTTTCGGCCAGGGCGGCGATCGCATCCCAGTCCGGCGCCAGCGCACGCAGCGCGGCTTCATCGGCCATTTCGACCAGCCACCAGCAACGGCCGCCGTCCATGCGCACCGGCGGCAGCGCGCCGAGCGTCCAACCACGCAGTGCCGCCTGCAGGCGCGCATCCGCGGCATCGGCGATCTCGGCCACCTGCGCGCGCGGGGTGCGGATGGCGATGCTGCGCACCCCAGCGTCCACGTCGACCCGCAGCTGCAGCAGGCCGGCGATGCCGTCCTGGGTCAGCACTCCGTCGCGCGGCGTGGCGATGCCCGCTTCCAGTGCGACGTGCGCGGTGCCGACGCTGGGATGGCCGGCGAACGGCACCTCCTTCTGCGGGCTGAACATGCGCAGCCCATAGCTGGCGTCCGGCCGCGTCGGCGCGAACACGAAGGTGGTTTCCGGCAGGCGCGTCCAGCGTGCGATGGCCTGCATCGTGGCGGCGTCCAAGCCATCGGCATCGAGCACGACGGCCAACGGATTGCCGTTGCCGGCGCGGGCGGAGAAGACATCGACCTGGAAGAAGCGGCGTGCGGCCATGAGGGGAAACTCCGGACTGCGGTGGGGGAGGCCGGAGCTTACCAAGCGATCTTGCCAGCGATCACCGCTTGCACCAGGCCGCCGATCCACACTGCTTCCCCCTCCACCAGGTGCGCGACGCGGCCGTCGCGCCCGAGTCCGCGTCCCTGGCTGGCGACGTAGCGCCCGCCATGCCCTGTCCAGCGGTGCTGCGCGGCGAGCATGGCGGCGATCAGTGCGTTGGCGCTGCCAGTGGCCGGGTCCTCGGCGACGCAGACGCCAGGGGCGAAGGCGCGGACTACGAGCTGGTGTCCGGCGGCATGGCTGAAGCGAACACGGCCAGTTTGCCGGCGTAGGGCAAGGTGGCGATCGCGGACAGTTCCGGCGTGAGCGTGTGTAGCGCGCGTTCGTCGGCCAGTTCCAGCAGCCACCAGCCCGGGCCGTTCGTCCAGAGTTGTGCGCTGCATCCGGATCGCCCAACCCGGGGCTGGCGGAAAGCACGTCCAGTTGCAGGTCGCGGCGCGCGCTCACCGGTGCTCGGTTGGCAGTAGAATCGGGGGTTGCGCCCGCGCATGCCGGCGTTTTCCCCACACTGCAGACACCCCCACTCCATGTCAGCTTCCTCTCCTGTCGATCGCTGGATCGTCCTCAAGTTCGGCGGCACTTCGGTGTCGCGTCGTCATCGCTGGGACACGATTGGAACGCTGGCGAAAAAACGCGCGGACGAGACCGGCGCGCGGGTGCTGGTGGTGGTGTCGGCCTTGTCCGGGGTCACCAACGAACTGACCGCGATCGCCGACGGCAGCGCCGACAGTGCGCAACGCGTGGCCGCGCTGGAGCAGCGCCACCGCGAGTTCCTGGCCGAACTGGAGCTGGATGCCGAGGCGGTACTGGGCGAACGCCTGGCGGCGTTGCGCGGCCTGCTCGCCGATCCGCGCGCGGCCGAGCGCACGCTGGACTGGCAGGCCGAGGTGCTGGGGCAGGGCGAACTGCTGTCCTCGACCCTGGGCGCGGCCTATCTGCGCGCCAACGGCCTGGACATGGGCTGGATGGACGCGCGGCAGTGGCTGGACGCGCTGCCGCCGCAGCCGAACCAGAGCGCCTGGTCGCGGCGCCTGTCGGTGTCGTGCCAGTGGCAGTCGGATCCGGCCTGGCGCGCGCGCTTCGTCGCCCAGCCCACGCGCATGCTGATCACCCAGGGCTTCATCGCCCGGCACGAAGACGGCGGCACCGCCATTCTCGGCCGCGGCGGCTCGGACACCTCGGCGGCGTACTTCGGTGCGCTGCTCGGCGCCAGCCGGGTGGAGATCTGGACCGACGTGCCGGGCATGTTCAGCGCCAATCCGCGCGAGGTGCCGGATGCGCGCCTGCTGACCCGCCTGGACTATTACGAGGCGCAGGAAATCGCCACCACCGGCGCCAAGGTGCTGCATCCGCGCTCGATCAAGCCGTGCCGCGACGGCGGCGTGCCGATGGCGATCCTGGACACCGAGCGCCCGGAGCTGCCCGGCACCAGCATCGACGGCAACGCCCGCACCGTGCCCGGGGTCAAGGCGATCAGCCGCCGCAACGGCATCGTGCTGGTGTCGATGGAAGGCATCGGCATGTGGCAGCAGGTCGGCTTCCTGGCCGACGTGTTCGCGCTGTTCAAGAAGCACGGGCTGTCGGTGGACCTGATCGGCTCGGCCGAGACCAACGTCACCGTGTCGCTGGACCCGAGCGAGAACCTGGTCAACACCGACGTGCTGGCGGCGCTGTCGGCCGACCTGGCGGAGATCTGCCGGGTCAAGATCATCGTGCCGTGCGCGGCCATCACCCTGGTCGGGCGCGGCATGCGCTCGCTGCTGCACAAGCTCTCGGACGTGTGGGCCACGTTCGGCAAGGAGCGCGTGCACATGATCTCGCAGTCGTCCAACGACCTGAACCTGACCTTCGTCATCGATGAGACCGATGCCGACGGGCTGCTGCCGATCCTGCATGCCGAGCTGATCGACAGCGGCGCGATGCCGGTGGAGGAGACCGAGGTGTTCGGCCCGCGCTGGCGCGAGATCGCCGGCACGGTGCGGCCGCGGCCGGTGCCGTGGTGGCAGGGCGAGCGCGCGCATCTGCTGCGCCTGGCCGAGGCCGGCACGCCGCGCTACGTCTACCACCTGCCGACCTTGCGCGAACGCGCGCGCGCGCTGAAGGCGATCGCCGCGGTGGACCAGCGCTACTACGCGATCAAGGCCAACGCGCATCCGGCGATCCTGCAGACCCTGGTCGAGGAGGGCTTCGGCCTGGAGTGCGTCTCGCACGGCGAACTGCGCCGGGTGTTCGAGATCGTGCCAGAGCTGTCGCCGCGACGCGTGCTGTTCACCCCCAGCTTCGCGCCTCGGGTCGAGTACGAAGCCGCGTTCGCGCTGGGCGTGACCGTGACCGTGGACAACGTCGAGGCGCTGCAGCGCTGGCCGGACCTGTTCCGCGGCCGCAGCCTGTGGCTGCGCATCGACCTGGGCCATGGCGACGGTCACCACGAGAAGGTCAACACCGGCGGCAAGGCCTCCAAGTTCGGCCTGTCGGCGACCCGCGTCGACGAGTTCGTCGAGGCCGCGCGCGCGCTGGACATCCGCATCGTCGGCCTGCATGCGCACCTGGGCAGCGGCGTGGAGACGGCGCAGCACTGGCGGCGCATGTGCGACGAGCTGGCCGGCTTCGCCCGGCGCATCGGCAGTGTCGAGGTCATCGACATCGGCGGCGGCCTGCCGATCCCGTACAGCGCCGACGACGAACCGTTCGACCTGGACACCTTCGCCCAGGGCCTGGCCGAGGCCAAGGCGGTGCATCCGGCGTTCCGCCTGGCGATCGAACCGGGCCGCTACCTGGTCGCCGAGTGCGGCGTGCTGCTGGCCCGCGCCACCCAGGTGATCGAGAAGGACGGCATCCGCCGGGTCGGCCTGGATGCCGGCATGAACACGCTGATCCGCCCGGCGCTGTACGACGCCTGGCACGACGTGGCGAACCTGAGCCGGCTCGAGCAGCCGGCCGAGACCGTGTTCGACGTGGTCGGGCCGATCTGCGAGTCCAGCGACGTGTTCGGCAAGCGTCGGCGCCTGCCGGCGGGCACCGCGCCCGACGACGTGATGCTGATCGCCGACGCCGGCGCCTACGGCTACAGCATGGCCAGCACCTACAACCAGCGCGAGTTGCCCCGCGAGGAGGCGATCGATGCGCGCGCGGGCTGAGTTCGTCGCGGGCAGTGCCGCGGCCGGCGCGTTGGCGATGGCGGCTGCCACCGCGGTGGATCAGTCCGGCACCTCGCTGCCGTGGACCGATAGCCTGAAGTGGGCGTTGCCGGCCCTGGCCGCCGCTGCCGCCGGCGCTTGGTTGGCATTGCGCTGGACGCGCCGCAGGCCTGCTGCCAGCGCCGGCGCGCTGGCCCTGCGCACCCTGCTGCTGGCCGCACTGGCCTACGTGCCGGCGCTGGCGCTGTATGTGCTGGTGGCCGTCCTGGCCTCCGCCGCGTCGGTGCCGACCGGATTGCCATGGCAGTTGCTGCTGATGGCCTTCGTGTTCGGCTGCCTGCCGTTGCTGTGGGCTGCCTTGCCGTTTTCGATGATCGAATTTCTTCTGTGTCGCCGCTATCTGCGGCACACGCGCGTGCTTGCAGGACATCCATGACCGCTTTCGACAAACAGCAGATCGCCACCTTCCGCTTCGTCCGCTGCGGCTTCGATGCCGACAGCGGCGTGGCGCGCCTGGTCTATGCGTTCGACGACGGCCCGGAGCTGGTGGAGACCATCACCGTGCCCGGCGCGCCGTTCGCGCTCGATGCGGCGCGGGCGCAGGCGGCGCAGCGCGCCCTGCGCCTGCTGCACCTGATCGCCGGCGTCAGCTACTACAAGGCGGCGGTGCCGCCGCGCATCGTCATCGACGACTACGCCATCGATGCCGAGACCGCCGCGCTGCTGGACAGCGTGTACCTGCATGGCCTGGGCGAGTTCGCCTATCGCAATGGCCTGGACCTGCGTGGGCGCATCCGTTTCCCGGCCGCGGACGCCGAGGCGGCCGACGCCGCGACGCTGGGATTGCGCGACCAGGCGCTGGTGGCGATCGGCGGCGGCAAGGATTCGCTGGTCAGCATCGAAGCGCTGCGCGCAGCCGGCGTGGCGCAGACGGTGACCTGGATCGGCGGCTCGCAACTGATCCGCGCCTGCGCCGAGCGCACCGGGTTGCCGACCTTGAACATCGGCCGCACGCTGGCGCCGGAACTGTTCGAGCTGAACCGGCAGGGCGCGTGGAACGGGCATATCCCGGTGACGGCGGTGAACTCGGCGATCCTGGTGTTCGCCGCGGTGCTGCACGACGCCGGCCAGGTGGTGTTCTCCAACGAGCACTCGGCCAGTTACGGCAGCCAGATCGCGGGCACCGGCGAGGTCAACCACCAGTGGTCCAAGGGCTGGGCCTTCGAGCAGGCGTTCGGCACGCAAGTGCAGCGCTACGTGGCCGCGGACCTGCGCTACTACTCGCTGCTGCGCCCGCTGTCGGAGCTGGCGGTGGCGCGGCAGTTCGCCAAGACCGACCACTACGACGCGCATTTCTCCAGCTGCAACCGCAACTTCCATATCCTCGGCGAGCGCCCGGCGCACCGCTGGTGCGGGGTCTGCCCGAAGTGCCATTTCGTGTTCCTGGCGCTGGCGCCGTTCATGCCGAAGACGCGCCTGGTGCGGATCTTCGGCCGTAACCTGCTCGACGATGCCGGCCAGGCCGGCGGCTTCGACGCGCTGCTGGAGTTCCAGGACCACAAGCCGTTCGAGTGCGTGGGCGAGGGCCGCGAGTCGCGTGCGGCGATGGCGGCGCTGGCGGCGCGTGCGGAGTGGAAGGAGGACGCGCTGGTGGCGCGCTTCATCCGCGAGATCCAGCCGCAGCTCGACCCGGCCGACCTGCGCGTGGAGCCATTGCTGGAATTGGATGCGCAGCACCGCATCCCGGCCGACCTGTGGGAACGCGTGCGTGCGAATTTCGCAGCTTGAGTCGCAGCGCGTCGCGCTGTGGGGGTGGGGGCGGGAAGGCCGCGCGGCCTATGCGGCGGTGCGTTGGCGGGAATCGGAAATCGGGAATGGAGAATCGGGACGCGCGCTGCCGCTGACGGTGTTCTGTTCGGCCGAGGAGGCCGCGGAGATCGTCGCGCTGCACGACCCCGCGTTGCAGATTGAGACCGAGGCCAGCGCCGAGCGCCTGGCCGCGTTCGATGTCGTGATCAAGTCGCCCGGGATCAGCCCGTACCGGCCCGAGGCGCAGGCCGCCGCGGCGCGCGGCACGCGCTTCGTCGGCGGCACCGCGCTGTGGTTCGCCGAACACGCCGGCGCGGATGGCGTGGTGCCCGGCAGCGTCTGCGTCACCGGCACCAAGGGCAAGAGCACCACCACCGCGCTGCTGGCGCACCTGCTGCGCGCCGGCGGCCACCGCACCGGCCTGGTCGGCAACATCGGCGTGCCGCTGCTGGAAGTGCTGGCGCCGATGCCTTCGCCGCAATACTGGGCGATCGAACTGTCCAGCTATCAGACCGGCGATGTCGCCCGCAGCGGCGCGCGGCCGCAGCTGGCGCTGGTACTGAACCTGTTTCCCGAACATCTGGACTGGCACGGCAGCCAGGCGCGCTACATCGCCGACAAGCTCGAGCTGGTCACTCATGCGCGGCCGCGCATCGCGCTGCTCAACGCCGCCGATCCGCAGCTGGCCGCGCTGCAACTGCCCGACAGCGACGTGCGCTGGTTCAACCGCGAGGACGGCTGGCACATGCGCGGCGAGGTGGTCTACCGCGGCGACACAGCGGTGTACGACAGCGCGCAGGCGCCGCTGCCGGGCCGGCACAACCGCGGCAACCTGTGCGCGGTGCTGGCCGCGATCGAGGCGCTGGGCCTGGACGCGGCGGCGCTGGCGCCAGCGGCCGATCGCTTCCGGCCGCTGCCGAACCGGCTGCAGACCCTGGGCACGCGCGATGGCGTGACCTATGTGAACGACTCGATCAGCACCACGCCGCATGCCAGCCTGGCGGCGCTGGAGTGTTTCCGCGGGCGGCGCATCGCGCTGCTGGTCGGCGGCCACGACCGCGGCCTGGACTGGCAGGACTTCGCCGCGCACATGCGTGATGGTGGCGCACCGCTGCAGATCGTCACGATGGGGGCCAACGGCCCACGCATCCATGCCTTGCTGACGCCGCTGGCCGCTGACGCCGGCTTCGGCCTGCATGCGGCGGTTGATCTCGCAGAGGCGGTGGCGCTGGCGCGCGCGGCGCTGGGCGAGCAGGGCGGCGTGGTGCTGCTGTCGCCCGGCGCGCCCAGCTTCGGCGCCTACCGCGACTACGTGGCGCGCGGCCGCCATTTCGCCGTGCTGGCCGGGTTCGACCCGGATGCGATCAGCGCCATCCCTGGGCTGGGCATCGCCTGAGTGGCGGCGCGGCGTCGGCGCACGCGGTGCGCTGGCGTCGCGCTGTCGGTGCGACTACCGCACGTTGCGATGCGTGGCGCTGGGCTGACATGCGAGCTACGGAAAGAGCATGACCGGAAGCGGCCGTCGGCCGCCACACGACGGCGCTGTGCGCCTTGTCCCAGAGCCTCGTATTCGCCCTCACCTCGGCCTCACCTCGGCGTGCATGTCAGGCTCTAGACTGCCGGCTGGTTCCCACGGGAGAAGGACGATGCGCACACGTTCGATGATGCGGTGGACCGGTCTGCTCGGGCTGGCCTTGGCGCTGCCGCTGCAGGCCTGGGCAGCGATGCAGGCCAAGCCGGTGGAGTGGCAGGTCGGCAAGGACACCTTCAGCGGCGTGCTGGTCTACGACGATGCCGAGCACGACAAGCGCCCCGGCCTGGTGATGGTGCCGAATTGGCGCGGCGTCAACGGCTCCGCGGTGGAGAAGGCCAAGCGCCTGGCCGGCGACGATTATGTGGTGCTGGTGGCCGACGTCTACGGCAAGGGCAAGCGACCGGCCAACGATACCGAGGCCGGGCAGTTCGCCGGTGCGCTGAAGAAGGATCCGGCCACGCTGCGCGCACGCGCGTTGGCGGCGGTGGCGGCGTTGAAGGGGCAGGCCGGCAAGGCGCCGCTGGATCCGGCGCGAATCGGCGCGGTTGGCTTCTGCTTCGGCGGCACCACGGTGCTGGAACTGGTCCGCGCCGGTACGCCGCTGGCCGGCGTCGTGAGTCTGCATGGTGGCCTGGCCACCGCCGCCCCGGCGGCTGAAGGCAGTGCCAAGGCGCCGGTGCTGGTGCTCAACGGCGCCGACGACAAGAGCGTGAGCCGCGACGACATCGCCGCCTTCGAGCAGGAGATGAACCGTGCCGGCGCCGACTGGCAGTTCGTCAACTTCAGCGGCGCGGTGCACTGCTTCGCCGAAGCCGACGCCAACAGCCCACCGGGCTGCCAGTACAACCCGCGTGCGGCCAAGCGTGCCTACCGGATACTCGAGGATTTCTTCGAGGAGCGCTTCGGGCGGGATTAGGGAGGTGCCTCGCGCTGCGCGCTTGGCGGGATTGGAGATTGGCAAAGGCGGTGGATCGCGCTTTGCCATTCCACTGCGGTAGCCAGACGCAAAGCGTGATGCGTCGCTGACATGGGCGATGAGTCCGCAACGCGTCAGGTGTCACGAATCGCTTTTACCAATCCCCAATCTCGATTCCCCAATCCCTCCGGCGCGCGGTAGCGCGCCGGATAAGCGGCCTGACGGGCGTAATGACCCCTTACGGTGTCTTGGAGAAGGGCTTGAGCAGGTGCGACTGCGCTGCGGCGATGGCGCCGTTCATGGCCGCGCGCGCTTGCGGGCTGTTGCGCCAGCAGGTGGAGCCGAGCAGCGCCGCAGCCTGTTCAGTGAGTTGCCTTGCATCGCAGGCGGCTAGCGCCTGCAGGGAATGCACGCCCAGTTGCTCCAGCCGTGCGACCACGGTCGGGCCGACGCCCTTCACCGCCAGCAGCACGGCGCGCTCCTCGGCGGTGAATATGGTCATGCGCGAGCGGCGATCAGTGCCTGCGTTCGACCGCGTAGCGCGCCAGGCCGCGCAGCGCGGCCACCGCCTCGTTTTCCGGCAAGCCGTCCAGGGCGCGTTCGGCGGCGGCGGCGTAGTCGGCGGCGCGGCGGCGACTGTAGTCGATGCCACCGCTGGCTTCGATCGCGGCCAGCACCTCGGGCATCGCGCTGGCGTCGCCTTGTTCGACGATCTGGCGCAGGCGCGCGCGGGTCGCCTCGTCGGCATGCGCCATGGCGTGGATCAGCGGCAGCGTGGCCTTGCCCTCGGCCAGGTCGTCGCCCAGGTTCTTGCCCAGGTCGGCGGCGTCGGCGGTGTAGTCGAGCACGTCGTCGGCGATCTGGAACGCATAGCCCAGTTGCATGCCGTAGTCGTAGAGGCGCGCCTGCACCGCCTCGCTGGCGCCGGAGGCCAGCGCGCCCAGGCGGGTGCCGGCGGCGAACAGTACCGCGGTCTTGCGCTCGATCACGCGCAGGTAGGCGGCTTCGTCGGTGTCGGGGTTGTGCACGTGCAGCAGTTGCAGCACCTCGCCCTCGGCGATGCGGTTGGTGGTGTCGGCAAGCAGGCGCATCACCGCCATACTGTCCAGCTCCACCATCAGCTGGAAACTGCGCGAATACAGGAAGTCGCCGACCAGCACACTGGGCGCGTTGCCCCACAGCGCGTTGGCGGTGCTGCGGCCGCGGCGCAGGTCCGACTCGTCCACCACGTCGTCGTGCAGCAGGGTCGAGGTGTGGATGAATTCGATGATCGCCGCCAACTGGTGCTGCATCGGTCCGCCGGCGCCGCAGGCGCGGCCGGCCAGCACCACCAGCATCGGGCGCAGGCGCTTGCCGCCGGCGGAGACGATGTGGTCGGCGATCTGGTTGATCAGCACGACGTCCGAGGCCAGGCGACGGCGGATCAGGGCGTCCACCTCGGCCATGTCCGGCGCGGCGAGCATCTGGATCTGGGGCAGGCCCAGGGCGGAGCTGGGGGATTCGGCGATGCTCATGCGGACAGGACTGGAAACGTGCGCAAAGTATAGGCTGCGCGGCCACATCCGTCCCGCGGTTGGCCGCCGCCGGGGCCTGAAGGCTTGCCCCAGCTGGCTTTGCAGCGCCCTGCGGGGCGCGCGCAGGTAGGATTCCGACAGGCCGATGCGGCGTTTTCCGGGGCGCCGGCGGGCGCCTGGCGCAGGCCGGCCCAGCCCGGCGATGTTAGGATTGCTTCCCGAATCTTCTTTACCGCTCTGCGCGCCCCCGGCCCGCGGAGACCCCAGACGGAAGCAGCTCATGGCCCGCGGCATCAACAAAGTCATCCTCGTCGGCAACCTCGGTAACGATCCCGACACCAAGTACACCCAGGCCGGCATGGCCATCACCCGGATCAGCCTGGCCACCACCAGCGTGCGCAAGGACCGCGACGGCAACCAGCAGGAACGCACCGAGTGGCATCGCGTGGTGTTTTTCGGAAAGCTCGGCGAGATCGCCGGCGAGTACCTGCGCAAGGGCAGCTCGGTCTACGTCGAAGGCTCGATCCGCTACGACAAGTACACCGGCCAGGACGGCGTGGAGAAGTACTCCACCGACATCGTCGCCGACGAGATGCAGATGCTCGGCGGCCGCGGCGAGGGCGGTGGCGGCGGCATGGGCGGCGGCGACCGTCCGCAGCGCTCGGCACCGCCGCGCCAGGAACGCTCCGGTATGGGCGGCGGTGGCGGTGGTGGCGGCGGGCAGGACTACGCGCCGCGTCGGCAGCAGCCGGCCCCGCAGCAGTCCGCGCCGATGGACGACTTCGCGGACGACGATATTCCGTTCTGATTTCCAGTAATCCTTGATGTCGGCAAGCCCCAGTCAGCCGTTGTGCTTGCTGGGGCTTTCTGTTTTGCAGGGGGCGTGTTCTTTGCTGCTGACCCGGCATCGATCTTCTGCCTATATGAGGATGGGCGATGGCGCGGGCATGCGTGCCAGGCGATCGATCGGCTGAGAGGCGAGGCCAATCTTCGGCGCGCTTTTGTTCTGCCCCCAACAACGACGACGCGAAGCCAGGCGCGATCGGTCGATTGGGGCCATGGCACATCGTCTTTCTCCGGGCTCGGAGAATTTCGGCCGAAGCGAGCGTGCACGCGGTGGGTGCTGTGCTGTTTTCGCCTTCGCGAAATCAGCTTGATCGCCAAGCGTGGTTTCGCGCGGCCGACTCGCGCAATGCCTTGGCGCGGCTTTTCCTGCCGAATCCTTGTCGTCGCTCCCGGCAGGCCGGCGCACCGGAACGGGTCAAGTGCCGTAAGAGCGGCTTTTAGCCGCGACGCCTTTCCTGGGAAAGCCTGTCGCGGCTAAAAGCCGCTCCTACGAAAAAGCACATTGGCTGCGCTCGCCTCCACACCAATATCCGCGTCACATGAATGCGTGTGGCAGCGTGGCGAGGATGCGCTGGAACTTCCATCCGAATCCGCCATCACAGCCACATAGCAGGCAGTCCAACGCCCTGACTCCAAAGCCGAGCCACTGTTTCATCCGCTTCTCGCCATGCTTCCCCTGCATGGACATGTTCACGCTGATGCAAGCCGCTTTTCGCTTTACATCAGCTTGTCTCTCTCCATGCCTCTCCCGGCATTTCACCATCGGCATGCGGCCATCGGCGCGACAACGTTGTGCCCTGCAGCATGAGCTTTCTTGCACTGCGTCTTGCACAAACGCGATTTCCTCCCGTATGGTTCAATCGATTGAATCGCGGCGATTCATCAGCGTTTGACACCGGTTGGGAGGCCGGAAGGTGGATGTCTATCCATTCGATCGAACCGGCGCCGGCCTCGGGGTTCACGCGGCGCGACGCGCTGCGCATGGCGGTCGCCGGGAGCCTTGGCCTTGGGGCAGCGGCAGTGCTGCCGGCGCGTGCTGCCGCCACGCCGCTCAGGGGCAACCTGAAGCAGTCCGTCGCCCGCTGGACGTTTCCGCAGCTGTCGACCGCACAGCTTTGCCAGGTGGTGAAGGGCGTGGGGTTCGCCGCCATCGATCTGGTTGGCCCCGCGGATTGGCCCACGCTGAAGGCGCATGGCGTGTACAGCGCGATGTGCAACGGCGCGGAACTCGGCCTGGACAAGGGCTTCGCCGGCAGCCAGTTCCACGATGAACTCGTTGAGCGCTACACGCGGCACATCGACCTGGTGGCCGATGCCGGCTATCGCAACCTCATCTGTTTTTCCGGCAATCGCAATGGCATGGATCCCCAGGAGGGCATGGCCCACGCCGAAGTCGGGCTCAAGCGCATCCTCGGGCATGCCGAGAAGCGCGGTGTCGTGCTGGTGATGGAGCTGCTGAACTCCAAGGTCGATCATCCCGACTACCTGTGCGACCACTCCGCCTGGGGCGTCGAGCTGTGCCGGCGGATCGGCTCGGACCATTTCGGCCTGCTGTACGACATCTACCACATGCAGATCATGGAGGGCGACATCATCGCCACCATCGGCAAGCATCACGCGTGCTTCAAGCATTACCACACCGCCGGCGTCCCGGGCCGGCACGAGATCGGGGACGCGCAGGAGCTCCACTATCCCGCGATCTGTCGCGCGATTCGCGATACCGGTTTCGATGGCTATCTGGCGCAGGAATTCGTTCCTACGGCGCCGGATCCCGTCGGCTCGCTGCGCGAGGCGATCCGCCTCTGCGACGTCTGAAACGCTATCCACCCAGGTGAAGTAGAACCCATGGCAGACAATCATTACGACGCCATCGTCGTTGGCTCGGGAATCAGTGGCGGTTGGGCGGCGAAGGAGCTGACCGAGAAGGGACTCAAGGTCCTGATGCTGGAACGCGGACGCAACATCGAGCACGTCAAGGACTACGTCAACGCGATGAAGGAGGCGTGGGATTTCCCGCACCGCAACCGCCCGACCCAGGCGATGAAGGCCGCCTATCCGGTGCTGATGCGCGACTACGCCCTGGTCGAGAACCTGCAGGGGATGTGGGCCAACGAACAGGAATCGCCCTACACCGAGATCAAGCGGTTCGACTGGTTCCGCGGCTATCACGTGGGCGGTCGCTCGCTGATGTGGGGACGGCAGAGCTATCGCCTGTCGGACCTGGATTTCGAGGCGAACCTCAAGGATGGCATCGCCACCGATTGGCCGATCCGCTACGCCGACCTCGCGCCCTGGTACGACCATGTGGAGAAGTTCGCCGGCATCGCCGGCACGCGCGAGGGACTGGACGTGTTGCCCGACGGCGAGTTCCTGCCGCCGATCCCGTTGAACATCGTCGAGAAGGACGTCGCCGCGCGGATCAAGAAGGCCTTTGGCGGCACCCGGCACCTGATCCACTCGCGCACCGCCAACATCACCCAGCCCAAGGTCGAGCAGGGCCGCGTCAACTGCCAGTATCGCAACAAGTGCATCCTGGGCTGTCCGTTCGGCGCCTACTTTTCGACCCAGGCGGCCACGCTGCCGGCGGCCATGAAGACGGGCAACCTGACCTTGCGGCCGTTCTCGATCGTCAAGGAGGTGCTCTACGACAAGGACCGCAAGCGTGCGCGCGGCGTGGAGATCATCGACGCCGAGAGCGGACAGACCTACCAGTACACGGCCAAGGTCATCTTCCTCAACGCGTCCTCGTTCAATTCGACCTGGCTGCTGATGAACTCGGCCACCGATGTCTGGGACGGCGGCCTGGGGTCGTCGTCCGGCGAGCTCGGGCACAACGTGATGGACCATCATTTCGGCGCCGGTGCCTCCGGCCGGGTCGAGGGCTACGAGGACAAGTACTACTTCGGCCGCCGTCCCTGCGGCTTCTACATCCCCCGGTTCCGCAATGTCGCCGCGGACAAGCGCGGCTACCTGCGCGGCTTCGGCTATCAGGGCGGTGCGAGCCGCACCGGCTGGTCGCGCGAGATCGCCGAGCTGAACATCGGCGCCGACCTGAAGGAGGCGCTGACCGTGCCGGGCGACTGGCGCATCGGCATGACCGGCTTCGGCGAGATGCTGCCGCACCACGACAACACGATTCGTCTGGACCCGCAGCGCAAGGACAAATGGGGGCTGCCGGTGCTGGCGATGGACGTCGCCATGCGCGAAAACGAAAAGGCCATGCGCAAGGACATGGCCGCCGATGCCGCCGAGATGCTGGAGGCGGCCGGCGTCAAGGAGGTTGCAATGCACGATGCCGACTACGCGCCGGGCAAGGGCATCCACGAGATGGGCACAGCGCGCATGGGCCGGGACCGCAAGAACTCCGTGCTCAACCAATACAACCAGGTCTGGGATGCGCCGAACGTCTACGTGACCGACGGCGCCTGCATGACCTCCAGCGCGTGCGTGAATCCCTCGCTGACCTACATGGCGCTGACCGCGCGTGCCGCCGATCATGCCGTGCGCGAACTGAAAGCGGGGAACCTGTGATGGAACGTCGCGAACTGCTGAAGATGATCTTCGCCGCCACGGGCGCGGCGATGGTCGGGCTGCCCGCGCTCGCCCATGCACAGGCGCCGGCCGCGGCGGCGAAGGCCCTCTTCACCGCTGCCGATATCGGCACGCTGGACGAGATCGCCGAGACCATCCTGCCGCGGACCAGGACGCCGGGGGCGAAGGACGCCGGTGCCGGCGCGTTCATGGCGAAATTCGTCACCGATTGCTACACCTCCCGGCAGCAGGCGGCGTTCCGCGCCGGCCTGGCCGAGATCGACAAACGTGCCGGCGGTCGGTTCGTGTCGCTCACCCCGCAGAAGCGCGCTGAACTGCTGCGTGCCCTGGATGCGGAGGCCAGGGCAAAGACCATCGACGTGACCGACACCGGCACCGCCGAAGCGGCGGACGCGATGCCGCATCCCTTTACGATGATCAAGCAGCTGACCATCTTCGGCTTCTTCACCTCCGAGGTCGGCGCGACCGAAGTGCTGCGCTACGTTGCCGTGCCGGGCCGCTATGAAGACATTCCCTACGTTCCCGGCACACCCGCCTGGGCCACCGGCTGATGGAGCGTCACGTTTCGCCCTTCCTCCTTTCCCAGGAAACACGATGACCAGATCCCTGCTGATGGCGGCCTGCCTGCTGGCCGCGGTGCCTGCGGTCGCGCACGCCGACGGCGATCCCGCACGCGATCCTGCCAAGACCGAAGTGTGGAAGCCCGTGCCCGCGACCGTGGCCACGCCCCCGGGCGGCGCGCCCTCGGACGCGATCGTGCTGTTCGATGGCAAGGATCTGTCGGCCTGGGAGTCGGAGCAGGGCGGACGCGTGCCCTGGCGCGTCGCCGACGGCGCGCTGACCGTGGTGCCGGGCAGCAAGGGCATCCGCACCAAGCAGCGCTTCTGCGACATCCAGTTGCATGTCGAGTGGCGCACGCCCACCGCGACCCGTGGCTTCGACGGCCAGCAGCGGGGGAACAGCGGCATCTTCCTGCAGGAGCTGTATGAGTTGCAGGTGCTCGACAGCTACGACAACCCGACCTATGCCAATGGCCAGGCCGGCGCGATCTACAAGCAGGCCATTCCGCTGGTGAATGCCTCGCGTGCGCCAGGCCAATGGCAGGTGTACGACATCATCTGGACGGCACCCCGTTTCTCGCAGGGCGGCGGACTCACGTCACCCGCGCGCATCACCGTCCTGCACAACGGCGTCCTGGTGCAGAACGACACCGTGCTGTCGGGCAAGACCGAGTACATCGGCGCGCCGTCGTATGCGCCGCATGCCTGCGCGCCGATCTTCCTGCAGGAGCATGATTCCAAGGTCAGCTACCGCAACATCTGGGTGCGCGAGCTGTAGCGCCGGCGCGCCCGCCGGCGCCGGTCACCTGATGCGTGTCATCAATCCGCGGGCAGCCCTCGCCGCGATGCGCACGCGTGTGGCAATGAAGCGCCAGGGCGTGGCGTGCGTCCACGCCCGAGCGATGGCCCCGCCATGGGCGCGCACGCCGCCGCCCTTCGGATTGGGCTGGCAAGCGCGCAGCCAGCGCCGCGCGGCTTGATCCGAAGCTAGTCAGGCGCTGCACCCGCAACGTCGGCCGCGCGCCTGCCAGGCCCAGCGCGGCAAACTCGGCGATGGGTGATACGCCCTACTGCGCCAGGAAGCTGGCGAGGTCGTCGACCTCCTGTTGGGACAGCTGCGAAAAGGGCGGCATCAAGCCGCCGCCGTTGCGGATCTTTTCCTTGATCTGCGCCGGCTGCAGGCGCTTGCCCACGTCAGTCAGCGCGGGGAACGTGGGTGGGACGCCCGCGCGATTCGCGCCGTGGCAGGCCGTGCACTGGGTTGCGTAGAGCTGCGCGCCGGCCGTCGGGTCGTCCTTGGACCAGGCCGTTGGCGCAAGCGTCGTCCCCAGCAGCACCACGGCCATCGTCAGGATCGTGTTCAAGCGGAACTCCTTTCCGGACTAACGCGGTGCGGCAGCGGGCAGGTGCTTGCGCAGGTAGTCCGCCCCGGTCCGCACGACACTGGCCGGATCGCGCGGTTGGTCGTGCTCGATGATGTACCACTGCACGCCGCTCGCCGCCGCGGCTGGCAGGATCGCGCTCCAGTCCAGCACGCCCTGGCCGACGGCGGCAAAGCCCCCTTCGTCTTCGGCCTGGCCTTTCGGTGCATTGTCCTTGGCGTGGACCGCGAACATGCGGCCCTTGAACTTGCCCAGCATCGCCGCCGGGTCGTAGCCCGCGCGCGCGACCCAGGCCAGGTCCAGTTCGGTCTTGAGATCGGGGCCGGCCGCGGCGAACAGCAGTTCCAGGCCGGTCTTGCCATCAAAATCCACCAGCTCGAAGTCGTGGTTGTGATACGCCAGACGCATGCCCTTGGCGCGCACCCGCTTCGCGATCTGGCCCAGTTCCTGGCCCAGTGCGGTCCACCCTGCGGCATCGGTCGGCCGTTCCTTCTGGTCCAGGTAAGGCACCACCAGCACCGTGTTGCCGATCGACCGGTTGAATGCCACCACGCCGTCCAGGTCCTTGCGCAGGTCGGCCAGCTGCACGTGCGAGGAGACCGCCTTGATCGAATACTTGTCCAGCAACTGCTTGAGTTCCGCCGCGCCAACGTTCTGCGTGCCCACCGTCTCCACCGCACCCACGCCGGCGTCATGGACGATCTTCAACTGTTGCTCGAGCGAGCCGGCGTTGCGCAGCGTGTACATCTGCACCGCGATGGGGGCCTGCGGACCGGCGGCGTCGCGTGCGAAGGCGGGCAGGGTCACGAGGAGCAGCAGTGCGAGGGTTGCGGTTCTGCGTGTCGCTGTGTTCATCAGGAAGTCCTTCCGGGATTCAATCGATGGATGTCCAGCCGCGTGTCCTGGCCGATGTGATGACGCGATCGACGATCAGCGCCGAGCGCAGCCCGTCATCGAAGGTGGGCAGGCCTTCCGGCCGCTCGCCGTCGATGGCGCGGTAGGTGTCGGCGACGAACGCCTCGAAGCAATCGCCATAGCCCTGCGCGTGCCCGGCCGGCAGCGTCGCCAGCCGGCGTTGTTCGGCGCTGCCGGCGCCCGGCCCGCGCACGAAGACCTCCTCGCGCTGGTCGGGCCGGCCGATCCACAGCCGTTCGGCGTCCTCCTGGTCGAACGCCACGCTGGCCCTGGCGCCATCGATCTCGAACCAGAGGCGATTGCGGCGCCCCGCCGAGACCTGGCTGACCGTCAACGCGGCCAGCGTGCCCGCGCCGGTTCTGAGCATCGCCATGGCCACGTCTTCGCTGGAGACCGCCTGCATCGCGCCGCCTGCCGCCGGCGTGGTGAAGCTCTGTCCGGTAGTGGTGCCGCGCTCGGCGATCACGGTCGCGAACGTCGCGCTGACCTCGGCGAAGCGCTCGCCGCTCACCCATTCCACCAAATCGCACCAGTGCGAGCCGATGTCGGCGAACACGCGCGACGCGCCGCCCAACGCCGGGTCCACGCGCCAGTTGTTGCTGGCGGGGTCCAGCAGCCAGTCCTGCAGATAGCTGCCGTGGATCAGGCGTAGCGGCCCCAGTTCGCCCTGGGCGATGCGGGCGCGCGCCTCGCGGACCACCGGGTGGTAGCGGTAGACGAACGGCACCGTTGCGACCAGCCCGGTCGCGCGGGCCAAGGCCGCCAATGCCTGGGCATCCTCCAGCGTGGTCGCCAGCGGCTTTTCGCAGATCACGTGCTTGCCGGCGTCCAGCGCCGCCTGCGCCATGGCGCGGTGCAGATGGTTGGGCGTGCAGACGTGCACGACCTGCACCTGCGGATCGGCGACCACCTCCTCGATATCGCGATAGGCGCGCGGCACATCCCACGCCTGTGCCATCTCGCGTGCGCGCTGCGGGGAAGAGGCGGCGACGCCGCGGACCGCGGCACCGGCCAGCAGGGCCGCGCGGCGGTGCACGGCGCCGATCATGCCGGTGCCGACGATGGCGATTCCAAGCTTGGGCATCGGTGGGATCCTCACGACGCGGAAGGTGCGGCCGCGACGGCGGGCCGGTCGCGGAACAGCACCAGGAAAGCGACCAGCACGACCAGCGCGACGCCGGCCGGGAACAGCCAGATCTGCCGCCAGTCCGGGCCCGCCGCGGTGGTGTAGTGCTCCACCACCGCACCGGACAGGAACGTGCCGATCAGCATGCCCACGCCGTACGTGGCCAGGGTGATGAAGCCCTGCGCGCTGCTGCGCGCGGCGGGGCCGGCGTGCGCATCGGTATAGATCTGGCCGGTGACGAAGAAGAAGTCGTAGCAGATGCCGTGCAGCACGATGCCGATCACCAGCAGGGAGAAGCCGCCTCCCGCATCGCCGAAGGCGAACATCGCATAGCGCACCACCCACGCCGCCATGCCCACCGCCAGCATCGTCTTGACCCCCAGCCGCACGAACAGGAACGGCATGGCCAGCATCAGCAGCACTTCGGAGACCTGGCCCAGCGATTGCAGGCCGGCCGCGCCGCGCACGCCCAGATCGTTGAGGTAGGGGTTGGTGAAGTTGTAGTAGAACGCCAGCGGGATGCAGATGGCGATGGAGGCCAGGAAGAACACCAGATAGGAGCGCGACTTGAGCAACCGCAGCGCGTCCAGCCCCAGGATCTGCCCCAGTCCGGCGTCGCGCTGTCGCGCCAGGGGCGGCGTGTGCGGCAGGGTGAAGGCATACAGGCCCAGGGCCAGCGACGCCAGCGCCGCCATCCGGAACGTCAGTTCGAGCCGATGCGCCTGTTCCCAGCCCAGCCAGCCGATCAGCACGCCGGCCACGATCCAGCCGACGCTGCCGGCGACCCGCACCGGCGGAAACTGCTTCTCAGGCGACTGCATGTGCCGCATCGCCACGCTGTTGGCCAGTGCCAGCGTCGGCATGAACAGCAGCATGTAGCCCATCACGCAGGCGAAGAACACGCCGAAGCTGGTCGCCGTGGACGCCAGCCACATCAGCACCGCGCCGGCGAGATGCAGTACCCCGAGGATGCGCTGCGCCGCGAAGTAGCGATCGGCGATCAGGCCGACCAGGAACGGCGCGACGATGGCGCCGATGGACTGGCTGAGGAACGCCGTCGCCACCTGACTCGCGCTGGCGTGCAGGGGCCCCTGCACCAGGTACGTGCCCAGGGTCACGAACCATGCCCCCCAGATGAAGAACTGCAGAAACATCATCGCGCCCAAGCGCGACATGGTGTGCGTCATGGCGTCCCCTCCCAGGGCGGTAATGACTCAGGTTCCCAGCATGCGCCGCAGCGATTCCGGATCGGCGCCGCTGCCGGCGAAGTCGTCGAAGGCGCGTTCGGTCACGCGGATGATGTGGTCGCGGATGAACGCGGCACCCTCCCGTGCCCCGTCTTCCGGATGCTTCAGGCAGCACTCCCACTCCAGCACCGCCCAGCCCGGGAAATCGTATTGCGCAAACTTGGAGAAGATCGCCTTGAAATCGATCTGGCCATCGCCGAGCGAGCGGAACCGCCCCGGACGATCGATCCAGTCCTGGTAGCCGCCATAGACGCCGCTGCGCGCGCTGGCGCGATATTCCGCGTCCTTGACGTGGAAGATGCCGATGCGCGCGTGGTAGCGATCGATGAAACCCAGGTAGTCCATCTGCTGCAGCAGCAGGTGGCTGGGGTCGTACAGGATCTTGGCGCGTGGGTGCTGGTCGACCATGTCCAGGAAGCGCTCGAAGGTCGCGCCGTCGTGCAGGTCCTCGCCCGGGTGGATCTCGAAGCACAGGTCCACGCCACAGGCGTCGAAGGCATCCAGGAGGGGGCGCCAGCGCCGGCCGAGTTCGGCGAAGGCTTCCTCCACCAGCCCGGGCGGGCGTTGCGGCCAGGGATAGAAGTAAGGCCAGGCCAGCGCGCCGGAAAACGTGGCATGCGCCGTCAGCCCCAGGCGCTGGCTGGCCTTGGCGGCCAGCCGCAGTTGCTCCACCGCCCAGGCCTGGCGGGCGGCGGGGTTGCCGCGCGTGTCCGGCGGTGCGAAGCCGTCGAACAGACTGTCGTAGGCGGGGTGCACGGCGACCAGCTGTCCCTGCAGGTGGGTGGACAGCTCGGTGATCTGCAGGCCGTACCCGGCCAGCATGCCGGCGAGGTCGTCGCAGTACGCCTGGCTGTGCGCGGCCTCGGCCAGATCGAACAGGTGGGGCGCGCTGGTCGGGACTTGTAGGCCAGAATAGCCCAGGCCCGCAGCCCATTCGGCCAGCGTGTCCAAGCGATTGAAGGGAGGTGTGTCGGCGATGAACTGTGCCAGGAACAGCGCCGGACCCTTGAGCGTCTTCAACGTGATTCGCCCTCATGCAATCGATTGAATCATCCTAGCATGGGCCTCCCGCAAGACCCGTTGTGCACTGCACAGCAGAACACGAGTTCAGTTCATGGCGACAACCATCTACGACATCGCAAAGCACGTCGGCGTCACCGCGGGCACGGTGTCGCGGGCGCTCTCCCGGCCGGAAAAAGTCCTGCCCGCCACACGCGCGCGCATCGAGCAGGCCGCCGCTGCGCTAGGCTACGTCCCCAACACGGTGGCCAGGACGCTCAAGACCCAGCGCAGCGGCAAGCTCCTGGTCACCGTCCCGGACATCGCCAATCCCTTCTTTGCGCAGATCCTGCAGGGCGCGGAGGATGCCGCGCAGGCGGTCGGCTACGCCGTGCTGCTGGGCGATACCCAGCACCAGCCCGACCGCGAGGAGCGCTACGCGCAGATGCTTCCACGCAACGAGGCGGACGGCCTGATCGTGCTGGGGCACCGCCTCCCGCCGACGGCGCGTGAGATCGTCAAGCAGCAAGGCGCCGCCGCGCCAGTGGTCAACGGCTGCGAGTTCGACCCGGCGCTGGGCATTCCCAGCGTGCACATCGACAACGCGGCCGCGGCGCAGGCGGTGATGGAACACCTGTATGGACTGGGGCACACGCAGATCGCGGTGGTGGGCGGCCCGCCCGACAATCCCCTGCATCAGCAACGACTGGAAGGCGTGCGCGCCTCTGCCAAGGCGCGCCGCTGCCTGCGCAGCCTGACGGTGGTACCGGGCGACTTCTCCGTGGAATCCGGCCATGCGGCGGCGATGGCGCTATTGGGCCGTACACCCGCGCCGACCGCGATCTTCTGCTTCAGCGATCAGATGGCACTGGGGGCCCTGGCGGCCTGCCGGGACCTGGGCATCCGCGTGCCGTGCGATCTGTCCATCGTCGGCTTCGACGACCTGGCGTCGTCCAGTTACCTCACGCCGCCATTGACGACCATCCGGCAGCCGATGCGAGAGATCGGTGTCCGCGCGGTCAACCTGCTGCTCGCCATCATCGAACGGGTGGACGTACCGCTGCAGCAGACGCTGGATTTCAGCTTGATGGTGCGCGGGTCGACCGGTGTACCGAGAGGGTAGGTGACGGCAGGGGGCGATGCGCTCGATCGGTGCGCGCTGCCGTTTCCGTGGCAAATGACGGGCGTGCGGCTTCCGGGCTGCGCGCCCTTTTTGGTTTCCAGCCCCGACGTCGTCGGAGGTCGGCGCCCAGCTTCCGGTACGCCATCGGACAAGCGCCTGGATTAGACTTCACGCGTACGTCACGCCAACGGGAACAGGGGAACAAGGAATGAAGAGGGGACTGCGCGCAGTCGCGTTGTTGTGTCTGCTGGGAGCGGGGAATGCATGGGCGCAGGTGGATCTGGCGCCGTATCTGGTCAAGGAGCAGGTCGAAACACTGAAGTTGTCGCCGACCGGCGAGTACTACGCGGCGACGGTGCCGCTGGAGGATCGGACGGCGCTGGCGATCATGCGCCGCTCCGACAACAAGATCGTCGGCAGCTTCTCGATGGAGAAGAACACGCACGTCTATGATTTCGTGTGGGTCAACGACACGCGCGTGCTGTTCAACATGGTCCAGAAGATCGGTCAGCGGGATCGGCCCTGGGGGACCGGAGAATTGTTCGCGATCAACGCCGACGGCGGGGCGGCGGAGCTGCTGGTGGGCCAGCGCGTCACCGGCAACGGGCCGGGCACGCTGATCCAGACCAAGAAGGTGGAGAAGGTCATCGCCCACTGGGTGGGGCCGCTACCCGGCGACGATCGCAACTACATCATCCAGGCCGAGCCGTTCAGTACCAGTCAGGACCCTTACAGTCGCACCGAAGTGATGGATGTCTATAGTGGCCGCCGGCGGTTGCTGACCGGTTCGCCCAAGGTGCGCGGCGCCGATTTTTACAGCGATGAGCAAGGCAAGGTGCGCTTCGCCTCGGGAGCCGATGCCGACAATGCCAAGAAGCTGTTCTATCGCGATGCGCAGGGCAGCGACTGGAAGCTGATCAACGACGAAAATGTCAGCCAACACGTCGAATTGCCGATCGGGTTCTCCGAGGATGGACATACCGCCTATCTTCTGGCCCAGCAGGCGAAGGGCAGTGACGTCATCGAGTCGTGGAATACCGACAGCGGCGAGCGCAAGGTAGTCGCGCGCGATGCCCTGGCCGATCCCTACGCGATCATCTATCGCCATGGCACCCGCGTTCCGGTTGGTGTCCAGGTGCTGGGCGACACGCCGCGTAGCCTGTTTTTCGATAGTGCCTCTCCCGAAGCCAAGACCCAGCGCTCGCTGGAAGCGGCCTTCCCCGGGCAGGCGGTCTATGTCCCCTCCAGCACCCGCGACGGCCGGCTCAACCTGGTGAACGTGCAGTCCGGGCGCAATCCGGGGGAGTTCTATCTGTTCGACACCGTCGCCAAGAAGGCCGATTTCGTCTTCGCGCGTCGTGCTGCCCTGCAGTCGCCCAAGCTGGCCGAGGTGCGGCCGATCGCGTTGCAGGCGCGCGATGGCCTGCCACTGCATGGGTTCGTGACCCTGCCGGCAGCGGCCAAGTCCGGCAAGGTGCCGATGGTGGTGATGCCGCATGGCGGCCCGTTCGGTGAGTTCGACAACGGCATGTTCGACGAGGATGCGCAGATCCTGGCCAGCGCCGGTTACGCGGTGCTGCAGGTCAATTACCGCGGCTCCGGCAACTACGGGCGGGCGTTCCAGCAGGCAGGCGCCGGCCAGTGGGGCGGCAAGATGCAGGACGACGTCACCGACGCCACGCGCTGGGCCATCGACCAGGGCATCGCCGACCCGCAGCGCATCTGCATGTATGGCGCCAGCTATGGCGCCTATGCGGCGTTGATGGGCGTAGCCAAGGAGCCGACGCTGTATCGCTGCGCCGCCGGCTATGTCGGTGTCTACGACCTGCCGATGATGTATGTCAGGGGCGATGCCCAAGTGCGCGATGCCAGTCAGAACTTTTTGCGTGAATGGATGGGGACGGGCAGCGAACTGGCGGGGATCTCGCCGGTGAATCTGGCCGACAAGATCAAGGTGCCGGTATTTCTGGCGGCTGGTGGCGAGGACGAGCGCGCGCCCATCCAGCATTCCAAGAAGATGGAAGCCGCGCTGAAGAAAGCGGGTGTGCCGGTGGAGACGCTGTATGTCCCGACCGAGGGCCATGGCTTCTACACCGAAGAACATCGCCGCGAGTTCTACACCCGGCTGTTGGCGTTCCTGAGCAAGTCGCTGGGCGGTGCGCAGGCGGCGGCGCCGGCGGCAGCGAAGCCGTAAGTGGTTTCGCCTGGTGATGCGTGCCTGTACGGCGCGCATCGCAGGTGCATGACCTCAGTGCGGTCCGGAGCAAGTCCGGACCGCACTTGCCTCGGTTAGTCAGTGGCTCAGCTGACGCCTGATCCTGTCGCAATCGCGGTCGCAATGACGCGGCATCCGCAGCAACCGCTCAGCGCACCCCGTGCATCATCCGCCGCAGCAGCGGGGCGGCGAGGAAGGCGAGCACCGCACAGCCCACGCCGATCCACAGCAACAGCCAGAACAGGTGCGCGTACTTGGCCGCGGCGTCGGCGACGTTGAGAGTCTGGCCGTCCGGCACCTCGATCGCGGCGAGCTTGCCGAACAGCGCTGCCAGCGCCTCGGAGAACGCCGTGGCCAGGAACCAGGTGCCCATCATCAGGCTGACCACGCGCGGCACCGCGAGCTGGGTCACCGCCGACAGGCCGACCGGCGACAGGCACATCTCGCCGGCCTCCAGCACGAAGTAGGCCAGCACCAGCCACCACACGCTCGCCATCTGTCCGGTGGCGCCGACCTGTTGCGCGGCCAGCGCCAGCGGCACGAAGGACAGGCCGGCCAGCAGCAGCCCCATTGCCGACTTGGCGGGCTTGGACGGCTCGCGTCCGCGCCGCGCCAGCCACGCCCACAGTGCGGCGAACAGCGGCGCCAGCAGCACCAGGAACAGCGCGCCCAGGTAGGTCAGCGAGCCGGCGGTCTGCGGCAGCACCAGGCAGTCGCGGATCAGGAACAGCAGCATCAATGCGCTGACCCCAACGAACAGCAACCGCGGCGCCGACGAGTCCGGACGGCGGTCCGACAGCGCCGCCGCCAGCACGAAACCCAGCGGCGCCAGCAGCAGCGAGGCGATCGACCAGGGCAGGGGTGTGCCGCCGCGGATCACCAGCGACGGCACGATGTCCTTGGTCATCAGCCGGTCGGTGAAGGTGACCCACGAGCCGTAGGTCTGCTCGTACAGGGTGAAGTACACCAGCGCCATCGCGATCAGCACCATCAGCGCGATCATCTGCTGGCGCTGCACCGGGGTGCACTGGGTGCCGGTGAACCAGGCGAACCACAGCAGCACCGCGCCGAGCACCAGCAGCATCAGCAGCAGTGCCAGGGAGATTTCCCCGCCCAGGCTGAAGGCGCCGTTGGCGGCGGCCCACATCAAGGCGGCCACAGGCAGCACGCCCAGCACCGCGCACAGGTAGATCGCCCATTCGCGCGGCACGCCGAGCACGCGCTCGCGCAGCAGCGCCGGCTGCGCCGGTTCGGCGTGGCCGTGCAGGTATTTCTGGCCCCACAGGAACATGCCCAGGCCGAGCAGCATGCCGATGCCAGCTGCCCCGAAGCCGTAGCGCCAGCCGTAGGCCTCGCCGAGGAAGCCGCAGACCAGCGAGGCGAACAGGGCGCCGAGGTTGATGCCGGCGTAGAACAGCGAGAAGCCGGCATCGCGGCGCGGGTCGTCGGCGGGGTACAACTTGCCGACGATGGTGGAGATGTTCGGCTTGAGGAAGCCCACGCCCATGATGATCAGCGCCAGCGACAGGTAGGTCACGCCCAGGGATGCGGTGTCGCGCACCACCTCGCCGTTGACCCGGGTGGCGGCGTGGCCCTCGAAGGCCATGCCGATGTGGCCGAGCACCAGCAGCAGGCCGCCGAACACCACCGCCTTGCGCATGCCCAGCCAGCGGTCGGCCAGCAGCCCGCCCAGCACCGGCACGCAGTACACCAGGCCGCCATAGGCACCGAGTAGGTCGAGCCCGGCGTCGTCGCCGAACAGGTGGTATTTGGTCAGGTAGAGCAACAGCAGCGCCTTCATCCCGTAGAAGGAGAAGCGCTCCCACATCTCGGTGAAGAAGCAGACGTAGACGCCCTTGGGATGGCCGAGGAAATCGTCGCGCGCGTCGCGCAGCGGCAGGGAGGACACGGACACGGCGACTCTCGGCGCAGGAAGGCAGCGGCGGAGTATAGGGGGCGCCGGCGCTCGCTCGAATGGCGGCGCCTGGCATGGGCGGTTCGTCGCGAGGCCGTACCCTCACCCCAACCCCTCTCCCGGTGGGAGAGGGGCTACCAGCTGCCGCTGCCTTTGCGAATCCCAAATCCCCACTCCCCAATCCCCGCCCCCCAGGCATGTGCCACAAGCTGGGCGCCGGGAGGCTGGACTTGCCCCGCCCCAGACGCTAGCGTGCAAAGCGTTTTTGTCGTTTCAGGGGTAACCATGAACAACGCTGCCGCGCCGCGCCAGCTCACGTTCCGTGCCGTGGTGCTGGCGATCGTGCTGGCCGTGGTGCTGTCCGCCGCCAATGCCTACCTCGGCCTGTTCGCCGGCCTGACCATCGCCACCGCGATTCCGGCGGCGGTGGTGTCGATGGGGGTGCTGCGCCTGCTCGGCGGCGGCTCCATCCTCGAGAACAACATCGTGCAGACCGGCGCCTCGGCTGGTTCCTCGATCGCGGCGGGGGTGATCTTCACCATCCCGGCGCTGGTGATCATGGGCTACTGGCCGGACTTCAAGTACTGGTGGGTGCTGGGCATCGCCGGCATGGGCGGCCTGCTCGGGGTGCTGTTCTCGGTGCCGCTGCGGCGCTCGATGATCGTCGAGGATCCGCTGCCGTTCCCGGAGGGCAAGGCCGCCGCGGAAGTGCTCAAGGCCGGCGAGAATCCCGGGCCGGGGCTGAAAATCCTGGGCCTGTCGGCAGCGATCGGCGGGCTGGTCAAGCTCGGCGCGGCCAGCGGCCTGAAGGTGATCCCGGATACCTGGGCGCAGGCCGCGTACGTCGGCAGCAGCAAGATGGTCGGCTACATCGGGACCGGTCTGTCGCCGGCGCTGTTGGGCGTGGGCTACATCGTCGGGCTCAACGTCGGCATCGTGGTGCTGTCCGGCTCGATCCTGTCCTGGCATATCGCCATCCCGCTGTACCAGCAGTTCTTCATGGGCTCCGACCCGGCGCTGGCGCAGAGCCTGGCCAACGCACCGGCGGCCGAGGCTGCGTTCGGGATCTGGGGCGAAAAAGTCCGCTACCTCGGCGTGGGTGCGATGCTGATCGGCGGCGTGTGGACGCTGTTCTCGCTGCGCAAGTCGCTGCTGTCGGGTGTCAAGAGCGGCTTCGCTGCGGCGCGCAAGAGCACCGGCGGCGCCGCGGTGGCCGAGACCGATCGCGACCTGCCGATGAAGTGGATGCTGGTAGCGCTGCTGCTGTGCACGCTGCCGCTGCTGGGTCTGTACCAGGCCATCGTCGGCCAGTGGCACGTCAGCGTGCCGATGACCCTCATCATGATCGTCGCCGGCTTCCTGTTCGTCTCGGTGTCCGGCTACCTGGCCGGCCTGATCGGCTCGTCGAACAACCCGGTCTCCGGCATCACCATCTCCACCATCCTGTTCGCCTCGGCAGTGCTGGTGCTGCTGCTCGGGCGCGATTCCCCGATCGGTGCGGTCGCCGCGATCATGATCGGCGCAGTGGTGTGCTGCGCCGCGGCAGTCGGCGGTGACAACCTGCAGGATCTGAAGACCGGCTACCTGGTCGGCGCCACGCCATGGAAGCAGCAGTTGATGCTGGCCATCGGTGCGTTCTCGTGCGCGCTGATCATGGCGCCGGTGCTGAATCTGCTCGCAGAGGCGTACGGGATCGGCAGCAAGACGCTTCCGGCCCCGCAGGCGATGTTGATGGCCTCGGTAGCCAAGGGTCTGTTCGGTGGGACACTGCCGTGGACGATGATTGCGATCGGCGCCGGTGTCGGTGCGGCGATCATCGCGTTTGACGAATGGTTGAAGAAGACCGGCAAGCGCTTCCGCGTGCCGGTGCTCGCCGCGGCGATCGGCATCTACCTGCCGCTGGAGCTGATGGTGCCGATCTTCCTTGGTGGCCTGATCGCCCACTTGGTCGAGCGTTTCCACAAGATTCGCGCCGATGACGAGGAAGGGCGAGATCGCGTGCATCGTCCAGGCGTGTTGTTTTCAGCGGGTCTGATTACCGGCGAGGCGTTGATGGGCATCGGCATTGCGCTTCCGATCGTCATCACCAACAACAAGGACGTGCTGGCGCTTCCCGAGGCCTATCACCTCAACCAGTGGTATGGCCTTGCGCTGCTGGCCTTCGTCGGCTGGCTGCTGTACCGCACCGGCCGCAAGGGCGAAGCCGCGGCCAAGCCGCACGCGTAACGGCGCAATCGCCTCCCGCAACGCAACATTCGAAGCCCGGCCCCGCGCCGGGCTTCGCTTTTGCGGTCGCGCCAGCGCGCCGCGCGTGCCGTTCCATCAGCGTCTCGCTGGTTGGCTGGCCGCGCCGCGTGCATCGCGTGGACCCAGGACCGCATCGCATCACCCGCGCGCTTGCCGCTGTCCGCCTGACACCAGCGCCGGCATCGGCCTCCTGCACGTCACGGGTCAGCGCGTCGCTCTTCCCAATCCCCAATCCCGATTCCCCAATCCCAGCCCCTCCATGACTTCAGTCCTTTGCGCCATGCCCGCCGCGGCCCCTACCATCGACGTTTTGCCGTGTTCCGGAGACACCCGATGACCCTGCGCTACGCCTTGCTGCCCCTGGCCCTGCTGACCGCGCTGCCCGCGCTGGCCGCCACCCGCGGTTTCGAAGTCCGCGACATGGTCGCGCTGGACCGGGTGTCCTCGCCGCTGCTGACGCCCGATGGCGGCACGGTGGTCTTCGCCAAGCGGCAGATGGACAAGGCGCTGGAGAAGTCCAGCACCAGCCTGTGGCTGCGCGACCTGCGCACCCGCGATGCGGCGCCGCCGAAGCGGCTGACGCCGGAAGGCTGGAACGTCAATTCGCCGGAGCTGTCGGCCGACGGCAAGACCGTGTACTTCCTCAGCGCCAAGTCCGGCCGCCAGCAGCTGTACGCGCTGCCGCTGGCCGGCGGCGCGCCGCGCCAGCTCACCGATTTCGCGCTGGACGTGGACAGCTACCGCATCGCCCCGCAGGGCGACCGCGTGGCCTTCAGCGCCGGCGTGTTCCAGGATTGTGGCTCGGACCTGGCCTGCACGCAGAAGCGCCTGGACGCCAAGAAGCAGTCCAAGGCCACCGGCGTGGTGTTCGACCAGTTGTTCGTGCGCCACTGGGATACCTGGAACGACGGCCGCCGCAACAGCCTGTTCGTCGCGCCGCTGCCGGCTGGCGCCAAGGCCAAGCCGGTCGCCGGCGCCTCGGCGGTCAGCGTGACCCTGGCCGGCGACATCCCCTCCAAGCCGTTCGGCGGCAGCGAGGACTACACCTGGGCGCCGGACGGGCAGTCGCTGGTCGCCAGCGTGCGCGTGGCCGGCCGCGAGGAGCCGTGGTCGACCAACTTCGATCTGTACCGGCTGGACGCCGCCGGCAAGGCCGCACCGGTCAACCTGACCGCGTCCAACCCGGCCTGGGATGCCGGACCGGTGTTCTCCGCCGACGGCAAGACCCTGTTCTACCGCGCGATGAAGCGCCCCGGTTTCGAGGCCGACCGCTTCGGCTTGATGGCGATGGATGTGGCCAGCGGCAAGACCCGCGAGATCGCCCCGCAGTGGGACCGTTCCGCTGGCGAGATCGTGCTGTCGGCCGACGGCAAGACCGTCTATACCACCGCCGACGACATGGGCCAGCATCCGCTGTTCGCGGTCGACGTGGCCGATGGCAAGGTGCGCACCGTGGCCGCCGACGGCAGCGTCGCCGCGCCGGTGCTGGCCGGCAACACCCTGGTCTTCACCCGCAACAGCCTCAAGAGCGGCGACCAGATCATGGTCGCCGATGCCGACGGCCAGCAGCCGCGCGCCATCACCTCCAGCGCCGGCGAGATGCTGCCGGACGTGAAGTTCGGCGACTATGAGCAGTTCTCGTTCAAGGGCTGGAACAACGACACCGTGCATGGCTACGTGGTCAAGCCGTACAACTACCAGGAAGGCAAGACCTACCCCGTGGCGTTCCTGATCCACGGCGGCCCGCAGGGCAGCTTCGGCAACGGCTGGAGCTACCGTTGGAACCCGCAGACCTACGCAGGGCAGGGCTACGCGGTGGTGATGATCGACTTCCACGGCTCCACCGGCTACGGCCAGGCCTTCACCGACGCGATCAGCCAGCACTGGGGCGACCGCCCGCTGGAAGACCTGCAGAAGGGCTGGGACGCGGCGCAGAAGCAGTACGGCTTCCTCAATGGCGACAAGGCCTGCGCGCTCGGCGCCAGCTACGGCGGCTACATGGTCTACTGGATGGCCGGCAACTGGAACAAGCCGTGGAAGTGCCTGGTCGACCACGATGGCGTGTTCGACAACCGCATGATGGGCTACGCCACCGAGGAGCTGTGGTTCAGCGAGTGGGAGAACGGCGGCACGCCGTGGCAGAACCCGGCCGGCTACGAGAAGTTCAACCCGATCCTGCAAGTGGACAAGTGGAAGGTGCCGATGCTGGTGATCCATGGCCAGCAGGATTTCCGCATCCCGATGGAGCAGGGCCTGGCCGCGTTCGGCGCGCTGCAGCGCAAGGGTATCGAGTCCAAGTTCCTGTACTTCCCGGACGAGAACCACTGGGTGCTGAAGCCGCAGAACAGCATCCTGTGGCACGACACGGTCAACGGCTGGCTGAAGCAGCATATCGGGGAGTGAGGGGCCTGGGGCCCGGGTTTCTCGGGCCCCGTCCTGGGGCCTGGGTCATGGCCCAGGCCCCGGGATTCGGGATTCGTCCAGGGCATGCAGCGTCTGCATGGCGTCTCGTAGGAGCGGCTTCAGCCGCGACCGTGGTGGCACCGCGTCGCGGCTGAAGCCGCTCCTACGACTGCCATGGGTGTGAGGACGTTGGCGCTGCTTACGGTCGAATTCCCCCTCAACCCTCAACCCTCAACCGCTAACCGCCAATCCTAGATCCCGAATCCCCGCTCCCGAATCCCCGCCTACCGCCTGATGCCCTCCACGCCCCTGATCACCAACGACATCGTCATCTTCGGCCTGATCGCCGCCACCCTCGGCGCGGTGTTCTGGACCGCGGCGCGGCCGTCGGGAGTCTGGAAGCGTTTCTACGGCATCGTGCCGGCGCTGCTGCTGTGCTACCTGATTCCGGGCATCTACAACACCGTCGGCCTGATCGACGGGCAGCACAACAAACTCTACAACCCGGTCGCGCGCGACGTGCTGCTGCCGGCGGCGCTGGTGCTGCTCACCCTCACCGTCGATCTCAAGGGCATCCTGCGGCTGGGACCGAAGCTGGTGGCGATGTACCTGGGTGCCTCCTTCAGCATCATGCTCGGCGCAGTGGTGGCGTTCCAGATCATGAAGTGGCTGCATCCGGTGACCGTGGCCGGCGACACCTGGGCCGGCATGGCGGCGCTGGCCGGCAGCTGGATCGGCGGCGGCGCCAACATGCTGGCGATGCGCGAGGTGTTCCAGGTCGATGCCACCACCTTCGGCCAGTTCGCGGTGGTCGACGTCGGCGTCGGCTACGTGTGGATGGCGCTGTTGATCTTCCTGGCGCAGCGTGCGCCGGCCATCGACGCGCGCAGCGGCGCCGACACCCGCGGCATCGACGACCTCAAGCAGCGCATCGCCCACTTCCAGGCCCAGCACGAGCGCGTGGCCAGCCTGACCGACCTGATGCTGATCGTCGGCATTGCCTTCGGCGCGGTGGGTCTGGCGCATGCGATCGCCACGCCGGCGGCGGCCTGGTTCGACGCCAACGTCAGTTGGGCCAAGCAGTTCAGCCTCGGCTCGCCGTTCGTGTGGGTGGTGGTGCTGGCGACCACCTTCGGCCTGCTGCTCAGTTTCACCCGCGCGCGCACCCTCGAGGGCGCCGGCGCCTCGCGTATCGGCACGCTTTTGCTGTACTTCCTGATCGCCTGCATCGGCATGCAGATGGATCTGCTGGCGCTGTTCGACCGACCCTGGATCTTCGCGCTCGGACTGATCTGGCTGATCGTGCACGTCCTGCTGCTGCTGGCGCTGGGCAAGCTGCTGCGGGTGCCGTTCTTCTACTTCGCGATCGGCTCGCAGAGCAACGTCGGCGGCCCGGCCTCGGCACCGGTGGTGGCGGCCGCGTTCCATCCGGCGCTGGCGCCGGTCGGCGTACTGCTGGGCACGATGGGCTACGCCACCGGCACCTATCTGGCCTACGTGGTGGGCATCGTGCTGCGCGCGATGGCCGGCGCCGGCTGAGCCCAGGTTGCGTGGTGGTCCGACCCAGCGCTAGCGCGATCCGAGCGCCAGGGCGCTAGCGATGCGCGTTCCGCATGGTCTTGGCGGCGATCGAGGCAGGCGTTCCTTCGAACGCCTGCCTTATGCTTGAGTCTGCAGCGACTACTGCATCGCCACGCTGCGCTGCCGCTCTTCCTGCTGCTGCGGCGGCGCCTGCAGGTTCTGCTGCTGCAACTGGCCGACGTTGGCCTGCGACGGCTCGTGGGCCGCGGCTGCGGTCTGCACCTGGCTGCGCAGATGTGCCGGGTTCTCCGGCTGCCCCTGCACCGCGAACAGGCGATCGCCCTCGCGACTGGGCAGGACCTGGTCGATGCGCTGCAGGCCGTCCTGGCCGGCATGCGCAGCGACGCTGGCGGCGGTGTTGAGGAAGGCCGCGTCGTCGTGCAGGCCGAGCCGGTCGCGCTGCCCATCCAGCTGCACCACCGCGTCGTTGAACAGGCGGCTGCCGGTCGACAGGCCGGCCGATTGCGCCTGACCCTGACTTTGCGCCTGCAGATCCTCGGCCTTCATCACCGAGTCGATGCCGTGCAGGTCCAGGCGATGCTTGAACATCATGCCTGGGATCAGGCGCTGACCGAACGACAGCGGGTCCGGTTCCGGCAGCTGGATCTGGTGGCCGGCAGCGTCCGGCATCAGCCCGCGGGTGAGCAGGTTGTCTTCCTGCAGGTAGGTCAGCAGTTCGTTCTTGACGTGATAGCCGCGGATCAGCCCGTCGGCGGCATAGGCCTTGGCGGCGTCAGCGTCCAGTCCTTCGCGTTCCAGGGTCTTGTTGTTGACCCCGGCGGCGTTGAAGGTCACGGTCGGCACGTCGTTGACCATCGACGAGGCCGCGGCCAGGCCGCCGCCCAGCGAGTGTCCGGAGATCAGCAGGTTCTCGCCGAAGGCCTGCTTGGCCTGGCTGCCGAGCTGGATCGCCGAGGCGTACTGCGCGTCGGAAAAGCCCAGGCCCTGGCCGATGTTGTGTTTCCAGTCCTTCAGTTCGTCGGTGCCGCAAAACCCCAGCACCACGTTGCCCTGCGGGTTGCGGTAGAACGCGGCATCGAAGCCGCTCTTGGCGTCGTGCTGCAGGCTCGGATCGATGTCGGCGCGCTGCAGGGCGGCGTCGTCCATGCGCGACCAGCCATCGGGCAGCGCGGCGAAGGTCTCGGCGCCGCCGGCGCGGCGCTCGGCCGCGGTGTGGTAGAGGTCCTGCAGCAGCGGCGGCAGTTGCCGGTCCACGGCCTGCGGCTGCTGGCCGCGGACGGCGTCGGAGAAGGAGGTGGACGGATCGGACGGGGAAAGATCGCTCTGGTTCATGCGCGGCTCCGTGCGAGTGTGGCGACCGACCGCATCAGCGGGTCGCTTCCATGGGGATGGCGTGGGCGCTCAGCCAGGCGCGCACGTCGTTGCGGGTCTGCTGTGCATTGGCGTTGAGCAGGCGCTCGGGCGTGTTGAAGAAGTACGCCTGGAAGGTCTTGCCCTGCGCATTGCGCAGGTTCGGATCGACCCCGGCCTGCAGCAGCTTCGGAACCCACGGGTTGCCGGCGCTGCTCTGCGCGGCCAGATGCAGCAGCGAGTTGCCGGTGGCGTCGACGCGCTTCGGATCGGCGCCGGCCTTGAGCAGCATTTCGATCTGCGCGTCGCGCTTGCTCTGCACGGCGCGGAACAGCGGCGTCCAGTGCGCGCGCGCGCTCACCGGGTCGACCGGGGCGCCGTGCTGCAGCAGGAGTTGCAGGTACTGCGGATCCTTGGCCATGGCCGCCATGTGCACCACGGTTTCCTGATCCATGCCGGGCAGCGACGGGTCGGCACCGGCATCGAGCAGCGCCGCCAGCGCGCGCGGCTGTTCGTTCCAGATCGCCCATTCGAGCAGGGTGACGTTCTGGTCGCCGTGCGCGGACAGGTCCGTGCTGGGCGCCAGGGCGGCGATGCGGGCGACATCGCCGCGCGCGCTGGCGGCGGCGATGTCGGCGAGTGCGGGGTCGCGGAAGGCGACCGAATGATCCTGCAGCGAGGCTGACATGGCGGAATGCTCCTTGGCGCCGGACTGTGCGGCGCAACTGACCGAGAAGAACAGCGAGGTCGCGAGTGCGATCAGGGCAGGGACGGGCGTACGCATGCAAGGCTCCTTTCCTGTTCGCGGTCCTGGGATGACGGCGCACGTCCTGGCGCCGTTGCCGATGCTAGCAGCGGATGGCCGGAGCTTGGCGGCAGTTTTGTGACGCTGTCTGCGGATTGCAGGCGACACGCCGATGGGTGGCAGGCGTTTTAACCGGAAACCAACGATTGCACGACAGACCGCCGCCACGCTGTGGTGGTGGCCGCGGGCGGGCAGGGCGTGCAGGCATCACGCCGCGTGCGGGCACATAGTGCGCATGTCCTGCACGTACGCGATCTGCACATGCGCGATGGTCGCAGTGTTGCCGCTGCAGGCCTTCGCACAGGTGGGGGACATGCGCACGGCGGCATAATGGCGGTTTCCCTCCAGGAGCGCGCGATGACGGCGACCCCCTTCGACCTGTTGATCAGCGATTGCGACGGCGTGCTCGTCGACAGCGAAGTGCTGGCCGACCGGGTGATGCTCGATGCGCTGGGCGCCTATGTGCCGCGGGCCGAACTGGAACGCTTCCTCGCCGGCAGCTTCGGCCTCACCGCGCAGGAGATCGTGCAGCGCGTGCAGCGTCAGTACGCGCTGGATTTGCCGCCAGGCTTGTACCAGGAGATCCGCACGCGCTCCGAAGCGCTGATTGCGGCGGAAGTGCAGCCGATCGACGGCGTGCGCGAGGTTTTGCTGGCGTTGCCGCTGCCGCTGGCGGTCGCCTCCAACAGCATGCGCGAGAGCGTGGTCGCCTCGGTGGCGCGCGCCGGCTTGCAGGAGCGTGTCGGCGAGCGCATCTTCAGTGCCGACATGGTGGCGCGGCCCAAGCCCGCGCCGGACGTGTATCTGCTGGCGGCGAAGACGCTGGGCGTGGCGCCGGAGCGGTGCCTGGTGATCGAGGACAGTGCCACCGGTGCCAGCGCCGCGCTGGCCGCGGGCATGACGGTGATCGGTTTCACCGGCGCCGCGCATATCCCCGCCGGACATGCCGCAACCTTGCACCAGCTCGGCGTGGCCGCAGTGATGGAACACATGCGCGAGCTGCCGCAAACCTATGCGGAACTGGTGCGCGCCGCGGCGGCCTGAAGCGCTGGGAATCGGGATTCGGGTTCGGGGTGGGCGTAGCCCGCGATTGCGCGGCATCCGCGTGCTTCTCGGTAGGAGCGGCTTCAGCCGCGACGCCTTACCGGTAATGCGTCGCGGCTGAAGCCGCTCCTACAACGGCCAAGCGGCGATGCCCATTGCAAGCATCGCCGCAGTTTCATCGAGATCACCGCTGCGTGATCCGCCGGGCTCGCCGAGTACCTTCAGGCGC
>NZ_LFME01000002.1 GCF_001043115.1 Xanthomonas sp. NCPPB 1128 | reverse complement strand
CGGAGCCGATCTACGATGCAAGCTCGAAGCTTTAGGAGCGACTGGACTTCCCGCACCTCCTCCGATGATCAGTCGGAAGACATGACACCTGTTTAGGGGCGTCACGTCCAGATACAAGGAGCGGCTTCAGCCGCGACAGGCACGTCGGCTCCACGCGTCGCGGCTGAAGCCGCTCCTACCGCGCGCTTTTCGTCGCAATTGAAGGCTCTCGCAAGCCTTTCCGCTCGCGACACACAACGAGACCCCGGAAACACAAACGCCCGCCGAACGGCGGGCGTTTGCATTGCAGCGGACGGCAGCGCGCGAAGCGGCACCGCCGCACGCGCAGGCCGGCTTACTTGGCCGCCGCGTCCTGCAGCGCTTCGGTGGTGATGCGGATCTTCACCTCGTCGCTGACATTCGGCACGTAGGCGCCCAGGCCGAAGTCGCTGCGCTTGACCGTGGTGGTGGCGTCGAAGCCCAGCGCCGGCACCTTCTTCATCGGGTGCGGACCGGCGCCGTTGAGGGTGACCGCCAGCACCACCGGCTTGGTCGTGCCCTTGATGGTCAGGTCGCCGGCGACGGTCAGCTTGTTGGCGCCGGCCGAGGTCACCTTGGTGCTCTTGAAGGTGGCGGTTGGGAACTTGGCGGCGTCGAAGAAGTCGGCGCTCTTCAGGTGCTCGTCGAACTTGGCGGTGAAGCTGTTGAGGCCGGACAGCGGCAGGGTCACGTTGACGCTGGACTTGCTCACGTCCTGGGCGTTGTAGACCAGGGTGCCGTCGACGTCGCCGAAGTTCGCGGACGGGTTGGAGAAGCCGAAGTGGCTCCACTGCACCAGCACGTCGGTGTGGGCCGGGTCGAGCTTGTAGGTGCCGGAGACGCCCTTGGCGGCAGCGGCAGCGGCAGCGGCCGGCGCGGCGAAGGCGCTGGTGGCGGGCTGGGCGACGACGACGGCCAGGGCCAGGGCGAGCGGGAGCAGCAGTTTGCGGGTCTTGGTCATGATGGAACTCCTTGAAAGGGTGATGGGACGAAACTGCGGCAGGCGCGGGCCTGCGGTGGGACAGGGAAGCGGGACGCGCGCGCTCACTCGATGCGCGCGGCCTCGTCGAAACTCAGGCGCGGCAGGCGCGGGAACAGGCCGCTGGGATCGCCGTAGCCGAGGTTGACCAGGAAGTTGGATTTGATCGCAGTGCCTGCGAAGAACGCGGCATCGACCTTGGCGTTGTCGAACCCGGACATGGGACCGGCATCCAGGCCCAGCGCACGCGCGGCCAGGATCAGATAGGCGCCCTGCAGCGAGCCGTTGCGGAACGCGCCTTCGCTGCGGCCTTCGCGCGGGCCGTCGAACCAGCTCTTGGCGTCGGTGTGCGGGAACAGATACGGCAGCTTCTCGTGGAAGTCCTCGTCGTGGGCGACGATCACCGTCACCGGCGCGGCCAGGGTCTTGGCCTGGTTGCCCTCGGACAGGGCCGGCTTGAGCTTTTCCTTGGCCTGCGGCGAGGTGACGAAGACGAAGCGCGCCGGGCTGCCGTTGGCCGCGGTCGGGCCCCACTTCACCAGATCGTACAGGGCGCGCAGGGTGTCTTCGCCGACCGGCTTGTCCAGGAACGCGTTCTGGGTGCGGGCGGTACGGAACAACTGGTCGAGGGCGGCGTCGTGCAAGGCGTCGGACATGCGGGGAAGTTCCTTGATCGAGGGAAGCGCCAGGATGCCGGTGGGGCCGTCCCGATGCGAGGCGGCCAGTGTAGAGTGGCGCGATTGTCGCAACACCCGGCCGCGATGCAACGGATTACTACCAAACGTGAAACGATCGGACGCGACCTGGGCGATTAGCGATGGCCGCGCCGGCAACGCCCGCCAGGCCGAGGCGCTGGCCGCCGCGTTAGCTGTTCCGGCCGCGACACCGATCCATGCGCAGTTGCTGCAGCCGCACATGCCCTGGCGCTGGCTGGCGCCGCGCTGGCTCCCCGGCGCGCAGCATGCCTACGGCGCGGCCTTCACTGAAGCGCTGCGGCAACCACCGCGGCTGGCCGTGGGCTGCGGTCGCCAGGCTGCACTGGCGACGCGGCTGCTGCGCGCGCGCGGCAGCCAGGTGGTGCAACTCCTGGATCCGCGGCTGGATCCGCGGCATTGGGATGTGGTGGTGGTGCCGGCGCACGATCGCTTGCGCGGCGCCAACGTGCTGACCCTGCTCGGCAGCCTGCATCCGATCGACGACGCCTGGCTGGCCGCCGGGCGCGCGGCGTTTCCTGCGTTGGGCGCATTGCCCTCGCCGCGCGTCGGGCTGCTGGTCGGCGGTCCTTCCGGGATGGCGCCTTGGAGCGAGGCACAGGCGCAGGACACTTTCGCCGCGATCGCGGCGTCGTTGCACGCGCACGGCGGCAGCATTCTTGCCAGCGCATCGCGACGCACCCCACCTGCGGTGGCCTCGGCCCTGCGTCGCACGTTCGCCGATGTGCCAGGCGTTGTGTGGTGCGGCGCGGACGATGGCGCCAATCCCTATGCCGGCGTGCTCGGCTGGGCCGAGCGCTTCGCGTGCACGCCGGATTCGGTGAATTTGCTGTCGGAAGCCTGCGCCACGCGCGTGCCGGTGCAGGTGCTGATGCCGGAGACGGCGCGTGGCCGCGCGCTGGATTTCCATCGTGCCTTGCAGGCGCGCGGCCGCTTGCTTCCGGTAAAGAATGCCGGCGACGTGCACGCCACCGGCATCGAACCGCTGCGCGAAACCGCGCGCGTGGCCGCGCTGATCCGCGACCGTTTGGCCCTGGCCTGATCGGCCGCCGCGCCGGCGTCGCTGCCACGACGCCGACGCGGCCACCGGGCCCAACGCGTTACGGATTGCTCGGCGAACGCGGCACGCCGGCCGGCGCCGCATCCAGCGCGCCGATCAGCAAACGCACCACCGGCGTGCCCAAGCCCACCGTGTAGTTGTACTTGCCCTTGATGGGCTGGTTGTTGTCGACTACGCCGTTGTAGCCGGGGATGCCGCGATGCAGCGCCTCCGGGCCATTGGCGGCCAGGCGGTAGAGGTAGTCGTTGAGATTGCCCTGGCGGCCCTGCTTCTCCACCAGCAGCGCGACCGCGCCGGCGAACTCCGGCGCGGCGACGCTGGTGCCGATCACCGCCTCGATGCCGCCCTTGAAGTAGGTGGCCACCGAGCTGTCGCCCTCACGGCACGGCTGCGTCGCAATCCCCGGGCAGCCGCCGACCAGCATGCCGATGTCCGGCAGCGCGCGCATGGAGGTGCGCGTCCCGCCGAGCGCACGCAGCTGGTAGGCCGGACGCTGGAACAGCGTGCTGACGCCGCCGCCGGCCCCCCAATAGCCGCCGGCCAGGTTCGCGCCGAAGCCGTAGTAGTCGGCAGTCTCCAGCGGATCGCCGTAGGCGCTTTCGCTCTTGTAGCCCGACTCCAGGCTGCCCTTCTTGTACGCGGTGAGCAGGTTGCCGCCGCCGACCGCGGTCACGTGCGGGCTGGCCGCCGGATGCTCGACGCCGGCGACGAAGCGGCCGTCCTTGTGATTCACCGCGTACTGCGTGTCGGCGCAGTCCAGGCCGGCGTTGTCGCCGCTGGAAGCGACGAAGGTGATGCCCTGCGCGTTGCCCTGCTTGAACACCGCATCGTAGGGACGCAGCAGCGAAGTGAAATCCTTGCCGCCGTTGTAGGCCGCGGTGTAGTACAGCTCGCAACCGCCGAACGAGGAGCTGACCACGTCGGCCTGGTTGTCCTGCACGATCTGCCGGTAGCCGGCCAGCACCGAGGCATCGCTCAGGTCCGGGATCACGTACAGCAGCACGCGCGCGCCGGGCGCGCCGCCGAGCGCCATCTCCACATCGAGCGCGGCCTCGCCCGCCGCAGCGTCGTTGCCGTCCTGCAGGCCCGGCTTGGCGCCGGCCACGTAGTGGCGGGCGTACAGGGTCGGGTCGGCGTGATTGGCGGCGTAGCGGCTGAAGTTTTCGTGGTCGAACATCGCCTTGATGTCCGAATCCAGCACGTCGCTGCTGATCAGGATGGCGATGGTGCTGCCGGTGCCGTCGAGCCGGCGCTGCTGCGCCGCCGCGCCGGTCGTGGCCTGGTAGGAGGGATAGCCGTAGGCCTGCTTGAGGTCGTTGTACCAGTAGGTGGTGCCGCCGGCGCCGTAGCGGTTGGCGGGATTCTTGGTGGACGCGCGCTGCCAGTTGACGTGCATCGGCGGCGCACCGCGGGTCAGGCCGGTCACGGTCGCACCGGTGTCGCGCAGTGCGGCAGGCAGTTGCAAGGGAGCGGCGGCGGCGAGGCGGGCCTGGCTGCCCTGCTGCACTTCGGCCGTCAGCGGCACCGCGAACAGCTGCTCGACGTTGTTCGCGCTCGCGCTGACATGCAGCGTGGCGCCCTGCTCGGTGACATTCATGTGCGCGGCCTGCAGCGCGGCACGCACCTGCGCGACCTGCGCCGGCGCCGGGGCGAAGCGGCGCTGGAATTCGGCCGGCGTCAGCCAGTGGTGGTACTGCGGCGAGACCGGATCCTGGATATCGGCCAGCAGCGCGTCCAGCCCGGCCTGATCGCGCAACGGCAGGTGCACGTCGAAGTTGACCGGCGCGCTGCGCAGCGTTGCGGTCATTGCCGCGATGGAGGCGTCGGGCACGGCATTGGCGGTGCCGAGCGCGCACAGCAGGGAAGCGGACAACACGGCAGCCAGCAAGGGCCGACGGCGGATGCGATCAAGCATGGGCGTCTCTCCGGGGGTAGAGCGAGTGGACGAGGCCGTAGTGGCCTCGCGGTGGGAACGCGATAGCCCCTCTCCCCTCGGGAGAGGGGTTGGGGTGAGGGTGCAGAACGCGCAGCGCGCGTGTTGATCCGGCGTTGCGAGGCTGCACCCGTACCCTCATCCGCCCCTGCGGGGCACCTTCTCCCGGGGGGAGAAGGGAAGCGTGTAGCCCCTCTCCCGCCGGGAGAGGGGTTGGGGTGAGGGTACGGCGCGCACAGCGCGCGCGTGATTCGTTGCTGCGAGGCTGCGCTCGTACCCTCATCCGCCCCTGCGGGGCACCTTCTCCCGAGGGGAGAAGGGAAGCGCTTAGCCCCTCTCCCATCGGGAGAGGGGTTGGGGTGAGGGTACGGCGCGCGCAGCGCACACCGACATGCCAACGCAAGGACCCGACACGGCACGCGGACAACGATCCGATCGACGCGAGGGCACTGCGCTTCCTGCTCATGTCTGCACGCATCGGCACGTCGTCGGGCTTGGGCGAGGCGTGATCATTGAGGAGGAACGCACTACAAAACTTTGACGGCCGACTCCGTTTTCGACTTTGGAAACAGCATGTTTCGCCGTGTTTCCGACACACACGCTTACATGTGTTCACCACCCGCCACGCATGGCAATCGACGACACTCTGTATCGAGTTGATGTCGATGCACGCGATGCAACGCCGCGTCTTCCACCATGGCCCACGATGGCGTGCCTGTGGCCATGGCGGGCTACGGTCGCGACACGGATGCCACGCCACAGGACCGCTGCATGACAAACGCAACGCGGATGACGCCAACCTGCAACGTGGCTGTCGCATCGTGTGCGCACTTCCTTTACGACTCCCCCTGCACATGCCTCTCCATTCCCTGCTGAGCACGGCGATCCTCGCCGCCCTGTTGTCGCCCTTCGCCGTCACCGCCGCGGAGCCTGCCGCCGCCGAGAGCGCCGCGTCCGACGTGCAGCAACTCGATGCGGTGTCGGTGATCGGACAGGGCGAGACCCGCCAGGTGCAGCGCATCACTACGCAGGACGTGGCGGTACTGCCGCCGGGCACCAGCATCCAGAAGCTGCTCAACCGCATCCCCGGCGTCAACGTGCAGTCGAACGACGCCTTCGGCGCCAACGAGGAATCGCAGACCATCAGCCTGCGCGGCTTCAACGGCGTGCGCCTGGGCTACACCCTCGACGGTCTGCCGCTGGGCGACAACGCCTACGGCAACTACAACGGCCTGAACATCAGCCGCGCGCTGATCGCCGAGAACTTCGGCGGCGTGGAGCTGGCCTCGGGTATCGGCAGCCTGGGCACCGCCTCCACCAGCAACCTCGGCGGCACGGTGCAGTACTACTCCGACGATCCGTCCACCGAAGTCGGCGTGCGCCTGGCGCAGACCGTGGGCTCGGACAACAACCGCCGCACCTACCTGCGCCTGGATACCGGCGAGCACAACGGCTTCTCCGCCTACCTGTCCGGCATCTACGCCGACGCCGACATGTGGGCGCCGCCGGGCTCGCCGACCCACACGGCGCAGTTCAACGGCAAGGGCGTGTACCAATTCGAGGGCGGCAAGATCACCGCCTTCGTCGATACCTCGCGCACCTCGCAGGCCGACTACGCCTATCTCTCCAAGAGCGGCCTGCACCGCGGCCTGGGCTGGGACTGGAACCTGTATGCGCCGGACTGGCAGCGCGCGCTGGCCGCCGCCTACTGCGCACCGGCCACGCGCAACCCCAGCCGCTGCGGCTACAGCGGCGGCGTGGACAACATCGACGACGCCTACTACCAGAGCCGCGCGCTGCGCAACGACGATCTGTACTACCTGGCCGGCGACTTCCAGCCGTCCGATGCGGTGAGCGTGCACACTCAGGTCTACCACCACGAGAACGAAGGCCAGGGCCACTGGTGGTCGCCGGGCCAGCCGTCCTACCCGGGCACGCCGCAGACGTTGCCGATCTCGATCCGCAGCACCAACTACACCATCAACCGCACCGGCGGCATCGCCTCGCTGGGCTGGGACATCGGCCCGCACCACCTGGAAGCGGGCGTGTGGTACGAGCGCAACAAGCACCATGTCGAGCGTAACTTCTACTGGATCGACGGCCCGATCGACGACGACATCTTCCTGAGCAACCCGAACCGCCGGCTGTTCTCGCAGGACTACGTCATCACCACCAAGCAGGCCTACGTGCAGGGCACCTTCAAGCTGCTCGACGAGCGCCTGACCCTGGACATCGGCGCCAAGAGCCCGCACACCACCATGACCGCGCGCGAGACCCCGGGGATCGCGGTGGAAGCGCCGGTGGCCAACGGCGAGCTGAAGGCCAGCAAGGCGCTGCTGCCGCAGGCCGGCCTGAGCTACCGCCTGGCCGAAGGCCAGGAAGTGTTCGCCTCCTATGCCGAGAACATCGCCGCGTTCCAGGGCGGCGGCGCCGGCGGCCCGCTGCTGGTGACCCAGGCCTCGTTCGACGCCAGCGTCGGCGCGCTGCAGCCGGAGAAGTCCAAGACCTTCGAAGCCGGCTACCGCCTGGTGCGCGACCAGTTCGAGGCCTCGCTGGTCGGCTACGACGTGACCTTCGACAACCGCCTGCTCTCGCTCAACCCCTGCCCGAGCATCCAGCAGGGCACCACCCCGGCGTGCACCACGCGCTTCTTCAACGTCGGCTCGGTGAGCAGCCGCGGCGGCGAGCTGACCTTCATCTGGAAGCCGACCGCGCACCTGCAGTGGTACAACTCGGCCTCGATCAACCGCTCTACCTACGACGACAACTACGTGCAGAACGGCGTGGTCATCCCCACCGCCGGCAAGTACACCGTGGACACGCCCAAGCGCATGTTCGCCAGCGAACTCAGCTGGACCTGGAACGGCTGGAACGCCAACCTGCGCGGCAAGTACACCGGCCAGCGCTACTACACCTACACCAACGACCAGGGCTTCGGCGGCTACACCTCCTTCGATGCCGGCGCCGGCTACGATTTCGGGGCGGTGTCGTTCCTGCGGGACCTGAAGCTGTCGTTGAACGTCACCAACCTCACCGACAAGCGCTACGCCTCCAACCTCACCGCCTTCAGCAACAGCGACCCGAACGGCCGCTCGCTGGCCTTCCACGCCAGCGCGCCGCGGCAGGCGTTCCTGACCCTGGACGCGCGCTTCTGAGCGCGTCCATCCTGTCCGTCCGCCCCCGCACCGGAACGCATGCGATGATCCGATCCACCTCCTGGTTGTTGGGATGCGCGATGGCCGTGTTGGCGACCACCGCGGCGGCCGCAGCGGCCGCCGCACCGGGCGAGAGCAAGCCGCTGGTGATCGGCCACCGCGGCGCCAGTGCGCTGCGGCCCGAGCACACGCTGGCGTCCTACGCCAAGGCCATCGCCGACGGCGCCGATTTCATCGAGCCGGACCTGGTCTCGACCAAGGACGGCGTGCTGGTGGCCCGCCACGAGAACGAGATCGGCGGCACCACCGACGTGGCCGCGCATCCGGAGTTCGCCGCGCGCAAGACCGTCAAGCAGATCGACGGGCAGCGCGTGGAAGGCTGGTTCACCGAAGACTTCACCCTGGCCGAGCTGAAGACCCTGCGTGCGCGCGAGCGCCTGCCGCAACTGCGCGGCACCGCCTTCGACGGGCAGTTCCAGGTGCCGACCCTGGACGAGATCATCGACTTCACCGCGGCCGAATCGGCCACGCACGAGCGCCCGATCGGGCTGATTCCCGAGATCAAGCACGGCACCTACTTCCGCGGGCTTGGCCTGGCGATGGAAGACAAGCTGGTCGCCACCCTCTATGCACATGCCTACACCCGCAAGGCGCCGGTGGTGATCCAGTCATTCGAGATCGGCAACCTGGAATATCTGCACGGCAAGCTCGGCAGCAGCCATCCCAACGTGCGCCTGGTGCAGTTGCTGGGCGACCCCAAGGAGCGCCCGGGCGACCAACTGCGCGACGGCCCGACCTACGCGCAGATGGGCAGCGCGCAGGGCCTGCGCGCGATCGCCAAGTACGCGCAGCTGGTCAGCCCGAACCTGCGCGCGATCGTGCCGGTGAGCGCCGACGGCGCGCTGGCTGCGCCCACGCCTTTCGTCGCCGACGCGCATGCGGCCGGCCTGCAGGTGATTCCGTATACGTTCCGGCCCGAGAACTACTTCCTGCCCAAGCAGCTGCAGGACGCGCGCGGCCCGGCCGCGGTGAACGCCGCCGGCAGCATCACCGAGATGCGCGCACTGATCGCCGCAGGCATCGATGGCTTCTTCACCGACGACCCAGCGGTGGGCCGCGCGGCGGTGGACGGGACGGCGGCGCCGGCGCGCTGAGGCCGGGAGTGGGGAATCGCAACAGCGGCCCCCATCGCGGGGTTCCACTTGTAGGAGCGGCTTCAGCCGCGACGCGTGAAGGGCGGGGACGCGCGCCGTGCAAAGCGGACGCGTCATCGGGTCGGGACTGAAGTCCCTCCCACAGTGCAGCCTCCGGCAGTGCCGGTGCGGTGAAGCCGGGAGCGGGAATCGGCGAATCGCAACAGCGGTCCCATCGCGGGCTTCCCCAGGGTAGGAGCGGCTTCAGCCGCGACCACGCGAAATCGGGGAACGCCCTGTCGTGGCTGAGGCCGCTCCTACGACGCACATGTGCGTGGATATCGTCCACACGCTCGACATGGTCACGGCGCGCCCAGGCCGCGATAATGCGCGCCCCGCCCTGTCCCAGATCGCCGTGCCGTCGCTTGCCGCTCCCTCGCCCACTTTCGCCGCGCTGACCCCGCGCGCGCTGCTGCTGTCCGTGCTGGCGATGGGCGCGGTGGTGCTGCTGTCGAACGTGCTGGTGCAGTTTCCGATCAACGACTGGCTGACCTGGGGCGCCTTCAGCTATCCGGTCGCGTTCCTGGTCAGCAACCTGATCAACCGCCGCTTCGGCCCGCGCGCGGCGCGGCGGGTGGCCTGGTGCGGCTTCGCGCTGGCGGTGTTGCTGTCGATCTGGATCGCCACCCCGCGCATCGCCGCGGCCTCGTGCCTGGCCTTCATCGCCGCGCAGTTGCTGGACATCACCGTGTTCGACCGGCTGCGCCGCGGGCGCTGGTGGCGCGCGCCGATCGTCGCCACCACCTGCAGCGCGACCCTGGACACCACGATCTTCTGGTCGATCGCCTTCGCCGGCTCGACGCTGCCGTGGCTGAGCTGGGCCGCCGGCGACCTGGCGGTGAAGCTGGGCATCGGCGTGTGCCTGCTGGCGCCGTTCCGCGCGCTGCTGTGGCGGATGGCGCCGACGCGCTGACGGCGGCGCCTCCGGGCGTGGGTGGCTTCACAAGCGGCCGCGACAGACGTTGAACAGGCCATCAGCGGCGCGCGTTCCGTGCGCCGCGCCTGCGACGAGACCACGCCCATGCCGCACGATGTCACCTCCACCCTCGCACTCAGCGCGCTCAACGCCACCCTGGCGCAGATGTCGCCGCCCGGCATGGCCCTGGCCACGCTAACCACGCCCGCCGTCTCCGACCCGGCATGGTCCTGCAACACCTTCGCTCCGCTGATGCTGGAAATGGTGCTGCTGCGCCGCGACCGGCCCTTGCGCACCACACCGTACCTGGCGGACGCGGCATTGCCGAGCTTCGCCGACGGCGACTTCGTCAACATCGTGCTGCTGGGCGATCCATCGCCGTTGATCCACAACATCAACATCCTGGTCGCCGGCGACCGGGTCTACCTGTTCCAGGCCTACCTCGAGCAGGTCGTGGACCTGGTACGGGTGTTCGACTCCGTGACCTTCCATGCGCTGTGGCACGACCTGTGCGCTGGTCGCGCCGGCCTGTGGAAGCACGCCTACCAGGCATTGTTCGGAGTGGATCCGGACCAGGTGGTGGACACCGATCCCGACACGGCCTGGTTCCACTCGCAGTACGTCAGCGTGTAGCCGGCGCCCCTCAGGTCGCAGCCCGGACAGCATGCCCAGGCAGTCCAGCCGACGAGCTTCAGGGTCATCGCCTCGTAGGAGCGGCTTCAGCCGCGAGGGGCTTTCCTGGTAAAGCCCCTCGCGGCTGAAGCCGCTCCTACACGTTCCGTCAGCGCCACGCGCGGCGCTACGCCGCCACGTCGCCACCGGCGCGGCCATCGACGAACACCAGGTCCAGCGCGGCGGCAGCCTGGCGGATCGCCGCACGCGCCGCGGCGATCTCGGCCGTGGGCGCGGTCAGGCGCGGACGCCGGTCCAGCGTGCAGGCCAGGCCGGCCTCCACCAGCGTGGCATGCGCCGCATGCAGGCTCGGGGCGATGGACGGCGCCAGCCAGCCGCTGTGCGCCAGCGCGTCGAGCAGCGCCGGGGTGTCACGCGGCGCCAGCAGCGCCGGCTGCTGCGCGGCGCCGAGCAGCACGCCGGCCTGCACCAGGAATTCCAGGTCGACCAGGCCACCGGCCCCCTGCTTGAGGTCGAAGCGCGCGGCATCGCTGCGGTCCAGTTCGGCGCGCATGCGTGCGCGCATCTTGCGCACTTCCTCGCGCAGCGCGGCGGCCTCGCGTGGGCGCGCCAGGGTCTGCGCGCGCACCTGCTCGAACTGCTGCAGCAGCGACGCGTCGCCGGCTACGCCGCGCGCGCGCACCAATGCCTGGTGCTCCCAGGTCCAGGCGCGGTCGCGCTGGTACTCGCGGTAGCTGGCCAGCGACGACACCAGCGCGCCCTTGCCGCCGTCCGGGCGCAGGCGCACGTCGATGTCGTACAGGCGGCCGCCGCCGGTGACCGCACCGAGCAGGGCGATCACCTTCTGCGCCAGCCGCGCGAACCAGCGCCCGCTTTCCAGTGGCCGCGGTCCGACCGACGCTTCCACGCCCGGCGGGTGGTCGTACAGGAACACCAGATCCAGGTCCGAGCCGATGCCCAGCTCCACGCCGCCGAGGCTGCCGTAGCCGACGATGGCGAAACTGCCGCCGGGCACCTCGCCGTGCGCGGCGACCAGCTCGGTGCGGGCCAGGCGCAGCACGGTCACGACCACCGCCTCGGCCAGCTGCGCCAGTTGGCGGGCGCTGTCGAGCGCGGGCTGGCGCCGGTCCAGCGTGGCCAGGGCGATGCGGAAACTCAGCGCCTGGCGCGCTTCGTTGAGGCCGCGCAGGGCCGCTTCCGGATCGTCGCCGGCGGCGGCGACCGCGGCATCGCACAGCCGCTGCATCGCGACCTGGTCCGGCATCGGGCCGTCGACGCGGCTGTCGAGCAGTTCGTCCAGCAACAGCGGGTGCGCGGCCAGCCGCTCGGACAGGAACGCGCTGCGCGCCAGCACGTCGACCAGCCGCGCCAGCGCGCTGGGCTGTTCGTCGAGCAGAGCCAGATAGCTGGCGCGGCGCAGGATCGCCTGCAGCAGGCCGAGCACGCGGTGCAGGGCGGCATCGGCCTGCGCCGAGCGCGCCGCCGCATGCAGCAGCGCCGGCACCACCCGGTCCAGGCGCGCGCGTGCGGCATCGGACAAGGTGCGCACGCCCAGCGACTGCACGAAGCCGCGCAAGGCCTGGTCGGCACCGTCAGGGTCGGCGAAACCGGCCGCGCGCAGCACCTGCGCCTGGCCGCCATCGGGCAGGCCGCGCCAGTAGTCGGCCAGCGCATCGGGCGCCAACGCACGCTCGCGCGGCGCCAGCAGTTCGGCGAACTCGGCGGCGACGCGGTCGCGCTGCACCTGCAGCGCCGCGTGCAATGCGGTCCAATCGGCATAGCCGAGGCCGAAGGCGATGCGCGCGCGGTCCAGCGGGTCTTCCGGCAGCGCATGGGTCTGCGCATCGCGCAGCATCTGCAGGCGATTCTCGACCCGACGCAGGAAGCGATAGGCCTGCGCCAGCGCCGCGCCGTCCTCGGCGGCGACCTGGCCGGCCGCGACCAGCGCGTGCAGCGCCGGCAACAGGCGGCGCTCGCGCAAGGCGGCTTCGCGGCCGCCGCGGATCAACTGCAGCGACTGCACCAGGAACTCGATCTCGCGGATGCCGCCGGCGCCGCGCTTGATGTCGTCCAGACGATCGTGGCGTGCGACTTCGGCGGTGATCGCCGCCTTCATCTCGCGCAGCCCGTCCAGCGCGGTGTAGTCGAGATAGCGCCGGTACACGAACGGGCGCAGCGTCTGCAGCCACTCCTCGCCGGCGGCGATGTCGCCGGCCACCGCGCGCGCCTTCAGCCAGGCGTAGCGTTCCCAGTCGCGGCCTTCGCGCTGGAAGTACTGGTCCATGCCGGCGAACGACAGCGCCACCCGGCCGGCCGTGCCGAACGGCCGCAGGCGCAGGTCCACGCGGTGCGCGAAGCCGTCGGCGGTGGTCTCGTCGAGCAGCCGGGCCAGGCGCTGGCCGAGCCGCGCGAAGTACTCCTCCGCGGCCAGTGCGCGCGCGCCATCGGACTCGCCGCCCTGCGGGTAGGCGTAGACCAGGTCCACGTCGGAGGAGAAATTCAGTTCGCCGCCGCCGAGCTTACCCAGGCCGAACACCACCAGCCGCTGCACGCTGCCGTCGGCGGCACGCACCACGCCGTGGCGCGCGGCGAACTCGCCTTCCAGCGCCTGCAGCGCCAGTGCCAGGCAGTCCTCAGCCAGCTGCGTGCTGCCTGCCAGGGTCGCATCGACCTCGTCCAGGCCCAGCACGTCGCGCCACACCAGCCGTGCCGAGGCGGCGGCACGGTAGCGGCGCAACTGCGCCGGCCACGCTGCCGGTTGCGCCGGATCCAGTTGCGGCAGCGGCAAGGGCGGCGGGTCCGGCTGCGCCAGGTGCGCGAGCAAGAACGGCTGCCGGCACAGCGTGTCGAGCAGGAAATCACTGGCCAGCAGCGCGCGCGCCAGCGCGGTGTCGAAACCGGGGGAAGACGGCCATGGCTGCGCGGCCACGGCCTGGCGCAGGCGCGCAAGGCTGCGATCGAGCGTGGGCTGCAGGGCCGCGGGAACGGTGGAGGACGCGTCGGACATCGGGCGATTCTGGCATCCCTGGGCATTCAGGCACATCCAGCAGCGCAGGCTTTTCGCGGCTCAGCTGTAAGAGCGGCTTCAGCCGCGACGGGCATTACCGGTAGCGCCCCGTCGCGGCTAAAGCCGCTCCTACGGGGTGCTTCTGCCTTTCACCATGCAAGGCGTTCGGCATTGCGCTCGCATTGCAATTGCGATCCGCTCAAAGCGACACGTCGCCATTGGCCTGCAACAGAGTCACGCGCCAAGCGCGCCCGGGACATGCCCACCGCGTGCCGGCTGCGCTCGCGAGGCGTTGCAAACACGACGCCGCACGCATCACGCACTGCCGCAGATCGCCACAATACACAGCGTTTCACGCCACGTTCGCCGCGTTTCGCGGACCATGCCGCCCGGCCGAATCGGGCGATGGTGTATCATGTGCCCCCTCGACGGAGCCTCGCGTGATCACACGCCGCCTGCTCCGTCGCTTCGATCCCGCAGCGCCGTGGTGTTGACGCGGCCATCCGGGATCGTGCCCCCGCAGACCAGTGCGGCGCCTCTTGCGTCTTCCCGTCTTGCGTTGCCCTGCCGTGTGCGGGCCGGGGGTCATGACCTCACCGTTCCAGGACAGGAGAAGACATGTCGGAGTTCCACGCCCATTTCGGATGGTTCAAGCGCCGCCGCCAACTGCGGGTGGATGAAGTCACCGTCGTCGACAAACCCATGCTCAAACGGGCGGTCGGCGCGGCGGCGCTGGGCAACGCGATGGAATGGTTCGACTTCGGCGTGTACGGCTACCTCGCCGTGACCCTGGGCCACGTGTTCTTCCCCAGCACCAACCCCACCGCGCAGCTGATCGCCATGTTCGCGACCTTCACCGTGGCGTTCCTGGTGCGCCCGCTGGGCGGGCTGGTGTTCGGCCCGCTGGGCGACCGCTACGGGCGACAAAAAGTGCTGGCCGCGACCATGATCCTGATGGCGCTGGGCACGTTCTCGATCGGCCTGATCCCCTCCTACGAACGCATCGGCATCTGGGCACCGATCCTGTTGCTGGTGGCGCGGCTGGTGCAGGGCTTTTCCACCGGCGGCGAGTACGGCGGCGCGGCGACCTTCATCGCCGAGTACTCCACCGACCGCAATCGCGGCTTCATGAGCAGCTGGCTGGAGTTCGGCACGCTGGCCGGCTACATCGCCGGCGCGGCCACGGTGACGGCGCTGCACGTGGCGCTGAGCGATGCGCAGATGCGCGACTGGGGCTGGCGCGTGCCGTTCCTGATCGCCGGCCCGCTGGGCCTGCTCGGCCTGTACATGCGCATGAAGCTGGAGGAAACCCCGGCATTCCAGGCCTATGCCGAAGAAGCGGAGAGGCGCGAGCACGACGCGCCGGGCCTGGGCGCGCTGTTCCGCATCCACTGGCCGCAGTTGTTGAAGTGCGTGGGCCTGGTGCTGGTGTTCAACGTCACCGACTACATGTTGCTGACCTACATGCCCAGCTATCTGAGCGTCACCATGGGCTACGCCGAGAGCAAGGGCCTGTTGCTGATCATCATCGTGATGCTGGTGATGATGCCGCTCAACGTGGTCGGCGGCTTGTTCAGCGATCGCCTGGGGCGCAGGCCGATGGTGATCGGCGCATGCATCGCGCTGCTGGTGCTGGCGGTGCCGTGCCTGCTGCTGATCGGCACCGGCAACGACTGGCTGATCTTCCTCGGCCTGATGCTGCTGGGCGTGGCGCTGGTGTGCTTCACCAGCTCGATGCCGTCGACCTTGCCGGCGCTGTTCTACACACCGGTGCGCTACAGCGCGCTGTCGATCGCCTTCAACGTGTCGGTGTCGCTGTTCGGCGGTACCACGCCGCTGGTCACCGCGTGGCTGGTCGAGCGCACCGGCGATCCACTGGTGCCGGCGTACTACCTGATGGGTGCGGCGGTGGTGGGCATCGCGACCATGGTCTTCGTGCGCGAAACCGCCGGCATGCCGCTGCGCGGCTCGCCCCCGGCGGTGGCCAGCGAAGCCGAGGCGCACGCGCTGCTGCGCAGCGACGAGCCGCTGACCGTGGATCCGACCCGGCCGGAACTGCCGCCGTCGCCGGAACCGCCGTCGCAGGCCATGCCGACCTGACGCGAGCGCCGGCTGTACGCGCTGCGCCGCAGACGCCGCGAGCAGCGCAGACACCAAAGAAACGCAACGCTGAAACGTCACTGACACGGATGCGTGGTATCGATACCCCACATCAAGCCATCGCAGAGCCTGCAGCGGCCTGACCCAGAAAAGGGCAATAAAAAAGCCCGCTGGCAGCGAACTGCTAGCGGGCTTTGCTCCCTCCCCCACGTCGGGATGCAGGGCGATCTTGGGCGCTTTTTTTGGACATTGCACGCTGCAGTGCAAAACGATACCGGGCAGTACATTCTGCTGGTTGCTGGGAATGGGAAAAGCGGCGGACCTGCGCCACGAAGCATTGCTTCGCCCTTGACTACGCAAGAACGAGGGCGCGTAGCACGACGCGTTCGCCGGTACGCTAGGGCGATGCTGCCGGTGCCGGCGCTTCCGGCAGCCACGGCGGTTGCTTGTCATACCATTCGCGCGCGCCGAGCAGATGCCATTGCCGTTGTTCGCCGCGCAAGGCCACGCCCACGCCGAGTACGCCCCAGCGCGCATACAGATCGCCCTGCGTGCCGGCATCGCCGACGCGCAGGCGCGCGCGCAAGGCCACGCGTTCGTTCTCCGCCGCCACCCGATCCAGCCACAGCGCATCCTTGCGCCAGCGCAACTGTCCGCTGGCCTGCAGTTGCCCGGCGTCGGCCAGCTTCAACAGCCACGCCGGCGCATCGCTGTGCTGCGCGAACACCGCCAGCACCGGCCCGGCGTCGCGCATCTGCATCTGCACCTGTGCATCGGCCTGCACCGGCGCCGCCGCGGCGATGCGCCCCTGCGGAATGCGCAGCGTCGCCCACCAGTCGCCTTGCTTGGGCTGGGTGCCGTAGCGCACGCCCTGCAGGCGCAGCGTGCTGCCGCTCAGATCGAAGCGCTTGTCCTGCAGTTCGGCGCGCCGCAGGCGCGCGTCCAGGTCGAGATCGCCGGCCAGTTCCAGGCCCGCGGTCTGCAGCCGCGCCTGGCGGCCGAGCACGCGCACGGTGCCCTGCCCGACCTGGCCGGACGCGTCCAGTTGCAGGTCGCCGCTGAGCCGGCCATCGCCACCGAGTACGCGCACCTGCGCTGCCGGCAGGTAGCGGTTGTAGGCGCGCAGGTCCGGCACGCGCGCATCGGAAAAGCGCAGCCGCGCCTGCAGCGAATCGCGCAGCGTGGCCAGCGCGCCATCGCCCTGCAGGTCCAGTTGCAGGTTCTCGCCTTCGACGAAACTCGCCTTGGGCTCGGCCAGCGGCGCCAGCGCGAAGCGGCGCATGCGCACATCCAGTTGCGTGCGTGGCTGGTCGGCGCTGCCGACGATACGGCCGGCCGCCTGCGCCTTGCCGCTCAAGCGCACGCGCATGATCTCCGCCACCGCCTGCACGTCGGGCACGTCGAGACGGCTGCCGGGTTGCAGCGCGCCCTGCCGCAACTGCAGATCGGCGGCAACGTCGCCGCCGCCGTCGAGCTGGAACCACGGCTTGCGCACCAGCAGGTCGCTGATCCAGTTCAACGACTCGAAATGCCAGCGTCCCTGCACGCGGCCGGAGATGCGCGGCAGCAGCGCCGCCAGATCGGCGAACGGCACCTGGCGCCCGGCGATGCGCAGGTCGGCATCGAGCATGCTGCGCGGATCGACCTGGCCGGGCAGGCGCGCACGTGCACGGATGTCCTCGCCCTCCACGTCCAACAGCAGCGTCAGCACGCCGCGATCGGTGGCGCCGACACCGGCGTGCAGCGGCACGCGCCAGTTGAGCGTGCTGCCAGGCTGCAACGCGCCGCGCAGCAGGTGCAGATCGGCCTGCACGTGGCCCAGCCCGGGCTCGGTGCTCAGCTTGGTGGTGTCGCCGGCGGTATCGATGCGCAGGGCCACGCTGCGCCCGTGCACGCGCAGCGCGAGATCGGTGATGCCCAGCTTGCGCAGCCCCGGCGCCTGCGCGCGGTAGTGGCGCGGGAACGCGAAGCGCGCGTCAAGCGTGGCCTGGTCGGCGATCTGGCGCTTGCCGTAGCGCACGCTGGCGTCCTCGAACACGATCTGCGAGCGGAACAGTTCCGACGGGCCGCCGCGCAACTGCTTGAGGAAGCCGACGGTGCCATGGCCCTTGCCCTCGATCGCAAACTCGCCGAAGCGTGCGCGGCGCAGCGTGCCGCTGTGGATCGCATCGAAGCGCAGGGTCCAGCCCTGGTCGCTGGGCGGTGGTGGCGGGATCATCTCGTCGACGCGGTCCATCTCTCCGACCACGTTCACCGCTTCCATCCACGGCAGGCGCACTTCGCGATGCAGCAGCGGCAGCAGCGCGATGCGCGCGCTGGCGCGGTCGGCACGCACCTGCCAGACGTTGCGCTGCACGTGGCCGCGCATGCGCACGTTCCAGGCGGTGATGAAGCCCGGCAGCACGGTGACGGCCGGCCCGGTGTGCATGCGGAACTTCCCCGGCTTGCGGTTGGTGGCCAGGTCGAACAGCGGCGTGTTGAGGAACACGTTGCCGGCCAGCAGGTACAGCAGGTAGGCGATCAGCAGGCCACGCAAGAGCAGGCGCCAGCCGCGCGGCAAACGCCGGTAGCGCGCGTGGACGGCAGTCAGTGGGCGAGTGAGGAGCGGCACCGCCGCACTATCGCCGCGGCACGGCGTTGAACGCGTGAAAGCGGCGATGGCGCGCACCCGGGGTTGCGTGGCGGTGCCCGCATGGCCGCCAAAGCCCCTCTCCCACCGGGAGAGGGGTTGGGCTGAGGGTCCGGCGCGAGCGCCGCACACCTCGCACAGACCATGGCGTGCGTCCGCATCTCTGCGTTGCGCCGGCAGGCACCGCCGCGCGACAGGCACAGAAAGTGGGGAGCCACCCCAGGGCGGGCCTCGGCCCGATCCGCGATAATTGCCCTCCCCTTCCCACGCATGGTCGCCGCATGTCCGCCGAACGCATCCTCCATCCCCGCCTGCGCGAGCGCATCGTCAGCGCCGAGGCCGCGGCGGCGTTGATCCAGCCCGGCGAGACGGTGGCGATGAGCGGCTTCACCGGTTCCGGCTATCCCAAGGCGGTGCCGATGGCGCTGGCGCAGCGGATCGAAGCGGCGCACCTGCAGGGCCAGTCGTTCAAGATCCAATTGCTGACCGGCGCCTCCACCGCGCCGGAACTGGACGGCGCGCTGGCCAAGGCCGACGGCATCGCCCTGCGCATGCCGTTCCAGTCCGACCCGGACGCGCGCCAGCGCATCAACGCCGGCACGCTGGACTACATCGACATCCACCTCAGCCACGTCGCCCAGCACGTGTGGTTCGGTTTCTATGGCCAGATCGACACCGCGGTGGTGGAAGTGGCGGGCATCCGCGAAGACGGCAGCCTGATCCCGTCGACCTCGGTCGGCAACAACAAGACCTGGCTGGACCTGGCGAAGAAGGTGATCGTCGAGGTCAACGACTGGCAGCCGGCCGGCATCGACGGCATGCACGACGTGTACTACGGCACCGCGCTGCCGCCGCAGCGCAAGCCGATCCCGCTGCTGCACGCCGACGACCGCATCGGCGAGCCGTCGCTGCGCTGCGACCCGGACAAGATCGTGGCGGTGGTGCGCACCCACGGCCCTGACCGCAACAGCCCGTTCACCCCGGCCGACGCCACCAGCCAGCGCATCGCCGAGCACCTGATCGCGTTCTTCCAGCACGAAGTCGGCAAGGGCCGGCTGCCGCCCAACCTGCTGCCGCTGCAGTCCGGCGTGGGCAACATTCCCAATGCGGTGCTGGCCGGGCTGGCCAGCAGCGGCTTCCGCGACCTCAGCGCCTTCACCGAGGTGATCCAGGACGGCATGCTCGACCTGCTGCGCAGCGGCGTGCTCAAGGTCGCCTCGTGCACCGGCTTCGCGCTGAGCCCGGAGGCCAACGAGGAGTTCAAGCGCAACATCGATTTCTATCGCCAGCGCATCATCCTGCGCACGCAGGAGATCTCCAACCATCCGGAGCTGGTGCGGCGGCTGGGCTGCATCGGCATGAACGGCATGATCGAGGCCGACCTGTACGGCAACGTCAATTCCACCCACGTGATGGGCAGCCGCATCATGAACGGTATCGGCGGCTCCGGCGACTTCGCGCGCAACGGCTTCCTGTCGATCTTCCTCAGCCCCAGCACCGCGAAGCACGGCAGCATCTCCTCGATCGTGCCGATGGTCAGCCACGTCGACCATACCGAGCACGATGTGTCCATCATCGTCACCGAGCACGGCCTGGCCGACCTGCGCGGCCTGCCGCCGCGACAACGCGCGCAGCAATTGCTCGCGCAGTGCGTGGACCCGAGCTACCGCGCACAGCTGCAGGACTACTTCGATCGCGCCCTGCACGCCAGCTACGGCAAGCACACCCCACACCTGCTGCCCGAGGCGCTGTCCTGGCACCAGCGCTGGCTGGACACCGGCTCGATGCGGATTCCAGTGTGATGCTGGATGCGCTGCTGGGCGCGCTGGGCGTGAGGACCGAACGCCAGGACAAGCGGTATCTGCAGGATTTTCTCGATCCCGTCCGCGGCACGTGTCATGTCGGCGATCTGCCCGAACCGCTTCACATCGAGATCGCCGCATGGATCCGTCTGCATTGCGAAGGCAGCCGCTTCGATGCGCACTTCCTCGACGGACTGGAGCTGGGCACAGCGCAACGGCGCTGCTTCGAGGCGATCCTGGTGACTTTTCTGCGGATCGCCGAGCGCGTTGTCGGCGACAGGGGGCCTCGCCAGGGCGAGCCCGGTTGGCCCTGGCGGCGGAGCGTCTTCATCGCGCCGACGCTCGAGGTCAATGCGTGCGTGAAATTCAGCTTCGATCTCAAGCAGCAGACCCTCTTCATCGTCATCAACGCCGGCCTGCTCCTGCAACTGGCGCATCGCATCAGCGCTGTCCTGCAGACGTCGTCCTTCCGGCGCAGCTTCGGGATCGATCGGGCCGCTCCCATGGCCAGCACCGCTCCGCCGCAGAAGCACGGCCCGTGGCTGACGCCGCTGCACGACCATCCGTTGGTGCTGATGGCAACGCTGTCGGCGGCCATGCTGGTGCTGACGCACGAGCTGGCGCACTTCTATCGCGGCCATCTGCATCTCACCCGCCGCACGTCCGGCGACGACGCCGTGCTGGAGGAGCGCGACGCATCGGGCGCCACGGCCACCGCAGGCCTGCCGTCCAGTCAGCGCCGGCTGCTCGAACTCGATGCGGACGAAACCGCCGGGACGCTGGCATCCGTCCTCTGGCGGCTGCTCGACTATCCTCAGTTCGGTCCTGACGACTCGCCAAACGAGAACTTCTACTGCGGCATGCTGCTTGGCAGCACCTGCCTGTTCCTGTTGCTCGACGAAACAGTGGCATCCGCGCATTACTACAGCCCGTTCTGGCGCCTGCGCATCACCATGGCCACCTTCAACCGCGACTACTTTGCCGCCCCCGATGACAAGGACGCCGAGCATGCTGCGGATTCGATCGAAGTCTTCAGGCTGATGCAGCGCATGGTCGAGGCATGCGAGGCCGCGCATCGCGAACTGGGCTGGGGCGAGGGACTGGACGGCAGACGCTTCCTGGCCGAGACGGAAGCACTGCTGGACCATGACCGACGCGCGTTGCAGCAATTGCTCATTACGCAATTGGCACCGCTGATGCCTTATGCAGCGCAGCGCGGGAAGCATTAGCGAGAGAGCTCCTACATTCCTTGGCCTGCGTGGATCATCGTGGTCTCGCATGCCGGCCGGCTGATCGCGGCGCTGGAAGAACAGCCGGATTGCCTGCACCACCTGCTGACCAAGGCGCACGACCAGACCGACGTCGCCGGCCTGCGAGCACTCGATCGGCCGGCGTGGCATTGGCCCAGCCGCTGAGGCGGGTCGTGCCTCGCGGGAGTGACTGCTGCGGATAGCGGCATGCCTGGTGCGATTGTCGAGGCGTTCGAACGTATCGCGTCGGGACTGAAGTCCCTCCCACAGTGCAGCCATCCTCCATCCGGACATCTGCGCGAACGCCCCGCGCCCTTGTAGGAGCGGCTTCAGCCGCGAGAGGCGTTACCGGTATAGCCGTCGCGGCTGAAGCCGCTCCTACACTGCTGCGGATTCGGCGGTCGGTTGCGGGCTGTCGGACGCCGGCGCGGACAGAAACGCCAGCTTGCGGCCGCGCGGCAACTGCTTGAGCGCGTATTCGGCGCGCGAGGCGGCGGCGCGGTCGGGGTAGGCGCGGCTGGCCAGCAGCCGCAGCGGTGGGTTGGCGCGGGTGTACTTGGCGCCGGTGCCTCGCAGGTGCGCCTGGAAGCGTGCCTGCAGGTCCGGGGTGATGCCGGCGTAGTAACTGCCATTGCGGCATTCGAGCAGGTACAGGAACCAGGGCGAGTCGGCGGCCATGCGCCCATTATCGCCACGGCGGCCGGCTTCGCCAGCAACGGCATCCGCGCGTGCGCGCATGCGGCCACGGCCACCGCGTGCTGGCATGACCGTATCGTTGCCTGCACCTGACGCGCCCGAGCAGGCGATCGCCGCTGCGGCCGCATCCGCCAATCTGCGGCGGTGGCACATCTTCACCACACCGCGTCCGCGCACCCGCGCTGAACCGGCGACAACAGGTTTTAACGCACCGCCAACACCTTGCCAGCCGCTGCCACACACCGCCATACCGTGGTCACCGGATGGGCGGATAACGTCATCACCGGCACGCAGCCGTCGATACCGAAGCTCTCTCCCTTCGCATTCGGCGGCGCGTCCGGCCCCTCTTCGGGCCTCCCCCGCCCACCACGCACGCAGCCGGTCAGGCTGCGTGCGTTTCTCCCACCACCGACCTCAGGCCGCCTGCGCCACGCGCGCCTGGCGCCGCGCGCGTACGGCCTGCGCCAGCCGCTCGAGCACCTGCACCGAGGTGTCCCAGTCGATGCAGCCGTCGGTGATGCTCTGCCCGTAGACCAGTGGCTGGCCGGCGACCAGGTCCTGGCGGCCGCCACGCAGGTGGCTCTCGACCATCGCCCCGACGATACGGGTCTGCCCGGCCTCGAGCTGGCGGGCGATGTCCTCGATCACCCTGGGCTGGTTGTCCGGATTCTTGCCGCTGTTGGCGTGGCTGGCGTCGACCATCAGCCGCGCCGGCAGGCCGGCCTTCTCCAGCACCTGCGCCGCCGCGGCGACGCTGTCGGCGTCGTAGTTGGGCTGGGAGCCGCCGCGCAGGATCACGTGGCAGTCCGGATTGCCGGCAGTGGCCGCCACCGCGGTCTGCCCGTCCTTGGTCACCGCCAGGAAATGGTGCGGATGCGAGGCCGCGCCGACCGCGTCGACCGCGATCTTGACATCGCCGCTGGTGCCGTTCTTGAAGCCCACCGGGCACGACAGGCCCGAGGCCATCTCGCGATGCACCTGGCTCTCGGTGGTGCGCGCGCCGATCGCGCCCCAGGCCACCAGGTCGGCGATGTACTGTGGCGAGATGATGTCGAGAAACTCCACGCCGGCGGGCAAGCCGAGGCGGTTGATGTCGCGCAGCAGGCCGCGCGCCAGGCGCAGGCCCTTGTTGATGTCGAAGCTGCCGTCGAGGTTGGGATCGTTGATCAGGCCCTTCCAGCCGACCGTGGTGCGCGGCTTCTCGAAGTACACCCGCATCACGATCTCCAGCGCATCGCCGTAGGTCTCGCGCAGCGGGCGCAGGCGCTGCGCGTACTCCATCGCCGCGACCGGGTCGTGGATCGAGCACGGGCCGATCACCACCGCCAGGCGGTCGTCGCGGCCATGCAGGATCTCATGCAGCGCCGCACGCGAGGCAGTGACGGTCTGCGAGGCCTCCTCGTCGCAGGGCAGCAGCGCCTGCAGTTGGGAGGGCGGAGTCAGCGGTTCGATCTTGCGGATGCGCAGATCGTCGGTATGGGGGGCCATGTGCATGTCTCGTCGGGGGGCTTGGGTGGGGCCAGATCCGGCGGCATGAAAAAAGCCGCCAGGTTCGCTGGCGGCTTTCGGGATTGCGGCTGAAGTGTCCTTCAGGGTGAACGCGATCCTTCCTCCGCCAGCGGCATCGGAAAACCGTAATACCAAAAGTAAAAGCTGCGGCAGGAAGCGTTCATGGGACGTAGTGATAACACAGGGTTTGCGGGAGTGCCACAGTTGCTGGTGCAACAAACGTGGGATTGGTGCGTCGGGATTCGGGATTCGAAAAAGCGGTTCAACGCGGCGGGAAGGCCATGAGGTCGCCGTTATCGAATAGGCGCGGTGGCTGCATGTGTTGTTGCGTGGCGCTGCGCGCCCCGGACCCTCACCCTTCTCCCGGTGGGAGAGGGGCTAACGCGCTTTCCTTCTCCCGCCGGGACCATGGCCCCCTTTTCGGGGGAAGGTGCCCCGCAGGGGCGGATGAGGGTGCGGCGGCAAGCGATCCATCTCCACAAGCGCACGCCTATGGGTTCTTGCGCGGCGCTGCGCGCTCCGGACCCTCACCCCAACCCCTCTCCCGGTGGGAGAGGGGCTAGTGCGCTTTCCTTCTCCCGCCGGGACCATGGCCCCCCTTTTCGGGGGAAGGTGCCCCGCAGGGGCGGATGAGGGTGCGGCAGCAAGAGAGCAAATCTCCACAAGCGCACGCCCATGCGTGCTCGCGCGGCGCTGCGCGCCCTCGGACCCTCACCCCAACCCCTCTCCCGACGGGAGAGGGGCTAGCGCGCTTTCCTTGCCGCATGTTGCGCATCACCGGATCGGCTTCAACGCTGACCAAGCCCCATCCCGAATCCCCACTCCCAAATCCCAGCCCCTCAAAAATCCAGCACATACTCCATCGCCACCTCGCGCCCGATCGCGTCGTACAGCGTGGTGTTGTAGAACTGGTAGCCGTAGTAGCGCTCCTTGTTGTCGTAGCCGACGGTGTCGAGCACGTTGTTGATGTACAGGTTGACCTTCATCTTCGGCGCGATGCGGTAGCCGGCGGTGAGGTTCCAGTACAGCGCGGGGCCGACGCGGCCGAAGTAACGCGTCGTGCTCTCGCCGAAGTGGCGGTTGCCGCTGTCGGTGACGCGGCAGGCGTCGGAGGGGCTGGGCTGGTAGCCATCGTCGAAACGGGTGCAGGTACCCCAGTTGACCGCCTGAGTGGAGCCGAAGCGCTTGGCGTACACGGTCAGGTCCAGCGGGCCGCCGTTCTCCCAGTGCACGCTGCCGCGCAGCTTGCTGCGGATCTTCTGGTCGCGCAGGTTCTTGTCGTCGTCGGTGCGGTAGGTCTGCTCGTGGTAGCCGATCAGGTTGTTGTAATCCAGGGCGAAACTGAAGTTGCCCCAGCGCGCGGTGTTCAGGCGGTACTTCAGCGAGGCATCGACGCCGGACACGTGCATCTGCGCGATGTTGATCGGCCCCTGCTCGATGCCGGTGACGCGGCCGGCGGCATCGCGCGACACGCGCGAGAGGATGCGCGCGCAGTATTCGGCGCCGCCGGGATTGACCCACACGCCGCCGGCGGTGGTCAGGCCGGTACGGCAACCGGCTTCGGCGCTGAGCACCTCGTCGCGGTTGAGGTCCTTGATCATGTCCTGCAGCCGGATCCGGTAGTAGTCCGCGGTCAGCGACAGGCCCTCGGCGATGTCCCAGACGAAACCGGCGGTGACCGAGCGGCCGTGTTCGGATTCCAGGTCCGGGGTGCCGCGGCGGTTGACCTGCATCAGGTAGAACACGTCGCTGTTCTCGGCGCTGCAGCCGCCGGTGAGGTAATAGCCCTTCTGTATGCAGCGGTACTGGTCGATCACGGTCTGCTGGGTGGAGCTGGGCTCGCCGAGTACGTAGTGCATGTCCGGCGCGCGGAAGCTGGTGGCGACGCTGCCGCGCAGCAGCAGCGTGCTCAGCGGCCGCCACTCCAGGCCGGCGCTCCAGGTGGTGTCGCGCTGTGTTCCGATTGCCGCGCCCAGGTCGCTGCCATAGGCACGGTAGTCGCCGTAGCGGTCGTGGCGCGCGGCCAGGCTGGCGTTGAGCGAGGACAGCAACGGCACGTCGAACTCGATGCCGCCGGAGTAGCGCAGGCGTTCACCGCCGCCGTAGTCGACCACATCCAACGGATAGCAGGTGTTGGCGCACGGGTCCGGCGCCAGCCGGTAGCCCTGCTTGGCCACTTCGCCGACCGCGGCGAACTTGATCGGCCCGGCCCAGCCCTGCAGCAGCTCGCCGGTGATGTTGGCGCTGGCCTGGTTGACCCAGGAATCGGCACGATTGTGCGCTTTCACCGCCAGATCGTCGTACTGCGCGCCGGTCAGCGGCTGGTACCAGCGCCCCTCGTTGAGATCGTAGATCGGCGTGCCGTCGGCGGTGCTGCCCAGCTGCGGGCCGAGGAAGTAGGCGGTGGCCTTCTGCGTGTCCACCGTGCGCACGTATTCGTCGACGGTGTAACGCGCGCGACCGATCGCGACTTCCCAGTCGAAACGGTCGGCGAGGCGACCCTTGAGGCCGGCGCTCAGGTCCCAGGACAGCTCCTTGGTGGTATTGGCCAGGTTCTTCCAGCCGCCGGATTCGAAGCGGGTGAGCTGGCGGATCGCGTACAGGTCGCGGTCGCTGCCGGTGTCGTGGAACGGGCCGAGGTAGACGTAGGGGGGGTCGTAGGTCCAGTAGCCGAGGCTCTTGGTCGTGGACAGCGTACTCCAGGCCTGCACGCCGTTGTCGAAGTCGAAGGTGCCGTACAGATAGGCCGAGCCGCTGTCGCCGCCACTGGCAGCCAGCCAGTCGGCGTAGTCGTGGGCCATGCCGCAATAGCCGCCGAGGTTGCGCACGGTGTCGCTGTTGTAGTCGTAGCTCAGCCGCTGCGCATCGACGAACTGGCCGCCGAAGCGCGCGCAGGTGCCGGCGGGCGGCGCCAGGCGCGTGTTGTTGCCGGCGTCAACCAGGCTCAGGCCGGTGAACGGATTGAAGCCGTACTTGCGCGCCTGCGCGGTCCAGTTGCTGTAGGACTCGTCGTCCTGGTCGTCCATCTTCGGCCGCTCGCCGACCGAGAGCGGATCGCGCCGGGTCCACTGCAGCGCGTAGGTCAGGTTCCACCTGTCGCCGCTGCGTCCGCCGACCCAGGACAGGTCGACCACGTCGCGCCCGCCGGCGGTGGCGGTGCCGCCGCGCAGGCGCACCTGGTTGCCTTCGTAGCCCTGCTTGAGGATCACGTTGATGACGCCGGCGACCGCGTCCGAGCCGTAGATCGCCGAGGCGCCGCCGGTGAGGATCTCGATGCGCTCCACCGCCGCGGAGGGGATGTTGGCGTAGTTGGCGAAGTTGCTCTCGCCGGTATAGGGCTGCGGGTAGTCGGCGACGCGGTGGCCGTTGACCAGCAGCAGCGTGCGCCCGGGACCGAGGTCGCGCAGGCTCACCGGCGAGGCGTTGGGCGTGTGCGAGCCGTACTTGGTGTCGGCCTCGACGCTGCCCTGCTGGTTGAGCGTGCTGAGCACGTCGTAGACGGTGAGGAAGCCTTCCTGCTGGATCTGCTGCGCACTGATCGTCAGCACCGGTTCGGCGCCCTCCACCTCCGAGCGCTTGATCCGCGAACCGGTGACCACGACCTGGCCCAGGTCGGTGGTGGCGGGCTTGGGCGCGGCGGTGTCGGCGTCCTGCGCGCACGCCTCGCGGGCGCCGTACAGCGCCAGCACGATGCCGAACGCGAGAGTGGTGAGTGGGCGACGTGGCATGGGGTGTCCTCTGCAGCGGATGGGAGCGACACCGTGCACGCACGACGTCCGGCGTCCTCTTCGCTGCGCCGCGCCCACGACCATGCCACGCATGCCGCAGGCACGCGCCACCCTGCGCCGGCCGCGACGCACAGAAGAAGACGAACATGCGGGCGTGCAGATCCCCTGCGCCCACGCGTCCTAACCTGCATGCCGCTGAAAACACTGTCAACACGCGGCCACACCGCGCTTGTAGACGATTGCGTGTTGTGCACGATTCTCCGCGCAGCGCGTGGATTCTCGCCGCATCGCCAGCGGATGCAGTCCAAGGGGCGACGTCTCTGGCGGACGCGCTGGTGAGCGACGACGCGCTGCATCCGCGTCGCGATCGCGTGTCCCTCTCCCGTCGGGAGAGGGGTTGGGGGGTGAGGGTCCGGCGCGCAGCGTCTCGCGGTGTGTGGGTGCATGGCGCGACGCCCGCATCCTCATCCCTGCCATCGGACACTGTCGCCTGACACGCCTGTGCCGCGCCTCCGTCCGCGGGGATCGCACGAGCGCGGCTGCAGGCAGCCTCCAGTAACGCGCTTTGCTACTTGCTGCGGTTCGGCGAGACACGCCGTTGTCCTCGTACGACGGGCCTTGTCGGTAACGCCTCGTCGCGGCTGAAGCCGCTCCTACAACATGGTTTCCCGCCTTTGCCGAAGTGTTCTACAGACGCTCGCCAGGCAGGTTCTGCCGCGGCACGGCCAGCGGATGCACCGGGTCGTTGACCAGGGCGCACGAACGCACAGACGCGCGCATCGGCATGCCGCCATGCCGAGGACGCAAAAAAAGAGCCCCGCATTGCTGCGGGGCTCCTTTCGACTGCGTGGAACAGGTCGGCCGAAGCCGGCTGGATCAGAAATCCATGCCGCCCATGCCGCCCATGCCGCCACCCATGCCGCCCGGGGCGGCCGGCTCTTCCTTCTTCGGGGCCTCGGCCACCATCGCTTCGGTGGTGATCATCAGGCCGGCGATCGAGGCGGCGTTCTGCAGCGCCGAACGGGTCACCTTGGTCGGATCCAGGATGCCGAACTCGACCATGTCGCCGAACTCGCCGTTGGCGGCGTTGTAGCCGAAGTTGCCGCTGCCTTCCTTGACCTTGTTGAGGATCACGGACGGCTCTTCGCCGGCGTTGGTGACGATCTCGCGCAGCGGCGCTTCCATCGCGCGCAGCGCGATCTGGATGCCGTGGGTCTGATCTTCATTGGCGCCCTTCAGCTCGCCGATCGCGCTCAGCGCGCGCACCAGCGCCACGCCGCCGCCCGGGACCACGCCTTCTTCCACCGCCGCACGGGTCGCGTGCAGGGCGTCTTCGACGCGCGCCTTCTTTTCCTTCATCTCGATCTCGGTCGAGGCACCAACCTTGATCACCGCCACGCCGCCGGCCAGCTTGGCCACGCGCTCCTGCAGCTTCTCGCGGTCGTAGTCCGACGAGGTCTCTTCGATCTGCGCCTTGATCTGCTTGATGCGCGACTCGATCGCCGAGGTGTCGCCGGCGCCGTCGATGATGGTGGTGTTCTCCTTGGAGACCTGCACCTTCTTGGCGCGGCCCAGGTCCTTGATGGTCGCCTTTTCCAGCGCCAGGCCCACTTCCTCGGAGATCACGGTGCCGCCGGTCAGCACGGCCATGTCTTCCAGCATCGCCTTGCGACGGTCGCCGAAGCCCGGGGCCTTGACCGCCACGACCTTGACGATGCCGCGGATGGTGTTGACCACCAGGGTCGCCAGCGCCTCGCCTTCCACTTCCTCGGCGACGATCAGCAGCGGCTTGCCGGCCTTGGCCACGCCTTCCAGCACCGGCAGCAGGTCACGCACGTTGGAGATCTTCTTGTCGTGCAGCAGCACGAACGGGTCGTCCAGGTCGGCCTGCTGGCTCTGCTGGTTGTTGATGAAGTACGGCGACAGGTAGCCGCGGTCGAACTGCATGCCCTCGACCACGTCCAGCTCGTTCTCCAGGCCCGAGCCTTCCTCGACCGTGATCACGCCTTCCTTGCCGACCTTCTTCATCGCGTCGGCGATGATGTTGCCGATCGACTCGTCGGAGTTGGCGGAGATGGTGCCGACCTGGGCGATGGCCTTGTCGTCGGCGGTGGGCTTGCTGATCTTCTTCAGCTCGGCCACGGCGGCCACGACGGCCTTGTCGATGCCGCGCTTGAGGTCCATCGGGTTCATGCCGGCGGCGACCGCCTTGGAACCTTCGCGGATCAGCGCCTGCGCCAGCACGGTGGCGGTGGTGGTGCCGTCGCCGGCGTTGTCGGAGGTCTTGGACGCGACTTCCTTCACCATCTGCGCGCCCATGTTCTCGAACTTGTCGGCCAGTTCGATTTCCTTGGCGACGGAGACGCCGTCCTTGGTGATGGTCGGCGCGCCGAAGCTCTTCTCGAGCACGACGTTGCGGCCCTTCGGGCCCAGGGTGGCCTTGACGGCATTGGCGAGGATGTTGACGCCGCGCACCATGCGCGAACGGGCGTCTTCACCGAAACGGATATCTTTGGCAGCCATGTGTGTTGCTCCGGGATTCGTGATTGGGGATTAGGGATTCGCTGGAGCGGAATTCGGGCGGAGATATCGGGTCGCGCGGCGCCTGGCGCCTTTGCCAATCCCGAATCCCGATTCCCGAATCCCGCGATCGGGGGCTTTAGCCGACGATCGCCAGAACGTCGTCTTCGCGCAGCACCTTGTACTCGACGCCTTCGGCCTTGTAGCTGGAACCGGCGTACTGGCCGTAGATGACCTTGTCGCCGACCTTGAGCGCCGGGGCGCGCACGCTGCCGTTGTCCAGCGGCTTGCCGGCGCCGACGGCCACGACTTCACCCTTGGTGGACTTTTCCTTGGCCGAATCCGGGATCACGATGCCGCCGGCGGAGATTTCGTCGGCTTCGATCGGCTTGACTACGACGCGGTCGTGAAGCGGCTTGATGCTCATTGAGTGAGACCTCTTAAGTGATTGATTGGTCTAGGAAAGGCCGGCGATGTTAGCACTCGCACATGACGACTGCCAGCAACGCTCGCGAAAAAACCCGGTAAGGCCGGGATGCGCCTGATGTAGTGCCGCGGCCGGGGCTTTCAAGGGCGGGAGGCAAAAAATTTTTGCCGAGAACGTGCATTCGGTGGCAAGCAGTGACCGAATCCCGTCACAGTGTCACAGAGGCGCGCTAGGCTGGCCGCGGACCCAGGGGGGGATCCGTCACCAAAAGGAGTTGTCGATGAAGCCATCCGCCGTTGCGCTGCCGCTGGCCTGTTTGCTCGCCCTTGCCGGGCCGGCCCAGGCCGCCATATTCATCAATGAATTGCATTACGACGATGCCACCGCCGCCGGCGACACCGGCGAAGGCGTGGAGATCGTCGCCACCGCCGGGGAGAGCCTGAGCGGCTACCGCGTCTACCTGTACAACGGCAGCAACCCGGGTTCGGCCACGGTCTACGCCAACAGCGCGGTGCCGGCCGGCAACCTGGTCAGCTGCGGCGGCCAGGTGCGCATCGCCACCGTCAGCTATGCCAGCAACGGCATCCAGAACGGGCCCAACGACGGCCTGGCGCTGGTCGACGGCAACGGCAAGGTGGTGCAGTTCCTCAGCTACGAAGGCAGCATCACCGGCGGCGGCGGCCCCGCCGCGGGCATGACCAGCCAGAACCTGCCGGTCAGCGAGAGCAACAGCACCCCGGCCGGCACCTCGCTGCAGCTGCGCGGCAACGGCAGCGCCGCGGCCGACTTCAGCTGGAGCGACAGCGCCGCCAGCACCTTCGGCGCCTGCAACAACGGCCAGACCTTCGCCGGCGGCGGCGGCAGCAACGCCGCGCCGACGGTGACCGCCACCACCCCGACCCAGGGCGCCACCGACTTCCCCGCCGCCGGCGACCTGGCAGTGACCTTCAGCGAAGCGGTGAGCGTGGCCAGCGGCGCGTTCGGCCTGAGCTGCCAGCAGTCCGGCAGCGTGGCGCTGACCTACCCCAGCAGCGGCACCCAGTTCGCGCTGTCCACCAACACCGCGCTGAAGGCCGGCGAGAGCTGCACCCTGAGCATCGTCGCGGCACGCGTGAGCGATGCCGATGGCGCGCATCCGGCGCAGGACCGCAGCGTCGCGTTCAACGTCGCCAACGGTTCCGGCGGCGGCGGCAACGGTGCTGGTACGTACTACTCGCGGGTCAACACCTCCAGCCCCAGCCAGCTGCGCTGCTCGCTGCACGAGACGATCAAGGGCCACACCGTCTATCCGTACAGCAGCAGCTCCGGCACCGACACCTGGGCCATCCTGGAGATCGCCGACGAGGATCCGAACAACAGCCAGCGCGTCCTCGACGCCTACCGCAACCGCAGCTACGCCAAGGGCACCGACCGCGCCGGCAGCGGCAGCGGCCTGAAGTACAACCGCGAGCACAGCTGGCCGAACTCGCTGGGCTTCGGCACGTCCACCGGCAACAAGGGCCTGCCCTACGCGCCGTACACCGACACCCACATGCTGTACCTGACCGACGCCACTTGGAACGCCGACCGCGGCAACAAGCCCTACGCCAAGTGCGACAGCAACTGCGGCGAGCGCGCCACCGAGGCCAACGCCGGCTTCGGCGGCGGCAGCGGCCGCTACCCGGGCAATTCCAACTGGGTGCGCACCCCGGACGGCAACAGCGGCACCTTCGAGGTGTGGGACCACCGCAAGGGCGACATGGCGCGCGCGGTGATGTACATGGCGATCCGCTATGAGGGCGGGGTGGATGCCAAGACCGGGCAGTCCGAGCCGGACCTGGAGCTGACCGACGACCGCAGCAAGATCGTCAAGACCTCGTCCTCGCCGGCCTACATGGGCCTGCTGTCGACCCTGATCGCGTGGAGCCAGCAGGATCCGCCGGACGACGCCGAGCGCGCCCGCAACGAGGTGATCTACAGCTTCCAGGGCAACCGCAACCCGTTCATCGACCACCCCGAGTGGGCGACCTCGTCGCTGTTCACCTCGGCCAAGCCGGCCAGCTGCCAGTTGCTCAACTGAGCCGTGTTGCCTCGCCCGCTGCAGTTGCAGCGGGCGGGGAATCGGGATTTGGGATTGGGGATTCGCCCTAAGCCGGCGCCGCCAAAGCGCGGCCGGCATCCCTATACTGTCGGCCGCATGTCCGTGCCCGCCCTCCGCTTGCTGCTCAGCACCTGCCCCGATCCGGCCAGCGCCGCGCGGATCGCCCAGGCGCTGGTCGACGAACGCCTGGCCGCCTGCGTCAGCCGCCTGCCCGGCGTGCAGTCCACCTACCGCTGGCAAGGCGAGGTGGAACAGGGCGAGGAAGTGCTGCTGCTGATCAAGACCGCCGCCGACCGCCTGCCCGCCTTGCGGCAACGGCTATGCGCGTTGCACCCCTACGAGGTTCCCGAACTGGTCGAACTCGAGGTTGCCGGCGGCCTGCCGGCCTACCTGCAGTGGGTGCATGCCGAAACCCGTGAGGAACCGTAAGCCGATGACCCTGCTGCACCGCCTCGCCGCCCTGTGCCTGCTGGCCGTGGCCGCCTTCCCCGCCCTGGCGATCAGTGAAAAGGACTTGCTGCCGGTGGACCAGGCCTTCGCGCTCAGCGCGCAGGCGCCCGAACGCGGCCGCATCGCGCTGCACTGGGACATCGCCAAGGGCTACTACCTGTACCGGCACCGCATCGCGGTGAAAGTGATCGGCGGCTTCAAGCCCAACCCGACCCTGCAGTTGCCGGCCGGCCACAAGAAGACCGATCCGTACTTCGGCGAGGTGGAGACCTACCGCGACGAACTGAACGCAGTGCAGAGCGGCGTCGCCGATCCCGGCACCAGCCGCGTGCAGTTGGAAGTGCGCTACCAGGGCTGCGCCGATGCCGGCGTGTGCTACCCGCCGCAGAAGCGCCTGCTCGAGGTGACCCTGCCGGCCGCCACTGCCGCCGCCGATCCCGCGCCGGCACTGGCGCCGCCGGCGGCGAGCGGCGGGCTGCCGGGCAGCGGCCCGGGCGCCGGCACCGGCGCCAAGCCGCTGTTCGGTCCCGGCGCCGGTGCGGTGCAGGGCCTGCCGCTGCCCTCGGACCAGGCGTTCCGCTTCGAAGCCATCGTCGGCGACGGCAATACCCTGCTGCTGCGCTTCACCCCGGCGCCCGGCTACTACCTGTATCGCGACCGCACCGCGCTGGCGCTGGAAGGCGCGCCCGGCATCCGCACCGGCATGCCGCGCTGGCCCAAGGGTAGCTCCCACCAGGACGAACACTTCGGCAACGTGGTGGTGTACTTCGACCAGACCGAGGTCACCGTGCCGCTGCAGCGCCAGCGCGCCGACGCCACCGCCGCGACCCTGGTGGCGACCTTTCAGGGCTGCCAGACCGACGGCATCTGCTACCCGCCGATGACCCGGCGGGTGAAGCTGGCGCTGCCCAAGGGCAGCGTCACCCCCGCCGACCAGGCCGAGGTCAGCCCGCTGCTGGTGACCCCGCTGGACAGCCGCCAGGCCGACGCCAACGACGCGGCCGCCGACACGGCCGCCAACGCCCTGCCGGCGACGCCGGACGCCTCGGCGCACAACGCCGCGCGCAGCGCCGCACCGCCACCGGCCACGCAGAACCTGCTGTGGATCCTGCTGCTGGCGCTCGGCGGCGGCCTGCTGCTGAACCTGCTGCCGTGCGTGCTGCCGATCCTGTCGCTAAAGGTGCTGGGCCTGGCGCAGAGCGGCGAGAGCCGCGGCCGCGCCCGCAGCCATGCGCTGTGGTACACGCTGGGCGTGCTCGCCTCCTTCGCGGTGGTCGGCGGCATCGCCGTGGCCGCACGGCTGCTATGGGGCTTCCAGCTGCAACGCCCTGGCTTCGTCGCGGTGCTGGTGTACCTGATGTTCGTGGTCGGGCTCAGCCTGTCGGGCGTGTTCACCCTCAGCGCCAACCTCGGCGGCGTCGGCCAGTCGCTGTCCACGCGCAGCGGGCCGGTCGGCGACTTCTTCACCGGCGTGCTGGCCTGCGTGGTGTCCAGCGCCTGCATCGGCCCGTTCATGGGCCCGGCGCTGGGCTATGCGCTGACCGCGCCGCCGGCGATGGCGATGCTGGTGTTCCTGACCCTGGGGCTGGGCCTGGCGCTGCCGTTCCTGCTGATCGGCTTCGTACCCTCGCTGGCCAGGCGCCTGCCCAAGCCGGGCGCGTGGATGGAGACGCTCAAGCAGGTGCTGGCGTTCCCGATGTACCTGAGCGCGATCTGGCTGCTGTGGGTGCTGGGCAAGCAGCGCGGCGTGGACGCGGTGGCGCTGCTGCTGGTCGGCGCCACCCTGCTGGCGCTGGGCTTGTGGTGGTTCGAGCGCGCGCGCTGGCGCGACCACAAGACCGGCATGCGGCTGGCCGCCGTGCTGCTGCTGGCCGCCCTGGTGCCGGCCTGGAGCGTGACCCGGCTGCCGCCGCCCGGCGCCAGCGTCGAGCGCAACACCGTGGCCTATTCGCCGCAGATGCTCGACCGCCTGCGCACCGACAACCGCGTGGTGTTCGTCAACATGACCGCCGACTGGTGCGTCACCTGCAAGGCCAACGAGCGCAACGTGTTCGACAGCGACGCGTTCCGCGACACCATCAAGCGCGTGGACGCGGTGTACATGAAGGGCGACTGGACCAACGAGGATCCGCGCATCAGCGCCTTCCTCGCCGAGCACAAGGCGGTGGGCGTGCCGCTGTACGTGGTGTACGGGCCCGGCGCGCCGCCGACCGTGCTGCCACCGGTGCTGAGCCAGGCGGTGGTCGAGGACGCCCTGCTGCGCGCGGCGCGATGACACCCGGCACCGCGCGCCTGCTGGCGGTCGCCGCGGTGGCAGCGGTGCTCGGCGTGGCGGCGGCGCACTGGTGGGAGCGGCGGACGCCAGCCATGGCAGCGGCCTGGCCCGCCACGGCCAGCGGCCATGCGGCGGCGGCCCCGGTCGCCGCAGCGCGCCCGGGCGATCCTGCCCCGGCGCTGCGCCTGCCCACGCTCGACGGCGGCCAGCTGACCCTGGCGCAGTTCCACGGCCGCCCGCTCCTGGTCAACGTGTGGGCCAGTTGGTGCGAACCCTGCGTGCGCGAGATGCCGGAACTGGACCGGCTGGCCCGCGCGCAGCCGGCCGACGGCCTGCAGGTGCTCGGCATCGCCCTGGACCGCGCCGAGGACGTGCACGACTTCCTGCAGCGGGTGCCGATCGGCTACCCGATCGCCCTGGAAACGCCGGGTCCGGCCGACGCCAGCGTGCGCCTGGGCGACACCCAGGGCCTGCTGCCGTACAGCGTGCTGATCGACGCTGACGGCCGCATCGTCAAGCAGAAGCTGGGGCCGTTCGCGCCAGGCGAGGTCGAGAGCTGGGTGGGCGATGCTCATCCGTCGCGTTAGCCGACGGACCCAACCGGCCATGCACACGCTTGTGGGAGCGAGTCCAGGCGCGACGCAGCATTCCCGATGACACCTCGTCGCGGCTGAAGCCGCTCCTACGCGCACGCCTTCAGGATGATGAGAGGCTCCGGTGCAGTCGAAACGGGATTCCTGGTAAAGCCCTGCCGCGGCTAAAACCGCTCCACGGAAGCTCGCGGCGAGCCCGCTGGGTGCACTGTGGGAGGGACTTCAGTCCCGACGCATTGCACCATCGGAAGCACACCGCTTCGCACGTCGCGGCTGCACGACAGTCGACTCTCAGCAAACCTCCCCACCGCACAGGATCAGCCAGCTAGAACGCCTGCCGCTGCCGCGCTTCGCCAACACCGCCATTCCCGGTCCGCACCTGCGCCAGCGTCGCCAGTTCCTCGGCCAGGCGCTGCGCGGCGGCGCGCAGTTCCGGCACCGCGGTGATCTCCCACAGGCCGCCGCGCAGCAGCGGCCCCAGGCAATACAGGCCGGCGACCGGCTGGCCGCCGGCGTCGCGCACCCGCAGCCGCGGATCGACCGCCAGCCCGAGGCCCAGCGGGTCGGCCTGCAGCAGGCCGGCCTCGCGCAGCGCCGCGACCAGTGGATGGCTGGTGCGGGCGACGTCGGTATCCAGCCCGGTGGCGCGGATCAGCACGTCGAACTGTTCGGTGCGCGCGCCGCGATCGGCGCGGTCGCGGATCACCGCCTCCACGGCGTCCTCGCCCAGGCGCGCGCGCAGCAGGCGCCCGGCACGGATCCGCAATTGCCCCTGCTGCTGCATCTGCGCCAGCGCGGTGGCCGCGGCCGGCGCCAGGCGGTGCCGCGCCACCTCCCAGTACGGCCGCAGGTGGCGCAGGAAGCGCGCGCGCGACGCCGGCGCCAAGCCGCTCCAGAACGGCTGCAGGTGCGGACGCAGCGCATCCACCACGCAGCGCCAATCCTCCACCACCGTGGTCAGCTGGCGCAGGCTGCGCACCAAGCCGCGCAGGTCGTGGCTGCGCAGCGCCTGCGCGACGCCGGGCGGCAAGCTCACCGGTGCGCCCGGCTGCGGCAGGTGCGCCTGCGGCGCCAGGCCGCGCCGCGACAAGGCGGTGATCGCGCCGCGGTGGCCGCGCCGGCGCAGGGTCAGGGCCACGTCGGCCATGGTCAGGCCGGTGCCGACCAGCAGCAGCCGCGCCTGCGGCGGCACCGTGTCGAGCACGCCGTCCTGCCACGGCCAGCCGATGTAGCGCCGGTGCACCGCCAGGCGCGGGCCGATGCCCGGCAGTGCCGCCGGCGGCAGCGCGCCGATCGCCAGCACCACCACGTCGCTGGCGAAGTCCTTGCCGTTGGCCAGGAACACGCGGAAGCCATGCGGATCGCGCTCCAGCGCCACCGCCTCCTGCGCCACCGGCACCACCTCGGTCGTCGAGTCCGCCAGCGCCGCCGCCAGGTGCTGCTCCAGGTACTGGCCATACTGCAGCCGCGGCAGGAACGCCATGCCCTGCGCGGCATCCAGCTGCAGCGCCGCGGCGAACCCGCCCGGGTCCTGCGGATCCACGCCTAGGTCCTTGGCGCGCACGTTCAACAGGTGCTCTGGCCGCGCCGCGCCGTAGGCAATGCCGCGGCCGAAGGTGTCGGCCATGCCGACCAGGGTGATGCGGCTGGCGGTGCCCTGCCGGGCCAGCGCCGCGGCCAGCACGTTGCCGCAGAATCCTGCGCCGATGATCGCGATTCGCATGGCACGCACCTTGGTCGCCCGGGGCGTCCTTTGTGCCCGGGATGCGCCGCGCGGGTGTAAATCGCCGGTTAATGCGTGCGCTGCGCGGCATGGCGATCGGACATCAGCACATGGGCGATGCCCATGAGCGGGCTGGGAGGGCGCTGCCGCTCACCCGTTGGAAGATCGCCGAGACGGCGCCGTGCGCTGCGATCGGTCGCCGATCAAGGGGCCGCGTCGGAACAAGAGAACGCGTGCCGCCGGCACTGGCTCACGCCGCGCTAGCCGCGGTGCCGCTGCATGATGGCCGCGGCGACCGGCCTGTGGCGCCGCGCCTGCGACCTGCGCCGATCCAGATCCGCGCGCCGTGCGCTACCGCGCCGGCGGGCGCTCCACCAAGCCCGGCGCATCGGCGACGAAGGTGTCCAGCACGCCGTCGGCGACCTTGACCGGGCCACCGAAGCGGGTCGCGCCGGGAATGGAGGGGATCGCCGCGGCCTGCGCGGCGAGCTGCCTGGCCGCGGCGAAGGCCTGCCCGGCCGCCGGATCGCCGGCCAGCGACTGGTTCAGCCCGTCCACGCTCAGGCGCAGCGCGCGGCCCCACAGCGCGCTCGCGTCCAGCCACGGCGCCGCCTCGGCCACGAACGCGCCGGTGGTGGCGCCGGCACGGATGCGTTGCGGTGCCGCCGCCAGGTCGTCGGCCGCCCGGCCCAGCGCGGCCAGCGCCGAGGTAAGGGCGGCCGGATCGCCGTCGGCCAGCGCGTCGCGGGTGGCGTCGATCAGCGCCTTGAGCCGCGGCGCCTGCGGCTGCCAGGGCAGATGGCCGAAGGTCGGCGCCAGGTGCTGGGTATCGAAGAAGGTCAGCAACGCGTCGGCCACCTGCGCGTCGCCGCCGGCCAGGTCGCGCGCGGCCGCGCGCCAGGTGCGCTGCGCGTCGTAGCCGCGGTCGTTCCAGGCAAAGGCCAGCACGCCGGCCACCGCCGGCCGGCTGGCTACTTCCTGGTTCATCGGGTTGGCGACGATGCCGCTCAGCTCCGCCGACAGCCCGGCCTGGCGACGGTCGTAGGGCGCCAGCAGCAGGCGCCCCGTGGTTTCGGCGAAATCGTTGACCGGATAGTTGTCCCACAGCAGCGTCTTGCGCCCGAACGCTTTGGTCGCGTTCTTCGCATCGCTCACCGAGATCGACGCCGGAACCACGTCGGTGCCGGTCCACTGCACCACCACGCGCGGATCCAGCGCCTTGCGCAGCGTCGCCTTGTACGGCGATTCGGTGACGTTGAAGTACTCGGTCGGCACCATGATCAGCGCGCCATGGCCGGCCGCCGCAATGTCCGCCTGCACCGCATTGAGCAGCTGCGCCTGGGCGGTGGCCGCGGCCTGCTCGCCGGCGGGGCCGAACGCGGTGGCGTCGCCGGGGCAGTTCCACTTGGTGTATTCGATGTCGTCGAAGGCGATGTAGAAGCTGCGCACGCCGCGCGCGCGCAACGCGGCGAACTTGCGCCGGATCGCCTGCAGATCGGCCGCGTCGCTGTAACAGATCGACGGCCCCGGCGAGAGCGCGTAGACGAAGTTGATGTGCTCGCGATTGGCGACCGCGGCCAGCTTGCCCAGCGCTGCCAGCGTGGCGGCCGGGTACGGCGCGCGCCAGCGATCGCGCGCGAACACGTCGTCCTTGGGGCTGTAGATATAGGTGTTGGCCTTGAACCGCGCCAGGAACGCCAGGTGCGCGGCGCGCTCGGCCATGCTCCAGGGCTTGCCGTAGAAGCCCTCGATCGTGCCGCGCACCGGCATCGCCGGCGCGTCGGTCACCGCCACCGAGGCGATGCGCCCGTGCGCGACCAGTTGCCGGAAGGTCTGCGCCGCGTGGTACAGGCCGTCGCCGTCGCGGCCGGCCAGCACGATCAGCGTGCCGCCGCCGCGGGCCATGCTGCCGAGCGCATAGCCTTCCGCGCGCTCCGGCACGTCCAGGTCGACGGCGGCCAGCGCGTCACGCACCGGCGCCGCATCGACGGTGCCGAGCACCACCGACACCGCCTGCGGGTCGCGCGGCAACGCGCTGGCACGGCGGATGCGGGAAACGCCGGCATCGCGCAGCACCGCACGCACCAGCGCCTCGGTGGCCGGATCGGGCGTGCCGGCCTGCACCAGCACCACCGACGGCCCCAGCGGCAATTCCGGCCCGAGCAGGCGCAGCGCGGTCGGCGCCGGGTACACCGCCGGCAGCGTCGCCGGCGCCGCAGCCAGTGCGGGGCCGGCGCTCGCGCTGGCCAGCAGCGCCAGCAGCGCCAGCAGCGCCAGGATGGAGCGGCCAAGGCCGCAACGGCCAGCACGGTCGGTTCGCATACGCCCACTCCCTGATTGGTATTTCAGTGATTTGCGAATGGTATATACCACTTCCAGCCACACCGATGCGCAGCGCCGCTGCAATACCGCCGTCCCATGCTGCGGCGACACTTGCATGGTCGGCACAAGGTGCGACATAACCGCAGCCGGAGGCGCGTGCGTGTTCCGCGCCATCGCGGCCTGCCATCCCCGCTCAGACCGGCCGTACACCGGCGGCAAAATCAAACATTTGTTTAAAACACCCGCAACTTCGCCGAACTGGACAGCAATGCCGGCTTCGCGCAGACTGCCGCCCTTTCCGCTGCTTTGTTTCCGATGGCGCGATTGCTGCTGCTGCACGGCCCCAACCTCAACCTGCTCGGCACCCGCGAGCCGGGCGTGTACGGCCATGCCACCCTGGCGCAGATCGATGCGGCGCTGCTGGCCCAGGCCAGCGCCGCCGGCCACGCGCTGGAGAGCCTGCAGTCCAACGCCGAGCACGTGCTGGTGGACCGGGTGCAGGCCGCGCGCGGCGACGGCACCGCCTTCATCCTGATCAACCCGGCGGCCTTCACCCACACTTCGGTGGCGCTGCGCGAGGCGCTGGCGGCGGTGGCGATCCCGTTCATCGAGATCCACCTGTCCAACCCGCACCGCCGCGAGCCGTTCCGCCACCACAGCTACTTCAGCGACCACGCGGTCGGCGTGGTGTGCGGTTTCGGCGCCGACAGCTACCGCTATGCGATGGACGCGGCACTGACCCGGCTGGGAGCGGCCGCATGAGCCGCGCCCAGGCCCGACCGGCACCGCACACCCCCGTCTGAGTCCCCGGGCCGCGCGCCCGGTCTTTTTCAAAGTCACCTCACGAGGCCGTTATGGATCTCCGCAAAATCAAGAAACTGATCGACCTGCTGGAAGAATCGAATCTCGCCGAGATCGAGATCAAGGAAGGCGAGGAAAGCGTGCGCCTGGCCCGCACCCCCAAGGGCATGACCGCCAGCGCGCCGCAGTACGTGGCTGCCGCCCCCGCGGCTGCGCCGGCCGCGGCCGCGCCGATGCCGATGAGCTCGCCCACCGAGGCCTCCACCGGCGGCAGCGCCAAGCCCGGCAACGCCCTGCCCGAGGGCCACGTGCTGCGCGCGCCGATGGTCGGCACCTTCTACACCTCGCCGTCGCCGGACAAGCCCGCCTTCGTCAGCGTCGGCCAGACGGTCAAGGCCGGCGAGACCCTGGCGATCATCGAGGCGATGAAGATGTTCAACCCGATCGAAGCCGACGTCTCCGGCACCATCGTCGCGATCCTGGGCGAAAGCGGCCAGCCGGTGGAGTTTGATCAGCCGTTGTTTGTGATTCAGTAGCCGGGATTAGGGATTCGTGATTCGGGATTCGCAACAGCGGCCGCACGAGCGCCTGGACGTCTGGCGCGATGCGATGACGCTGGTCGAATCGATCTACCGGATCACCGAACACTTCCCCGACTCCGAGCGTTTCGGACTCATCGCGCAGATGCGCCGAGCAGCCGTCAGTGTTCCCTCCAACATTGCCGAGGGGGCGGCCCGCAGATCCACCGCGGAGTACCTGCGCTTCCTGTCGATGGCCCGTGGCTCGCTGTCGGAACTGGATACCCAGACCCAGCTCGCCGTGAGGCTTGGTTTCAGCGGCGCAGACGCCTCGCTGGCCGCGCTGCTCGATCGTGTTTTTTCCCGACTCAACGCCCTGATTCGTTCGCTGGACAACGCCCACTCCATCCGGGAGGACGTTGCCCCCTACGAATCCCCAATCTCGAATCCCGAATCCCATGCTCGATAAAGTCGTCATCGCCAATCGCGGCGAAATCGCGCTGCGCATCCTGCGCGCGTGCCATACGCTCGGCATCCGCACGGTCGCGGTGCATTCCACCGTGGACCGCAACCTCAAGCACGTGGCCATGGCCGACGAGTCGGTGTGCATCGGCCCGGCGCCCTCTTCGGAGAGCTACCTCAACATCCCGGCGCTGATCGCCGCGGCCGAGGTCACCGATGCCCAGGCCATCCACCCCGGCTACGGTTTCCTGTCGGAGAACGCCGACTTCGCCGAGCGCGTGGAGCAGTCCGGCTTCATCTTCATCGGGCCCAAGGCCGACACCATCCGCCTGATGGGCGACAAGGTCGAGGCGATCCGCGCGATGAAGGCCGCCGGCGTGCCGTGCGTGCCCGGCTCGGGCGGCCCGCTGGGCGAGGACATCGTCGCCAACACCAAGATCGCCCGCGAGATCGGCTATCCGGTGATCATCAAGGCCGCCGGCGGCGGCGGCGGCCGCGGCATGCGCGTGGTGCATTCGGAGGCCGCGCTGAAGGCCGCGATCGAGACCACCAAGTCCGAGGCCAAGGCCGCCTTCAGCAACGACCAGGTGTACATGGAGAAGTTCCTGGAGAATCCGCGCCACGTGGAGATCCAGGTGCTGGCCGACGGCCAGGGCAACGCCATCCACCTGGGCGAGCGCGACTGCTCGATGCAGCGCCGCCACCAGAAGGTGGTGGAGGAAGCGCCGGCGCCGGGCATCACCGAGGAACTGCGCAACGAGATCGGCAAGGTCTGCGTGGACGCCTGCATCCGCATCGGCTACCGCGGCGCCGGCACCTTCGAGTTCCTGTTCGAGAACGGCCGCTTCTACTTCATCGAAATGAACACGCGTATCCAGGTGGAGCACCCGGTCACCGAGCGCATCACCGGCATCGACCTGGTCTGCGAGCAGCTGCGCATCGCCGCCGGGCACAAGCTCAGCATCAAGCAGAAGGACATCGTGCTGCGCGGCCATGCGATCGAGTGCCGCATCAACGCCGAGGACCCGGAAACCTTCATGCCCAACCCGGGCCTGATCACCGGCTTCCACCCGCCCGGCGGCCCCGGCGTGCGCGTGGACACGCACATCTACAGCGGCTACAAGGTGCCGCCGAACTACGACTCGATGATCGGCAAGCTGATCGTGCACGGCCCCGACCGCGAGACCGCGATCGCGCGCATGCGCGTGGCGCTGAGCGAGATGGTGGTGGACGGCATCAAGACCAACATCCCGCTGCAGCAGCGGATCATGCGCGACAAGGGCTTCCAGGCCGGCGGCCAGAACATCCACTACCTGGAAAAGCGCCTGGCCGAACGCAAGAACAAGTCGATTGCGTTGTAGGAACGGCTGGGATTCGGGAGTCGGGATTTGGGATTGGCAAGACGCGGCACCGGCGCAGGCTGGCGCCAAACGTGCTGATGAAAAAGCGCCACTCCATCCGGAGTGGCGCGATCGGCGCACGCCGTCCGTGGTGTCGTAGGAGCGGCTTCAGCCGCGACCGGTTGCCTGTGAGGCGTCGCGGCTGAAGCCGCTCCTACGGCAGCCAGCAGCATCGCAGCGGGCTGGCACACGCGCAGCCCACCATTCCCGAATCCCCCATCCCCAATGCCGAATCCCGGCTACTTCGTCTGCGTCCCCGCCACCGGCTCCACGCCCAGGCTCGAGGTCGGGCTGACGATCATCACCGTCTCGGTGGAGCCGTCCGGCCAGACGATCTGGAAGGTGCTGCCCGGGGCCAGGGTGGAGAACGGCATGCCGCTGTTGGCGCGATAGATCGCCGCCACCTGCGCGGCGCCGGCACGGCGCACGTCGGGCGCCGAATGCGCCGTGGTCAGTTCGACCTTGGACAGGCCGCGGTAGCGCTGTTCGGCGGTGTCGATCAGCAGCAGGCCCGCCGCCGCCGCCGAGTAGGCGACGAAGGCCAGGACCCAGAACCAGAATTTGGCGCCGTGCAGCCATCGCCGGTAATTCATGAGCCTGCTCCCGTGGTGTCCACCAGTCGGTTGACCATGTCGTTCATCGTGTCCGTGCCTTGCCGCGGGACCGCGGCGTCGTAAACAAAACTGCTGAAATCCTGGGTGGGGTCGCGCGAGCAGATCCCGCCGTTGGCGCAATAGCGGGTCATCAACTCGCTGTCCGGGCCGCAATCCAATCCCAGCCTGCAGGCGGCCAGCTGCCAGGCCAATTCGGAAAACTGGGTACCGGCCACGCCGCCGTCCATGCCATCGTCGCCGCTGGCGGCCAGGCCCATCGCCGGCGCCAGCGCCACGTAGGCGTCGGGATCGCCCGAGGCGCGCACCCGTGCGACCAGATCGCGCTTGTACTCGGCACCGGCATGCAACGGCTGGCCCAGCGCCAGCAGCGCCGCTAGGGCGGCCAGGTTGCCGCCGCGCGCGGCCTGCACGCGCTGGGCGACGATGGCCTGGCGGGTCAGGCCGTCGCCGGGCACGAAACCGGCGCAACGGCGGCCGACGCGGGCACGCGCCTGTACCATCTGCGCCGACGTCGGCAGGCGCGCGTCGGCGATCGCGCGGGTGTCGGCGCCGTAGCCGACCGGGTCCATCGCATAGCCGGCGCAATAGTCGTAGATGCGGCTGAGCCGCCAGGACGCCTCGGGGTCGCCGTGCGCGGCGGCGATCGACAGTTGCTGCGCGGCACGGTAGAGATCGGCGCCGTGTTCGCCCTCTGCATCCCCACGCGGGCGCATCGGCGTCGACGTCGGGATCGGCAGAGGAATCGGCGCGGCGGGCGCAGGGGCGGTGCCGGCCGCCACCGCGGTCGTTGCCGCGGGCGCCGCCGGTGCCGCCGGCAGCGACAGCGCGCGATAGGCGACCACGCCCAGCAACAGCGCGGCGGGCGCCAGCAACAGCCAGGTTGGACGGGACACGACAGGCATGCGCGAGAGAGCCGGACAACGGGCAGAAGCGCAGCCGGACCCCCTGTCGCCCGGCCGCTGCGAGCCGGCAGTCTACCCCAGGCCGCGGCCGTGGCATGCGCCAAGTGCATGCCCCGGCATCGACGCACGGATGCGCGGAGCGGCGGCACGGACGAACGGCACGGCGCGATGGGCGGCGCGGCACCCAGTCGCAGCGCGGGTCCTGGCCTCTCAGCGCCTAGACGCCTTGCCGGGCCTTTCAGCCGGGCGCCGCGGGCCGGCTCCGCGTTGATCCGGCCTCATCGCTCCCGTGGCGTGACGCGCGGCAGCCCTTTCGGCTGTCCAGCGCCACCCGAGCGGCGATGCGACCGGACCCGATGGCGATCGCGCACCCGCCGGTCCCCAGGCGAACGGCCGGCGCCAGCGCGACACCACGCACCGCCGTCGCGCAGTCGCAGGCCGAACGCCGCTGGTCGGTCGTCGGTCGGTCGTCACCCGCCGACACGCACGCCCCACCCCGCTACGCTGGCCGGGCAACCTCCAGCGCAACGTCCGCCGCCCGTCTAAGATGCGCGCTTCCCCTCATTGCCCCACCGACCGATGCCGTTCCTCGAACTGACCCTGCGCTGCACCGATGCCACACAGCCCCGCTACGAGACTGCGCTGGAGGATGTCGGCGCGCTGGCGGTGACCCTGCTCGATGCCGACGCCGACACCAGCAACGAACGCGCGATCCTGGAACCGGGCGTGGGCGAGACCCCGCTGTGGGGCACGCTGGTGCTCACCGCCCTGTTCCCCGAAGAACAGGACGCGCTGGTGCTGCTGGCCGCGCTGGAGGCGTTCGATCCCGGACTGGACTGGACCCAGGCCACGTTCCGCAAGGTCGACGACCAGGATTGGGAGCGGGCCTGGCTGGACCAGTTCCAGCCGATGCGCTTCGGCGAACGCACCTTCATCGTGCCGTGGAACCACGACCTGCCGGAGGAGGCCAGCGGCGCCGACGCCGCGGTGGTGCGCCTGGACCCGGGCCTGGCGTTCGGCTCCGGCACCCACCCGACCACCGCGCTGTGCCTGCGCTGGCTGGACGCGCTGGCCACCGATGGCGTCCTGGCGCAGGCGCGCGTGCTCGATTTCGGCTGCGGCTCGGGGATCCTGGCGCTGGCCGCGCTGAAGCTGGGCGCCGCCGCCGCGGTGGGCGTGGACAACGATCCGCAGGCGCTGCTGGCCAGCCACGACAACGCCGAGCGCAACGCCGTGGGCGAGCGCCTGGCGGTGTACCTGCCTGCCGACGAACCAGCGGCCACCTATCCGGTGGTGGTGGCCAACATCCTCGCCTCGGCGCTGGACGCGCTGGCGCCGACCCTGGCCGCGCGCGTGGCGCCGGGCGGGCGCATCGCCCTGTCCGGCATCCTGCACGGCCAGGAACAGGAGCTGCTGCAGCGTTATGCGCCGTGGTTCACCGAGCTGCGCACCGAACAGGACGGCGACTGGATGCGCATCGACGGCGTGCGCCGCGACTGAACCGGGGCGCGGTCGCGCCGGGAGCGCCTCACCCACGGCATGCCAGGCCAGCACGATTCGCGCCGAGGCGGACCGGCCCAACATGAATCGACAGTATTTCTAACATTTCACCGATAGATAGCGATACGAACCAACCGCCACGGCCGGCGCGGCTATATCTCGCCTCCCCTGCGGAGGTGCGTGTGAACAGCAAGCTGTACGAACGGGTGCGCGAAGCGCGCAAGCTCACCGGCCTGACCCAGGAGGCCCTGGCGCTGGACCTGGGCGTGACCCGCAGCGCCGTGGCGCAGTGGGAAATGGCCGAAGGCACCGCACCGGCCGTGGAGCACCTGATCGCCCTGGCCCGCCGCAGCGGGCTGAGCTTCGAGTACCTGGCCACCGGCCGCGGCGAGCGCGTGTTCGGCGAACCGATCGCGGTGGACGCCGCCGCCATCGGCGAGTTGCCCAACCAGTACCAGTTCACCGACCAGCAACTGCGCCTGCTGGAGCGCTTCGAAAGCCTGAGCCCACGCCAGCGCGCCGGCCTGCTGGACCTGCTCGACACCCGCAAGTCGCGCTGAGCACGCTGGGGGATACTCGCTCGGTCACGCCTCTAGCGCTGACAAAAGCCACGATCCACCGGGAGCGCGCTGCAGATCCGGCCGGCGCATGCTTGAATACGGCTCTCGCCGTCGTCGCCCGCGCGCATGCCCGATCGCACTCCGCCCCGCCCCAGCCTCGCCACCTTGTTGCGTCAGCCCGATCCGGCCGCCTCGCGGGACGAGACGCCGGTCGCGCCGGCAGCGGGCGACGATGCGCCAGCAGCCGCGGCGCCGCTGGCCGACACCGCAGCGCCGCCCGTAGCGCCCGTAGCGCCCTTAGCGCCCTTAGCGCCGAGCGTCTCGCCAGCGTCTGCGAACGTGAAGCCGATCGAGACCGAGGCCACCACCGAAGCCGAAGCGCCCCACGCCATGCCTGACGCGGGCGACTCGGAGGCGCTGCCACCAGCGCCCGCATCGGCGACAGACCCCGTACTGGCACCGGCCGCGGCCGCGACACCCGCTACCGCCCCCACCGCGCCTGCCGCCGCCGCCGCGCCGAGCTTCCTGCATGGCTCACGCACGCGCCGCCCGGTGCTGCGTGCCGCACCGTGGCAGTGGATCGCGCTGCTTGGGCTGGGCCTGCTGCTGGCGTTGCAGATCCTGATCGCCGATCGCCAGCGCCTGGGCGCCGACCCGCGCTGGCGGCCGTGGGTGGCCGGGGTCTGCCAGGTCCTGCGCTGCAGCGTGCCGGCCTGGCGCGAGCCGGCCGCCTTCACCATGCTCAGCCGCGAGGTGCGGCCGCTGCCCGGCCATGCCGGCACCCTGCAGGTGCAGGCGACCTTCCGCAACGATGCGCGCTGGGCGCAGGCCTGGCCGCTGCTGCAACTGTCGCTGGCCGACACCGACGGCCGCACCATCGGCAGCCGCGTGCTGCGCCCGCAGGAGTACCTGGGCCGCTCACGCCCGGACAGCGCCACACTTGCGCCGGGACAGAGCGCACAGATCGCGTTCCAGGTGCGCGAACCGGCCGCCGAGACTGCGGCATTCAGTTTCGACTTCCACTGAGAACGCTGCGTTCGGGCACTCCGCCATGGCAGCGGCGCAGGCCACGCGCTAGACTCGTCCCCCCGCGTCGGCCCTCCTGCCGTCCGGCGCCGCTGTCATCCGGGGATCCGTCGAACTTGAACGCCGCCACCACTCGTCCTGACTCCAGTCGCGGCGCGCCGAAGCCGCCCCTGCGCGAACACGTGGCGCAATCGGTTCGCCGCTACCTGCGCGACCTCGACGGCTGCGACGCCGACGACGTGTACGAGATCGTGCTGCGCGAGATGGAGATCCCGTTGTTCGTGGAAGTGCTGAACCATTGCGAAGGCAACCAGAGCCGCGCCGCTGCGCTGCTGGGCATCCACCGCGCCACCCTGCGCAAGAAGCTCAAGGAATATGGGCTGGCTTGAGTGAGGGCCGGGATTCGGGATTGGGGATTCGGGATGACCAGCCTGCGGCTGGTGAAGCCGGGATTCGGGATTGCAGCAGGCTGTGCTGCATGACGTGAGTGGCAAGCGATCCGACACAGCACGCGATCCTGCTTGTAATCGCTGCGCATCGCCCTCGTAGGAGCGGCTTCAGCCGCGACGCCTGAAATCCACCAGACGATAGCGAACGCACTACCGCGGCGAAGAAACCACCGAACGCCGAAGCGCATGCCTCGCCATTGTGGGAGGGGCTTCAGCCCCGACGCGACACTGGCTGCAGCACCAGAGCTGCAGCCCTACTACAACGAATCCGACGCCACACCATCGCGACAAAGCGCGACCGCATCACTCAACTTCCATCGCCGGCCAGACGAACGGCTGTGGGTATCCGAAAGCAATTCTTGCCCTCTTGTTGCGCGATTAGCGCCGACGCGCGATCGGGAAAGCATCGCGGCTGAAGCCGCTCCTACGCAGCCGCAACACTCTCACCGCGCGACGCTCCAGCGAATCCCAAATCCCACCATCCCCAATCCCAGCCTCTCACACCCACCCATAGCGGATCAGGTGGAAGAACACCGGCGCCGCAAAACACACCGAGTCCAAGCGATCGAGCACGCCGCCGTGGCCTTCGATCATGTGGCCCCAGTCCTTGATGCCGCGGTCGCGCTTGATCGCCGACATCACCAGGCCGCCGAAGAAGCCCATCAGGTTGGCGACCAGCGCCAGCGCGAACGCCTGCTGCGGCGAGAACGGGGTGATCCACCACAGCGCCGCGCCGAGCAGGCTGGCCGAGAGGATGCCGCCGACGAAGCCTTCCACGGTCTTGGACGGCGACAACTTCGGCGCGATCAGGTGCCGGCCGAGCAGCTTGCCCCACACGTACTGCAGCACGTCCGAGGACTGCACCACGATCACCAGGAACGCGAACAGCAGCAGGTTGCGGTCCTCGTAGCCGGGAATGCGCAGGTTCAACAGCGCCGGCACGTGCGAGATGCAGAACACGCAGATCATCAGCCCCCACTGCACCTTGGCGGTACGCTCCAGGTAGCGCGTGGTGTCGCCGCCGATGGTCGCCAGGATCGGCAGCACCAGGAACGCATAGACCGGGATCAGCAGCGTGTACAGGCCGTACCAGTCGCTCCACACCAGCCAGTACTGCCACGGCAGCACCACGTAGAACGCGGCCAGCAGCGCGTAGTAGTCGCCGCGCCGGGTCGGGGTGAGGGTGATGAACTCGCGCAGCGCGAACAGCGACACCAGCGCGAACAGCACGATCACGCCCAACCGGCCGAAGGCGAACGCCAGCGCCACCACCGCGGCCATCACCCACCAGGCGCGGATCCGCGCCACCAGGTTGTCCAGCACTGCGCTGGGCCGTCCGCGCGCACGCCAGCGCAGGGTCTCGGCGATCAGCGTGGCCACGATCAGCACCGTGGCGATGCCCAGGAACAACCACACCGTCTGCTGCCGCAGCGAGGACTGCTGCAGGTGTTCGCTCAAGGCGATCGGATTCATCGGGCCGCCTCCGCCTGCTCCGGCGCGAGGGCCAGCAAGGCCGCACGCGCGCGATCGAGGAAGGCCTGCTTGTCCTCGCCGGCATCCAGCCGCAGCGGCTCGCCGAAGGTGGTGGTGCACAGCAGCGGCAGCGGCAGCCACATGCCCTTGGGCATCACCCGCTTGAGGTTGTCGATCCACACCGGCACGAATTCCAGTTCCGGACGCTGCCGCGCCAGGTGATAGAGACCGCTCTTGAACGGCAGCAGGCCGTCCTCGGTGTTGCGCGTGCCTTCCGGAAACAGGATCAGCGAACCGCCGGCGTCGACCGCCTCGCACAGGCAGGCGATCGGATCGCGTTGGCGCTGTTGCGGGTCGCGCTCGATCAGCACGCCGTTGAACACCGCGTGGATCAGGTAGCGGCGCAACGCGTCGCGCTGCCAGTAGTCGGCCGCCGCCACCGGCCGCACCTCGCGCCGCAGCGATGCCGGCAGCGACGACCAGATCAGCACGAAATCGCCGTGGCTGGCGTGGTTGCCGTAGTACACCCGGCGCTCGCTGGATGGCATGCAGCCGCGCCACAACGCACGCGCACCGGTGAGCAAACGGATCGCGGCACTGCAGCCGCGGGCGATCAGGCGGGCGATCATTTCCACTCCAGTTCGCGCACGATAGCGCGCACGCGGATCACGATGGTCAGGGCGGCGGCGGCGATCAGCAGCGCCAGCGCCACGGCAAGAATCATGTAGGCCAGTGTGGCGTGCTGCAGCAGCAGCGCCGCGGCCGCCAGCAGTGCGCCCAGCGACAACCAATGCATGCGTTGCACGCGCGCCATCGGACCCTGCAACGGTTCGCGCACCGCGCAGGCCAGGCCGAGCATGCGCACGTAGGCGGTGCCCACGCACAGCAAGGCGGCGGCCCAGCCCGGTTCCGCGCCGATGCCCAGCACCGGCTGCAGGCGGTAGCCCACGCCCAGGCACACCGCCACGTCCGACAACCGGTCCGGCGCCTCGTTGTACACCGTGCCGGCACGGCCGATCAGCTGCGCCTGATGCGCCAACAGCCCGTCCAGGCGGTTGCACAACAGCCGCGCCTGCAGCGCCAGCGCCGCCAGCACCAGCAGCGCGGCGGCATGGGCCGGCGGCTCGCGCCAGGCCAGGGCGAACATCAGCGCCGCCAGCACCGCGCAGGCCAATCCGGCCCAGGACACGCCGTTGGGCGTGGCCCCGCACTCACGCAACGCCAGCGCCAGGCGAACGCGCCACTGCGCACGCCGGGCCTGCCAGGTCGAACCGGCCATCAGTCGCCGCCTCCACACCCGCCGCAGCCACCGCCGCCGCAACTGCTGCCGCCAGCGCTGCTGCCACCGTCGCCACCGCAGTTGCTGGTCGAACAGCTACCGCCGCGGCCGTTGGGCGCCGGCGCGCGCAAGGCATGGTAGTCCGCCCAGGGCGTGGTCATCAGGACGCTGGTGCCAGCCAGGGCCAGCGGCAGCGCCAGATGCGAACCGGGCGCCAGCGAGGGCGCGGCGACGCCGTCGCGCCAGGCCGCCTCGCGCTCGGCCAGCAGCGCGTCGCCGGCGACGCTGCGCCGCGGCGGCGTGAGCAGGAAGCCGAGCGCAACCACCGTGACCACCACCATCGCCGCCACCAGGAAACCGATCGGGCGCTGCAACTGCAGGCCAATGCGCAACTTCATCAAGCCCAGGGTCCACAGCGCCAGCAACGGCGCGGCGCCGAACAGGCGTGCGCACAGCGCCTGTCCGTGGCCCAGCCACAGCCCCTTCGCGACCAGTACCCGGCGCAGTGGCGCGGCGTCGCGCTGCAACGCCGCCAGCGCCTGCTGCAGGATCGGATGCGCGCGCACGATCGCCAGCGCGCGCTGCAGCGCCGGCGGTGCCGCGACACTGGTGAGCCGCAGCCGCGCGTGGCGGCGCACGTGCGGCTCGGCCTCCAGACGCACCCCGCCCGCCGCCAGCAGCAAGGCCAGTTGTTGGTCGGCAACGCGCTCGCTGCCGCCGGCCAGATAGGCCAGTTCGGTGGCGTCCAGTGGCGTATCGAGCGCCGCGCGGCGCAGTCCGCGCACGGCCAGGCGCAGGCGCGCGCCCAGGCTCCAGGCCAGGCCGATGCCGGCCAGGAACAGCAGCAGGAACGGCGGTCCGGGCCAGTGCAGCGGCGCAAGCGGGCCGTGGCGCTGCCACAGCACCGCGAACAGCAGCGCCATGCCCAGCATCCAGCCCCACAGGGCGATGCCGCCGCGCGCGGGCGCGACACGGCGCGTGCGTGCCTGGCGGGTCGCCGGCGCGGGTGGCCGCGTACCGGCCGGCGCCGGCCAACACGCCACCGGCGGTTCGCCGAAGTAGTGCCGGTAGTGCGCCAGGGTGGCGCGGTACTGCGCCTGGAAGCGCGTGGCGTCGGCCGGGTCGCCGCGCCCGGGATGGTGGTGCAGCGTGCGGCGCAGGACCTGCGGACAGAACCGCTGCCAGTACTCGCGCGTATCGGTGAGGTGCGCATGCCAGGCCTGGTCGACCAGCGGACTCGGCGTGATCTCCTCGCCGGCGACGCAGGCCAGGAAGCAGAAGCGCCGGTATTCCTCGACCAGTTGCGCGGCCAGCGCCAGGGAGACGCCGGCCTCCTCGGCGACGCGGCGCTCGAACGCCGGCAGCGCTGCCTCGCCTTCGCCGAAGCCATCGGCCTGCAGACGCTGCCACAGCGCTGCGTGATCGGGATCGATCGCGGTCGGCAACAACGGCGTGGATGCTCGCGTCATTGCGGTGCCAACCAGCCGGTTGGCGCCGTGCACAGCGCAAGCACCAAGGCCAGCACCTGCAGGGCGAAACAGGCCAACTGCCGCCGCAGCAGGCGCCGCATGCCCTGCCAGCGCGCCAACCAGTCGCGCGGCGGCGGCAGCGTGCGCAGCAGGCCCAAGCGCTGCAGGGCCGCGTCCAGGTCGGCACCGGCGCGCTGCAGGTCCGGCTCGGCCAGCACCGCCTCGAGCAGCGCCACGTCCAGACCCACCCGCGCCGCCCAGTAGCGCTGCAACAGGCCGGCCAACGCGGCGACGCCGCACCAGACCACCGCGAGCAGCGCGCCGCCGCCGGCATACCACGCCGCCAGCGCCACCGTCACCGCGAGCAGCAGCAGCGACAGCCGATCCAGCGGCGCCACCTGACGCAGCACCGCCGCCATCGCGCGCAGTTCCAGCGGCGTGCTCATGCCGGCAGCTCCTGCGCCTGCAGCGGCGCTGGTGGTGCCGTGCAGGCGGCGGCGATGGCGGCACGCTGCGCCGGCCCCAGCACGATCCGCGGCGCGCGTGCCCGCAGCTGCGCCAGTGCGTCGTCCAGCGTGGCGGCACGGCCGCTGTGCAGCAGCCAGGTGGCGACCGCGGCGGCGCTGCGCGAATACCCCAGCGCACAACAGGCCAGCACCGGGCCGTGCACGCGCGCCGTTTCGATCGCGTCGGCGGCGGCGCGCAAGGCCATGGCCGGCGGCGCCACCAGGTCCAGCATCGGCACCACGCGATCGTGCGCCTGCGCCTCGCGTAACGACAGCTCCGCACTGACATCGACCACCGCGGCGAAGCGCGTGCGTTCGCCGCGGCCGGGCATGCGCCCGAGCCAGACCCCGTCGGCGATTTCGCGCGGCGCCGGATCGCGCCAGGTCCACGCGCGCGAGTTGAGCCAGGCGGCAGCCAGGTACGGCGCGTACAGCCAGCGCGCGGCCAGGCTCAGGCGGCCGTCGGCGCGCTTCTGCAGGCCCAGCGGGCCGAGCAGCGCATAAGTGAGCGCGACCAGCAGCAGCGACAGCGCCGGCCACAGCAGCCACCAGCCGGCGCCGCCGAGCGCGCGTGCGGCCGCCACGCAGGCCGCGCTGCCAAGCAGGTACAGCGCAGCCAGGCGCCAGCGCCGCGGATCGCGCGCCGGTGCCGCCGCCCGCCACGGCGCGGCGATGCGCTCCGGCCACAGCCACACGCACAACCAGCCGGCGGCCAGGCCGGTGGGCACGTCGAGGAAGTGATGCTGGTAGGTGGTCAGCACCGACAGCCCGATCAGCGCGAACCAACCGTGCAGGGCCCACCGCGCCAGCCCGTGCAGGTGCTGCGCATAGCGCACCCACAGCACCACCAGCAGCACGATGTGCAGCGACGGCGCCTGGTTGAACGGCTTGTCGAAGCCCAGCAGCACCGCGAACAGCCAGCCGAACACGCCCTCGGTCGGCGGCCGTTCGAAACCGAAGCGCAGCGGCCACAGCAGGAAGCAACTCACCGCCAGCACCTGCGCGGTGAGCAGGCGCCGCGCATGCGTGTCCAGTTCGGCACGCGTGCGGCAGACGAAGAACGAGATCACGTAGAACAGGTCGATCGACCAATACGGCACGATGGTCCACGGCCAGAACGGGATCTGGCTTTCCCAGGCGAACGGCAGCGACGGCACCTCCGCGCGACGCGCGGCCAGCGTGTTGGCCAGGCCGTAGCTGAGGAAGAAGAACGGCCCCAGCAGCGCCAGCCAGGCCAGCGCACGCCGCCACGGCCGTGCGACCGCCATGCTCATGGCGCGATCCGCTGCGCCAGCGACACGGTGAAGATGCCCCACTCGTCGATGCGCTGCTCGAGCTTGCGGAAGCCGGCCGCGCGCACCAGTTCGTCCATCTCCTGCTGGGTGCGCCGGCGCATCACCCAGGCCGCACCGCCGCGGTGGCTGGTCAGCGCGCGGGCGATGAACTCCAGCTGCGGATGCCAGGGCTGGCCGGTGTAGGCCAGGTAGCCGCCCGGCTCCACCGCCGCGGCCACGCCCTGCAGCGAGCGCAGCACCTGGTCGTTGTCCGGGAACAGTTCGTACAGGCCCGACACCACTGCCAGCGTCGGCCGCGGCTGCAACGCGGCCAGCGCGTCGCGGTCGAAGGCGTCGCCCTGTTCGAAGCGGGCGATGTCGGTGGCGCCGAGCGTGGCGATCAGTGCGCGGCCTTGCTCCACATTCAGAGGGCTGAAATCGCGCAGCAGGATCGCGTCGGCGCGCTGGCTGCCGCCGGCCAGCGCTTCCAGCACATAGCGGCCGTGACCGGCGGCGATGTCCAGCGCGCGCACCGGCAGGCCGGCGGCGCGCAGCCGCTGCATCGCCAGGCCCAGCAGTTCGTGCAGATGCTGGCGGCGCACGCGGATGCCGCGCCAGCCGATCGCATCCAGGTAGTTGCGATCGATCATCCGCCCCAGCGGGCCACGCCCGGCGGCCTGGTCGCGATAGATGTAGTCCAGCGTGCTGCCGGAATCGAAGCCGGTCTGCAGGCCCAGGGCGATGCCCTCGGACAGCCGCCCACCCAGGCGCAGGCCGGCGCGCACACCGCGCCAGCGCAGGTCGTGCAGGCTGTAGCGCTCCGGCGGCCAGGCCAGGCGTTCGGCTTCCTCGAAGGTCGGGCCATGCCGGTGCGCCTGCAACAGGCTGGGCAGCGCCGGCGCGGCGGCAAAGCGCTCGCGCACGAAGCGGCGGAGTTGCGCCAGCGCCGGCGCGCGGTCGCGCTCGCCCAGGGTGTCGTGGAAGAAACCGGGCAGCAGGTGGCGCTCCTTCACTGGCGAGGACAGGCGCTCGTAGAAGCGGTCCTGCGGGCCGCGGTGCACCACGAAATCGCTGCCGGACACCAGCAACTGCACCGGCACGGTGATCGCCTGCGCATCGCCGACCACGCGGTCGGCCGCCGCGTACAGGCCCAGCAGCACGCGCACCGAGATCGGCCGGGTGATCAGCGGATCGTTGCGGTAGCTCTCGACCCGCGCCGGGTCGTGGGTCAGCCACTGCGGCTTGACGTAGCTGTTGACGAAGAAGTTGCCGCGCAGCTTCTGCAGCAAGGCCAGCCCGGGCCGCGCGAACGGCACGTACAACTTGACCTTGAACGCCGGCGAGGCCAGCACCAGCGCGCGCAGCGGCGGCGCGTAGTCGTGCACCCAGGTGCTGGCGACCACCGCACCCACGCTCTGCGCCACCACCACGATGTCCTGCACGGCGATGCCGTGGACTTCGCCGATGTGCGCGACGAAGCGGTCGAGGTCGCGCACCAGTGCCGGGAAGCCGGGCGCATCGCCACGTGCGCCGGGCGAGCGGCCGTTGCCGCGCGCATCCCAGGCGAACACCGCGCAGTCGTCCAGGCCCAGCTCCTCGGCCAGGTGCATGACCCGCCCGGAATGCTCGTGGCCGCGGTGCAGCAGCACGATCGCCCTGGGCGGCGCCACCGGCGCGGTAGCCGGCCAATGCCGGTAGAACAGCCGTGTGCCGTCGAAACTGGCGAATTCGCTTTCGTTGACCTGCCGCATCCGTTGCCGATTCCCTGTCTGACCTGACATCACTCGTGATTCGATCCGCGCGCGCCGCCGCGCTCAGTCTGCCGCGTCCGCCTCGCGCAATCCGGCCGCGACGCGGCGCACCGTCGTCGACACGCACAGGAACGCCACCACCCCAGCGAAGCCATTGACGGCTGGCGCACCGGGCAACCCGCACGCCAGCAACACCCCCAGCACGCCGACGCAGAAGGCGCGATCGCTCTTGCCCATCGGCCCATCGTAACGGCGGCTGGCGCCGACCATCAGCCCCAGCACCCCGGCATACTCGGTCAGCGCCGCGGTCAGCACCATCAACCACACCCAGCCGCCCATCACGCCCGGCACGCTCAGCAGGCTCAGGTACAGCGCCGCATCGGCCACCACGTCGCACAGTTCGTTGAGGTAGGCGCCCAGCCGCGACTGCTGGCCGAACTCGCGCGCCAGCATGCCGTCCACCGCGTTCAAGGCCATCCGCAGCAGCATCCACACCGGCAGCAGCGCGTACCACAGCGGCTGCGCCGCGCCTTGCGCGTAGACCACCGCGGCGACCAGCAGCGACAGCAGCGCCGCGGCCACCGTCACCTGGTTGGCGGTGACGCCCAGTCGGTCCAGCACGCGCACGCCCGGCCGCAGCAGGTCCTGGAAACGTCCTTTGAGGGCATAGATCGACACGCGCGTGGTCCTGACGGCGAGGGCGGGGCGGCGACAGCCTAATGCATCGCAGCGGCGGCGCGCGCGATGGCGTGCGCGCACCCCGCCCTCCAGCCCGTTTGTCCACGACAGGCCACGCGCGCGCAGCGACACCGCCGGTGGGCCTCGTCGACACGCGACAGCCATGTAGCGCCGCCTGCGGTACGGCGGCGACGCTGCCATGGGCACGCCGTCTTCGTCGCATTCGTCTGAAACGGGCCTTCGCATGCACGATCGGCGACACGGCGCCCGGTCCGCGCAGCACCGCCCGCAGCGCGGGAGCGCAACACCGCATGGGCCGCCGAGCCCTCGTCGCGATCGCCTGCAATGGGCCTCCACAAGCGCGATCGACGCGCCGGGCGGGCGCGCCGGCCGGGCGTCGGCGGGCCTCAGCGCCTACAATGGCGGCCCGTTCCGCTGCCCCCGCCCTGCCCCATGTCCTCCGATTTCCTGCCCGTGCGCCGGGCGCTGCTGTCCGTTTCCGACAAGACCGGCCTGATCGACCTGGCCCGCGCACTGGCCGCGCGCAACGTCGAACTGCTGTCCACCGGCGGCACCGCCAAGGCGCTGCGCGAGGCCGGGCTGGCGGTGAAGGACGTGTCCGAACTGACTGGCTTCCCGGAAATGATGGACGGCCGGGTCAAGACCCTGCACCCGCTGGTGCACGGCGGTCTGCTCGGCCGCGCGGGCACCGACGATGCGGTGATGGCCGAACACGGCATCGCCGCGATCGACCTGCTGGTGCTCAACCTGTATCCGTTCGAGGCGGTCACCGCCAAGGCCGACTGCACGCTCGCCGACGCGGTGGAGAACATCGACATCGGCGGCCCGGCGATGCTGCGCTCGGCGGCCAAGAACTTCGCCCGCGTGGCCGTGGCCACCGACCCGGCGCAGTACGCCGAACTGCTGGCCGAGCTGGAGGCCAACGACGGCCGGCTGTCGGCGGCCAAGCGCTTCGCCCTGTCCGTGGCCGCGTTCAACCGCGTCGCCCAGTACGACGCGGCGATCAGCAACTACCTGTCCGCGGTCACCGCCAGCGACGCCGCGGTGCCGGCGCGCAGCCCGTTCCCGGCGCAGATGAATTCCAGCTTCGTCAAGGTGATGGAACTGCGCTACGGCGAGAACCCGCACCAGCAGGCCGCGTTCTACCGCGACCTCTCCCCCACGCCCGGCACCCTGGCCACCTTCACCCAGCTGCAGGGCAAGGAGCTGTCCTACAACAACATCGCCGACAGCGATGCGGCCTGGGAATGCGTGCGCCAGTTCGACGCCCCGGCCTGCGTCATCGTCAAGCACGCCAACCCGTGCGGCGTGGCGGTCGGCGCCGGCTGCGGCGACGCCTACGAACTGGCCTACGCCACCGACCCGACCAGCGCCTTCGGCGGCATCATCGCCTTCAACCGGCGCCTGGATGCGGCCACCGCACAGGCGATCCTGGACCGCCAGTTCGTCGAGGTGCTGATCGCCCCCGACTACGACGACGCCGCGCTGGAATACGCCAAGAAGAAGGCCAACGTGCGCGTGCTGCGCATCCCCGCCGGCGACGGCGCCTACGGCATCGACAGCAAGCGGGTCGGCTCGGGCATCCTGCTGCAGACCAGCGACGCCCACGTGGTGCCGCGCGATGCGCTGAAGGTGGTGACCCGGCTGGCGCCGAGCGAGGCGCAGTTCGCCGACCTGCTGTTCGCGTGGAAGGTGGCCAAGTACGTCAAGTCCAACGCCATCGTCTACGCCAAGGACCACCGCACCATCGGCGTCGGCGCCGGGCAGATGAGCCGGGTGTACTCGGCGCGCATCGCCGGCATCAAGGCCACCGACGCCGGCCTGGTCGTGGAAGGCTCGGTGATGGCCTCCGATGCGTTCTTCCCGTTCCGCGACGGCATCGACGCCGCCGCCGCGGCCGGCATCAAGGCAGTGATCCAACCCGGCGGTTCGATGCGCGACGCCGAGGTCATCGCCGCGGCCGACGAGCACGGCATCGCCATGGTGTTCACCGGCGTGCGCCACTTCCGTCACTGAGGTCTGCAGCGATGCGCATGTCCGCTGTCGCGCCGCGTCCGTTCGCCGTGCTGGCCCTGGTCGGCGCCATCGTGCTGGGCGGCTGCAAGCAGGCGGCGCCCACATCGGCCGCAGCGCCTGCGGCCGCGCCCGCCAGCGCCGCGACGTCAGCCCACGTCAGCCGCACCGCGCGCCTGCTCGCGTTCCTGCAGCAACGCTACGGCAGCGCCGCCACGCTCGCCGGGCACTGGCCGGGGCAATGGACCCAGGACGGCGATAGCCACGCGGTGGATTGGCAGGTCTGCGCCGAACAGCCGGTGGTCATCGGCGACGGCTGGCAGCAGTTGCTGGCGGTGTGCGGCGCGTTGCGCGATGCCGGCCACCCGGAGCCGGGCACCATCGACTTCTACGTGCTGCGTCCCGAGGCCCAGGGCTTCGCCGTCGCCGCCGAGCGCACCGGCGGCACCTACGGCAGCAACGGCCAGCCGGGCGAGGTCGGCATCGTCCGCGCCGGCAGCGATTTCTACGGGTTCCGCGTGGAGGACGGCTGGTTCGGCCAGGGCTACGCGCTGCAATCGCAGACCCTGATCCTGCCCGGCCCCAAGGGCCTGGTGGACGCCGGCAGCGTGCGCAGCCACATCGACAACAGCGCCGCCGCCGACTGCGAGGCCGCCGATGCGGCCGCGGACTGCAAGGCCGGCCAGTTCGCCATCGATTTCGCCCTGCGCTTCGACGACCGCGACCACGCCGCCCGCGTGTGGCCGCTGCTGATCGAGGAAACCGGCACGGACTGCGGCCAGCGCCCGGTGCAGCGCACCCACCGCTTCGTGCTGGACGCGAAGACCTGGACCTACCCTTTCCCCGAGGCGCTGCAGCGCGAAGGCTGCACGTGAGGCCCGCGCGTCGTCTCGATCGACGCTACCGGCCTTGCGATTGGCGGGGAGCGCTTCAACGGCGCTTCCTGTACGCAGGATTTTTACAATGCTCGCCCGTTGATCGCTCCTGAGAGATGTTTAGCTTGGGTAGTCAGACCTCCGCGGGAATTGGCAATGGCAGGAAATCGCAAACTTCGCTGTACCGACCGTCGCGGCAATCTCACAGAGACCACCGAAAGCCTTCGCAAGCTCGAAATCTGGCTAGGCTTCCTCTTCAAGTTGGCGCTTCTCCTCTTTCTTGGAATGGACAATTCAACACCATGAAACTGCTCGTCATCGGCTCCGGCGGCCGCGAACACGCCCTGGCCTGGAAGCTGGCCCAGTCCCCCCGTGTCGACGAAGTGCTGGTGGCGCCCGGCAATGCCGGCACCGCCGGCGAGGCCAAGTGCCGCAACGTGCCGGTCAAGGTCAACGACCTCGACGGACTGCTGGCGCTGGCACAGGACGAAGGCGTGGCGCTGACCGTGGTCGGCCCGGAAGTGCCGCTGGTGCTGGGCGTGGTCGACCGCTTCCGCGCCGCCGGACTGCGCATCTTCGGCCCCAGCGCCGCCGCCGCGCAGCTGGAAGGCAGCAAGGCCTACGCCAAGGATTTCCTGCAGCGCCATGGCATTCCCACCGCGTTCTACGCCGTGCACACCGAGGTCGAGGCCGCGCTGGCCTATGTCCGCGACAAGGGCGCGCCGATCGTGATCAAGGCCGATGGCCTGGCCGCGGGCAAGGGCGTGATCGTGGCGATGTCGCTGGACGAGGCCGAGGCCGCGGTGCGCGACATGCTCTCCGGCAACGCCTTCGGCGACGCCGGTGCGCGCGTGGTGATCGAGGAATTCCTCGACGGCGAGGAAGCCAGCTTCATCTCCATGGTCGACGGCCATACCGCGCTGCCGATGGCCACCAGCCAGGACCACAAGCGCGTCGGCGACGGCGACACCGGCCCCAACACCGGCGGCATGGGCGCGTATTCGCCGGCGCCGGTGGTGACGCCCGAGGTGCACGCACGGGTGATGCGCGAGGTGGTCGAGCCGACCGTGCGCGGCATGCGCGACGACGGCGTGCCGTTCACCGGCTTCCTGTACGCCGGGCTGATGATCGACGCCAGCGGCGCGGCCAAGGTGATCGAGTTCAACGTGCGCTTCGGCGACCCGGAAACGCAGCCGGTGATGCTGCGCCTGCAGTCGGACCTGCTCGACCTGATAGAGGCCGCGCTCGAAGAACGCCTGCACGCCACCGAGGCGCAGTGGGATCCGCGCCCGTCGCTGGGCGTGGTGCTGGCGGCGGCGCCATATCCGGAGACCCCGGTCACCGGCGAAGCGATCACCGGCCTGGACGCGGTGCCGGCCAACGCCAAGGTGTTCCATGCCGGCACCACGCTGGACGCGCAGGGCCGCGTGCTCAGCGCCGGCGGCCGCGTGCTGTGCGTGGCGGCGCTGGGCGACAGCGTGGCCGAGGCGCAGCGGCATGCCTACGCCGGCGTGGAACGGATCCACTGGGCCAGCGAATTCCATCGCCGCGACATCGGCTGGCGCGCGATCGCGCGCGAGCAGGAGGCGTAGCACGTCACCGCGTGCAGGAGCGGCTCCAGCCGCGACGAGTGAAGCCCAAGGCCGGGCTGACACTGCCCGGCGTCGGGACTGAAGTCCCTCCACAAGGACACCCGATCCACTCCCTGTAGGAGCGGCTTCAGCCGCGACGAACGAAGCCCAATGCCGGCTGACACTACCCGGCGTCGGGACTGAAGTCCCTCCCACAAGGACACCCGATCCACTCCCTGTAGGAGCGGCTTCAGCCGCGACGAGCAAGGCCCAATGCCGACTGGCACCAACCGGCGTCGGGACTGAAGTCCCTCCCACAAGGACACCGATCCACTCCTTGTGGGAGCGGCTTCAGCCGCGACGAGTGAAGCCCAAAGCAGGCTGACACTACCCGGCGTCGGGACTGAAGTTCCTCCCACAAGGACACCGATCCACTCCCTGTAGGAGCGGCTTCAGCCGCGACAGGGGCATGAATGGGAACGCCTGTCGCGGCTAAAGCCGCTCCTACGAATGCGCCCACGCACTCTCCATCGGGCCTGCGCTAGCCTGGATCCTCTACCGCTTCGCGCATGCCCATGGCCCTCTCCACCACCCTCCGCACGCGTTTCCGCGCGCTCGCCGCGCAGACCGACGGCATCGACACCGCGGCCTACGCCGCCTGCGGCAAGGATCCGCTCGATCCCATCATCGGCCTGGGCCGCCGCGATGCACGCATCTGCATCCTCGGCCGCGACCCGGGCCGCAGCGAGGTGGAGCACGGCGAGCCGTTCGTCGGCAGCGGCGGCCAACTGGTGCGCAAGGCTGTACCGGCACCTGCACGATGGGGCGGAGATGCCCGATTTCGCCGCAGGACTCGCCGCCGGCCGCGTCGCGTTCTGGCTCAACACCGTGCCGTACAAGTCGGTGGGCAACAAGGCCTGGTCGATGCCGGTGAAGCGGCGTTTCCACCCGCTGATGCGGCGCCTGCTGCTCGAGCAGTGGCGTGGCGATGACATCCTCACCCTGGGCCGCGAGGCCTTCCTGTGGTTCGGCATCGACCAGCCGCGCGAGGTGCGCACGGCACTGGACGCGTTCTGGGCGCGCGAGGACCGCTTCCAGGCGCAGACCGAGGTGGAGCTGCGCAGCGAGGACGGCCGCCGCGCCCGCCGTGTGGCGCTGCATCCGCTACCGCATCCCTCGCCACTCAACCAGACCTGGTACAAGCGCTTCCCGGCACTGCTGGAGGCCCGCCTGCGACAACTGCAGGTCTGAGCGCCGAGCGCCCGCGGGTAATGAGACTCTGAAGAGAGATCGCATACAGCGACGGTGCGTTATCGTGTCGCGGTGCCGACCCCCTCGATCGAAACCCGCCTCAGCCGCCTGTGGGCCCACGAAAAGGCCAGCTACGGGCTGCGCGTGTTCATCGCGCTGGCGGTGGCGATGGGCGTGTGCTGGCACCAACAGCAACTGGAGGCGGTGCCGGCGCTCTTCCTGGGCACCATCGCCAGCGCCATCGCCGAGACCGACGACAACTGGCTGGGCCGCATCAAGTCGGTGCTGCTGTCGCTGCTGTGCTTCGCCGCCGCCGCCGCCGCGGTGGTGTTGCTGTTCCCCTATCCGTGGCCGTTCGCGGCCGGCCTGGCGCTGTCCACCTTCGCCCTGACCCTGCTCGGCGCGCTCGGCGAACGCTACGCCTCGATCGCCCAGGCCACGGTGGCGCTGGCGATCTACGCGATGATCGGCCTGGACCACGGCACCCAGAACGGCCACGTCGGCGGCAATGCCTGGCACGGCGTGGCACTCCTGTTGCTCGGCGCCAGCTGGTACGGGGTGCTGTCGGTGCTGTGGACGGTCCTGTTCGCCAACCGGCCGGTGCGCGAGCGGCTGTCGCGGCTGTACCTGGAACTGGGCCGCTACCTGCGGCTGAAGGCCGCGCTGTTCGAGCCGGTGCGGCAGAGCGACCTGCACGCGCGGCGGCTGGCGCTGGCCGAGCAGAACGCGCAGGTGGTGGCGGCGCTGAACGCGGCCAAGACCGCGATCATCAGCCGCTTCGGCCGCTCCGGCCGGCCCGGCGTGCAGTCGGGCCTGTACTTCCGCCTGTACTACATGGCGCAGGACTTCCACGAGCGCGCCAGTTCATCGCACTACCCGTACGAGGCGCTGACCGACGCGTTCTTCCACAGCGACGTGCTGTACCGCTGCCAGCGCCTGCTGGCCCTGCAGGGCAAGGCCTGCGCGGCGCTGGGCGAGGCGATCCGGCTGCGCCAGCCGTTCGACTACGGCGAACAGACCCAGCAGGCCACCACCGACCTGCGCGAATCGCTGGATTTCCTGCACGCCCGCGCCGACCCACGGCAGGCGCGTCTGCTCGGCTCGCTGGAACTGCTGGTGACCAACCTGCACAGCATCGAGCGGCGCCTGGCCGAGGCCGCGCAATCGGACACCACCAGCGACACCCTCGACACGCGCCTGCGCGACTCCTCGCCGCACACCCTGCGCGAGATGCTGCGGCGCCTGGGCCAGCAGCTCACGCCCGGCTCGGTGCTGTTCCGGCACGGCCTGCGCATGGCCATCGCGCTGGTGGTCGGCTACGCCATCATGCAGTCGATCCATGCCAGCAACGGTTACTGGATCCTGCTGACCACCGCCTTCGTGTGCCGGCCCAACTACGGCGCCACCCGCTTGCGCCTGGTCCAGCGCATGGCCGGCACCCTGATCGGCCTGGGCGCGGCGTGGGCGCTGATGCAGCTGTTCCCCGGCACAGAACTGCAGTTGCTGTTCGCCCTGCTCGGCACGCTGGTGTTCTTCGTCACCCGCACCGACCGCTACATGCTCGCCACCGCGGCGATCACGGTGATGGCGCTGTTCTGCTTCAACCTGATCGGCAACGGCTTCATGCTGATCTGGCCGCGCCTGCTCGATACCCTGATCGGCTGCGCGATCGCCGCCGCCGCCTCGTTCCTGATCCTGCCGGACTGGCAGGGCCGGCGCCTCAACCAGGTGCTGGCGACGGTGCTGTCCAGCAGCGCGCGCTACCTGGCGCAGGTGCTGGAGCAATACCGCAGCGGCATGCGCGACGACCTGCCCTACCGCATCGCCCGCCGCGACATGCACAACGCCGACGCCGCGCTGTCGGTGGCGCTGTCGAACATGCTGCGCGAGCCCGGCCGCTACCGCCGCAACCTGGATGCCGGCTTCCGCTTCCTGGCCCTGTCCAACACCCTGCTCGGCTACCTGTCGGCGCTGGGCGCGCACCGCGCCGCGCTGGCCGGCGAGACCGATCCGGACATCGCCCGTGCCGGCGACTACCTGCCGCAGGCGTTGGGTGCGCTGGCCGACGCACTGGCCGAGCGGCGTGTGCTGCCGGCCGCCGACGAAGCGACCGAAACCGCGCTGGCCGAGGCCCTGGAGCGCGAGGAGGGCATCGACGAGGCCAAGCGCCGGCTGGTGCGCAACCAGCTCGCGCTGACCCTGCGCCTGCTGCCCAAGCTGCGCGCCGCCGCGCAGGCGGTCAGCGCCGCACCGGTGCCACCGGCGCCGGCGCTTGCCGCCCCGGCCGCACGCTGATGCCCATCCACAGCAGCGCCGCGACCGCCAGCGCCGCACCGCCGAGCGCCACCCCGCGCCAGCCGGCGTAGGCATAGGCCGCGGTGCCGAGGCTGGACCCGACCGCACCGCCGATGAAGTAGCAGGTGACGTAGGCCGAGGTGATGCGGTTGCGCGCGGCCGGATCCAGTTGGTAGATCGCGCTCTGGTTGCCGATGTGCACGCCCTGCACCGCCACGTCCAGCAGCACCACCCCAGCGATCAGCAGCCACAGCGAGTGCGGCGCGCCGAGCAGCAACAGCCACGACAGCAGCAGCATGACCAGGCCACCCCAGCCGACCCAGTGGCCGGCGCCACGGTCGGACAGCTTGCCGGAGAGGTTGGCGGCGAACGCGCCGGCCGCGCCGATCAGCCCGAACAGGCCGATGGTCGCGGTGCCGTAGCGGTAGTCCGGGCCGGACAGCAGGAACGCCAGCGTGGTCCAGAACATGCTGAAGCCGGCGAACAGCAAACCGCCCAGCACCGAGCGCGCGCGCAGCACCGGCTCGTCACGCAGCAGCGCCAGCACCGAGCCGATCAAATGCGGATAGGACAACTGCGGATTGCCCGGGTGCCGCGGCAGGCCGCGCCACAGCAGCCCCGAGGCCACCAGGATCAGCGCCGCGGCCACCCAATACACGGTGTGCCAGCCGCCGATCCCGGCCAGCAGGCCGGACACCGTGCGCGCCAGCAGGATGCCCAGCAGCAGGCCGCTCATCACCGTGCCGATGACCCGGCCGCGCTCGTGCGGCGCGGCCAGGGTGGCGGCGAAGGGCACCAGGATCTGCGCCGCCACCGAGCTCAGGCCGGTGATCAGGGTGCCGAGCAGAAGCAGCGCGAAGCTGTGAGCCATCGCGCTGACCAGCAGGCCGACCGCGCTGAGCGCGTACAGGCCGACGATCAGGCTGCGCCGTTCGAAGCGGTCGCCCAGCGGCACCAGGAACAGCAGGCCGACCGCATAGGCCAACTGTGCGGTGGTGACCACCGCGCCGGCGCGGCGCACGTCGATGGCGAAGGTCTGCGCCAGCACCTCCAGCAGCGGCTGCGCATAGTAGTTGCTGGCCACCGCCAGGCCGGTGGCGGTGGCCATCAGCAGCACCAGGCCGCGGCGCATCGGCGGATGCGGGGTCGTTTCCATGGACGGACACCAGGTCGTGGGGAGGGGCGCAGTCTGTGGGGCGGACAGCGATCTTTCAAACGCATTTTTTTCACCACTGCCATCTGATTTTGAGATAGCGTAAGTGCGGCCCTTTCGGGTCACACCGGGGTCGCCGCTTCGAACGCGCGCTGCGTCAGCACTGCAACGCGGCCGCCGACCGCCATCGCTCCGAGGGAACCCGCACCATGTCCAACGCCATCGCCGAGGCGCTGCACCGACACGGGTACGCGGTGGTCCGCGGCTTCCTGGGCGAGGGCGACATTCCCGACAGCCTGCTGCGCTTCCTGGAAGGCGCCGAGAAGTTCCACGACGGGGTGATCGGCGCGCTGCCGGCGGCGGACATGCAGCGGATCCAGGCGCGCATCGCCGCCACCGTGCCGTCGGTCGCCGCAGCCATGGGCCTGGCGATCGCCGCCAACCGCTTCGGCTACTGCGCCATCCGCATCCGCGAAAGCCATGCGGCGCCGAGCCTGCGCCTGCCGTTCGACCAGCACCGCGATCCGAAGACCGCGCCGGGCGGTGCGCTCAACTGGCATCTGGACCATTTCAGCTACTTCCTGCATGGCGACCACCGCAACTACCTGATCTGCTACATGCCGGTGCTCAAGCCCGATGCCGCCCTGGCGAACGTGGCCATCGTCGCCGACGACGTGGTCGCGCGCCTGGATCCGCACTTGCATGAGCGCATCCAGGGCCGCGGCGCGCTGCGCTTCCGCTGCGTGGAGGCCGACACGCTGGACTGGTTCCGGCTGCGCTTTCCGGGCGAGGCCCTCGCCATCGGCGACTGGTATGCGATCGAGGACCTGCACGATGCCAGCCCCGGCTGGAAGCTCGGCCTCGACCTGGAAGCGCACAAGGTGGTGCCGCAACTCGCGGTCGGCGACCTGCTGATCATGCGCGCCGACGTCATCCACCGCACCCACGACGCCGGCTGCGATCGCATCTCGGTGCGCTGCGATGCGCTGCCCGCACATGCGCCGCGGCTCGACACGCTGCGCGGCCTGCTCAGCATGACCCTTCGCTACCCGTTCATGAGCCGCAAGCGCCGCTACAACATCCGCCTGTGGCTGCGCGCGCAATGGCGCAAGCGGCTGGGGCGCCCGGCATGAGGCGGGCACTGCGACGACCGGCGCTGCGCGCATGCGGCGCCAGCGCCACTCGGCGGCGGCGGCACAGCGCATGCCAGGCAGCGCCATGCTGACCCTGCGCCAGCTCGAATTCGCCGTCGCCGTTGCCGAGGAAGGCAGCTTCACTGCGGCCGCACGCCGCTGCCACACCGTGCAGTCGGCGCTGAGCCACCAGATCGCCAAGATCGAGCAGGCGCTGGGCGCGCGCCTGTTCGAGCGCGGCGCGCGCCACGTGCGCGCCACCGCCGCCGGCGAGGTATTCCTGCACAACGCCCGCGCCACCCTGCGCGCCGCCGAACGTCTGCACGAGGAGATGGCGCAGACCCTGGGCACGGTGCGCGGCCGCCTGCAGATCGGGCAGATCTCCTCATTGAACGCGGTGCAGGTGCCGGCGGTGCTGCGCCGCTTCCGCGAGGCGCACAGCGCGGTGGACGTGCACCTGCGCACCGGTATGAGCGATGCGCTGCTGCTGGAACTGGCCGAAGGCCGGCTCGACGTGGCCCTGGTCGGGGTCGGCCCGCACGTGGCGCTGCCGCCACAGCACCTGCTGCTGCACGAGGAACCGCTGGCGCTGATCGCCGCACCCGGCAACCGCTTCGCCGCGCGCCGCCAGGTCTCCCTGCGCGACCTGGAGGACGCGCCGATGGCCGGGCTGATCCCCGGCGCCGGCGTGCGCGGCATCATCGACCGCGCCTTCGCCGCCGCCGGCCTGCGCCAGCGCCTGCAGTACGAGGTCACCCACGCCGACCTGCAGCGGCAACTGGTGGCCGAGGACCTGGGCCTGGCGGTGGTGCCGCAGACCATGGCCACCGGCATGCACGGTGTGGCCACGGTGGCATTGCGCGAGCGCTTCCGCTTCCTCACCTATGCCGTGTGGCGGCCGGACCCGACCCCCGCTGCACGCGCCTTCATCGCCCTGCTGCGCGCGCAGCGCGACGCCTTGCAGGCCGCAGCCGACAGCGCCAGCGGCGGTCGCCGCACGCCGCGCCTGCGCGCGCGGCGAACCTGCTAGGCTGCGCGCGTTCGCAAAGGAGCCTGCATGTCCGCCCACAGCCAGTTCGCCCTGCTGCGGCAACGCCGCTTTCTGCCGTTCTTCGTGGTCCAGGCGCTGGGCGCCTTCAACGACAACGTGTACCGGCAGGCGATCATCGGCCTGCTGTTCTATCTGGGTGTGACCCCGGAGCAGCGCACGCTCTACACCAACCTGGCGCCGGCGCTGTTCATCCTGCCGTACTTCCTGTTCTCCTCGCTGGCCGGGCAGATCGCCGAGAAGCTGGAGAAGTCGCGGCTGGTGGTCATCACCACCACGATGGAGATCGGCATCATGTCGCTGGCCGCGGTCGGCTTCCTGACCGAGAACATGGCGCTGCTGCTGGTGGCGCTGTTCTGCACCGGCCTGCAATCGACGCTGTTCGGCCCGGTGAAGTATTCGATCCTGCCCTCGGTGCTCAAGCCGGAGGAACTGACCGGCGGCAACGGCCTGGTCGAGATGGGCACCTCGATCTCGATCCTGTGCGGCATGATCCTGGGCGGGCTGATCTTCCAGATCGCCGGCAGCCACGGGCCGGTGGCCGCGGCCACCGCGGTGGTCGCGCTGGCGGTCACCGGCAACCTGATGGCGCGTTGCATCCCCAAGGTCGACGCCGGCGCGCCGGACCTGAAGATCAACTGGAACCCGCTGCCGGAATCGCTGGCGATCATGCGCCTGACCCGGCGCCAGCTGGCGGTGCGCAACGCCGTGCTCGGCGTGTCCTGGTTCTGGTTCGTCGGCACCGTGCTCACCGCGCAGTTGCCGACCTACGCCGAACTCAACCTGGGCGGCGCGCAGGACCTGTACATCTTCGCCCTGGCGCTGTTCTCGATCGGCACCGGCACCGGCTCGCTGCTGTGCGAGAAGCTGTCCGGGCGCACCGTGGAAATCGGCCTGGTGCCGCTGGGCGCGTTCGGCATCAGCGCCTTCATGCTCGACCTGTACTTCGCCCGGCCCGGCGCCGCGCTGCAGACCGGCCTTGGCATCGGCCAGTTCGTGCACCAGGCCGGCAGTTGGCGGATCATGCTCGACCTGGTCGGCATCGGTCTGTGCACCGGCCTGTTCGTGGTGCCGCTGTTCGCGCTGATCCAGAGCCGCACGCCGAAGGCGGAGCTGTCGCGCGTCATCGCCGGGCTCAACATCCAGAACTCGCTGTTCATCGTGCTGGCGGCGATGATCGGCATCGCCCTGCAGATGCAGCAGTTGCACTTGTTCGGCGTGCGCATCCCGATGCCGGGGCTGAGCATTCCGCAGGTGTTCCTGGCGCTGGCCATCGCCAACGCGGTGGTGGCGATCTGGATCTTCAGCATCGTCCCCGAATTCCTGATGCGCTTCCTCAGCTGGGTGATGGTGCGCACCCTGTACCGGCTGCGCCTGCACGGGATCGAACGCCATGTGCCCGAGGAGGGCGCGGCGCTGATCGTGTGCAACCACGTCAGCTACATGGACGCGCTGGTGCTGGCCGCGGCGATCCCGCGGCCGGTGCGCTTCGTCATGTACTACCGCATCTTCAACATCCCGGTGATGCGCTGGATCTTCCGCACCGCCAAGGCGATTCCGATCGCCGGCGCGCGCGAGGACCCCGAGCTGATGCAGCGCGCGTTCGACGCCATCGACGCCGCGCTGGCCGAGGGCGAGCTGGTGTGCATCTTCCCCGAGGGCGCGCTGACCAAGGACGGCGAGATCGCCGCGTTCAAGTCCGGCGTGGAGAAGATCCTGGCCCGCCGCGCGGTGCCGGTGGTGCCGATGGCCTTGCGCAACATGTGGACCAGCATGTGGAGCAAGCGGGATTCACGGCTGCGGCGCATGCGCGTGCCGCGACGCTTCCGCGCGCATGTCGAGGTGATCGCCGACGCGCCGGTTCCCGGCGCGCAGGCCACCGCCGAAATCCTGGAAGCGCAGGTGCGGCGGCTGCGCGGCGACGCCGCCTGAGCGCGGCGCAGGTGCCGCAGGCGCGCGCTTGGGGTAAATTAGGCGCAGGGGAGACGCCACAAGCGGTGGCGTCCATGGCGAAGGACCGAACACAGTGAACCAGGTCGTACCACCACCAGCGCCCAACGCGACGGGCGTCTATGTGCCCAACAACCTGGTCTGGGCGATCCTGTCCACGCTGTTCTGCTGCCTGCCGCTGGGCATCGTCTCCATCGTCTACGCCTCGCAGGTGGATGGCCGCCGCGCCGCCGGCGACATCGCGGGCGCGCGCGAGGCCTCGCGCAAGGCCGGCCTGTGGGCGATGTGGTCCGCGTTCGCACTGCCGATCCTGATGGCCCTGTGGTTCCTGCTGTTCGGCGGCCTGGCCTTCCTCGGCAGCCTGACCAGCCACTGACCACCCTGGGCGTTTCCCGTTTCACCACCCAACCACCGGAGCAACACGGATGAATACCACCGCACCGCAAGTGTCCAACAACCTCGTCTGGGCGATCCTGACCACGCTGTTCTGCTGCCTGCCGCTGGGCATCGTGTCCATCGTCTATGCCGCGCAGGTCAACACCAAGCTCGCCGCGGGCGACGTGACCGGCGCGCGCGATTCGGCGGACAAGGCCAAGAAGTGGGCGATCTACTCGGCGGTCACCTCGGTGGTGCTGATCGTGCTGTACCTGATCTTCATCTTCGCCCTTGGCGGCCTGGGCATGATGCAGCAATCGTCCATGTCCTGAGCACTGCGGCCGCCGTCGCCTGCGACGGCGGCCGGCCACATGCGATCCCCCCTGTCATGTCCCTGCCGCGCCTGCAGTCCCTGCCCCGCTGGCTGCCGTTGGCCGCACTGAGCGGCGCCGCGGTCATCGCCACCGTGGTGCTGCGCCGGATCGATCCCAATGTCCCGGGCAATCCGCTGCCGGGCTGCCCGTTCCGCGCCCTCACCGGCTTGTACTGCCCCGGCTGCGGCAGCACCCGCTGCCTGCACGCGCTGGTGCATCTGGACCTGGCCCACGCCTGGACCAGCAATCCGCTGCTGGTCGTCGCATTGCCGCTGCTGGCGATCATGGCGCTCAACGCCGCCGGCCTGCGCATGCGCCCGCTGGGGCCGCTGCTGAAGATCCTCGCCGACCCGCGATTGTGGCTATGGGTGCTGCTCGGCTATGCGCTGCTGCGCAATCTGCCCTGGTACCCCTTCACCCTGCTCGCGCCGCACTGACGGCCCGCCACACCCGCACCGCAGCGACTCGTCTAGACTCATCGACTGCCGTGCACCACCCATCAAGGAGATCCACATGAGTACCGTCAGCCCCGTCGCGCCCCCGCCGCCTCCCGCCTCCGGCGTCCCCGGCCCGGTCCCCAATCACCTGGCCTGGGCGATCATCTCGACCGTGCTCGGCTTCTGCCTGTGCTGCCCGGCGCTGATCACCGGCATCGTCGCCATCGTGTTCTCCAGCAAGGTCAACGGCCTGCTCAACCAAGGCGACCTGGAGGGCGCGCGCCGTGCCTCCAACACCGCCAAGACCTGGTGCTGGGTGACCACCGCGCTGGCCATCATCGGCCTGCTGATCAACATCGGCATGCTCGCCACCGGCGGCATGCAGGGCTACATGGACTACATGCAGCAGATCCAGCACGCGAGCTGATCGGCATGCGCGCCTGGCAACAACGGGCGTGCCTGGGCGCCGCCGCCGCACTCGCGGCCGGCGGCGCCACGCTGTTGTACCGCTTCGATCCCAACGCCGCGAACAACCCGTTCGCGCCGTGCATGTTCCATGCGCTCACCGGCTACTACTGCCCGGGCTGCGGCATGACCCGTGCGCTGCATGCGCTGGTGCACCTGGACCCGGCCGGCGCCTTCGCGATGAATCCCGGCGCGATGCTCGGCCTGGCCCTGCTGCCGGGCCTGATCGCCTGGAAGGCCGGCTGGCGCACGGCCTGGTTCGCGCCGGTGATCAACGTGGTCTCGCGGCCGAATTTCTGGCTGGTCGCGCTGCCGGGCTACTGGATCGCACGCAACCTGCCGTGGTTCCCCTTCACCCTGCTGGCGCCGCACTAGCCGGCCTGCCGCATCCGCCTCGTCGCAGACTCGCACCTCCCAACACGGCGGATGGGCACCTCTCATCACTTCGGAACGCGTCCTGTAGGAGCGGCTTCAGCCGCGAGGGACGTTCCCGACAAGCCTAAGCCCGTCGCCGCTGAAGCCGCGCCTACGCGACAACCTCATGCGTGGCAGACGCAGGGTGTCAGAGGTGCCCTGATGTCGAGCGCGGCCTCAGCTGACCCAGCCGGCGATCACCAGCAGCGCCAGCAACACCAGCCACAGCAGCAACACCCGCCAGACCTGGCTCATCGCATCGCGCAGTTCGGGCAGGCGCCGCAACGCCGGCACCACCATGCCCGCATCGCTGTAGTCGTGCGCCTCGGCATCGAGTTCGCCGCGCACGCTGGCGCAGGCCACCGGCCCGAGGAAGCCGGTGTCCAGTTGCCAGCGCTTGCTGCCGGCGGCGCGCCAGGCGCCGAACACCGCCTCGAAATTGCCGACCAGGGCCAACGAGAAGGTCATCAGGTGCGCCACCGGCCATTCCAGCGCCACCAGCAGCGCGCGCGCGCCGGCGGCGGTCGCCGGCGGCAGCCGCGAGGCATAGGGGCCGACCGCGGCCAGCGCCAGCAGCCGATAGCCCAGCGCGCCGAACGGCCCCAGCAGCAGGAACCAGAACAGCACCGCGAACCAGCGCCGCAGCGCGCTGACCGCCACCGCCTCGACCAGCCCGGCCGGATCCTCACGCAGCGGCCCGCCATCGGCCTGCAACTGTGCCACCGCCAGTTGCCGGGCCGCGGCATCGTCGGCGTCGATGATGGCCTCCACGTCGGTGTCCAGGTCGCGCGGGCCCCAGCTGAAGGCCAGCACCGCGTTGCCGAACAGCAGAGCCAGCAGGCCCAGATGCGGTGCCGCCAACAGCCACTGCAGCAAGCCGACCAACAACAGCGGCGGCAGCAGCGCCAGCGCGATGCCGTAGCGGCCGCGCCAGGCGCTGCCCTCGCCGGCATGCGTGTCCAGCCAGCTCAGCCAATCGCCGAACGCATCGAAGCGGCGCAACGAGGCAACCATGCCCGGCGCGACATGGCCCAGCACCAGGGCGACGATCACAGCGACGAGGGTCGTGAACATGCAGGTCCTCCGGGACCGTTCTGAAGCGGATGCGCGCAACGCGCCGGCGTGGTCAGGGCGGCGCGCCGTGCCGGTACCAGTCCTCGATCAGCGCGCGGGCGATGGAGATGCGTGGCGGCAGGCGCAGGCCATGGCCGTCGTCGGCGCTGTCGCCGTGCGCCGCCAGGCGCTCCAGCGCGGCACCGACGTCCTCGCGCTCGAACCAGCGCGCGTCTTCCAGCTCACCGTCCACCTGCGGCGTGTCCGCCTCCGCCTGCGCACGGAAGCCGAGCATCAGCGCGCCGGGAAACGGCCACGGCTGCGCCCCGTAGTAGCGGCAGCTGCCGGGTCGCACCCGCACCTGGGTCTCTTCGGCCACCTCTCGCGCCACCGTCTGTTCCAGCGATTCGCCCGGCTCGACGAAGCCGGCGATCACCGAGTAGCGCCGCGCCGGCCAGCTCGCCTGGCGCCCCAGCAGCAGGCGCCGGCCATCGCTGACCGCGACGATCACCGCCGGATCCACCCGGGGGTAGTGTTCGCTGGCGCACTGCGTGCACACACCAAGGAAGCCGCCGCGCTGCAACACGATGGTGCCGCCGCATACGCCGCAGAAGCGGGTGCGCGACTGCCAATGCAGCATCGCGCGCGCGTAGGCGAACAGGCCGGCCTCCAGCGCCGGCCACTCGGCCGCGGCGCGGCGCAGGTCGATGCGCTGCGGTGGCGGCGCCAGCTGCGGCACCGCGTCGGCGGCCAGCGCGAACCAGGCCTGGCCGTGGTCCAGGCCGAGGAAGAGCGCCTGCTCGCCCAGCGCGCCCAGCGCGGCGGCGCTGGCGATCAGCGGGCGTCCGTCGGCATCGGCATGCGCGTGGCCATCGGCGTCCAGCACCAGCACCCGGGCCTGTTCCCGGGCCTGGCGCAGCGCGGCCGGATCGTTGCGCACGGCATCGGCGCGGTCGATCGCGGGACCGGCGAAGGCGAAGGAGTCAGGCGTCGGATCGGACATGCGCCGCAGGGTGCAGGCAAACCATGCGTCCCGCAAGCCGCAGCGTGTCTACACGCTGAAGCTGCTGCCGCACCCGCAGGTGGTCTTGGCGTTGGGATTGCGGATCACGAACTGCGCCCCGTGCAGGCCTTCGCTGTAATCCACTTCCGCACCCATCAGGTATTGCAGGCTGAGCGGGTCGACCAGCAGGGTGACCTGGTCGGTCTGCACCGCCAGGTCGTCCTCGGCACGGTTCTCGTCGAACTCGAAGCCGTACTGGAAGCCGGAACAGCCGCCGCCCTGGATGTACACGCGCAACGCCAGCGCGTCGTTGCCTTCCTCGCGGATCAACTCGCGCACCTTGGCCGCAGCGGCCGCGGTGAAGTTCAACGGCCGGTCCAGGGACTGGTAGTCGGGCGTGGGCGCGGCGCCCGGCAGGGAGACGAGAGTGCTCATGGCGGGAGAATGGGGACGGCGGACGGCCGAATCAAGCCTCGGCGGTGAGCGCGCGCGGCGGCTCGGCGTCGCCGGCGGCCTCGCGGTGCGCTTCCGGCGGCGCCAGCGCGACCAGGCTGCCGGCGTGGATCAGGCGCCCGGTCAGCTGCGCGCCGGCGTTCATCTCCACCACCTGGTAGTGCACGTTGCCCTGTACCCGCGCCTTCGATGCCAGCTCCACGCGCTCGGCGGCGTGCACGTCGCCGATCAGCTGGCCGTTGATGATCACCACCGGCGCGCGCACCTCGCCCTCGATGCTGCCGTGCTCGGACAGGGTCAGCGTGGCCGGCGCGCCGTCCTCGGCGATGACCTTGCCGAGGATGCGCCCTTCCACGTAGAGCCCGCCGCTGAACACCAGGTCGCCGCGGATCACCACCTGCGCGCCGATCAGCGTATCGACCACGGTCTGGCCGCTGTTGCGGCTGTTCTTGTTCCCAAACATAGGCTGATTATTCCCCTTTGCCGTTACCGGCCAATGTCCAATCGAAGGTCTGGCTGACCGGCGCCCCGCCGCCGCTCAATGCCACCCGCACCCGTTGCGGAGTGAAGCCCTTGGGCAGGATCACGCTGCCATCCAGTTGCTGGAAGTAGCGGAACGAGTAGTCCTGCCCGGGCACACCGGTCTTCTGGTGCAATTCGTCCCAGCCGACGCTGGTCAGCTTGCCGCCGCGCACGCCCTCCACGGTAAGCCGCAACTGCCCCTGGCTGATCGCGCCGCGGTTGAGGTTCTGGGTCAGCACCACGTTGTAGCGCCAGGTGCCGCCGGCCTCGGCGGAGAACTCCACCGAATGCACGCTCAGGCCCTTGCGCTGGCTGGTCGCGCCGACCAGCCGCTCGTAGAACGCCACGTCCGCGCGCAGCCCGGCGATCTCCTCGTCGCGCTCGGCCAGCGAACTCTGCACCTCGTTGTTGGCGGCACGGCTGATCTGGTCGGAGCGGGCCAGGGTGGCCTGGCGCTGGTTGAGCGTCTCGATCTGCCGCTGCTGCGCCTGCAGGTTGCGTTCGGCCTCGCGCAACTGCGCGCTGACCGCACTGAGCCGCGGCGCGGCCTGGCGACTGGCCAGCCACCAGGTCAGCGCCAGCGACAGCAGCCACAACCCGGCCAGCAGCAGCCACAGCCGGCGGCCGGGGCGCGGGCCCCCGCCGCCATTGGGCACGATCTGGAAACGGGGAACGGGTCGGTTCATGCGCGCTGCCGCGCCACCGAGGCGGCGCCGGCGTCGATCCTCACGGGTCGGCCTGCTGGGTCACCTAGTGTAAGCCACGCTCCTGAGCGGCGCCGGACTGCGCGGCCGACCGCCGCCGCGGGCTGGCCTTCGTGGCGGGCTTGGCCGATAGTGGCCGGCATCCGTGCAGTTGCAGGAGCGCCTGCCATGACCGACGCCCATCTCTTCGTAATCGGCATCCTGCTGGCCTGGCTGGCCGGCATCCGCGTCTACCTGACCGTGTTCGGCATCGGCCTGGCCGGGCTGCTCGGCTGGCTGGAGCTGCCGCCGGCGCTGCAGGCGACGCAGTCGTGGTGGGTGCTGGGCACCTCCGGCGCGCTGGCGCTGGCCGAGTTCTTCGCCGACAAGATCCCCGGCGTGGACTCGGTGTGGGACCTGCTGCAGACCCTGACCCGGATTCCCGCAGGCGCCTTCCTGGCCGCGGCCACGCTCTCGCCCGATGGCCAGCTAAGCGCCGGCGCGCTGGCCACCGGGGCCGGCGTGGCCCTGACCAGCCACGCGCTCAAGGCCGGCACCCGCGCCCTGCTCAACACCTCGCCGGAGCCGGCCAGCAACTGGATCGCCTCGCTGGCCGAGGATTCGGTGGTGATCGCCGCGCTGGCCCTGGCGCTCGCGCACCCGTGGCTGGCGTTGGCGGTGGTGCTGGCGGCGAGCGCGCTCGGCGCGCTGCTGGTGTGGTGGACGTGGCGCCTGCTGTGGCGGGGCATGCGCCGCCTGCTGGCCGCGCCGACAACGCCGGCCGGCAAACCCACGCAGCCCGGCGCCCTGCCATCGTGAACTTCATCGCATAATTGGACGCGCCCCAGGAACCAGACGCGATGCCCGCCAACGACACCGCTCCGCTTTCCCATCGCGAGGACCCGCGCGCGCGCCATGTGCGCGCCGAGATCCCGCCGCCGCACTACTGGCGCCGCTGGGTCGGCGACGCTGCGCGCGCGACGCCCGCCGATGCCGCCGCTGCTGCCGGCATCGCCGATCTTGCGCCCACCGAAGGGACGGCCGCGGCCATGCCGCTGGCCGGCAGCGAACACGACGACGGTCCGGCCGACGCCAATGCGACCGCCTTCGTGGTCGCCGACGCCACCGCCGATTCCACCGCACAGGCTGCAGCCGCGCCCTATCGCGTGCTGATCGTCGAGGACGACCGCGCGCAGGCGCTGTTCGCGCAGAGCGTGCTGCATGGCGCCGGCATGCACGCGCAGGTGCAGATGCAGGCCGAAGGCGTGCAGCAGGCCATCGTCGACTATCGGCCGGACCTGATCCTGATGGACCTGCACATGCCGGGACTGGACGGCATGCGCCTGACCGCGCTGATCCGCCAGCAGCCGCAGCACCAGTTGCTGCCGATCGTGTTCCTGTCCGGCGACGCGGATCCGGAACTGGAGTACGAAGTGCTCGACAGCGGCGCCGACGACTTCCTGACCAAGCCGATCCGGCCGCGGCACCTGATCGCCGCGGTGTCCAACCGTATCCGCCGCGCCCGCCAGCAGGCCCAGCAGGGCCACGCCGAGGCGGTGCCGCTGAACAACCCCGAAACCGGTCTGCCGACCCGCGCCCATGTGCTGCAGCTGCTGGACACGACGCTGCGTGCACGCCGCCCCGGCAGCCTGTACTTCGTCGAGATCGCCAGCGCGCTCGGCCTGCGCGAACGCTACGGCTACGCCGCGTTCGAGCGGCTGATGGTGCAGGCCGGGCGCCGCCTGGCCGGCGTCACCGCGCCGCAGCCGCTGGCGCGGCTCAACGACAACAGCTTCCTGCTGCTGGCCGAGCAGGATGCCGATGCCGACGCGCAGCGGCAACGCGCGCAGAGCCTGCGCGACACCTTGTCCGGCCACGCCTTCCCGCTGCGCGAGGACGAGGCACTGCACCTGCGCTGCGCGGTCGGCTACGCCGATTTCGGCCATGGGTTCGAGGACGCCGGCAGCGCGCTGGAAGCGGTCGAACGCACCGCGCTGCAGGCACGGCTGCACCCGCAGGGCATCGCTGCCTACGTGCCACCGCGCGCGGACGAGGACCTGCAGCGCATCGCGATGCTGGAAGGTCAACTGGAACCGGCCTACCAGCCGATCGTCGCCGTCGCCGGCGGCGACATCGCCCAGTACCAGGTGCTGCTACGCCTGCGCCAGCGCGACGGCAGCCTGCTCTCGGCCGGCCAGGTGCTGCCGGCCGCCGAAGCCGGCGGACGCATCGCCGATCTCGACCAGCAGGTGCTGGACCACGCATTGGGCCTGCTGCATCTGTACCAGCACGCCACCCCGCCGCTGCGCCTGTTCGTCTCGCAGTCCTCGCGTACGCTGGCGCGCACCGCCTTCGCCGAGTGGCTGATCGACACCATCGGCCGCCGCGGCGTCACCGGCACCTCGCTGGTGATCGACCTGCGCCTGGACGATGCACTGGTCCACACCGCCACGCTGCAGCAGTTCTGCGCGCGGCTGATGCCGTTGGGCGTGCAGTTCTGCATCAGCCAGTTCGAACCGGGTGCCGAGGCCGAGGCCTTGCTCGCGCATCTGCCGCTGGGCTATCTGCGCCTGTCGGCGCGCTTCGCCGGCGCACATGCCGATCCCGAATTGCGCGACCAACTGCGTGCCACCATCGATCTGGCGCATCGCGCCGGCCTGCTGATCATCGGCCAGCAGATCGAACAGGCGCAGGCCGCGGCCGCGATGTGGATGGGCGGGGTCGATTTCATCCAGGGCAACCTGGTGCAGTCGGTCGGCGACCAGTTGAACTTCGACTTCCAGAACGCGGTGCTCTAGCCATGTCCGTCCGTCGACGCCGGCCCCTTCCGTGGCCGGCGGCCTTCGCCGCGGTGCTCGCCGTCGCCGGCACCCTGCTGGCGCTGCCGCCGCTGGCGCTGCCCTTGCCGGCGCCGTGGCACTGGCTGGCACCGCTCTGCATGGCCGCCGCCGCGGCCCTGGCCACCCTCGCCGGCTGCCGCGCGCGGCAGCAGATCGAACGCCTGGATGCGGCGCTGGCGCGGGCCGCGCTGGCCGAGTCCGAACGCAACGCCCTGCAGCACGACGTGCACGCGCGCGAGCGGCTGGAGCAGGAACTGTTGCAGGCCAAGCAGGCCGCCGAGGCTGCCACCCAGGCGGCCGAAGCCGCGGTGCTGGCCAAGGGCGAGTTCCTGGCGACGATGAGCCACGAGATCCGCACCCCGCTCAACGGCATCATCCCGATGCTGGAGTTGATCGGGCGCGGCCCGCTCGGCCTGGACCAGCGCGAGATGCTGCGCGCGGCCAGCACCTCCTCGCTGCAGTTGCTGCGCATCGTCGACGACATCCTGGATTACTCCAAGCTGGAAGCGAACCGGCTGGAGCTGGAGATCACCACCTTCAACCTGCGCGAACTGCTCGACGGCGTGCTGGAACTGATGCAGCGCGCGGCCGAGGCCAAGGGCCTGCGCATGGCGCTGCAGCTGGACCCGGCGGTGCGCCTGCCGGTGCGCGGCGATCCGGTGCGCCTGCGCCAGGTGCTGAGCAACCTGCTCGGCAACGCGGTCAAGTTCACCGCGCGCGGCGGCATCGACCTGGGCGTGCGCCGGCTCGGCGAAACCCCGGCACAGCACCTGCTGCGCTTCGAGGTACGCGACACCGGCATCGGCATCAGCGCCGAACGCCAGGAACACCTGTTCCAGGCCTTCACCCAGGCCGACGCCTCCACCACCCGCCTGTACGGCGGCACCGGGCTGGGCCTGACCATCTGCAAGCGCATCGTCGAACTGATGGGCGGGCGCATCGGCGTCACGTCGCGGCAGGGCCAGGGGGCCACGTTCTGGTTCGAGATCCCGCTGCTGAAGGTGATCGGCGACCTGCCGCAAAGTCCGGGCGGGCTGCCGCGGCTGCATGCGCTGCTGGTCGGCGCCGACCAGCGCCTGCAGCAGCGCCTGAGCGTGCTGCTGCCGAACTGGGGCGTGCAGGTGAGCAAGGTCGACTCGACCCAGGAGGCGCTGGAGCGGCTGCGCGGCAACGGCAGCAGCAGCAGTGGCGTACGTCCGGCATACGACCTGGTGATCGGCGACCTGGACGGGCTGCGGCAGAGCGCACGTGCGCTGCAGCGCGCGGTGGCGCGGCTGCCGACACCACAGACCACGCGGCTGATCTGGCTGTACGGCGAGGCCGACATTCCCGAGGAGATCCGCGCGCACGGCGCGCTGCTGTCGCGACAGGCCGCCGACATCGACCTGCGCAGCATGCTGGCGCTGTCGCCGGCGACCCCGAGCCTGGCCAACGAGACCGTGGGCGCCACCGACAACGACGCCGATACGTTCTACCACGACGCCTTCGCGACGAACGCCGTGGACACCCCCACGCCGGCCCGCGCCGCAGCGCCCGCTCTCGCCGTGGCCGACGCCCCGCCGCCCCGCAGCGGCTGCCGGCTGCTGCTGGTCGAGGACAATCCGGTCAACCTGATGGTGGCGCGGCGCCTGCTGGAATCGCTCGGCCACCACGCCGACAGTGTCGAGGACGGTGCCGCCGCACTGGCGCAGTTGTTGCGGCAGCCGTACGACCTGGTGATGATGGACTGCCAGATGCCGGTGCTGGACGGCTACGCCGCCACCCGGCAGTGGCGCCAGCGCGAGGCCGAGGCGGCGCGCCCGCGCCTGCCGATCGTGGCGATGACCGCCAACGCGATGGCCGGCGACCGCCAACGCTGCCTCGATGCCGGCATGGACGATTACCTGTCCAAGCCGATCGACCGCACACGGCTGGAAGCTTGCCTGCAGCGCTGGCTGCCGCTGCAGCCGGCAGCCATGCCGGCCTGCGCGACGTTCGCGCCGGAGCCGGCAGCCGCGGACGCATCCGCGGCCATCGCGAGCGGGCCAGCGGCAGATGCGCGCGCCGACGCGATGCAGGTCAAACCGCAGGACGCCCGCCACGCCGCCATGCACACGACGGACACCGCCACGGCGTCCAGCACCACCGCAACGTCGACCGCCTCGATGCCATCGCCCGATCACGCCACGCTCGAAGTCCCCCCGGCAGCGCCTGGGCTGGAACAGGATGTGGAATCGCGCGGCGCCATCACGACATCGATGCCGCCGCTCGCCGCGACGGAGGCAGACGATCCGGAACCGCCATCGGCAGTGCCGGCGCCGGTGCTGGAGATCGCCGTGCTCGACGAGTTGCGCGAGGTCATCGGCTCGGCCAGCGTGGCGCAGATCGTCGAGCTGTTCCTGGCCGATGCGCCGTTGCTGATCCAGCGCCTGGAGGAGTCCGCGGCGACGGCGCAGAGCGACGCACTGCGCGAGGCCGCGCACACGCTGAAATCCTCGGCCGCCAATCTCGGCGCACTGGCGCTGTCGGCGGCGGCGCTGCGCATCGAGTCGGGTGTGCGCACCGGCACCCTGGATCGGCCCGTGGTCGCGGTCGCCCTGGTGATCGCCGAGTTCGCGCGCGCGCGCCTGGCGCTGAGCGGCTACCGCGCCAGCGTGCGCGACACCACCGAACCCGCTGCGCCGTAGCGCGCGATCTTGCGCTGCGCCACGACTGTAGGCGAAACGATCGCCCGCAGGACTTGGCCAAGCGCATCGCCCAAAGCGCAGACGCTCGCCTGCTGCTTTTTTCTCGTAGGAGCGGCTTCAGCCGCGACGGGCTTTACCGTTGACGCTTGTCGCGACCAACCATCGTCTGCCGAACGCCGCCACCGCGCCGCATCTCTACCGCATCTCTACAATGGGCAGATGCACTCCCGTCTGTTGTTCTTGCAGGAGCGGCTTCAGCCGCGACAGACGTTACCGGTAAAGCCCGTCGCGGCTGAAGCCGCTCCTACAGTAAGGGCGCGGGGAGTGAGTGCATGGGCGTCGCGATGCACCTCCATGGCCTTTGCCGCGTCGCGTGCTCCGCCTGCGATGACGCACGGAGGATGCCGCGAGATTCAGCAGCAACGTGTTGCGGTTGCTGCGCACATGAAACTCTCGCCGCGCGCCATGCGGCCGCGGTCGCCGCCGCCGCCATGCGTGCAGGAGCGGCGTCAGCTGCGACCGACCGCCATCAATGCGTCGCGGCTGCAGCCGCTCCCACAGAAGAGCGACGTCGTGCGATGCCGATGCCATGTCGGCCATGGATTCGCGCAGGAGCGGCATGTGCCGCTGTTCGGGATCAGCGGCGACTTTCGGCCTGCAAACGCGTCGCGGCGGAAGCCGTTCCAACAAATCGGCAACGCCACACGATGCGGATGCGGATGCCATGTCGTCACCATGGATTCGCGCAGAAGCAGCATGTGCCGATGCGCGGGATCAGCGGCGACCTTCCGCCAGCCACGCGTCGCGGCTGAAGCCGCTTCTATACGTGCATGGCAACGCCATCCCGGGGTGCAGAGCGAACAGCATCCAGCGCGGCGCGGACACAGGCCAGCGCCGCGGCGTCATGCGCCGACGATTCAATCCTCGAGCTTGGTCAGCAGGTAGTTCGGCTCGCCGATGCGCTCGATCAGGTCGAGCTGGGTTTCCAGCCAGTCGATGTGCTCTTCTTCCGATTCGAGGATGTCGGCCAGCAGCTGACGGCTGACGTAGTCCTGGATCGATTCGGCATAGGCGATGCCGTCGCGCAGGGTGACGGTGCCCTCCCGCTCCAGCGCCAGGTCGCACTCGAGGATTTCCTTGGGGTTCTCGCCGATGCGCAGCTTGCCCAGCGCCTGGAAGTTCGGAAGCCCCTCGAGGAACAGGATGCGGTCCGCCAGCTTGTCGGCGTGCTTCATCTCGTCGATGGATTCCTTGTACTCGTGCTCGGCCAGTTCCTTCAGGCCCCAGTTCTTCAGCATCTTGGCGTGCAGGAAGTACTGGTTGATCGCGGTCAGCTCGTTGTAGAGGACCTTGTTGAGGAACTCGATGACCTTGCTGTCGCCCTTCATTGCATCGCTCGCGTAAGCCGGAAAGCGCAGACTCTAGCGAATCGCGCCGCGGCGTGAAGGAACGCGAATCGTGATCATCCCGCGCCGCAGCGCGGCCTCGGACTCAGGCGGCGCGGGCCAGGCTGCCCACCAGGACCGGCAACGGCAGCTCGCGGCTCAGCGCGCGCTCCAGCAGGTCGCCGGCCATGTCCAGGCAGGAGCCGCAGGTGGCGCCACAGCCCGTGCCCATGGTCAGTTCGGACACGCTGCGGCAGCCGGCTTCGGCGGCTTCGCGGATCTGGCGATCGGTGACCCCATTGCAGATGCAGACGTACACGGCGGGCTTGGCGGCAGACGGCGCGGACTGCGCCTGCCGCCATTCAAACCAAAGTGAGAATGGTTGTCAATTCCGCCCGTTAATCGTTATTAATCCGCGCCGCCCAGGGCCCACCGCGCTTGCGGGGCCGCTTGCGCGGCCGATCGTGCCCGGCGGTATTGCCCGGCAACCAGGCCTCCTGGGCCAGGGTCGGCATGGCACGGATGCCGGCGCCGGCGATGGTCTGCGCCAGCGGCGCCAGATGGCGCAGCGCCCGCGCGTAGACGCCACGCTTGAACAGGACTACGTGCTCCACCGGGTACCAGAAATCGACCCAGCGCCAGTGGTCGAACTCCGGCGTCTCGGTCAGTTCCAGGTTCAGCTGGCTTTCGTCGCACTGCATCCGCAGCAGGAACCAGACCTGCTTCTGGCCGATGCAGACCTGGCGTTCGTTGCGGCGGATGGCCCGGCTGGGCAGCCGATAGCGCAGCCAACCGGGGGTGGCGCCGAGCACTTCCACATGCTCGGGCAACAGCCCGGTTTCTTCGCGCAACTCGCGGTACATGGCCTCCACCGGGGTCTCGTCGGTGTTCATGCCGCCCTGCGGGAACTGCCAGCCGTCCCGGCGCACACGGCGTGCCCAGAACACCTGACCATCCGGCCGCATCAGCACGATGCCTACGTTCGGTCGATAGCCGTCCGGATCGATCACGATGCGGACTCCTGAAAAATCTACTGGCTCCGACTCTGCCATGGCTGCGGCCGGGCCACAAGCTGCGCAGAAACCCGTTGACAGCCGCCCGCTTCTCCATAAGAATTGGCGGTTCACCAGGGCTATGTAGCTCAGCCGGTTAGAGCACAGCACTCATAATGCTGGGGTCGGTGGTTCGAGTCCACCCATAGCCACCATGGTGTGTACGCCCAAGGCGTGCGATACTTGCAGTCCACATTGCCCCGTCGCCAAGCGGTAAGGCACCTGACTCTGACTCAGGCATTCGGTGGTTCGAATCCATCCGGGGCAGCCAAACACACAAAAAAGGCCGATCGAAAGATCGGCCTTTTTTGTGTGTTTGGCTGCGGGTTCGCGCAGGCGCGTAGCGCCTGCGCCCCACGCCTTGCTGCGCAAGGCGCGGGCCCCGGCCTTCCGCCTCCACATCCCCGCGCCTGTCGGCGCGCCCCCTTGGACTCCAAGGGGGCTTTTCACCAGACAGTTGATGCAGCTTGACGCAGTGAAGCCTCGATGGGCGAGCCGTGATCACCTGCCACGCCCGCTGAACGCCGACACTGTGTCAGGCGACGGAATCGCGAGGATCCATCGACGCTACCACTGCCCAGCTCCGCCAACCAGATGGAATGCCGGCCAGCAAGACGCGGCGCCGAACCCCCAGACGACAAAAGCCCGGCCGAAGCCGGGCTTTTGCTTGGTCCCAGCGGGTTCCCGAGGGAACCCACGCCAGGCGCGATGGATCAGCGCTTGGAGAACTGGGTGGCGCGACGGGCCTTGTGCAGACCGACCTTCTTACGCTCGACTTCGCGGGCGTCGCGGGTCATGAAGCCGGCCTTGCGCAGCTCGGTCTTCAGGGTTTCGTCGTACTCGACCAGCGCGCGGGCGATGCCCAGGCGGATCGCACCGGCCTGACCGGTGGTGCCGCCGCCGGTGGCGGTGACCAGGATGTCGAAGCTTTCGGTGTTCTTGGTCAGCTCCAGCGGCTGGCGCACGATCATGCGCGCGGTCTCGCGGCCGAAGAACTCGTCCAGCGGACGGCCGTTGACGGAGATGTTGCCGTTGCCCTTGCGCAGGAACACGCGGGCAGTGGAGGACTTGCGGCGGCCAGTGCCGTAGTTTTGCGAAATCGCCATGATTAGATATCCAGAACCTGCGGCTGCTGAGCGGCGTGCGGATGCTCCGCACCGGAATAGACCTTGAGCTTACGGTACATCGCGCGGCCCAGCGGGCCCTTGGGCAGCATGCCCTTGACCGCGATTTCGATCACGCGCTCCGGGTGGCGCTCCAGCGCCTGCTCCAGGCTCTCGGTCTTCAGGTTGCCGATGTAGCCGGTGAAGCGGTGGTACTTCTTGTCCTTGAGCTTGTTGCCGGTGACGACGATCTTCTCGGCGTTGATCACCACCAGGTAATCGCCGGTATCGACGTGCGGGGTGTAGACCGGCTTGTGCTTGCCGCGCAGGCGGCGGGCCAGTTCGGTGGAAAGCCGGCCCAGCGTTTTGCCGGCGGCGTCGACGAGATACCAGTCGCGCTGGACGGTCTCGGACTTAGCAGTGAAGGTGCTCATGATCAGACTCGGTTGGTCGGGCGGATTCCTGCGGTGAACGGCCGGAACTTTGCCACGCGTTGTGAATTGCAAAAACGCAAGAGGCGAAATTCTACGCGGCCCGGTCGCCCCGCGCAAGTCCACCCTGGCGGGCCGACACGGGATGGGCCGTGCGCTTGGCAGTGCGCCGGCCGGCGGCGAAAATCGGGGGGTCCCCACCGCTTCCGGGCTTTCCCCATGACCGCCAGTCGCCAGCATTCCCCGCTCGATCGCGCCCTGGTCGAGGCCCAGCGCGCGCTGGAGACCGTGTTCGGCGACCCGCCGGCGCAGCGTCCCTACCCTGCCGCGGCCACCGCCGATGTGGTGCTGGCGCCGGACGAGCGCCGCCATGCCGCCGGCCTGATGCGCATTAACCACGTCGGCGAGGTCTGCGCGCAGGGCCTGTACTTCGGCCAGGCCGCGGTCGCGCGGGACCCGGCCACACGTGCGCACCTGCTGGAGGCGGCGCAAGAAGAAACGGACCATCTGGCCTGGTGCGCGGCGCGGCTGCGCGAACTGGACAGCCGCCCCAGCCTGTTCAATCCGCTGTGGTACGCCGGCAGCTACGCGATCGGCACCCTGGCCGGGCTGCGCGGCGACGGCTGGAACCTTGGCTTCGTGGTCGAGACCGAGCGCCAGGTCGAGGCGCATCTGGACGAACACCTGCAGACGCTGCCGCCAGCGGACCTGCGCAGCCGCGATGTGCTGAAGGTGATGAAGGCCGACGAGGCCCGCCATGCCGAGCACGCAGAACAGGCCGGCGCGCGGCGCCTGCCGCCGCCGATCCCCACGGTCATGGCCGCGGCGTCGCGGCTGATGAAGGCCGTCGCCTATCGGCTGTAGCCGCCCGCGGGTCGGGCCGGCATCACCCCGACTGGCATTGCCGGCCGGATCGGAGTAAAGTGAACGAACGCTGACTGATTCCGCGTCGGCGCACGCCGTTCCAGCTGCGGCACCGCCAGGTGCTGCAGCCACCGATGTACCCGTGCCGAGCCACGCCTGCGTGCGCTCCGCCTGCCGACTGCCATGCCCGCATCTTCGCTCCACCTGCCATCGCCCCGGACCCGCTGGTTGTCGCGCCTGCTGTTCGCGACCCTGTTCGCGCTCGGCGGCGGCGCCCTGCTGCATCACCTGCTCGGCGACTACCGCCAGGCCAGCGCGATCCTGCGCGACCATTCGGTCGCCACCGTGCCGGTGATCGCCGACGGCGCCTTCGGCGTGCAGACCGAGCCGCTGGTGCGCTACCGCTTCCATTACGTGTTCGAGAGCAGGGGCCGCCTGCACAGCGGGGCCTTCGAAGCCAGCGGCGCCGAAGCCGCCCCGCTGTTGCTGGACGGCGCCACCGTCGAGATCGCCTACGCCAACGCCGACCCCGCGCGCTTCGGGCGCCTGGACCAGCTGCAGCACGCCGGCAACCTCGGCAGCGTGTTCACCCGCGCGATGATCGCGCTGTCGATCGCCGCCCTGCTGGCGGTGGTCGCACACCGGATGCTGATCGGCCGGGTGCTGACCCGGCGCCGCATCGCCGCCGCCTGAGTTCCCGCGCGCGCCGCGCTCAGTGCGCGACCAGCTTCAGCCCGATCACCCCGACCACGATCAGGCCGATGCAGGCCAGCCGCGCCGGCGAGGCGCTGTCGCCGAACAGGACGATACCGAGCACGGCCGTGCCCAGCGCACCGATCCCGGTCCAGATCGCATAGGCGGCGCCCAGCGGGATGTGCTTGAGCGCCTGGGTCAGCAGCCACAGGCTGATGCCTGCGCCGGCGATGGTCCCCAGGGTCGGCCACAGCCGGGTGAAGCCTTCGCTGTACTTGAGGCCGAGGGCGAAACCGATCTCGAACAGGCCGGCGAGCAACAGGTAGATCCAGGGCATTGTCTTTCTCCGTAGACAAATCCAAATGAAAACGGCCCGATGTCTGCACATCGGGCCGCCGTCGGCAGGGGTCGCAGCGCAGGCTGCGGGCGGGCCGCCCCGCCGGTGTGGAGACTGCTTACTCGGACAGGTTGCGCCCGTGGAACAGCTCCTCGATCTCGCGCTTGAGCAGCGCCTCGATGCGCATGCGCTCCTTGAACGAGAGGTTCTTGGCCTTTTCCTCGAACAGGTACTGGTCCAGGTCGAAGTCCTTCAGGTGCATCTTGGTGTGGAAGATGTTCTCCTGGTAGACGTTGACGTCGAACATCTCGTAGCGCGACTTGACGTTCTTGGCCAGGAAGTTCTGGATCGAGTTGATCTTGTGGTCGATGTAGTGCTTCTTGCCCTTCACGTCGCGGGTGAAGCCGCGCACGCGGTAGTCCATGATCACGATGTCCGATTCCAGGCTCTCGATCAGGTAATTGAGGGCCTTCAGCGGCGAAATGACGCCGCAGGTGGCGACATCGATGTCGGCGCGGAACGTGGCGATACCGTGCTGCGGATGGGTTTCCGGGTAGGTATGGACGGTGATGTGGCTCTTGTCCATGTGCGCGACCACGGCGTCGGAAATGATCTCCTTGCCCGCCGCCTTCTTGTCGATGACCGGCTCTTCGGAGATCAGGATCGTCACCGAGGCGCCCTGCGGATCGTAGTCCTGGCGCGCGATGTTGAGGATGTTGGCGCCGATGATCTCGGCCACATCGGTGAGGATCTGGGTCAGGCGATCGGCGTCGTACTGCTCGTCGATGTACTCGATGTAGCGCTGGCGCTCCTCTTCGGAGATCGCGTAGCAGACGTCGTAGATGTTGAAGCTCAACGCCTTGGTGAGGTTGTTGAAACCTTGCAGCCTCAGGCGAGGCAACGGCTTGACCACGGCGTGGATCCTCTGGAAGTGGGGGGGAAAGACACTCAATTATGAGCCAAATGGCCCGGCTGCGAAACGTGGCGTCCGTCTCTTGTTTGCCGCCGCGAACGCGTCCCGTTAAGCTTCAGGAATTACGCCGTAGCGAAGCCGCCATGAGCCCCGGAAACACATCCACTGCAGCACCTGTGCGCATCGCTCCAAGTCCTTTGACGTTGGACACCGCCACCATCGACCGCTTCCTGGCCCACAGCCACCGTCGCCGCTATCCGGCGCGGACGGACGTGTTCAGGCCCGGCGATCCGGCCGGCACCCTGTACTACGTGGTCAGTGGCTCGGTCAGCATCATCGCCGAGGAAGATGACGACCGCGAGTTGGTCCTGGGATATTTCGGCAGCGGCGAGTTCGTCGGCGAGATGGGCCTGTTCATCGAGTCCGACCAGCGCGAGGTGATCCTGCGCACCCGTACCCCGTGCGAGTTGGCCGAGATCAGCTACGAGCGCCTGCACCAGCTGTTCCTGGGCTCGCTGTCGTCCGACGCGCCGCGGGTGCTGTACGCGATCGGCGTGCAGCTGTCCAAGCGCCTGCTGGACACCTCGCGCAAGGCCAGCCGCCTGGCGTTCCTGGACGTCACCGACCGCATCGTGCGCACTTTGCACGACCTGGCCCAGGAGCCGGAGGCGATGAGCCACCCGCAGGGCATGCAGTTGCGCGTGTCGCGGCAGGAACTGGCGCGGCTGGTCGGCTGCTCGCGCGAGATGGCCGGCCGGGTGCTGAAGAAGCTGCAGGTCGACGGCATCCTGCACGCCCGCGGCAAGACCGTGGTGCTGTACGGCGCGCGCTGACCGCCATGGGTCGCTAGGCCCGGCGCGATGGTACTGAGCGAGACCTTCTACTGGTTCGTGCTGGTCGGCCTGGCCGCGCAGCTGGTGGACGGTGCGCTGGGCATGGCCTTCGGCCTGGTGTCCTCGTCGGTGTTGCTGAGCCTGGGCCTGCCGCCGGCGGTGGTCAGCGCCAGCGTGCACAGCGCCGAGGTGTTCACCACCGGTGCCTCCGGGCTGTCGCACCTGGCTTTGGGCAACGTCGAAAAGCGGTTGTTCCTGCGCCTGGCGCTGCCGGGCATGGTCGGCGGAGTCGCCGGTGCCTACGTGCTGACGCAGCTGCCGGGCGAGCTGATCCGCCCCTTCGTCTATCTGTACCTGCTGGCCCTGGCGGTGCTGATCCTGCTGCGTGCGGCCGGCCGTGCGCTGCCGCGCCGCGAGGTGCGGCGGGTGCCGCTGTTGGGCTTCGTCGCCGGCCTGCTGGACGCCAGCGGCGGTGGCGGCTGGGGACCGGTGGCGACCTCGACCCTGCTCGCCCACGGCGGTCAGGCCCGCACCACCATCGGCACGGTCAACGCCGCCGAGTTCCTGGTGACGCTGTCGATCTCGCTGACCTTCCTGCTGACCATGGGCGTGCAGCACCTGGACATCGTGCTCGGCCTATTGGTCGGCGGCATGCTCGCCGCGCCGCTGGCGGCGCTGCTGGTCAAGCGCGTGCGCGAGCGCTGGGTGCTGGTGGCGGTCGGCCTGCTGGTGCTGGGCATCAGCCTGTATCAGGTGGGTGGGGCCCTGTTTCGGTGGGTGGGCTGACGCTCGGGAGTCGGGAGTCGGGATTGGGGATTCGCAGGAGCGGTGTCGGCGGCACCTGACGCGGTGCTGGCCACGCATCAGGCGGTCAGGCTGCGTTCGCTTTTGCCGGGGCGGGCCGCGCGATGATTGCGGCCGGGATACCGCCGCCGGTGGCCGCGCGTCTCGCCCCCTCCCTCCCCCGCGAGATCCGCCATGCGTGCCATCCCATTGCTCCTGGCCCTGTTGTGTCTTGCGTTGTCTGCGCCGCGCGCGAAGGCCGACGACGCCTTCGCCCGGCTCGGGCGGGGGGTCAACATCCTCGGCTACGACCCGCTGTGGAACGACCCGGCGAAGGCGCATTTCCGCCCGCCGCTGTACCGCACGATCCGCGACGGCGGCTTCCGTACGGTGCGGGTCAACCTGCAGGCGTTCGCGCACATGGACGCGGCCAACCGGCTCGACCCGACCTGGCTGAAGACGCTGGACACGGTGGTCGACCAGGCCACCGCCGCGGGCCTGAACGTGATCCTGGACGAACACGATTTCCACCCCTGCGCCGCCGACGCGGCGGTGTGCCGGACCAAGCTGCTGGCGTTCTGGAGCCAGGTCGCCCCGCGCTATCGCCATGCGCCGCCGTCGGTGCTGTTCGAGATCCTCAACGAGCCCAATGGCCAGATGACCAGCGCGGTGTGGAACAACCTGCTGCGCGATGCGCTGCAGATCATCCGCCGCGACAACCCGACCCGCACGGTGGTGGTGGGCCCGGGCAACAGCAATTCCTTCACCGCGCTCGACAGCCTGCGCCTGCCCGACGACGACACCCACCTGCTGGTCACCGTGCACTACTACAACCCGTTCCGCTTCACCCACCAGGGCGCGCCGTGGGCGCCTGCGGACATCCGCGACCACACCGGCGTGGCCTGGGGCAGCGCGGCCGACCGCACCAAGCTATATGGGGAGTTCGACCGCATCGCGGCCTGGGCCACGGCGCACCATCGGCAGGTGCTGCTGGGCGAGTTCGGCGCATACGAGCAGGCGCCGCCGGCCGACCGCCTGGCCTGGACGGTGGCCGTGGTCAATGCCGCGGAGAAACGGCATTTCGCCTGGGCGTACTGGGAATTCGAGGGCAGCTTCGGCGCCTACGACATCGACCGCGGCCAGTGGGTCGCGCCGCTGCACCATGCGCTGGTCGGCAGCGACGGCACCTACGCCAGATCCGGCGGCTGATCGCCGCAGGGCGGGCACGGCGGCATCCGCGCGAACGGCGCTGACAAGGCGCGGGGAGACACCGCGTCCCGAATGCGCCGCAGCGCCGTGACTTACTCGGAGCCGACGGCCTCGCCGGCGCGGTCGCGGCAGCCCCAGTTGAGGATGGGCGTGCCGGTGGGCAGCAGCCGGCGGAACACCGCCACCGCGCCGTGCTTGGGATTGACCACCACCGGCGCGGCCGCGGCCTGCAGCAGCGGCAGGTCGGCGGTGCTGTCGGAATAGGCCATGGCGATCTCGCCGTAGCCCAGTTCGCGCAGCATGCGCATCTTTTCCTCGTTGTGGCAGTGGCGCGTGGCGGTGACCGCGCCCAGGCGCGGGCCGATCAGGCTGCCGACCACCGGCACGTCCTGGTGCGCGACGAAGCCGAGGATGGCGCGTGCCAGTTCCGGCGGCGCGCCGGTGGCGACCACCACGCGGTCGCCGGCGGCACGGTGCCGGGCGAACACGTCCAGCGCCTGCGGCAGCAACCGCTGGCGGATCTGCGCCTGATGCTGCAGCACGTACTGGTCGATGATGCGGTTGAACTCGCGCGCGCGGCGCAGGCCGAAACTGGCGATCCAGACGTAGCCGGAGATGCCGGTGCGCCGGGTCGGCAGCATCGCCACCAGCGGCCCCAGCAACGGCGTGGCCAGCACCGCGGCGGCCAGGCGCAGCGGATTGCGCTTGATCAGCCAGGCGAACAGATGGCTGCCGGAATCGCCGTCGTACAGGGTGTGGTCGAAATCGAACACCACCAGCGGCGCATCGGCGCGCGGCAGCGGGTGCGGACTCGGGCCCTGCCCGCTCATGCGGCGAAGAACAGCTGGCGCAGCGCCTCGCCCGGCTCCTCGGCGCGCATGAACGCCTCGCCGACCAGGAACGCGTGCACGCCGGCGCCGCGCATCAGCGCCACGTCGTCCGGGCCGAGGATGCCGCTTTCGGTGACCAGCAGGCGGTCGCGCGGCACCGCGTTCTGCATCGACAAGGTGGTCTGCAGCGACACCTCGAAGGTGCGCAGGTTGCGATTGTTGATGCCGATCAACGGCGCCGGCACCTGCAGCGCGCGCTCCAGTTCGTCGATGTCGTGCACTTCCACCAGCACGTCCATGCCCAGTTGCAGGGCAAGCGACGACAGCTCGGCCAATTGCAGGTCGTCCAGCGCGGCCACGATCAGCAGGATGCAGTCGGCGCCGAGCGCGCGCGCCTCGTACACCTGGTACGGATCGATGGTGAAATCCTTGCGCAGCACCGGCAGCGTGCAGGCATCGCGCGCCTGCTGCAGATAGCGGTCGTGGCCCTGGAAAAAGTCCTCGTCGGTCAGCACCGACAGGCAGGCGGCGCCGCCGAACTCGTAGCTGACCGCGATGTCGGCCGGATGGAAGTCCGGGCGGATCACGCCCTTGGACGGGCTGGCCTTCTTGACCTCGGCAATCACCGCCGGATCGCCGTTGGCGATGGCGGCCTGCAGCGCGCGGGCGAAGCCGCGGGTGGGCGGCATGGCCTCGGCGCGGGCGACCAGCTCGGCCAGCGGCACGCGCGCGCTGCGCTCGGCGATCTCGTCGGCCTTGCGGGCGAGGATGGTGCGGAGAATGTCGCTGCTCATGCGGTTGGGATCCTGGGGGATGGCTGGATTATCGGCGATGCGGGGTAAAGAAGGGATCGGGACCCGGGACCCGGGACCCGGGACCCGGGAAAAGCATAGGTGCGCCATCGCGATTGGCGCACAAGGCAAACGCGAGCGCAGCCAGGGTTTGCGCGCAGACCTTCAGGTTGCGGGATTTTCCGGGTCCCGGGTCCCGGGTCCCGAGTCCCGAGCCGCCACCAACCGCTGCGTACACGCCACATACGCCTCCAGCTTCGCCCGCGCGCGCCCATCGGCGATGGCCGCGCGCGCCAGGGCGATGCCGGCACCGATGTCCTCGGCCAGGCCGGCCACGTACAGTGCCGCGCCGGCGTTGAAGGCGACGATGTCCAGGGCCGGGCCGGGCACGTTGTCGAGCACGGCGCGCAGCATCGCCATCGATTCGGCGGCGTCGGCGACCTTGAGGTTGCGGCTGGCCGACATGGCGATGCCGAAATCCTCCGGATGCACCTCGTACTCGCGGACCTGGCCGTCGCGCAGTTCGCCGACCAGGGTGCCGGCGCCGAGCGAGAGCTCGTCCATGTCGTCGCGGCCCCACACCACCAGCGCGCGCTCGGCGCCCAGTTCCTGCAGCACGCGCGCCTGGATGCCGACCAGGTCGGGGTGGAACACGCCCATCAGGATGTTCGGCGCACCGGCCGGATTGGTCAGCGGGCCGAGGATGTTGAAGATGGTGCGCACGCCCATCTCGCGCCGCACCGGCGCCACCACCTTCATCGCCGGGTGGTGCACCGGCGCGTACATGAAGCCGATGCCGGTGGCCGCCAGCGCCTGCGCCACCTGTTCGGGCTGCAACTCGATCGCCGCACCCAGCGCTTCCAGCGCGTCGGCGCTGCCGGACTTGGAGGAGACGCTGCGGTTGCCGTGCTTGGCGACCTTGGCGCCGGCGGCCGCGGCCACGAACATCGCGCAGGTGGAGATGTTGAAGGTGTGCGAGCCGTCGCCGCCGGTGCCGACGATGTCGACCATGTGGGTACGGTCGGCGACCGGCACGGTGCGCGAGAACTCGCGCATCACCACCGCCGCGCCGGCGATCTCGCCGACCGTTTCCTTCTTGACCCGCAAGCCGGTGAGGATGGCTGCGGTCATCATCGGCGACACCTCCCCGCGCATGATCTGCCGCATCAGCGCGACCATCTCGTCGTGGAAGATCTCGCGGTGCTCGATGGTGCGTTGCAGGGCTTGCTGGGGGGTGATGGTCATGGAGACGATCTGCTCGTAGGCGGAAGAAAGAAAGGCGGCGCGCCGGATGCGGTCAGCGCGCCTGCGTCGGCCGCGGCATGCGCAGGCGCCCTTGCGCCAGCACCTCGAAGTAGTCGGCCGGGCCGCCGGCGCGCAGCAGGGTGGCGACCGCGGCCGGGTCGTAGATCCCGTCCTGCAGCGCGTGCTCGGCGATGTGCACGCCAACCACCTCGCCCAGCACCAGCCAGGTCTCGATCGGTTCGCCACGCGCGCTTTGCAGCGGCAGCAGCTGGCTGAGCCGGCATTCGAAGCTGACCGGGCTGGCGGCCACCCGGGGCGCACCGATCAGCCGCGACGGCGCGGCAGCCAGGCCGGCCAGGGCGAACTCGTCGACCTCCGGCGCCACCGCCGCGGAACTGGCGTTCATCGCCTCGGCCAGCGCCCGCGTGGCCAGGTTCCAGGTGAACTCGCCCGTGGCCTCGATGTTGCGCACGCTGTCCTTCCAGCCGATGCTAGCGAAGCCGACGATCGGCGGAACGTAGTTGAAGGCGTTGAAGAAGCTGTAGGGCGCCAGGTTGGCGACGCCGTCGGCGCCGCGCGAACCGATCCAGCCGATCGGCCGCGGCCCGACGATGGCGTTGAACGGGTCGTGCGGCAGCCCGTGGCCGTTGGCCGGCTCGTAGAAATGGAAGGCGTCGTTGCGATCGTGCATCAGAGCAGGGTCCGGCAGTGACGGAAGGCGCGGCGGTGGTCGCGCCGCAGCGCGCTCAGCGCTCCAGGAAGTTCTTCAACAAGGCGTGGCCATGCTCGGTGAGGATGGACTCGGGATGGAACTGCACGCCCTCGACCGGGAACTGGCGATGACGCAGGCCCATGATCTCCTCCACCGTGCCGTCGTCGTGTTCGGTCCAGGCCGTCACTTCCAGACAGTCGGGCAGCGTGGTCTTCTCCACCACCAGCGAGTGGTAGCGAGTGGCCTCGTAGCGGTCCGGCAGGCCGGCGAACACGCCGCGGCCTTCGTGGCGGATGCGCGAGGTCTTGCCGTGCATGATGGTGCCGGCACGCACCACCTGCCCGCCGTAGACCTGGCCGATGCTCTGGTGGCCCAGGCACACGCCCAGGATCGGCGTGCGCTGGCCCAGCCGCTCGATCAATTGCAGCGACACCCCGGCCTCGTTCGGCGTGCACGGCCCCGGCGAGATGACGATGCGCTCGGGCGCCAGGCGCTCGATCTCGTCCACGCTGAGCGCGTCGTTGCGCACCACCTTGACCTCGGCGCCGAGCGCCTGCAGGTACTGCACGAGGTTGTAGGTGAAGCTGTCGTAGTTATCCAGCATCAGGACGGTCATCGACTTAACCTATTGATTTAAATTGCATGTCTTGGGGAGAGAGCGCCGATCCGCGTGCGGAACTGACACGATGGCTAGGTGCGGTGCAACCGCATCGCATCGTCCGCGCCCGCCATCGTGGCTGCGCAGAACCCGCAACGACAGCACGGGGAGCGGCTGACCGCGCATGCATGCATGCCGCCGAGCCGTGGAGGGAGGCGCCGGTTCCACGGACGCGGGCGAGCGGACAGGCGCCGTGGCGCACGGCAGGCATGGGCGTCGTGGATCGATTGGGGGACAAGACAACTCTCCTTCGCTGGGAGCCGCCATGCCGGGAGCCGAGGGGAGCCGCCACCGGTCACGGCGGCGAACGTGCAGTCATGGACCGCAGGGGTGCGCCGCTTCTAGGAGAAGCGCCACCAATGCACCACGTTGAACGGGATGTTGCGGGTCATGCACTCGGCCACTTGATCGATGGAGGGTCCGGCCACCGCTGCAGGCAGAGGCGACGGGCCGGTTCCGAGTGTAATGCCCGCGTTCGGCACTGTCGATTGCACGCCGCGCCGGTCGCGTCGCCCGGGCAACGGTGCACGCGAACACGCTGCGGCGCCGATGCGGCGACGGCGAGCACGCCGCGTCAACGGCCCGTTGCCGCGCTCCGTGACAGCAGGGCGGACCGGTCGACCTTCCGATCCGCCGGTCGCCGCAGGCGCTGCGCTCAAACGTCCAGCGGATGTCCGGCAAAGGTGGCGACCGCCTCGCGGAACGTGGCGACGATCGGACGCGCGTCGTCGCTGCGCCAGACCAGATAGAGCCTCACCCGCAGTTTCAGCCACGCCAGATCGCGGAACACGATGCCGGCCGGCGCGCGCTCCTTCAATGCGGACTGGACCAGCGCCGCGCCGAGTCCGGCACTCACCAGGTACAGCGAGGCCAGCGGATCCGAGGTCTCGTAGGCGATGTCCGGCGTGAAACCGGCATCCTGGCAGGCGGCGAGCAAGGCCGAGCGGATCGTGTCCACCGGCTGGCGCGTCACCGCGATCCAGGTCTGCCCGTCGAGTTGCGCCGGCTTGATGCTGCGCGAGCGGGACAACGGATGCCCCTTCGGCAGTGCCAGCGTCAACGGCTCGTCGAGCACCAGGGCGCCGCTCAGGCCGGCATCGCGCTCCGGCAGCCTGTAGGCGAGTCCGACGTCGAGCATGTGTCGGCGCAGGTAGTCGAACTGCACCGCGGTGCCCAGTCCCTGCAGCGACAGCAGCACGGACGGGCTGGCGATCCGGAACGCGCGCACGCTCGGGCTGACCACGTTCGCATACATCGCGCCCTCCACATAGCCGATCGCCAGGCGCCCGGCGCTGCCCGCGCCGAGACGCCGCGCGAAGGTCTCGACCCGATTGGCGTTGGCCATCAGCGTCCGCACTTCGCCGAGCAGATCGCGCCCCTCCTGGGTGAGCCGGATGCGCTGCTTGCTGCGCTCGAACAACAGCACGCCCAACTGCTCCTCCAGTTGCTTGATCTGCCTGCTCAGCGGGGACTGCGAGATGTACAGCTGCTCGGCCGCGCGGCCGACGTTCTCGGTTTCGGCCACCGCAACGAAGTACCGAAGCTGGCGCAGATCGAGCATGGGGTGCGTCCTTTTGGGTCTCAACTTTCCCATATTCCGTCTTGGACGCCCAGCGGCCCGATGGCCATCCTGCGCATCGCCGAGCCGGCGCCGACCCGCGCGCAGCTCCACTCCCCCAACAGCGGACAGAACACCATGCACATCCTCCACCTCGATTCGAGCATCCTCGGCGATGCGTCCGCGTCCCGAGCGCTGACGGCATTGGTCGTGACCCAGTTGCTGGCACACGCGCCCGCGGCACAGATCCGCTACCGCGATCTCGTCGCGGAGGCGATTCCGCATCTGGACGGCCCCATCGCGGCTGGGTTTCGCCCCTTGACCGCACAGGCGGACACAGCGAGCGTGGCCGCCGAGCATGCGCGATCCGAAACGCTCGTTGCCGAATTCCTGGCCAGCGACGTCGTGGTCATCGGCGCGCCGATGTACAACTTCTCGGTCGCCACGCAACTGAAAGCGTGGATCGACCGGATCGTGCAGCCCGGCCGGACCTTCCGCTACACGCCTGACGGTCCGATAGGGCTGGCCACTGGCAAGCGCGTGGTGATCGTGACCACGCGCGGTGGCATCTACACCAGCGGCCCGCTCGCGCCACTGGACTTCCAGGAGCCCTATCTCAAGGCCACGCTGGGCTTCATGGGCATCACCGATGTGCATGTCGTTCGTGCCGAACCCCTTTCGAAAGGCGATGTACTGGCCACACAGGCCATGTCCGCCGCCCGCAGTGCCGCGACCGACGTCGCGCGCCAGATCGCCCTGCACTGACCACCCGACACTTGCTCGAGGAATCCGCATGCTCTACATCGTCGCGTTGACCTACATCCGCCCGCCCGAGGACATCCAGGCGCATCTCGATGCCCATCGGCACTGGCTGGCGCACCACATCCAGGCAGGCCGCATCCTGGCGGCAGGACCCAATGCGGACAAATCCGGGGGGATCGTGCTGGCGTCATGCACGAGCCGCCCCGAACTCGACGCCATGATGGCGGACGACCCGTTCGTGACCCAAGGCCTGGTCGCGGTGTCGGTGCAGGGCTTCGAGCCGGCGATCCGCGCCGACGCACTGGCCGCGTGCTGGGCAGGCGCCGCTGCCGTGGTCAGCGTCCAGCCCGCCTGAGCACACGGCAAAGGACTTTCCATGGCATTCACCATCAAGCTTCTTGCAGGCCTTGCGGTCGCCGGTGTGCTCGCAGCCAGTGCGTTTCCGCAGTCGAGCCGGGCCGAGACGCTCCGCGCTGCCGTGCCGAACATCGTGCTGGTGCACGGTGCATTCGTGGACGGATCGAGTTGGGCGGAGGTCGTGCGGCGACTGCAGCGCAAGGGCTACCACGTGACGGCCGTGCAGAACCCGCTGACCTCGCTGGCCGACGACGTCGCCGCGACGCGCCGCGTGCTGGCGCGTCAGCGGGGGCCGGTCCTGCTCGTCGGGCACTCCTGGGCGGGCGCGGTCATCACCGAAGCAGGCAATGCCGACAACGTCCGCGGCCTGGTCTATCTGTCCGCCCTCGTGCCCGACAGCAACGAATCGGTCGCCGACCTGCTGACCCGGCTGCACGCGCCGATGGACGGCATGACGCCCGATGCGGACGGATTGGTGTGGCTCGATGCGCCGACGGCCTTTCGAACCGTCATGGCCGGCGATGTGCCGATGGACAAGGTGCGTGTACTCGCTGCCATGCAACAGCCCATGGCCGCGCGCGCCTTCGCCGACAGGATTTCGCATGCGGCATGGCACAGCAAGCCCAGCTGGTACCTGGTCACCGACAACGATCACGCACTGCTGCCGACGATCCAACGGCAACTGGCGCACGACATCGGCGCGCAGGTCCGGCACGTGGCGTCCAGCCACCTGTCGCCGGTGTCGCATCCGCAGGCGGTCGCCGATTTCATCGACCGCGCGGCGCGCGACGCAGCGCGGTGAGCGGCTGGCCCATGCCTGGGTGCCATCGCGCGGCGCGCCGGGCGGATCAGACGGCGCATCGCCTCGGTGTCCGCCGCACGCAGCACGCCACCGGATTCATTGCGCGATCAGGAAGACCGCATAGACGTTTTCGGAAAGGGTGAGGGTGCCGGCTTCGAGGGATTCGGCCAACGGCGCCGCGGCCGCGCGGTTGCCCGTCACCTGGATGGCGTCCAGGCTGTATCCGTAACCGTCACCAACCTGGCTTCGCCCTCCTTGCCAGGTCCCTGCCTGAATTCCGTAGGCAAAGTTGGGGGCGACCGTGGAAATCGTATACAGCCCGCCCAGCGACACCCCGTAGGCGCGTGCCAACTCTTGTGCCGAAACACGCGTCTGCTCAACCGCTTGGCGTTTGAGTTCAGCGCGCACCTCCGCTTCCTTGCTGTAGGCGGGACTGATCGCGGAGACCTGCAGAGACTGACTGGTCTTCAACCCGGCCAGGAACTGGCGCACATCGTCGAGCGTGGAAAAGTCGGCAGACAAGGTGCGTTGTACCTTGGTCCCCTTGAACACCTGACGGTCGTTCTCGTAGCGCCGTTCCGGCGCGATCGACAAGGTGGACGCCTGTACGCTGTTGCTCAGGGCATGGTGCTGCTTGAAGGCGGACAGGACACTCGTCGCATCCTCCTGCACCCGCGCGCGTGCCGCTTCCGGCGCAACATCGACGGCTTCCAACGTCAATTTGATATTGAAGCGATCAGGAATCACCTCGCGCTGCGCCTCACCCTTCACCAACAGGTGCGGCTGCGACGGCAGGCTGTTGACCTGCGCGCTGGCGACGGCCGGCAAGGCCAGCACCGCGGCAACGGCCCAGGCAACAAGCGTACGGATTTTCATTTTCCTCTCCTTGGCGGAATGTCAGCCGGCCGCACGCTGCGCGCCGGATTGAAGCAGCGCGGCGAAATCCGCGATCAACGTGTCGACCGCCGCATCCTGCGTCGCCCACGACGTGACGAAGCGGATCACCCAACGGCCATCGCCCAGCACCTGCCAGCGCTCGAAGTCGTAGCGCTGCGCCAGCGTCTCGACCGCGGCGGCGGGCAGGATCACGAACAGTTGGTTGGTCGGCGAATCCGAGGCGAACTGAGCGCCGGCCGCGGCCAATCCGTCGCGCAGCCGCGCGGCCATGCGGTTGGCGTGCGCGGCCAACTGGTAGAACAGGCCGTCCTCGAACAGCGCGGCGAACTGGGTGCCCAGCACCATGCCCTTGGCCAGCAGTGCGCCGCGCTGCTTGAGCAGGTAGCGGAAATCCGCTTTCAAGGCCGCATGGACGATCACCAGCGCCTCGCCGAGCAAGGCACCGTTCTTGGTGCCGCCGATGTAGAACGCATCGGTCAGTGCGGCGACGTCGGCCAGCGTCAGGTCGTTGCCCTCGGCGGTGAGCGCGCTGCCGATGCGCGCACCGTCCAGGAACAGCAGCAGGCCATGCGCGTCGCAGAAGGTGCGCAGCGCCTGCAGCTCACGCTTGCGGTACAGCGTACCGACCTCGGTGGTGTTGGATACGTAGACCAGCCGCGGCTGCACCATGTGCTCGTTGCCGTGCTCGGCCAGCAGCGGCGCGATCCGCTCCGGCGTGAGCCGGCCGTCGGCCGCGTCCACGGTGAGCACCTTGTGCCCGGTGGCCTCGATCGCGCCGGTCTCGTGGGTGGCGATGTGGCCGCAGGCAGCGGCGATCACCGCCTGGTGCGGGCGCAGGAACGCGGCGATGGCGGTGAGGTTGGTCTGGGTGCCGCCGACCAGCAGATGCACGTCGGCGTCGGCGCAGCCGATCTCGGCGCGAATCAGCTGCGCGGCGCGTGCGCTGTGCCGGTCCAGGCCATAGCCGGCGTTCTGCTCGTCGCTGGCCGCGGCCAGCGCGGCGAGCAGGCACGGATGCGCACCTTCGCTGTAGTCGTTGCGGAAGCCGATCCGCGGCGATGCGGCGGCGCTCACAGCCCCTTCGCCGCTTCGGCCACCGCCCGGAACAACGCACGGCCCTTGTTCATCGTCTCGTCCCATTCGGCCTGCGGGTCGGAGTCGTAGACGATGCCGGCGCCGGCCTGCACGTGCAGGCGGCCATGCTTGATCACCGCGGTGCGGATGGCGATGGCGGTGTCGGCGTCGCCGTGCCAGCCCAGGTAGCCGATGCTGCCGGCGTAGACGTTGCGCTTGATCGGCTCCAGCTCGCGGATGACTTCCAGCGCGCGGATCTTCGGCGCGCCACTGACGGTGCCGGCAGGGAAAGTGGCGCGCAGCACGTCGGCGTAGCTGAGGCCGGGCAGCAAGGTGCCGGTGACTTCGCTGACGATGTGCATGACGTGGCTGTAGCGCTCGATCACGAAGCGCTCGCCGACCGCGACGCTGCCGGCCTGCGAGACCCGGCCGGCATCGTTACGGCCCAGGTCGATCAGCATCAGGTGCTCGGCGCGCTCCTTCGGATCGGCCAGCAGTTCCGCCTCCAGCGCCTGGTCCTCTTCCGGGGTCTTGCCGCGCGGGCGGGTGCCGGCGATCGGGCGTACGGTGACCTGGCCGTTCTCCAGCCGCACCAGGATCTCGGGCGAGGAACCGACCACCTGGGTGTCGCCGACGTCGAGGAAATACATGTACGGCGACGGATTCAGCGCGCGCAGCGCGCGGTACACATCCACCGGGCGCGCGGTGAACGGCACGCTCAGGCGCTGGCTCAGCACCACCTGGAAGATGTCGCCGGCGCGGATGTAGTCCTTGGATGTCTCCACCGCGGCGATGAAGCCCTCGCGGGTGAAGCCGGAGACGAAATCGCTCTCGTCCAGCACGTCGCGCGCCAGCGGCGCGGGGTAGCCGGCGCCCGGCTGGCGCAAGGTGGTGGTGAGCGCATCCAGGCGCGCCTGCGCACGTTCCCAGGCGTCGGCCTCGGTCGGGTCGGCATGCACGATCAGGTACAGGCGGCCCTTGAGGTTGTCGAAGACCGCCACTTCCTCGGACAGCATCAGCAGGATGTCCGGCGTGTCCAGCTCGTCGCGGGCGACGGCGCCGGCCAGGCGCGGCTCGATGTAGCCGATGCATTCGAAGCCGAACCAGCCGACCAGGCCGCCGGTGAAGCCGGGCACGCCCGCCAGCTTGGGCACCACATGCTGCGCGCGCAGCGCCTCGACCTCGGCGAAGGGATCGGCGACCTCGCGGCGCTCGATCAGTTCGCCATGGTCGCGCACGTCCAGAGTATGCCCGCGGAAGGTGTACACGCGGCGCACCGGCAGGCCGATGATCGAGTAACGCCCGAAGCGCTCGCCACCTTCGACCGATTCGAACAGGTAGGTGTGCGGGGCGTCGGCGAGCTTGAGATAGACCGACAGCGGCGTGTCCAGGTCGGACAGCACTTCGCGGACGACGGGGATGCGGGTGTGACCTTCAGCGGCGTAGCGCTGGAACTGCTCGCGGGTAATCAAGACGGCTTTCCTTCCGGGACTCGGTGACAGGGCGGACGACGGCTGCAGGCCACCATCGCCACGCACGGCGAGCGGAAGTGAGGGAAAGCGGGGTCGTCAGGCTGGACACGGCGGCTACTTTACCGCAACTGCGGCGACTGGCAACGGTTGCAGACGCGACCGATCGAGCGCGGTGTAGAAGCGGTCTGCGAGGGTGTCGCGTCGGGACTGAAGTCCCTCCCACATGGGCGCACTTGCCCAGTGCGCCCATGTGGAGTCAAAGGTGTGCGCTCTGGTCATCATGTGCGCGCCCACGATCGCGCTGAGTCGTCGCCACGTCGCCTGTCGTAGGAGCGGCTTCAGCCGCGACGGGCCTTACCGGGAATGTCTGTCGCGGCTGAAGCCGCTCCTACAAGAGCAACACGCGAGCAGATGGATGGCGTGCGCTGCGGCCCGTTAGCCTCGGCGCGCCTGCAGCAACGGCGACGCCGGCGGCAGGTGCATGCGCAGGCGACCGGGCACGCAGTCGATGCGGAAGTGGCGCGAGGTTTCCGGCTCGCCGTCCAGGTTCAGGGTCAGCGGCTGCGCCGCCTCGATGCGCAGCCACGGCAGGCGTGCGCGCACCGCCACCCGCTCCAGCGCGGCCTGCTTGCCGGCGGTGACCAGGGTGCCCAGGGTCGCGGCGACCTCGCCGGTCAGCTCCGGCACCAGGGTCAGGTCGAGCAGGCCGTCGTCGAGCAGCGCGTCCGGGCACAACACCTGGCCGCCACCGGCCTGGCGGCCGTTGCCCAGGCCGAGCGCGATGAAGTCGCCTTCCCAGGCAAAGTCCGGCCCCTCGAAGCGCGCGCGGATCGGGTCGATCCGGCCCAGCCGGCTCATCCCGGTGACCAGGTAGGCCAGCCCGCCCAGCATCTTCTTCAGGCCTTCGTCGGTCTCCACCGTGACCTGGGTGCCGAAGCCGCCGCTGGCGACGTTGGCGCACCAGTGCGGGCCATGCTCGGCGTCGATGCGCAACAGGTCGATCGGCAGCGCCGGCGTGCGTGCGATCAGCTCCAATGCCTCCAGCGGCGGCAACGGAATGCCGGTCGCGGTGGCGAAATCGTTGGCCGTGCCCAGCGCCACCAGGCCCAGGGCCGGCAGCGACGCGGCCGGTTCCTGGCGATGCGCCAGCGTCGTGGCGACCTCGCTCAGGGTGCCGTCGCCGCCAGCGGCAACGATGCAGGCCGCGCCGTCGGCCACCGCCTCGGCCACGTAGCGTTCGGCATCGCCCTGCTCCCAGGTCACCCGCACCTGCAGCGCCACGCCGCGCGCGCGCATGGCCATGACCGCCTCGCGCAACGCCTCGTCGCCGGCCGATTTGCCGTTGAGGATCAGACGCCAATGCGCTGCGGCCATGCGAACCATCCCAGGGTGGAGCCGCCACGCTAGCCGGCGCGGCATGGGCGATGCGTGAATCCAGTCGCGTGCGCTGTCATACGCGCGTCACCGAGCGTCCGGAACATGGGAGGCCATAGCAAGGAAGACGGATGGAGGCAGGATCAGCCTCCGATTTATCTCCCAGGGGCCGCACCGGCGACGGTGCGGTTCTTTTCTTTTGGCCGTCCAGCGCCGCTCAGCCGGCGGCGAACCTGGCCAGCGCCTCGCCCTGCAGCCGGTACACGGTCCACTCGTCCTGCGCGCGGGCGCCGACCGCTTCGTAGAAGTCGATGGCCGGCTGGTTCCAGTCCAGCACCGACCATTCGAAGCGGCCGCAGCCCTCGGCCACCGCCTGGCGCGCCAGATGCTGCAGCAGCGCCTTGCCGGCACCCACGCCGCGGTGCGCCGGGTCCACGTACAGGTCTTCCAGGTACAGGCCGTTGCGGCCGAGCCAGGTGGAATAGTTGTAGAAGTACACCGCGTAGCCGATCGGCTGGCCGTCGGCCTCGCAGATCAGCGCATGCGCGCGGGCGTCGGCGCCGAACAGGCTGGCACGCAGGCCGGCCTCGTCGGTCTGCACCGCGTCCTCGGCGCGCTCGTAGCGCGCCAGGTCGCGGATCAGGCGCAGGATCAGCGCCGCATCGTCGGCCACCGCCGGGCGGATGCGCAGCGCCGTCATCTCAACGCCCCGCGACCGCGGCGCGCATCTGCGCGATCACCTCGGCGTAGTCCGGCGCATTGAAGATGGCCGAGCCGGCGACGAAGGTGTCGGCGCCGGCGGCGGCGATCGCGGCGATGTTGTCCGGCTTGACGCCGCCGTCGATCTCCAGCCGGATCGGCTTGCCGCTGGCGTCGATGCGGGCGCGGATCGCGCGCAGCTTGTCCAGCGCCGAGGGAATGAAGGCCTGGCCGCCGAAACCCGGGTTGACCGACATCACCAGCACCAGGTCCAGGTCGTCCAGCACCCAGTCGAGGATGTCCACCGGGGTGGCCGGGTTGAGCACCAAGCCGGCCTTGCAGCCGTGCGACTTGATCAGCTGGATGCTGCGGTGCACATGGCGGCTGGCCTCGGGGTGGAAGCTGATGATGCTGGCGCCGGCCTCGGCGAAATCCGGGATCAGCCGGTCCACCGGCTCGACCATCAGGTGTACGTCGATCGGCGCGGTGACGCCGTGCTTGCGCAGCGCCTGGCAGACCATCGGGCCGATGGTCAGGTTCGGCACGTAATGGTTGTCCATCACGTCGAAGTGGATCCAGTCGGCGCCGGCGCGCAGCACGGCATCCACTTCCTCGCCGAGGCGGGCGAAATCGGCGGACAGGATGGACGGGGAGATGAGGCAGTCGGACATGGCGGGGTCTCAGCGCTTGCGCAGGGTGCGGATACGGTCGTAGGCGGTGTTGAGCTGGCTGGCCTTCTTCTCGGCGCGGGCGCGCAGCTCGGGGCTGGCGCTGGCGACCTTGTCGGGGTGGTACTGGGACATCAGCCGGCGATAGGCCAGTTCGATCTCGGCGTCGGTGGCGTCGCGGGTCAGGCCCAGTTCCCGGTACGGATCCTCGCGCTGGGACAGCTTGAACCAGTCCGCGTCGAAGGCATGCCCGATCAGCAACCCGATCAACGCACCCAGCACCGGCGTGGGCCGCAGCAGCAGGGCCCCGGCGATGGCGCCGAGCAGTTTTCCGTACCAGGGCATGGGCAAGGGCGGGCGCGGCGTCAGGGCCGGCCATTTTACGGCACAGCGGGGCATTCCGGCCGTACACTACGCGGCCCGCCGTCCGCCGCGGGCCCGCCGGGTCCCGGGACGGTCGCCATTGCGAAGTCCGTAGGAGTGCCTGTGTCCACCACGCTGTTGCAATCCGATCTGCCCGGCCTGCCCTTGCGCCACCGCGGCAAAGTCCGCGACGTGTTCGATCTTCCCCGCGAGCGCCTGCCGGCCGAAGCGCCGCCCGGCGACTACCTGCTGATGGTCGCCACCGACCGCCTGTCGGCCTTCGACGTGGTGCTGCCCGACCCGATTCCCGGCAAGGGCGAGATGCTGTGCCAGGTCTCCAACTTCTGGTTCAAGAAGACCGAGCACCTGATGCCCAACCACCTCACCGGCATCGACGTGGCCGCGGTGCTGCCCGAGGGCGTGGACAAGGCCCTGTACGCCAAGCGCGCGGTGGTGACCCGCAAGCTCAAGCCGGTGCCGGTGGAAGCCATCGCCCGCGGCTACCTGATCGGCAGCGGCTGGAAGGATTACCAGCGCACCGGCAAGGTCAGCGGCATCGAACTGCCTGACGGCCTGCGCCAGGCCGACAAGCTGGCCGAACCGATCTTCACCCCCTCGACCAAGGCCGCCGTCGGCGACCACGACGAGAACATCGACTTCGACGCCATGGTCAAGACCGTGGGCGCCGAGCTGGCCGAGCGCGTGCGCGACGCCACCCTGCGCATCTACCGCTTCGCCGCCGACTTCGCCGCCGAGCGCGGCATCCTGCTGGCCGACACCAAGTTCGAGTTCGGCACCGACGCCGACGGCCGCCTGTACATCATGGACGAGATGCTGACCCCGGACTCCTCGCGCTACTGGCCGGCCGACGAATACGAAGTCGGGACCAGCCCGCCGAGCTACGACAAGCAGTTCGTGCGTGACTACCTGGAGACGCTGGACTGGGGCAAGACCGCGCCCGGCCCGCGCCTGCCGCAGGACGTGATCGACCGCACCCGCGCCAAGTACGCCGAGGCGCTGCAGCGGCTGGCGGGAATTTCGGTCGACTGAGTGGAGCCGTGCGCCGGGTGCGCCGGCGCATGAGGGCGGCCGCTGAGGGCGGCCACCTTGCGCTGGCCAGCCGCCATTCGCGCTGCTTCACGGCTCGGAGCATCCTGGTCAACTAGACTCGGCCACCCGCGCGAGCGCTCGTGCGTCCGACCTGATCAGGAGGATCCGTTGGCTCGTTCTCCCGCACTTTTTGCTGCTCTTGCGCTTTCCATGGCGCTGGCCGCCTGTAGCCCTCGGCAAGCCGACGCCTCACCCTCCGCACGCCCCGTCGCTGACGTGTCCGCTCACGCTGCATCTTCAGACAAGGCCGCATCCGTTCGCGCGCCCACCGCATCACGGACTGCCCGCCAGGATGACGGCGTTGCAGCACTGGCCAAGTCCTTGCACCTTCGTTGCGAAAATGCGGCCAAGGGCAGCGGCTGCGTGGCGGGCGACATGGACGCCGGCGATTTCTACGATGTCGACATGTCCCCACGCTGCGACGCGGAGGGAAACTTCGCAGGCGTAGCCGAACCCGACGCCGCACTTCTGGACGCCTTGCCGGTGACCGGCAGCAAGGCGCAGGTCGCCGCCAGGCTGTCTGATGGGCAGTTCCTCTGCATCCTGGCGACCGCGCATGCGGGCCAACACGCCGCCTACTACTACGTGGTCGCCATCCCGCCTGCGAGCGTCAGCGCGTGCCGGGAAAAGCCGATCTGCAAGCAGTATGGTGAGCGTCCGGTTGACTTTGTGGCACAGCCCAAGCAGGGCATACATTGCACCGTTGGAGGCAATACGCGCCCTGAAGGCGACTGTGCGCAGGGATGGATAGAACCGCAAAAGCTGGATGTCTTCGCGAACGGACTGTGATCCGTCGCGGCATGTACGTTGCTCGATAGCGGATTGAGCGAGCGACTTTCAGGCCTCGTTGGGCGTTGCAGAGCCCGCGGCAACGCCCCGCCTCGGCTTCACGACATGATGATCCTGGTGAACTAAACTCACCCGCCCGAAGGGCGAGTGTCCGCCCGACCCGATCAGGAGGATCCGTTGGCTACTGCACACCCCATTCTGACGTCCCTGGTAGTGGCAGCGGCCCTGGTCGCGTGCAAGGCGCAGCCGGCTGGCTCCACGGTGGCCGCAGCGACGGCCGCGCCCTCGCAGACCGCAGCCACCGCGGCCGCGCCGCGCTGCCAGGATGCCGATTTCGATGCCTTCCTCAAGCGCTTCAGCACCGACATCGCGGTGCAGGAAAAGGCCACCGCCGATCCATTGACGATGGTCCACATCGATCCGGATGCGCAGCCGGAGCCGGCACCGGTCACCCGCAATGTGCCGCTGGCCGAGGTGGAATGGCCGGTGATCCCCAACCTGGACGCGGCCCGCAAGGGCGGGCGCGAGGTCGTGGTATCGCAAAACGCCGAGGGCCGGCAGGTCATGGTGCGCACTCCCGATACCGGCGACCAGCAGGTCTACCAGTTCACGCAGAAGCCGTGCTGGACGCTGGTGAAGGTCGACGACCAGGGGTTGTAGCGCGTGACTGGACTGGCCATGGAGGTGCTGCCGACATGCTGCCCGACCTGTATCGCTTTACGGTCGCTGGCCGCCGATTCGCAGCCGAGCCGAGTGGGCGATCTCCAGGCAGGCTACCCACAAGACCGATTTGGCAGTGCACGGCAGCGTGCATTGTCGCTGGTTGCAACTTCGAGCAGCAGCAGATTTTCGGCTGCGTAACCGCCCGCCAAGGAGGAGCCGATGCCACATCCGATCACCCTGTCTTCCGCGCTCGGCCTGACGCTGTTGCTCGCCGCCTGCGGCGGCCAACCCCACCCTGCGAGCGACGCGGCGCCGAAGCCGGCAGCCACTGAGGCTGCCGCCGCGCCCGTTTCATCCGATTCGGCCAGACAAGGAAAAGACGGCATGATCAAGGAATGCCCTGGAGCGCGTCTGCATTTGACCCCGCTGCCTTCCGCGGATGCGTCCGCTCCCGCCAAGACCCAGGTTGCCCTGGAGCGTAACGGACAGCAGCAGCCCCTCGCGCCCCCGCCTGAAATGGCCGACTACACGGCCGTGGGACTGGGCTGCAGCGAAGACGCCAAGGGCGACGCGTACTTCGTCGTGCAATACGGTGAATTGCCGTACGGCTGCGAGTTCTGCGAGTGGTTTTTCCTCTACGACGGCAAGGGCCAGCTGCTCAATCATGCGAATCCGCCGCTGCGCGAAGAACAGGGCCAGCAAAGCCCGAACAACGACGAATACGAACACCAGCTCGAGGCACTGGGCCTGAAGCATCCAGACATGGAGCCGTTCCTGCCTTGAGCCAAGCATGACCGTGCGCCGAGGAACGGCACATGGCACCCGCAGTACGCAGTACATGGAGCAACACCCATCCCAAGGAAGAATCCGTCTCACAGAAAGGAACGCACATGAGCGACAACAACACGATCTACAACGACATGGTGCAGCCGCGAGGGCCCGGCTATCGCAGCGACAACATCAAGCCCTGGAGCCACTACCGCGAACCCATCGACACCAACGATGGTCGTCTGCACGGCGAGTCGAGGCGCTGGGGCGATGCCTCGCCGGAAACGCAGTCCAGGGTGATCGACAGCCTGATCGGCGCCTCGCGCAACGCCGGCCTGTCGTCGCGGGAAACCGCCTACGTCCTGGCCATCGCACGGGTCGAATCGGGCTTCAATCCCGACGCGGCTGCCGGCACCACCTCGGCGTCCGGCCTTGGCCAGTTCGTCGACCGCACCGGTGCGCACTACGGCGTCAACAATGCCAACCGGTTCGATGTGGAAACCCAGTCGCGCGCACTGGTGCAGCACTACATCGACAACCGCGACCTTGCCCAGCGCCGTGGCCAGGGCGAAGACCATATCTACAAGTACCACCACGATGGCCCGAGCAAGGACTATGGTGGTCTGGCCCTTTCGCGGCGCGAGGTGACGCCCTATCTGGATCGCTATCAGCAGTTCGTCGAGCAGCACCAGTCGCGCACCCAGGGACAGGGACAGGGACAAGGGCAAGGGCAAGGGCAAGGGCAGGCACACGAGCAGGGGCGCGGCCAGCAGCACACGGCCACGCCGACGCCGCAATCGCACGGCGCCAGCCACAGCAACTTCCAGCAGACCATGGAACGCATGCTGCCAAGCCAGGGCAAGGTCGACCCGCATATCACCGGGCACTATGGCGAACACCGCGCCCGCGGCCCGCACGGCGGCACCGACTTCAACTACGAAGGCGGCCAGACGGGAATCAACCGGCAGCACCCGACGGTGCACGCGCCGATCTCCGGCACGGTGACTTTCTCCGGCGGCCAGTACGGCACGGTGAAGATTCGCGATGCGCAGGGCAACTCGCACGAAATCCTGCACCTGGATTCGCGCTCGGTGAAAGAGGGCGATACCGTGCGCGCCGGCGATGCGATCGGCACCATGGGCGGACGCGGTCCGAACGGGGCGAACCAGTATGCGCAGCACGTGCATTACCAGATGCACGATGCGAACGGGAAGGCCGTCAGCCCGGAAACCTGGTGGAACCGCGGCCAGCAGGTCGACGCGCATGGCCGCGATCACGCACAGCACGGCAACGGCACGCTGCGCCAGGGCGATCAGGGTCCGGAAGTGCGCGAGTTGCAGCAGCACCTCAACCGCCTCGGCATCCGCGATGCGCAAGGCCGTCCGCTGGAGGAAGACGGCCGCTTCGGCGACAACACCCACGAAGCGGTCACGGCGCTGCAGAAACAGCGCGGGCTCACCCAGGACGGTATCGTCGGCCGCGACACGCGTGCCGGGCTGGCGGCCGCCGAGCAGGCGCAGGCCAAGCCGGCGAAGGGTCCGCAGCTGGGTGAGCCGGGGCATCCGGATACGCCGCTGTACGACAAGATGCGTGCCGAGGCCGATCGCGGTGCCGAGAAGGCCAATCCGCCGCACGCCAAGCTGTCGAACGAGGCGGTGGCCAATCTCACCCTGCAGGCCAAGCAGGCCGGGATCGACAGTCCCGACAAGCTGAAGGAGGTCAACGTGGCGAACGACAAGGCCTTCGTCGCCGGGACCACGCCGGGCTTCCGTGCGGTGGTGGACCTGCAGCAGCCCGCACCGCCGCTGGAGCAGACCAGCGCGCAGTTGGCCAGCCAGTCCGCGCAGCAGCAGGAGTCGGTGCAGCGCGAGCAGCAGCAAGAGGCGAACAAGGCCATGGCGCGCGCCTGAGCGGCCGAACCGTGGCGGGGCGATCGCGCCGACAGCGCGATCGCCCCTGATCGGCGACGCCACCGCTCGCCTACGGTGATCGATCAGGCGGTGTCCGACATCGTTCGGACGCCGTTCGTCGAAACGAAAAGGCACCTCTCATCCCCTGCATCCGGCACGATCGAACCAGATGCCCGTTGTCTTGTGATGGCGACTCCAACCCTGACCGGTGCGTCCCCCGGCAACCCCCGTTGCGGCTGAGGCCGCACTTCACGAAAGTGCAGTGGTGCGCCAACGCTCGCTCCGTTGGCGGGACGGCCTCGATGCCCGCTGCGGTGATGAGCGACTGCGCGGTGTCGGCGCGACCTGCGAACGGGAAAGGCGTCCGTGCTGGAGACAACGGCTTGTCGCTTCGCCAGATCGCCTCAGACGATCCCGTCACCGCGATCGCCGCCCTCCGCCGGGTCAGTGTCTCCGCATCACTCCGGCGATGGCGCTATGCTGGGCCGGTTCCTGGGAGGGAAGATGGATACCACCGCCTACGCGCGCCCGATCGACCGCTATTTCGCCAGCTATTCCGACGATCACCGCAATGCCGCCAACCAGCGCATCCACGTGGTCGCGGTGCCGGCGATCCTGTGGTCGGTGGTGGCCCTGCTGTGGTGCATCCCGGTCGGCGGCACCTGGTTCCAGAGCGGGCTGTGGGCGGCGCTGGGCATGTTCGCGGCGTGGATGTACTACAACCGCCTGTCGCGCACGCTGGGCTACGGCATGCTGGCGGCGTTCTTCTTCTGCGGCTGCCTGTGCCGGCTGCTGGAGGCGCACCTGGGCCTGCAGGGGCTGCTGTGGCTGGCGGTCGGCGTGTTCGTGGTGGCCTGGATCGCCCAGTTCATCGGGCACGCACTGGAAGGCCACCGGCCCAGCTTCCTCACCGACCTGACCTATCTGCTGATCGGCCCGGCCTGGGTGCTGGCCAAGCTGTACCGGCGCATGCACTGGCGCTACTGAGCGCGGTCGAGAACGCTGCCGCGCATCGCCGCCAGGCGGACGCGGCCACTACGGCATCCCCCCGCTTCCCTGGTCCATCGCGGTGCCTGCGCGCCATCCGCGCCTGGCTGGCGCGTGCGCGCGACGTTGTTGCCTCACCCCTGCTGCGCCGTGTCCCCTGATTCCAGGCCCAGCATCGCCGCATCCGGCGCGAAGGCGCGCGGCGCGTAGCCGAAATCCTGCCGCGCCGGGTGCAGATCGAACGCCAGGTCTTCGCGCATGCGCTGCAGTGCGGCGCGGTTCATGCCCTGCAGGCGACCGCAGGCGTGGGCCAGCGCCAGCGCCGACGCGAACAGCGCATGCGGCAGCGTCAGCAGCCGCGCCGGCGGCCGCAGTGCGGCCAGCACCCGCCGCACCATCTCGCGGTAGCTGAGCGTCTCGCCGCCACCGAGGGCGTAGCTGCGCCCGTGCGTGGCCGGATGCGCCAGCACCGCCAGCGCCGCGTCGGCCAGGTCCTGCACGTGCACCGGCTGGCGCAGGCCGCGGGCGCTGCGCGGCAGCACGAACCAGCCGGTGCGCCGCGCCAGCGCCGCGATCGCGCTGAGGGTGCGGTCGCGGCCGGCGCCGTAGACCAGGGTCGGCCGCAACACCGTCGCCGCCGCGCCGCGCTCGGCGGCGACCGCGAACACGATCGCTTCGGCCTCGCGCAGGCGCCGGGCGACGTCGCGTTCGGCGGCATCCAGCGAATCGCGCTTGACCTCCAGACTGGTGGAGCCGAAGGCGACCACGCGCGCCGCGACGACCGGCGCGCGTCGGTACCAGTCGGCGAAGGCGTCCAGCGGCCCGCAACTGAACACCGCGTCGGCCGCCACCGGCGGCGCCTGCAGCGCACTGAGTTCGCCGGCATGCCAGTGCAGGCCGGGTTGCGGCGCACGCGCCTGACGCGAGTAGGCATGCACCTGCCATCCGTCGGCCAACAGGCGCTGCAGCAGGCGCTCGCCGATCTGGCCGCTGCCGCCGAACACCAGCGCGATGCGCGGCGAGGCGACGGAAATCGGGGAAGCGGATGCAGCAGCAAGCGAATCGGTCATCTGCACAGCATAGTGGGTGCGCCGCCGTTTGCGGCTGGAACCACGCTGGATCGGCCTGCAGCACGTCAAACCACGGACGGTGAGCCTGACAAGCGATGCGTTGCGCAGGCATGCGCAGCCGCGAGCGATCGTCCCCTCTCACCGGTGACCCGACCCGAGCCGCACGCACCAACGTCCGGATGGAGCGCGACGCGCGACGCACTGCAGAACGCGCTCACCCACGGCGATGCCTGGGCCACACGCCAGGCGCGCGCCGCGCAGCACGCATGGCGTATAGCGCATCGCCAGCGTCCCCATCCCACGCGCGCTCGCAAGCACATCACCTGCCAGCAGCTACGCTGTCGCCATGACCGTGCACGCTTCTCGTTCCCGCGCCGGCCACCGCCGTGACGCGCCTGTTACACTCGGGCTCCTGCTCGCGAATCTCGTATTCCCTGCATGATCCCCGCCCTCGACATCCTGCTGGCCTTGCCGTTTCTGATGGCGGCGGCCGTGGTTGCCCTGCGCCACCGCTCGCGCGCCACCCTGGCCTGGGCCGCTGCGCTGGCGCCATTGGCGGGCTTGGCAATACTGGGCGCACTGACACCGACGGTGCTGGAAGGCGGCATCGTCCGCGCCGACCACGCCTGGCTGCCGCAGATCGGCCTGCAGTTCTCGCTGCGCCTGGACGGGCTGGCCTGGATGTTCGCCGGCCTGGTGCTGGCGATCGGCGCGCTGGTGGTGATGTACGCGCACTACTACCTGAGCGCACGCGAGAACGCGGCGCGCTTCTACGCCTATCTGCTGCTGTTCATGGGCGCGATGCTGGGCATGGTGATCGCCGGCAACCTGTTGCTGCTGATGGTGTTCTGGGAACTGACCAGCATCAGTTCGTTCCTGCTGATCGGCTTCTGGTCGCATCGCCAGGACGCGCGCGACGGCGCGCGCATGGCCTTGGTGATCACCGGCGGCGGCGGCCTGGCGCTGCTCGGCGGCGTGCTGCTGCTGGGGCGCATCGTCGGCAGCTACCAGCTCGACGCGGTGCTCGCCGCTGGCGACGTGATCCGCGCCAGCGCACTGTATCCGTGGGCGCTGGGGTTGATCCTGCTCGGCATCTTCACCAAGAGCGCGCAGTTCCCGTTCCATTTCTGGCTGCCGCACGCGATGGCCGCGCCCACCCCGGTGTCGGCCTACCTGCACTCGGCGACGATGGTGAAGGCCGGCGTGTTCCTGCTGGCGCGGCTGCATCCGGCGCTGGCCGGCAGCGACCTGTTCTTCTACACGGTCAGCGGCATCGGTGCGGTCACCCTGCTCACCGGTGCCTGGTTCGCCATCTTCCAGCACGACCTCAAGGGCCTGCTGGCGTACTCGACGATCTCGCACCTGGGCCTGATCACCATGCTGTTCGGGCTGTCCACGCCGATGGCGGTGGTGGCCGGCGTGTTCCACATCCTCAACCACGCGGTGTTCAAGGCCTCGCTGTTCATGGCCGCCGGCATCATCGACCACGAGACCCACACCCGCGACATGCGCCGGCTCGGCAACCTGCGCCGCTGGATGCCGGTGACCAGCGCGCTGGCGATCACCGCCTCGCTGTCGATGGCCGGCATCCCCCTGCTCAACGGCTTCCTGTCCAAGGAGATGTTCTTCGCCGAGGCGCTGGGCGCCGACGGCCCGGCGGCGATGCGCCTGTTCACCGCGACCTCGGCGCTGCTGGCCGGCGTATTCGGCGTGGCCTACAGCCTGCGCTTCGTCTATGAAACGTTCTTCGGCAAGGGCCCGCGCGATCTGCAGACGATGCCGCACGAGCCGCCGCGCTGGATGAAGATCCCGGTGGAGATCCTGGTGCTGGTGTGCGTGGCGGTCGGCATCGTGCCGGCGCTGACCGTGGCGCCGGTGTTGCGCGCCGCCGCCGGCGCGATCCTCGGCGACGCCCTGCCCGACTACAGCCTGGCGGTGTGGCATGGCTGGAACGCGCCGCTGGCGATGAGCATCGCCGGCGTGGTCGGCGGCGTGGCGCTGTATTTCGGCCTGCGCCGGCTGACCGCGCTGTACACCGAGGTGCGCCGGTCACTGGGCAAGCGCGTGTTCCACTGGCATGTGCAGACCCTGTTCGGCGTGGCCGCGCGCTTCACCCGCGTGCTCGCCAACGGCCGCCTGCAGCGCAGCCTGCGCTGGTTGGTGCTGGCCGCGGTGGTGGTGGTGGCCGCGCCGCTGCTGCACGCGCCGCCGCTGTGGCAGCAGTGGCCGGCGCCGCAGGGCATGCCGCTGCTGGGCTGGGGCCTGTGGCTGCTGATCGTCAGTTGCGCGCTGTCCACGCTGTTCCTGTACCACCAACGCCTGTTGGCGGTGCTGGTGCTCGGCGGCAGCGGGCTGGGCGTGAGCCTGGTGTTCGTGTTCCTGTCGGCACCGGACCTGGCCCTGACCCAGTTGCTGGTGGAGATGGTGACCCTGGTGCTGATGCTGCTGGGCATGAACTACCTGCCCAAGGCCTCGCCGCCGGAACCGCGACGCTGGCGACGCTGGCGCGATGCCGCCCTGGCGATCGTCGCCGGCGGCAGCATGGCGCTGCTGGCGTATTCGGTGATGACCCGGCCGGCGACGACCATGGCCGGCGAGCTGCTACAGCGCGCGCTGCCGGAAGCCTATGGCCGCAACGTGGTCAACGTGATCCTGGTGGACTTCCGCGGCTTCGATACCTTCGGCGAGATCACCGTGTTCGGCATCGCCGCGCTGGTGGTGCACGCGCTGCTGCGGCGCGCGCGGATGGCGCCGGAAAAGGTGATGCCCGGGCCGCCGATCAAGCTGCCGGTGCCGGCGGACCTGGCGCAGCTGATGTTCCCGCTGACCCTGACCGTGTCGATCTTCCTGTTCCTGCGCGGCCACAACGCGCCCGGCGGCGGCTTCATCGCCGGGCTGGTGCTGGCGGTGCCGCTGCTGATGCAGTACGTGATCCAGGGCGCGGCCTCGGTGGAGTCGCGCTTCGGCTTCGACTACATCCGCTGCATCGGCCTGGGCCTGCTGCTGGCCACGGTCGGCGGCATGGGCTCGATGCTGTTCGGGGTGCCGTTCCTGACCAGCGGTCATCTGGATCTGCAGTTGCCACTGATCGGCACCGTACCGCTGGCCAGCGCGCTGGTCTTCGATACCGGCGTGTACCTGGTGGTGTTCGGCGGCACCATGCTGACCTTGTCGATGATGGGCACGATCAAGCCTTCGCGCACCCGCGATTCGCAGCGCGGGCAGATCGACCCGGCGCGGCGTTCGCCCATCACCGGGGAGATGCACTGATGGAACTGGCACTGGCGAGCGCGATCGGCGTGCTGACCGCGGTGGGCGTGTACCTGCTGTTGCGCGCGCGCAGCTTCGACGTGATCCTGGGGATGACCGTGCTGTCCTACGCCACCAACCTGCTGATCTTCGCCGGCGGCCGGCTGGTGCAGGGCAAGGCGCCGGTGCTGCGCGACGGCATCGCTCCGACCCTGGCCGAGCACGCCGATCCGCTGCCGCAGGCGCTGGTGCTGACCGCGATCGTGATCGCCTTTGCGATGACCGCGGTGAGCATCGTGCTGGCGATGCGCAGCCGCGGCGACAACCACAGCGACCACGTCGATGCGCGCCCTGACCCGGGCGACGGCGAAGGCGAGGCGCCGTGACCCATCTGCTGATCCTGCCGATCCTGATCCCGTTGCTCGGCGCGGCGCTGTCGCTGTTCGTGGAGCACCGCCGCTATGGCCGCAAGGTGCGTCGCGCGGTGGCGTGGACCGCGATGACGGCGCTGGCGGCGACGGTACTGGCGCTGTGCGTGCAGGTGAGCGATGGCCAGGTCCACGCCTACCTGCTCGGCGACTGGCCCTCGCGGCTGGGCATCGTGCTGATGGCCGACCGCCTGTCGGCGTGGATGCTGGCCACCACCACCCTGCTCGCCGGCGCCTGCCTGCTGCACGCCTGCGCCGGCTGGGACCGGCGCGCGCCGCATTTCCATGCGCTGTTCCAGTTCCAGCTGGTCGGCCTCAACGGCGCGTTCCTGACCGGCGACGTGTTCAACCTGTTCGTGTTCTTCGAGGTGATGCTGATCGCCTCCTACGGCCTGCTGCTCAGCGGCGGGCGCGGCCTGCGCCTGCGCGTGGGTTTCCACTACGTGGTGTTCAACGTCACCTCCTCCACGGTGTTCCTGATCGCGCTGGGCCTGCTCTACGCGCTGCTCGGCTCGCTGAACATGGCCGAGCTGTCGCAGCGCGTGGCGCAGGCGCCGCCGCAGAACGTGGCGCTGATCAAGGCCGCGTTCGGCCTGTTGCTGCTGGTGTTCTGCGCCAAGGCCGCGCTGCTGCCGCTGTACCTGTGGCTGCCGGAGACCTATGCGCGCGCGCCGGCGGCGGTGGCGGCGCTGTTCGTGATCATGACCAAGGTCGGGCTGTACGCGGTGCTGCGGGTGAGCACGCTGGTCCTCGGCAGCCAGGCACAGGCGCTGGACGGCTATGGCCGCGACTGGCTGCTGTGGCTGGGCCTGGCGACGCTGCTGCTGGCCGCGCTGGGAGTGCTGGCGGCGGTGCGCCTGCGGGTGCTGATCGGCTATCTGGTGATCGTCTCGGCGGCGACGCTGTTCGTGGCCTTCGCCCTGGATGCGCCGGGCACGCTCGGTGCCGGCCTGTACTACCTGGCGCACAGCAGCTTCGTGGCCGCGGCACTGTTCATGATCGCCGACCTGATCCGGCGTCGCCGCGGCGGCGCCAGCGATCGCAAGGAGATCATCGCGCCGCTGCCGGGCAAGACCGTGCCCGGTGTGCTGTTCCTGATCGCGGCGATCTCGGTGGCCGGGCTGCCGCCGCTGTCCGGCTTCCTGGCCAAGGTGGCGATCCTCAGCGCGACGCCGGGCGGGCTGACCGGGCCGGTGTGGGCCGCAGTGCTGCTCAGCAGCCTGATGGTGATCATGGGCTTGACCCGCGGCGGCGTGCGCCTGTTCTGGCGCGTGCCCGGCGACCAGGACACCGCCGAGGATGGCACCGTGGAGCTGCCGCGCCCGGCACCGCGCAAGGCGCCGGCACGGCCGCTGGAAACCGTCGCCACCGTGCTGCTGCTCGGCTACGGCGTGGCGATGACCGTGGCCGCCGGGCCGCTGCTGCATTACAGCGAGGCCGCCGCCGCGCAACTGCTGCGCCCAGCCGACTACACCACCCAGCTGCGCGGCACCGCGCCGATCCTGCGGGAGCCCTGACATGTCCGCCCGTCCCTGGTCGCGCCGCCTGTTCCCGTCCTGGCCGCTGAGCATCACCGTCACCGCGTTCTGGCTGCTGATGAGCGACAGCTTCAGTCTCGGCCAGTTGCTGCTGGGCGCGGTGCTGGGCGTGGCGGTGCCGCTGTTCGCCGCGCGCCTGGATCGCGAGTTCGCGCGCATCGGCTCGCTGCGCTCGGTGCCGAAGATGCTGTGCGTGGCGGCCTGGGACATCGTGCGCTCCAACGTGGTGGTGGCGCTGCAGGTGCTAGGCCCGGAGAAACGCATCCACCCCGGCTTCATCTGGGTGCCGCTGGACATCGCCAACATCCACGGCATCGCCGCGCTGACCAGCATGATCACCCTGACCCCGGGCACGGTGTCGGCGGCGCTGTCGGACGACCGCAAGTACCTGCTGGTGCACGTGCTGCACCTGGACGATGCCGAGACCGTGATCCGGCAGATCAAGACGCGCTACGAGGCGCCGTTGATGGAGATCTTCCCATGACCAGCCACATGTTCATCGAGACCACGATCGTCGTGTGCATGCACGTGGTGGCGCTGGCGATGCTGCTGGCGCTGTGGCGGCTGCTGCGCGGGCCGACCGTGCCCGACCGCATCCTGGCGCTGGACACGCTGTCGGTGACCGCGATCGCCGAACTGATGCTGTTCGGCATGTACCTGGATTCGCCGGTGTACTTCGAGGCGGCGCTGATCATCGCCATGCTCGGTTTCGGCAGCACCGTGGTGCTGAGCAAGTACGTGCTGCGCCGGGACATCGTCGAATGATCGGCGTGCTGCAGGTCGTGCTGTCGCTGCTGCTGATCGTCGGCTGCTTCTTCATCCTGATCGGCGCGCTGGGGCTGGTGAAGCTGTCGGACTTCTTCAAGCGCCTGCATGCCCCGACCAAGGCCAGCACGCTGGGCGTGGGCTGCGTGCTGCTGGCCTCGGTCGGCTATCACCTGTTCCTGGGCCAGGATCCGCAGCCGCGCGAACTGCTGATCACCGCGTTCCTGTTCATCACCGCGCCGATCAGCGCGCACATGATGGCCAAGGCAGCGCTGTCGCTGATGCTGGAGCAACGCCCGCAGGTGCCGGGCAGCGACCACGCCGACCAGGAAGGGCTGCCGCCGCCGGAGCAGCCGGAGGAGCGCTGAGCGCGCAGGTCTGCGTAGGAGCGGCTTTAGCCGCGACAGGCTTTACCGGGAACGCCCGTCGCGGCTAAAGCCGCTCCTACGACTGAAGCCAGCCGCTTTTTCGAATCCCCACTCCCGAATCCCCACTCCCGGCACTCAGGCCACCAACGCCAGCTCCAACCCCACCCACGCCAGGAACGCCAACAGCAGCACCGCGCCCTCGCCGCGGCTCAGGCGCATATCGCCGCGCAGCATCGGGTACAGCACCACCGCCAGCGCGATCGCCGCGGGCAGTTCCAGGCGCACGAACGAGGCCGGCAACGGCAGCGGCCGCAGCGCTGCCATGCCGCCGATCACCACCAGCAGATTGAACAGGCTCGCGCCCAGCACGTGGCCGACCACCATGTCGCCCTGGCCACGGCGTGCTGCGGCCACCGCGGCGGCGGCTTCGGGCAGCGCGGTGCCGATCGCCACCGGCAGCAGGCCCACCAGCAGCGGCGACAGACCCCAGGCCGCGCCCAGCCGCGGCGCATGCGCCACCACCAGGTTGGCGCCAGCGTTCAACAGCACGATGGCGATCAGCAGGCGCAGCAGGTTCAGCACCAGCCCGGTGCGGGTCACCGCATAGCCGGACACCCCGAGCTGGCGCGCGGCCGGCTCGTGGCGTGCGCGCAGCAACAGGAACGCGACCACGCCGACAAAGGCCAGCAGCAGCACCACGCCTTCGGCGCGCGAGATCGCCCCATCCAGGCCGAAGCCGATCAGCGCAAGCGTTGCCAGGGTCAGCAGCACCAGCAGCGGCGGCAACAGGCGGGTGCGCAGCAGCAGCGGCGCCGCCAGCGCGGCCAGGCCCAGGGTCAGGCCGAGATTGGCCAGGTTGCTGCCGACCGCGTTGCCCAGCGCCAGGTCCTGCGCGCCGACTGCGTAGGCACGCGCATTGACCGCCAGTTCCGGCAGCGAGGTGCCGAAGGCCACCAGCAACAACCCGGCCACGAACGGCGAGGCACCGCAGCGCTGGGCCAGGCCGGAGGCCGCCTTCACGATCGAGTCCCCACCCAGCGCCAGGAACGCCAGCCCCAACACGACCCAGCCGATCGCACCCGCCATCGTCGACTCCCTGCCCCAAGATGCGGCGATTCTATGCGCAGCGCCGATGACGCCGCCGTGGTCGTGCCGGCTGCGACGGCGCAGCGCGAAGGCCAGCCAGCACGCGCACCGCGACGACTGCACCACGTTCATGCCCGAGCGTGTCTGCTAGCGCCTGCCACGCGCCCGACCACGCCCCTCCCTCGCCGCCGCCACAGGAGCCGCCCATGTCCCGTCCCGATCCCACGCCGCCCCCCCGGCGGCCCTGGCTGGCGCTGGCCGGCATCGCCGCGATCGCCGCCGTACTCGCCGCCGCCTTCGCCTGGAGCGCCGGCTGGCTGGGCGGCCCGCAGCGGCTGACCGCGCAGCGCATGACCGACGCCATCGAAGCCGGTGGCCCGCCGCATCCGGGCTTTCGCCGTGCGCACAGCAAGGGCGTGTGCGTCAGCGGCCATTTCGAGGGCAACGGCCAGGGCAGCGCGCTGTCCTCGGCGCGGGTGTTCGCGCAATCCTCGGTGCCGGTGCTGGGCCGGCTGTCGATCGGCGGCGGCGACCCGCATGGCGCCGACGGTGCCGCCCGCGTGCGCAGCATGGCGCTGCAGTTGCGCAGCGACGACGGCCAGGAATGGCGCACGGCGATGAACAGCTTCCCGTTCTTCGTGGTCGCCAGCCCCGAGGGCTTCATGGCGCAGACGCTGGCCGCGCGGCCGGATCCGGCCACCGGCAAGCCGGACCCGGCGAAGATGGCGGCGTTCCTGCAGCGCTACCCGGAGGCGAAGAAGTTCCAGGAGTGGGCCAAGACCGCGCCGTGGTCGGACAGCTGGGCCAACACCCAGTACAACGGCGTCAACGCGTTCCGCTTCACCGCCGCCGACGGCAGCACGCATGCGGTGCGCTGGTCGATGCGGCCGCAGACCCCGTTCGCGCCGTTGTCGGCCGAGCAACGCGCCAAGGCCGATGCCGACTTCCTCAGCGAAGACCTGCAGGCGCGGCTGGCGCGCGGGCCGCTGCGCTGGGACCTGGTGCTGACCGTGGCCGCGCCCGGCGACCCGGTCGACGACCCGTCGCAGCCGTTGCCGCAGGACCGTCAGCAGGTGGTCGCCGGCACCCTGGTGCTGGACCATGCCGAACCGCAGGCCACCGGGCCGTGCCGCGACCTCAACTACGATCCGCTGATCCTGCCGCACGGCATCGCCGCCTCCGACGATCCGATCCTGGCCGCGCGCTCGGCGGTGTACTCGCAGTCCTTCAACCGCCGCGAGCGCGAGATCGCCCGCGGCCAGGCGCCCGACGCCACCGGGAAGCCACACGGAGGTGCGCAATGAACCGCGACGACCGCTCCGCCCACTTCAACCTGCTCGCGCGCGTGCTGCACTGGCTGATGGCGGCGATGATCCTGACCATGCTGTTCGTCGGCGTTGGCATGGTCGCCTCGGTGTCGCAGCGGCCCTGGCTGCTGGACCTGCACCGCCCGCTGGGCATCGCGATCCTGTTACTGGTGCTGGTGCGGCTGGGCAACCGCCTGCTGCATCGGCCGCCGCCGCTGCCGGCCGACCTGCCGCGCTGGCAGCAGGCCGCCGCACACGCCTCGCACTGGCTGTTGTACGCGCTGATGCTGGCGATGCCGCTGCTGGGCTGGTCGATGCTCTCGGCCGGCGGCTACCCGATCGTGCTGTGGCCGGGCGTGCAGTTGCCGCCGATCGCGCCGCACAGCCCGGCGCTGTACGCCTGGCTGCGCAGCGCGCACGGCTGGCTGGCCTACCTGCTGTTCGCCACGGTGCTGGCGCACCTGTGCGCGGCGCTGTTCCATGCCTGGGTACGCCGCGACGGCGTGTTCTCGAGCATGGCACGCGGCGCGGCGACGCCGGTCGCCCCGGCTGCGCCGCGCGACCAGGCGTAGTCCACCCATACACGCAGGCGGGACCGCGCGAGCGCTGCCGGCTGCGCACGCACACACCGCCGCCGCGCCGGCCCCGCTCGCGCGCATCGGCCGGCGCGGTCCTATCTCCGGGCCGCGCCAGGCGTTTGTGTCGGCGCCGACATGGCCGCGGCCCCAGCCCGCCGTTACACTTGTCGGCGGACGAGCGCGCTCGTCCGCCCGTGTTGTTCCCGCGCACCGGTTGCCTCCATGGCGATCCGGCACCGCGGCCGCGCCAGCCAGCGCCGTTGTTCCGCAGCCCGCCACGCCGGCCTGCGAGCCCACGCGCCAAGCCAGCTCACCCTCGACGTCGTCCGGCGCTGCATTCGCGCCGGCGATGGCCCTGCCTGCTGCCTTGGAGTCCGCGATGTCCCGTATTGCCCCCGCCTGTCGTTTTCCGCGCCGTTCGGCCCTGGCCGTGGCCTGCCTGCTGGCCGCCGTGCCTGCCTTCGCGGCGCCAGCCGCCGCCGACAGCGCCGAGGACACCGAACGCGACGTCACCACCCTCGACAAGATCAGCGTCAAGGGCGAGCGCGCCGAGGGCTACAGCGTGCGCAAGACCAGCGCCGGCACCCGCTTCGAGCTGGCGCCGCGGGAGATCCCGCAGTCGGTGAGCATCATCAGCCACCAGCGCATCGAGGATCAGGGCCTGGACGACATCATCGACGTGCTGGAGAACACCACCGGCGTGTCCAGCACGCGCTCGGACAGCGAGCGCTTCGAGTTCTACGCGCGCGGCTTCTACATCGACAACTACCAGTTCGACGGCATCCCGACCACGATGGTGCAGAACTGGAGCTACGGCGATTCGGCGCTGGACCTTGCGCTGTACGACCGCGTGGAAGTGGTGCGCGGCGCCACCGGCCTGCTGACCGGTGCCGGCAACCCGTCGGCCTCGGTCAACCTGATCCGCAAGCACGCCGATAGCGCCGAACTGACCGGCAGCGTCACCGTCAGCGCCGGCAGCTGGGGCCGCACGCGCTCCACGGTCGACGTCACCACCCCGCTCAACGCCAGCGGCACGGTGCGCGCGCGGGTGATCGGCAGCTACCTGGACACCGATTCGTACGTGCAGCGATACAGCCAGCGCAAAGCGCTGGGCTATGCGGTGATCGATGCCGACCTGACCCCGGACACGCAACTGAGCGTGGGCTACGACTACCAGAACAAGCAGTCCGACGGCGTCACGTGGGGCGGCTTTCCGCTGTGGTACGCCGACGGCAGCCGCACCGACTACCCGCGCTGGTTCAACCCGGCCGCGGACTGGACGTTCTGGGACACCACCAGCAAGCGCGCCTTCGCCACCCTGCAGCACGCCTTCGGCAATGGCTGGCAACTCAAGCTCAACGCCACCCACGACCAGACCGACGTCACCGACAAGCTGTTCTACCCGTACTACACGATCTACGGCTTCGACCGGCAGACCGGCGCCGGCGTGGTGCCGTATTCGGGCTACTACATCACCGGGCGCAAGGTCGACGGCCTGGATGCCTACGCCGAAGGCCCGTTCCAGTTGGGCGGACGCGAACACGAACTGATGGCCGGAGTCAGCTACAACCGCCGCCGCTACGTGAACACCGGCGCGTTCGACTTCCCCGGGCCACTGCCCAGCTACCTGGGCTGGACCGGCGCGTACCCGGAGCCGGCCTGGTCGCCGATCAGCGAGTTCAGCCGCGGCACCGTCACCCAGAAGGCCGGCTATGCGGCGGCACGGCTGTCGCTGGCCGATCCGCTGAAGCTGATCGTGGGCGCGCGCTACACCGACTGGAAGGTGGACGGCAGCGAGAGCGGGGCGGGCTATGTCCTGCATCAGGAGAAGACCACGCCCTATGCCGGCCTGGTGTACACGCTCGACGACGTCTGGTCGGTCTACGCCAGCTACACCGACATCTTCCAGCCGCAGACCGCGCGCACCGCCAGCGGCGCCTACCTGGACCCGGTGATCGGCAAGAGCTACGAGGCCGGCATCAAGGGCGCCTGGTTCGACGACCGCCTCAACGCCGCGCTGTCGGTGTTCCGCATCGACCAGGACAACGTCGCCCAGGCCACCAGCGGATTCGTGCAGGGCACCACCGAGACCGCCTACGTCGCGGCGCAGGGCACGGTCAGCCGCGGTTTCGAACTGGAACTCAACGGCGAGCTGGCGCCGGGCTGGAACGCCACCTTCGGCGCGGCGCGCTACGTCGCCAAGGACGTCGCCGGCGCCGACATCAACAGCCAGCTGCCGCAGACCACGCTCAAGCTCTACAGCAGCTACACCCCGCGCAGCCTGAGCGACTTGACCGTCGGCGGCGGCGTCAACTGGCAGAACCGCATCTACTACGTCGATGCCACCTATGGCCGTTTCGAACAGAGCGGCTACGCGCTGGTCAGCGCCTTCGCGCGCTACCGCCTGTCGTCGGCGTTCTCGGTGCAGCTCAACCTCAACAACCTGCTGGACAAGCGCTACTACGCGCAGATCTACGGCTACGGCGCCTGGGGCGAACCGCGCAGCGGCACGCTCAGCTTCAGCTGGTCGTTCTGAGCAGGCGAACGCCGGGGTCCGTCTCGGCGCGCAATGGCGCGTCGCCGGCGGCGGCGACGCGGTTGCGGCCGCTGCGCTTGCCGCGGTACAGCGCCGCATCCGCGCAGCGCAGCAGTTCCGCGGTGCTGCGCCCGTGGTCGGGATAGGCGGCCACGCCGATCGACACGGTCACCGGCGGCAGTGTCTGGCCCTGGTGCTGCACCTGCAGCGCCGCCACCGCGGCGCGGATCTGCTCGGCGCGGCGCTTCGCCACCTCGGCACTGGCGCCGGGCAGGATCACCGTGAATTCTTCCCCGCCGTAGCGGCAGGCGATGTCCTCCGGCCGCACCAGCCCGGCCAGCAACTGGCCGAATGCCGCCAGCAAGGCATCGCCACCGGCATGGCCGAGGCGGTCGTTGAGCGCCTTGAAGTGGTCCAGATCCAGCATCATCAGCGCCAGCGGCTGGTCGCGACGCTCGCAGCGGGCCAGCTCGCGCAGCAGCGATTCTTCCAGGTAGCGGCGGTTGTACAGCCCGGTCAGCGGATCGCGGATCGATTGCGTGCGCAGGCGCTGGCGCAACTGCAGGTTGTGCAACGCCATCGCCAGTTGCTCGGCCACCACCTCGACCAGGTGCAGGCGCTCCAGCACGGTCGGATCGCGGCTGGACAGATGGATCAGGCCCAGCGGTTCGCCCTGCACCATCATCGGGACGCAGGTGCCATGCCGCGCGCCGCCGGCGGCGTGCGCGCAGGCCGGTGCCTCGCCCGGCCGCTGGATCTGGGTGGCGCGGCGGCGCAGCCCTTCGCAGCCGCTCAGCGACAGCGCCGGCGCGCATACCGCATCCTCGCCCCAGTGGGCGACGCAAATGGCCTGCTCGCCCGCCGCGTCGGTGCAGTACACGCTGCAGCCGGCAGTGCCGAGCAGGCGCTCCAGCGCCTGCCGCGCGACCTCCACCGCCTCGTCCTGCTGCACGCAACTCTGCAGCCCGCGGCTGCAGCGGTTGAGCGTGCGCAGATCCTGTTCGGTGCGCTGCATCTGCTGCACGGTGCCCACCAGCAGCGCATTGGCATGGTGGCCGCGCTGCTCGGCCTGGCTGCGGCGGCCGATCTCGCGGCGCAGCAGCAGGTACAGGCACAGGGTCAGCGCGCACACCGCGGGGATGCCGACCACCGCCAGCCGGCGCAACAGGTCGGCGTTGGCGGCGGTGGAGCGGGCGCTGCTGGCCAGCGCCGCGCGCTCGCTGCGCACCATGCGGTCGGTGTTGCGGCGGATCGCCTGCGACATCTCGCGGCCCAGGCGCGCGCGCACCGGATCCGGCTTGCGCGCCCCCACCGCCTTGCCCTCGAAGCGGGCCACCGCATGCGCGCTGTCGCGCATGCGCGTCTGGATCTGGGCCTGCACCTGCTGCAGCCGTTGCTGCTGGGCCGGGTTGCCCTGCAGCAGCACGGCCAGTTGCTGCAGCCGCGGCGGCAGCGCGCGCTGGCACGCCTGGAAGTCGGCCAGGTGTTCGCGACTGTCCAGCAGCAGGAAGCCGCGCAGCGAGGCATCGCAGTCGGCGAGGTTGAGCTGCAGGCCGTTGATCTCGGCGATGACCTGATGGCTGCGCTGCACGGCAGCCGCATCGGCGAGGAAGCGTTCGCTGCCCACCAGCACCCCGCCGCTGATGCCCAACAGCAGCAGCAGGGCCAGCGGCACGCCATAGCGGTTGATCGTGGTGGAGGGCATGGCGTCGGCCAGTGGGTGGAAGGAAGGCCGCGCGCGCCCCGCACTGCGCTGCGCAGTCAAGCGCAGGGAGCCATGCAAGTTTCAGGCCGAACCGCGCGCCGCGTCACAGCCAGCCCTTCTGCCGGGCCAGCCGCGCCGCCTCGATGCGGTTGCCGACGCCGAGCTTGCCGATCGCCTCGGACAGGTAATTGCGCACCGTGCCCGACGACAGACCCAACTGCGTGGCGATGTCGCCGGCCGAGGCGCCCTCGCCGGCCAGGCGCAGCACCTGGCGCTCGCGGTCGTTGAGCGGGTCAGCCTCGGACCAGGCTTCCAGCGCCAGCTCCGGATCGATCGCGCGGCCGCCGCGGTGCACCTGGCGGATCGCCTCGATCAGCCGCTGCGGGGGCGCATCCTTGAGCAGATAACCGCCGACCCCGGCGTCCAGCGCGCGGCGCAGGAAGCCAGGGCGGGCGAAGGTGGTGACGATGATGACGCGCACCGGCAACTGCTGGCGCTGGATGCGCTGGGCCAGTTCCAGGCCGCTGAGGCCGGGCATTTCGATATCGGTGACCAGCAGGTCCGGCGCATGCGCCTGCAGCGCGCGCCAGGCGGCCTCGCCGTCGGCCGCGCTGGCGACCAGGTCGAGATCCGCTTCCAGGCCCAGCAGTGCGCCCAGCGCACCGCGCACCATCGCCTGGTCCTCCGCCAGCACTAAACGAATCACGGCACCCCCCGGTCCTTGTCGGCCCATTGTAGTGCCCGGGCCAGGCCGGCGCTCAGCCGAGCGCGGCGTCCTGGTCCGCCGGCGTGGGCATCCGCGTCGCCGCTGCGGCCTCCGGCACGACGGCCGCCTCGACCCGCGGCAACGGCGCGGCGGCGACCAGGCAGGTGCCCAGGCCGCGCTCGGAGGCGATGCGCAGGCTGCCGCCCACCGCCTCCAGCCGCTCGCGCATGCTGCTCAGCCCGGTGCCCGGCTGCAGCGCCCCGCCGCGGCCGTCGTCGCGCAGTTCCAGCAGGGCCTGGCCGCGTTCGCACCACAACCGCAGCTGCGCGTTGCGGGCGGACGCATGCCGCTGGATGTTGGTGGCGGCCTCGCGCAGCACCAGCGCGAACACCGTTTCCAGCTGCGGGCACGGCGGCAACGCCTCGACCTGGTAACGGAAGGTCACCCCCGACGACTCCAGCAGCAGTTTGGCCGAGGCGAGCTCCGCCGCCAGCTGCGCCGCGCGGATGCCGCTGACCGCGCGCCGCACCTGGCTCAGCGCCTCGCGGGCAACCTGGCCCACTTCCTCCATCTCGCGCTGCGCCGCGGCCGCATCGTGGGCGAGCAGGCGCGTGGCCAGGTCCGACTTCAGCGCCACCAGCGACAGGGTGTGGCCGAGCAGGTCGTGCAGGTCGCGGCCGATGCGCTCGCGCTCGGCCACCGCCGCCAGGCGCCGCACTTCCTCGTGACTCAGGCGCAGTTGCGCCTCGCCGCGCGCACGGCGCTCGAAACTGATGTTCATCAGCCCCACCGACAGGCCGATCACCACCGCACTGACCATGTACAGCGGCGACCAGCCGCGCAGCGTCCAGGCCAGCGCGAACAAGGCCAGCAACGCCAGCATCGCCGCCACCGCGCGCATCGGCTCCAGGCAGAACGCCAGGAAGGCGCAGGCATAGATGATGTAGCACTGCGCACCGGGGTTGTACGGCAACAGCAGCAACGCCAGCGCCGCCATGCCGGCCACGCACCAGGGCAGGTAGCGCCGGTGGCGGTAATAGGCCACGTAGTACAAGGCGAGGAACACCGCATAGCTGGCCAGCGTCGGCGCGACCCAGTTGCGGAAGTAATGCGGTTCGTACAGCGGGGTGACGAACAGCCAGATCGACCACACCAGCGACAGCCATACGAACCAGTGGGTGCTGGACTTGGCCGAGCTCCAGCCGATGCGGCGGGCGATCAGCGAGTCGGGCGAGGCGTGCAGCAAGGCGATCACGTCGGGCTCCCAGGGCGGCACGGCCGCCGCGGCGCATAGCTTAGCGAAGGCGCCGCCACGCGGGATTGCGCGGCGGCACCGGGATCGGCGCGGCGCGCCATCAGCCGCGGCGCAGGCGCCGCTGCGCCAGCGCGTAGAACACCACGGTCACCGCCAGCAGCGCGGCGACATGGCCGGCACTGCCACGGCGGTCGTCCTGCCCGACCACCTGTAGCGCGAGCTGGCCCAGGTGGTAGGACGGCCACAGCGGCGCCAGTGTGGTCAGCCACGCCGGCAGCATCCGCAGCGGGATCCACAGCCCCGACAGGAACGCCATCGGCAGGTAGATCAGGTTGACCAGCGCCGGCGCGCCGCTGCCGCCGGCATAGGCGCCCAGCGCCAGCCCGATCGCGCAGAACGGCAACGTGCCCAGCACGTCCACCAGCAGCAGCCAGATCCGCTGGCCCGGGGTCAGCACGACCCCGCCGAGCAGCGCGGCCAGCGCCTGCAGCAGCACCCCGATCGCCAGGGCGAACAGCATCGCCAGCGCGGTGCGCGCCAGCAGCAGCGCCAGCGGCGGCACCGGCATCGCGCGCTTGAGCGCCAACAGCCCGCGTTCGCGGTCCAGCGCCAGGCCGACCCCGAACCCGAACAGGGCCGGCGCCATCACCCCGAACACGCTGTAGCTGGCCATCAGGTACACCGCCGCGTCGTGGCGCCCATGATTGAGCAGCACCCCGAACAGCAGGTAGAACAGCGGCGGGAACAGCAGCGTCGGCACGGCGAACGAGGGCGTGCGCAGCCAGCGCAGCACCTCGTAGCGGATCTCGCGCAGCAGCAGCGCGACCTGGTCGCGCAACGACCAGGCGGCCGCCGGCGGAGCAACGGAAACATCGATCCGGTTCATGCGGCCTCCGCACGGGTGATGGCGAGAAAGGCGTCGGCGAGGCCGGCGCGGCGGACTTCCAGCGCCTGCAGCGCCGGATCGCTGGCGAGCAGCCGCGCGACCACCGGCTCGGCCGGCTCGGCGACCACCTCCAGCACGCCGTCGCGGGTGTCGGCGCGGCGCACCTGCGGCCATTGCGCCACTTGCGCCGCCGGCAGCGCGCTGCGGCAGCGGATGGTGCATTGCTCGAAGCGCGCCCGCAGCTCGGCGACGCTGCCCTCGGCGATCAGCGTGCCGCGCTGCAGCACCGCCACCCGGTCGGCCAGCGCCTCGGCCTCTTCCAGATAGTGCGTGGTCAGCAGCACCGCGCAGCCGTCGGCGACCAGTTCGCGGATCGCCCGCCACAGGCCCTGCCGCGCCTCGATGTCCAGGCCGGTGCTGGGCTCGTCCAGAAACAGCACCCGCGGCCGCCCGCAGATCGCCATCGCGAACTGCACGCGCCGCTGCTGGCCGCCGGACAACTGGCCGTAGCGGCGCGCCATCAGCCCGTCCAGCCCGGCCAGCGCCACGCAGTCGGCGACGCTGCGCGGCTGCGGGTAGTAACCGCGCGCCTGCAGCAGCAGTTCGCCCACGCGCAGCGTCTCCGGCAACCCGGCGGTCTGCAGCATCGCCCCGGCCTGGCGTCGCGCCGCCAGCGCCCGCGGATCCTGCCCGCACAGGCGCACGCTGCCGGCGTCGGGCGTCTGCAGCCCGAGCAGCAGGCTCACCGCCGTGCTCTTGCCGGCGCCGTTGGCGCCCAGCAACGCCAGCAACTGGCCGCGGCGCAGCTGCAGGTCGACCCCGTCCAGCGCGACCAGCGCCCCATAGCGCTTGTGGACGCCGCTGAGCTGCGCCAGCGGCAACGCATCGTGGTCAGGCATGGACAACTCCAGTGATGGCAGGGAGTGCCTAGGCTGCGCCGCGGCGGGGACGGCGCCCAGTGCGGCGCGTCAACTGCATCGAATGACATCTGTCACTGGCAGCCCCGGCACGATTGCCGCATGCTGCGATCCACGCCGAGGGGCGGCGTTCTCCCGCTACAGCGCATCGCAGAAAGTGACTTCCGGCCATGCCCAGGGCAACCGGCGGCTCGCACACTGCAGCGCGCCGACCGTTTTCGTTCAAGGACACGATGAGTACTTCCTCCGACCTGCTCAAGGAACTCCGTATCGACCGCAAGGCGCCGCCGAGCGAGCCGCCGTCGCGGCGCGGGCTGTGGATCGCCGTGGTGCTGCTGGTGGTGCTGCTCGCCCTGGGTGCCGGCGCCTGGCTGCTGTTCGGCCGCAGCAAGCCGCTGGAGGTGCGCACCGCCGCGGTAGTGGCGATCGCCCCCGGCAGCAGCAGCGCCTCGGTGCTGGATGCCAGCGGCTACGTGGTGGCGCGGCGCATGGCCACGGTGTCGGCCAAGATCACCGGCAAGGTCCGCGAGGTGCGCATCGAGGAAGGCATGCGCGTCGAGCAGGGCCAGGTGATGGCGACGCTGGACCCGATCGACGCCAACGCGCAGCGGGTGCTGTCGGCCTCGCAACTGGATGCGGCGCGCAGCCTGGTCGCCAACATGCAGGCACAGGTGCGCCAGGCCGATGCCGATGCGCAGCGCCTGCAGACCCTGGCCGGCCAGCAACTGGTCTCGCGTTCGCAGTACGAGCAGGCAGTGGCGCAGCGCGACGCCCTGCGCGCGCAGTTGCAGAACGCGCAGCGCAACGTCGCGGTGGCCGGCAACCAGCTGTCGATCTCCGATCTCAACGTCGACAACACCATCGTGCGTGCGCCGTTCTCCGGTGTGGTCACCGCCAAGGCGGCGCAGCCGGGCGAGATCGTCTCGCCGCTGTCGGCCGGCGGCGGCTTCACCCGCACCGGCATCGGCACCATCGTCGACATGGAGTCGCTGGAGATCGAGGTCGAGGTGGGCGAGTCCTACATCGGCCGGGTCAAGCCGGGCATGCCGGTGGAAGCCGTGCTCAATGCGTATCCGGACTGGAAGATCCCGGCCGAGGTGATCGCGATCATCCCCTCCGCCGACCGCGGCAAGGCCACGGTGAAGGTGCGCGTGGCGCTGAAGCAGAAGGACGCGCGGATCGTGCCGGAGATGGGTGTACGGGTCAGCTTCCTGGAAGCGCCGCAGCCGCAGGCGCAGAACACGCCGCAGGGCGTGCGGGTGCCGGGCGCGGCGATCGTCAAGCGCGCCGGCCAGGACGTGGCATTCGCGGTCAAGGAGGACAACACGGTCGAACAGCGCGCGCTGAAGACAGGCATCGCATTGGGCGACGACCGCCAGGTGCTGTCCGGCCTGGCCGCAGGCGACACGGTGGTCCTGGATCCGCCGGAGGCTTTGCATGCCGGCATGCAGGTAAAGATGGCGGAGGCCGCGGCACAGTAGCGAAGCACGATGGTGTGCTGCGCATTGCGTCAGCACCCGATGTCGCACTCGAAGGGGGGCACTTTCCAACGGCGTCCCACCGCAGCCACACCGTTCTAGCTCCAGTCCATGCAGTTGCTGTTGCAGTCCTTGCGTTTGTGCTTTGGCGATCTTTTCGGCGCAGTCTCCACGAGAAGGCGGCCACCCGAGTGACGCTCCCTGCTCCTGCTCCTGCTGTTGCTGTTGCTGTTGCTGTTGTTTGTAGCTGTTGCTCTTGCTTTTGCTCTACCGGGTTCCCTTCCGCAGCGGCGGATGGATCGGGGAAAAACCCGAAGGGCGGCGCACATGGATGTGCGCCGTTCGCGGCAGGGGCAGGATGCCCCTTCCGCGAATCCCCGGTGCATCCGCGGACCCGGAGCGCGTAGCGCGGAGGGCGCAAGGCAGGGCGCGCTTTCTTTTGGTTACCTTTTCTTTGCGCGAGCAAAGAAAAGTAACTCGCCCGAAAGGGCGAAAGCCTTTGCTCCAAGCTTTGGTGTCAGATGAGAAAAACTGTGGGAGCGGCGTTAGCCGCGACAAACGTAATTGGTCATGTCTGTCGCGGCTAACGCCGCTCCTACGATCCAGCGGCCGCCGCAGTAGCAGCAAGTGCAAGAGCAATTGCAAGAGCAAAGCTTTCGCCTTGCGGCGAGTTACTTTTCTTTGCTTGTGCAAAGAAAAGTAACCAAAAGAAAGCACACCCTGCCTTCGCGCCCTCCGCGCTGCGCGCTCCGGGTCCGCGTCCAGCCCGGGGATCCGCGGAAGGGGCATCCTGCCCCTGCCGCGGACGGCGTACATCCATGTACGCCGCCCTTCGGGTTTTTCCCCGCGCTGGCCGCCGCTTCGGAAGGGAACCCGACAAGTCAAAAGCAAGAACAACGGCAACGGCAGAAGCAACAGCAAAAGCAAAAGCAAAAGCAACAACTGCACTCGCAACCGCAACCGCAACCGCAACCGCAACCGCAACGGTAATCCCTCGCCGTCATCGGCGACCGCATCGCCTCCACCTCGTCCACCGCCAGGAACACCACCATGTCCACCCTCGTCACCCTGCGCAACGTCACCAAGACCTACCAGCGCGGCCCCGAGAAAGTCCAGGTCCTGCACGGCATCGACCTGGATATCGCCCGCGGCGACTTCGTCGCCCTGATGGGACCGTCCGGCTCCGGCAAGACCACCCTGCTCAACCTGATCGGCGGGCTGGACTCGCCCAGCGGTGGCGAGATCGAGATCGAAGGCCAGCGCATCGACCGCATGAGCGGCGGACAGCTCGCCACCTGGCGCAGCCACCACGTCGGCTTCGTGTTCCAGTTCTACAACCTGATGCCCATGCTCACCGCGCAGAAGAACGTCGAACTGCCACTGCTGCTGACTTCGCTCGGCGCCGCACAGCGCAAGCGCAACGCCGAGATCGCGCTGACCCTGGTCGGCCTGGCCGACCGCCGCAACCACAAGCCCAGCGAACTGTCCGGCGGCCAGCAGCAGCGCGTGGCCATCGCCCGCGCCATCGTCTCCGATCCCACCTTCCTGATCTGCGATGAACCCACCGGCGACCTTGACCGGCGCTCGGCCGAGGACGTGCTGGGCCTGCTGCAGGAACTCAACCGCAGCCACGGCAAGACCATCGTCATGGTCACCCACGATCCCAAGGCCGCCGAGTACGCCACCCATACCGTGCACCTGGACAAGGGCGAGCTGGCCGACGCGCCGGCCGCGCACTGAGCGAGGCGATGCCATGAAGTATTTCTCGTTGATCTGGGCGCAACTGTTCCGCAGCAAGACACGGACGCTGCTGACCCTGTTCTCGGTGATCGTCGCGTTCCTGCTGTTCGGCCTGCTCGACTCGGTGCGCGTGGCGTTCACCGCCGGCGGCTCGGTGGAAGGGGTCAACCGCCTGGTCGTGGCCTCGCGCCTGTCGATTACCCAGTCGCTGCCAGTGCGCCTGGAATCGCAGATCCGCAGCGTGCCGGGCGTGCGCGACGTGACCTATGCGATGTGGTTCGGCGGCATCTACAAGGATCCCAAGGACTTCTTCCCCAACTTCTCGGTCGCGCCGAACTTCTTCGACGTGTACAGCGAATACGAGATGCCGCCGGAGCAGCTCAAGGCCTTCCGCGACACCCGCACCGGGGCGGCGGTGGGCGAAGCGCTGGCGAAGAAGCACGGCTGGAAGGTCGGCGACGTGATCCCGCTGCAGGCCACCATCTTCCCGCGCGGCGGCAGCAACGACTGGCCGTTGGAGCTGAAGGCGATCTTCCGCGCCAAGGACCGCGCCAACGTGCAGGCGGAGAACCAGTTGATGATGAACTGGAAGTACTTCGACGAGAGCAACGACTACATCAAGGGCAAGGTCAGCTGGTACACGGTGCGGCTGGACAACCCCGAGCACGCCTCGCGCGTGGCGCAGGCGATCGATGCGTTGTCGGCCAACTCCGACCACGAGACCAAGTCGCAGACCGAGTCGGCGTTCCAGCAGGCCTTCGTCAAGCAGTTCGCCGACATCGGCCTGATCGTCACCTCGATCATGGGCGCGGTGTTCTTCACCCTGGTGCTGCTGACCGGCAACACCATGGCGCAGGCGGTGCGCGAACGCATCCCGGAACTGGCCACGCTCAAGACCCTGGGCTTCCAGGACCGCACGGTGCTGACCCTGGTGATCGTGGAGTCGGTGCTGCTGATCGTGCTCGGCGGCCTGCTCGGCATGGCCCTGGCGGCGGCGGCGGCCCCGGTGCTGGCCAGCGCCAGCCGCGGCGCGCTGCCGGTGCACGCGGTGCCGGCACAGACCTGGCTGATCGGCGCGGTGCTGATGCTGGTCATCGGCGTGGTGGTCGGCCTGCTGCCGGCGCTGCGCGCGCAGCGGCTGAAGATCGTCGACGCCCTGGCCGGGCGCTGAGCCCGCGCCTTCTCTCCAGCACATCGCTGCCACGGACGGCAACGCAGACCCGAGGAACAACGCAATGAAGATGCAATGGTTATGGAATGTCCTGGCGATCGCGGCGCTGGCGATCGGCCTGGGAATCTGGATCGCCCTGCCCTGGTTCCTGGTGCTGGCGCTGGTGGCGATGCTGGCGGTCCTGTTGCTGGTCACCCGCAGCGGCCGGCTGTCGCTGGCGGCCGCGCGCATCGGCATCGCCAGCCTGCCGCAGCGCTGGGGCGCCAGTTCGGTGATCGTGGTCGGCATCGCCGGCGTGGTCGGCGTGCTGGTGGCGATGCTGGCGATGGGCCAGGGCTTCCAGACCACCCTGGACAGCACCGGCGACGACACCACCGCCATCGTGCTGCGCGGCGGCTCCCAGGCCGAGACCAACTCGGTCATCATCCGCGACCAGGTGCCGCTGATCGCCAGCCTGGCCGGCGTGGCGCGCGGCGCCGACAACCGTCCGCTGGTCTCGCCGGAACTGTCGCAGGTGGTGAACCTGCAGTCCAAGTCCGACGGCACCGACGTCAACGCGCAGTTCCGCGGCGTCGGCGAGCAGGGCTGGGCGGTGCACGACAAGGTCAAGATCGTGCAGGGCCGTCGCTTCACCCCCGGCCTGCGCGAGATCGTGGTCGGCAAGGGTGCGCAGTCGCAGTTCCGCGGCCTGCAGCTCGGCCAGACCCTGACCCTGGGCAACCAGGCCTGGACCGTGGTCGGTGTGTTCGCCAGCGGCGACGCGCATGACTCGGAGCTGTGGACCGACACCCAGACCCTGGCCACCACCTACAACCGCAGCGCCTACCAGTCGATCAGCGTGCGCACCCAGGGCCAGGACGGCTTCCGCCAGTTCAAGGCGGCGATGGACGCCGACCCGCGGCTGAAACTGGACGTGTTCACCACCCGCGAGTACTACCGCAAGCAGGGCGGCAACCTGAGCAAGGTGTTGGAGGTCCTGGGCACCTTCATCGGCACCATCATGGCGATCGGCGCGGTGTTCGGCGCGCTCAACACCATGTACGCCGCGGTCGCCACCCGCGCCCGCGAGATCGCCACCATGCGCGCACTGGGCTTTCGCGGGCTGCCGGTGGTGGTGGCGGTGATGCTGGAGACCATGCTGCTGGCGCTGCTCGGCGGGGTGCTGGGCGGACTGATCGCCTGGGCGATCTTCAACGGCTACAGCGTCTCCACGCTGGGCAGCAACTTCAGCCAGGTGGTGTTCCAGTTCAAGGTCTCGCCGCCGCTGCTGTGGACCGGGCTGAAGTGGGCGCTGGGCATCGGCCTGGTCGGCGGCCTGTTCCCGGCGCTGCGCGCCGCGCGCCTGCCGATCACCACCGCCCTGCGCGCGCTGTAGCGCCACGGCTGAACGCGCTGGGCCGGGACCGCCGTCCCGGCCCGGCCCAATGGCCGCTGACGCGTCATCGTTTCGTCATCGAAACGCGGTAGAACGGCCGCCGCCGAGGCGCTAGCCTGCGCGGCCATTTGGTTCCACGCCGCCACCCCCATGTCCTCGCGCCTGCGCCTGCTGCTCGTCCTCTGCGCCAGCCTGTGGCTGAGCGCCTGCTCCTCCACCTCGCTCAGCGACCGCCTGGTCGCGCCGGGCGGCGTGTCGCCGCTGATGGACGAGGAACGCATCCAGAGCCTGCTGGCGACCCTGCCCAACCGCAGCGGCCACGTGGTGGTGCCGGGCGGCATCCCGATCTTCTGGCGCGCCATCGACCCGGGCGACTACCACATGCGGTATCGCTACGAACACGCCGGCCGCGACGCCGGCGGCCACGAGCATGCCGACTTCGCCATGGACGTGGGCACGCCGGCGCCGGCCACGCACATGGCCCCGCGCGGCACCGTGGTGTTGCTGCACGGCTGGATGATGGACGGCGACTCGCTGCTGCCATGGTCGCTGGACCTGGCCCAGGCCGGCTACCGCAGCATCAGCATCGACCTGCGCAACCACGGCCGCTCCGGCGGCGGCCCGGCCGGCTACGGCACCCGCGAGTCCGACGACGTGGTCGCGGTGATCCGCGCCCTGCGCGCCAGCGGCGAGGTGCAGGGCCCGGTATACCTGTTCGGCGTGTCCTACGGCGCGGCCACCGCGCTGTTCGCCGCGCAGAAGCTCGGCGACCAGGTCGACGGGGTGGTCGCGATGGAGTCCTTCGCCAACGCCGGCCGTGGCATCCGCGACATGATCCCGCACATGCTCGCCAGCCGCCCGCGCGGCTGGATGGCCAGCGCGGCGATGGACCTGGCGCGCTGGCGCTATGGCGGGCAGAACCTGGACGCGGTGATCGCCAACGCCAACCAGCGCCTGGCGCTGAACCTGGACCAGGTGGACGTCACCGCCGCCGCACGCGCCGCACCGGCCTGCGTGCTGCTGTTGCACGGCAGCGCCGACCAGCACATCCCGGTGGCGCACGGCCGCCTGCTGGCGCTGGACGCGCCGCGCGCGCACTACCTGGAAATGCCAGGCGAGAACCACCTGAGCCTGCCGATGCGGCTGGACCTGCCCGCGCCGACCGTGGAGGACTGGTTCGCCGACCTGCCGGCGCAGCGCCACGACGGTCGCTGTCCGCAGCCGCTGCCGCCGCGCGCAGACCCCGAGCTGCAGCTGACGGTGAAACGGGATTCGGGAGTCGGGATTGGGGATTCGTAACAGCGGGCTGCGCTGCTTCTGCTCTTGCCAATCCCGAATCCCTAATCCCTAATCCCCGCTCGCCGCCACACGCCCGACCGCCAAAGACTTTCGCCGGCGAACAACAGCAACCCGATCCAGATCGCGGCGAAGCCGATCGCCTTGCCGGCGTCGAACGGTTCGCGGAAGAACCACACGCCCAGCAACAGCTGCAGGCTCGGCGCGATGTACTGCAGCAACCCCACCAGCGACAGCGGGATGCGTCGCACACCATAGGCGAAGCCGATCAGCGGCACCGCGGTGACCACGCCGCCGAACACCAGCAGCAGGTCGTTGCGCCAGCCCCACTCGCCGGCGAAGCCGCCGCCGTGGCCGGCCTCGCCCCACAGCACGAAGCCCAGCGCCGGCAGGAACAGGTACAGGCTCTCCACGCCCAGCCCGGCCACCGCGTCCACCTGCACCAGCTTGCGCAGCAGGCCGTACAGCCCGAACGAGCCGGCCAGGCCCAGCGCGATCCACGGCAGCGTGCCGGCGTCGACGGTCAGCCAGGCCACGCCGAGCGCGGCGCAGGCCACCGCCAGCCACTGCAACGGGCGCAGCCGCTCATGCAGCACCAGCACCCCGAGCAGCACGTTGACCAGCGGATTGATGAAGTAGCCCAGGCTGGTCTCGATCACATGGCCGGCATTGACCGCCCAGATGTACAGGCCCCAGTTGAAGGCGATCGCCAGGCTGCTCAGCGCCAGCGTGGCCAGCGCGCGCGGCTGCGCGGCGATGCGTCGCCACCACTGCAGGCGCGCGCTGTACACCAGCCAGGCCACCACCAGCAGCGTGCTCCAGACGATGCGGTGGGCGATGATGTGCGGCGATGGCACCGCCTGCAGCAGGTGCCAGTACACCGGCACCACGCCCCATAGTGCGAAGGTCGCCGCGGTGATCCACAGCCCGCGCCGCGCCTCCTGCCCGGCGACCACGGTCATCGCCGGGTCCTCGCCACGGTGATCACCACCACGCCGGCCAGGATCACCGCCATCGCGCCGAAGTCGCTGGCGCTGAAACGCTCCTGGCCGAGCCAGCTGCCCAGCGCCACCGCGATCACCGGATTGACGTAGGCATAGCTGCCGGCCAGCGCCGGGCGCACGTTCTGCAGCAGCCACACGTAGGCGGTGAAGGCCACGATCGAGCCGAACACGCACAGGTAGGCCACCGCCAGCATCCCCTGTGCGCTCGGCAAGGTGTGCAGGCGCTCGCCGCTCAACAGGCCGATCGCCACCAGCATCACGCCGCCGCACAGCATCTGCCCGGCGGCGGCCATGAACGGCATCGGCAGGTCGCGCCCGCGCGACCACACCGAGCCGAACGCCCAGCCGACCGGCGCGATCAACAGCAGCACCAGGCCCAGCGGGCTGGCATTGAGGCTGCTGCCGGCATTGAGCCACACCACGCCGGCGAAGCCGACCACGATCCCCAGCCATTCGCCGCGGCTGGCGTGATGGCCGCGCAGCGTGCCGAACAGCGCCATCCACAGCGGCACCGAGGCCACCGCCACCGCCGCCAGCCCCGAGGACACCTGGCGCTCGGCCAGCACCACCAGGCCATTGCCGCAGACCAGCATCAGCGCACCGAGCATGGCCAGCGGCCGCCACTGCGCGCGCGTGGGTGCGGCCACCCCGCGCCAGCGCAGCACCGCGTACAGCACGCTGCCGGCGATCACGAAGCGGGTTCCGGAGACCACGCTCAGCGGCGGCGCGCCGCCCTCCAGGGCGAAGCGGATCGCCAGATAGGTCGAGCCCCAGACGACATAGACCAGGAACAGGGCGAGAACGACGAAGCCACCGCGCGCAGGTGCGGCGGCGACCGTGGAAGAAGGGGAAGACATGCGTGCACGCGGAACGGGTATGGCGCAATTCTAGGGCAGCGGCCACGGGCGGCGACAGCCACGCGCGGTGCCGCCGACGGCACGCTGTTTTGCGCAATCCCGCTGCGGGACGGCTGCCCATGCTTCGTCCAGTCCTCGGCGGCAGTCGCAGGCACCCCATCAGGTCGTCCCACGCCCGCGCCACGCGCCGGCAGGGAAATGGAATCGACTTCGCGTCCGCAGCGTGTCGCGGGATACGGTTCGGATGCTCTCGCGCCGACTGCACCGGGACGTCCATGGCAGCGCAGCCGTCGCCGGTGCAGGTACATCGCGACATCCAGAAACACCTAAGAGTCCGTTCAGCCGGATGGGCGTATCAGTGCGCCAATACCTCTGCGCGCTGGGCCCCGACCATGGCCATCGAGACTGCACTGTCGCCGCTCGGCACCGTCAATCCTTACGGCACATCGCCTTATGGCTTTCCCGCATCGAGCGCCTCCAATGACGCGGGTGAGGCCGGCAATCCGGTCGTGAGCAGTAACGATCCGGCGGCCGTGCAGCAGGCCGTGGAACTGTCCGGCGAGGCCTCGGTGATCTTCAGCCTCGGCGGCCTTGCGGGAAGCACCCTGGCCGACACGGGCCTGACCTACAACGCGGCCGGGTTGTTCAACAGCATCGTCAGCGCCGGCCCGGCCGATGCGGCCTCGGCCAACGGCACCGCCGGTTCCACCACCGGGTCTTCGACGCCGACCACCGGCACCGGCACGTCGACCTCGGCGGCCACCTCGCCGTATCCCAGCCTCGACCAGGCCACCCAGACCTACGACCAGGGCCTGCTCGGCACCATCACCGCGCCACCGTCGACGCCGGGCCTGTACAACGCCAACGGCGTCTTCAGCAGCCAGGGCCTTACCCCGCAGCTGTCGTCGCTGCTGCAAGCCAATCCCAGCCTCAGTGGCACGGTGACCGGCGACATGCTCAACCAGGGCATCATCGGCGGGTTGATCGACACCACCGCCTGAGCAGTGCGGCATGGTCGCCTTGCGGCGACCGCATGCGCCTGGCACGGTAGAAACGGTTTCAGATCACTTCTAGAGCGCGCTTTTCGCGGCCTTGCCGAACACCGCGCTGTTCTCTCGTAGGAGCGGCTTCAGCCGCGACAGGCATTGCTGGTAACGCCCCGTCGCGGCTGAAGCCGCTCCTACGGGTGGCCTTGCGCCGCCAGCGAAGATCCACTTCTACCGCGCACCCAGCGCAACGCCCGCGTCGCCCGCCATCGCCAACGGCCCCGGCACTGCGCAGCCAACGTGCTGCGATGGCACTTGTGTGTCGCTCGACGCGACATCGCTCAGCCCGGCATCGCCGGACCACAGGCTTCGGAGGGATCGCAGGACGCCGGCAACGCGTGCCGCTCCAGCGCGTCGGCATCGCCGCCCGCATCGCCTGCCAGCGCATCGTTGGCCGCCTGTGCCGCACCTCCCATGAACAGGGAAGCGGACAGCAGCAACATGCGCATCGGGTTCACGGTCACGACCTGGCAACAAGGGGGCCACACAGTGTAGAGAATGACGTCGTGCCGAGACAGCGCGGCGACGCAGCCGCGTGCGTGGGATCGAAGCGCCGTTCAGCGCGCGGGACGATCCAGCCAGCAGGCCAAGCCCTGCGCATTGAGCTCGATGTCCATGTGCAGCACGCGCTCCACGCCGGCATCGTCCAACGGGCAGCCATGCAGCCGCGCCCGCTCCAGATACAGCGCGGTCAGCGCCGCGACCAGGCAGCGATGGCGGTCGGAGCGGCCGTCGCAGCCGCGCGCGATCGCCACCATCGCCTCCAGTTGCTCCAGCAGTTCCGCCGCCAGCGTGTCGGCGCCCTCCACCGGACCGTAATGGGTGAGATACAGCGTTTGCGGCGCGTAGCCGAGCATGCGCTGGATCGAGGCCTGCATCGCCTCCGGCTCGAACTGCACCGGCGACGAGGTCGGGATCGCGAACGCGCCGCGCGCGCTGTCCAGTTCGCGGTAGGACAGGCCGAAGGTGTCGCCGCTGAACCAGCTGCGGCTGCGTGCGTCCCACAAGCACAGGTGATGGCGCGCGTGCCCGGGCGTGTCGATGCACAGCAGTTCGCGCCCAGCCAGCGCCACACGATGACCGTCCTCGGCTACCACCACACGCTCTGCCGGCACCGGCACAATGGTGCCGTAGCTGCGCGCCATCTCCGCTTCGCCGTACACCGCGGTCGCGCCAGCGATCAGCCGCGCCGGATCGATCATGTGCGGCGCGCCGCGCGGATGCACCAGCAGGCGCGCGTTCGGCAGGTGCTGCAGCAGCGCACCGGCGCCACCGGCGTGGTCCAGGTGCACGTGGGTGAGGATCAGCCAGTCCACGTCGGCCGGCGCCAGACCGGCGTGCGCCAGGGCGTCCAGCAGCACCGGCACGGCATGGCTGGTGCCGCAGTCGACGAAGGCGCCGCGCCCGTTCTCCACGATCAGGTAGGCGGCATCGAACTGCGCGCGCTGGAAGCCGGTATCGACGAGATGGATGCTGGGATCGCGTGGCATGGCGCAGAAGCGTGGCTGGGCGAGGCTCCATTCTAGGCGGTATGGAGGGCGCTGCGAGTGCTGTGCGGCAAGGGCCGAATGAGGACGGATGACGGAACCGCCCCGACGACCGCGAGCGCCCATGGTGGGAGGGACTTCAGTCCCGACGGCATGCGGCCGGCGGACACCCGCGCTTGGTATCGCCACAGGACGCGCCGTGTGACGTGTAGGACCTTGTAGGAGCGGCTTCAGCCGCGACGCTTTGCCGTTGAGGCGTCGCGGCTGAAGCCGCTCCTACGAAGGACCGCCGTGCGAGCGCTCAGCCCGCCTCGCGCAGCCGCGCCAGCGCTGCCAGCACCGTCTCGGCCGGTGCTTCCAGGGTCACAGGCGCTGCCTGCAGCACGTCCGACTGCGCGGCCTGCTTGAGCGCGGCGATGGTCTGCCCGGCGTCGCGCGGCGAGGCGAAGCCGCCGCTCTGCAACAGCAGCACGCCCTCGCCATCGAGCAGCTTGAAGTAGAACTGGCCGTCGGCCTCGCGATACTGCTTGAAGCTTGGCAGCGCTGGCTTCGCCGTCACCGCTTCGGTGGCGCCGCCGGCCTGCGCCGACAGGTCGCGCAAGCCCACCGCGTGCCGCAGCTCGGCCAGGAACGGGATCGCATAGCGTTCGCGCAGGCGCTGCGCGTTGTCGCGCAGGATCGCCTCGATGTCCTGCGGGCGCGCCATCAGCGCCTCGTAGCGCACCCGCATCGGCGCGATCTCGGCATCGATGCGCTCGAACAGCTGCTGCTTGGCCTCGCCCCAGCCGATGCCGGTCGCGAACGCCTGCGCGAACGCGGCCGTCTCCTCGGCGCTGGCGAAGGCCTGGTACAGCTGGAACAGCGCCGAGCCCTCGGTGTCCTTCGGCTCGCCGGGGGCGCGCGAATCGGTGACGATGGCGAACACCCGCTTCTTCAACTCCTCGCGCGGGGCGAACAGCGGAATGGTGTTGTCGTAGCTCTTGCTCATCTTGCGCCCGTCCAGCCCGGGCAGCGTCGCCACCTGCTCGTCGATCAGCGCGTCGGGCAGGACGAAGTGCTCGCGGCCGTAGACGTGGTTGAAGCGCTGCGCGAAATCGCGCGCCATCTCGATGTGCTGGATCTGGTCGCGGCCGACCGGCACCTGCTGCGCCTTGAACAGCAGGATGTCGGCGGCCATCAGCACCGGGTACATGAACAAGCCGGCGGTGACCCCGGCATCGTCGTCCTCGCCGTCGGCGCGGTTCTTGTCCACCGCGGCCTTGTAGGCGTGCGCACGGTTGAGGATGCCCTTGCCGGCGACGCAGGTCAGGAACCAGGTCAGTTCGTTGGTCTCCGGCACGTCCGACTGGCGGTAGAACCACACCTGCTTCGGATCCAGCCCCGCCGCCAGCCAGGTCGCCGCGATCTCCAGGGTCGAGCGCTGGGTCCGCGCCGGGTCCTGCGCCTTGATCAGGCTGTGCAGGTCGGCCAGGAAGAAGAAACTCTCGATGCCAGGGCGCCGGCTGGCCTGCAGCGCGGGACGGATGGCGCCGACGTAGTTGCCCAGGTGCGGCGTGCCGGAGGTGGTGATGCCGGTGAGAACGCGGGTGGTCATGCGGAATGGACGGCTCGGGGGAAACCCGGCGAGTTTACCCGCTGCGCGACAACCCCGTTCCGGCGCGTGGTGCGTTCAATCCGGCGTCCCCGTCCTGGAGTCACCGCGATGCATGCTCTTGCTCCGTCCTTGCCCCGTCGTTCCCTCGCCGTGCTCGCCTTCGCTCTGGTGTGCATCGGCGGGCTGTGCGGCTTCCGTCCATGGCCTGCGCCGCCGACCTCGGCGCCGGCGGTGCAGCTGCAGGTGATCGATCGCGATGCCGGCGACGATCCGCTGCCCGCGCATGCCTGGCGCGGCGAGCGCTGGATCGCCGCCACGCCCGGCCATCGCTACGCGCTGCGCCTGACCAACCTGACCGGTGCGCGGGTGCTGGTGGTGCTGTCGGTGGACGGCGTCAACGCGGTCAGCGGCCAGACCGCGGCCAGCGACCAGCGCGGCTATGTATTGGCGCCATGGCAACAGACCGAGATCGCCGGTTGGCGCAAATCGTCCGACGACGTGGCGCAGTTCGTGTTCACCGACCTGGAGGACAGCTATGCCGCACGTACCGGGCGCCCGCGCAACGTGGGCGTGATCGGCATGGCGGTGTTCGACGAAGCGCAGGCATGGCCCGAGACCGCCCTGGGCGAACCGGGAATCGACGCCGCGAAGGTCGCCGCCGAGACCGCGCGCGCGGCAAGGCCGAGCGTCCCCGCTTCGGATGCGATACCTGCACCGGCAGCGGCCGCAAACATTCCCCAACGCAGTGCGGCCGCGCCGCTCGCGGCAGCGCCGGCGGCCGACGCGCGGGCATATGCGCGCGAGGAAAGCGCCGCTCCTTCCGTGCAGCAACGTCTGGGCACCGGCCATGGCGCGCGCGAATGGTCGCCCTCGCACGTCACCGAATTCGAGCGCGCCAGCGACGTGCCGATGCAACGGACAGAGCTGCGCTACGACAGCCGCGCGCGGCTGATCGCACGCGGCGTGCTGCCGCGGAACCTGCCGCCGCGGCGCGTGGCGGTTGCGCCAAGCGCGTTTCCCGGCGACTACGTGCCCGATCCGCCGGAGCGCTGAGCTTCCCGCGCGCCCAAAAAGCACGGGCCGCAAGGCGGCCCGTGTCGACGACGCTGCGGCGGCGGGCGCCTCAGTCGTGGTATTCCTTGCCCAGGCTGTCGCGGAACGCGTGCACTTCCTTCTCGGCGCGATCGCGCGCCCAACCGTAGCGCTCCTGCAGCTTGCCGGCCAGGTACTGCGTGTTGCCTTCGGCGACGTCAAAGTCGTCGTCGGTCAGATCGCCCCACTGCGCCTTGATCTTGCCCTTGAGCTGGGTCCACTTGCCGGCAATGATGTCTTTGTTCATGGCATCTCTCGTGATGTGTAAGCGGCGCCGTACGCCGCCCGCGCAGCATCGCGCGGCGCTCGTCGCGAGCCGATCAACGCAGCGTCAGCGATGCATGAGCATCGTGAACCGTTACGCCGTGGACGCTAGCCGAGCAAAAAAAACGGGCCGGCAAGCCGACCCGTTTTTCGAAGCTGAGACGAGGCTCAGTTCTTGGCGGCGTCTTCGACCTTCTCGCCCGCCTTCTGCACGTCCTTGCCGGCACCGGCAACGGTGTTGCAGCCGGACAGCAGGCCCACCGAGAACATCGCCAGCAGCATCCACGCAAACGTACGCTTCATAGGTTCACTCCTTCATGGTCATGGAACGCGGCCACCACGGCCGCACGAAACTCGTGGATCGGTCGGGCGCGGAGCGCGTCGCCGCCGCGATCGACCGGGGCGCTCAGCACTTGCCGGCGCTGCAATCGTCCGCCTTGTTTTCCACCTTCTGGCCCGCCTTCTGCATGTCCTTGCCGGCGCCGGCAACGGTGTTGCAGCCGGTCAGGACACCAGCGCAGAACAGGGTCAACATCAACAGGGTGGTCAGTCGCTTCATCGTGGTCGTCCTCGTCAATCGCAGGTGGTCGGGTGGGCGGCGATAGGCGTCGCCGCACTACCGTCTGGCGGTGAATCTGCCGTCACGACTGTGGATTTCACGTGAATGAACCGGCGACCCATTCAGGCTGAGGCCGCGCTGATCAGTCCCGCATCAGCGTCGATTTGCCGAACAGGCTCTCCACCAGGTCCACCGCCAGTTCCGCGGTCAGGTTGCGGTGGTCCAGCACTGGATTCAGCTCCACGATGTCCAGCGAGGCCATGCGCCCGCTGTCGGCGATCATCTCCATCACCAGCTGCGCCTCGCGGTAGTTGGGCCCGCCCGGCACGGTGGTGCCCACGCCCGGGGCGATGCTGGGGTCGAGGAAGTCCACGTCGAAGCTGACGTGCAGGTGGGTGTCGGCGTCGAGCCCGTCCAGCGCCGCCTCCATGGTCCGCTTCATGCCCATCTCGTCGATGTAGCGCATGTCGTACACGTCGACGCGATGCTGCTTGATCAGCCGCTTCTCGTCCGGGTCGACCGAGCGGATGCCGATCTGCCGCACCTGCTCCGGACGCAGCGCCGGCGCGCTGCCACCGAGTTCGGTCAATGCTTGCGGGCCCAGCCCACACAGGCAGGCCACCGGCATGCCGTGCACGTTGCCCGACGGGGTGACCTCGCTGGTGTTGAAGTCCGAGTGCGCGTCCAGCCACAGCACGCGCAGCTTGCGGCCCTGCTCGCGGCAATGCCGCGCCACCGCGGTGATCGAGCCGATCCCCAGGCAGTGGTCGCCGCCGAGCACGATCGGCATGCGCCCGGCGCGCAGTTCGGCATAGCTGGCTTCCATCAGCGCACGATTCCAGGCCACCACCTCGTCCAGGTGGCGATAGCCGTCCACCGGCGCCTGCCAGGGATTGCGCGGGCCGTCGATGTTGCCGATATCGCGCACCTCCACGCCGCGATTGGCCAGCGCCTCGTGCAGGCCGGCGATGCGCAGCGCCTCCGGCCCCATGCGCGCACCCCGGTGGCCGGCCCCGATGTCGGTGGGAACGCCGATCAGGGACACCGGCAGAAAAGACGACTTCATGCGCATACGCTCCAGCCAAAAAAGTGACCCAGTCTAGCGGGACCGGCATGACACGACTCGCCGCGCCGCAGCAGGCGGCATGTACATTGCGGCTGCCAAAGGCGTGCGGTTGGACGCCCACGGCGCTGGCTGGCTAAGCTGCTCCGCCGTTTCTGGAGATCGCCTTGGAAGAGCCCTTGATCGTGACCCTGGAGGCCGCGTTCGCCGGGTCCACGTTCCTTCCCTGGTTCGCATGGGCGCACAACAGCCTCAACCCCACGCTGATCCTGCACGCGGACCTCGTGGAGTATCGCGTCCTGCGCACGCGCACCCGTCCGTACCGTGAGATCGCCAGGATGGACTATCGGAAGGCGCGTGGAACCGAGAACGTCGTGTTGGAGTTCCAGGGAGCGAAGACGACCTTCATCGCGAACACCGGGCTGCTCCGGCGCACCAGAGAGGCCATCGCCTTCTTGCAGCAGCAGGGGTGCCCGCTTTCCGCGCGTGCGCAGCCCTTGCTCATGCCGCGAAGCCCGTAGGTCCGGCAGCAGTACAACTCCCAGGCATTGCGCAGCGATCCAGGTAGGCTTCGGCGAATGGCTGTCGCTTCGCAATTGCGTTCGGGCTCCCAGGTGAGCCTATGTCGTCCAGTTCGGTCCGCGTTGCTCAGTATCAGGCTAAAGCGTACTGGACGCTACACGGAAGGCCTAATGATTCGACATGCTTATCCAGCAGATGGCCCGTCTCCAGGCGGCACAGGATCGACATCAAGGTACACATATGTAGGCTCTCGCCTCAGCCCTTCCGCTGGGTAGGTTTTTACGATCCTAAGGCTGTCGACCTCGAACGTAAGGCCATCAACAAGACAGTGCTCCGCGATTCTCGGATTGTACTCGTGTAGCCAAGCATAGTTCCGCTTTGTCCAAGCAAGGATGACCTTATGCAGAGCTCGACTATCCTTATCATGGTTACCTTGACTCAACCTCAGTCCCATTACGTTTAAGCAAAAAGCGAGAATCTTTGCACCCTTGAAATTAGGAAACCTTCTCATGTCTGCGACTTCGTCGTACAGGAGACGCCGAAGTTTGAATTTGATGACTTTACCAGCAGGATTATCCAAGTGGTGAAAGCTGAAAATTTCTCCCCACACCGAATTGTGCTGAATCGTCCAACACTCCCATTGAGGCGACCTTACAGCTGATGCATGGAATATCACCTCGAAGATCAGGCTGGCAATGTGATCATAGAATGATTCGTGAGGGTGGCCATACTTCTCCCTTATTCGCAGCCGGAAGTGCTCTGGCACCTCCTTCCCATCCAGAATTTTCACTGCGTTTTGAATAAATTCAATGACAACACGAAGGCGGCGAACCGAATCGTTATCCCAAGCTCTAGAGAGTCCGTTGATTTTGTATAGGTCAGATGCCGCGTGCTCGATGTAACCCTTGGCACGATACAAAACAGAGGAGTGATTCCAGAATCCTCTTTCCACGTAGTCTTGGAAGGTCATCAGAACCACTCGACAGTATGCCTTCCATTGATCGGAATCCCATTCCGACTTCTTCCAAATGTCGGGGTCGAGCATAGTCTGCACTTCCTCGACCATCTCATGATTCGAAAACATTGCCTGGCTAAGTGGCTTGATATATCCAATCAAACCAGATTCATAGCCTTCAGCTTCGTGATACAAGAAGGACTCTTTGTTGGCTAACGCCTCGTTTACTATGTTTTTGGCAAATGCCTCAATCTGGATCCCATACTTCTTCGTTCGACCAATTTCCTGAAAGATGGCCAACGCGGTGGCTGGTGAGGAACCGACAATCGCCCGGCAAAGTCTCTTATCTGCAATCAGCAGAAGAATGTCATTGGCATATGCCTCCACCATTGGAGGCTCAGTGCGTTGGCCATGGTCATTTTCTTCTTCCCGGAAGCGTTCAAACCGAACTCTGTTCGTAGCAGATTTGACGAGTGACTTAGCCGAGTGCGCAAGCTCATCCGCCACCACTGCAAGATCAGTAGGCGACCCTTTGAGAACGAACCGGTAAAGCGTTTGAGCGAAGCTCTCTGCATTTCGTTTGCCATAGATAGGTGGCTTGATGAAGGCGAACCATGCCCAGGTCAGGAACGTCAGCAGGAACAAGCCCGCCAGAATTGCTTGCCAAGACGCAGGCGAAAGTAATTTGCCTCGCGGCACCAACCATTCCTCCGCACGCCACAAGTCGGTCAAGAGAGCGAGCACCCCAACCGTGACCACGACACCAAAGGTCAACCCTTGAAGAGGAATCGGTGCCGTTCTGATGCGGAAACGATAGCGAACGTCAGCGATAGTCCACGCCAAAATCATGAGCGCGAGACCCGCAAGGAACTCCGAGAACCCAAATATCTTCGGAGCACTAGCATCCAAAGAAGTGAAACATGCTCCTGCAAAGCATTGTTCGACCGACATATCTGCCCTTCTTAGCTTCCCCTCCCCTAATGATGCTTTCCGCGTTGAACAATGCAAGAAGGACTATCATTACCAGCCGGCTATAGGCACGGCCCTACCTATGCCAGCGCCAGCGGCCAGCAAGCGGATTGGCTTGTGCAGGTCGAACTGGCCTAGCGCCTGGGCAACACGCAGACGTTCGTGCCGAAGTGCGTGCACGGGGAGCCCCGGATCGACGCCGTGGAGCTAGTCGAGTTCGCCGAGGCGCTCGGCGTGGAGCCGCTCGGGCTGCTGGGCGAGTACCTGGAGCAGCGTGCGACCAAGCTGCACCCCAGGTCCAGGAAGAGAAGCGCGAAACGGCGTTGACTACGAAGTATGGTGCCGCTTATCCGAATCGAACGGATGACCTACTGTTTACAAGACAGTTGCTCTACCGACTGAGCTAAAGCGGCAAGGTGCACGACGCCCGCGGGCGGGCCGGGTCAGTCTACCTGCTGACGCGGGCCTCGACACGTCCCAAGACAAGGCGCTACACACCGACAGGCGCGGCATTCTAGCGCAGCGTGGCGCAGTCGACGCTGCGCTGGCGCGCCGCACCGAGCTGGCGGCGCAAGGCCGCGGCCTGCGCCGCGGAGTCGGCGCGCAGATCCAGCCACCAGCGCGACTGGCCATTGCCGCCGCTGGGGATCAGGTCGGCGTTGAAGCCGGCACGGGCCAGTTCCTGGCGGCGGCGCTCGGCGCCTTCGCGGCTGCGGTACTGGCCCAGGGCGATGGCATTGCCGGCCTCGCCCTGGCGCAACGGGTAATAGTCGCGGATGCCGGCGGCGACGATGCGCTCGGTAGCCTGCCTGAGGCCATCTTCGCCGCCGATGGTCGGCAGCACCACACGGAAGCTGGTGACGCCGCTGTCGGCGTCCTCGCGCAGGCGCGGACGCGCCCCCCCGGTCGCCAGCGCGGCGACGGCCGCCTGCGCCGCATCGCGGTCCGCGTACGGTCCCACGCTCAGGCACACCGCCGCGTCGGCGGCGGGCTTGGCCGCAGGATCGGTCTGGGTCTGGGTGGGAGCGGGCGCAGGGGCGGCGACGGCGGGTGGCGTGGGCGCGGTTTCGGGTGCGACGGTGGTGGGAGCCGCTGGTGTGCTGGCCGGTGTTGGGGTGGAGTCGGCCGCATCGGCGGCGACGGCGGTGTCGGCCTGCGCATCGGCTGGCGCGGCGACAGGCGCGGCCGCCGGCGGAGTTGGCGCAGCAGCCGGTGCCGGCGCCTCGTTGACCAGTTGCAGCGTCGCCACCCCGGCCGGTACGGCCGGCATCGGCACCGCCGGCGGGGTCGGCGGCTGCATCGCCCACCACACCGCGACGCCGAGGTTGAGGATGGTCAGGACGACGAGCAGGGCGCGAACGAGCATGGCCGGATTCTAGAGCGTGCGATGCAGCTTGGGAGAGACAGTGGCGTCTGTGTGGGGCCTGGCCGCCTCGGCGCACTGTCTGCCTCGGCCACGCCGCGCCGCATCGCGGCCGCCTGCGCCGGCCCGCTCAGGCGGCACCGGCACCGGCACCGGCACCGGCCGCAGCGTGCGCCTGCGCCCACAGCGCCAGCCCGTCCAGGACCAGCGCGGGGCGCAGCTCGGCCACCGGCAGCGCGTGCAACAGCGGCGGCACGCCACCGCCATGCAGCAGCAGCCGCGGTCGCCGTCCCAGCAAGGCCTCGCCCTGCTGCAGGCTGCGCTCGATCAGCGCCACCGCGGCGCCGTCGCAGCCGGAGGCCAGTGCGTCGGCGGTGTCGGCAGCGAACTCGTGGTAATCGCCGCCCTCGGCCGGCAGCTGCGCCGCCTTCTGCTGCAGCGCCTGACGCATCACGGTCGGCGACGGTGCGATGCGGCCGCCATGGTGCAGGCCGTCGCGATCGAGCAAGTCCACGGTCAGCGCCGTTCCCACGCCAACCACCAGCACGTCGCCGCCGCCATGCGCGGCGAGCAGGGCCAGGAACCGGTCCACGCCAAACGCCTGCGGTCGCGCATAGGCGATGCGCACCCCGGCGCACGCGGCCTCGGTGCGCGCCACCTGCACCTGCGCGAAGCGGCTGCGCAACGCCTCCAGCACGGTGGCGGTCAGGGCCGGCGCGGCAACGCTGGCGACGTAGGCGATGTCGCCCTGCGGCAGCGCCGCGACCGCCGCCGCGTCCATGGCCTCGGCGCCATGCGGCCAGGCCTGCACCGCACCCACCTTTCCGTGTTCCAGCACAGCGAACTTGAAGCGCGAATTGCCCAGGTCGAACAGCCAATCGCTCATGCCGGCCTCACGCTGACGTCGCCCGCATGCACCAGCTGCTCGCCGTCGGCGAAGGCCACCCGCAGCGCGCCATCCTCGGCCAGCCCCAGCGCAACGCCTTCGCGCACCTGGCCGCCCTCGTCGATGCGCACCGCGCGTCCGGCCAGCAGATCCAGCGCGGCGTAGCGCGGCAGGAACGGCGCCAGGCCTTCGGCGTCGAACAACGCCAGCGCCGGCAGCAGGTGCGACAGCACCGTGGCGGCGATGGCGTTGCGCGATACCGGGCCACCGGCCAGCCGGGTCAGGTCGGTCCACGGCTGGTCGATGTCCGCGGCGCTGGCCGCCGGCATCGCCACGTTCAGGCCCAGGCCGATCACCGCCCGCGCCGGTCCGGCGAACTCGCCGCCGCCTTCCACCAGCAGGCCGCCCAGCTTGCGCCCGTCGGCCAACAGGTCGTTCGGCCACTTCAGCCCGACCGTGGCGAAGCCGGCCGCGCGCAGGGCTTCGGCCACGGCCACGCCGGCGGCTAGGCTCAGGCCGCCTAGCCGGCCCAGCCCACCCTGGAAGCTGCGCGCCACCGACAGGTACAGATGCGCCGCCAGCGGCGAGGCCCAGACCCGGCCGCGGCGGCCGCGGCCACCGGTCTGACGCTCGGCGAGCAGGACCTCGCTGCCCTGCGCCGGCGCCGGCCGCTGCAGCAGCGTGGTGTTGCTGGAGAGCAGGCTCCAGGCGATCTCCAGCCCAGCCAGCTCGGCAACGGCCGACCCACCCAGCCCGGCCCGGATCGCCGCGGCGTCGAGCAGTTCCAGCGGCCGCGCCAGGCCATAGCCCTCGCCGGCCCGGCCCTCGATCTCCACCCCGGCCGCGCGCAGCGCCTGAATGCGCTTCCACACCGCCGCCCGGGTCAGCCCACAGGCCCGCGCCAGGGCATCGCCGGACAAGGGCCCCTTGCTGAGCCTGGCCAACAGTTCGCGCTCGTCCAACGCCGGTCCCATCGCCTCGTTTCGCCCCCGGGCGCGCAGCGCGCGACCTCGTAAACCGAAAAGTATGCGGCAACGCCCCCCGGGCGCCCAGGGCCGGGACCCTGCAGCGGGTGAAAACCGCGTTAGAATCGGGGTTCACCGCCGCTCGCCCTGGATGCCGACGATGCGCCGTTCCCTGCCCTGCCTGCTCCTGTTGCTGCTGCCACTGGCTGCCGCCCACGCGTCCAACGTGCTGGCGGAGAAGCCGCACACCGACTGCACTTACGGCGACGCGGCCGATGCCGACAGTACGCCGACGCGTCCGCCCGCGGCGCTGCACGCGCCCGCCTCCTCCGGCAAGCCGGCCTCGACCACCACGGGCGGCGGCGGCGACAGCGACCTGGTGCCACGCATGCGCATGCCGAAGTGGCACAGCTTCCTGCCGGGGATGTTCCGCTGATTCCACGCTGGCTGCGCGGGCTGTGGTCCAAGCCTGCTGCCATCGATGACGCCACCTGGCACGCCGTGCGCCGCGACTGCGCCTGGGTCGCCGCCCTGGATGCGCCACGCGAGCAGCGTCTGCGTGCGTTGGCCAGCGAGTTCCTGCACCGCAAGACCATCTCGCCGCTCGGCGGCCTGCAGCTGGATGCCCGACAGTGCGGGCTGCTCGCCGCACTGTGCTGCCTGCCGCTGCTGGAATACGGCGTCGGCGGCATGAGCGGCTGGTCGCAGCTGCTGGTCTACCCGGACGCGTTCCGCGTGCAGCGCAGCCATGTCGACGCCGCTGGCGTCCTGCACGAGTGGGAAGACGAACTGATCGGCGAATCCTGGGACAGCGGCCCGTTGATCCTGTCCTGGGCCGACGTGCAGGCCGACCTGGACGATCCGCGTGCCGGCTACTGCGTGGCGGTGCACGAGATGGCGCACAAGCTCGACGTGCTCGACGGCGCCCTGGACGGCACGCCGCTGCTGCCGCGTGCATGGCAACGGCAATGGGCCGCCGATTTCCAGCGCAGCTACGACGCCTTCTGCGCGCGCGTGGATCGCGGCCGCGCCAGCGAGATTGACGCCTACGCTGCCGAAGCGCCGGAGGAGTTCTTCGCCGTGGTCAGCGAATATCACTTCTCCGCGCCAGAGCGGCTGCAGCGCGAAATGCCTGAAGTGGCCGCGCATTTGGCTCGGTTCTACGGGCCGTCGCCGTTCGCTGCGGGCTGAACCGCGCATGCCTCTGGCGGCACTGTGTCAGCGACAGGGAATGGTCTCCGCCGCAATGGACGCGATGAAGCATCGCGATACGGCAAGCAGAGCGCGGAAAGCGTCGGGACTGAAGTCCCTCCCACAGTGCACCCTTCACACAATCGGCGCACGCCTGTGGGAACGACTTCGGGCAGCTCTATGCCCGCGCCTCGGCGTGATACACCGTCGCGATTGCAGGAGCGGCTTCAGCCGCGATGGGCGTTACCGGGAATGCTCGTCGCGGCTGAAGCCGCTCCTACAACTTGCCTTTCGTCGTCGTTGGAGCGGCCCCTGAAGCCGCGACGAACGACGTTGGGAACTTCGCCAGTTCGGAACGGACGGCTAAGCACCTGCCGTGCGTGCACAGGCTTGGCGCGCGCCCCTTGTGAGAGCGGACTCCAGTCACCTGGATGCTTCCACTCATCACAGCGCATGACGCGGCGATCCGAAGCAAGGGTCTCAGACCAACTTCAAATCCCGCGCATGCGCCTGCGGGAACACCTTCTGCAGCTGTGTCGGCGACAGGCCCCACATGCGGCCGAGCAGGCCGGCGAACATCTCGCGGTAGTTGGTCAGCACCGGGTAGTCGCGGTCCTGGAACAGCTTGTCCTTGCTCACCGCCACCTGCTCGCCGGCGATGCGGCCACCGTTGACTCCGCCACCCAGCACCCAGTACGTGGTGCCGTGGCCGTGGTCGGTGCCCTTGTCGCCATTCTCGCGGAAGGTGCGGCCGAACTCGGACAGCACCACCACCACGGTGTTGCGCCACTCCGGCCCCAGCGCCTCGGCATAGGCCGACAGCCCTTCAGAAAGATTGGCCAGGTTGTTGGCCAGCGCGCCATCGGTGCTGCCCTGGTTGACGTGCGTGTCCCAGCCGCCGACATCGACGAAGCCGAGCCGGTAGCGCTCGCGCATCAGCGTGGCGATGCGGCGGGTCTCGTCGGCGAAGGTGCGCGCGCTGGCGGCGCCGCGGTTGGCCTGCTGCATCTCGTCGCGCAAGGCCTGCGAGACCTGCTGGCGCAGCGCCAGGCCATCGTGCGCGGCGCTGGCCAACTGGGTGCCGTGGTACATGCCGGCGAGGATGTCGGCCTGGCGCTGGTCGAACGCCGGGGTCGGATTGCGCTTGAGCGAGAGATTGGGAATGTCGCCGCCGCCCTGGAAACTCAGCGGCAGCGAATCGGTGAAGGCGATCGACGGCGTGCCGGTGGCGACCTGCGACAGCCGCGCCAGGAAGCCGGTGCGATAGTCGCTGCGCTGCCCGGCCGGCTGCCCGGCCTCGATGCTGTCCTGGGTCTCGAAGTGGCTGCGCGACAGGTCGTCGGTGCCGGCGAAGGGCACGAACGCCAGCTGCTTGTCGCTCCACAACGGCATCAGCGTCTCGCGCAGCCGCGGATTCAGGCCCCACTGCGTGTCCAGCGCAATGGCGCTGTTGGGATTGGCCGGATCCGGCTTGGCGATCGCCAGGCTCGGCCGCGAGGCATAGTAGAAATCGCTGGCGTACGGCACCAGCAGGTTGTTGCAGTCGTAGCCGCCGCGCAGGAACACCACCAGCAGACGCGGCGACGGCGCAGGCGCGGCGAACAGGCGCCCGGCGAACGGCAGGCTGGCCGCGGCAGCGGCGGATGCGAGCAGGAAGCGGCGACGGTGCATGACGGATCTCCGTGCGGCGAAGGCCGCGGTCAGCGGTAATTGAAGTCGGGGGACGCCAGCAGGTAGCCGTTCCACTCCTGCTGCGAGCGCGCCTGCGCCAGCGCCTGGCGCGTGGTGTCGCTCAGTTGCGGCTCGATCGCGTGGTAGTACAGCGGCGTGCTCAGTTGCGGGAAGCCGCCGCGCTGCTGGCCGTCGACGGTGAACAGCTGGGTGTTGCCGTTGCCGATCGCACGCGCGATCTCGAAGCGCTGTGCCATCTGCCCCGAACTGTTCCAGGCACTGGACTGCAGCGACCAGCCATCGGGCGTGATCCGCCCGAAGCTCGGCTCGCCCATCTGGTTCAACCAGCCCAGCAACGGCTGCGGATTGACGATGGTCTGCCCGTCGTAGGCCAGGCGCAGCGCCGAAACCAGGAACCGGTACGGATCCTTGAACTTGTGCGGCGCGCCGGCCGCCATCTCCGGCGCAGTGAACATCACCTGCAGCACCGCAGCAATGTCGCCATCGCTGCGCTGGAAGGTGCGCGCCATCTTCTCCACCAGCGCCGGCGGCGGATCGTCGGCGACGAAGTATTCGGCCAACTGCCGCGAGATGAAGTGCGCGCATGCCGGCTGGCGCACGATCAGTTGCACCGCGCGCTCGACCTCGTCGAAGCCACCGCCGGCGATGCGCTGGCCAAGCAGGGTCTTGTCGCCGGGCTCGTGCCGCGCCGGATTGAACTCGAATGCGCCGCGGCGCACATACTGCCCCTGCAGCGCCGGCGGCAGCTTCGGCGGCCCGTCGCGGTCGACCGGTGCGATGCCGACGCCGGTGAGGATCAGCGCCAGTTGCTGCACGTCCTTCTGCGTGTAGCCGGCATCGACCCCGAGGGTATGCAGCTCCATCAGTTCGCGCGCGTAGTTCTCGTTGACCTTGCCCTTGGCGTTCTGCGCGTTGTCCAGGTACTCCAGCATCGCCGGACTCTCCAGCGTCGCCATCACCAGGTCGGAGAACTTGCCCAGCGCGTGCGGACGGATCGCGTTGTCGGCGTAGTCCGCCACGGTCCAGTGCAGGCGGCCCTTGTCGGCGAACACACTGAAGTGATTGAGCCAGAACCACACCATCTGCTCGCGCAGTTGATCCGGCGCGTAGACGGACCGCAGCAGCTGCGCCTGGCGCGCCTGGTTGAGCAGCAGATCGCCGCGCTGTTGTGCGGCCTTCTTCGCGGCGACCTTGGCATCGCCGTCCGGCATGGCCTTGATCGCCTGCTGCGCGGCGGCCTGCTGCTTGAGCAATTCCTGCACCGGCGTATGCAGCGCCGCGTAGCCGTCCAGCTGCGCGCGCACCGGCGCCGGCAGGGCGGCATCACCGGTATCGGCCTGCAGTTGCTCGCGCAGGAAGCGCTTGCGGCCATCGCGCTCGAACTGCGCCACGCTGGCGCTGTCCAGGCCGAGGGTCATCGACTGCAGCCAGCGTGCGTCGTCGCGCTTGATCACCCTGTCGGTGGCGGCGATGGCGCCGACGGTGAACAGCACCAGCAGCAACGACAACAACAGTCGCTGGGTGTTGCGCAACACACGCCGGCCGCGCACGCGCAGACGCGTTGCTGCAGGACGATGCCGGGATGCGGACATGCGGGGCTCCTGGACGAAAAGCGGCGTGAAGACCGGCGCAGTATCGCCAGCTGTGCGCCGGTCGCGTTAAGCCACTGTCGGAAACCTCCCGGTCATTTGCACGGGATTCACCTGCTGCTGCGCTGCAGCGCCGACGGCGATGACTCGATCACTTGGGCGACCACCATGCGGCGGGATGCCGGTCCCAGACCGACACCTGACGCGCTGCTGCGCCTACAGCCCCGGCGGCAGGGTGACCAGGAAGCGCGCCCCGCCCAGTTCCTCGGAGCGGCTGACCTGCAGCTCGCCGCGGTAGCCCTTGACCAGGTCCTGCACGATCGCCAGGCCGATGCCGTGGCCATGTACGCGCTCGTCGCCGCGCACACCGCGCTGCAGGATGTGCGCGACCTCGTCCGGGGCGATGCCGGGACCGTCGTCCTCCACCGCGATGATCAGGCCGGCGCGGCGGCTGCCGGCTGCCGGCTCCGGGCGCACGCTCAGCAGCACGCGCCTGCGCGCCCACTTGAACGCGTTCTCCAGCAGGTTGCCGAGCAGTTCCTGCAGGTCGCCGGGTTCGCCGTGGAAGCGTGCGCTCGGCTCGATGTCGAACTCGCACAGCACGCCCTTGGCCGCGTAGACCTTCTCCAGCCCGCGCACGATCTCCTCGGCATTGGGCTCGATCGGCAACGGCGCGGCGAACAACTTGTGCCCGCTGGAGGCGGCACGGGCCAGCTGATAGGACACCAGGTTGTTCATGCGCCGCAGCTGCACGTCAAGTTCTTCGCGCAGTTCCGGCCCCTGCGCGCCGCTGTCGAGCTGGGTGCGCAACACCGCCAGCGGCGTCTTCAGGCTGTGCGCCAGGTCGGCCAGGGTATTGCGCTGGCGATCCAGATTCTCGCGCTCGCTCTCGATGAAGGCATTGATGCTGTCGGTCAGCGGTTCCAGCTCGCGCGGATGGCGATCGCCCATGCGCACCGCTTCGCCGCGCTGCACCTTGGTCAGTTCGTTGATCACCCGTCGCAGCGGGCGCAGGCTCCACTGCAGGATGAAGGCCTGCAGCACCAGCAGGATCAGGCCGGCGCCGCCGAGGTTGAACCACACCCGGCCGCGGAACACGCGCAACTGCGCACCCAGTGCGCGGGTGTCCTCCATGATGTAGATGGTGACCGGGGTTTCCTTGTCGCGGCGCACGTAGGCCAGGCCGATGCCGTAGCGGTAGACCTCGCCTTCGCTGCCGTCGATCTGGGTCATCGGCCACGGCCCGTCGAAGGTTTCCTGACGCGGTTCGAGCATGCCGCCGCGCGGCGGCAGCGGGCCCTCGCTGGACATCGAGATCCAGCGCTCGTTGGGCATCACGATCTGCGCGTACAGGCCGCTGCCGGGCCGGTCGAAATGCGGGTCCGGCGGCGGCTTGTCGTTGTTGATGTACAGCGAACCGTCGCGGGCGACGTCGATGTTGTTGGCGTAGGCGGTGGCGTAGCTCTTCAGGCGCTCGCGCAGATTGCTCAGCGCGGTATCGGCGAACGCTTGGTCCAGTGCGTAACCCGCTGCGGCCAGGAACGCCAGCAGACTCAGGCTGGCGGCAAGCAGCTGGCGCGCCTGCAGCGAACGCGGGCGCCAGCGCTTGTACCACCTGGGTCGTGCCGCCACGCGCTCGCTTCCTCGGTGTGCTCGCCGGCGCCTGCGGTCAGCCTTCGGTGCGCGGAATCGCGAACCGGTAGCCGCGGCCGCGCACGGTCTCGATCGGCTTCAACTCGCCGTCCGGGTCCAGCTTCTTGCGCAGGCGGCCGATGAACACTTCCAGCACGTTGGAGTCGCGGTCGAAATCCTGCTGGTAGATGTGCTCGGTCAGGTCGGCCTTGGAGACCAGTTCGCCGGCATGCATCATCAGATACTCGAGCACCTTGTACTCGTAGCTGGTCAGGTCGACGTTGCTGCCGCTGACGCTGACGGTCTGCGCGGCCAGATCCAGCGCGACCGGACCGCATTCCAGAGTCGGCTTGCTCCAGCCGGCGGCGCGGCGCAGCAGCGCGTTGACGCGCGCCAGCAGCTCTTCGACGTGGAACGGCTTGACTAGGTAGTCGTCGGCACCCTGCTTGAGGCCTTCGACCTTGTCCTGCCAGCTGGAACGCGCGGTGAGGATCAGCACCGGAAACTTCTTGCCTTCGTCGCGCAGCGCCTTGATCAGCTCCATGCCCGACATCTTCGGCAGGCCGAGATCGATGATGCCCACGTCGAAGGGCACTTCGCGGCCCATGTACAGGCCTTCCTCGCCGTCCTGCGCCGCATCCACCGCAAAGCCTTCGCGCTTCAGGCGAGCGGCCAGGGTCTCTCGCAGCGGAGCTTCGTCTTCGACCAGAAGGATACGCATGAACTCTCCCTAGTAACTTACAGGTGGCCGGTGGCCGGGGCGGTATGTGGAACCTGAACCGAACTATCCGGACTCACGGGTGATCGTCGCGTGGTGGCTCAGGGGGCTCGCCCGACCGCGGCGCCCGCGGCGGTGCCGCGCGGCCAGGCTGCGGATCGTCCATGTAGCGTACCCGCCCACGGCCGTCCATGTACTTGACGCGGTTGATGTCGCGACCGTCAAACGGCACCCGTTCGGCACCGAGGATCTGCCCGCCGGTGGAGCGCTGTACCCGGCGCACCGCGTCGGACAGCGAACTGCCGGCGTAGTCGCGGTTGCGGCCCGCGTCGCGCTCCGGCGGCGCCATCGCGCCCGGCATGGGCGGCTGCTGCGCACGGCCGTGCCCAGCCGCGACCGACGCCAGCGCGAGCGCGAATACGGCGGCAAAGCGGTAGTGGCGGGAAGCGGGAGAAGTCACGACGGGCATCCTAACGGACTGATCGGAAACGTTCAAAACTTGTGAAGCGCGACACCTCTCGGGAAGGAAGACGACCTCGAGAAATCGAGGCAAATTCTTGATTTTTCGGGGTGAATCCGGTCTGAACTTTTCCGGACGCCGCGGGCGACATTCAGTCAAATGAACCTGTGGAGGAACGATGCAAGGGCCGCGCCAGCGGCCTGGAGAGGCCTTTCGGCAAGTGCTTCGCAGCGTCTCCTGAGGGCTAGAGACTAACCCTTGATTCCTGAACGGACTCCCTGAACGAAGTGGCGGAATCGGGATAAAGATCCGTCGCCGATCGAGCCACTCTCCATCCTGCAGGTTCGTGAGGAGGCGCTTCCAGCCGCCCCCGAGCGGGCACGGCACCCCGCCACGTTTCGACTGAACCCGCCGGATCACGCGGCCGCGCGCGCTGCCCCGTCGGTGACCGCCAGCGCCCGCTCCAGCAGCGCCCAGTCCGCGCCCGGCCGGTGCGCGCCTTCGCTGAGCACCTGGCGGAAGGCGCGACCGCCGGGCTGACCGTGGAACAGGCCGAGCAAGTGGCGGGTGATGTGCTTGAGCGCCAGGCCCTCGGCCAGGCGCGCCTCCACGTAGGGCCGCAGGGCGCGCAGCAACTCGGCGCGCGGGCGCAGGGCAGCGCCGGTCAGAGCCGCATCCAGCCGATGCAGGACGTAGGGGTCGTGGTAGGCGGCGCGACCCAGCATCACCCCGTCCACCGCGTGCAACTGCGCCTGCGCCGTCTCCACCGCGGCCAGGCCGCCGTTGAGCACCACCTGCAACTGCGGCCGCTCGCGCTTGAGCCGGTGCGCCCAGTCGTAGCGCAGCGGCGGCACCTCGCGGTTCTCCTTCGGCGACAGCCCCTGCAGCCAGGCGTTGCGCGCATGCACCACGAACAGCCCGCAGCCGGCGGCGGCGACCTGGTCGACGAAGGCCAGGAACACCGCGTAATCGTCGTCCTGGTCCACGCCCAGCCGGCACTTCACGGTCACCGGGATGTCGACGGCCTCGACCATCGCCGCCACGCACTCGGCGACCAGCGCCGGCTCGCGCATCAGGCAGGCACCGAAGCGCCCGGCCTGGACCCGGTCGGACGGGCAGCCGCAATTGAGATTGATCTCGTCGTAGCCCCAGTCCTGGCCGATCCGCGCCGCCTGCGCCAGCAGCGCCGGCTCGCTGCCGCCGAGCTGCAGGGCAAGCGGATGCTCGGACGCGTCGAAATCCAGCAGCCGCGCGCGATCGCCCAGCACCACCGCATTGGCGTGCACCATCTCGGTGTACAGCCGCGCAGATGGTGCCAGCAACCGGTGGAACACCCGGCAGTGGCGGTCGGTCCAGTCCATCATCGGGGCAACGGAAATAGCCGAAGCCTTGTGCATCAACGATTCTTCTTTTGAGTCAGCCACATGTGCTTCCCGTCAATTCCCGCGCAGACACAACTTTTCCCATCGATTCCCGCCGACAAGTACCATAGTTGTACCACCTCGCAGCCTGGTACAACGGACGGTACACCGATGGCAACACTGCAACCCCGCGGCAAGCGCTGGCGCGCCATTGTGCGCCGAAAGGGCCATGCCGCCCAAACCAAGACGTTCCCCACCAAGACTGCCGCCAAGACCTGGGCCGACCGGATCGAGCGCGAGCTGGCGGAGCTGGACGCGCGCGGTGAGAAGGCCGGACGCGACATGACGATCAGCGAGCTGATCGACTGGCGGACCGAGAAGCTTGGCGGAGTGAAGGCGATCAGCAAGACCCAGGCCGGCAACATGAGCCGGCTGCGCGAAGGACTGGGGGCGATCGTGGCCCAGCGGCTGACGGCCAACGACATCATCGAGCACGCGCGCCGCCGCGTTGAGGGGCGGCACGTCATGGCGGACGGCCAACTGATTCCAGCCTGCGCACCGGCGACCATGAACGTCGAACTCGGCTACCTGTCGGAGCTGCTGAAGCTCGCTGCTCCCATGCTCGGCGTGCGCCAGGCGGGTGACCCAGTCGCCGATGCACGGCCGGTGTTGCGCCTTCTGAAGCTGGTTGGCAAGTCGAAGCGGCGGGAGCGGCGACCCACGGCAGAAGAGCTGCAACGCCTGCGTGCGCACTTCGAGGCCTCGGCCTGGCGCTCCGAGATCCCGATGGCCGACATCATCGACTTCGCCATCATGACGGCGAAGCGGGAGAGCGAGATCACGCGCTTACTATGGTCCGACCTCGATGCCAGTACGAGGACAGCACTGCTGCGCGATGCAAAGCACCCGCGGCACAAAGATGGCAACCACAAGCGGTTCGCGCTGCTGGGCGAAGCGTGGACGCTGGTGCAGCGGCAGCCCAGGACCGCCGACGAAGACCGCATCTTCCCCTACAACTCCAAATCGGTGGGGACAGCGTTCACCCGGGCCTGCGCCAAGCTGCGGATCGAGAACCTGCACTTCCACGACCTACGCCACGAGGGCACGTCGCGCCTGTTTGAACAGGGCTACGACATACCGGAGGTTGCGTCGGTGACGCTGCACGAGTCATGGACCGAACTGAAGCGGTACACGCAGCTCCGCCCCGAATCCCTTCACCGGGATCCGAAAGCGGGGTGAATTGCAGGATGAATCGGCTACCGCCGGTACGCGCCTCGCCTCGACGCTCCTGGCAGATCATGCCCTCGCGCCGCCACCCACCGGGTCACCCACCTGATCCCCTGTTCCTGGCTGGCGGCGACGCCGCGATGCGTCATGTCGTGCCAGTAGAGCCAGATCTCCCACTTCCCATCATCACGCACTCGCACCCCGGCTACGCCATTGCTGTTGTGCCGCAGCAGTGCGACATCGTCGTAGATCAGCCAGCGGTATGACGGGGGGAGCATGCCGGCGATGCTACGCGGTGCCGTCGCACCGGCCGAGACAGCAGCCTGAATTGCTTAGAGTTCGGCGACCAGCAGGTAGCTGGCGATGAATGCGAAGGGGCCTGTAGCGGCCACAAAGATCTCCACGCCACTCGTGCTGCTGGTCGAGTCGATGCTCGAACAGCCGTAGACGTAGTTGACGCTGGAGAACGTCACAGTCGGCGCGGCGCGCATGCTGAAGGGCAGCCAGGTGCCGGCGCCGGACGTGGCACTACCATTAGAGCGCAGCGTGAGCGATCCGGCCCGGCAGTACCACTGGCAGAGCGCCATCTCCTCTGGCTGTTTGAGATACTCGAAGGGGCTGGCGAAGCTGCCGCGCTCGAGTTGCGGCCGGCTGTACGTCACACCGGTAGCGGTGATCTGCAACGTCATGTTGCCGCTGCCGGTAGGCGTCAGCGTGACGCTGCGGCGCCCGCTGCCGGCGGTGATCGTCCCCGTGGCACCTCCCACGCTGACGCTGAGGCTGCCGCTCGGATCTTCAACGCTCAAGGTCAGAGGCTGGCCCCAGGCGCCCTGGGGGTTCTCGATGACCTGCTGCAGCGGGCCGCTGGTGTGGCTGATGAGGCCGGCGCTGTTGACGGAAACGTTGCACCCACCGCTGCCGGCCCGCCACCGGTCGTAGCCGTAGGCACCCGCGGCGAGCGCGCCACCGCCGAAATTGCGCTGGTTGACCTGCATGCTGGCGTTGATGAGCAGGTTGCGCCCGGCGTCCAGCGCGGCCCGCGCGCGCGCGCCTGTGAACCACATGTTGGTCGGCGTGGCGCCCTCGGCCAGGTCGTCAGTCGTCGCCGCGGCAGCGCCGGCCACGCGCCCCTTCGCATCGCGCAGGATCTTCAACAGCGCGGCGCCGGTGGCGCCGGCGTTGGGCAGGTCAGCCAGGCCGATCGTGACCACGTTGCTGGTGGCGTCGACGGCGCGCGACAGGTCGGCCGTCACGCCAACAGCATCGGCGACCAGGTGCCACCCGCGCAGCCCGTCCGGCCCGGTGCCGTAGTAGAAGGTGTTGCCCGGGGCGTCGCTGTCGCCGTCCAGCATGATCTGGACCGCACCCGCCGCCGGTGAGCCGTCTAACTGGACGGACCCGATGCCGCGCAGCGAGAAGGTCGCGGAGCCACTGCCGGCCGGCAGTGCGGCCACCTTGGCCGCCAGCGCGTCGATCTGCGCCTGCAGGTCGGTGTCGCTGCCGGCCGCATCGCGCAGCATCAGGAAGAAGGTGTGCCACTCCTGCGTGACCAAGCCACCCTGCGAGGCGATCGGCGCCTGGACGCGGGGGATCGCGATATCAGGCACTGGTCGGCCCTTCCGCAACCCAGTCGAACGGCAGCGCAGCGATGAACGAGGCGTTCGACTGGCCGAAGTCGTCGCTGTCGAACTGAACACTGAAGCCCGTGGCCGACTTCGCGATGATCGCCGGCACGCCGATTTGGCCGCCGGCGGTGTGCGTCACGTTGCGAGGGATGACGGTGATCGCGTACGGGTCGCCGCTGAAGGGATTGAGGAACGTCACGCTGCGCGAAGTCTGCCGCGCATTGGACGCCGGCGCGCTGTCGCTGCCCCACTGGCGCAGGTACGTGCCGATCTTCACCCGATTGGTGAAGTTCTGGACCGGCAGATCGGGGATCGTCGGCTGCGCGATCCAGATCAGATTGCTGCCGTCGGTGCTCAGGATCTTGTTCGCTGAGCCGGTCGGGTCCGGCACCTGCAGCACGTCGGCCCAGATCAGGTTCGAGCCATCCGTGGCCAGGAACTTGCCGGCCACCAGCGCGGGGATGGTTGCGCCCGCGCCCGCGCCGGAATCCACGTCCCGCGTCCAGACGGACGTGCCGTCGGCAGCCTTGAGCACGACGGTGTAGGCGCCGCTCAGCCAGATGTTGACGTTGGCGCGGCCGGAGCTGTCGAGCTGCACCGGGTTGGTGTTGAGCGTGGTCAGGGTCGAATCGGACCAGGTGTCCTTGGCCGTGGTGGTGCCCTGGGCGAAGAATTGCAGCGCGCCGCCGGCCAGCGGCTTGATCCCGGGCAGGTCGAGGAAGACCGGGGCGGGGTTGAAAAAGCGGTATCCTGACATCGGTTTCTCCAACAAAAAGCCCCGGACGGGGCCGGGGCTGGGTCATGGCGCAAGATTGGCGGTACAAGCGGGAGCCGGACGGCTTGGGACTCAAGGAATACGTCCTGCTCCTCGGTGCAGCTCTATCGTTGGGTGGTGCCGCGGTTGGCGCGGCCGTCTTTGTCTTGACGCGCCTGCTCTAGCACGTCTGCAGCCGCGGCCAGATCTTGGTCGCCGCTCCGCTGTGCGGCTTGGCGCATCGCTTGGACCTGGCCGAGGATCGCGCCCTGCGGCAACTTGGTGGTCTGGGCCAGCGCGGTGACAACGCGAGGATTCGTCATCAGCCTTGCGGTCAAGTTGGCGCCGACGCCGCCGGATATCAGGCTGCCGGTCGTGATCAGGCTCGGATCGAATAGCGAAGCAACGAGGCTCGCTCCGTAGGTCAGCGCCGCCGCGCGGTTCGCCGTGCCCGAAGGGTTCGCGTAGACCTTGGCCCCGTCCTTGATGTTGCTCGCCACGCGCGCGATGCGGTCCATGTTCTGGCTGAACCCGCCGCCGTAGCGGTCGAATAGAGCCCGCTTTGCCTCTGGACTGACCCGGTTCCAGTTGGTCAGGAACGTGGCGGCCGAGAAGACATCACCCGCGGCGTCCTGTGCGCCTGGTGTCGCCAGGCCCATGCGCCTGATGACCGCCGCCGTAACAGCTCTCTGACCATCCGGAGGCAGGGACTGCATCACAGCGCGCAACGTGGTCCCGCCATCCTGAGTGCCAGACATCGTCGCGGCGTAGACCTTCTCCGGGCCGCCGTTCTTGTCCACCACCCGCTGGATCTGCTCGAGGCGTTCGGACGACACGCGGGTGTAGGTGTTGGCGCGCCGCGCCGCGCGCACCGCGTCGGGACCCTGCGCAGCGGCGACCGCTTCCATGTCGCGCGAGAGGGCTGCATAAATGCCGCTGAGCTGACGGGCCGGCGTGTCAGGGGTCATGGAAAAGTCGCTCATCCGCTCGCCTACTTCGGTGCGGATCCTGCGCAGCGCTTCGTATGGGATCTGGCCGCCGCCAGCCTGCAGGTCTGCCTCAAGGTTGGAGCGCAATCGCTGCAACCATGGATTCACGAGCGCCCCCGTAGTCGCGGCAGCACCAGCGGTCGGCTGCGTCATGGCGGCCAGAGCGTTCGTGGTGTTGGTCATCGGCGTGGCAGTGCTCGCCGGGATGAAGCGGTCGGCCTCCGAGTAGAGGGCGCGACGCGCGGCCCCGACATTGTTCTCGAACGTCTGCACGCCAGCCTCGATTGCCCTGCCGGCTCGCTCAGCGCTCGCATTGCGCGACAGGCTCTCGCCCATACCCTGCAGCCCGGCGCCTACGTCGTCGGCCTGGCGCTCTGCAAAGCGGGTCATGACGCCCGTACTGGTCGGCGCTGCCGCCAGCAGGTTCTCGACGCCCTGCAGCGTCCGATTGCCCGAGGCTTGTGCAACGGAGGGATTGGCTCCCAGCGCAGCGAAGTCATCGATGGTGCGCTGCATCTGCGCACCACTGGATCCGCGCACCAGCCCGCGCGCGCCAGCGGCGCCCAGCGTCGCCAGCAAGTTCGGCCCGAGGCCGCCGGCCAGCGATGCAGCCAGCTGCGCGCCGGTGCCGCCGCCAGCCTCGCGCGTAGCGGACGCGGCACCGGAGCCTGCAGCCGCACTTACCGCCTGCGCGACAGGCTGCGTCGTCAGCAGGTTGGCCAGGCGATTGGTCACTGGTGCGGCGGCGGCGCGCCCCAGGTTGGTCAACGCGTTGATGCCGCCGCCGATGCCCATGGTCAGGCCTGTCCCGGTCAGCGCCTCGCCCATGTCGCTGATGATGCGCTCCTGCGCCGTCTGCGGTCGGCGCATGCCCATCTCGTCGGCAACTTGGCCAGCAGCATCGCGGTACGACTTCCCGCCCGTGCCCAGCTGCGTACCCCAGCCCGCAGCCTGGTCGATCGGGTCCAGGACGTAGTGGTTTAGTGCGTCGCCGCCCAAGGAGCCATACAGCCCTGCCGCGCCCTGCATCACCTGTCGGCCGCCGATCTCGCCTAGGAACCGGCCCAGGGCGGTGCCTTCCTGCACCTGAGGCACGGCCGGCTGACCCGAGACCATGCGCGCTAGGGCGCTGTTGTTCGCTGCCGGCGCTTCTTCCTGCGCCTGCGCTTGCGGGGCCGCGACACCCGGCTGGTCATCCCACACGACCTGGGATAGGTCGATCGGCTGTTGCGCGGCGGCTGCGGCCTGCTGGGCGCGCAGCTGGCTCTCGCTCACGCCGCCGGTGATGTCGATCTCCAGCGGCTGCTGGCCGCCGGCAGGCTGTGGCGCGTCGTCCCACTTCACCTGCGCCAGCAGAGACGGGTCAATTTCCATAGCTCGTGGTCCCGTCGCTGAACTGGACGACCTTGCGGCCATCGGGAAGGGTGCCGGTGCGCACGATTGTGCGGCCGCCAGCGGTGCCCTGCTGCAGCTGCGGCTGCGCCGATGGCGCGCCCGCGGTTGGCGGCGCACCGCCGTACTGCCGCTGGTAGGCGGCCTGCATGCGACCCTTCGCGGCGTTCGCGTAGTCGATGACCTTTTTCAGGTTCGCGCGGAACGACTCCGCGGACTGCGACCCGGCCAGCGCGGCCAGGTTCGACTGCAGCAGCGTGTTTTCCTGTTCGGACACGCTGCCCAGTGCGCCGCCGGTCTTCGACGCGTCGCGCATCGCCTGCAGGACACCGAAGCCGACCTGCGACCGCAGCGTGTCCAGCTCCGCGCGCGCGTTCGCGGCCGCAGAACCTGGCACGTCAGGGATGGCGCCGCGCAGCCCCGTGATGCCGTCGAGGCCTGGGTGATTGGCCAGGGCCGACGCCTGGGCCGCGAGGCGATCCAGATTGGACGTGGCGTCCTGCAGCGCCGTGTAGGCCGGCGCGGCCGCTGCCTGCTTGGTGGCGTTCGACTTGATCTGCGCTTCCCCGGCCGCGGTGCTGAGCGCGGCATTCGTGCGCATGCCCAGCTCCTGGGGCAGGTACTGCAACTGCGCCGCCTGCTTCGCCGCCTCGGTCGCGGCGGCCTGCTCTTCCGGCGCGCGGCCCACGAACGTGCCGGCGTTGGTTGCGGGCATGGCCGGCCGGCTGCCACCACTGAACTGCGAGGCCCGGCCCCGCAGGAACCGATCGACCTGGTCGGCCGGGATGCCGGCGGCGATCATCTGGTTGGCCAGTTGCGCGTCCTGCTCGATCACCTGCTGGCCGCCGCCTTGTGGCAGCACCGGCGCGCTGGGCGCCGACATCGCGCCCACGACGCCGCCGGTCTGCGGATCGAAGCTGGTGCCGTCCGGTAGGTCGATGCGCCCCGTGCGGCCGTTTAGCACGCCGATGCGCTCGCGGCCATCCGGGCCAGTGAACTTGACCTGCGTGAAGCCCGAGCTGGACGCGCGCCCCTCCTGCCCCAGCGCGATCTTCGCGGCGTTCTGGTACTCGGGCGTGCCCGGCTGCAGGCCGGCCGCTGCTGCCTTCATCTGGAACTCGCGGAAGCCAGTCGGCGTGCCGCCCTTGAGGTCGGGATCCAGGTACGCGGTCTGCGCCAGAAACGCGCCGATGCCCTGCGCCTCCTGCGCCGGGTCCATGTCCAGCGGATAGGCCGTGCCGGGCTTCAGCGTGTCCATGAATGGCTTGATCGTCTGCCGCGCGGCCATGATCTGCTGCTGGTTGCCAGATTGCAGAGCCGCCTGCAGATACTTCGCCGCACCACGCGCCTTCAGCGCCAGGTTGTCGCCTGCGCCGGCGTAGGCCTGGGCGGCCTGCGGGTCCACTGCAGCAGCCTGCGCGAACGCCGCCGGATCTCCAGCCACGACCCGCGGCGCCAGATTGGTGAGCTTGTTCTGGTTGAGCTGCTGGCGCTGCTGGTCGACGATCGCATTGCCGGCCTGGTATCCGCCCATGAAGTCGGTCAGTCCGTTGGCCATCATGCCGCCCTCGCGAAGTTGGTCAGGTTGTTGCCGAAGTTGTAGTTGCTGCCGGCGCCGGTGGTTGCCTGCAAGCCATACAGCGATCCGTTGCCGTAGCTGCTGGCGCGGCCGCCGCCGGCATAGTTGGTCAGGAGATTGCTGCCCAAATTGGTGCCGATCCCCGTCAGCAACCCAGTCAGCGCGGCGTCCGTAGAGCCGTTCGACAGCGCCAGGTTGGCGTTCGTGGATCCCACCGCGTTGGCATAGCCGGTGTTGACGCCAGCCAGCGCGCCTGCCGCCGACTGGCCCATGCCCGCAAGGCCCGACAACCGGTTGTAGAAGTTGCCGTAGTTCTGCGATGCCAGGCCGGAGGCGTAGTCCATCAGGTCCGCACTGTGGCCGCCCGAGTAGAGGCTGCCGCTGGCGGCCGCGCTACGGTCCAGCGCCTGGATGCCCTGGTCGCGCGTCCATGCGTAGTCCGGCGACTCCTTGAAGCTGTCGAAGTTGCCGGCGTTGAGCTGCTGGATCTGCGTCAGCGCGTTCTGCCCCGCCGTCAGGTAGGGCTGCATGTTGGCGTTGTTTGCCGCCCATGCCTGTGTCTGCGCCGCGTTCGACGCATTGGCTGCGTCCTTCGCCGCGTTCTTCTGCTGATTCGCGGAATACGCCCCGCCAATGGCCGTCACCGCGGCGGCTCCAACTGCTACCCAGCCCATGGTTACTCCCCTTCGTGCGTGATGGCCGGAAGAGGCTCCGGCTCGATGAACTTGGACTCGATCGACGCCACGTCCCGCAGCTTGGTGGGGTGGACGTTGATCCAGATGGTGTCGGTGTGGGCGTAGCCCACTTTCTTGCAGCCCGCGGGCGACGTGAACACCGCCGGCGCGCAAAGCCGCCGCACGCCTTCGGGTGTGGTGACTTCGATCTCGCCCTGCGCCAGGATGTTCAGGGTGGCGAATCTGTGGACCTTCCCGGTCAGCACGGTGCCCGCGGGAATGAAGACCTCGCGGCAGTAGATGCCATCGGCAAAGTGATGCTTCACGGGGATGTCTGCCTGCGGGTACTTGCGTAGTTCAGCCTCAAGCGCACGCAACTGCTCCATGGTCGGGTGTCGCCCAGCCCTGGCCAGCGGGCCAGCGCTCTCGTCGTGGTCTTCGTTGCTCATCGCAGCATCCTGATAGTGGCCACCGCGCCCTCAAGCTCGGTCGGCAGGGGTGAGCTGGTGCGGATGCGCCATACGCGATTGCGCAGGCGCCCGAGGTTGTTGATCTGGATCCGCTTGCCGTACTCGCCGACTTCGCCCAGGTCGCGCCGGATCCAGTTGGTGTAGTTGCGGCCGTCGTCCGAGTAGCAGATCTCGATCGCGCGGTCCGGTAGCTCGGCCTGGGTGCGGTAGCGCCCCTGCAGCCAGTGCCCGCGCGGGTAGTTTCCGTAGTCGCCCCACTCGCTTGTGAGCGACGGGAACTGAGGGTATGGCCGTGCATCCCACGTCCACGCGATCATGTTGTCGGTGGAGAGCATCGCGCCGCCGTGCTCGCGCCAGTAGCCGATCGTCGCCTCGTAGTAGCTCCGCTGCGCTAAGTCGTCGCGCAGGCCGGTCGAGAAGTACGGCAGCGTCGACTCGCTGCTGTTGGGGTCGAAGAACACGTTCGGTTGGTTCGGCCCCCTATTGATCGCCGGACATCCATACTCCGTGAACCATATGGGCTTGCTGCCAGGGACCCATGCGGTGGCCGTCGTCTCGACGCCGGCGGCGCGCGCCACGTGCGTGTTGCTCCACCAACCGCGGATGTCCTTTTGCCGATAGACCCAGGGCTTGCCGTAGGCGCCATCGGTGATGGGTGCCTTGATGTTGTTCGCGCGGTCCACGTAGTACCAGTCGAACAGCTCGCCGCCCTCGATGTTCGACTGCAGATACGGAACGCTGTAGATCAGGCTCGGGTTGTCGTCGGCGCGCACGTTCGCGATCGGCAGGTAGTTGTCGATGCCCACGAAATCGATGTTGCTGTCCGCCCACAGCGGATCCAGGTGGAAGTTGAGCGTTCCGTCGGGGTACTGCCGGCTGTGGTACTCGGTCCAGTCCGCAGCGTAGGAGACCAGCGCCGTCGGCATGGCCGCCTTGACGCCGGCGGCGATCGTGCGCAGCTGCGCGACGGCCGGGTACACCGTGGCGGCCGAGCGGACCTGCGTGATTCCGACCATTTCCGACCCGATCAGGAACACGTCGACGCCGCCAGCGCTGGCGCACAGGTCGCGGTAGTGCGCGATGAAGCGCGCAAACCCCCAAGTCCGGCTGAAGAACGTGTCGATCTGTGTGCCGGCCGCGGCGGTGCCGTCGGGGGTGCCGGCCTGCCCGGGCGCCGGGTAGCACGTCACGCGGCCTCGCCACGGGTTGATCGGCTGGCTGCTGCCGCCGTAAGGGTTCGGCAGCGTGTTCCCGGCCGGCACGTCCATCAGCACGAACGGATAGAACACGATGCGCTTGCCCTGCGCGCGCAGATACTGGATCACCTGCACGATCGAGTCGTCGGACGGCGTCGAGCCGTACACGCTGTGGCCGCCGTTGGGATCGGACACGAACGTGACCAACGTGGCGGTGCTGGCGGTGACGCCGGCCACCTGCCAGTTGCTCGGCGACCAGGACACGCTGCCCTGCGTGCCCGGCGCGACCGCCAGGCGCGGCTTGATCTGACACTGGCCGGCGCGCAGGTCGTCGCCGAACCACGACACCACCAGGCTCACGGTGTTGCAGGTCGGCAGCGAGGCGAACAGCTGTTCCAGCGCAACGATCACGTCCGTCTTGCCGGTGCCGGTGTGCTGGTTCTCCACCACCGGCAGCTGCGCGCCGACGGTACGCGTGTGCGCCACCGTCGAGTAGGCGAAGCTGCCGGTGGAAGGGATCAGCGTTACGCCGGAGATGTCGAGCGAAGGCTGCGGGTCCTCCTGGCTGGCCGCACCGGTGCGCACCAGCAGTTCCAGGTACGGCACCTCCAGCGCGTTCATGTCGGCCGTGGTGGGCTGCGAAACGCGCTCGCGCACGATCGGCTGGCTCCCTTCCAGCGCATAGTCCTCGTCCAGCACCCACAGCTGGCCGCTGAAGGCGTCGCCGGCGACCCAGATGCCGTTCCACTTCACCAGGTGGCTCACGCGCCAGCGATCCAGCCCGAACGACGTGGCGCGGTGCCATAGCCGGGTGACCACGTCATGGCCATAGGTGCGCCCGTCCGGCAGCGTCAGGTAGTAGACCTTGTGGCGGCTGCCCTCCCATGCGAACGCGTATGCCTGCGACCAGTTCTGGCCGCGGATCGCGTCCTGCAAAGGGCCGTTCGAGATCGGCACCGCCTGGTAGCCGTCGAGGCGGTACACCACACCATCGTTGCCCAGCCACATCGGGCTGTTGTCCAGGTTCACCACGGAATCGGCGCTGGCACACCCCCGCTCCACCACGACGCCCTTGTTCTTGAACGTTTTGGTGTTGGTGCCCGAGTCGTAGAAGAACTCGATTGTGGTCTCGTTGAAGACCACGACCTCCTTCTGCGACACGGTCAGCGTGACGATCTTGTCCGGCGATGCTTCGGACTCGTAGCGGTCGAGCGTGTTGTAGTTCTTGGCGTCCGCCAGTTGGCTGTGGAACCAGAAGCGGCCGAACGGCTCGACCTGCGGCAGGTAGCTGTCGATGTACCCCGCGGACTTCGCGCCGGGGTAGCCCTCGTCGGAGATCCGCGCCAGGTTGCCGGCGACCGTGTCCCAGACGTAGCCGCTCTGGCCGTTGGCGACCAGCAACTGGTTGCCGCCGGTGATCTGGTTGTGCGCCATGTGCACGCGCGTGACGCCCGGGATGATGCCGCGCGCCGTGGCCACCACCTTGGACGACACCTGGTAGAGCTTGTTGCCCGACACGGCGAACAGCGCGCCCTCGGCCACGTGCAGGCCGCGGATCGGGCCGTTGGCCAGGTCCACGAGCGGCCGCAGGCCCGGCCGCGACACCAGCTTCATGCGCGTGCGCGTGCCCTGCGTCTCGGCGACCTCGGGAATCCAGTTGATGCAGTCCTCCGCGCACCACTCCAGCGCGTGGTCAGCGGCAAAGCCGCCCAGCAGGTCGAGCGGTTGGGTACGCATCAGCAGTTGAATCCGTCGCGCCAGCTGCCGGCGGGCCTACCCTGACCGCACGGCAGGTCCGGATATTCCAGGCGCTGGAAGCTGTTGGAGATCTCGCGTGCCTTGAGGGTCGAATAGCCCACCGAGGCGCGCGCCAGCACGTCTGGCTCCAGCTCACAGCCGTACCGCGGCCGCAGACTAACTGCCAGGTTGTCGGTGATGGCCTGCTCGGCCTCGGGCGGCGCCGGCAGGGTGTCGCCAGGATTCGAGACGTCGCTCCAGCCGAGCGCTGGGCCGTCAATCTCCCACACGCGCATCATCAGGTTGAGCGCGCGGATGCCGGCTGCCATGTCCTCGGCCTCGGGCGCCTCGCGCGGGTCCAGCACCCGCAGGAGGCACAGAGCGTCGGTCACGATCCTGGCGACGGCGGTCACTTGTCGCCCTTGCCCTTGGCCGGGCGCTCGCCGAGCGGCAGGAAGCCGTTGGCTTTCTGCGCGTCCTGCTCTTCCTGGCTCTGGACGATGACGGTATCGCCCTCCAGCTCGCCGCCTTGGTACAGCATCTTCGGGAATTCCATGGTGCACTCCTGATCGAAACGGAAAGGGGCCAGCCCGAAGGCCGGCCCCTGTGGGGTTACTCGGTGATGCGCACCGAGTGGTCGGGACGCACCGCGGCCTCGCCGTACAGCACGTCGATACGGGTGTTCTCCCGGTCGTTGTAGCCGTCGCCGAAGGTCATCACGCGGACGCTGACCTTGCCGATGGTGGCGGTGTAGCCCTCGCAGGACGCCAGCACCGGCAGCGGCGCGAAAGCGGCGGCGAACGCATCGCGGTGGAAGCCGATGCCCTGGCGCTTGCTCTGCGAGGCGGTGCCGAACACGGTGATCGCCGCGCTGTTCGCCGGCGATGCAGTGACGGTGCCGATGTAGGTCGAGGTGACCGGGTAGATCGCCGGGAAGATCGAGACGCTGCCCGCGCCGCCGGCGTAGTCTGCGGTGACCACGAACATGCGCGGCTGCCCGGTATCCGCACCGGTGATCGGGTGCACCGCGTTGACGCCGGCGATGGTGAAGACCGTACCGCGGGTCAGCGCACCGGTGCCGGTCGTCACCGCCAGCAGGTTGCCCGTCTGGCCAGCGCCATTGACCGCGTAGCCGGAGCCGGCGCCGTTGGCCTGCACCGACAGACCCTGCTGCTCGTAGAAGTCGAATCCGGCGAAGCGCCCGACGGCGTTCTCGCTGAACTCCTCCTCCAACTCGCCCTTCGTGTGGAACAGGGGCGAGTTGGCCTCGGCCAGCGCGATGTTCGCGTCGGACGAGAAGTGCAGGCTGCGGTCACCGCTGGGCGCCAGGAAGCGGTTCAGCATGGCGCTGGCCGCGCGGTACGGCGTGCGGGTGCTCGGGATCGTGCCCCAGGTGCCCACCACGTTGGCGGTCTGGTAGCGCATGCGGTTCAGGAGGTCCGCATTGATCTTGGAGCTGAGCGCCTGCATGGCCGGCTTCAGGAACCGCTTCTTGAAGTCGGTCAGCTCGAGCTTCTTCTCCTTCGCGCCGAAGGTCAGGCCGACGTGCTTCTGGGTGTCCAGGATCAGGTTGACGTAGCTCTCGTTGGTCGACGGCGCGGTGGAGCTGCCGCCGGCGAACACGTTGCCGTCGAACACGACCGGGGTGGGCGGGATCATCACCTTGACGGTGTCGCCCTTGCCGTAGCCGTTGACCTCCTCGCCGAACTCGATCGAGCGGTCGGTGTTGATGTTGCTGACGACTTCGTTTTCTTCCACCAGCATCTTGGCCGCCTCGCGGGCAACCATCTGGTGGGTCAGTGCTTGGCCGACGTTGGCCATGGTGAACTCCTATGGGTTATCGCTTGCGCCTGCGCTCCCGGTCACGCGCGTACCACTGGTCGTCGGTGAGCTTTTCCGGCGGGGTTTCCGCTGGCGCACGACCGCCGACGCGCGGCGCGGGGGCCGGCGCTTGGGAAATGGGTTTGGGTTGGGTGGCGATTGCCGGAGTGGCCAGTGCGTTCGCCGCGGCCGCGGCAGGCGCAATCGGTTCCGGCGGCGCATCGCTCATGCGCGCGGCGTAGCGGGCCAGCGCCCGCTCCAGTAGCTCGGGGCGTGTGGACGCCAACTGCAGCAGCTCGTCCTCGTTCTGGGCGAGCCGATAAGCGATCTCCGGCCCCTTTTCGTGGGCGATGATCGCGGCCTGAAGCTCCGGCAGCAGCAGCGAGGGATCCATCGAACCGACGACCTCGAGGTAGTCCTCATGGATCGCGGCGAATGCGTTTGCGCGCTGCGCATACGCGTTGGCGGTTTCCTGCTGCTTCTGGGCTTCGGCCTTGGTCTGGTTTTCCGCGTCCCACTGCTTGCGGGCCTCGGCCAGCTCGTGCTGGATCTTGGCGCGCTGGTACGCGTCTTCATCGAAATTGAAGTCCTCCGGCTTCGGCGCACCCTTCGGTTCGGGCGCCTTCGGCAGGCGGGCTTCGATGTCGGCGATCTTGCGGCGGTACTCGGCGTTCTCCGCGTTCAGCCGCTGGATGTAGTCGCGCGTGCGGTTGCGCTTGCGCTCCGCATCGGCCTTGTCCTTGTCGGCGGCCGGCTGCTGGGCGGCCGCATCGGCCTCCATGCGCTGCGCTTCGATGTCGTTGCGCGGCTGCGGCTGCTGGGCCTGGGTGTTCCCTTCGGCCACGGTCTGGCCGCCCTGGGGCAGGGCTTCGGTGTTGTCGCTCATCTCATCCTCTCGGGTTTCGGCCAAGCCGGGCCGATGCGGGCGGCGTTACGCCGTGGGTGCGGGCAAAGAAAAACCGCCTTGCGGCGGTTGATTGGGCATCTGGGCGGGCATCGGCATGCCCTGCGGGTCGGGTAGCGGCGGCGCGCCCGGCGGCGCTGCCGTGGCCTGCAGCTGCTGCAGGATGGCTGGCAGCATCTGCTGCAGCTGGAGCTGCTGAGCGATCGTCAGGTTCTCCAACTGCTGGCCCTCGGCCTGGGCCTGCGCCAACTGCGCTTGCGCGGCGGTCTTGCCGGCTTCCGCCTGCACCTTCGGGTCAGGCTGCTGCGGCTTCGGCGGCTCCTCGCCGTCCTTCGGAGGGATGACGCCCTGCTCCACCAGGATCTTGCGGAACGCTTCGTCCAGCTCCTCCGATCCCGGCAGATCCATGTTCTTGATCGCGGTGTATGCCATGAGCGCGGCGATCGGCGGCGGCAGGCCCGGCCCCATCTGGCCAAGCATCTGGGTGAACGCGTCGACAGCCTCCATGCGCTGGGTGGCGAAGCTCGGGCCGACGGTGATGGTCACGTCGTACTTCCCCTTGCGGATGTCGTTGAGCACTATGGTTTGCCCGGTCTCCGGGTCCACCACCTCCTGGTAGAGGGTCTTCCACTTCTCGCCGCCGTCGGCGCCGAGCACGCGCACGACGCGCTGGGTGTCGTACACCCGCGGGATCATGTCGACCAGGATCTCGTAGGTGTACTGGATCGCGTAGCCCAGGTTGTCCAGGTAGTTGAAGGTCGCCACCGCGCCCTGCAGCTTGCGCGCGTTGATCGCGCGGCCGCTGGTCTCGTTCGACGTGGCGCCCAGGCTGGCGTTGTAGCGGCCGGTGCTGGCCTTGATGTCCTCGTTGTCCATCGCCGCCAGCTGCAGCAGCGCGGCCGGGATCTCAGCCTGCTGCGAGCGCTTCGGGATGTCGGTCGCGGCGTCCGCCAGGGGCAGGTACGGGAAGTCCTCGGAATTCGCTGCCTTCCAAAAATTCTCGTACCCCTTGATGTCCTTCATCCTCAAGATGAAGGGCGCTTTCGGCGACTTCGCCACGGCCTCGATCGCCGCGGTGCGGTGCACGTTGTGCAAGCGCTGCTGGTCCTTATTCGCGCGGACCATGCCCTGCCAGTAGTCCTCGCCGTCGATATTGTCGATGTTGCCCCAGACCGGCACCAGGCCGATGTACTTGCTCGGGAACACCTGCGGCTCGGTCAGCCACTGGCTGCCGTTGCTCAGCCGGACCTTCACGACGTGAGAGTCCACGGTACGCCGGCGCAGGATCTGCAGGCCGGCCAGCGCCAGCTCGTCCTCGTCCAGTCCAGCCTCGTCGGCGAACACCACCGCGCCGCTGCTCAGCGCCCACAGCTCGCGCTTCTTCGGCTCCTTGTACCAGTATTCGACGATGCGGACCTTGCCGGCCTCGCGCCACTTCGACTGGTCGTGTGCCGCGTCGCCTTCGAAGTCAGCCAGGGGCACGTCCGGCCACTGCCGCTCGTAGTCGGCCTCGGGGATCAGTTCTTCCACGAACGCGAAGTTCGCGTCGCGCCGATCGATCTCCTGGGCCGCGGCGTCGAACTTCACGGCGTAGGGGTTGCGCACCGCCTTGATGCAGATGTCCTGCTCGAAGTCGTCGTCGTTGATGTAGTCGGTGCAGATCCGCCACACGCCGAAGCCGCCCTTCAGCGCCTTCTCGTAGGCGATGTCGTAGGCGCGGTCGGCGTTGCTCACCGACTCGATGTTGCGGCAGATGCCCTGCATGATCTCGGCCAAGCCGGTGTCGCTCTCCTCCGACGGGCGCACCTTGCCCTGCGGCCGGCCCTGACGCATCTCGTTGACCACGTCGCGGATGTGCGGGTAAAGCTTCGGGAACTCGTAGGTCGGCCGGTTGCGCCGGCGAGCCTTCAGCTGCTTGTCCCACTGCTCGCCGGGGATCGTGACGAACCGCTCGTCCTCGCGCGCCGCGTCGTACAGCTTGCTGCACGCCTCGGTCGCTCGGTCGTATCGCTTGCGCATCTCGGCCAGCGCGTCGTTGTCGGTGCGATCTGCCATCAGTAATCCGTTGGGTAGTCCATCAGACCGGAGGTGTCGGCCACGGTCGTGTGGTCGGTGCTCAGGTAGTCCACGGCCATCAGGCCGAATGCGTCGGAGCCGTGGCTGGCCCAGTCGTGGTTCGGGCCGAAGCCGATGTTGCGCTTCTCGTCGCGCTTCTCGTGATACCAGCCCAAGGCCGCTCGGCCGGCGCCGGTGGCGTCCGCCTCTTTGCCTTCCAGGCCTTCCCGTGCATCACGGACCATGGCGTTGTTGAACCACACGCTGGGCAGCACGCGCCGCGCCGCCTCGATGCGAGTCATCGCCGCGCCGACTCCCATATTGGGAATCACGCGAACCTCGAAGCCAGCTTTGCGCAACTCGCTCTCGTAGCTGACCGCATGCACCTTGTCGTGCGCTGCGCCGTCGTGTGGAAGCACGCAGGCAGCGCGATCGAAGCCGTTCCGGCGCAGCCAGTCCACGTGCGTTGCCAGCGGCTGCCCGACCGCCTCGTAGTAGCGCACCACGGGGATAGACCGACCGATGAACTGAACGATCCAGATTGCGCAAGCGTCGGCCTTGGCACCCGTGCCGCCGATGTCCCAGTAGGCCCGCAAGGTCATGAGCGGGTCTGCCGCGACACGGCTGATTCGCCCCTCTTCCTTGGCCTGCGCCAGCGCCGCGGCGTAGTACGCGCCGCTGATCGCCGTCTTCATCCCGCCTTCCCAGATGTGGTCGTAGCTGTCCGGCCGCTTCTCCTTGTCCTCAAGGCGCTTGCGGTTCAGCGACTCCGGGAAGAAAGGGTTGTCCCGCCAGTTCAGCTCAACGATCTTGCTGCGCGCCGGCGGATCATCGCGGAACCGCTTGTGCGTCGCGCTGGCTTCCCGCTCAGGGTTCCAGGTCACCCAGATCTCGGACCCTTCCTCCCGAACGGTCGGGATTGCCTTCTCCCAGGCCGTCTCGCTGACGTTCTCCGCTTCGTCCACCCACAACAGCAGGATGCGCGCCTTGGACTTGATGCTGTCCAGGTTGCGGCGCAGGCCGATGAAGACGAACTCAACCCTGCGGTCAGCGGTGCGGATGTACTCCTCGCCGACATCGAAGTGCGCGGCCAGCCACGGCTCCGACTGGATCGCCGCCTTGACCTCGGCCATGGACGACTCGGCCAGCGAGTTCATGAACTCGCGACCGCACACCACTACACCCCGGCGCCCTTCCTGCGCCCACATGAGAGCGCGAACCGCCGCCATCTTGGCGAAGCTGCGCGTCTTGGCTGAGCCGCGTCCACCGTAGGCGCCGCGGAAGTCAGCCTCACCGGCGAAGACCGGCACCAGCTTGGGCGGCAGTTCAATCCGGACTGTGGTCATCCGCTACCTGCGAGCCGGTCGCCGCCACCAGCTCAATGCGGGTCACCGACTGAACCGGCGCGCCGCCTGGGCCGCTGATCTCCTGAGCCACCTTGTCGCCCCAGCGCTTCGGGTTGAACTTCGCCAGCAGCTTCAGGCGGGTCTCAATGCGCAGCTTGGAGCGCTGGACGTGCTCGCCGTTGAACTGCAGCGCGATCTCGTCGCCCTTCTCTGCCGCGCGGTCCATCCAGTCGTTCCGGCTGTCGTCGGCGATTTCCAGGCACTGCTCGGCCAGTGCTTCCTCGCCCAGCTCCCTCGCGCACGCGATGGCGGCGGATACGTGCCGAGCACGCTCGGTCAGCTTGTCGTCGGCGTCCCGCTCGTTGATCCAGTCGCGAACGGTACGTGGAGCCAGTGCGGTGCCCTCGTCGCTGATCTCGCGGCAGATGACCGTCAGCGGCCGGCCCTTGGCCAGCTCCTGGCAGATGCGGTCCAGCAGCGCCTGGCTGTACTTGCTGGGGCGTGCCATCAGCAGCAGCCCCCGAGGTGAAGCGTCTGGGCGGCGGGACTCGAACCCGCTGGCAATGCCCTGGAGACGCCTATCGTTTCCGGCGTGGCGTTGCGGGCCTGGTCATTGAACCCAGCACACACCGGCGATTGGCTCCCGTCGCAAGCTTCTGCGCCGGCTCCTGCACACCCAGACGCGGCAATCGTACTACGCATCACGCTGGCACCGCCGTCAGCACCAGCGGGCCGGCCTGCACCGCCTCGTCGCCGAAGAACGGCATCGACGGCACGACGATCACGTAGCGCTGCACGTAGGTCTCGCCGTTGTCCAGCGTGGCCACGCAGCGTAGCGCCACCTGCCCGGGGAAGCCGACGCGCACCTGCACCTGCGCCGTGCGTGCGTTCGGGATGGCCGCGTCGCTCATCGACGCCACGCCCAGGCTGGACAGCCGCCACTCGGCCGAGGCGATCGAGCGGGCCGGCGACAGCGCTCCGTTGAAGTCGGCCACGACGCAGCGGCGCTCACCGGGCGGCACGCTGACCTGGTGGATGCGGGTGCGGTCGTGCGCCGAGACGTAGGCGCGGCTGACGGTGCCGATTTCGTCGCAGGCGCTCACGGCTTGCTCTGCTCCTGGGCCGGCGCGGTCAGGCGGCGGATCTCACCCATGCGCTGGTCGCAGTCGGTCTGGCTCGGGATGTTGGTGTTGTAGGCGGACACCACGGCCTCGATCGAGCGCTGCTGCGCATGCACCGGGGGGCAGCCGGCGGTCAGGCTCTTGGGCAGCTGCGCCGGCACCTCGACACGCACGTAGACCTTCTCGGGGATCTGCGGCTTCACCGGGGCGGAGCACCCACCCCAGCCAGCGAGCGGAAGCAGCACGACGATCAACAGGAGGCGGTGCATCGTCAGCCCGCCAGCTTGTCGCGCAGCCGGAAGCCCAGCAGCGGCCAGACTTTCGCCACGGCGTTCTGCCGCGCGATCTTGCGGCCGATCTCGGCGTCGAAGTTCTCCGGGCTGGCGCAGGCCGATTCGCCGGTGACGGTGAAGCCGTTGCGCAGCACGAGCACGCAGAAGGTGAGCATTTCCAGGGGTGCATGCGGCAAGGAGTCCTCACCATGAAACTTGGTCAGCGCGAACTCGCTGGCCGCGCCATGGGACGCGGTGAAGTAGTACTCGCTGGCGATCTCCGCCTCGATGTCCGCCGGCTTCACGCGCGGCGCGGTCAGGCCCTTGGCCTGGATTTCCTGTTCGATCTGGTGGTCGGTCATGGCCTGCTCCTACAGCAGTGGGATCTCGGGGCACAGCTCTATCGCGAGCTGCGAGCGGCAAGTTGCATTGGCCTTGGCCGCCTGCAGGGCCTTGTCGGCGCGCGCGGCGGCCGCGGCGGCGGCGCTGGTGGCCTTCGCGGCACGAGCGTCGGCGATCTCGGCGGCTCGCTTCCAGTCGTCCGCTCGCTGCTTCGCCAGCGCGGTATCGCGGTTGACGTCGGCCAGCGCCGCGCCGCACGCGTTCGCCGACGCCAGGCGGTCGGCGGCGAGTTGCTCGGCCTTGGCCTGCGCCTTGCCGGCAGCCGCCACCTTGTCGGCGGCGTCGGCGCTCTTCATGCGCTGGCCTAGGTTGCAGCCAGCGATTAGCACGACGCCGGCCAGCAGGCAGTAGCCGACCACGCGGATAGTGGCGAGGTAAGGGCGCGCGGGGTCCGGGGTGGCGATCATGCGCGCGGCGCCGGGGAGTTCTGCCGCACGATGCGCGCGATCACGCCGGCGGCGCCCATGCTTCGGATGATCCACTTCGCCGGGCCGGGAAGCTCATCCATCCAGCCGAGCGCGGCCACGCCGTTGTAGATGTCCGGCAACAGCGCGATACCAGCGAACACCTGGACGCTGGCCAGCTTCCACGCGCGGCGCCAGTCCTCGATCAGTTCGACCTTCATTTCATACCTCGGAGCTGCTTCAGCTCCTTGATTTCCTGGTCGTGCTGCTCGACCTTGATCTGCGTCTTCGCGACTTCCAGCTTCAACGCCGGCACGTCCGCCAACTGCGTGTTGATGGTCTGCAGCTGCTGCGTCATCGTCGCCAGTTGCTGCGCGGTGGCCTGCTGCTGGCCGAGCATCGACTGCACCGACCCCAGCAGCCAGTAGCCGCACATGACGATCGCCGCGCCCATGACGCCGGCGGCCCAGCGCTCCACAGGCCCCAGCGCGACACGTGCGCGGCCGTCGTTGCCTGGCTGCACTTCCATGTTCACCCCTGCACCGCCCGGAGCGCCTGCGGGTACACCGTCGCCCAGCGGTCACGGTGCGGCTTGCCCGGCCGCCAGGCCTCGATGTACTGGTTCCAGGCCTCCTGCTCGTCGCCCAGCGCCGGCAACGCTACCGGCAGCGTCCACAGCAGCAGGCGCGCGAAGCCGGCCGCCAGAACGTCGTCGCGTTCGAGCGCGTCGAATACAGCGGCGATGGTCGGCGCGATGCCGTGGCGCTCGCACAGCGCCCGCGCGCGCCGCTGGCTGGATGAGTGCGTCAGCACGCCGCGCACGCCGGCGGTCTCGAACTGCCACAGGCCACGCGCCGGGCCGCCGATCTGGTGGCGGGTCTTCAGGCCGGATTCCTGCATGGCCATGGCCAGCAGTTGCACGCGCGCCGGCGGTGAGTCCATGCCGTCGCCTATCTCGACGAGCGCAGGCACGATGATCTGCGACAGCGCCAGCGCGGGCGCGATCGGGAGGGGTAGGAGCGACATGGGGGTCCCTTCGGGGAGGCCAGAAACGCAAACGGCCCGCTCGATGGCGGGCCGCTGACGGACTTCTGAGGAATGGCGCCGAGAGTAGATCAGCGTTCGGAACGCGTCAAGCGTCGAGGTCGCGGCGCACCCACCCCTTGGCCTCCGCCAGACGCTCCCGATAGACGCCAAGCCGCAGCCCCAGGTGGTCTGCCTTGTCGCGCTGGCCGCCGAGCACCGTGCAGAACTGGGTCCGCAGCGCGGTCGCCAGGTCGTGCTCCTGCCGGCGTAGTCGGGTCACGGACTGCTCCACGCGCAGCGCATCGGCGGGAATGCTGAAGTCCGGCGCCAGCACCTTCGCCGCGCCGGTGCGGGTCTGCGTTCCGCGGACTGGTTCGACGGTCCACGCCGGCACGAGATGGACGACGCCGGCGTCATCGACCAGACCGGCGGCAACGCCCAGCATGCGCCGCCGCGCCACGCCGCCGCGGTCCATCGTCGTCGATTGCCGGATCGTCGCCGGCCGGCCCAGCCCGGCGAGCGCCGATGTGCCGTACATGCCGGCGCCCTCTTCCTGCTCCTGGCGGCGCGGGCCGAACGCCCAGCCCCACAGGCGCAGCAGGTTGTCGAATTCGTCGCGGGTCATGCTGCCCATGCCCCCTGCTCTGTGTGTTCGTGGTACAGCGCGATCAGCAGCGCGTCGGCGCGACCGTCGTCCTTCTTCCGCTGCAGCTGCGTGGCGGCAGCCGGGAAGCGCTGCAGGGCGAGCTGGCGCGCCGCGTCTTTGTCCTGCCCCAGTAGCCCCATGCGGCGCTTCCACACCGCCGGAATGGCACGGGTGTAGGGAATGCCAAGGACCTGAAGCACGGCGCGCGCCTGGCCGTAGCTGTCGCCGAATCGGAAAGCCGTTGTGCCGCCATCGTTGGGCCGCGCACCGACCTTCTCGATGCAGGCACAGACGTAGGCGCCGGGGTGCGCGGCACGCTGTTCGCGGATCCACACCGCCAAGGCCCTTGCGTCGACCTCCCGCCAGTCGCCGACCAGCACCGTCGGCATGTCCAGGATCGGGCCGGCCTCACCATCGATCAGGGTCGCCACCGCACCGGTCAATCCCGGGTCCACACCGAACGTCAGCCGCATGGTCATAGCGCATTTCTCCAGGTCGGAATGGTACGCGGCGGCGGCGCGCCCTGGATGCCAGGCAGCTGCTGCACGCGCCCACCGCGAGCGAGGAACTGCTCGACGGTCTCGGCCGGCCCGGTCTGCGCCACTGGCTTCTGCGCCGGCGCCAGACCAGCGCGCTTGCCGACGCGCTGCAGCCGGTCGTGGATCTTCTTGGCCAGCGTCTTGGTCATGCCGCGCTCCGGCGCGGCTTGCGCTCCTGGTCCTCTGCATCCCAGCCCAGCACCCAGGCTTCCCGCAGCGCCCGGTCGTCGGTCGTGATGCCGTAGCGCGGGCCGTCGTCGCGCCCCTTCCCGACCTGGCGCGCGCGGCGCCCGGCCTCCCTCGCCTGCTCGTATCGCTGTTCGTTGATCATGCTGCCCTCGCTGTGTGCTGTTCGATCAGGGTGTTCTGCAGGTCAAGCAGGTAGTCGTCCCTGCCGATCTGCTCGCGGAATGCGCGCGGCTGGCGCGCGTAGGAGGGGCCGAACATCGCCTCGCACTGCGCCGCCGACATGCCGCCGAACGGCTCGCCGCGGTGCGACCAGCTGTTGAGGCCGACGGTGTAGTCGTGGCCGCGCCGCGGGGCGCCGTGCTTGCCGCCTACGGTCAGGTGGTGGATCTCGCAAGGCACGTGGCCCAGGCCGAGGGAGCGCGCGACGATGCAGCCGACTTCGCGGATCGCATCGAACCGCGCCTGCTGCGCGCGCGTCGGAGCGCCAGTGCTGCGGCCGCGCTTCATGCCGCCACCTGCATGCCGCCGGCGAACGTGCGCGCGTCGCGCTCCATGTCGTACACGTCGCAGCCGGGAAGCGTCTTGTAGACGCTATCGGCACGGGCGAACAGGACGGCGACCTGGATCATGCAGCCCTCCGCGCCGGCGCCGGCTGCGTTCCGTTCCCAGCCACCATCAGCAGGTACTCAGCCCGCACTTCCTCGGTCATCGCTGACTGGTAGTGCTGGTCGATGTAGTCGCAGATGCCCAGGAAGAACTGCTCGAACTCGGCTCCGTCCATCTCGTCGAACGCGATCGAGCGCGGCACCTGCACTGCCACCTTGCCCAGCACCGGCCCCAGGTCAAGTTCCATCGGCTCGCAGCACACCCCGGCCTCGCGCTGCACCTGCTTCAGCGCGTCGTGGCTGCCGCGGGCGCGGAACGCCTCGACGTTCTCGACCAGTAGCGCGCCGACGGCGTGCGCCAGGCGGTGGAACTTCACGTTCCGCGGCTTCTTGATCTCCAGCCGCAGTTCGTCGCCTCGTCGGTAGCCGCGCTCGTGCATCAGCTTCCGGTCGATCGGGTGCGCGGCCAGGATGGCCAGCCGCTCCTCGCCAGTCTCCAGCACCACCACGCGCTCCACCACGGCGTAGACCGGCCGGCGCGCGCGCTTGCTCTGCACCTTCTTCGCGGCGGCCGTGGTCATGCGGCCCCCTCGAACTCATCCGCTGCGCTGCGGTTAACGAACGACGTGGTGCCGCCGTGCCAGGTGCAGTAGACCGTGCCGATGTTCCCGTGCCGGTTCTTGACCACATTGATCTCGGCCGCGCTGCGCTCCGACTGGGGGTTCGACTTGTCGCGCCACAGCATCATGATCTGGTCGGCCTCCTTCTCGATCTCGGAGCTGTCGGCCAGGTGGTGCATCGTCAGCCGTGGGTTGTCGCCCGGCTTCTCGGTCTGCGGCCGCCGAACCTGCGACAGCGCAACGACGGGGATGCGCAGGTCGCGCGCCAGGTTCTTCAGACTCCGTGCGATGGCGCCAATCCGCTCGTGCTTCGGCGCCTTCGACAGCGACTCCATCTCCAGCCGCTGCAGGTAATCGACGTACAGCGCCCGAAGGCCGTACTGCGCCTTCCAGCGCCGCGCCACGCGGATCACCTCGGTGATGTCCGGCGAGCCGCGATCAAGGATGTGCACCGGCAGCGCGCCGAAGCGTTCGGCGGCGTGATCCATGCTCGACATGTCGTGCTCGTCGAACTTGCCGGCGCGCAGCCGGCCCACGCCGATGCTGCTGCCCACGGCGAGCCAGCGCAGACCGACCTGGTCGTGCGGCTGCTCGCCCGAGATCAGGCCGACGGGGCCGACCTTCGCGCCGGCGGCCGTGGTGCCCAGCAGCAGGCCTGTTTTGCCTGTGCCGGGAGGCGCGCCGATCACGATCAGGTCGCAGTCGTGCAGGCCGCCCAGCGTGTCGTCGAGGTCGAAGATCCCCGTCGGCACACCCAGGATGCGGCCGCCGTTGGCACGCGCCCGCGCAGCCCCGTCCAGCGCAGCCTGCATCGCGGTGCGCGCGGTGTGTTCGTAGCTGCGGTCATCGGTGTGCAGGTCCATGAGCCGCTGCATCGCGCGATCGGCCGCGCCTTCCTCGCGCTGCTTCGCCGAGGCAGCTAGGTCCAGGCCGATCTGCAGCGTCTCGCGTGCACGCCAGGCCTCGGCGATGATCCGCGCCTGGTAGCCCGCCTCGGTGACCGGGTACAGGTCCGTCGCGCTGCCGATCGCCATCGCCAACTCGGACAGCCGGTGGTCGCCAAGGCGCGCGGCGGCGTCAACCATCGTCACGGGGTCGATCGGCCGGTTCTGCAGCGTCTGCGCCTGGATCAGCTCCCACAGCTGCGCGTGCGCCTCGTGGCCGAAGTGCTTGGCCTGCAGCGAGATCTCCGACAGCGCCGACGGCCGGGCCATGGCGGTGTACAGCACCAGCCGCTCGACGTGGAAAACCGAGTCGTCGCGCCTCATGCCACCAGCCTCGGCAGAGCGTTCGGGTCGCGCTGCTGCTGCTGGCCGTACACGGCCTGCCCGGCCGCCGGGGCACCGTCGCGCGCCAGCCAGTCGGAACGGAAGCTCGCCCACCCACGTTCGCAGCACATCCGCACCGCCGACTCCAGCGTGATCCCGGCCTTGGCGGCTTCCCGCTTCATCCCGTCGACGGCCGTCTCGGTCAACGGCAGCCGCTTCGCCTTCCGGATCGCCAGGAAATCTTTCACCAGGTTCACCGGCAACTCGGGCAGGAGGTCAGCAGCGACAGCTGCGTCTCCCTGACGGTTGCTTCTGACGGTTCTTGTAGGTTCTTTACGGTTAGACCGCAGCTCCTGCGGGGGTGACTGCGGGAGCTGCGGGGGTTTCTGCGAGATCTGCGGGGGTTGCACCGCAGGAGCTGCGGGGGTGCGAGAGCTGCGGGGGTGCAGCTCCTGCGGTGGTTTGTAGGCTTCGGGACGCACCGTGTAGCGCGTGTGCCGGCCGTTCGATCGGTCAGCCACGACCAGCCCGATGTCCTCCAGCCACTTGATCGCGGCGTGCACCGTCCGCTCGCTGAAGCAGGTGCGTTCGCAGATCTTCGGGATGCTCGGCCAGCACTCGCCCTGGTCGTTGGCGTTGTCTGCCAGCGAGATGAGGACGGCTTTCGGCGTCGGCGCCATTTGCATCGGCCAGCAGGCCGCCATGATGGTGGTGCTCATGCAGCGTTCCTCAGGCGAAGTTCGGCGTTCTCGACCTCCAGGCGGTGCAGCCGCTCCTCGGTCGATTCGGTGCGCGGCACCAGGTCCATGCCGCAGTTGTGCGCGACCCACTGCTGCCAGCCCCAGTTGCGCACCGCCCGGGCGAAGTCCAGCGCCAGATCCGCGGGCATGTGCGCGGTGCCGCCGACGATCCGGGACAGCTGCGCCGGCTCCATGCCGATGTCGTGCGCCACCTGGCGCTGCGACTTCTTTCCGACGCGGATCGCCAGCAGCACGGCATCGCCGGAGCTGTGGCACAGGCCGATGAGGTGCATCGGGACGCGGTTGATCGAGGGGACTGCGCCGATCAGCGGTAACGCGTGTTGAGTGGTCATGACTCGTGTTGACGGTTGAGGTCGAGCGGAAATGGAAGGCCGCCACGAGGACGACCCGAGATGGAATTGCTACGAAGACAGACCCCGCACAACGTCACGACGCTGGTGCGGATCGGAGGAAACTGGTTCGCCGTGCGCTGGGTCCGCGGCAAGCTCGTCATGCGGAAGCTGGCTAGCGCGCGTGGCGGCGTAAGCGGATCGCGCTATGCGATCGACCGCTGACGGGTACGTGAGCCAGAGCAGAAGCTGGCCGAGGTCCATGGAGCTATGCAGCCTTCCGGCGCTTCTTCGCCGGCGGGGGGCCGAAGACGTCGGGGCGCAGGTCGCGCGCCTGGAACTGTCGAAGCGGGGGAATCGGCTTTTCGTCTTTCCACTGGCCTACTGCCCAGCGGCCGATGCCAAAGAACCGAGCAAGCTCGGCGTCGGTCTCAAGCTTGAGGGCCTTCTTCACTGCTTGCTTGGTCATGTCCATGGTTGCTGAGTCTAGTGAACTAGACTGCGGTGTCAAGCGCTCTAGTCTGAATGCGCTCTACTGTTCTAGACCTATGGACACGATGGCCGAGCGTCTAAAGCACGCCCTAACCCTCCGCGGCATGACGCCGGGCGACCTGATCGCTCGGAAGGTGCTCAGCAAGGCCGGAATCTACTTCCTGCTGGACGGCACAACGAGCGCGGAGAAGGTGCGCGCCAGCACGGTGACGAAGCTCAGCAGGGCGCTGCAGGTCAACCAAGAGTGGCTGCAGTACGGGCGCGGGCCGATAGAGGGCGGCGAACAAGCGGACGAAGATGACGGCTATGTCGGGATCGTCGGCTACTCCCAGGCGGTCGGCCTTGGAGCCGGCGCCGAGGCAGACGAATACGCCGAGACGCACAAGCTGAAATTCAAGTCTTCTAGCCTGAGACGGCGCGGCATCCACAATCACCCCCTGGCCGTCTACTACGGCAAGGGCGACAGCATGGAGCCGACGATCAAGGACGGCGACGCAATCCTGTTCGACACCTCCGACACCCGTGTGGTCGATGGCCTGCTGTATGTGATCCAGGTGGATGGCATGACCTACCCCGAGTATTTCGTAAAGCGGGCGCTGGTGCTGGATGGCGCCGTTTACTTCCAATCGGACAACCCCGCAGGCGACCACAACTGGCGACGCCCCAGGCGCATGGACTCAAGGCGAGAGCCGATCACCGTGATCGGGCGTGTACACTGGATCGGGGCTTGGGCCGACTGAGGATAGGGAATGGAACCCCTCGCATGGATCGCGGGAATCATCGCTGCAGCACTGCTCGTCATAGCTTTCCGGCGCAAGCGCGTCGCCGAGCGCATCGAGTACTTCGCGAGTCGGGAAGCCGCGCAAGCTTTCGCCGTCGCGCAAGAGGACTCCGGCGACTACCACTGCTGGATTGAGCAAGTCTCTACTCAGCCACCCCGGTGGGAAGTGCGCTGCTACCGCAGAAAATGAACAACGGGCACTCCGTTCATAAATTTCTTCGTCTAGTTTGTCTAGTTCTCTTGACTACCTAGTCTAGTTCGCTAGACTTCTCCCATCGCCCAGCACACGGGCAGGGAGAACGAGATGGGCCGCTACTACACGCGCAACACGCCGACCGAGCATGTCTGCAGGACGTGCCAGGGTGCTGGCGAGCTGACCCGCAACAACTCGTGGGACCAGGACCCGCAGTGCGAGTTCGCGGTGCCGTGCACCGAGCCGCTGTGCTGCGATGGCTGGGTGCGCTGGGCGCCGATCGATCCGCTGGAACTGCTGGCCGCTGCCCGCCCTGGCCACCTGCGCCGCAACCCGATCCAGTCGCAGCGCTACGGCGCGGCATTCGCGCGGGCCTTCACTGACGTTCCGCTGCCGCAGATTGCGTCGGCCATGCCCTGGCAGGTGGCGGCATGACCGCCCCCGCCCCTGTCGATGTGCGCCCGCCAAGCCTGCGCGGCAAAGAGCTTGCCGACATGACCGCAGTAGAACTGCAGGCCGTGGTCTATGCACAGCGAGCTGCCATGACCGAACTGATCGCTGCGTCACGCGATGCTGCTGCGGTTCTGCAGTCCAAGGCTGCCCCCGGAGAACAGGAGACGCCTCGTCGCCTATATGCCGCCCTGGCTCGCGTAGGCGGTGCGCCATGAGCGGCCTTTACTGGCTCATCGCCGCAGTGATCGCCGCACTGCTGTGTCTTGCGTTTCGGCGCAAGCGGGTGGCCGATCGAATCGAGCGGTTCGGCATCCATCAGGACGCTATCCGCTTCGCTGACTCGATGAGCCGTCGCGGCTTCGACTGCTTCATTTCCCACAACGGCATGGAGTGGGAGCAGTGGGAAGTCCGCTGCTACCGCCGGGGGCGCTAGCCATGAGCGCCCAGATCCTGCAGTTCCCGGTGCGCGACTCGCACGACAAGTACCAGATCTCGCACGTCCGGCAGTTGGCGCGTGAGCTGGGCTACGACCCGCGGCAGGCAGAGCGCGATTTCCTCGCCGCCGGCTGCCCGCAGCAGGTGCGCAACGAACTGGCGGAGCGCGCGCGCCGCGCCCGCATGCAGACCACGACCACCGACGACAACGGCCCGGAGGCCGCTTGACCATGGATCACTTCGAAGACATCCCGCCGATCCGCGAGGAAGCGGAAGGCCTGTTCCTGATCGGCGCGTGCTCGTTCTGCGCTGGCGTGCTGTTCACTCTGCTCGTGATGGCGGTGCGCTGATGGCTGCCGAGACGAAGTGGACGCCTGGGCCGTGGGCGCTTGAGACGGTCCAAACTACCTGCGGCAGCTGCCACAAGATTGGCAGCTTTCCGAGCGCCGGGGCGCGCAAGGAAGTGCCTGCTTGCGTGTACGCCGACAACATCCGAATCGGCCTGGATGAAGGAAGCCCGATAGCTGTCGAACTACTCGCCAACGCCCGTCTGATCGCCGCAGCGCCGGATCTCTACGAGGCACTGCAGCGCCTGGAGCAGTTCGGCCACACCGATGCCACCTGGGACTTCGCGCTGCGCGCAATGGCGAAAGCGCGAGGTGACGCGTGAAGCCATCCGCCCTCCTCCGTCTGCTGGCGTGCGGCATGGCCGTCGGCTTCCTGGGCGACCTGTTGCGCCGGTGCGTGATCGTCGAGGCGTGGACCGTCGGCCCGGTGGTCGCCGTGCTGCTGGTGTGGGCGCTGATCGCCACGCACCGGGCATGGCGCGCTGCGCGCCGGCAGCGCCGCAAGCCTGTCCCCTTCATCCGACCGAACACCCCTGACTTCCCCGCGCAGCCCAAGCGCGATATCCGCTAACCAAGAAGGATGCAAGCCATGCTCAACATCAACGAAGAAGACCTGAAAGCCGCAATCGTCGCGAAGGCGGCGGACGAGATCGTCAGCCATGACGACGACTTGTCCGGCCTCATCGAATTGGAAGTGAAGAAGCGCGTTAACGCGATCTTTGTGGATCGAGCCGAAGCGCAGATCCAGGTCGCGATCGATGCTGCGGTGGCCAATTCCTTCGATGCTGAATACCAGCGCGTCACCGCCTGGGGCCAGCCCGACGGGCCGGTGACCACCATCCGCAAGCAACTGGAAAAGACCGTGTCCGGCTACTGGTCAGCCAAGGTCGACGCGAAGACTGGCAAGCCTTCCAGCAGCGACTACAGCAGCGTCACCCGTGCCGAGTTCCTGATGACGCAGATCTGTGCCGAGGACTTCAGCGCTGCGATGAGGCAGAGCGCTCTGAACGTGACGGGCGCGCTCAAGGATGGCCTGCGCAACCAGATCGCCATGCAGATGGATTCTTTGCTCAACGAGCTGTTCCGCATCAAGTCGCTGCAGGACCAGGGCAAGGTCGAAAAGCCCTACTGATCCGACTTCCCCGAACCGCCGCGGCGCGGCATCCGCTGATCCACTACCAACCAGCCCAACCAAGGAAGCGTCACTATGAAATTCGAGATCAAGAAACGCTGGAGCGGCAATGTCCAGTACAGCTGCGAACTGTCCGCCGAAGTCGCCGGCAAGTCGTATGGCGTGCAGCTGGGATTCGCCGTCAAGACCGCCGCGGCCAGCGGTGCCGACCTGCGCTGTGCCGACCTGAGCGGTGCCGACCTGAGCGGTGCCGACCTGAGCGGTGCCGACCTGCGCTGTGCCGACCTGAGCGGTGCCGACCTGAGCGGTGCCGACCTGCGCTGTGCCGACCTGAGCGGTGCCGACCTGAGCGGTGCCGACCTGCGCTGTGCCGACCTGAGCGGTGCCGACGGCAGCCGCTGCCCCGTCGTCATCAAGGACATTCACCAGGCCGTGTACGCCGCGGCGTCGCAGCGCGAGGCGCTGGACATGGGTTCCTGGCATGCGTGCAACACCACGCACTGCCGCGCGGGCTGGGTGGTGACGCTGGCCGGCGATGGCGGCCGCGCCCTGGAATACGCGTTCGGCACTTCCGTCGCAGCTGCGCTGATCTACATGTCCAGCGATCCGAAGCTGGAGCGCATCCCCGACTTCTACTGCGGCAACACCGAGGCGCTGGAAGACATGCGCCGCCTCGCCGAGGCCGAGGCCGAAGCCGCTGCTGCCAAGCAGGCCTAACTCCCCGCCGGCGCTGCCGGCCCTACCGAGAGGCAACCATGTTCCAACTCGACGACGCGACCGCGAAGGTCGCCAACTTCAACCCCCGAGCCGAGAAGCACGGCCAGGACAATGTCACCGCCGGCGACATCAAGATCGTGGTGACCACGTCCAACGGGGTGCTCGACCACTTCAGCAAGAAGCTGCGCGCGGCGCTGTACCGCAAGGCGCTGAAGGGCGAGCAGCAGGATCTGATCGACGGCGGCGAAGCGCTGGTGGCAGTGCAGTTCCCGCGGATCGGCGCTATCGCCTGGGACGAGGAGTTCCCGGGCTACGAGATCGAGATCGGCGGCAGTCTGGGTCTGACCGAGCCGCTGGTGCTGGTGGACGTGACGCTGAAGAAGTTCCGCTTCCAGCCCCTGGAAGGCGGCAGCGTCGCAGTCACCTTCAGCGCGATCTGCCACCCCGACGCCGAGGAAGCCGGCCAGCTCTGCCAGCTCATCCAGAACGAGGTGCAACTGATCGTGCGGCCGCCGACGAAGCCGGCGCAGCAGCCGCAGGCGGATGTCGGCGACACGCTCGACCATCAGGACGCCGCGGATGCCGACGCCGAGGCGCAACGCCTGATCGAGGCCGGCCGCCAAGCCGCCTGACCCTTTCGCCCTCCCTGGGCACCCGAGCCGGCCGGGCCACGCCGGCGCCTTCCCGCCATGCCAACCGACCGCGACGAGTTCCCGGACGTCACCGATCCGCGCGAACCCGACCTGCCCGATCCGACCTATCCCTTCGACCAAACGCCTTTGGAGTTCTAACAATGGCTCTCCGCATCGTCCGCTCCTCCGACCCGATCAAGGTCAACCGCCTGAACCTGTGCATCTACGCCGCGCCCGGCCTGGGCAAGACGTCGATTTCGTTCACCGCCGACAAGCCCCTCCTGCTGGACTTCGACCGCGGCGCGCACCGCGCCACCAACCGCAAGGACACCGTGCAGGTGGAGTCCTGGGAGGACGTGGCGAGCATCACCGCCGACGACCTGGCCGACTTCAACACGGTGGTCGTGGACACGGCCGGCCGCGCGCTCGACGTGCTGACCGCCGACATCATCCGGCGCAACCCGAAGGCGGGCCGCGGCGGCGCGCTGACGCTGCAGGGCTACGGCACGCTGAAGGCCGAGTTCGTCGCGTGGCTGAAGCACCTCAACGGCCTGGGCAAGGACGTCGTGCTGATCGCGCACATGGACGAGCAGCGCAACGGCGACGAGATCATCGAGCGCCTGGACGTCCAGGGTGGCAGCAAGGGCGAGATCTACAAGGCGGCCGACGCGATGGGCCGGCTGTCGATCCGCGACGGCAAGCGCGTGCTGAACTTCAGCCCGACCGACGCCGCGTTCGGCAAGAACCCTGGCCAGCTGGACCCGCTGGATGTACCGCGTCCGGACCTGGCGCCCACGTTCCTGGCCGACGTGATCGAGCGCATCAAAGCGCGGCTCAACGAACTGACCGAGGAGCAGCGCGAAGCCCAGGCGGTCATCGAGAAGTGGCGCGAGCGCCTGGCTGACGTCGAGGACGCCCCGGGCATCAACGCGCTGGTGGCCTCGGCCGCAGACGCGCCGATGGTGGTCAAGGCCCTGATCAACGATCGCGCCAAGAAGCTTGGCCTGAACTTCGACAAGAAGGCCGGCGAGTACGTCGAGCAGAAGGCGGCCTGACCATGCGCGTGTCCGCCACCGAGATCGATGCGTTCCGGTACTACCGGGACAACGAGGACGCCGAGCTGGAGCCGTTGCTGGCCCAGCTGCGGCGGCAGATGGAGCCGACCGAGCCGATGCTGGCCGGTTGCGCGTTCCATAAGGCGCTGGAGCTGGCCGAGCCGGGCGAGGTCGGCGTGTTCGAGCAGGACGGCTACCGGTTCGAGATCGCCGCCGACGTGGAGATCGACATCCCCGACGTGCGCGAGCTGAAGGCGACGCGCGACTACGTCATCGCCGGCGTGCCGGTGACGCTGGTCGGCATGGTCGACGCGATCCATGGGCGCCGGGTGGACGACCACAAGACCACCGCGCGCTTCGACCCCGAGCGCTTCCTGGACAGCTACCAGTGGCGCATCTATCTGGAGGTGTTCGGCGCCGATGAGTTCCGCTGGAACGTGTTCGAGTGGAGCAATTCGGAGCGCGAGCCGAAGACCTACGTCGTGCGCGCGGTGCACCTGCTGACGATGTACCGCTACCCAGGCTTGGCCGCGGATGTAGAGCGCGAACTGGCGGCGTTCGTCGCATTCGCGCGCCAGCACCTGCCCGAGCGGTTCACCGCTGCCGAGGCCGCGTGATGCTTCGGACCTGCACCCACTGCGCGCGGCGGCTGCCCGAGACCCAGTTCAACTGGGCCGGCGGCAAGCGGCGCGGCGCATGCCGGCTCTGCGACAACGACGTGCAGCGCACCCGCGCGCCGCTGGCGCCGGTCCGCATCGACCCGGTGCAGGTCCGACTCAACAACCTGGCGTGCCTGTGGTTCGGCCCGGCGCGCCGCGAGACTCTGAGGAACGCAGCGTGAAAGAACGACCGATCCTGTTCAACAGCGCGATGGTGCGCGCCATCCTGGCCGGCCAGAAGACCCAGACGCGGCGCCCGATCAAGGATGTCCCGTCGTGGGAGCACTTCGGCCGCGACATCATGGACTGGGATCTTTCCGGAATCCATCAACTCGGGTACGGAGATGACGATCAGCTCGAAGGAACCGACAAGTGGTATCTCGATGTCCAGACCGATGTCGATGACCACAGTCGCAGGGTGATTCACTGCCCCTTCGGCAAGCCCGGCGACCGGCTGTGGGTGCGGGAGACGCACTTCATCAACGACTACCGAGGCGCACGCGTACCAGAAGACGAGCGCGCCGACGTCGAGCTGGTCTACGCGGCCACCGACGAAGACTACGTGCGGAATCTGGAAGATGACGAGGGCTTCGCCTGGCGCCCCAGCATCCACATGCCGCGCTGGGCGTGTCGCCTGGTGCTAGAGATCACCGACGTGCGCGTAGAGCGGCTGCAGGCGATCAGCGAGGAAGACTGCGCGGCCGAAGGGGTCACACGCGACACGGAGCCGTGTGACCACACGCGCCGGAGTTGCGCAGACGTCGGATGCCTCGGGCCGACCTATCGCTCCTCGTTCGCGGATCTCTGGACCAGCACCGGCGGCGACTGGGACAGCAACCCGTGGGTCTGGCTAATCGGCTTCCGGAGGATCGCAGGATGATCCGACCCTTCACTCGCCGCGCGCCGCGACGCAATGGCGGCTTCAGCTGGGGCCGCGTGCTGCCCAGCGAGCAGACCGTCACCTACCGCCTGTTCCGGCGCGACCTGACCGGCGCGCTGCACTGCTCGATGCACACCTTCCACGCCGCTACGCCGCGCCGCGCCATCGCCAACGACCTGCGTCGCGCGCGCCACAAGCTGCGCGACCGCGTCGACGAGATCGACCTGGCCACCATGGGGATCACCGCATGAACATCCACGAGAAAGACAAGCTGGCCGCCCTGCAGTGGGCCGTCGAGCGCGCACGCGAGGCCGCCGCCGGCGACGAGCTGGTCCGCCTCAATGTCCTGCCGGCGCTGCAGCAGCTGCGCGACGATGCGCAGCGGGACGTGCGCCGTGGCTGACGGCAGCTCTGCACAACTTCGGATCCTGAGCCTGGGTGCCGGCGTCCAGTCCACGACCATTGCCCTGATGATGGCCCACGCCGAGATTGCGCCTTCTGATCGTGCCATCTTCGCCGACACGCACGCGGAGCCGGCAGCCGTATACCGTCACCTGGAATGGCTGCTACCCAGGCTGCCATTCCCCACCGACGTGGTCAGTGCCGGCGACCTTGGTGCGGAGATTCTGGCGGCTTCCTCCGGCGAGGCACGCAACGACGCCAGACCCCCGTTCTACGTGAAGAACCCGGACGGCTCGCGCGGCATCTTGCGCCGCCAATGCACCGGAGACTACAAGATCGACGTCATCCGCAAGCGCGTGCGCGAGCTGCTGGGTGTTGACCGAGGCCACCGAGTACCGGCAGGACGAATGGTCACCCAAGTGATCGGAATTTCCCTCGACGAAGCCGGCAGGATGAAGGTCAGCCGTGATAAATGGCAGGCGAACGAGTACCCGCTGGTCGACTTGCGGATGACCCGTTGGGATTGCGAACAGTGGCTGCGCCGCAACGGGTATCCGATCCCGCCGAAGTCGGCTTGCGTGTTCTGCCCGTACCGCCGAAGGGCGGAATGGCGCCGTCTGCGCGACGAAGCGCCCGAAGACTTCCAGCGGGCGATCGAGATAGATCGGGCGATCCGCACGCCGGGCTACGGCCGCCTGGTAGGTGAGTGCTACGTACACGACAGCATGGTGCCGCTGGAGCTCGTAGACCTCTCGACAGCCGAGGAAAACGGCCAGCCGAACCTGTGGGACGACGAATGCGAAGGGATGTGCGGCGTATGACCGACCAGCTTTTCCCCCGCCAGCCGCGCCGGCTGAAGCAGCCCACCAAGGACCTGCTGCGTCAGCACCTGGCCAGCATCACCGAAGAGAATATCCGGCTCCGCGCCGAGGTCGAGCGGCTGCGCTCCACCTGGTGGCGGCGCCTCATCAACCGCGTGCGTCGCGCGCCCAAGGACATCGCATGAGCAAGTACGACCACCTGGATGACGCGATCATCGACGCGATCGGAAGCGGAACGAGCACTTTCACATCCATCTGCGCCAACGTCGACCACGAGGTAAGGGTTATCGCCGCCGATGGGCCGAAAGACAAGCCAGAGTGCCGCTACGTCGACGCGCGGCTGCAGGCTCTGCGAAAGCAGGGTCTCATCAAGTTCGCCAAGGGCCACTGGAGCATCGCATGACCACGACCATCACCCCCGATGCGCCGGACCTGCCGACGATCATCGCTTCGATGCACAACTTCGCCGACGTGGCCGACAGCTGCGAAATCACGCATGGCAATGCGCCAGCGGCGATCCGCGCATGGATCTGCATGCTGCAAGCCCTCCCCGAGCTACAGGCAGCGCAGCCGCAGGCCGAGCAGCACGACCGCGCACGCGAAACATCGCGCCGACAAGCCGCCGTCGCCCATATGCTCGCCGAGGGCTGGAGTTGGGACGGTTTGCAGTGGTGCCGGGAGCCGCAGGCCGAGCAGCAGGGCTTGCCGGAACTATTCGTCCAGTGGCTGGAGCGCGAGATGCCCGCCGGAACCGTCATCGGGCGGCCGGCCTGGTGGGCGCCGAAGTTGGTGCGCGCCCTGCGCAACGCCGAGCGCGGCGTGCTGGGAGGCTGCAATGGCTGACACCGAACAGCGGGCGCTTTTCAAGTCGTGGTGGGATAGGACTCGCCCACTCGAAAGCGGATCATTTCACTACGAAGTTGCTTGGCGCGCATGGCAAGCCGCCCTCGCCTCGCAGGCGCAGGTGCCGGATGGGTGGGTGCTTTCTCGCGAGGGCGACGACATCCGGATTACCGCCGACGGCGTAGCCAGCTTCTTGGTTCGCCGGACGCTTTTCAGGGGTGACTTCGATGAGTTTGTGTGGCTATTCCTCGACGCCATGCTCGCCGCCGCGCCGGCGCAGGAGGGGCGGTGATGCTCGAACTTCGCCCGATAACCCGCGACGTGGCAGACGATTTCGTCCGCGCACATCATCGACACCATGGCATACCAGTCGGTGCCCTGTGGCGCCAGGCAGTGCACGATGACGCTGGTCGCTTGGTCGGCGTCGCCGTCTCCGGCCGGCCGGTGGCGCGAGCCTTGGATGACGGCCTGACCGTCGAGGTCACGCGCTTATGCACGGACGGAGCGCCCAATGCCTGCAGCATGCTGTACGCGGCAGCGCGGCGCGCGGCTGAGTCGAAAGGCTACCGCCGCGGCCTGACGTACATTCTGGCCAGCGAGTCTGGCGCGAGCCTGCGCGCATCTGGCTGGAAGTTCCTGTGGAGCGTCCGCGGCCGTAGTTGGAATTGCCCCAGCAGGCCGCGGACGGACAAGCATCCGACCGAGGACAAGCAGGCTTGGGGTTGGGGCGCCTGGGCAAGCGGCGCGGAGCTGAACGCGCAGGAGGGCGGCAGCCATGGCTGAGCGCCAGCACGCCCTCCCGAGGCAAGCCCGCAATAACGGAATGGCGTTGCGCGGCCGCCCGATCCGAGTTCCGCGCGGAAAGGCCACGGTTCGGCAGATCCTACGCCAGCACCTCCGCGAGGAGGGCCACCGCATGCAGGAGCTGGCAGGCCCGTGGAAGTGCAAGCCGCAGACGGTCTACGACATGTTCTACGACGGCCGCGCGTTCTCGCCAGCGCATATCGACGCGGCTGCGGCCTTTCTGCGGCTTGACGAGCACGACACGGCCGAGCTGCGGATCCTCGGTGCGCGCGAGGCTGGATGGAACATCGACCCGCAGTACCTGCTACAGGAGAATCAGCATGGCTGACAACGAGTTTTCGACTTTCTGGCTACTGTTCGGGAAGTACGGCGCCACGATGACGATCGAGCAGTTGCGCGACGCCTTCTACCCCGGCAGCTCCATGAAGACCATGGCGAACAAGCACAGTGCACGCCTGCTGCCCGCAAGGACAGGCGACGTATACGACACGCGGGATGTGGCGGTGTGGTGGGATTCCCAGCGGAAGGCCGCCGCGTCTTGAGCGCTGCCGCCGCTGCCTCAAATAGCCGCCTGCGGGCGGCTTTTGTTTTTCATGCCGCCACGGGCTACTGCGCCATATGTGTACCACCAACCCGGAAAGCCCCGCTCTGGCTAGGCGTCGGTCCAGTCCATCATCGGGGCAACGGAAATAGCCGAAGCCTTGTGCATCAACGATTCTTCTTTTGAGTCAGCCACATGTGCTTCCCGTCAATTCCCGCGCAGACACAACTTTTCCCATCGATTCCCGCCGACAAGTACCATAGTTGTACCACCTCGCAGCCTGGTACAACGGACGGTACACCGATGGCAACACTGCAACCCCGCGGCAAGCGCTGGCGCGCCATTGTGCGCCGAAAGGGCCATGCCGCCCAAACCAAGACGTTCCCCACCAAGACTGCCGCCAAGACCTGGGCCGACCGGATCGAGCGCGAGCTGGCGGAGCTGGACGCGCGCGGTGAGAAGGCCGGACGCGACATGACGATCAGCGAGCTGATCGACTGGCGGACCGAGAAGCTTGGCGGAGTGAAGGCGATCAGCAAGACCCAGGCCGGCAACATGAGCCGGCTGCGCGAAGGACTGGGGGCGATCGTGGCCCAGCGGCTGACGGCCAACGACATCATCGAGCACGCGCGCCGCCGCGTTGAGGGGCGGCACGTCATGGCGGACGGCCAACTGATTCCAGCCTGCGCACCGGCGACCATGAACGTCGAACTCGGCTACCTGTCGGAGCTGCTGAAGCTCGCTGCTCCCATGCTCGGCGTGCGCCAGGCGGGTGACCCAGTCGCCGATGCACGGCCGGTGTTGCGCCTTCTGAAGCTGGTTGGCAAGTCGAAGCGGCGGGAGCGGCGACCCACGGCAGAAGAGCTGCAACGCCTGCGTGCGCACTTCGAGGCCTCGGCCTGGCGCTCCGAGATCCCGATGGCCGACATCATCGACTTCGCCATCATGACGGCGAAGCGGGAGAGCGAGATCACGCGCTTACTATGGTCCGACCTCGATGCCAGTACGAGGACAGCACTGCTGCGCGATGCAAAGCACCCGCGGCACAAAGATGGCAACCACAAGCGGTTCGCGCTGCTGGGCGAAGCGTGGACGCTGGTGCAGCGGCAGCCCAGGACCGCCGACGAAGACCGCATCTTCCCCTACAACTCCAAATCGGTGGGGACAGCGTTCACCCGGGCCTGCGCCAAGCTGCGGATCGAGAACCTGCACTTCCACGACCTACGCCACGAGGGCACGTCGCGCCTGTTTGAACAGGGCTACGACATACCGGAGGTTGCGTCGGTGACGCTGCACGAGTCATGGACCGAACTGAAGCGGTACACGCAGCTCCGCCCCGAATCCCTTCACCGGGATCCGAAAGCGGGGTGAATTGCAGGATGAATCGGCTACCGCCGGTACGCGCCTCGCCTCGACGCTCCTGGCAGATCATGCCCTCGCGCCGCCACCCACCGGGTCACCCACCTGATCCCCTGTTCCTGGCTGGCGGCGACGCCGCGATGCGTCATGTCGTGCCAGTAGAGCCAGATCTCCCACTTCCCATCATCACGCACTCGCACCCCGGCTACGCCATTGCTGTTGTGCCGCAGCAGTGCGACATCGTCGTAGATCAGCCAGCGGTATGACGGGGGGAGCATGCCGGCGATGCTACGCGGTGCCGTCGCACCGGCCGAGACAGCAGCCTGAATTGCTTAGAGTTCGGCGACCAGCAGGTAGCTGGCGATGAATGCGAAGGGGCCTGTAGCGGCCACAAAGATCTCCACGCCACTCGTGCTGCTGGTCGAGTCGATGCTCGAACAGCCGTAGACGTAGTTGACGCTGGAGAACGTCACAGTCGGCGCGGCGCGCATGCTGAAGGGCAGCCAGGTGCCGGCGCCGGACGTGGCACTACCATTAGAGCGCAGCGTGAGCGATCCGGCCCGGCAGTACCACTGGCAGAGCGCCATCTCCTCTGGCTGTTTGAGATACTCGAAGGGGCTGGCGAAGCTGCCGCGCTCGAGTTGCGGCCGGCTGTACGTCACACCGGTAGCGGTGATCTGCAACGTCATGTTGCCGCTGCCGGTAGGCGTCAGCGTGACGCTGCGGCGCCCGCTGCCGGCGGTGATCGTCCCCGTGGCACCTCCCACGCTGACGCTGAGGCTGCCGCTCGGATCTTCAACGCTCAAGGTCAGAGGCTGGCCCCAGGCGCCCTGGGGGTTCTCGATGACCTGCTGCAGCGGGCCGCTGGTGTGGCTGATGAGGCCGGCGCTGTTGACGGAAACGTTGCACCCACCGCTGCCGGCCCGCCACCGGTCGTAGCCGTAGGCACCCGCGGCGAGCGCGCCACCGCCGAAATTGCGCTGGTTGACCTGCATGCTGGCGTTGATGAGCAGGTTGCGCCCGGCGTCCAGCGCGGCCCGCGCGCGCGCGCCTGTGAACCACATGTTGGTCGGCGTGGCGCCCTCGGCCAGGTCGTCAGTCGTCGCCGCGGCAGCGCCGGCCACGCGCCCCTTCGCATCGCGCAGGATCTTCAACAGCGCGGCGCCGGTGGCGCCGGCGTTGGGCAGGTCAGCCAGGCCGATCGTGACCACGTTGCTGGTGGCGTCGACGGCGCGCGACAGGTCGGCCGTCACGCCAACAGCATCGGCGACCAGGTGCCACCCGCGCAGCCCGTCCGGCCCGGTGCCGTAGTAGAAGGTGTTGCCCGGGGCGTCGCTGTCGCCGTCCAGCATGATCTGGACCGCACCCGCCGCCGGTGAGCCGTCTAACTGGACGGACCCGATGCCGCGCAGCGAGAAGGTCGCGGAGCCACTGCCGGCCGGCAGTGCGGCCACCTTGGCCGCCAGCGCGTCGATCTGCGCCTGCAGGTCGGTGTCGCTGCCGGCCGCATCGCGCAGCATCAGGAAGAAGGTGTGCCACTCCTGCGTGACCAAGCCACCCTGCGAGGCGATCGGCGCCTGGACGCGGGGGATCGCGATATCAGGCACTGGTCGGCCCTTCCGCAACCCAGTCGAACGGCAGCGCAGCGATGAACGAGGCGTTCGACTGGCCGAAGTCGTCGCTGTCGAACTGAACACTGAAGCCCGTGGCCGACTTCGCGATGATCGCCGGCACGCCGATTTGGCCGCCGGCGGTGTGCGTCACGTTGCGAGGGATGACGGTGATCGCGTACGGGTCGCCGCTGAAGGGATTGAGGAACGTCACGCTGCGCGAAGTCTGCCGCGCATTGGACGCCGGCGCGCTGTCGCTGCCCCACTGGCGCAGGTACGTGCCGATCTTCACCCGATTGGTGAAGTTCTGGACCGGCAGATCGGGGATCGTCGGCTGCGCGATCCAGATCAGATTGCTGCCGTCGGTGCTCAGGATCTTGTTCGCTGAGCCGGTCGGGTCCGGCACCTGCAGCACGTCGGCCCAGATCAGGTTCGAGCCATCCGTGGCCAGGAACTTGCCGGCCACCAGCGCGGGGATGGTTGCGCCCGCGCCCGCGCCGGAATCCACGTCCCGCGTCCAGACGGACGTGCCGTCGGCAGCCTTGAGCACGACGGTGTAGGCGCCGCTCAGCCAGATGTTGACGTTGGCGCGGCCGGAGCTGTCGAGCTGCACCGGGTTGGTGTTGAGCGTGGTCAGGGTCGAATCGGACCAGGTGTCCTTGGCCGTGGTGGTGCCCTGGGCGAAGAATTGCAGCGCGCCGCCGGCCAGCGGCTTGATCCCGGGCAGGTCGAGGAAGACCGGGGCGGGGTTGAAAAAGCGGTATCCTGACATCGGTTTCTCCAACAAAAAGCCCCGGACGGGGCCGGGGCTGGGTCATGGCGCAAGATTGGCGGTACAAGCGGGAGCCGGACGGCTTGGGACTCAAGGAATACGTCCTGCTCCTCGGTGCAGCTCTATCGTTGGGTGGTGCCGCGGTTGGCGCGGCCGTCTTTGTCTTGACGCGCCTGCTCTAGCACGTCTGCAGCCGCGGCCAGATCTTGGTCGCCGCTCCGCTGTGCGGCTTGGCGCATCGCTTGGACCTGGCCGAGGATCGCGCCCTGCGGCAACTTGGTGGTCTGGGCCAGCGCGGTGACAACGCGAGGATTCGTCATCAGCCTTGCGGTCAAGTTGGCGCCGACGCCGCCGGATATCAGGCTGCCGGTCGTGATCAGGCTCGGATCGAATAGCGAAGCAACGAGGCTCGCTCCGTAGGTCAGCGCCGCCGCGCGGTTCGCCGTGCCCGAAGGGTTCGCGTAGACCTTGGCCCCGTCCTTGATGTTGCTCGCCACGCGCGCGATGCGGTCCATGTTCTGGCTGAACCCGCCGCCGTAGCGGTCGAATAGAGCCCGCTTTGCCTCTGGACTGACCCGGTTCCAGTTGGTCAGGAACGTGGCGGCCGAGAAGACATCACCCGCGGCGTCCTGTGCGCCTGGTGTCGCCAGGCCCATGCGCCTGATGACCGCCGCCGTAACAGCTCTCTGACCATCCGGAGGCAGGGACTGCATCACAGCGCGCAACGTGGTCCCGCCATCCTGAGTGCCAGACATCGTCGCGGCGTAGACCTTCTCCGGGCCGCCGTTCTTGTCCACCACCCGCTGGATCTGCTCGAGGCGTTCGGACGACACGCGGGTGTAGGTGTTGGCGCGCCGCGCCGCGCGCACCGCGTCGGGACCCTGCGCAGCGGCGACCGCTTCCATGTCGCGCGAGAGGGCTGCATAAATGCCGCTGAGCTGACGGGCCGGCGTGTCAGGGGTCATGGAAAAGTCGCTCATCCGCTCGCCTACTTCGGTGCGGATCCTGCGCAGCGCTTCGTATGGGATCTGGCCGCCGCCAGCCTGCAGGTCTGCCTCAAGGTTGGAGCGCAATCGCTGCAACCATGGATTCACGAGCGCCCCCGTAGTCGCGGCAGCACCAGCGGTCGGCTGCGTCATGGCGGCCAGAGCGTTCGTGGTGTTGGTCATCGGCGTGGCAGTGCTCGCCGGGATGAAGCGGTCGGCCTCCGAGTAGAGGGCGCGACGCGCGGCCCCGACATTGTTCTCGAACGTCTGCACGCCAGCCTCGATTGCCCTGCCGGCTCGCTCAGCGCTCGCATTGCGCGACAGGCTCTCGCCCATACCCTGCAGCCCGGCGCCTACGTCGTCGGCCTGGCGCTCTGCAAAGCGGGTCATGACGCCCGTACTGGTCGGCGCTGCCGCCAGCAGGTTCTCGACGCCCTGCAGCGTCCGATTGCCCGAGGCTTGTGCAACGGAGGGATTGGCTCCCAGCGCAGCGAAGTCATCGATGGTGCGCTGCATCTGCGCACCACTGGATCCGCGCACCAGCCCGCGCGCGCCAGCGGCGCCCAGCGTCGCCAGCAAGTTCGGCCCGAGGCCGCCGGCCAGCGATGCAGCCAGCTGCGCGCCGGTGCCGCCGCCAGCCTCGCGCGTAGCGGACGCGGCACCGGAGCCTGCAGCCGCACTTACCGCCTGCGCGACAGGCTGCGTCGTCAGCAGGTTGGCCAGGCGATTGGTCACTGGTGCGGCGGCGGCGCGCCCCAGGTTGGTCAACGCGTTGATGCCGCCGCCGATGCCCATGGTCAGGCCTGTCCCGGTCAGCGCCTCGCCCATGTCGCTGATGATGCGCTCCTGCGCCGTCTGCGGTCGGCGCATGCCCATCTCGTCGGCAACTTGGCCAGCAGCATCGCGGTACGACTTCCCGCCCGTGCCCAGCTGCGTACCCCAGCCCGCAGCCTGGTCGATCGGGTCCAGGACGTAGTGGTTTAGTGCGTCGCCGCCCAAGGAGCCATACAGCCCTGCCGCGCCCTGCATCACCTGTCGGCCGCCGATCTCGCCTAGGAACCGGCCCAGGGCGGTGCCTTCCTGCACCTGAGGCACGGCCGGCTGACCCGAGACCATGCGCGCTAGGGCGCTGTTGTTCGCTGCCGGCGCTTCTTCCTGCGCCTGCGCTTGCGGGGCCGCGACACCCGGCTGGTCATCCCACACGACCTGGGATAGGTCGATCGGCTGTTGCGCGGCGGCTGCGGCCTGCTGGGCGCGCAGCTGGCTCTCGCTCACGCCGCCGGTGATGTCGATCTCCAGCGGCTGCTGGCCGCCGGCAGGCTGTGGCGCGTCGTCCCACTTCACCTGCGCCAGCAGAGACGGGTCAATTTCCATAGCTCGTGGTCCCGTCGCTGAACTGGACGACCTTGCGGCCATCGGGAAGGGTGCCGGTGCGCACGATTGTGCGGCCGCCAGCGGTGCCCTGCTGCAGCTGCGGCTGCGCCGATGGCGCGCCCGCGGTTGGCGGCGCACCGCCGTACTGCCGCTGGTAGGCGGCCTGCATGCGACCCTTCGCGGCGTTCGCGTAGTCGATGACCTTTTTCAGGTTCGCGCGGAACGACTCCGCGGACTGCGACCCGGCCAGCGCGGCCAGGTTCGACTGCAGCAGCGTGTTTTCCTGTTCGGACACGCTGCCCAGTGCGCCGCCGGTCTTCGACGCGTCGCGCATCGCCTGCAGGACACCGAAGCCGACCTGCGACCGCAGCGTGTCCAGCTCCGCGCGCGCGTTCGCGGCCGCAGAACCTGGCACGTCAGGGATGGCGCCGCGCAGCCCCGTGATGCCGTCGAGGCCTGGGTGATTGGCCAGGGCCGACGCCTGGGCCGCGAGGCGATCCAGATTGGACGTGGCGTCCTGCAGCGCCGTGTAGGCCGGCGCGGCCGCTGCCTGCTTGGTGGCGTTCGACTTGATCTGCGCTTCCCCGGCCGCGGTGCTGAGCGCGGCATTCGTGCGCATGCCCAGCTCCTGGGGCAGGTACTGCAACTGCGCCGCCTGCTTCGCCGCCTCGGTCGCGGCGGCCTGCTCTTCCGGCGCGCGGCCCACGAACGTGCCGGCGTTGGTTGCGGGCATGGCCGGCCGGCTGCCACCACTGAACTGCGAGGCCCGGCCCCGCAGGAACCGATCGACCTGGTCGGCCGGGATGCCGGCGGCGATCATCTGGTTGGCCAGTTGCGCGTCCTGCTCGATCACCTGCTGGCCGCCGCCTTGTGGCAGCACCGGCGCGCTGGGCGCCGACATCGCGCCCACGACGCCGCCGGTCTGCGGATCGAAGCTGGTGCCGTCCGGTAGGTCGATGCGCCCCGTGCGGCCGTTTAGCACGCCGATGCGCTCGCGGCCATCCGGGCCAGTGAACTTGACCTGCGTGAAGCCCGAGCTGGACGCGCGCCCCTCCTGCCCCAGCGCGATCTTCGCGGCGTTCTGGTACTCGGGCGTGCCCGGCTGCAGGCCGGCCGCTGCTGCCTTCATCTGGAACTCGCGGAAGCCAGTCGGCGTGCCGCCCTTGAGGTCGGGATCCAGGTACGCGGTCTGCGCCAGAAACGCGCCGATGCCCTGCGCCTCCTGCGCCGGGTCCATGTCCAGCGGATAGGCCGTGCCGGGCTTCAGCGTGTCCATGAATGGCTTGATCGTCTGCCGCGCGGCCATGATCTGCTGCTGGTTGCCAGATTGCAGAGCCGCCTGCAGATACTTCGCCGCACCACGCGCCTTCAGCGCCAGGTTGTCGCCTGCGCCGGCGTAGGCCTGGGCGGCCTGCGGGTCCACTGCAGCAGCCTGCGCGAACGCCGCCGGATCTCCAGCCACGACCCGCGGCGCCAGATTGGTGAGCTTGTTCTGGTTGAGCTGCTGGCGCTGCTGGTCGACGATCGCATTGCCGGCCTGGTATCCGCCCATGAAGTCGGTCAGTCCGTTGGCCATCATGCCGCCCTCGCGAAGTTGGTCAGGTTGTTGCCGAAGTTGTAGTTGCTGCCGGCGCCGGTGGTTGCCTGCAAGCCATACAGCGATCCGTTGCCGTAGCTGCTGGCGCGGCCGCCGCCGGCATAGTTGGTCAGGAGATTGCTGCCCAAATTGGTGCCGATCCCCGTCAGCAACCCAGTCAGCGCGGCGTCCGTAGAGCCGTTCGACAGCGCCAGGTTGGCGTTCGTGGATCCCACCGCGTTGGCATAGCCGGTGTTGACGCCAGCCAGCGCGCCTGCCGCCGACTGGCCCATGCCCGCAAGGCCCGACAACCGGTTGTAGAAGTTGCCGTAGTTCTGCGATGCCAGGCCGGAGGCGTAGTCCATCAGGTCCGCACTGTGGCCGCCCGAGTAGAGGCTGCCGCTGGCGGCCGCGCTACGGTCCAGCGCCTGGATGCCCTGGTCGCGCGTCCATGCGTAGTCCGGCGACTCCTTGAAGCTGTCGAAGTTGCCGGCGTTGAGCTGCTGGATCTGCGTCAGCGCGTTCTGCCCCGCCGTCAGGTAGGGCTGCATGTTGGCGTTGTTTGCCGCCCATGCCTGTGTCTGCGCCGCGTTCGACGCATTGGCTGCGTCCTTCGCCGCGTTCTTCTGCTGATTCGCGGAATACGCCCCGCCAATGGCCGTCACCGCGGCGGCTCCAACTGCTACCCAGCCCATGGTTACTCCCCTTCGTGCGTGATGGCCGGAAGAGGCTCCGGCTCGATGAACTTGGACTCGATCGACGCCACGTCCCGCAGCTTGGTGGGGTGGACGTTGATCCAGATGGTGTCGGTGTGGGCGTAGCCCACTTTCTTGCAGCCCGCGGGCGACGTGAACACCGCCGGCGCGCAAAGCCGCCGCACGCCTTCGGGTGTGGTGACTTCGATCTCGCCCTGCGCCAGGATGTTCAGGGTGGCGAATCTGTGGACCTTCCCGGTCAGCACGGTGCCCGCGGGAATGAAGACCTCGCGGCAGTAGATGCCATCGGCAAAGTGATGCTTCACGGGGATGTCTGCCTGCGGGTACTTGCGTAGTTCAGCCTCAAGCGCACGCAACTGCTCCATGGTCGGGTGTCGCCCAGCCCTGGCCAGCGGGCCAGCGCTCTCGTCGTGGTCTTCGTTGCTCATCGCAGCATCCTGATAGTGGCCACCGCGCCCTCAAGCTCGGTCGGCAGGGGTGAGCTGGTGCGGATGCGCCATACGCGATTGCGCAGGCGCCCGAGGTTGTTGATCTGGATCCGCTTGCCGTACTCGCCGACTTCGCCCAGGTCGCGCCGGATCCAGTTGGTGTAGTTGCGGCCGTCGTCCGAGTAGCAGATCTCGATCGCGCGGTCCGGTAGCTCGGCCTGGGTGCGGTAGCGCCCCTGCAGCCAGTGCCCGCGCGGGTAGTTTCCGTAGTCGCCCCACTCGCTTGTGAGCGACGGGAACTGAGGGTATGGCCGTGCATCCCACGTCCACGCGATCATGTTGTCGGTGGAGAGCATCGCGCCGCCGTGCTCGCGCCAGTAGCCGATCGTCGCCTCGTAGTAGCTCCGCTGCGCTAAGTCGTCGCGCAGGCCGGTCGAGAAGTACGGCAGCGTCGACTCGCTGCTGTTGGGGTCGAAGAACACGTTCGGTTGGTTCGGCCCCCTATTGATCGCCGGACATCCATACTCCGTGAACCATATGGGCTTGCTGCCAGGGACCCATGCGGTGGCCGTCGTCTCGACGCCGGCGGCGCGCGCCACGTGCGTGTTGCTCCACCAACCGCGGATGTCCTTTTGCCGATAGACCCAGGGCTTGCCGTAGGCGCCATCGGTGATGGGTGCCTTGATGTTGTTCGCGCGGTCCACGTAGTACCAGTCGAACAGCTCGCCGCCCTCGATGTTCGACTGCAGATACGGAACGCTGTAGATCAGGCTCGGGTTGTCGTCGGCGCGCACGTTCGCGATCGGCAGGTAGTTGTCGATGCCCACGAAATCGATGTTGCTGTCCGCCCACAGCGGATCCAGGTGGAAGTTGAGCGTTCCGTCGGGGTACTGCCGGCTGTGGTACTCGGTCCAGTCCGCAGCGTAGGAGACCAGCGCCGTCGGCATGGCCGCCTTGACGCCGGCGGCGATCGTGCGCAGCTGCGCGACGGCCGGGTACACCGTGGCGGCCGAGCGGACCTGCGTGATTCCGACCATTTCCGACCCGATCAGGAACACGTCGACGCCGCCAGCGCTGGCGCACAGGTCGCGGTAGTGCGCGATGAAGCGCGCAAACCCCCAAGTCCGGCTGAAGAACGTGTCGATCTGTGTGCCGGCCGCGGCGGTGCCGTCGGGGGTGCCGGCCTGCCCGGGCGCCGGGTAGCACGTCACGCGGCCTCGCCACGGGTTGATCGGCTGGCTGCTGCCGCCGTAAGGGTTCGGCAGCGTGTTCCCGGCCGGCACGTCCATCAGCACGAACGGATAGAACACGATGCGCTTGCCCTGCGCGCGCAGATACTGGATCACCTGCACGATCGAGTCGTCGGACGGCGTCGAGCCGTACACGCTGTGGCCGCCGTTGGGATCGGACACGAACGTGACCAACGTGGCGGTGCTGGCGGTGACGCCGGCCACCTGCCAGTTGCTCGGCGACCAGGACACGCTGCCCTGCGTGCCCGGCGCGACCGCCAGGCGCGGCTTGATCTGACACTGGCCGGCGCGCAGGTCGTCGCCGAACCACGACACCACCAGGCTCACGGTGTTGCAGGTCGGCAGCGAGGCGAACAGCTGTTCCAGCGCAACGATCACGTCCGTCTTGCCGGTGCCGGTGTGCTGGTTCTCCACCACCGGCAGCTGCGCGCCGACGGTACGCGTGTGCGCCACCGTCGAGTAGGCGAAGCTGCCGGTGGAAGGGATCAGCGTTACGCCGGAGATGTCGAGCGAAGGCTGCGGGTCCTCCTGGCTGGCCGCACCGGTGCGCACCAGCAGTTCCAGGTACGGCACCTCCAGCGCGTTCATGTCGGCCGTGGTGGGCTGCGAAACGCGCTCGCGCACGATCGGCTGGCTCCCTTCCAGCGCATAGTCCTCGTCCAGCACCCACAGCTGGCCGCTGAAGGCGTCGCCGGCGACCCAGATGCCGTTCCACTTCACCAGGTGGCTCACGCGCCAGCGATCCAGCCCGAACGACGTGGCGCGGTGCCATAGCCGGGTGACCACGTCATGGCCATAGGTGCGCCCGTCCGGCAGCGTCAGGTAGTAGACCTTGTGGCGGCTGCCCTCCCATGCGAACGCGTATGCCTGCGACCAGTTCTGGCCGCGGATCGCGTCCTGCAAAGGGCCGTTCGAGATCGGCACCGCCTGGTAGCCGTCGAGGCGGTACACCACACCATCGTTGCCCAGCCACATCGGGCTGTTGTCCAGGTTCACCACGGAATCGGCGCTGGCACACCCCCGCTCCACCACGACGCCCTTGTTCTTGAACGTTTTGGTGTTGGTGCCCGAGTCGTAGAAGAACTCGATTGTGGTCTCGTTGAAGACCACGACCTCCTTCTGCGACACGGTCAGCGTGACGATCTTGTCCGGCGATGCTTCGGACTCGTAGCGGTCGAGCGTGTTGTAGTTCTTGGCGTCCGCCAGTTGGCTGTGGAACCAGAAGCGGCCGAACGGCTCGACCTGCGGCAGGTAGCTGTCGATGTACCCCGCGGACTTCGCGCCGGGGTAGCCCTCGTCGGAGATCCGCGCCAGGTTGCCGGCGACCGTGTCCCAGACGTAGCCGCTCTGGCCGTTGGCGACCAGCAACTGGTTGCCGCCGGTGATCTGGTTGTGCGCCATGTGCACGCGCGTGACGCCCGGGATGATGCCGCGCGCCGTGGCCACCACCTTGGACGACACCTGGTAGAGCTTGTTGCCCGACACGGCGAACAGCGCGCCCTCGGCCACGTGCAGGCCGCGGATCGGGCCGTTGGCCAGGTCCACGAGCGGCCGCAGGCCCGGCCGCGACACCAGCTTCATGCGCGTGCGCGTGCCCTGCGTCTCGGCGACCTCGGGAATCCAGTTGATGCAGTCCTCCGCGCACCACTCCAGCGCGTGGTCAGCGGCAAAGCCGCCCAGCAGGTCGAGCGGTTGGGTACGCATCAGCAGTTGAATCCGTCGCGCCAGCTGCCGGCGGGCCTACCCTGACCGCACGGCAGGTCCGGATATTCCAGGCGCTGGAAGCTGTTGGAGATCTCGCGTGCCTTGAGGGTCGAATAGCCCACCGAGGCGCGCGCCAGCACGTCTGGCTCCAGCTCACAGCCGTACCGCGGCCGCAGACTAACTGCCAGGTTGTCGGTGATGGCCTGCTCGGCCTCGGGCGGCGCCGGCAGGGTGTCGCCAGGATTCGAGACGTCGCTCCAGCCGAGCGCTGGGCCGTCAATCTCCCACACGCGCATCATCAGGTTGAGCGCGCGGATGCCGGCTGCCATGTCCTCGGCCTCGGGCGCCTCGCGCGGGTCCAGCACCCGCAGGAGGCACAGAGCGTCGGTCACGATCCTGGCGACGGCGGTCACTTGTCGCCCTTGCCCTTGGCCGGGCGCTCGCCGAGCGGCAGGAAGCCGTTGGCTTTCTGCGCGTCCTGCTCTTCCTGGCTCTGGACGATGACGGTATCGCCCTCCAGCTCGCCGCCTTGGTACAGCATCTTCGGGAATTCCATGGTGCACTCCTGATCGAAACGGAAAGGGGCCAGCCCGAAGGCCGGCCCCTGTGGGGTTACTCGGTGATGCGCACCGAGTGGTCGGGACGCACCGCGGCCTCGCCGTACAGCACGTCGATACGGGTGTTCTCCCGGTCGTTGTAGCCGTCGCCGAAGGTCATCACGCGGACGCTGACCTTGCCGATGGTGGCGGTGTAGCCCTCGCAGGACGCCAGCACCGGCAGCGGCGCGAAAGCGGCGGCGAACGCATCGCGGTGGAAGCCGATGCCCTGGCGCTTGCTCTGCGAGGCGGTGCCGAACACGGTGATCGCCGCGCTGTTCGCCGGCGATGCAGTGACGGTGCCGATGTAGGTCGAGGTGACCGGGTAGATCGCCGGGAAGATCGAGACGCTGCCCGCGCCGCCGGCGTAGTCTGCGGTGACCACGAACATGCGCGGCTGCCCGGTATCCGCACCGGTGATCGGGTGCACCGCGTTGACGCCGGCGATGGTGAAGACCGTACCGCGGGTCAGCGCACCGGTGCCGGTCGTCACCGCCAGCAGGTTGCCCGTCTGGCCAGCGCCATTGACCGCGTAGCCGGAGCCGGCGCCGTTGGCCTGCACCGACAGACCCTGCTGCTCGTAGAAGTCGAATCCGGCGAAGCGCCCGACGGCGTTCTCGCTGAACTCCTCCTCCAACTCGCCCTTCGTGTGGAACAGGGGCGAGTTGGCCTCGGCCAGCGCGATGTTCGCGTCGGACGAGAAGTGCAGGCTGCGGTCACCGCTGGGCGCCAGGAAGCGGTTCAGCATGGCGCTGGCCGCGCGGTACGGCGTGCGGGTGCTCGGGATCGTGCCCCAGGTGCCCACCACGTTGGCGGTCTGGTAGCGCATGCGGTTCAGGAGGTCCGCATTGATCTTGGAGCTGAGCGCCTGCATGGCCGGCTTCAGGAACCGCTTCTTGAAGTCGGTCAGCTCGAGCTTCTTCTCCTTCGCGCCGAAGGTCAGGCCGACGTGCTTCTGGGTGTCCAGGATCAGGTTGACGTAGCTCTCGTTGGTCGACGGCGCGGTGGAGCTGCCGCCGGCGAACACGTTGCCGTCGAACACGACCGGGGTGGGCGGGATCATCACCTTGACGGTGTCGCCCTTGCCGTAGCCGTTGACCTCCTCGCCGAACTCGATCGAGCGGTCGGTGTTGATGTTGCTGACGACTTCGTTTTCTTCCACCAGCATCTTGGCCGCCTCGCGGGCAACCATCTGGTGGGTCAGTGCTTGGCCGACGTTGGCCATGGTGAACTCCTATGGGTTATCGCTTGCGCCTGCGCTCCCGGTCACGCGCGTACCACTGGTCGTCGGTGAGCTTTTCCGGCGGGGTTTCCGCTGGCGCACGACCGCCGACGCGCGGCGCGGGGGCCGGCGCTTGGGAAATGGGTTTGGGTTGGGTGGCGATTGCCGGAGTGGCCAGTGCGTTCGCCGCGGCCGCGGCAGGCGCAATCGGTTCCGGCGGCGCATCGCTCATGCGCGCGGCGTAGCGGGCCAGCGCCCGCTCCAGTAGCTCGGGGCGTGTGGACGCCAACTGCAGCAGCTCGTCCTCGTTCTGGGCGAGCCGATAAGCGATCTCCGGCCCCTTTTCGTGGGCGATGATCGCGGCCTGAAGCTCCGGCAGCAGCAGCGAGGGATCCATCGAACCGACGACCTCGAGGTAGTCCTCATGGATCGCGGCGAATGCGTTTGCGCGCTGCGCATACGCGTTGGCGGTTTCCTGCTGCTTCTGGGCTTCGGCCTTGGTCTGGTTTTCCGCGTCCCACTGCTTGCGGGCCTCGGCCAGCTCGTGCTGGATCTTGGCGCGCTGGTACGCGTCTTCATCGAAATTGAAGTCCTCCGGCTTCGGCGCACCCTTCGGTTCGGGCGCCTTCGGCAGGCGGGCTTCGATGTCGGCGATCTTGCGGCGGTACTCGGCGTTCTCCGCGTTCAGCCGCTGGATGTAGTCGCGCGTGCGGTTGCGCTTGCGCTCCGCATCGGCCTTGTCCTTGTCGGCGGCCGGCTGCTGGGCGGCCGCATCGGCCTCCATGCGCTGCGCTTCGATGTCGTTGCGCGGCTGCGGCTGCTGGGCCTGGGTGTTCCCTTCGGCCACGGTCTGGCCGCCCTGGGGCAGGGCTTCGGTGTTGTCGCTCATCTCATCCTCTCGGGTTTCGGCCAAGCCGGGCCGATGCGGGCGGCGTTACGCCGTGGGTGCGGGCAAAGAAAAACCGCCTTGCGGCGGTTGATTGGGCATCTGGGCGGGCATCGGCATGCCCTGCGGGTCGGGTAGCGGCGGCGCGCCCGGCGGCGCTGCCGTGGCCTGCAGCTGCTGCAGGATGGCTGGCAGCATCTGCTGCAGCTGGAGCTGCTGAGCGATCGTCAGGTTCTCCAACTGCTGGCCCTCGGCCTGGGCCTGCGCCAACTGCGCTTGCGCGGCGGTCTTGCCGGCTTCCGCCTGCACCTTCGGGTCAGGCTGCTGCGGCTTCGGCGGCTCCTCGCCGTCCTTCGGAGGGATGACGCCCTGCTCCACCAGGATCTTGCGGAACGCTTCGTCCAGCTCCTCCGATCCCGGCAGATCCATGTTCTTGATCGCGGTGTATGCCATGAGCGCGGCGATCGGCGGCGGCAGGCCCGGCCCCATCTGGCCAAGCATCTGGGTGAACGCGTCGACAGCCTCCATGCGCTGGGTGGCGAAGCTCGGGCCGACGGTGATGGTCACGTCGTACTTCCCCTTGCGGATGTCGTTGAGCACTATGGTTTGCCCGGTCTCCGGGTCCACCACCTCCTGGTAGAGGGTCTTCCACTTCTCGCCGCCGTCGGCGCCGAGCACGCGCACGACGCGCTGGGTGTCGTACACCCGCGGGATCATGTCGACCAGGATCTCGTAGGTGTACTGGATCGCGTAGCCCAGGTTGTCCAGGTAGTTGAAGGTCGCCACCGCGCCCTGCAGCTTGCGCGCGTTGATCGCGCGGCCGCTGGTCTCGTTCGACGTGGCGCCCAGGCTGGCGTTGTAGCGGCCGGTGCTGGCCTTGATGTCCTCGTTGTCCATCGCCGCCAGCTGCAGCAGCGCGGCCGGGATCTCAGCCTGCTGCGAGCGCTTCGGGATGTCGGTCGCGGCGTCCGCCAGGGGCAGGTACGGGAAGTCCTCGGAATTCGCTGCCTTCCAAAAATTCTCGTACCCCTTGATGTCCTTCATCCTCAAGATGAAGGGCGCTTTCGGCGACTTCGCCACGGCCTCGATCGCCGCGGTGCGGTGCACGTTGTGCAAGCGCTGCTGGTCCTTATTCGCGCGGACCATGCCCTGCCAGTAGTCCTCGCCGTCGATATTGTCGATGTTGCCCCAGACCGGCACCAGGCCGATGTACTTGCTCGGGAACACCTGCGGCTCGGTCAGCCACTGGCTGCCGTTGCTCAGCCGGACCTTCACGACGTGAGAGTCCACGGTACGCCGGCGCAGGATCTGCAGGCCGGCCAGCGCCAGCTCGTCCTCGTCCAGTCCAGCCTCGTCGGCGAACACCACCGCGCCGCTGCTCAGCGCCCACAGCTCGCGCTTCTTCGGCTCCTTGTACCAGTATTCGACGATGCGGACCTTGCCGGCCTCGCGCCACTTCGACTGGTCGTGTGCCGCGTCGCCTTCGAAGTCAGCCAGGGGCACGTCCGGCCACTGCCGCTCGTAGTCGGCCTCGGGGATCAGTTCTTCCACGAACGCGAAGTTCGCGTCGCGCCGATCGATCTCCTGGGCCGCGGCGTCGAACTTCACGGCGTAGGGGTTGCGCACCGCCTTGATGCAGATGTCCTGCTCGAAGTCGTCGTCGTTGATGTAGTCGGTGCAGATCCGCCACACGCCGAAGCCGCCCTTCAGCGCCTTCTCGTAGGCGATGTCGTAGGCGCGGTCGGCGTTGCTCACCGACTCGATGTTGCGGCAGATGCCCTGCATGATCTCGGCCAAGCCGGTGTCGCTCTCCTCCGACGGGCGCACCTTGCCCTGCGGCCGGCCCTGACGCATCTCGTTGACCACGTCGCGGATGTGCGGGTAAAGCTTCGGGAACTCGTAGGTCGGCCGGTTGCGCCGGCGAGCCTTCAGCTGCTTGTCCCACTGCTCGCCGGGGATCGTGACGAACCGCTCGTCCTCGCGCGCCGCGTCGTACAGCTTGCTGCACGCCTCGGTCGCTCGGTCGTATCGCTTGCGCATCTCGGCCAGCGCGTCGTTGTCGGTGCGATCTGCCATCAGTAATCCGTTGGGTAGTCCATCAGACCGGAGGTGTCGGCCACGGTCGTGTGGTCGGTGCTCAGGTAGTCCACGGCCATCAGGCCGAATGCGTCGGAGCCGTGGCTGGCCCAGTCGTGGTTCGGGCCGAAGCCGATGTTGCGCTTCTCGTCGCGCTTCTCGTGATACCAGCCCAAGGCCGCTCGGCCGGCGCCGGTGGCGTCCGCCTCTTTGCCTTCCAGGCCTTCCCGTGCATCACGGACCATGGCGTTGTTGAACCACACGCTGGGCAGCACGCGCCGCGCCGCCTCGATGCGAGTCATCGCCGCGCCGACTCCCATATTGGGAATCACGCGAACCTCGAAGCCAGCTTTGCGCAACTCGCTCTCGTAGCTGACCGCATGCACCTTGTCGTGCGCTGCGCCGTCGTGTGGAAGCACGCAGGCAGCGCGATCGAAGCCGTTCCGGCGCAGCCAGTCCACGTGCGTTGCCAGCGGCTGCCCGACCGCCTCGTAGTAGCGCACCACGGGGATAGACCGACCGATGAACTGAACGATCCAGATTGCGCAAGCGTCGGCCTTGGCACCCGTGCCGCCGATGTCCCAGTAGGCCCGCAAGGTCATGAGCGGGTCTGCCGCGACACGGCTGATTCGCCCCTCTTCCTTGGCCTGCGCCAGCGCCGCGGCGTAGTACGCGCCGCTGATCGCCGTCTTCATCCCGCCTTCCCAGATGTGGTCGTAGCTGTCCGGCCGCTTCTCCTTGTCCTCAAGGCGCTTGCGGTTCAGCGACTCCGGGAAGAAAGGGTTGTCCCGCCAGTTCAGCTCAACGATCTTGCTGCGCGCCGGCGGATCATCGCGGAACCGCTTGTGCGTCGCGCTGGCTTCCCGCTCAGGGTTCCAGGTCACCCAGATCTCGGACCCTTCCTCCCGAACGGTCGGGATTGCCTTCTCCCAGGCCGTCTCGCTGACGTTCTCCGCTTCGTCCACCCACAACAGCAGGATGCGCGCCTTGGACTTGATGCTGTCCAGGTTGCGGCGCAGGCCGATGAAGACGAACTCAACCCTGCGGTCAGCGGTGCGGATGTACTCCTCGCCGACATCGAAGTGCGCGGCCAGCCACGGCTCCGACTGGATCGCCGCCTTGACCTCGGCCATGGACGACTCGGCCAGCGAGTTCATGAACTCGCGACCGCACACCACTACACCCCGGCGCCCTTCCTGCGCCCACATGAGAGCGCGAACCGCCGCCATCTTGGCGAAGCTGCGCGTCTTGGCTGAGCCGCGTCCACCGTAGGCGCCGCGGAAGTCAGCCTCACCGGCGAAGACCGGCACCAGCTTGGGCGGCAGTTCAATCCGGACTGTGGTCATCCGCTACCTGCGAGCCGGTCGCCGCCACCAGCTCAATGCGGGTCACCGACTGAACCGGCGCGCCGCCTGGGCCGCTGATCTCCTGAGCCACCTTGTCGCCCCAGCGCTTCGGGTTGAACTTCGCCAGCAGCTTCAGGCGGGTCTCAATGCGCAGCTTGGAGCGCTGGACGTGCTCGCCGTTGAACTGCAGCGCGATCTCGTCGCCCTTCTCTGCCGCGCGGTCCATCCAGTCGTTCCGGCTGTCGTCGGCGATTTCCAGGCACTGCTCGGCCAGTGCTTCCTCGCCCAGCTCCCTCGCGCACGCGATGGCGGCGGATACGTGCCGAGCACGCTCGGTCAGCTTGTCGTCGGCGTCCCGCTCGTTGATCCAGTCGCGAACGGTACGTGGAGCCAGTGCGGTGCCCTCGTCGCTGATCTCGCGGCAGATGACCGTCAGCGGCCGGCCCTTGGCCAGCTCCTGGCAGATGCGGTCCAGCAGCGCCTGGCTGTACTTGCTGGGGCGTGCCATCAGCAGCAGCCCCCGAGGTGAAGCGTCTGGGCGGCGGGACTCGAACCCGCTGGCAATGCCCTGGAGACGCCTATCGTTTCCGGCGTGGCGTTGCGGGCCTGGTCATTGAACCCAGCACACACCGGCGATTGGCTCCCGTCGCAAGCTTCTGCGCCGGCTCCTGCACACCCAGACGCGGCAATCGTACTACGCATCACGCTGGCACCGCCGTCAGCACCAGCGGGCCGGCCTGCACCGCCTCGTCGCCGAAGAACGGCATCGACGGCACGACGATCACGTAGCGCTGCACGTAGGTCTCGCCGTTGTCCAGCGTGGCCACGCAGCGTAGCGCCACCTGCCCGGGGAAGCCGACGCGCACCTGCACCTGCGCCGTGCGTGCGTTCGGGATGGCCGCGTCGCTCATCGACGCCACGCCCAGGCTGGACAGCCGCCACTCGGCCGAGGCGATCGAGCGGGCCGGCGACAGCGCTCCGTTGAAGTCGGCCACGACGCAGCGGCGCTCACCGGGCGGCACGCTGACCTGGTGGATGCGGGTGCGGTCGTGCGCCGAGACGTAGGCGCGGCTGACGGTGCCGATTTCGTCGCAGGCGCTCACGGCTTGCTCTGCTCCTGGGCCGGCGCGGTCAGGCGGCGGATCTCACCCATGCGCTGGTCGCAGTCGGTCTGGCTCGGGATGTTGGTGTTGTAGGCGGACACCACGGCCTCGATCGAGCGCTGCTGCGCATGCACCGGGGGGCAGCCGGCGGTCAGGCTCTTGGGCAGCTGCGCCGGCACCTCGACACGCACGTAGACCTTCTCGGGGATCTGCGGCTTCACCGGGGCGGAGCACCCACCCCAGCCAGCGAGCGGAAGCAGCACGACGATCAACAGGAGGCGGTGCATCGTCAGCCCGCCAGCTTGTCGCGCAGCCGGAAGCCCAGCAGCGGCCAGACTTTCGCCACGGCGTTCTGCCGCGCGATCTTGCGGCCGATCTCGGCGTCGAAGTTCTCCGGGCTGGCGCAGGCCGATTCGCCGGTGACGGTGAAGCCGTTGCGCAGCACGAGCACGCAGAAGGTGAGCATTTCCAGGGGTGCATGCGGCAAGGAGTCCTCACCATGAAACTTGGTCAGCGCGAACTCGCTGGCCGCGCCATGGGACGCGGTGAAGTAGTACTCGCTGGCGATCTCCGCCTCGATGTCCGCCGGCTTCACGCGCGGCGCGGTCAGGCCCTTGGCCTGGATTTCCTGTTCGATCTGGTGGTCGGTCATGGCCTGCTCCTACAGCAGTGGGATCTCGGGGCACAGCTCTATCGCGAGCTGCGAGCGGCAAGTTGCATTGGCCTTGGCCGCCTGCAGGGCCTTGTCGGCGCGCGCGGCGGCCGCGGCGGCGGCGCTGGTGGCCTTCGCGGCACGAGCGTCGGCGATCTCGGCGGCTCGCTTCCAGTCGTCCGCTCGCTGCTTCGCCAGCGCGGTATCGCGGTTGACGTCGGCCAGCGCCGCGCCGCACGCGTTCGCCGACGCCAGGCGGTCGGCGGCGAGTTGCTCGGCCTTGGCCTGCGCCTTGCCGGCAGCCGCCACCTTGTCGGCGGCGTCGGCGCTCTTCATGCGCTGGCCTAGGTTGCAGCCAGCGATTAGCACGACGCCGGCCAGCAGGCAGTAGCCGACCACGCGGATAGTGGCGAGGTAAGGGCGCGCGGGGTCCGGGGTGGCGATCATGCGCGCGGCGCCGGGGAGTTCTGCCGCACGATGCGCGCGATCACGCCGGCGGCGCCCATGCTTCGGATGATCCACTTCGCCGGGCCGGGAAGCTCATCCATCCAGCCGAGCGCGGCCACGCCGTTGTAGATGTCCGGCAACAGCGCGATACCAGCGAACACCTGGACGCTGGCCAGCTTCCACGCGCGGCGCCAGTCCTCGATCAGTTCGACCTTCATTTCATACCTCGGAGCTGCTTCAGCTCCTTGATTTCCTGGTCGTGCTGCTCGACCTTGATCTGCGTCTTCGCGACTTCCAGCTTCAACGCCGGCACGTCCGCCAACTGCGTGTTGATGGTCTGCAGCTGCTGCGTCATCGTCGCCAGTTGCTGCGCGGTGGCCTGCTGCTGGCCGAGCATCGACTGCACCGACCCCAGCAGCCAGTAGCCGCACATGACGATCGCCGCGCCCATGACGCCGGCGGCCCAGCGCTCCACAGGCCCCAGCGCGACACGTGCGCGGCCGTCGTTGCCTGGCTGCACTTCCATGTTCACCCCTGCACCGCCCGGAGCGCCTGCGGGTACACCGTCGCCCAGCGGTCACGGTGCGGCTTGCCCGGCCGCCAGGCCTCGATGTACTGGTTCCAGGCCTCCTGCTCGTCGCCCAGCGCCGGCAACGCTACCGGCAGCGTCCACAGCAGCAGGCGCGCGAAGCCGGCCGCCAGAACGTCGTCGCGTTCGAGCGCGTCGAATACAGCGGCGATGGTCGGCGCGATGCCGTGGCGCTCGCACAGCGCCCGCGCGCGCCGCTGGCTGGATGAGTGCGTCAGCACGCCGCGCACGCCGGCGGTCTCGAACTGCCACAGGCCACGCGCCGGGCCGCCGATCTGGTGGCGGGTCTTCAGGCCGGATTCCTGCATGGCCATGGCCAGCAGTTGCACGCGCGCCGGCGGTGAGTCCATGCCGTCGCCTATCTCGACGAGCGCAGGCACGATGATCTGCGACAGCGCCAGCGCGGGCGCGATCGGGAGGGGTAGGAGCGACATGGGGGTCCCTTCGGGGAGGCCAGAAACGCAAACGGCCCGCTCGATGGCGGGCCGCTGACGGACTTCTGAGGAATGGCGCCGAGAGTAGATCAGCGTTCGGAACGCGTCAAGCGTCGAGGTCGCGGCGCACCCACCCCTTGGCCTCCGCCAGACGCTCCCGATAGACGCCAAGCCGCAGCCCCAGGTGGTCTGCCTTGTCGCGCTGGCCGCCGAGCACCGTGCAGAACTGGGTCCGCAGCGCGGTCGCCAGGTCGTGCTCCTGCCGGCGTAGTCGGGTCACGGACTGCTCCACGCGCAGCGCATCGGCGGGAATGCTGAAGTCCGGCGCCAGCACCTTCGCCGCGCCGGTGCGGGTCTGCGTTCCGCGGACTGGTTCGACGGTCCACGCCGGCACGAGATGGACGACGCCGGCGTCATCGACCAGACCGGCGGCAACGCCCAGCATGCGCCGCCGCGCCACGCCGCCGCGGTCCATCGTCGTCGATTGCCGGATCGTCGCCGGCCGGCCCAGCCCGGCGAGCGCCGATGTGCCGTACATGCCGGCGCCCTCTTCCTGCTCCTGGCGGCGCGGGCCGAACGCCCAGCCCCACAGGCGCAGCAGGTTGTCGAATTCGTCGCGGGTCATGCTGCCCATGCCCCCTGCTCTGTGTGTTCGTGGTACAGCGCGATCAGCAGCGCGTCGGCGCGACCGTCGTCCTTCTTCCGCTGCAGCTGCGTGGCGGCAGCCGGGAAGCGCTGCAGGGCGAGCTGGCGCGCCGCGTCTTTGTCCTGCCCCAGTAGCCCCATGCGGCGCTTCCACACCGCCGGAATGGCACGGGTGTAGGGAATGCCAAGGACCTGAAGCACGGCGCGCGCCTGGCCGTAGCTGTCGCCGAATCGGAAAGCCGTTGTGCCGCCATCGTTGGGCCGCGCACCGACCTTCTCGATGCAGGCACAGACGTAGGCGCCGGGGTGCGCGGCACGCTGTTCGCGGATCCACACCGCCAAGGCCCTTGCGTCGACCTCCCGCCAGTCGCCGACCAGCACCGTCGGCATGTCCAGGATCGGGCCGGCCTCACCATCGATCAGGGTCGCCACCGCACCGGTCAATCCCGGGTCCACACCGAACGTCAGCCGCATGGTCATAGCGCATTTCTCCAGGTCGGAATGGTACGCGGCGGCGGCGCGCCCTGGATGCCAGGCAGCTGCTGCACGCGCCCACCGCGAGCGAGGAACTGCTCGACGGTCTCGGCCGGCCCGGTCTGCGCCACTGGCTTCTGCGCCGGCGCCAGACCAGCGCGCTTGCCGACGCGCTGCAGCCGGTCGTGGATCTTCTTGGCCAGCGTCTTGGTCATGCCGCGCTCCGGCGCGGCTTGCGCTCCTGGTCCTCTGCATCCCAGCCCAGCACCCAGGCTTCCCGCAGCGCCCGGTCGTCGGTCGTGATGCCGTAGCGCGGGCCGTCGTCGCGCCCCTTCCCGACCTGGCGCGCGCGGCGCCCGGCCTCCCTCGCCTGCTCGTATCGCTGTTCGTTGATCATGCTGCCCTCGCTGTGTGCTGTTCGATCAGGGTGTTCTGCAGGTCAAGCAGGTAGTCGTCCCTGCCGATCTGCTCGCGGAATGCGCGCGGCTGGCGCGCGTAGGAGGGGCCGAACATCGCCTCGCACTGCGCCGCCGACATGCCGCCGAACGGCTCGCCGCGGTGCGACCAGCTGTTGAGGCCGACGGTGTAGTCGTGGCCGCGCCGCGGGGCGCCGTGCTTGCCGCCTACGGTCAGGTGGTGGATCTCGCAAGGCACGTGGCCCAGGCCGAGGGAGCGCGCGACGATGCAGCCGACTTCGCGGATCGCATCGAACCGCGCCTGCTGCGCGCGCGTCGGAGCGCCAGTGCTGCGGCCGCGCTTCATGCCGCCACCTGCATGCCGCCGGCGAACGTGCGCGCGTCGCGCTCCATGTCGTACACGTCGCAGCCGGGAAGCGTCTTGTAGACGCTATCGGCACGGGCGAACAGGACGGCGACCTGGATCATGCAGCCCTCCGCGCCGGCGCCGGCTGCGTTCCGTTCCCAGCCACCATCAGCAGGTACTCAGCCCGCACTTCCTCGGTCATCGCTGACTGGTAGTGCTGGTCGATGTAGTCGCAGATGCCCAGGAAGAACTGCTCGAACTCGGCTCCGTCCATCTCGTCGAACGCGATCGAGCGCGGCACCTGCACTGCCACCTTGCCCAGCACCGGCCCCAGGTCAAGTTCCATCGGCTCGCAGCACACCCCGGCCTCGCGCTGCACCTGCTTCAGCGCGTCGTGGCTGCCGCGGGCGCGGAACGCCTCGACGTTCTCGACCAGTAGCGCGCCGACGGCGTGCGCCAGGCGGTGGAACTTCACGTTCCGCGGCTTCTTGATCTCCAGCCGCAGTTCGTCGCCTCGTCGGTAGCCGCGCTCGTGCATCAGCTTCCGGTCGATCGGGTGCGCGGCCAGGATGGCCAGCCGCTCCTCGCCAGTCTCCAGCACCACCACGCGCTCCACCACGGCGTAGACCGGCCGGCGCGCGCGCTTGCTCTGCACCTTCTTCGCGGCGGCCGTGGTCATGCGGCCCCCTCGAACTCATCCGCTGCGCTGCGGTTAACGAACGACGTGGTGCCGCCGTGCCAGGTGCAGTAGACCGTGCCGATGTTCCCGTGCCGGTTCTTGACCACATTGATCTCGGCCGCGCTGCGCTCCGACTGGGGGTTCGACTTGTCGCGCCACAGCATCATGATCTGGTCGGCCTCCTTCTCGATCTCGGAGCTGTCGGCCAGGTGGTGCATCGTCAGCCGTGGGTTGTCGCCCGGCTTCTCGGTCTGCGGCCGCCGAACCTGCGACAGCGCAACGACGGGGATGCGCAGGTCGCGCGCCAGGTTCTTCAGACTCCGTGCGATGGCGCCAATCCGCTCGTGCTTCGGCGCCTTCGACAGCGACTCCATCTCCAGCCGCTGCAGGTAATCGACGTACAGCGCCCGAAGGCCGTACTGCGCCTTCCAGCGCCGCGCCACGCGGATCACCTCGGTGATGTCCGGCGAGCCGCGATCAAGGATGTGCACCGGCAGCGCGCCGAAGCGTTCGGCGGCGTGATCCATGCTCGACATGTCGTGCTCGTCGAACTTGCCGGCGCGCAGCCGGCCCACGCCGATGCTGCTGCCCACGGCGAGCCAGCGCAGACCGACCTGGTCGTGCGGCTGCTCGCCCGAGATCAGGCCGACGGGGCCGACCTTCGCGCCGGCGGCCGTGGTGCCCAGCAGCAGGCCTGTTTTGCCTGTGCCGGGAGGCGCGCCGATCACGATCAGGTCGCAGTCGTGCAGGCCGCCCAGCGTGTCGTCGAGGTCGAAGATCCCCGTCGGCACACCCAGGATGCGGCCGCCGTTGGCACGCGCCCGCGCAGCCCCGTCCAGCGCAGCCTGCATCGCGGTGCGCGCGGTGTGTTCGTAGCTGCGGTCATCGGTGTGCAGGTCCATGAGCCGCTGCATCGCGCGATCGGCCGCGCCTTCCTCGCGCTGCTTCGCCGAGGCAGCTAGGTCCAGGCCGATCTGCAGCGTCTCGCGTGCACGCCAGGCCTCGGCGATGATCCGCGCCTGGTAGCCCGCCTCGGTGACCGGGTACAGGTCCGTCGCGCTGCCGATCGCCATCGCCAACTCGGACAGCCGGTGGTCGCCAAGGCGCGCGGCGGCGTCAACCATCGTCACGGGGTCGATCGGCCGGTTCTGCAGCGTCTGCGCCTGGATCAGCTCCCACAGCTGCGCGTGCGCCTCGTGGCCGAAGTGCTTGGCCTGCAGCGAGATCTCCGACAGCGCCGACGGCCGGGCCATGGCGGTGTACAGCACCAGCCGCTCGACGTGGAAAACCGAGTCGTCGCGCCTCATGCCACCAGCCTCGGCAGAGCGTTCGGGTCGCGCTGCTGCTGCTGGCCGTACACGGCCTGCCCGGCCGCCGGGGCACCGTCGCGCGCCAGCCAGTCGGAACGGAAGCTCGCCCACCCACGTTCGCAGCACATCCGCACCGCCGACTCCAGCGTGATCCCGGCCTTGGCGGCTTCCCGCTTCATCCCGTCGACGGCCGTCTCGGTCAACGGCAGCCGCTTCGCCTTCCGGATCGCCAGGAAATCTTTCACCAGGTTCACCGGCAACTCGGGCAGGAGGTCAGCAGCGACAGCTGCGTCTCCCTGACGGTTGCTTCTGACGGTTCTTGTAGGTTCTTTACGGTTAGACCGCAGCTCCTGCGGGGGTGACTGCGGGAGCTGCGGGGGTTTCTGCGAGATCTGCGGGGGTTGCACCGCAGGAGCTGCGGGGGTGCGAGAGCTGCGGGGGTGCAGCTCCTGCGGTGGTTTGTAGGCTTCGGGACGCACCGTGTAGCGCGTGTGCCGGCCGTTCGATCGGTCAGCCACGACCAGCCCGATGTCCTCCAGCCACTTGATCGCGGCGTGCACCGTCCGCTCGCTGAAGCAGGTGCGTTCGCAGATCTTCGGGATGCTCGGCCAGCACTCGCCCTGGTCGTTGGCGTTGTCTGCCAGCGAGATGAGGACGGCTTTCGGCGTCGGCGCCATTTGCATCGGCCAGCAGGCCGCCATGATGGTGGTGCTCATGCAGCGTTCCTCAGGCGAAGTTCGGCGTTCTCGACCTCCAGGCGGTGCAGCCGCTCCTCGGTCGATTCGGTGCGCGGCACCAGGTCCATGCCGCAGTTGTGCGCGACCCACTGCTGCCAGCCCCAGTTGCGCACCGCCCGGGCGAAGTCCAGCGCCAGATCCGCGGGCATGTGCGCGGTGCCGCCGACGATCCGGGACAGCTGCGCCGGCTCCATGCCGATGTCGTGCGCCACCTGGCGCTGCGACTTCTTTCCGACGCGGATCGCCAGCAGCACGGCATCGCCGGAGCTGTGGCACAGGCCGATGAGGTGCATCGGGACGCGGTTGATCGAGGGGACTGCGCCGATCAGCGGTAACGCGTGTTGAGTGGTCATGACTCGTGTTGACGGTTGAGGTCGAGCGGAAATGGAAGGCCGCCACGAGGACGACCCGAGATGGAATTGCTACGAAGACAGACCCCGCACAACGTCACGACGCTGGTGCGGATCGGAGGAAACTGGTTCGCCGTGCGCTGGGTCCGCGGCAAGCTCGTCATGCGGAAGCTGGCTAGCGCGCGTGGCGGCGTAAGCGGATCGCGCTATGCGATCGACCGCTGACGGGTACGTGAGCCAGAGCAGAAGCTGGCCGAGGTCCATGGAGCTATGCAGCCTTCCGGCGCTTCTTCGCCGGCGGGGGGCCGAAGACGTCGGGGCGCAGGTCGCGCGCCTGGAACTGTCGAAGCGGGGGAATCGGCTTTTCGTCTTTCCACTGGCCTACTGCCCAGCGGCCGATGCCAAAGAACCGAGCAAGCTCGGCGTCGGTCTCAAGCTTGAGGGCCTTCTTCACTGCTTGCTTGGTCATGTCCATGGTTGCTGAGTCTAGTGAACTAGACTGCGGTGTCAAGCGCTCTAGTCTGAATGCGCTCTACTGTTCTAGACCTATGGACACGATGGCCGAGCGTCTAAAGCACGCCCTAACCCTCCGCGGCATGACGCCGGGCGACCTGATCGCTCGGAAGGTGCTCAGCAAGGCCGGAATCTACTTCCTGCTGGACGGCACAACGAGCGCGGAGAAGGTGCGCGCCAGCACGGTGACGAAGCTCAGCAGGGCGCTGCAGGTCAACCAAGAGTGGCTGCAGTACGGGCGCGGGCCGATAGAGGGCGGCGAACAAGCGGACGAAGATGACGGCTATGTCGGGATCGTCGGCTACTCCCAGGCGGTCGGCCTTGGAGCCGGCGCCGAGGCAGACGAATACGCCGAGACGCACAAGCTGAAATTCAAGTCTTCTAGCCTGAGACGGCGCGGCATCCACAATCACCCCCTGGCCGTCTACTACGGCAAGGGCGACAGCATGGAGCCGACGATCAAGGACGGCGACGCAATCCTGTTCGACACCTCCGACACCCGTGTGGTCGATGGCCTGCTGTATGTGATCCAGGTGGATGGCATGACCTACCCCGAGTATTTCGTAAAGCGGGCGCTGGTGCTGGATGGCGCCGTTTACTTCCAATCGGACAACCCCGCAGGCGACCACAACTGGCGACGCCCCAGGCGCATGGACTCAAGGCGAGAGCCGATCACCGTGATCGGGCGTGTACACTGGATCGGGGCTTGGGCCGACTGAGGATAGGGAATGGAACCCCTCGCATGGATCGCGGGAATCATCGCTGCAGCACTGCTCGTCATAGCTTTCCGGCGCAAGCGCGTCGCCGAGCGCATCGAGTACTTCGCGAGTCGGGAAGCCGCGCAAGCTTTCGCCGTCGCGCAAGAGGACTCCGGCGACTACCACTGCTGGATTGAGCAAGTCTCTACTCAGCCACCCCGGTGGGAAGTGCGCTGCTACCGCAGAAAATGAACAACGGGCACTCCGTTCATAAATTTCTTCGTCTAGTTTGTCTAGTTCTCTTGACTACCTAGTCTAGTTCGCTAGACTTCTCCCATCGCCCAGCACACGGGCAGGGAGAACGAGATGGGCCGCTACTACACGCGCAACACGCCGACCGAGCATGTCTGCAGGACGTGCCAGGGTGCTGGCGAGCTGACCCGCAACAACTCGTGGGACCAGGACCCGCAGTGCGAGTTCGCGGTGCCGTGCACCGAGCCGCTGTGCTGCGATGGCTGGGTGCGCTGGGCGCCGATCGATCCGCTGGAACTGCTGGCCGCTGCCCGCCCTGGCCACCTGCGCCGCAACCCGATCCAGTCGCAGCGCTACGGCGCGGCATTCGCGCGGGCCTTCACTGACGTTCCGCTGCCGCAGATTGCGTCGGCCATGCCCTGGCAGGTGGCGGCATGACCGCCCCCGCCCCTGTCGATGTGCGCCCGCCAAGCCTGCGCGGCAAAGAGCTTGCCGACATGACCGCAGTAGAACTGCAGGCCGTGGTCTATGCACAGCGAGCTGCCATGACCGAACTGATCGCTGCGTCACGCGATGCTGCTGCGGTTCTGCAGTCCAAGGCTGCCCCCGGAGAACAGGAGACGCCTCGTCGCCTATATGCCGCCCTGGCTCGCGTAGGCGGTGCGCCATGAGCGGCCTTTACTGGCTCATCGCCGCAGTGATCGCCGCACTGCTGTGTCTTGCGTTTCGGCGCAAGCGGGTGGCCGATCGAATCGAGCGGTTCGGCATCCATCAGGACGCTATCCGCTTCGCTGACTCGATGAGCCGTCGCGGCTTCGACTGCTTCATTTCCCACAACGGCATGGAGTGGGAGCAGTGGGAAGTCCGCTGCTACCGCCGGGGGCGCTAGCCATGAGCGCCCAGATCCTGCAGTTCCCGGTGCGCGACTCGCACGACAAGTACCAGATCTCGCACGTCCGGCAGTTGGCGCGTGAGCTGGGCTACGACCCGCGGCAGGCAGAGCGCGATTTCCTCGCCGCCGGCTGCCCGCAGCAGGTGCGCAACGAACTGGCGGAGCGCGCGCGCCGCGCCCGCATGCAGACCACGACCACCGACGACAACGGCCCGGAGGCCGCTTGACCATGGATCACTTCGAAGACATCCCGCCGATCCGCGAGGAAGCGGAAGGCCTGTTCCTGATCGGCGCGTGCTCGTTCTGCGCTGGCGTGCTGTTCACTCTGCTCGTGATGGCGGTGCGCTGATGGCTGCCGAGACGAAGTGGACGCCTGGGCCGTGGGCGCTTGAGACGGTCCAAACTACCTGCGGCAGCTGCCACAAGATTGGCAGCTTTCCGAGCGCCGGGGCGCGCAAGGAAGTGCCTGCTTGCGTGTACGCCGACAACATCCGAATCGGCCTGGATGAAGGAAGCCCGATAGCTGTCGAACTACTCGCCAACGCCCGTCTGATCGCCGCAGCGCCGGATCTCTACGAGGCACTGCAGCGCCTGGAGCAGTTCGGCCACACCGATGCCACCTGGGACTTCGCGCTGCGCGCAATGGCGAAAGCGCGAGGTGACGCGTGAAGCCATCCGCCCTCCTCCGTCTGCTGGCGTGCGGCATGGCCGTCGGCTTCCTGGGCGACCTGTTGCGCCGGTGCGTGATCGTCGAGGCGTGGACCGTCGGCCCGGTGGTCGCCGTGCTGCTGGTGTGGGCGCTGATCGCCACGCACCGGGCATGGCGCGCTGCGCGCCGGCAGCGCCGCAAGCCTGTCCCCTTCATCCGACCGAACACCCCTGACTTCCCCGCGCAGCCCAAGCGCGATATCCGCTAACCAAGAAGGATGCAAGCCATGCTCAACATCAACGAAGAAGACCTGAAAGCCGCAATCGTCGCGAAGGCGGCGGACGAGATCGTCAGCCATGACGACGACTTGTCCGGCCTCATCGAATTGGAAGTGAAGAAGCGCGTTAACGCGATCTTTGTGGATCGAGCCGAAGCGCAGATCCAGGTCGCGATCGATGCTGCGGTGGCCAATTCCTTCGATGCTGAATACCAGCGCGTCACCGCCTGGGGCCAGCCCGACGGGCCGGTGACCACCATCCGCAAGCAACTGGAAAAGACCGTGTCCGGCTACTGGTCAGCCAAGGTCGACGCGAAGACTGGCAAGCCTTCCAGCAGCGACTACAGCAGCGTCACCCGTGCCGAGTTCCTGATGACGCAGATCTGTGCCGAGGACTTCAGCGCTGCGATGAGGCAGAGCGCTCTGAACGTGACGGGCGCGCTCAAGGATGGCCTGCGCAACCAGATCGCCATGCAGATGGATTCTTTGCTCAACGAGCTGTTCCGCATCAAGTCGCTGCAGGACCAGGGCAAGGTCGAAAAGCCCTACTGATCCGACTTCCCCGAACCGCCGCGGCGCGGCATCCGCTGATCCACTACCAACCAGCCCAACCAAGGAAGCGTCACTATGAAATTCGAGATCAAGAAACGCTGGAGCGGCAATGTCCAGTACAGCTGCGAACTGTCCGCCGAAGTCGCCGGCAAGTCGTATGGCGTGCAGCTGGGATTCGCCGTCAAGACCGCCGCGGCCAGCGGTGCCGACCTGCGCTGTGCCGACCTGAGCGGTGCCGACCTGAGCGGTGCCGACCTGAGCGGTGCCGACCTGCGCTGTGCCGACCTGAGCGGTGCCGACCTGAGCGGTGCCGACCTGCGCTGTGCCGACCTGAGCGGTGCCGACCTGAGCGGTGCCGACCTGCGCTGTGCCGACCTGAGCGGTGCCGACGGCAGCCGCTGCCCCGTCGTCATCAAGGACATTCACCAGGCCGTGTACGCCGCGGCGTCGCAGCGCGAGGCGCTGGACATGGGTTCCTGGCATGCGTGCAACACCACGCACTGCCGCGCGGGCTGGGTGGTGACGCTGGCCGGCGATGGCGGCCGCGCCCTGGAATACGCGTTCGGCACTTCCGTCGCAGCTGCGCTGATCTACATGTCCAGCGATCCGAAGCTGGAGCGCATCCCCGACTTCTACTGCGGCAACACCGAGGCGCTGGAAGACATGCGCCGCCTCGCCGAGGCCGAGGCCGAAGCCGCTGCTGCCAAGCAGGCCTAACTCCCCGCCGGCGCTGCCGGCCCTACCGAGAGGCAACCATGTTCCAACTCGACGACGCGACCGCGAAGGTCGCCAACTTCAACCCCCGAGCCGAGAAGCACGGCCAGGACAATGTCACCGCCGGCGACATCAAGATCGTGGTGACCACGTCCAACGGGGTGCTCGACCACTTCAGCAAGAAGCTGCGCGCGGCGCTGTACCGCAAGGCGCTGAAGGGCGAGCAGCAGGATCTGATCGACGGCGGCGAAGCGCTGGTGGCAGTGCAGTTCCCGCGGATCGGCGCTATCGCCTGGGACGAGGAGTTCCCGGGCTACGAGATCGAGATCGGCGGCAGTCTGGGTCTGACCGAGCCGCTGGTGCTGGTGGACGTGACGCTGAAGAAGTTCCGCTTCCAGCCCCTGGAAGGCGGCAGCGTCGCAGTCACCTTCAGCGCGATCTGCCACCCCGACGCCGAGGAAGCCGGCCAGCTCTGCCAGCTCATCCAGAACGAGGTGCAACTGATCGTGCGGCCGCCGACGAAGCCGGCGCAGCAGCCGCAGGCGGATGTCGGCGACACGCTCGACCATCAGGACGCCGCGGATGCCGACGCCGAGGCGCAACGCCTGATCGAGGCCGGCCGCCAAGCCGCCTGACCCTTTCGCCCTCCCTGGGCACCCGAGCCGGCCGGGCCACGCCGGCGCCTTCCCGCCATGCCAACCGACCGCGACGAGTTCCCGGACGTCACCGATCCGCGCGAACCCGACCTGCCCGATCCGACCTATCCCTTCGACCAAACGCCTTTGGAGTTCTAACAATGGCTCTCCGCATCGTCCGCTCCTCCGACCCGATCAAGGTCAACCGCCTGAACCTGTGCATCTACGCCGCGCCCGGCCTGGGCAAGACGTCGATTTCGTTCACCGCCGACAAGCCCCTCCTGCTGGACTTCGACCGCGGCGCGCACCGCGCCACCAACCGCAAGGACACCGTGCAGGTGGAGTCCTGGGAGGACGTGGCGAGCATCACCGCCGACGACCTGGCCGACTTCAACACGGTGGTCGTGGACACGGCCGGCCGCGCGCTCGACGTGCTGACCGCCGACATCATCCGGCGCAACCCGAAGGCGGGCCGCGGCGGCGCGCTGACGCTGCAGGGCTACGGCACGCTGAAGGCCGAGTTCGTCGCGTGGCTGAAGCACCTCAACGGCCTGGGCAAGGACGTCGTGCTGATCGCGCACATGGACGAGCAGCGCAACGGCGACGAGATCATCGAGCGCCTGGACGTCCAGGGTGGCAGCAAGGGCGAGATCTACAAGGCGGCCGACGCGATGGGCCGGCTGTCGATCCGCGACGGCAAGCGCGTGCTGAACTTCAGCCCGACCGACGCCGCGTTCGGCAAGAACCCTGGCCAGCTGGACCCGCTGGATGTACCGCGTCCGGACCTGGCGCCCACGTTCCTGGCCGACGTGATCGAGCGCATCAAAGCGCGGCTCAACGAACTGACCGAGGAGCAGCGCGAAGCCCAGGCGGTCATCGAGAAGTGGCGCGAGCGCCTGGCTGACGTCGAGGACGCCCCGGGCATCAACGCGCTGGTGGCCTCGGCCGCAGACGCGCCGATGGTGGTCAAGGCCCTGATCAACGATCGCGCCAAGAAGCTTGGCCTGAACTTCGACAAGAAGGCCGGCGAGTACGTCGAGCAGAAGGCGGCCTGACCATGCGCGTGTCCGCCACCGAGATCGATGCGTTCCGGTACTACCGGGACAACGAGGACGCCGAGCTGGAGCCGTTGCTGGCCCAGCTGCGGCGGCAGATGGAGCCGACCGAGCCGATGCTGGCCGGTTGCGCGTTCCATAAGGCGCTGGAGCTGGCCGAGCCGGGCGAGGTCGGCGTGTTCGAGCAGGACGGCTACCGGTTCGAGATCGCCGCCGACGTGGAGATCGACATCCCCGACGTGCGCGAGCTGAAGGCGACGCGCGACTACGTCATCGCCGGCGTGCCGGTGACGCTGGTCGGCATGGTCGACGCGATCCATGGGCGCCGGGTGGACGACCACAAGACCACCGCGCGCTTCGACCCCGAGCGCTTCCTGGACAGCTACCAGTGGCGCATCTATCTGGAGGTGTTCGGCGCCGATGAGTTCCGCTGGAACGTGTTCGAGTGGAGCAATTCGGAGCGCGAGCCGAAGACCTACGTCGTGCGCGCGGTGCACCTGCTGACGATGTACCGCTACCCAGGCTTGGCCGCGGATGTAGAGCGCGAACTGGCGGCGTTCGTCGCATTCGCGCGCCAGCACCTGCCCGAGCGGTTCACCGCTGCCGAGGCCGCGTGATGCTTCGGACCTGCACCCACTGCGCGCGGCGGCTGCCCGAGACCCAGTTCAACTGGGCCGGCGGCAAGCGGCGCGGCGCATGCCGGCTCTGCGACAACGACGTGCAGCGCACCCGCGCGCCGCTGGCGCCGGTCCGCATCGACCCGGTGCAGGTCCGACTCAACAACCTGGCGTGCCTGTGGTTCGGCCCGGCGCGCCGCGAGACTCTGAGGAACGCAGCGTGAAAGAACGACCGATCCTGTTCAACAGCGCGATGGTGCGCGCCATCCTGGCCGGCCAGAAGACCCAGACGCGGCGCCCGATCAAGGATGTCCCGTCGTGGGAGCACTTCGGCCGCGACATCATGGACTGGGATCTTTCCGGAATCCATCAACTCGGGTACGGAGATGACGATCAGCTCGAAGGAACCGACAAGTGGTATCTCGATGTCCAGACCGATGTCGATGACCACAGTCGCAGGGTGATTCACTGCCCCTTCGGCAAGCCCGGCGACCGGCTGTGGGTGCGGGAGACGCACTTCATCAACGACTACCGAGGCGCACGCGTACCAGAAGACGAGCGCGCCGACGTCGAGCTGGTCTACGCGGCCACCGACGAAGACTACGTGCGGAATCTGGAAGATGACGAGGGCTTCGCCTGGCGCCCCAGCATCCACATGCCGCGCTGGGCGTGTCGCCTGGTGCTAGAGATCACCGACGTGCGCGTAGAGCGGCTGCAGGCGATCAGCGAGGAAGACTGCGCGGCCGAAGGGGTCACACGCGACACGGAGCCGTGTGACCACACGCGCCGGAGTTGCGCAGACGTCGGATGCCTCGGGCCGACCTATCGCTCCTCGTTCGCGGATCTCTGGACCAGCACCGGCGGCGACTGGGACAGCAACCCGTGGGTCTGGCTAATCGGCTTCCGGAGGATCGCAGGATGATCCGACCCTTCACTCGCCGCGCGCCGCGACGCAATGGCGGCTTCAGCTGGGGCCGCGTGCTGCCCAGCGAGCAGACCGTCACCTACCGCCTGTTCCGGCGCGACCTGACCGGCGCGCTGCACTGCTCGATGCACACCTTCCACGCCGCTACGCCGCGCCGCGCCATCGCCAACGACCTGCGTCGCGCGCGCCACAAGCTGCGCGACCGCGTCGACGAGATCGACCTGGCCACCATGGGGATCACCGCATGAACATCCACGAGAAAGACAAGCTGGCCGCCCTGCAGTGGGCCGTCGAGCGCGCACGCGAGGCCGCCGCCGGCGACGAGCTGGTCCGCCTCAATGTCCTGCCGGCGCTGCAGCAGCTGCGCGACGATGCGCAGCGGGACGTGCGCCGTGGCTGACGGCAGCTCTGCACAACTTCGGATCCTGAGCCTGGGTGCCGGCGTCCAGTCCACGACCATTGCCCTGATGATGGCCCACGCCGAGATTGCGCCTTCTGATCGTGCCATCTTCGCCGACACGCACGCGGAGCCGGCAGCCGTATACCGTCACCTGGAATGGCTGCTACCCAGGCTGCCATTCCCCACCGACGTGGTCAGTGCCGGCGACCTTGGTGCGGAGATTCTGGCGGCTTCCTCCGGCGAGGCACGCAACGACGCCAGACCCCCGTTCTACGTGAAGAACCCGGACGGCTCGCGCGGCATCTTGCGCCGCCAATGCACCGGAGACTACAAGATCGACGTCATCCGCAAGCGCGTGCGCGAGCTGCTGGGTGTTGACCGAGGCCACCGAGTACCGGCAGGACGAATGGTCACCCAAGTGATCGGAATTTCCCTCGACGAAGCCGGCAGGATGAAGGTCAGCCGTGATAAATGGCAGGCGAACGAGTACCCGCTGGTCGACTTGCGGATGACCCGTTGGGATTGCGAACAGTGGCTGCGCCGCAACGGGTATCCGATCCCGCCGAAGTCGGCTTGCGTGTTCTGCCCGTACCGCCGAAGGGCGGAATGGCGCCGTCTGCGCGACGAAGCGCCCGAAGACTTCCAGCGGGCGATCGAGATAGATCGGGCGATCCGCACGCCGGGCTACGGCCGCCTGGTAGGTGAGTGCTACGTACACGACAGCATGGTGCCGCTGGAGCTCGTAGACCTCTCGACAGCCGAGGAAAACGGCCAGCCGAACCTGTGGGACGACGAATGCGAAGGGATGTGCGGCGTATGACCGACCAGCTTTTCCCCCGCCAGCCGCGCCGGCTGAAGCAGCCCACCAAGGACCTGCTGCGTCAGCACCTGGCCAGCATCACCGAAGAGAATATCCGGCTCCGCGCCGAGGTCGAGCGGCTGCGCTCCACCTGGTGGCGGCGCCTCATCAACCGCGTGCGTCGCGCGCCCAAGGACATCGCATGAGCAAGTACGACCACCTGGATGACGCGATCATCGACGCGATCGGAAGCGGAACGAGCACTTTCACATCCATCTGCGCCAACGTCGACCACGAGGTAAGGGTTATCGCCGCCGATGGGCCGAAAGACAAGCCAGAGTGCCGCTACGTCGACGCGCGGCTGCAGGCTCTGCGAAAGCAGGGTCTCATCAAGTTCGCCAAGGGCCACTGGAGCATCGCATGACCACGACCATCACCCCCGATGCGCCGGACCTGCCGACGATCATCGCTTCGATGCACAACTTCGCCGACGTGGCCGACAGCTGCGAAATCACGCATGGCAATGCGCCAGCGGCGATCCGCGCATGGATCTGCATGCTGCAAGCCCTCCCCGAGCTACAGGCAGCGCAGCCGCAGGCCGAGCAGCACGACCGCGCACGCGAAACATCGCGCCGACAAGCCGCCGTCGCCCATATGCTCGCCGAGGGCTGGAGTTGGGACGGTTTGCAGTGGTGCCGGGAGCCGCAGGCCGAGCAGCAGGGCTTGCCGGAACTATTCGTCCAGTGGCTGGAGCGCGAGATGCCCGCCGGAACCGTCATCGGGCGGCCGGCCTGGTGGGCGCCGAAGTTGGTGCGCGCCCTGCGCAACGCCGAGCGCGGCGTGCTGGGAGGCTGCAATGGCTGACACCGAACAGCGGGCGCTTTTCAAGTCGTGGTGGGATAGGACTCGCCCACTCGAAAGCGGATCATTTCACTACGAAGTTGCTTGGCGCGCATGGCAAGCCGCCCTCGCCTCGCAGGCGCAGGTGCCGGATGGGTGGGTGCTTTCTCGCGAGGGCGACGACATCCGGATTACCGCCGACGGCGTAGCCAGCTTCTTGGTTCGCCGGACGCTTTTCAGGGGTGACTTCGATGAGTTTGTGTGGCTATTCCTCGACGCCATGCTCGCCGCCGCGCCGGCGCAGGAGGGGCGGTGATGCTCGAACTTCGCCCGATAACCCGCGACGTGGCAGACGATTTCGTCCGCGCACATCATCGACACCATGGCATACCAGTCGGTGCCCTGTGGCGCCAGGCAGTGCACGATGACGCTGGTCGCTTGGTCGGCGTCGCCGTCTCCGGCCGGCCGGTGGCGCGAGCCTTGGATGACGGCCTGACCGTCGAGGTCACGCGCTTATGCACGGACGGAGCGCCCAATGCCTGCAGCATGCTGTACGCGGCAGCGCGGCGCGCGGCTGAGTCGAAAGGCTACCGCCGCGGCCTGACGTACATTCTGGCCAGCGAGTCTGGCGCGAGCCTGCGCGCATCTGGCTGGAAGTTCCTGTGGAGCGTCCGCGGCCGTAGTTGGAATTGCCCCAGCAGGCCGCGGACGGACAAGCATCCGACCGAGGACAAGCAGGCTTGGGGTTGGGGCGCCTGGGCAAGCGGCGCGGAGCTGAACGCGCAGGAGGGCGGCAGCCATGGCTGAGCGCCAGCACGCCCTCCCGAGGCAAGCCCGCAATAACGGAATGGCGTTGCGCGGCCGCCCGATCCGAGTTCCGCGCGGAAAGGCCACGGTTCGGCAGATCCTACGCCAGCACCTCCGCGAGGAGGGCCACCGCATGCAGGAGCTGGCAGGCCCGTGGAAGTGCAAGCCGCAGACGGTCTACGACATGTTCTACGACGGCCGCGCGTTCTCGCCAGCGCATATCGACGCGGCTGCGGCCTTTCTGCGGCTTGACGAGCACGACACGGCCGAGCTGCGGATCCTCGGTGCGCGCGAGGCTGGATGGAACATCGACCCGCAGTACCTGCTACAGGAGAATCAGCATGGCTGACAACGAGTTTTCGACTTTCTGGCTACTGTTCGGGAAGTACGGCGCCACGATGACGATCGAGCAGTTGCGCGACGCCTTCTACCCCGGCAGCTCCATGAAGACCATGGCGAACAAGCACAGTGCACGCCTGCTGCCCGCAAGGACAGGCGACGTATACGACACGCGGGATGTGGCGGTGTGGTGGGATTCCCAGCGGAAGGCCGCCGCGTCTTGAGCGCTGCCGCCGCTGCCTCAAATAGCCGCCTGCGGGCGGCTTTTGTTTTTCATGCCGCCACGGGCTACTGCGCCATATGTGTACCACCAACCCGGAAAGCCCCGCTCTGGCTAGGCGTCGGTCCAGTCCATCATCGGGGCAACGGACAGGCGCAGCGAGGCAGCGTAGCGCGCGGGGAGATCGGCGGCGGGGAGCGGAAGCGTCATCGGCACGGCGGACGGGCGCCGTCGGCATCTGCCGCAGCGCCAAGTCATTGGCTTAGGGATCAATAGCTTACACGTTCGCCATGAACGTTGCCGGTGCAAACGTGGGCAGGACGAACGCGCAGCCGGATTGACGACGCTTTCGCCCCGCTTGCTACCGGCGCAGATAGAGCGTCTTGCCGCCGAAATCGATCACCGCACCGGCCTTGGTCAGGAAATCCGCTCCCAGCATTCCGCCGTTGGCCTCGCCGTCCGGACGTGCCTGGCTCGCATAGGCGTAGACATCCTCGATGGCGGCATCGTTCACCGGCCTGGACGACCACGTGCCGATCCCCACGACGACCGGCTGCTTGGTGCGATAGCGGTGGAGCTTTGCACCTTTCGGACCGTACATCTCCCCGTCGACCGCGCCCTTTTTCACGCCGGCCTGGTGCGCGAACGCCTCGTCGATGACGACATTGCCGACCGTGCTGACGACCATCGCGCGCTCTACCCGCCCAAGCGTCGCTCTGACGACGTAGCGGTTGGCCTTCTCGTCGAACTGCATGGGCAGCGCCACGTAGCCGACACCAAGCAAGCGCGTGCGCAAGTTGGAGGTCTGCGCGGCATCCGGGCTGACCAGGATGTGCTTGCCGGGATAGTCCAGGACCACGCCGTTCGCGCGGAGCCAGCCGATGCCGAGCATGCCCACGTCAGCGTCGGGTTCCGGCGTCTCGAAGACCGATACCGGCACGTTCGTCACGGTGGCGCCGCCGATCGTAAGCCGATCCAGGACGCCCTCGTCGCGTCCTAGCGTGCTGACCTTGCCGGGCGCCTCGATGCCGAACGCGCCCTGATGGCGCAGGTCCCTGACGCCGACCTGGCTGGCGATGCGATGGATCACCTGGACATACAGCGACGCGTTCGCGTGCACCATCATCTTGCTGGGGTGACCGTTCAACTGCACCTCGATGATCGGGCGCGTGGCTTCGCCGATCGTCGCGGTGGAAAAGGGCACCGTCGCGGAGGTGGACGCACCCGGACCCGGCGGGCCGACCGGATCGGCAGACACGGCACCTGCAGCAAGTGCAAACCCGAGCAGCGAGGCGCACAACGACGAACGGAACGGCGGGATTCTGGACATCCGGGCTGACCTTGGCGAAGCAATGGCGGGGGCAACGCAGCGCATCGGCACGCCGTGCCATGTCTGCGTCGGAGAACGCGCCAGAGTCTATCGGGGAAACATGGCCAGCGAGCGGCAACGTAGTCGCCGCGTCGGACCGCCCGCGCCTGCGCAGCCGCGCACCTCCCTTTGGCGAGACGGCAGGAAACGCTGCGCCCGCTTCGTCGCATGCCCCGACCGGCGCTCGCCAGCACGCGGCGAGTGTGCAAACGCCCTTGACCGCCCGCCGCATCCGGCCTATCGTGCGCTCGCCGAAGGTATTCATCGCTTCATTCGGATGAAGGGATGAATTTAAACGGGAATCCGGTGACGGCCGGCGCCGCAAGCGCCTGCCCATTCCGGAGCTGCCCCGCAGCGGTGAATGGAAACGACCTCCGTCAATGGCACTGGGCCGGCGCATGCCGGCCTGGGAAGCGACGGACAGTAGGTGCGCAGCCGGCATGGTGCGCGTGTCCATCAGCCCGAATACCGGCCCCGGCCGGAGGACCGTGCGTCCTCCGATTCGACCTGGCACCTCCGCGGGGAGGCGGCCGGACCGCGACCCGGCCGTGCGCCGCGCCGCGTCGTCCGCCTGCCCGCGCGGTACCGGTTCGCCCGCGGGGGCGAAGGTCGCTGGCGTGGCGGGCGGTCCGTGCGAACGGGACGCGCGGCGCGCGGTTCCTTCGTTCCTCAATGCCCTTGAACGCAATGAGGAAACGCAACATGACGATCGTGACCAACCTGGGCTTCCCGCGCATCGGTGCGCGGCGCGAGCTCAAGCAGGCGCTGGAACGCTACTGGCGCCGCGACATCGACGGCGCACAACTGCAGGACACCGCACGCGAGCTGCGCCTGCGCCACTGGCAGCTGCAACGCGAGGCCGGGGTGGACGTGCCACCCAGCAACGACTTCAGCCTGTACGACGCGATGCTCGACACCGCGTTCCTGTTCGATGCGATCCCGCAACGCTACCGCGCGCTGGCCGATGCCGATCCGCTGGCCGGCTACTTCGCGATGGCACGCGGCACGCAGGAACACGGCCTGGACCTGCACGCGCTGGAAATGACCAAGTGGTTCGACACCAACTACCACTACCTGGTGCCGGAGCTAGCACGGCGCCAGCACTTCCGCCTGCGCGGCGACAAGCCGGTGGTGGAGTTCCTGGAAGCCAAGGCGCAGGGCATCCAGACCCGGCCGGTGCTAATCGGGCCGGTGACCTTCCTGGCGCTGTCCAAGACCGTGGACGGCAGCGACCGCTGGGCGCTGCTGGACAGCCTGCTGCCGGTGTACGCCGAACTGCTGCAGCGACTGCATGCGGCCGGTGCCGGCTGGGTGCAGCTCGACGAGCCGGCGCTGGTATTGGACCTGGACGACGCCGCGCGCGCCGCCTATCGCCGCGCCTATGACGTCCTGGCGCAGGCACCGCGGCCGAATCTGCTGCTGACCAGCTACTTCGGCGAGCTGGGCGACAACCTGGAGCTGGCGATGGCGCTGCCGGTGGACGGCGTGCACGTGGACCTGGTGCGCGGCGTGGCGCAACTGGACGCGGTGCTGCAGGCATTGCCGGCCGGGCGCGTGCTCTCGGCCGGCCTGGTCAACGGCCGCAACGTGTGGCGCACGCCGCTGGACAACGCGCTGACCCTGGCCCGCTACGCCGCCGGCCATGTCGGCCGCGAGCGGCTGTGGCTGGCGCCCTCCTGCTCGCTGCTACATGTGCCGGTGGATCTGCAACAGGAAACCAGGCTGGACCGCGAACTGGTCGGCTGGTTGGCCTTCGCCAGGCAGAAGCTGCAGGAACTGCGCACCCTGGCCGATGCGCTGGACGACCAGCCGCAGGCGCAGGCCGGGCTGGACGCGGCGCGCGATGCGCTGGCCAGCCGCCGCGCCTCGACCCGCGTGCATCGCGCCGAGGTGGCGCGGCGGGTGGAGGCGCTGACCGACGATGCCGGACGCCGGCAATCGCCGTATACGCAGCGCCGCCAGGCGCAACAGGCCGCGTTGCGGCTGCCGCTGTATCCGACCACCACGATCGGCTCGTTCCCGCAGACCGAGCAGGTGCGGCAGGCGCGCGCGCAGCACAAGGCCGGCAAGCTCGACGATGCCGCGTACGACGCGTTCCTGGCCGCCGAGACCGAGCGCTGCGTGCGTGCGCAGGAGCAACTCGGCCTGGACGTGCTGGTCCACGGCGAGTTCGAGCGCAACGACATGGTCGAGTATTTCGGCGAGCAGCTCGACGGCTTCGCCTTCACCCGGCACGGCTGGGTGCAGAGCTACGGCTCGCGCTGCGTCAAGCCACCGATCATCTACGGCGACGTGCAGCGCCCGGCGCCGATGACGCTGCGCTGGACCCAGTACGCGCAGTCGCTGACCGAGCGGCCGATGAAGGGCATGCTGACCGGGCCGGTGACGGTGCTGCAGTGGTCGTTCGTGCGCGACGACCAGGAGCGCGCGCAGACCTGCCGGCAGATCGCGCTGGCGCTGCGCGACGAGGTGCGCGACCTGGAGGCAGCCGGCATCGGCGTGATCCAGATCGACGAGCCGGCGATCCGCGAAGGCCTGCCGCTGCGCCGCGCCGACTGGCAGGCGTACCTGGACTGGGCGGTGCAGTGCTTCCGCATCGCCGCGGCCGGCGTGCGCGATGCCACGCAGATCCACACCCACATGTGCTACTCGGAGTTCAACGACATCATCGAGGCGGTGGCGGCGATGGACGCGGACGTGATCTCGATCGAGACCTCGCGCTCGCGCATGGAACTGCTCGATGCCTTCGTGCGTTTCCACTACCCGAACGCGATCGGGCCGGGCGTGTACGACATCCACTCGCCGCGCGTGCCGAGCACGCAGGAGATGGTGGAGCTGCTGGAGAAGGCGCGTGCCGTGCTGGATCCGCAGCAACTGTGGGTCAATCCGGATTGCGGACTGAAGACCCGCGGCTGGGCGGAAACGCGCAGCGCGCTGGAAGCGATGGTCGCCGCGGCACGGCAGTTGCGCGCGCAGCAGGCGCAGGCGGCGTGACATGGCGTTGCCCGGCGCCGCGCGCGCCAGGCAACGCAGCACTCCAGGCATGTCCGGCATCCCAGTTCGGCGTGCATTGCTGCATTGCGTCTTTGTCCGGCAATGTGCGCTGGCTATAACCGCAGGCGAACGCGTGGCGAGGGGGCGCTGCGTCCTCGCCGACGTGCTGCCGGCGGCGCCCTGCGCCGCGAGATCCGGTAGACGCGTCTGCTTCTCAGCACCGCCAGGGAGAGCGCGTCATGCCGAAGCTGTCGAAACTGTCCGCCGTCTGCGTCCTGTATCTCGTCGTCCCCGCCGCTGCGCTGCACGCAGCCGAACTGATTCCCAAACAACTGGCCGGACCGCCGGAGGAATTCGCGCAGATGCGCGCGCCCGCCCCGGCGGAAGCAGCGATCCTGTCAAAGAGTGCGCTGCTGCCGGTGGAGTTCTCCGCCGCGCGCAGCAGTGGCCCGGCGCAATGGCGCACCACCCTGCCGGTGGAGAACGGCAAGCTGCGCTTCGTGGTGCTGTCCGGCGAGCACGATTGGCAGCCGCGGCTGAGCGCACCGGCCACCGCCAGCGCACGCATGGGCACCGCTGCCGCGACGCCGCTGCTCGCGCCCAGCGCCAAGGCCACCCAACTGGGCGCCGGCGGTGCCGCGCTGCCGGCCCGCGAGTACCGTGTGGACACAGCCACCAACGGTGAGTGGACCCTGACTCTGCAGGCCGACGGCAGCAGCGCGGCGCAGCGCGGCTATGTGCTGATGGAGGGCGACCCGCGCACGCAACTGGCGTCCTACCCCAGCGACCGCGCGCAACTGCAGCGCGGCCAGCGCATCGGCCTGACCGCCCTGCTAGGCGGCATCGATGCGCAGGGTGGCGTTTCGCTGGCGCGCAGCGCCGGCAGCGGCCGCATCGACACCGCGCAGCTGCGGGTGATCGCGCCGGACGGCTCGGTCAGCCAGTGGCCGATGGCCGACGACGGCCGCCACGGCGACGGTGCCGCGGGCGACGGCGTGTATGCCGGCGACTTCCCGGCCACCGCCACCGGCACCTACATCGCGCAGGTGGTGGTGCACGGCCACGACGCCGGCGGCCAGGCCTTCGTGCGCACCAGCGAGCACGTGCTGCCGGTGCTGGACACCACCTTGCGCATCACCGCCGATGCCGTCGCCGCCAGTGCCCAGCCCGGCACCCGGCTGACCCTGCCGATCCCGGTACGCATCGGTGGCGGCCAGGCGCCGGCACACTACCGCGTGCTCGGCGAACTGTGGGGCACCGGCCGCGACGGCAGTGCGGTGCCGGTGGTCTGGCTCGGCGGCATGCTCGCGCCGCAGGACGGACGCCTGCCATTGAGCGTGGACGAACGCTGGATCGTCCGCGCCGGCGTGCGTGCGCCGTTCACCCTGCGCAACCTGCGCGTGGAGGATCCGGACAACTTCGTGCCGCTGGCCACGCGCACGACGCTGCCGCTGACCCTGCCGGCACTGCGCCGCAGCAGCGTGGCACGCAGCACCGGCGCGATCGACGAGAGCATGCGCATGGGCGAGCGCCCGGCGCAGCTGAGCGCCGCCAGCACCGACATGCAGGCGCAGGCCACCGGCAAGCGCCTGGTGCTGGTGCACGGCTACTGCTCGGGCGGTGTGTGGCCGGTGGCGCAGTTCACCAATGCCTCCGCGTTCCTGGACGTCAACCAGAACCGCAGCAACGACCAGTTCGCGCAGCGACTTGCGCAGTTCGGCAGCCAGTGGAACTCGTTCGGCACGGTGGCGCACAGCCAGGGCGGCATGGCCGCGCTGCATCTGTACGTCTACTACTGGAGCGGCCTGGACAATGCCAGCGGCGGGCGGGTCATGCAGTCGGTGGGGACGCCCTACCAGGGCACCAACCTGGCCGGCATCCTGGCCACGGTGGGCTCGTGGTTCGGCGTGGGCTGCGGCACCAACAACGACCTGACCTACGACGGCGCCAAGGCCTGGCTGGCCGGCATCCCCAACTCGGCGCGGGCGCTGGTGAACTACTACACCACCTCCTTCGCCAAGACCAACTGGTACACCAACGACTACTGCAATGCGGCCTCGGACCTGGTGCTGAGCGACCCGGAGGACGGTACCGTGGAGCAGGTCAACGGCCAGCTGCCGGGCGGCGTCAACCGCGGCCACACCACCGGCCAGTGCCACACCACCGGCATGCGCGATCCGGCGCAGTACCTGGACGCCAACCGCAACGCGACGATGAACGCCAACGCGGCGCGTTGAGGGGCGGGGATGATCAGCCATTCGGCTGCTGAAAAGCCGGGGAATCGGGATTGGGGATTGGTCAAGGCGCTGTCCTGGCAATTGCCTGGTGCAGCGCCAATCTGACCAAGCGCCGACGCCGGTACAGTTTTTATCGGAATGCGTTTGTTGTAGGAGCGGCTTCAGCCGCGACACGCGTTACGACAATGCGTGTCGCGGCTGAAGCCGCTCCTACCGTCATGCAGGAATGCACTAACGCGCCGCATCCGCCACAGACTCGCCGCTCTGCGCATCTGCACCGCCGCCGAGCACCTTGTACAGGGTGACGCGGTTGCCGGCCTCGGTCAGCCGCAGCGTGATCAGGTTCTGCTGCGCCGAGTACAGCGAACGCTGTGAGTCCAGGGTATCCAGATAGCTGTCCACGCCATTGCGATAGCGGGCCTCGGCCAGGTCATAACTGCGCTGGGTGACCGCGACCAGGGCGCGCTGCGCGTCCATGCGTTCGTCCAGTTGCGCGCGCGTGGCCAGCGCATCGGCCACTTCGCTGAAGGCGCTCTGGATGGCCTTCTCGTAGGTGGCGACGTTGACGTCGCGGGTGATCCGGGCCACGTCCAGTTCGGCCTTGAGCGCACCGGCGCGGAAGATCGGCACGCTGATGCTGGGCACGAACGACCAGGTGCGGTTGCCGGCATCGAACAGGCTGGACAGGGCGCTGCTGCTGCGCCCACTGGAGGCGGTCAGCGAGATGGTCGGGAAGAACGCCGCGCGGGCCGCGCCGATGTCGGCGTTGGCCGATTTCAGCGTGTGCTCGGCGTAGAGCACGTCCGGGCGCTGCAACAACACGCGCGATTCCAGCGGCGCCGGCAGCGACGCCAGCGCCACGCCGCCTTCCAGCGCGTCGGCCTGCGGCAGGGCATCGGCCGCCACCGGTGCGCCGACCACCAGGTCCAGGGCATTGCGCGCAGTGGTCAGTTGCGTGATGTAGCTGGCCACGTCGGCACGTGCGCTCTCCACGCTGGTCTGCACCTGCGCCAGGTCCAGCCCGGAGGCGATACCTTCGCGATGCCGCGCCTCGGTCAGTACCAGGGTCCGCCGCTGGCTGTCCAGGGTCTGCTGCGCCAACGCCAGGCGCTGCTGGTCGGCGGCCACGGCCAGCCAGTCGGCCGCGACCTCGGCGACCAGGCTCAGGCGCGTACTGCGCTGGGTCTGTGCGGTGGCCAGATAGCTTTCCAGGACTTCGTCCTTGAGGCTGCGGATGCGTCCGAACAGGTCCAGTTCCCAACTGCTGATGCCGACGTCGGCCGCATACGTGCGCGCCACCTCCGAGCGCCCGCTGGCGCTGGTGGACGCACTGCTGCGCGCGGCGCTCTGGCTGCCGCTCACGCTCACCGACGGGAACAGGTTGGCACGCTGGATGCGGTATTGCGCGCGCGCCTTGTCGATGTTGAGCACGGCCACGCGCAGGTCGCGGTTGTTGTCCAGCGCCTGCGCGATCACCTGCTGCAGGCGCGGATCGAGGAACACCTGGCGCCAGTCCAGGGTCGCGATGCTGGCGCCGTCGCCAGCGTCGCCGCTGCCGCTGTCGGCGAATGTCGCCGGCACCGGCGCGTCGGGACGCGCGTAGCTCGGCGCCAGGCTCGCGCAGCCGGCGAGCACACCGGCGCAGGCCGCAGCCAGCGCGCTACGGCGCAGGAACGAACGGATCACGGCATTGCCTCCTCGGTGCGCAGCGGTTCCGGTTCGACGCGCCTGCCGGGGAACAGGCTGCGCACGATCACGTAGAACAGCGGTACGAAGAAGATGCCGAGTGCGGTCGAGACCAGCGTTCCGCCCAGCACGCCCGTGCCCAGCGCGTGGCGGCCGCCGGAGCCGGCGCCGCTGCTGACCACCATCGGCAGCACGCCGAGCATGAACGCCAGCGAGGTCATCAGGATCGGGCGCAGGCGCAGGCGCGCGGCATGCAGGGTCGCTTCGAGCAGTGGCTGGCCCTTCTCTTCCAGTTCCTTGGCGAACTCCACGATCAGGATGCCGTTCTTGGCCGCCAGGCCCATCGTCGCCAGCAGGCCGACCTGGAAGTAGATGTCGTTGGACAGTCCGCGCAGCCAGGTCGCCAGCAATGCGCCGACGATGCCCACCGGCACCGCCAGCATCACCGAGATCGGGATCGACCAGCTCTCGTACAACGCCGCCAGGCACAGGAACACGAACACCAGCGACACTGCGTACAGCATCCAGGTCTGCGCGCCGGCGGCCTGCTCCTGGTAGGACATGCCCGACCAGGCGTAGCCGACATCCTTGCCGATTTTGCCTACCAGCGCGGCAATGCCATTCATCGCCTCGCCGGAACTGATGCCGCTGGCGGCACTGCCGGTGATCTCCATAGACTCCACGCCGTTGAAGCGGCTCAGCACCTGCGGCGCATACGCCCACTGACTGCTGGAGAACGCCGAGAACGGCACCATCTCCGCGCTGCTGTTGCGCACGTACCAGCGGCCAATGTCGGCGGGCAGCATGCGAGCGGCCGGCTCGCCCTGCACATAGACGCGCTTGACCCGGTTGTTGTTGAGGAAGTCGTTGACGTAGCTGCCGCCCATCACCGTGGCCAGCGTGGCATTGATGTCCGAAGCGCTCAGACCCAGCGCGCCGGCCTTGGCATCGTCGATCTGCACGCGGTAGGTCGGTGCGTCTTCCAATCCGTTGAAGCGCACCGCGCTCAGGTCCTTGTCGGCATTGGCCAGCTGCAGCAGCTGTTGCCGCGCGGTGACCAGCGCATCGTGACCCTTGCCGGCGACGTCCTGCAGCTCCAGGGTGAAGCCAGAGGTGGTGCCCAGGCCGTTGATCGCCGGCGGCGACAGCGCGAACACCTGCGCATCCGGCAACGTGCCCATCATCGCGCCGGTGATGCGATTGGCGATCTCCTGTGCGGAGGCGTCGCGCTCGGCCCAATCCTTGAGCTTGATGAAGCCCATGCCCGAGTTCTGGCTGCTGCCGGCGAAGCTGAAGCCGGTGATGGTCATCATCCCGGCCACCTCCGGCTGCTTGAGGATGAAGTCGGACGCCCGGTCGATCGACTGCTGAGTGCGTTGCTGGGTGGCGCCGGCCGGCGTGGTGAACATCACCATCAGCATGCCCTGGTCCTCGTCGGGCAGGAACGAACTGGGCAGGCGCCAGAACAGCAGCGCCATCACCGCGAGCAGCACCAGATAGACCAAGCCGCCAAGCTTGCGGTGGCCGATCAGCTTGCCCACGCCGCGGCCGTAGCCGTCGGCGCCCCGGTCGAAACGGGCATTGAACCAGCCGAAGAAGCGTCCGAGTGGGCCCTTGCGCGACACGTGCCCACCTTGCGCGATCGGCTTGAGCAGGCTGGCACACAGCGCCGGGCTCAGGGTCAACGCCACCAGCAGCGACAGCAGCATCGCCGCGGCGATGGTCACCGAAAATTGCCGGTAGATTTCGCCGGTGGCGCCGCCGAAGAACGCCATCGGCAGGAACACCGCGGTCAACACCAGGGCGATGCCGACCAGCGCGCCGGAAATCTGCCCCATCGAGGTGTAGGTCGCCTGCCGCGGCGACATGCCTTCCTCGCTCATCAGGCGCTCGACGTTCTCCACCACCACGATGGCGTCGTCGACCAGCAAGCCGATCGCCAGCACCATCGCGAACATGGTCAGTGTGTTGATCGAATAGCCGAGCAGGGCCAGCACGCCGAACGTGCCCAGCAGCACCACCGGCACCGCGATCACCGGCACCAGAGTGGCGCGCCAGTTCTGCAGGAACAGGTACATCACCAGCACTACCAGCACGATCGCCTCGAGCAGGGTCTTGACCACCTCCTCGATGGAAATGCGCACGAACGGCGTGGTGTCGTAGGCGATCTCGTACTTCAGCCCGGTGGGGAAATACGGCTTGAGTTGCTTGAGCTTGGCTTCCACCGCCTTGGCCGCATCCAGCGCGTTGGCGCCGGTCGCCAGTTCCAGGCCCATGCCCGAGGCGGCCTTGCCGTTGTACTTGGAACTGGACGCGTAGGACTTGGAGCCCAGCTCGACCCGCGCCACGTCGCGCAGGTACACGGTGGCGCCACCGGGCTGCGACTTCAGCACGATCGCCTCGAACTGCGCTGGGGTCCTGAGCTTGCTGCGCGAGGTGACCGTGGCGTTGAGTTGCTGGCCCTGCACTGCCGGCAACGCGCCCAGCGCGCCGGAGGAGACGTCGGCGTTCTGCGCCGAGATCGCACTGCTCACGTCCGATGGCATCAGCGCGTAGGTGCGCAGTTTCTCCGGATCCAGCCACACCCGCATCGAGTACTCGGAGCCGAACACGTTGACGCCGCCGACGCCGTTGAGCCGGCTGATCGGGTCCTGCAACGTGGACACCATGTAGTCGCCGATGTCGGTGCTGTCCATGCTGCCGTCTTCGGAGGTGAAGGCCAGCACCATGAACATGCTGCTGCCCATGGACTTGGTGACGGTCACGCCATTGCTCTGCACCGCCTCCGGCAGCATCGCCTCGCCTTGCGAGACCTTGTTCTGCACCTGCACCTGGGCGGTATCAGGGTCGGTGCCGGAGTCGAAGGTCAGGGTGATCGAGGCGGTGCCGGCGGAACTGCTGCTGGAGGACATGTACAGCAGATGGTCCAGGCCGGTCATCTGCTGCTCGAGGATCTGCGTCACCGAGTTCTGCACGGTCTCCGCCGAGGCGCCGGTGTAGGTGGCGCTGACGTTGATCGACGGCGGGGCGATGTTGGGGTACTGCTCCAGCGGCAGCGACAGGATCGAGAGCGCGCCGGCCAGGGTGATCACGATCGCGATGACCCAGGCGAAGATGGGACGGTCGATGAAGAAACGGGCCATGGCGGTTCCTCAGTCGGCCTTGGGCGCCGGTGCGGTGGTGGCGGCGTTGCCGGCCGCGGCGGCCTCGGTCACTTCCACCGCCTTGACCTCGGCGCCGACCGACACTTTCTGCAGGCCCTGCACGATGACCCGGTCGCCGGCCTTCAGTCCGTCGCGCACCACCCACTTGTCGCCGATCGCATCGCCGGTGGTCAGCACGCGCTGGGCGACCTTGTTGTCGCGGCCGACCACCATCGCCACCGCCTCGCCCTTGCTGTTGCGGCTGATCGCCTGCTGCGGCACCAGGATGGCCTGCTCGTCCACCGCCATCGGCAGCACCGCCTTGACGTACATGCCCGGCAGCAGCAGACGATCGGGATTGGGCACCACCGCACGCAGCTTGACCGTGCCGGTGGCGGTATCGACCGCGGCATCCACCACCTCCAGCGTGCCGCTGCGCGCATAGGTGCTGCCGTCCTCCAGCTGCAGCGTCACCTCGGCCTTGCCATCCACCGCCTTGAGCTGGCCGGCGTCGAGCTGGCGGCGCAACTGCAGCAGCTGTGCGCTGGACTGGGTCACGTCCACGTACATCGGGTCGAGCTGGTTGATGGTGGCCAGCACCTCGCTCTGGCCGGCGCTGACCAGCGCGCCTGGCGTGTAGCTGGAGGTGCCGATGCGGCCGGAGATCGGCGCGGTGATACGGGTGTAGTCCAGATTGATGCGCGCGGTCTGCAAGGCGGCCTTGGCCGCGACCACCGCCGCCTCGTTCGCGCGCAGCGTGGCCAGCGCATCGTCGCCGTCCTGCTTGCTGACCGCATCCAGACCGACCAGGGTCTGGTAGCGCTGCGCCTTGGGCCTGGCCGACAGCACCGCGGCCTCGGCCTGCGCCAGGTCGCCCTTGGCAGTGTCGTACGCGGCCTGGTAGCTGGCCGGATCGATCTCGTACAGCACTTGCCCGGCGTGGACGTCCTGGCCTTCGGCGAACAGCCGTTTGCGCAGGATGCCGCCGACCTGCGGACGCACCTCCGAGCTCATGTAGGCCACGGTCCGGCCGGACAGGGTCTGGTCGAGCGCCAGGCGTTGCACCTTCACCGTCTGCACGCCGACCTGCGTCTGCGGCATCTGCGGCGGCGGCTTGGAGGAACACGCGGCTACGCCCGTGAAAACGACGGCGAGCAGCAGCCAGCGCGAGGGCGACATGGAGAAACGGCGGACGACGGGCAGCATGCGGCGAACTCACGGGATTTCCGAAGGTGGCCACGCTAGGGCGCGAATGTGCAGCAAATTTGGAGATTGCCGACGACGGCGTGGATTCGCTTGCTTTCCCCTGCCGCGACGCAGCTAATACGCAGCATCTGTCGTTCCCGCAACGCGCCTTGCCTCTCCGATGAAACTGGGCCTCACCGCCAAGCTGTTCCTCGCCATCCTTGCCGCATGCGTGACGGTGCTGCTGATCAACGGCCTGGCCGTGCAGGCCTTCGTCAAACGCCAGTTCCTGGACTACCTCAACCAACAAGGCGTGGAGCGCATGCTGGAGACCTTGCCGCGGGTCAGGGCCGAGTATGCCCGGCACGGCAACTGGGACTTCGTGCGCGACAATCCCGATGTGTGGTTCGTGCTGATGCGCCCGGAGCATGGCCCCGGTACGCCGCCCAGGGCACCTCCGATTTCCGACCAGACCGGCGCGGTGTTTCGCTTCGCGCTGCTCGACCAGGACTACAGACCGGTGATCGGCAATCCCGATGTCGGTCGGGACGACATCCTGCGCCCGGTGGTGGTCGGCGGCCGTACCGTCGGCTGGATGGCGATGCTGCCATTCCAGAAAGCGCTGGCGGCGGCAGACGCACGCTTCTACGCGGCGCAGCAACACGCATGGTGGATGATCGGCAGCGCCTCGCTGGTGGTCGCCGCACTGCTCGGCTGGCTGCTGTCGCGCGCCTTGCTGCGGCGCATGCGTGGCCTCACCGGCGCCACTCACCGCCTGGCCGCCGGCGACTACGCCACCCGCATCGACGCCAGTGCGCGCGACGAACTCGGCCAGCTGGCGCGCGACTTCAACCTGCTGGCGCAGGCGCTGGAGCACAACGAACGCGCGCGGCGCGACTTCATGGCCGACATCTCGCACGAGTTGCGCACGCCGCTGGCGGTGCTGCGCGCCGAACTGGAAGCGCTGCAGGACGGCATCCGGCCAATGACGCCGGACTCGCTGGGTTCGCTGCACCAGCAGATCGGCCAGCTCGGCAAGTTGATCGAGGATCTGTACGACGTGTCGCTGACCGATGTCGGCGCGCTCGCCTACCGACGCGCGCCGGTCGACCTGGCGGTGATCCTGTCCACGGTCCTGGACGGCATGCGCGCGCGCTTCGTTGCCGCGCACCTGCAGGTGCAGGTGCAGATCGACACCGGCCCACTGCAGGTGGACGGCGACGAGCGCCGCCTGCAGCAACTGCTCGGCAACCTGCTGGAGAACACGCTGCGCTACACCGACGCCGGCGGCACGGTGCAGGTGCGCTGCATGCGCCGCGACGCGATGCTGGAACTGGTGGTGGAGGACAGCGCACCGGGCGTGGCGGCGGACAAGCGCGCCCGCCTGTTCGAGCGCTTCTACCGTGCCGAGGCCTCGCGCAATCGCGCCAGCGGCGGCAGCGGCCTGGGCCTGGCGATTTGCCGCAACATCGCCGAGGCCCATGGTGGTGCGATCGACGCCGAGGCCTCCGCACTCGGCGGATTGCGCGTGGTGTTGCGTCTGCCGGCGCAGGCGGCATGAGCGGCCTGGACCCGATCGGGCACGTGCTGATCGTCGAGGACGAACCGCGCCTGGCCGCGGTGATGCGCGAGTACCTGCACGCCGCCGGCTATTCGCACGACTGGATCGCCGATGGCGCGCAGGCGCTGGGCGCGTTCCGCGCGCAGAAGCCGGACCTGGTGCTGCTGGACCTGATGCTGCCCAACCGCGACGGGCTGGAAATCTGCCGCGACCTGCGCAGGGAAAGCGCGGTGCCGGTGATCATGGTCACCGCGCGCGTGGAGGAGATCGACCGCCTGCTGGGCCTGGAGATCGGCGCCGACGACTACATCTGCAAGCCGTTCAGTCCGCGCGAGGTGGTGGCGCGGGTGCAGGCGGTGCTGCGCCGCCATCGCCACGATCCCAAGGGCGCGCCGGCGCCGGGCCTGCGGATCGACGAGGACGCCTGCCGCGCCAGCGTACACGGCCGCGACCTGGAACTGACCCAGGTCGAGTTCCGCCTGCTGCGCACCCTCGCCGCCGCACCGGGGCGCGTTTACTCGCGCGAACAACTGATGGACCGTCTCTACGTCGACCACCGCATCGTCACCGACCGCACCGTCGACAGCCACGTCAAGAATCTGCGCCGCAAGCTCGCCGACGTCGGCGTCGAGGACTGGGTGCGGTCGGTGTATGGCGCCGGGTATCGCTTTGAGCCGTGAATTGCCGGGAGTGGGGAATCGGGAATGGGGAATAGGTAGAGCGGAAGCAGAGTTGCGCCGCTGATTTGTCTCTTCCCTACTCAGCTTCCGCGTTCCCAGCTTCACTTCGAACTGCGAATCGGCAACATGCGGAGCCAGGGCCCCGCTGTTGATTTTGCCATTCCCCATTCCCCATTCCCCATTCCCCGCCTCACCGAAACACCACAGTGCGATGCCCGTTCAACAGGATGCGATGCTCGACGTGGCGGCGCACGGCGCGGGCCAGCACCTGCGATTCGGTGTCGCTGCCCAGGCGCACCAGTTCGCGCGGGGTCATGGCGTGGTCCACGCGGGCCACGTCCTGCTCGATGATCGGGCCTTCGTCCAGGTCGCCTGTGACGTAATGCGCGGTGGCGCCGATGATCTTGACCCCGCGCGCGTGCGCCTGGTGGTACGGCTGCGCACCCTTGAAGCTGGGCAGGAAGCTGTGGTGGATGTTGATCGCGCGCCCGGCCAGTGCCGCACACAGGGTGGGCGAGAGGATCTGCATGTAGCGGGCCAGCACCACCAGGTCGATGCGCTCGCGTTCGACCAGCGCCAGCAGCTGCGCTTCCTGTTCGTCGCGATTGGCGGCGCTCACCGGCAGGTGATGGAACGGCACGCCGTAGGAGCCGGCCAGCGCGGCGAAATCGGAGTGGTTGGAGGCCACCGCGGCGATGTCCACCCGCAACTGGCGGCTGTGCGCGCGGAACAGCAGGTCGTTGAGGCAGTGGCCCTGCTTGCTGACCAGCACCAGCAGGCGCGCGCGACGGCGCGCATCGTGCAGTTGCCAGTCCATCGCGTAGTCGGCAGCCAGGGGCTCCAATTGCAGCTTCACTGCGGCGACGACGCCGTCGGCGGGTACGTCGAAGTGCACGCGCAGGAAGAAGCGGCCGCTTTCCTCGTCGCCGAACTGCTGCGCATCGAGGATGTTGCAGCCGTGCTCGAACAGCAGGCCGCTGACGCGGAAGACGATGCCGGTACGGTCCGGGCAGGACAGGGTCAGGATGTAGTCGTGGCGCATTTGCCGATGATAGGGGACCCGTACCCTCACCCCAACCCCTTTCCCGGGGGGAGAGGGACTTAGCAATCCAGCCGAAGCCGGCCTTTCCTTCTCCCCTTGGGACCATGGCCCCCTTTTTGGGGGAAGGTGCCCCGAAGGGGCGGATGGGGGTGCGGGCACAGCCTCGTGCAATCGAAACACAACGCATGCGCTGCGCGCCCGTACCCTCACCCCAACCCCTCTCCCGAGGGGAGAGGGGCTCGGCCTCCTTACCCTCGAAAATCCCGTCGCGGCTGACGTCGCGCCGAGGACATTGCTCACGCGCCAGGGCTCACTCCGGGCGCAGGCGCAACGCCAGGCGGCGGTTGACCTTCTCCAGGCGCGCCAGCGAATCCTCTACCGACATGCCGACCGCTTCGTGGGTGGTGATGTGCGCGCGCAGATGCGCCGGGTCGTCCAGGTCGCCGCGCACCAGGAACACGTTCTCGCCATCCTCCACGTCGCCGATCTCGCGGCTGAGCACCACGTGGTCGACCTGGTCGAAGCCGTACTCCTTGGCCAGCGGCAGCAGCCGCGCCACCATGCGCTCGCTGATCGCGTCCGGCGCACGGCCGCAGGCGGCGTCCAGCGCATGCACGCCCTCGCGGATCTGCGCGTACAGCAGGTGATCGGGATGGTCCGGATGATCGGGGCCGGGCACGGCCTCGCGCACGACCGCGCGCGGCGGCTGGATCGGCGCTCTGTCGCCGGGATCGGACGAATTCGGACTCATGGCATCCTCCTGTGATGCGCCAGCAAATCGCCGCACCTTAGCGGCAAGCGCGCGCCAGGCTCAAGCAGGCACGCAGTGTGCGGCATCCGCCGCCAAGGTCCGCTGAAGATCGTCCCGCGACACTCAGGCCTGGCCGGCGCGGCGCGCGGCGACCTTGGCCAGCGCCGCCCAGTCCAGGTCGCCGTCGCCGTGCGCGATCGCCTCGATGAAGGCATCGCGCAGCACCGCCGCCAGCGGCATCGGCACGTGTCGGGTCTCGCCGGCGTTCAGCGCCAGGCGCACGTCCTTCAGACCCAGCGTGGCCTTGAAGCCGGCCGGGCTGTAGCGCTGTTCGGCGATCATGCCGCCGTAGGTCTGGTAAGCCGGTGCGGCGAACACGGTGCTGGTGAGCATGTCGAGGAAATCGGCCGCTTCCACGCCATGCCCGCGCACCAGGGCCGACGCCTCGGCCATGGTGCCGATGGCGCTGGCCAGGCACAGGTTGGCGGCGAGTTTGACCGCGTTGGCCTGTTCCGGCGCGGCGCCGAAGTACCAGGTCTTGCGCCCGATGACATCGAGCAAGGGCTGCACCCGCGCCAGCGCCGCGGCGTCGCCGGCGGCGAGCAGGTTGAGTTGGCCGGCCGCGGCCACCTCCACCCGCCCCAGCACCGGCATCGCCAGGTAGGCGACGCCGCGCTCGGCATGCAGCGCGTGCAGTTCGCGCGCCAACGCCACCGAGATGGTGGCCATGTTGACGTGCACGCTGCCGGCGGTGAGCGCGTCCAGCGCGCCGCGATCGAGCAGGGTCTCGCGCACCGCGGTGTCGTCGGCCAGCATCGAGAACAGCACCGGCCCGCGCACCGCATCGGCCGGTTGCGCGGCCTGCTGCGCGCCGGCCTCGAGCAGGGGCTGCGCCGCCGCGGCGCTGCGGTTCCACACCGTCAACGCATGGCCGGCACGCAGCAGGTTGAGCGCGATCGGCTGGCCCATCGTGCCCAGGCCGAGAAATCCAATCGTCGTCATTGCATGCTCCCTGAAGGAATCGAAATGGAGGCCGCCATGGACGCGCGCGGCGCGTCGGTCAGGCGTCGAACACGCCGCGTGCCGCAGGCGGCTCGCAGCGCAGGTATTGCGGCGCCGGCCGCAGCCGCGCGCCCAGCGCGGCGGCCGCATGCCAGGGCCAGCGCGGATCGTAGAGGATGCCGCGGGCCAACGCGATGGCGTCGGCGCGGTCCTCGGCGAGGATGGCCTCGGCCTGCTGCGGCTCGGTGATCAGGCCCACCGCGATCACCGGCATGCGCAGCGCGCGGTGCAGCGCTTCGGCCAGCGGCACCTGGTAGCCAGGCGCCACCGGAATGCGCTGGCGCCGGTCCAGCCCGCCGCTGGACACGTGCAGATAATCGCAGCCCTGCGCCTGCAGCGCCTGCGCCAGCACCTCGCTCTGCGCCAGATCCCAACCGCCGTCGACCCAGTCGGTGGCGGAGATGCGCACGCCCACTGCTATGCCCGGCGCCACCGCGGCGCGTACCGCCGCATGCACGCGCAGCAACAGGCGCATGCGGTTCTCCAGGCTGCCGCCATAGGCATCTTCGCGCTGGTTGCTCAGCGGCGACAGGAACTGGTGCAGCAGGTAGCCGTGCGCGGCGTGCAGTTCGATCAGTTCGAAACCCAGGCGCTCGGCGCGCCGCGCCGACGCGACGAACGCCTCGACGATGGCGTCGATGCCGGCCAGGTCCAGCGCCTGCGGCGGGACGCCGTCGGCGGCGAATGCCTGCGCCGACGGCGCCACGGTCTGCCAGCCGTTCGGCTGGTCGGGCGCGATCGCGCCGCCGCCGTCCCAGGGCTTGTGCGTGGACGCCTTGCGCCCGGCATGCGCGAGCTGGATGCCCAGCGGCATCGGCGACCAGCGCCGCACCGAACGCAACACCGTGGCCAGCGCCGCCTCGGTGGCGTCGTCCCACAGGCCCAGGTCGGCGTAGCTGATGCGCCCGCGCGGCTCCACCGCGGTCGCCTCCAGGATCAGCAGCCCGGCGCCGGACTGCGCCAGTTGCCCAAGATGCTGGGTGTGCCAGTCGCTGGCGCGGCCGTCCTCGGCGGAGTACTGGCACATCGGTGCGATCACGATGCGGTTGGACAACGACAGCGGCCCCAATGCGAGGGGCGAGAACAAGTGACTCACGATGCGGATCCATGGAGACGCCGCGCGCGGCGCGGCAAGCGACCATTGCACTCCTGCCATGCAGCGCGATCAACCACTGCCGATGGATCAGTTCGTGCCGGGATTCGGAACGCGCGCCGCCGCCGGCAGCAGGAAGGACAGTGCCTGCGCGCACGGCTGCTCCAGCTTCAGGCTCAGCAGGTCGTCGCCGCGGGTGCGGCCCAGGTTGACCGCGGCGATCGGCAGGCCGGCCTTGGCCGCGGCCTGCACGAAGCGGAAGCCGGAATAGACCATCAGCGACGAACCCACCACCAGCACCGCGTCGGCGCGCTGCAGATGCGCGAAGGCGCTGGCCACACGCTCGCGCGGCACGTTCTCGCCGAAGAACACCACGTCCGGCTTCAGCACGCCAGCGCAGTGCGTGCAGGCCGGCACCACGAAGCTGGCGAAATCCTCGCCCTCCAGGTCGGCATCGCCGTCGGGCGCCGGCGCGGCCTGCAACGTCGCCCACTGCGGATTGTGCTGCAGCAGGTGCTGCTGGAACGCCTCGCGCGGCATGCGCCGCTCGCAGCCCATGCAGCGCACCACGTCCAGGCGCCCGTGCAGGTCGATGGTGGCGCGGCTGCCGGCGGCCTGGTGCAGGCCATCCACGTTCTGGGTCAGCAGCACTTCAACCTGGCCGCGCGCTTCCAGCTGCGCCAGCGCGGCGTGGGTGGGATTGGGCCGGGCATGACCGAAACGCGGCCAGCCGAGCAGGCTGCGCGCCCAGTAGCGTTGGCGCGTCGCCAGCTCACCCATGAAGGCCTGATAGGTCACCGGCTGCGCACGCTTCCAGTCGCCGGCGGCGTCGCGGTAGTCGGGAATGCCCGAGTCGGTGCTGCAGCCGGCACCGGTCAGCACGAACAGGCGCCGATGGCGGTCGACGAACGCTTCCAGCGCGGACGCCGCCGGCGGTGCGGACGCGGCGTGATCCTGCAGCAACTGCGACATCGTGAAGGTCCCGGAGGTGGTGGAGGCGCACGCGACCACGGCGTGTCGGCTTCCTATCTAGGGGGTGGGCGGCAGCAACGCAAGCCCTGGCCGCCACGGCCGCTGAAGCGTTGCCGCGCGCATTGAAAGCCCGCTGGAAACTGGCTACTGTCCAGGGCGCGGCAGGATGCTCGGCGTTCACGGCACCCTGCAGGCCGCACGCCGCCTCCGTGAGGAATGCCGTCCCTTCGCCGATTCCGTCTCGTGAGCCGCGTTTCCGATCCCACCCCGTCCCCGCTCGCCGCTGCCGCCAACGCCCCACTGCGGGTGGCGTTGCTGGAGGACGACGATGTGCTGCGCGACCGCGTGTTGCTGCCGGGCCTGCAGCGGCACGGCTTCGCGGTCACGCCGCTGCGCACCGCGCAGGCGCTGTGGGCGGCGCTGGAGGCGCAGCGTTTCGATCTGATCGTGCTCGACATCGGCCTGCCCGACAGCGACGGCTTCACCCTGACCCAGCAACTGCAGGAACGTCGCCCCGGCATGGGCATCGTCATCCTCAGCGGCCGCGGCGAGCAGCCGGATCTGGTGCGCGGGCTGGTCCAGGGCGCGGATGCGTACCTGATCAAGCCGGTGCAGATCGAGATCCTCGCCGCCACCTTGTTCAGCGTGGCCCGGCGCATGCTGCGGCCGAGCGCGCCGGCCAGCGAGGAATGGCAACTGCAGGACGACGGCTGGTGCCTGTTCGCGCCGGACGGGCAGGCGGTGCCGTTGACCGCGTCCGAACGCAAGGTGCTGCAGAGCCTGTGGCAGGCGCGCGGGCGCCTGGTCAGCCGCGATGCGCTGATCGGCATGCTCGGCGGCAACGCCGGGCTGGAGATCGATCCGCACCGGCTGGACGCGTTGCTGCATCGATTGCGGCAGAAAGTGCAGGAGCGCACCGGCAGCGCGCTGCCATTGCGCGCGGTGCGCGGCGAAGGCTATCTGCTCATGCCGCAGGAGCGCTGAGCCCGGCCAGCGGCAGGCGCAGCACGAAGCAGGTGCCGGCGCCGGGCGCGCTGCGCACCTGCAGGCTGCCATGCGCCTGTTGCGCCATCTCGAACGCCACCGCCAGGCCCAGCCCGGTGCCCTGCCCGGCCGGCTTGGTGGTGAAGAACGGCTCGAAGATCTGCCGTTGCACAGCCTCGCTCATGCCCACGCCGGTATCGGCGATGGCGATGGCGACGGCCTCGCCATCGCGGCGCAGTTGCAGCGAAAAGCAGCCGCCGCCGGGCATCGCATCGCGTGCGTTGGCAGCGAAGTTGAGCAGCGCCAGGTCGAAGCGGCTGCGATCCAGGAACACCGGCGCCGCTTCGGTGGCCAGATCCAGGCGCACCTGTACCGCGGCACCGAACAGTTGTCGCAGCATCGGCTGCAGGCTGCGCAGCGCTTCGCCGGCATCGAAGCGCTCGGGCACGCTCGCCTCGCGGCGACTGAAGCTCAGCAGCTTGCGACTGACCGCCACGCCGCGATGCGCGGCCAGGGCCACGCCTTCCAGTGCATCGGCCAGCACCAGCGCATCGCGCGGCGGGTGATAGTCCAGTTCGTGCACGCAATGGCGTTGCTCGGTGTAGCCGAGGATCGCACTGAGGATGTTGTTGAAGTCGTGCGACACGCCGCTGGCCAGCTGCTCCACCAGCTCGATCTTCTGCAGATGCAGCAGGCGTTGCTGCGCCAGGGTGCGTTCGCGCATCTCCACGCGCAGGCGCGCGGCGCTGCGCCGCGCGCGCCACAGGCTCTCGCGCAGCGCGGCGACGGTGCGATCCAGCACCAGGGTGATCATCAGGTAGCTCAGCGCCAGCGACGGCAGGTTCTGGAACGGGCTGCGGGTGCCGCGCGGGTCCTGGCCCCAGGGACTTTCCATGCCCAGCCAGAAGATCAGTGGGATGCACAGGTACACCAGCCACAGCGCGCGGCGCCCGATCACCAGCGCGGCCAGGGTCAGCATCATCATCGGGTACGGATCGAAGGCCTGCAGCTGGTAGCCGAACGCCAAGTTGGCGGCGACCGCCGAGCACAGCACCACCGCGATGAACGCGGCGGCGGCCTGTTTCAGCAGGCCGCGGCGGATCATCCAGACCCCGCCCCAGGCCGCGGCGGCGATCGCCGCATCGGTGCCCACGTCCACCGCCAGCTGCATCGTGCTCATCTCGATGCGCGGTGCGGTCAGCAGGTGGTAGAGCTTGTTGAGCGGGATCTCGCTGCCCAGGAACACGAACAGCACCTGCAGCGCGGGCGCGTTGCGCCGGTCGAGCGGATCGGCGATCGGCACCCGGCGCAGCCACAGCGAGAGGCGCCGCCACAGCCGCGCGGCAAGCGCGACCGGCGCAGAGTGCGCACCCCATCTCACCCAGGCTCCCATGACGGTGAGTCTACCGTGAGGGAGACGTGAATTTGCGTGCATTGAAGGGGGCTGGGCTTGCGGCCTTAATCGGGCCTGACTCGTTGTCGGGACGACGCTCCCGGCCCCAGCCCGGAATCGACCATGCCTCTTCTGCCCAATGCCCTGCGCGCCGCCGTGCGCCCGCTGTCGTCGTCCTCGTCCATCCTGCCGCAGGCCTCTGACGGTCTGTTGACCGCCGCATTGCTGCTCGCGCTGAGCCTGCCCTCGAGCGCCTTCGCGGTCACTGCCACGGCACCGACCGCGGCGACCCAGCCGCCATCGCAGGCGCCGCAGGCCGACGCCACCCCCACCGAGACGGACAGCGCCGACGCCGACGCGGCGCCGCAGGACGCCACCACCCAGGACGTGCAGCCCGGCACCCAGAACACCACCCACTACTTCCTGGCCGAAGGCTTGAACGACGGCAGCGACTACGCCAGCGCCGCCGGCCTGCGCGCGGTGGCGATGGGTGCACGCGCCGACGCCTCCGGCGCCTTCGCCATCGCGATCGGCCACCACACCGTCGCCTCCGACAGCGCCGCCATCGCCATGGGCGACGGCGCGGTCGCCAGCGGCACCTCGGCGATCGCGATCGGCGGCAGCTTCTTCGGCAGCACCTACGGCGACTCCGCCGGCGCGCAGAGTACCGGCTTCGGTTCGCTGGCACTGGGCACGGCCGCCACCGCAACCGCTGACAGTGCCAGCGCGCTGGGCTGGAACACCAGCGCCAGTGGCTCCGGCGCCACCGCAGTGGGTGCCACCGCGTCGGCCAGCGCCAACTACACCACCGCCAGCGGCTCCTCGTCCAGCGCCAGCGCCGAGCAGGCCAGCGCGTTCGGCTATGCCGCCAATGCCAGCGGCACCGGCGCCGTCGCCAACGGCGGCTACAGCGTCGCCTCCGGCTTCTTCGGCGTGGCGATGGGCTACACCGCCACCGCCAGCGGCGACGGCGGCATCGCGATCGGCGACAGCGCCTCGGCGGCCGGCCAGCAAAGCGTGGCGATCGGCGCCAGCAATGCGGGCGTGCCGGCGCAATCCAACGGACTGGGCGCGGTCACCGTCGGCGCCGGCGCCTGGGCGCTGTCGGACTACGGCACCGCGCTGGGCTTCGACAGCCATGCCGATGCCGACTACAGCATGGCGCTGGGCGCCTCGGCGCTGGCCACCAGCAGCCATGCGCTGGCGGTGGGCGCGACCTCCTTCGCCGACGGGCAGGACGCCAGTGCGTTCGGCTCCGTCGCCAGCGCGAATGCCATCGGCGCCACCGCACTCGGCAGCGGCGCCACCGCGCTCAGCGCGGGCAGCGTCGCGCTGGGCTACAACAGCGCCGCCACCGGCCTCAACAGCGTGGCGATCGGCGCCGGTTCGATGGCCGACCGCGACAACGTGGTGGCGTTCGGCAACGACGGCGCGCTGCGCCAGCTCACCTACGTCGCCGCCGGCACCGCCGACACCGATGCGGTCAACGTGCTGCAGTTGCGCAGCATCGCCAGCGCGCTCGGCGCCGGCAGCGCGGTCGGCGGCGACGGCAGCTTCACCGGCGGCAGCTATCTGATCCAGGGCCGCAGCTACGGCACGGTCGGCTCGGCGTTGTCGGCGCTGGACGGTGCCCTGTCGTCGCTGGACACCCGCGTCGGCAGCGGTGCCGGCGGCGTGGCGGTCGGCGGCGGTGCCGAAGGCGGCCCCAGCGTCGGCGCCGGCACCAATGCGGTGGCGGTCGGCGCGCAGGCCACCGCCAACGGCCAGAACGGCACCGCGATGGGGTCCAATGCGCTGGCCTACGGCCCCAACGACACGGCGCTGGGCGGCAACGCGCGGGTCAATGCCGACGGCAGCACCGCGGTCGGCGCCAACGCCAGCATCAGCGCCACCGCCACCAACGCCGTGGCAGTCGGCGAAAGCGCCACGGTCACCGCCGCCTCCGGCACCGCGCTGGGCCAGGGCGCCTCGGCCTCGGCGACCAACGCCGTGGCGATCGGCCGCGGTTCGTCTGCCACCCGCGCCAACACCGTCTCGGTGGGCAGCGCCGGCAACGAACGCCAGATCAGCAACGTCGCCGCCGGCAGCGCCGCCACCGATGCGGTCAACGTGTCGCAGATGCAGGCCGGCGACAGCGCCACCCTGAGCAGCGCCAACGCCTACACCGACAGCCGCATGGCGGGGTGGGACGACAACCTCACCAAGCTGCGCAACGACACCGACCAGCGCTTCCAGCATCTGGACCGGCGCATCGACCGGATGGGCGCGGTGAGCGCCGCCTATGCCGGCATGGCGGTCAACACCTCCGGCCTGGCCGGCGCCAACCGCATCGGCGTCGGCGTCGGCTCGCAGGGCGGCGAAAGCGCACTGGCCGTGGGCTACCAGCGCGCGATCGGCAACCGCGCCAGCGTCTCGCTCGGCGGCGCCTTCTCCGGCAGCGAGAAGAGCGTCTCCGCCGGCGCCGGCTTCAGTTGGTGACGTCCGCAGCGCCTCCGTTCGCCCCTTCCCTTCCGCCTATCCACGCTTCTGCAGAGACACCGCCATGACGCCCACCGCACCGTTCTCCCGCAACCTGCTCGCCCTGTCGCTGGGCCTGGCGCTCGCCGGCGCCGCGCAGGCGCAGTCCGCCCCGCGCTTCTCGGCCCTGGCCCAGGGCAGCCCTGGGCAATCCACGGTCTACGACGGCTTGATCGTGACCTATCGCGACGGCAGCAGCGCGCGCCGCGATGGCAACGCTGCGGCCAGCACGCTCAACCAGGCCGCGCGCAGCAGCGCCGGCACCTGGGCCAGCACCTACCGGCAGAGCGCGCCGGCGCTGAGCCGGGTACGGCGGCTGGCCACCGGCGCCGACCTGGTGCGGCCCAGTCGCGCGCTGAGCCCCTCGCAACTGGAGACGCTGATGACCAGCCTGCGCGCCGACCCGGCGGTGGCGCACGTCGAACCCAACCTGATCCTCAAGCCGGTGCGCAGCACCGCGCAGGCCACCGCCAGTGCCGTCGCCGCCCCCAACGATCCGGGCTATGAAGTGCAATGGCACCTGCGCACGCCCGACGGCCATCTGGAAACGTTGGCGCCGGAGACCACCGGCTATGCCAACCGCGGCGGCATCGACCTGCTGCCGGCCTGGCAGTACGGCACCGGCCAGGGCGTGGTGGTGGCGGTGATCGACACCGGCATCACCGCGCACCCGGACCTGGATACCTCGCTGGCCGGCGCCGGCTACGACTTCATCAGCGATGCGCTGATGTCCGGCCGCGCCAGCAACGGCCGCGTGGCCGGCGGCTGGGACACCGGCGACTGGACCACCGACGACAAGTACCTGGTCGCCAACGGCGGCTGCGCGCAGCCGGGCCAACAGAGCGACAGTTCCTGGCACGGCACCCACGTCGCCGGCACCATCGCCATGCGCACCAACAACGGCATCGGCATGGCCGGGATCGCGCCGGACGCGAAGATCCTGCCGATCCGCGCGCTCGGCCATTGCGGCGGCACCACCGCCGACATCGCCGACGCCATCGTGTGGGCCTCCGGCGGCCATGTCGACGGCGTGCCCGACAACGCGAACCCTGCGGAAGTGATCAACATGAGCCTGGGCGGTGGCGGCTCCTGCGCGCAGGACTCGGTGACCGCCAACGCCATCGCCAGCGCCATCGCGCGTGGCAGCGTGGTGGTGGTGGCCGCGGGCAACGACAACGCCGACGCCGCGAACTATTCGCCGGCCAGTTGCCCGGGCGTCATCAATATCGCGGCCACCGGCATCACCGGCGGTCGTGCCTACTACTCCAACTACGGCAACACCATCACCCTGTCCGCGCCCGGCGGCGGCGTGTACGCCAACGATGCGTCCAGCGGCTCGGGATCGGTGCGCACCGGCCTGGTCTGGTCCACCCTCAACAACGGCACCCACGGTCCGGACCAGCCGGCCTACGCCGGCTATGCGGGCACGTCCATGGCCTCGCCGCACGTGGCCGGCGTCGTCGCCCTGGCGATCAGCGCGGCGATCAGCGCCGGCCGGCCGGTGCCGACGACCGCGCAGATGCGCGACATCCTGACCCAGACCTCCAACGTGTTCCCGGTGAAGCCGACGCTGCGCATCGGCGCCGGCATCCTCAATGCCGGCAAGGCGGTCGCGCGCGCCGCCGGCGCCAGCGGCGGCGGCGAGGAAGCCACCGCCACGCCCATCGCGCGCGGCACGCAGAGCCGGCTATCCGCCGCTGCGGGCCAGGGGCCGCTGTACCGCCTGGATGTCCCGGCCAACGCGCGCAACCTGCAACTGCGCACCCTGGGCGGTAGCGGCCAGCTGCGGCTGTACGTACGTGCGGTGCGCGCACCCAGCGCCGACGGCAGCGATGCCGACTACAGCTCGGTGCGCAATGGCACCACGCAGAACGTGCAGATGGCGCTGCCGGCGACCGGCAGCTACTTCTTCCGCCTGATCGGCGGCAGCGGCGGCTACGCCAACGTGACCCTGTCGGTGAGCTACACGGAGTGACCGAACGCCACGGGCGCTGCCGCGGCGGCGCCCGTGTTCACGACGGGTTGGCGACCTCGATCAGGTTGCCGTCCGGATCACGGAAGTACAGCGACAGGATCGGTCCGCGGGCGCCGGTGCGTTGCACCGGCCCGTCCTCGATCGGCACGGCGGCAGCGCGCAGTTCCTCGGCCACCTGCGCCAGCGGCGTGGCGGTGAGAAAGCACAGGTCGGCCGAGCCCGGCGTCGGCACCCGCGCCTTCGGGTCGAACTCGTGGCCATGCCGATGCAGGTTGATCTTCTGCTCGCCGAACGCCAGCGCCTTGCGGCCTTCGCCGAAGGTCACCACGCGCATGCCCAGCACCCGCGCATAGAACGCGCAGGTCGCCTCGATGTCGGCGACAGTGAGGACCAGATGGTCGAGATGGTCGATCTGCATCGCGGAATGCTCGTTGGAGGGCGGCTCACTCGCCGCGCGGCGGATGCGGCCCGAAGCGGCCGTAGGGGCGGCTGTCGTCGGCGCCGCGGCGCAACACCTGCGCGGCGACCAAGCCGATGCCCAGCAACACCAGGCAGCAGGCGACCAGTGCGTTCCAGCCGCCGTGCTGCCACGCCGCGCCGCTGAGCGAGCCGATCACGCTGGCGCCGGCGTAGTACGCCAGCAGGTACAGCGAGGCGGCATGGCCCTTGAACTGCCCGCCCAGGCGCCCGACCCAGGCGCTGGCCGCCGAATGCGCGACGAAGAAGCCGATGGTCAGCAGCACGATGCCGGCGATCACCGGCACCAGCGCATGCGCCAGGGTCAGCGCCACGCCCAGCGCCGCGGTGGCGATGCCGGCCAGCACCACCGGGCCGCGACCGAACCGGTCCGAGGCGGCGCCGGCGACCGAGGACGATACGATGCCGAACACGTAGGCGCTGAAGATCATGCCGAGCTGGCTCTGGCTCAGCCCGAACTCCGGCCCGCCCAGGCGGAAGCCGGCGTAGTTGTAGACACTGACGAACACGCCCATCGCCAGGAACGGGATCGCGAACAGCCACGGCAGGTGGCGATCGCGCAGATGCCCGCCCCAGGCGCGCAGGTGGAAGCGCAGATTCACTCCCTGGCGGCGCACGAAGTGCCGCGACGGCGGCAGCAACAGCACGAAGCCGACCGCCGCCAGCAGATCCACCGCGCTCAGCGTGGCCAGCGCGGTGCGCCAATCGAAATGGTCGGTGAGCATGCTCATGCCGATGCGGCCGACCATGCCGCCGAAGGCATTGCCGGCCACGTACAGCCCAGTCGCCGCGCCGAGCCGGCTCGCCGGCAGTTCCTCGGCCAGGTACACCATCGCCACCGCCGGCACGCCGCCCAGGGCGATGCCGGACAGCGCGCGCACCACCACCAGCGCGCCCCAGTGCGGCAGGTAGGAGGCGAGCAGGTTGAGCAGCGCCGCCAGCGCGATCGACACGAACATCAGCCCGCGCCGGCCCAGCGTTTCCGACACCGCGCCAGCGCAGAAGATCGCGATCGCCAGGCCGCCGGTGGCCAGCGACAGCGGCAGCGAGCTGGCCGCCGCGCTGAGCCCGAACTCGCGGGCGAACTCGGGCAGCAGCGGCTGCACGCTGTACAGCAGCGAGAAGGTGGCGAAGCCGGCCAGGAACAGCGCCAGGCGGATGCGCAACAGCGGCGCATCGTCCACGGCGTGCACCGGCGGGCATTGGCTGGAGGCGTTCACGGTATGGGTCGCGGCGGGAGACGGATGGCCAGTATTCGCCTGCCGCCACCCGGCGTCCAATATATGATCGCCCCACTCTCCATATGTTCTGGATATGACATGGAACTGCGCCACCTGCGCTATTTCCTGGCCGTGGCCGAGGCCGGGCACTTCACCCGCGCCGCCGCGCAGCTGGGCATCCAGCAACCGCCGCTGAGCCAGCAGATCCGTGCGCTGGAGGAGGAACTGGGCACGCCGCTGTTCGTGCGCACACCGCGCGGCGCCGAACTCACCGACGCCGGCCGCGCCTTCCGCAGCGAGGCGCGGCGCGTCCTCGCCGACCTGGAGCGCGCTGGCGATGCCGCGCGCCGCGCCGCACGTGGCGAAAGCGGCGTGCTGCGGCTCGGCTTCACCGCCTCGGCCGCCTTCAACCCGATCGTCCCGACCCTGGTGCGGGGCTTCCGCCGCGGCTGGCCGGCGGTGACGCTGGCATTGGAGGAGACCAATACCGCCGGCCTGCTCGCCGCGCTGCTGCAGGGGCGGCTGGATGCGGCCTTCATCCGCTACAGCGTGGCCACGCCCTCGGAGCTGCAGTTGCTCAAGCTGCCGGACGAGCCGATGAAGATCGCGGTGCCGGCGGCGCATCGCCTGGCCAAGCGCCGCCGCGCGCCGCTGTCGGCGCTGGCCGGCGAACCCTTCATCCTGTTTCCGCGCAGCTTCGGCACCAGCCTGTACGACGAGATCCTCGATGCCTGCCGCCAGGCCGGCTTCGAACTGAAGATCGAACAGGAAGCGCCGCAGATGTCTTCCATCGTCAACCTGGTGGCCGCGGAACTGGGCGTGTCGGTGGTCCCCGCCTCGACCGCGCAGGTGCAGTTGCCCGGCGTGCGCTACCTGGACATCGAAGGCCGCGTGCCGATGGCGCGACTGGCCCTGGCCGCACTGCCGGCCACCGCACAGGCGATGCCGATCGTGCGCCACCTGTGGCAGTTGGCGCAGGGGCATGCGGCGGGCAGGCGTGGGTAGGGCCGAGCAAGGCATCGCTGCACGCTTCTAGGCGCGTATGTAGGACTCAACTATCATGCAGCCGCGACGAACGGCGCATGCGGGTACCCAACCTGTAAGGCGTCGGGACTGAAGTCCCTCCCACAGTGCATCCAGCCGACGTATCGCAAGACTCGGCAAGAGTCGTTCCGCCACGCACGAACCCCGCCTGCTGCTGCGGAAACCAGCGACGTGGGCCACCACGCGCAACGCATTCGCTGGCGGACGCTGCAATGACGCGAGCGTGCGCTGCAGCAGCAGTCGCTTCGGCCGTTGCTGTTGCCGTTGCTGTTGCTGTGCTCCAGCTTTTGACTTACCGGGTTCCCTTCCGAAGCGGCGGCCATCGCGGGGAAAAACCCCGGAGGGGCGGCGTACATGGATGTACGCCGTCCGCGGCAGGGGCAGGATGCCCCTTCCGCGGATCCCCGTGATGGACGCGGACCCGGAGCGCGCAGCGCGGAGGGCGCGCAGGCAGGGTGTGCTTTCTTTTGGTTACTTTTTCTTTGCACAAGCAAAGAAAAGTGACTCGCCGCAAGGCGAAAGCTTTGCTCCTGCTTCAACGCTTTTCTGTAGGAGCGGCTTCAGCCGCGACAAGCGCTATGGGGAAAGCCCGTCGCGGCTGAAGCCGCTCCTACGAGAGCGTGAGAGCGCTCAACCCAGGTGCGTGCGCACCGCTTCGTCGATCTTGGCCGGCGGCACGAAGCCGGGCACGCGCGCCACTTCCTCGCCCTGGCGGAACAGCATCAGCGTCGGGGTCTGGCGCAGGCCCTGGGCGCGGAAGAAGTCCTCGCCCACGTCCTCCATCTTCACCTTGAGCAGGGTCACACCCTGCGCCGTGTCGCTTTCGGCGAAGCGCTCCAGCGACTTGTCGAGCATGCGGCAGCCCGGGCAGTTGTCCTTGTTGAAATCGGCCAACACGCGCGGGTGCGCGGCGAGCGCATCGGCGAACTGTTCGGCACTGGAGACGGTGATGGTGGTGAGCATGGAACGGAACCTTGTCTGATGTCGGAAGAAACCCGGCGCACGATGGCGACGCCGGCGATGCCAGGAAAACGGATGAACGACGACGGCGTCAGCCGCTGCCCTGCAGCGGCACCACCCTCGCAGCGAAACCAGCCGCGCCCGAGGAAGCGGGCTCGGCAGTGGCCACCGGCACGGTGCCTATCGACGACGCCCGCACCGCGCGCAGCGCCAACACCTGCGCGCACCAGGCGTCGATGGCCGCAGTGTCGCGGTCGCCATGCGGCATCTGTTCGATCTCCAGCCGCGGATAGGCGCTGTCGAAGAACCGCGCGATGCGCTTGACCGCCCCGCAGTAGTACTCCAAGCCCCACTGCGTCTCGCCGGTGCCGAACGCCGCCACCTCGATCGTCTTGCCAGCCGCCTCGACCAACTCGGCGATATAGCGCTTCATCTCCGCCGGCGTGCGCCCGGCGTTGTCGCTCCAGCTGCCGAGCAGATGCAGATCGAAGTCCGCCGCGCGCCCTGCATCGCCAAGCGCGCCCTGCAGCCTCTGCAGGTCGGTGTGGATCCAGGTCACTTCATGCCCGGCCGCCTCGCACTGCGCATGCACGCGGCGGGCGACGTCGCGGGTATTGCCGCTGAGCGAAGCGTAGGCGAGCAGGATACGCATGGGGCCGGGATTGGGGAGTCGGGATTGGGGATTCGAAAGAGCGGGGCGACGTCGCTTCTCCCCATCGCGGAACACGAACGCCTGCGCACGGGATCAGGGACCGGGAGAAGCGGGTTCGACGTTGCTGCTACGAATCCCGAATGCCCAATCCCCAATCCCGGCCCTTCAAAGATCGTCGAAGCCGTTGTCCGAGTTGGTCTTCTTGTAGCTGGCGTTGCGCATCTCGAAGAAGTCGGTCTTGGTCTCGGTGAAGTTGTCGGCGTAGGCCTTGATCCACGGCATCACGTTGTCGCTGGCGCCGCTGTACAGCTTCTCGATGCCGAGCATGCCGGACATCTTGTTGGCGCGGTACTTCACGTACTGGATCATTTCGTCCACGTCGATGCCCTCGATGCCGTCGAGCACTTCCGAGGACCACTCGGTCTCCAGGCGGATCGCGTGTTCGAACGCCTGGTGCACGTAGTCGGTCAGTTCGTTGGTCTGCAGCTCGGCGTTCTCGCCGATGATGTCGCGGATCAGCTCGCTGATGAACTTGGTGTGGGCCAGTTCGTCGCGGTTGATGAAGCTGATGATCTTGCCGGTGCCGGTCATGCGGTTCTGCCGCACCAGGTTGTAGAAATACGCGAAGCCGGAATAGAAGTTGATGCCTTCCAGGATCGAGGACTGGATCAGCGAGCGCAGCAGGGTCTCTGCGGTCTTCTCGCGCATGAAGTCGTCGTAGGCCTGCATGATCGGCTGGTTGCGCGCGATGATGGTCGGATGCGTGCGGGCGATCTCGAACACGCGGTTCTGGTCGGCCAGGCCGGCGATGGAGGCCAGCACGTACGAGTAGCTCTCGTTGTGGATCACTTCCTGCTGGCCGATGATCGCGGCGTTGGCGTGCGCGGCCGGGTCGGTGATGTATTCGGCGACGTTGTAGATGAAGCGCGTCTGCGGCGAATCCAGCGTGGCCAGCAGGCCGATGATCGAGTCGTAGGCGTTCTTCTCGCGCGCCGACAGCTCCCCGTACTGCTTGGCATCGCCCTTCATGTCCACTTCGTCGGGGATCCAGAAGTTGGTCGACAGCTCCTTGTACGCCCGGTAGAAGGACGGGTACGGGATGTCGTTCCAGTTGAGGATGCCGCTGGTGGTGCCGTTGATGATGCCGGTGGAACGGTTGGGGTGCAGCGGTTCGAGGATCTTGATGCGGTCGAGCGCGATGGCCATGGATTTGCTTCGTCGAGTCGGGTGAACGGCGCCGGCAGGCGGCGCGGGAATGCGAAACGCACGGCGGCCAAGGGCCGCCGCGCGCTGGTGGCGTCAGACGCCGGCGATCAGCTCGAGCACCACTCGCACTCGCTGATGTCGATGTCGTTGGAACGCACGTAGTACGTGGTCTTCAGGCCTTCCTTCCACGCGGTCATGTGCAGGTCCAGCAGGGTGCTGGCGCGGATGCCGCTGGGCACGTAGAAGTTGAAGCTGATCGACTGGTCGACGTGGCGCTGGCGGCGCGCGTTCTGGCGCACGCTGGCGAACTGGTCGACCTTGTAGGCGCCCTTCTCGTAGTACGGATAGGTGTCCACGGTCAGCCCCGGCGCCACCACCGGACGGCGGAAGTCCTTCTTCTCTTCGTAGTAGAACGCGCTGTAGATCGGGTCGATCGAGGCGGTGGAGCCGGCGATCTGCGCGGTGCTCATGTTCGGCGCCACCGCCACCATCCAGGCGTTGCGCACGCCGTGCACGCTCACCTGCGCGGCCAGTTCCTGCCACTGCGCGCTGTCGTAGCCGCGCTTGCTGAAGTACTCGCCGTTCTGCCAGTCGCTGCCCTTGAACACCTTGTACGCGCCCTTCTCCTTGGCCAGCGCCAGGCTCGCCTGGATGGTCAGGTAGTTGATGCGCTCGTACAGCGAGTCGCTGTACGCCTCGGCATCCGGTGAATTCCAGTCGATGCCCTTCTGCGCCAGCAGGTGGTGCCAGCCGAAGGTGCCCAGGCCGATCGCACGGTACTTCTGGTTGGTGATGGTGGCCTGCGGTACCGGCAGCTCGTTGAGGTCGATGACGTTGTCGAGCATGCGCACCTGCACACGGATCAGCCGCTCCAGGATGTCCGGCGACAGCAGATCCGGCTGCGCGGTGACCGCGCGGCCCAGGTTCACCGAGGACAGGTTGCACACGACGAAGTCGCCGGCCTGCTTGGTGGTGACGATCTGGTCGCCGCTGATCATCTCCTGGATGACCCGCGTCGGGCTCATGTTCTGCAGGATCTCGGTGCACAGGTTGCTGGAATAGACCATGCCCTGGTGCTTGTTCGGGTTCATGCGATTGACTTCGTCGCGATAGAACATGAACGGGTTGCCGGTCTCCAGCTGGCTGACCATGATCCGCTTGAACATGTCGATGGCCTTGACCACCTTGCGGCCGATGCGCTCGTCGGCCACCACTTCCTCGTAGCGCGCGCGGAAGCTGCCTTCGCCGCGCTTCTCGTCGAAGAAGTCCTGCAGGTACCAGCCCTTGACCTCCTTCACCTCGTGCGGGTCGAACAGGTACCACTCGCCGCGGCGCTCGACCGCTTCCATGAAGATGTCCGGCACGCACACCGCGGTGAATACGTCGTGCGCGCGCAGGCGCTGGTCGCCGTTGTTCAGGCGCAGGTCCAGGAACGCCTCGATGTCGCGGTGCCAGATGTCCAGGTACACGGCGATGGCGCCCTTGCGCTGGCCGAGCTGGTCCACCGACACGGCGGTGTTGTTGAGCTGCTTGATCCACGGCACTACGCCGCCGCTGGAGTTCTTGACCCCGCGGATCGCCGAGCCGGACGAGCGCACGTAGCCCAGGTAGGCGCCGACGCCGCCGCCGTGCTTGGACACGCGCGCCACGTCGGTGTTGGAGTCGTAGATGCCCTGCAGGCTGTCGTCGACGGTGTCGATGAAGCAGCTCGACAGCTGCCCGCCGATCTTGCCGGCGTTGGCCAGGGTCGGCGTGGCCACGGTCATGTACAGGTTGGACAGCGCCCAGTAGGCCTCGCCGACCAGCTGCATGCGGCGCTCGCGCGGCTTCTCGTCCTGCATCAGGTACAGGGCGATGGTCAGCCAGCGCTCCTGCGGCAGTTCGTAGACCTTGCGCGAGTTGTCGGTGGCCAGGTAGCGCGTGGCCAGCAGGTACAGGCCGTTGTAGGCGAACAGCTTGTCGCGCTCCGGATCGATCATGCGGCCGGCTTCGGCCAGTTCGTCCTTGGAGTAGTTCTTGAGGATGTCGATCGAGTACACGCCGCGGTCGGCCAGGCTTTCCTGCAGGCCGACGTAGGAGCCGTACTTCTCGCCGGCATCGTAGAAACGGTTCTTGCTGGCGCGCTTGTACAGGCGGTCCAGGTACAGGCGCGCGGCGAAGTACTCCCACTCCGGCGTGGCGATGTCCACGCGCGACTCGGCCTCGCGGATCAGGTAGTCGACCATGTCGTCGGCCGACAGGCTTTCCTTCTTCTCGATGAAGGCAAAGGCCTTGCGCTCGTAGTCGCTCACGTCCAGCTGCGGGAACTCGGCGTGGATCCGGTCCAGGGTGCGCTGCAGGCGCGAGCGGTCGAAGGCCATGCGGCGGTTGCCGCCGTCCTTGACGATCCAGGTCACGGCGCGCTGGTCGTTGCTCGGCTCGCTGCTGGCCGGCTCCGGCTGGGCGGTGGCGGTAGCGGCAGCAGTCGAGGGGTCGACGGCGGCGTCGACGGACGCGGTGGCCGGCAGGCTGTGGGTCTGGCTCATGAAGGTCTCCAAGCGTGGTGCACGCGGCCGCCCGACCCTCGCAGGCAGCGGTCCGACCGGGTTCGCAGGTGGGCAGGCGGTGTCGCGAAGACTGCAACGGCGCAGGCACCGGGCCTGCGGGCGGTCATCGCTGCACCGACCCTCTCCCCCCGGAGAGCGCGCGGTCGGCGCCGCGCGGTGTGCTTCGCGCGGCTGTCGGCAGGTCTTCGGGCTGATGGGCGACGGCCGCGTGGCCGGTTCCTAGCCCGTCGCTTCCCAAGGCGGGCGCCTCAGTGCGGATGACGGGTTCGTTCCCAATTACCGCTGCGGGGCAGCGCCGGAATTGGCGTTGGCACGCCGCACCGGCTTCCCTTTTGATCCCGCGGCTTGGGGCCGCCGGAACCGACCACCCCAAGATAGTGTGGTCGGTCGACGACGTCAACGCTAAATATGGGTGGAATTACGAAAACCTAAGCCTGGCAACGGTTTGCCGCCGGCAGCCGATTCCGGCCCCGCCGCCGAGGCCGTCCGCGGCCGTGACGGGGCCGTGAAGCCGGCCGCGGACAGCGGCGTCGACGCCCCCGACGGCTCCCGAAACCGCAACCTCGCTATGGCCGGCACGGCACCACCACGCCGCTCGCGTCGGTGCAGGTGCCGCTGTGGACGACATTGCCGTCCTGCACGCTGGTGCTGCCCTGGTAGCTGCCCTGCGCGCCCTCCACGCTGCTCTGGCGGCTGCCGCTGAGCGTGCCGTCGGCGGCCCGGGCCAGACTGCCGCTGCTGCTGGCGCTGGCGCCGTCGGCGCGCTGGACGCTGGCACTGCCCTGGCGGCTGGCGCTGCCGTCGGCGTTGCGCTCGCTGCTGCCCTGGCGCGTGGCGCTGCCGCCGGCGACCGTCGTGCGGGTGGCAGCGCTGCGCGCGCTGGCATTGCCCTGGCCGTCGGCCTGCCACTGCCGGGCGCGCTGCACGCTGCCGTGGGCGCCGCTGGCGCTGGCCTGCACGGCGGCGTGGCGGGCGCCATCGGCGCCGCCGGCGGTGCGCGTGCGGGTGTGCTCGCGCGCCTGGGCGATGGGTGCGGCCAGGACGCCAGCGGCCAGCGCCAGCAGCAAGGAGGTGGTGCGAGGTGACAGCGACATGGCGTTCTCCGGTGACGGCAGCTGCGCGCTGCCAGGCATCACCGTAGCCATGGCACCGGCGCGCGGGGCGCCGTATCGGCCAGCGGATGTTGCCGCAGGCCGCGGCGGAAACATCCGCTTACAGATGCGCCGCGGCCACCGTTGTCGCGAGGCCGCGGCGCAGCCGATAGTGGCGTCCATGCACGATGCCGCGCCCGCTCCCCGCCTGCTGCTGGTCGACGACGACGACCGCCTGCGCGCCTTGCTGTGTCGCTACCTGGAGAGCCAGGGCTTCGCGGTCAAGGCGGTGGCCGACGGCGTGCAGTTGCAGCAGGCGCTGGCGCGCGGCCACTACGACCTGGTGGTGCTGGACCTGATGCTGCCCGGCGAGAACGGCCTGGAGATCTGCCGGCGCCTGCGCGGCCAGGGCGATGCGACCCCGATCGTCATGCTGACCGCCAAGGGCGACGAGATCGACCGCATCGTCGGCCTGGAGATCGGCGCCGACGACTACCTACCCAAGCCGGTCAATCCGCGCGAGCTGCTGGCGCGGATCCGCGCGGTGCTGCGCCGCACCCGCCCGGGCGGGGCTGGCGCGCCGCAGCCGGACGGCGGCGAGATCGGCTTCGGCCGCTTCCGCCTGCACCTGGGACGGCGCGACCTGCGCCGCGACGGCGAACCGCTGAAGCTGACCACCGCCGAGTTCGCGGTGCTGTCGGTGCTGCTGCGGCATCCGCAGCAGCCGCTGAGCCGCGACCGCCTGTCCAGCCTGGCGCACGGCCGCGAGCACGAGCCGCTGGGCCGCAGCATCGACGTGATCGTCGCGCGGCTGCGCAAGCTGCTGGAGGACGACGTGCGCACGCCGCGGCTGATCCAGACCGTGTGGGGCGTGGGCTATGTGTACGTGCCGCCGGAACCGCAGGCATGAGCGCGACTGCCTCCCGCGCCAGCGGCTGGCCGCGCAGCCTGTTCGGGCAACTGGCGCTGGTGATCGCGCTGGTGCTGGCCGGCGCCGGCCTGCTGGCGCTGCTGCTCGGCCGCGAGCTGGCGCTGCGGCCGGCGGCGCAGCAGCAACTGCGCACGCTGCAAGGCTTCGCCAATGTCGCCGAAGCGCTGCAGCGCTCGCCGGCCGCCGCGGCGCTGGCGCAGGCGTTGCGCGAGGCCGGGCTGCAATTGCGCAGCGCGCCGCCCCCGGCCAGTGCCGCCGGCCCGCTGGTCGACGCCGTGCAGCGCCGCGCGGCCGACCAGCTCGGCCCCGGGCGCGCGCTGCGCCGCGACGCCGACGGCACCCTGTGGCTGCAGTTGGCCACGCCCACCCCGCTGTGGATCGCGTTCTCCAGCCAGCCGCGCGGGCACGGCCTGCGGCGATTCTCGGTGGCGATGCTGGCCGGCTGCACGCTGCTGGTCTGGCTCGCCGCTGCAGTGGCCGCACGGCGCTTGGTGCGGCCGCTGCGGCAACTGGCGCAGGCCGCGCCGCACCTGGTGCGCGGCGAACAGGCCGGGCCCATCGCCAGCGGCGGTCCGCGCGAAGTCGCCGCGCTGGCGCAGGCGCTCACCGAGGCCAGCACCGACGTGCGCCACGCCGCGGCCGAGCGTGCGCTGCTGCTGGCCGGCATCTCCCACGACCTGCGCACCCCGCTGACCCGGCTGCAGTACGCGCTGGCGCTGCTGCCGCAGGTGGAGCCGGAGTTGCGCGAGGGCATGGAGCGCGACATCGGCGAGATCGACGCGATCCTGGCGCAGTTCATCGCCTACGCCCGCGACAGCCGCGACGAACCCGCCGTGGCGCTGGACCTGGCCGACCTTTGCCGGCAGGCGCTTGGGGCGGCGCAGCCCGGCTGGGAGGCCGTCCTGCCCGCGCAGGCGCCGCTGCACGGGCGGACGCTGGCACTGCAGCGCGCGCTCGGCAACCTCATCGGCAATGCCGAGCGGCATGGCGCCGCGCCGTTCCAGTTGCGCCTGCACAGCGACGGCGACGATGGCTGGCGTATCGAGGTGCGCGACCACGGCCCCGGCCTGGATCCGGCGCTGGCCGCGCGCGCGCTGCAGCCGTTCGTGCACGGCGGCCAGGGCGGCAGCGGACTGGGCCTGGCGATCGTCGAGCGGGTCGCCCGCCAGCATCGCGGCCAATTGCTGCTGCAGCCGATCGCCCCACACGGCCTGTGCGCCACCCTGCATCTGCGCCCGACCTGAACCGGCGCGCCGGCGCCTGCAAGAGCCGGCCGCGCCACGACGTCCCTCGCCGTCCTTCAAGGAGTGATCCGCCCATGCGCCTGTCCCGTCCCTCGCCCGCCCATTGCCTGCTCGCCCTGGCGCTGCTGCTGCCCGTGCTCGCCGCCGCACCCGGCCACGCCCAGGACGGACGCCTGCGCGCCGGCCTGCTGCAGCGCCTAGCCGAGCGCGACGGCGCCGACAGCGCACGTGCGTCCTTGCCCGCCGGCGCGCAGGTGCTGCGCGACGTCGCCTACGGCCCGGACCCGGCGCAGCGCATGGACGTATACCTGCCGGCCGGCGCGCGCCAGGCGCCGCTGATCGTGATGGTGCACGGCGGCGGCTGGGCCGACGGCGACAAGGACAACCCCGGCGTGGCCGCCAACAAGGTCGCGCACTGGCTGCCGCACGGCCATGTGCTGGTGTCGGTGAACTACCGTCTGCTGCCGCAGGCCGCGCCGCTGCAGCAGGCAGAAGACGTGGCGCGTGCGGTCGCGCGGATCCAGCAACTGGCGCCACAGTGGGGCGCGGACCCGGCACGGCTGGTGTTGATGGGCCACTCGGCCGGCGCGCACCTGGTGAGCCTGCTGGACCTGTCGCCGGACCTGCTGGCGCAGGCCGGGGCGCGCCGACCGCTGGGCACGGTGGCGCTGGACAGTGCGGCGATGGACGTGGAGCAGGTGATGCAGCAACGGCATCTGCCGCTGTACGACCGCGCCTTCGGCAGCATGCGCAGCGACTGGATCGCCGCCTCGCCGTATCACGTCATGGGCGCGAGCGCGCCGCCGCTGCTGGCGGTGTGCTCCAGCCGTCGCGCCGATGCCTGCGCGCAGGCGCGCCACCTGGCCGCCAAGGCCAACGCGCGCGGCATCCGCGTCGAGGTGCTGCCGCAGGACGCCAGCCATGCCGAGATCAACCGCGACCTGGGCCTGCTCTCGGCCTATACCGCGGCGGTGGACGCGTTCCTGCACACGCTGCGCTGAGCGCGGCGCGCAGCTTCCGCGGCCGGCAACGCGCTCAGGCCACCAGGCACTGCTGCAGCAGCAACGGCAGCGCCACCGCGGCGCTGTCGCGCCAGTGCAGATCCGCGCGGGCCGACAGTGCGCTGGGTTCGGGATTGATCTCGACCACGCAGGCGCCGCGCTCCTTGGCCTGCAGCGGCAGGCTGGCGGCCGGATAGACCAGGCCGGAACTGCCGATCACCAGCACCAGGTCGGCGACGTCCGCCGCCGTCTGCGCACGCGTCCACTCCGCCGCCGGCAGCGCCTCGCCGAACCACACCACGCCCGGGCGCACCGTGCCGCCACAGGCCGCGCACACCGGCGGCGCCAGGCGCTGGCTCGGCGTGTGCACGTCCACCGGCGGCAGCAGCCCGCGCCAGGGTTGGCCGCAGTCGCTGCAGCGCAGCGCCGACAGCCGGCCGTGCACGTGCGCGGCGACCTCGCTGCCGGCGCGCTGGTGCAGGTCGTCCACGTTCTGGGTCACCAACGTGGTGTGGCGGACCTCGGCCAGGTGCGCCAGCGCGAGGTGCCCGGCGTGCGGCTGCGCCAGCGCCACGATCGCCATGCGCCAGCGATACCAGCCCCAGACCAGCGCAGGGTCGGCGCGCCAGGCGTCCTCGGTGGCCAGTTGCTCGGGATCGAAGCGCGACCACAGACTGTCGTCCTGGCCGCGGAAGGTCGGCACCCCGCTCTCGGCGGACATGCCGGCGCCGGTCAGCACCAGCACACGGCGCGCGCCCTGAATGAAGGCGGCGACGGTCTCGGCGTTGTAGGCGGAACTGAGCATGGCGCGCTCGACTTGATGAAGCGCACACTATTGCATTGACGCAAGGCGGTCTCAATGTGCATGGCAGCACGCGCGGCCGCCCGCTCCCGCAACGCGAACGGGCGGCCAGTGGCCGCCCGTCGCTGACTGCCATGGACCGGCGCTCGCGCCGGCCCTGACATCCCGCTGACTCAGTCGAGCACGACCAGCTTGACGTCGATGTTGCCGCGGGTGGCGTTGGAGTACGGGCACACCTGATGCGCCTTCTCCACCAGCGATTCCAGCGTCGCGCGCTCCAGGCCCGGCACGGCGATGCGCAGTTCCACGGCGATGCCGAAGCCGCCCGGGATCTGGCCGATGCCGACATGGCCCTCGATGCTCGGCTCGGCCGGCAGCTTCACCTTCTCCTGCCCGGCGACGAACTTCAGCGCACCGATGAAGCAGGCCGAGTAGCCGGCCGCGAACAGCTGCTCCGGGTTGGTGCCGTCGCCGCCGGCGCCGCCCAGCTCGCGCGGGGTCGACAGCTTGACGTCCAGCGCCTTGTCCGGGGTGGCGGCGCGGCCGTCGCGGCCCCCGGTGGCGGTGGCAGTGGCGGTGTAGACGATGGTGGTCGGTGAAGCCATGGTGGTTCTCCTTGGAGGGCGGCGCCGCGGCGCCATGGGTTAGAGGGGATTGGGTGATCGGGGAGGGAATCGCTCAGGCTGCGGCCTGCAGCTTGCCGCGGACTTCTTCCAGATCCTGCTTGAGCCGGGTCAGTTGCTGCAGGTCGCAGGCGACCGCGCACAGCACGCCTTCCGGCACCGCCTGCGCCCGGGCGCGCAGGGCCTGGCCGTCGGCGGTCAGCGCGATCAGCACGCGGCGCTCATCCTCGGCGGCGCGGCGGCGCGTCAGCAGGCCGACCGCCTCCAAGCGCTTGAGCAGCGGGGTCAGCGTGGCCGAATCCAGGAACAGCTTCTCGCCGATGTCCGAGACGCTGCGCTGGTCCTGCTCCCACAGCACCAGCATCACCAGGTACTGCGGATAGGTCAGGCCGAGGTCGCGCAGCAGCCCGCGGTAGAGCTTGTGCATCGCCAGGTTGGCCGAATACAGCGCGAAGCACAGCTGGGTATCCAGCTTCAGCAGGGCGGTGGCGTCGGGGGGAGCGGTGCGGTCCATGGGCACCACATTACATAGCACGCGATTTAATCGCAAGCGATATTTGCGCAGACTCCTGGCTGAAGCGAGCACCGCCCCTCCCCTCGTGTTGCCAGCGGCGCAGGACTACGCTGCGCGCAACGTCGAGGAGTTTCCGCATGCGCGCATCGTTACTGCTGCTGGCCGCGCTCGGCGCTGCCCCCGTGATGCCCAAGACCGTGCCCAACACCCTGCCCGATGGCCCGGTGCTGGTCGGTGCCGGGGCCGACGCGCTGGCCCGCGAAACCCGTCGCCAGTGCCCCGGCGTGCCGACCGACCGGCTCACCCCGGCCGACCTGCTCGATGCCGAGGAGACCTTTCGGGACGGGATGTCGGTGGCGCAGCGCCAGGCGATGGACCGGCAGTTGCCGCAGGACGGCGCGTTCGGTCCGGCCCGCTGCGCGCACCGCGAGGGCGGCGCCAGTTGCCTGGCGGCCGCCTATCTGGAAGAGATTGCGGGCGCGGGCCTGATGCCGCGCTTCGTCGCCGCGCTGTGCGCGCCCGGCGCAGTGCGCTGAGCGCGCGCCGTCGGTCCCGCGCTCAGACCCGGTGTGCGGCCGACAGGTACTCGGCGCTCTGCATCTCGATCAGCCGCGAGGCGGTGCGTTCGAAGGCGCCGGCCAGGCGCTCGCCGGTGTACAGCAGCGGCGGCGGATCCTGCGCGGTGCAGACTAGGTTGACGTGGCGGTCGTACAACTCGTCGATCAGGTTGACGAAGCGCCGCGCCGCGTCCTCGTTCATGCGGTCGAAGTGCGGGATGCCGCCGAGCAGCACGGTGGTGAACTCGTGCGCGATCTCGATGTAGTCGCTGGGACCGCGCGGGCCTTCGCACAAGGCGACGAAATCGAACCAGACGATGCTCTTGCCGCGCGCGCGCACCGGGATCTTGCGCCCTTCGATCTCGATGTTGCCGCGGCGCGCCTCGGCCTTGCCGGTGAGCTCGCTCCAGCGCTGCCCCAGCCAGGCGTCGCTGTCCTCGGCCAGCGGTGCGCGGTACACCGGCGAGCGGGTCAGCGCGCGCATGCGGTAATCCTCGGTGCCCTCGGCGTACAACTCCACGCAGTAGGTCTGCAGCAGCGCGATCGCAGGCAGAAAACTGTCGCGCTGCAGGCCGTTGAGGTACAGGTTCTGCGGCGCGGTGTTGGACGTGGTGACCAGGGTCACGCCCTCGGCGAACAGGCGTTCGAGCAGGCGCGACAGCAGCATCGCATCGCCGATGTCGGTGACGAAGAACTCGTCCAGCGCCAGCACGCGCAGCCGGCTGCGCCACTCCTGCGCGATCTTGGCCAGCGGATCGCTCTGCCCGGCATGTTCGCGCAGGCGCTCGTGCACGCCGCGCATGAAACGGTGGAAGTGGGTGCGGTACTTCCGCGCGATCGGCAGGCCGTCGTAGAACAGATCGACCAGGAAGGTCTTGCCGCGACCGACCCCGCCCCAGAAGTACAGGCCGCGCACCGGCTCGGGCTTCTTCCAGAACGCCGACAGGCGGTCCAGCCAACCCTCCTGGTCGCCGTCCACGATCGCCACGTGGATGCGGTCCAGTTCGGCCAGCGCCGCATGCTGGGCCGGATCGTCGCGCCAGTCGCCGCGCGCCACGCCCTCGGCGTAGCGCTGCGACGGCAATGCCGCCGCGCTCACGCCTGCGCCGCCGGCAGCCAGGCCTTGACCGCGTGCTGCAGGGCGCCGCGCAGGTCGATCAGCTTGCGATGGAAGAAGTGACTGGTGTCGGGCATGCGCACCAGTTCCGGCTGTGCCTCCAGGGTCTCCAGCCAGTCGTACACGGCCTGCGGATCGACGATCTCGTCGGCCTCGCCCTGGATCACCAGCCACTGCGGCGGCGGCGCCATGCCGGAAAAATCCCAGCGGCCGGCCGGCGGCGCGATCGAGATCAGCACCTGCGGCTGCAGCGCGGCGCTGGCGCGCAGCGACACGTAGGCACCGAAGCTGAAACCGGCCAGCCACAGCGCGTCGTGCGGACGCTGCGCGCGCACCCAGGCAGCGACCGCGGCCAGGTCCTGCTGCTCGCCCTCGCCGTGGTCGAAGCTGCCGGCGGAGGCGCCGACGCTGCGGAAGTTGAAGCGCACCACGCGCACGCCCAGTTCGCGCAGCGCGCGCGCGACCATGGTCACCACCTTGTTGTGCATGCTGCCGCCCTCGGTGGACAGCGGATGGCAGACGATGGCGGTGACCGGCAGCGCGGCGACGTCGGTCTCGGGCAGATCGACCGCGGCCTCGATCGGGCCGGCGGGGCCTTGCAGGGTCAGTGCGCCGGAAGCGGTGGGGAAAGCGGGAGAGGTCATGCGGTCATAATACCGGGGCTGGGTCGCGGCCACATGCCGATGCGGTGCACGCAGCGTTCTTTTTGCTCCCGATCCGGATCCTGCGTGTGGTCTTCGTCCTGTTGAGTGTGGTGTGCAGCGTGTTGGTCTCGGCGCTGCTGAAGCTGGCGCCGCAGCGGCGCATCGACCTGGCCCAGGCGGTGACCTGGAACTACTTGGCGGCGCTGCTGCTGTGCGCCGCCCTGCTGCAGCCGCCGCTGGCCGCACTGGGCGATGCGCACACGCCGTGGGCGGCGCTGCTGGCCCTGGGCGTGCTGCTGCCGAGCCTGTTCCTGGTGCTGGGCCGCGCGGTGGCCAGCGCCGGCATCGTGCGTACCGACGCGGCGCAGCGGCTGTCGCTGCTGCTGTCGCTGGCGGCGGCCTTCCTGTGGTTCGGCGAACGCGCCAACGGCGCCAAGCTGGCCGGCCTGGCGCTGGGACTGCTGGCGATCGCCGGCATCGTGCAGCGGCCGGACACGACGTCGCGCAGCACCGCAGGCACCGCGCCGTGGCTGCTGCTGGTGTGGGTCGGCTTCGCCGCGATCGACGTACTGCTCAAGCGCATCGCCCAGGCCGGCACGCCGTTCGCCGCCTCGCTGCTGGTCGCCTTCGCGCTGGCCTTCGTGCTGCTGCTGGGCGTGCAGCTGTGGCGACATCTGGGCGGCACCGCCCCGTTGGCCTGGCGCAACCTCGGCGCCGGCCTGCTGCTGGGCGCGCTCAATTTCGGCAACATCCTGTTCTACGTGCGCGCGCACCAGGCCCTGCCGGACAGCCCGGCCAGCGTGTTCGCGGCGATGAACCTGGGCGTGATCGGCCTGGGCACCCTGCTCGGCATCGCCGTGTTTGGCGAACGCACCACCCGCTGGAACCGCCTGGGGCTGCTGCTGGCCGTGCCGGCGATCGTGCTGATCGCGCTGGGTGCGCGCGGCTAGCCCACAGCGCGCTTGCGCATCAACGCGCGACGTCCAAATCCCGCCCGCCCCAGCGCATCCGAGCTGGAGAGGGATCGCCGCATATCGGGTAGCGGCACCTGGATCTCGGGGAATCGCAATGGCGCAGGCAGCCAACCCTCAGCGCCCGCAGCCCGCTTTTGCGAATCCCGATTCCCCAATCCCGATTCCCAGCCCCTCAACGCCTCCACACCGGAAACGGATCCTCCAACCCCTGCCACGCCACCGGCCCCTGCCGCAGTTCGGCGTCGTCGAGCAGGCAGGCATCGAGTTCGGCACGCACCCGCGCCGCGTCCAGGCCGACACCGATCACCGCCAGCTCCTGGCGGCGATCGCCCCACAGCGGATGCCACATCGCCCGCAACGCCGCGTACTCGCGCGCATCGCCGACCTCCTCGGCCTGCGGCGGCGGCGCGTTCCAGCACGCGGTCTGCTGGCGCTGCCAGCCGAGCTCGGTGTACGGCAGCGGCGATGGCGGCAGCGCCAGCGGCGTCTCCAGCAGGCCGCGATCCACGCGCTCGCGCGCCGCGTACCAGAAGCCGGCGGCCTGGGTCTGGGTGGCCGCGCCGACGATGGACAGTTCGCCGACCCAGTCCATGCGGCTGGCCAGCCAGAAGAAACCCTTGCTGCGGATCACGTCGCGCAGGCCGCGCTGCGCCAGCCGCGCGAAGCGCAACGGATGGAACGGCCGGCGCGCGCGATAGACGAAGCTTTCGATGCCGAACTGCTCGGTCTCCGGCGCGTGCTCGCCGCGCAGCGCCTGCATCCAGCCCGGCGCCAGTTGCGCGCGCACGAAATCGAAGCGGCCGGTATCCAGCACCAGTTCCAGCGGCACGTCGCCGCGGCTGGCCTCGACGATGCGCGCATCGCGATTCAGCGCGCGCAGCACCGCGCGGGTGCGGTCGAGGGTGACCGCATCGGCCAGGTCGGCCTTGCTGATCACGATCACGTCGGCGAACTCGATCTGCTCCACCAGCAGGTTGACCAGCCCGCGGTCGTCGTCGTCGCCGGCCTGCAGGCCACGGTCGGCCAGGCGCTCGGCGGAGCCGAAGTCACGCAGGAAGCTGAGCCCGTCGACCACGGTGAGCATGGTGTCCAGGCGCGCGACATCGGCCAGGCCGCGACCGTCGGCATCGCGCACGGCGAAGGTGGCCGCCACCGGCATCGGCTCGGAGATACCGGTGGACTCGATCAGCAGGTAGTCGTAGCGCCCGCTCTCGGCCAGGCGTTGCACCTCCTGGCGCAGGTCGTCGCGCAAGGTGCAGCAGATGCAGCCGTTGCTGAACTCGACCAGGGTCTCTTCGGTGCGGCTGAGCGCGGCGCCGCCGTCGCGGATCAGCGCCGCGTCGATGTTGACCTCGCTCATGTCGTTGACGATAACCGCCACCCGGCGGCCGTCGCGGTTGTGCAGCACGCGGTTGAGCAGGGTGGTCTTGCCGGCCCCCAGGAAGCCGGACAGCACGGTGACGGGAAGACGGCGATCGAAAACGGCGGCGTTGGACATGGCGGGCATCGGCGCGAAGGCGTGGCGGGCTAGAAATGTTACTATATAACACTTGATGCATTGGAGTGGACGTCCATGAAATCCCTGCCGCAATCCTTCTTCGACGCCTCGGCGATGGTGTTGTCCGGGCTGTGCCTGCTGCACTGCCTGGCGTTGCCGTTGCTGGCCGCGGCGCTGCCGCTGTTCGGGGTCTGGGCCGAGGCCGAATGGGTACACGTGGTGTTCGTGGCGATCGCCGCGCCGTTGGCGGGGCTGGCGCTGTGGCGCGGGCACCGGCGCGACGCGCTGCCCTGGCCGCTGTGGACGCTGGCGGCGCTGGGCCTGCTCGGGCTGCTGGCCGGCGCCTTCGGCATTCCCGACGAGGCCAGCGAGACCGCGATGACGGTGTGCGGCAGCCTGGCGCTGGCCAGTGCGCACCTGTGGAACTGGCGCCGGCACCGGCGGCGTTGCCGGCATTGAGCGCAGGGGGCATGCGGCATGCGGCATGCGGCGTAGAGTGCGGTCGCCGGGCGGCAATCAGGGTCGAGGCGCGATTTGCTGTTGCCGACGCTTGGCACTTGCCGTTGCTTCTGCTGTTGCTGTTGCTGTGCCTCGGCAGTTGCCGTTGCCTAGCTTTGGCTCTTAGCTTTGGCTCTTGGTTTTGACTTACCGGGTTCCCTTCCGAAGCGGCGGCCATCGCGGGGAAAAACCCCGAAGGGGCGGCGCACATGGACGTGCGCCGTCCGCGGCAGGGGCAGGATGCCCCTTCCGCGGATCCCCGGGATGGACGCGGACCCGGAGCGCGTTAGCGCGGAGGGCGCGAGGCAGGGTGTGCTTGACCAGCCTTCGGCTGTGGTAAAGCGCTTCTTTTGGTTACTTTTCTTTGCACAAGCAAAGAAAAGTAACTCGCCGCAAGGCGAAAGCTTTGCTCCTGCTTCAGATTTTTCTCTGTAGGAGCGGCTTCAGCCGCGACAGGCATTGCCGATTGCATCAGTCGCGGCTGAAGCCGCTCCTACGGGTTTTCTCATCCGACACCAAAGCTTGGAGCAACAGCAACGGCTTTCGCCCTTGCGGGCGAGTTACTTTTCTTTGCTCGCGCAAAGAAAAGGTAACCAAAAGAAAGCGCGCCCTGCCTTGCGCCCTCCGCGCTGCGCGCTCCGGGTCCGCGGATGCATCGGGGATTCGCGGAAGGGGCATCCTGCCCCTGCCGCGAACGGCGCACATCCCTGTGCGCCGCCCTTCGGGTTTTTCCCCGGTCCATCCGCCGCTGCGGAAGGGAACCCGGTAAGTCAAAAGCCAAAGCAACGGCAACAGCAGAAACAACGGCAAGTACCAAAGCAACAGCAAGAGTCAATGATGTGGCCTTTCTTAGCGAGCGAGAGCACCCACATTTCACAGCTTCGGTCAGCACCACGACACACAGGGCGGCCAGCGCACGATGGAAAGAAGCAACGTTCAAGCGATGGCAGTGAAGCGGAAGACCGGACGCTCGCCACGACCGACCTGAAACGCAGCACACCTTACTCACGGCAGGCGGTCATGTGCCTCGCGAAGGGCCTGAGCATCCAACAGGAATGTCCCGCACAGCGAGGACGGGGAAAGGAGGCCGGCGATCGGCTTTTCCGAATCCCCATTCCCGATTCCCGGCCCTACAGATCGAACCCCAGCAACAACGGATCATGGTCCGAACTGCGCCACGGACCGGGCAGATCGCGCTCGCGGTAGCCGTCGCTGTCGGGCAGATCGGCATTGACGTGCCATTCCGCGGCGCCGCGCAACCGCGCTGCCAGCGCCGGGCTCAGCAAGGCGTGGTCCAGCCGGCCGCTGAGGCCGCGGTAGACGAAACTGTAGGGCTGCGCGACATGCGCCTCCTGCAGCGCGTCGCGCCAGCCGGCGTCGCGCAGCAGGCGCAGCGGATCTTCCATCGCGTAGGCGTTGAAGTCGCCCAGCAGCACGCTGGACGTGCTGCCGGTGCCGGTGGGGTCGCTGCGCAACCAGGCATCCAGGCGCCGCGCCGACTCGGTGCGGGTCGCGTTCCAGCAGCCCTGGCCGTCGCCGCGGTCGGCGTCGGCACCGCTGGCCTCGCTGCAGCCGCCCTTGGACTTGAAGTGGTTGGCGACCACCACGAACGGCGCGCCGCTGCCGTGGCGGAACGCCTGCGCCAGCGGCACGCGGCTGTGCTCGGCGAACGGGCCGCCTTCCAGCATCGCCGGCTTGCCGACCAGGCTCACCCGCGAGGCGCGATAGATCAGCCCGACCCGGATCGGGTTGTCGCCCGGGCCGTGCCCGGCATCGACGAAGCGCCAGTCGCCGCCGCCGGCATTGAGCGCGTCGACCAGGCTGGCGATCGCCGAGGTCGGGCCGTAGCCGTCGTTCTCCAGTTCCATCAGCGCGGCGACGTCGGCCTGCAGCGGGCGGATCGTCGCCACCAGCTTGCGCAGCTGCGCCTGGAACTCGGCCGGCGTGCGCGCACCGCGCAGGGTCGGGAAGCCGCCGCCGCGGCCATCGCCGTTGAAGAAGTTCTCCAGGTTGAACGCGGCGATGCGCAGGGTGCCCTCGACCTGCGGCGGTGCCGGTTCCGGCGGCGACATCAGCTGCAGCGCGGCGGTCGGGTACAGCCGCGCGGTGCCGTCGATCACCCCGCCCACGATGCCCTCCACGTCCTGGACCGTGCTGCCCGCGCGCGGCGGTGCGGTCGCGCTGCGCAGATAGTCCGGGAGCTTTGCCGTTGCCGTTGCCGTTGCCGTTGCCGTTGCCGTTGTCGATGTCGATGTCGATGTCGATGTCGGTGTCGGTGTCGGTGCAGTGAGCGTGCCCAGCCGCAGCCCGCGCCGCGCGTTGTCGGCAACGACCGCTGCTTGCTCGGCGCTGCCGGGCGCGGCCACTTCGCTGGGCTGCCACAGGCGCCCGCCGAAGGCCACGCCCAGTTCGCCGGTCCTGCCCAGCGCGTCGTTGTCGACCACGGTCAGCGGCGCGGCGATGCGCACGCGCATGCCGGCCAGCGCCGACCAGTCGGGCGGCGCCGCATCGAGCACCTGCAGCGGCAAGGGCTGCGCCCGCGCCAACACGGTGTGGCCCTGCTCCAGTACGCTGCGCCCGACGAACGCCGTACCGGCCTTGGCGGATGCCGCGGCCTGTGGCGCCAGTTCACCCCAGACCCGCACACGGTCGCCCGGGGCCAGGCTGCGCTCGGCATCGCCGCGCACCAGCAGCGCGTCGGCGGTCAGCGGATCGTCGTCGCCGGCGTCCTGCACCAGGTAGCCGCTGCCGCCGGCCTCCACCCGCGCGGTGACCACGCCCTCGAACACCACGCCCTGCGCCTGCGGGCCCGGGCGCAGCTGCCCGATCGGCAGCAATGTCGGCGGCGTCAGCGCCTGCGCGGCGGGGGCTGCGACCAGCAGCAACAACAACAACAACGATGGCGGCGGCATGCGCATGTGATCACTCTCCTTGTTTGCGCCGGCACGCGACGGGCGCGGAAACGACTGCGCCGCCCGAAGGCGGCGCAAGGGCGTGCGGGAGGCGCAAGGTTACTTCAGGTTGGCCAGCATCCAGTCCACGGTGGCGTGGATCTGCTCCTCGGTCAGCCCGGGATTGCCGCCCTTGGGCGGCATGATGCCGCCGTCGGGACCGGTATAGCCCTCGATGGCGTGCTTGTAGAGCGTGTCCTTGCCCTGCGCGATGCGCTTGTCCCAGTGCGCATGGTCCAGCGTCGGCGCCTTGCCCACGCCGGTGGTATGGCAGGCGGTGCACAGGTTGTTGAAGATGGTCTTGCCGTCGGTGGTGCCGCCGTAGGCCGCCTGCGCCGAGGCCTTGGCCAGCGCCGCCGCCTGCGCGGCGGCCTGCGCCGCGGCGCCGGTGCTGCCGGCGTAGACCGCGCCCACCGGCGCGATGCGTTCCTCGGTGCGCTTTTGCGCGATCGGCGACACCTCCGGCGGGATGGCCCGCTGCAGGTAATGCGCGAACACGATCAGGCCGATGGTGATCAGCACCAGCAGGCCGATCACCATCGAGAAGCGCTTGAGAAATTCGAGGTCGTAATTCCGCACATCACACCCCTTTGGCACGTGGTAATCCGGACCACCGCTACGCGACCGAGTATAGCCAGCGTTTGCGCCCCGCGGCACGCCGGGATGGCACGGAATCGCAGGCGATGCGTGCTGCATCGCAGCAGTTTGGCGCAGGCGGCGCGGTCGATCGCGCTCAGCCGCTGCCCACCGCGCGAAGGCAGAACCCGCACACGGCCTCGACCAGGCGCTCGCTGTCGCGCGGGCCATCGCGGCTGGGCGCGGTCGGGCCGACCAAGGCCTCGGTGTAGGCGCCGACCAGGCACGCCGCGGCCGCCTCCAGGTCCTGCGCGGGGAACTCGCCCGCGGCCACGCCGTCGGCGAGGATGCCCTTGAACACGTCGCCGAGCAGGCGCCGGCAGCGGATGCGCTCGGCGTCCACCTCAGGCTCCACCGGCTCGGCGATGAAGGCATAGGCCAGCCCGGGGCCGGCCAAGGCGCGGCGCACGAACGAGGCGATGGCGTCGCGCAGGCGCTGCGCCGCCGGCGCAGGCGCTGCGGCGATGGCGCGCAAGATGGTCAACTCGTGCTCCACCGCCGCGGTCAGCACTTCCACGAACAGTTCGGCCTTGGACGGGAAATGCCGGTAGATCAGCCCGGTGGAGACCCCGGCCTCGGCCGCCACCGCGGTCACCGGGGCGCCACGGAAGCCGTCGGCAGCGATCAGCCGGCGCGCCGCCAGCAGGATCCGCTGGCGATTGCCGGCGAGGCGTTCTTCCATCAGGGCGGAGCGTTTGTAGGCCATGGCGTGATTCTAAGTTCAATTAATGAATTTCTGTTCACTTCTTTGCCGTTCCCGGCTACGCTGGGCGCTCTTGCCCGGCGCGGGTCCGATTCTAGGCGCCGCCGGCCACCCGCCATTCCCGGAGTTGCCGCCATGCTGATGCCGTCGTTGAATTTCGAGTTGGGCGAGGAGGTCGACCTGCTGCGCGACAGCGTCGCCGCCTTCGCCGCGCGCGAGATCGCGCCGCTGGCCGAGCAGGCCGACCGCGACAACGCCTTTCCGGCGCCGCTATGGCGCAAGCTCGGCGAACAGGGCCTGCTCGGCCTCACCGTCGAGGAGGAATACGGCGGCAGCGCGATGGGCTACCTGGCCCACGTGGTGGCGATGGAGGAGATCTCGCGCGCCTGCGGCGCGATCGGCCTGTCCTACGGCGCGCATTCGAATCTGTGCGTGAACCAGTTGCGCAAGAACGCCAGCCCGGCGCAGAAGGCGCGCTACCTGCCTAAGCTGTGCAGCGGCGAGCACGTCGGCGCGCTGGCGATGAGCGAGCCGGGCGCCGGCTCGGACGTGGTGTCGATGAAGCTGCGCGCCGAGGCCCGCGGCGACCGTTACGTGCTCAACGGCAACAAGATGTGGATCACCAACGGCCCCGACGCCGATGTGCTGGTGGTCTACGCCAAGACCGACCCGAGCGGCGGCGCCCGCGGCATCACCGCGTTCGTGGTCGAGAAGGGCATGCCCGGCTTCAGCACCGCGCAGAAGCTGGACAAGCTCGGCATGCGCGGCTCCAACACCTGCGAACTGGTGTTCCAGGATTGCGAAGTGCCGGCGGAGAACGTGCTCGGCGCCGTCGGCGGCGGCGTGCGCGTGCTGATGTCCGGCCTGGACTACGAGCGCGTGGTGCTGTCCGGCGGACCGCTGGGGCTGATGGCCGCGGCGCTGGACGTGGTGCTGCCCTACGTGCACGAGCGCCGCCAGTTCGGTGAACCGATCGGCAGCTTCCAGCTGATGCAGGGCAAGCTGGCCGACATGTACGTAGGCCTCAACGCCTGCCGCGCCTATGTGTACGCGGTGGCGCGCGCCTGCGACGCCGGCCGCACCACCCGCCAGGACGCCGCCGGCGCGATCCTCTACGCCGCCGAGAAGGCGACGTGGCTGACCGGCCAGGCGATCCAGGTGCTGGGCGGCAACGGCTACATCAACGACTATCCGACCGGGCGGTTGTGGCGCGACGCCAAGCTCTACGAGATCGGCGCGGGCACCTCGGAGATCCGCCGCATGCTGATCGGCCGCGAGCTGTTCGAGCGGACCAAGTGATGCCATGTGGGAGGGGCTTCAGCCCCGACGCGATCTCGTCGAACGGCGTCGGGGCTGAAGCCCCTCCCACATCAGCCGCCTGCCCTTTCCTTCTTTCCACGGCCTAGCCATGAGCGCGATCCAGACCCAGTTGCAACCCGGCAGCGACGCCTTCGCCGCCAATGCCGCCGCGCTGCGTGCGGTGGTCGACGACCTGCACGCCACCCAGGCGCGCATCGCCCTGGGCGGCAGCGACGCTGCCCGCGCCAAGCACCAGGCACGCGGCAAGTTGCTGGTGCGCGAGCGCATCGACGCCCTGCTCGACCCGGGCAGCGCGTTCCTGGAGATCGCGCCGCTGGCCGCCTTGGGCCTGTACGACGACGAGGTGCCGTGCGCCGGCGTGGTCGCCGGCATCGGCCGCGTGTCCGGCGTGGAGTGCGTGATCGTGGCCAACGACGCCACGGTCAAGGGCGGCACCTACTACCCGATGACGGTGAAGAAGCATCTGCGCGCGCAGGAGATCGCCCAGCAGAACCGCCTGCCGTGCATCTACCTGGTCGATTCCGGCGGCGCGTTCCTGCCGCTGCAGGACGAGGTGTTCCCCGACCGCGACCACTTCGGCCGGATCTTCTACAACCAGGCCAACCTGTCGGCGCAGGGCATCGCCCAGATCGCCTGCGTAATGGGTTCGTGCACCGCCGGCGGCGCCTACGTGCCGGCGATGAGCGACGAGACGGTGATCGTGCGCGAGCAGGGCACCATCTTCCTCGGCGGCCCGCCGCTGGTGAAGGCCGCCACCGGCGAGGACGTCAGCGCCGAGGACCTGGGCGGCGCCGACGTGCACACGCGCATCTCCGGCGTGGCCGACCACTTCGCCGACAACGACCTGCAGGCGCTGGCGCGGGTGCGCGCGATCGTCGCCCAGCTCAACTGGCGCAAGCCGGCCCCCGCCCTGGCGCTGCGCACGCCGGAGCCGCCGCTGTACCCGGCCGAGGAACTGTACGGGGTGATCCCGGCCGACCCGCGCAAGCCGTTCGACGTGCGCGAGGTGATCGCGCGCGTGGTGGACGGCTCGCGCTTCGACGAGTTCAAGGCGCGCTACGGCACCACCTTGGTCACCGGCTTCGCGCACATCCATGGCTATCCGGTGGGCATCGTCGCCAACAACGGCATCCTGTTCTCCGAGTCGGCACTGAAGGGCGCGCACTTCATCGAACTGTGTGCGCAGCGTGGCATCCCGCTGGTGTTCCTGCAGAACATCACCGGCTTCATGGTCGGCCGCAAGTACGAGCACGGCGGCATCGCCAAGGACGGCGCCAAGCTGGTGATGGCGGTGGCCTGCGCCAAGGTGCCCAAGTTCACGGTGGTGATCGGCGGCTCGTTCGGCGCCGGCAACTACGGCATGTGCGGGCGCGCGTATTCGCCGAACTTCCTGTGGATGTGGCCGAACGCGCGCATCGGGGTGATGGGCGGCGAGCAGGCGGCGAGCGTGCTGGCGACGGTGCGCCGCGACGGCATCGCGGCCAAGGGCGGGCAGTGGTCGGACGCCGAGGAGGCGGCGTTCAAGGCGCCGATCCGCGAGCAGTTCGAGCGCCAGGGCCATCCGTACTACGCCAGTGCGCGGCTGTGGGACGACGGGGTGATCGATCCGGCGCAGACGCGACGGGTGTTGGGGCTGGGGCTGTCGGCGGCGTTGAACGCGCCGGCGGAGCCGAGCCGGTTCGGGGTGTTCCGGATGTGAGGAGGCGGATGCGCTCGCGGTGGCAGGCGCGTGCGCGCCGGCATCGGCGGTGGCCACGCAGGTGGTCGCTGGCGGTGTCGGCGGCAGTGTGTCCGGCCGTGGACTTCACGATCGGTTGCGCGGCCGCGGCCGCGGTCGCGGTCGCGGCGACGGCCTTCGCTTTTGCTCCAGCTTTTGCTTTTGCTTCGGCTTTTGCTCCCGCTTTTGCTTTTGCTCCGGCTTTTGCTCTTGCTCTGCCTTTGACTTACCGGGTCCCCTCGGCGCGGCAGCCACGGCGGGGAAAAACCCGAAGGGCGGCGCACATGGATGTGCGCCGTTCGCGGCAGGGGCAGGATGCCCCTTCCGCGAATCCCCGACGTGGCTGCGAACCCGGAGCGCGTAGCGCGGAGGGCGCGCCGCGGGGTGTGCTTTCTTTTGGTTACTTTTCTTTGCACAAGCAAAGAAAAGTGACTCGCCGCCAGGCGAAAGCTTTGCTCTTGCACTTGCTGCCACGGCGGCGGCCGCTGAATCGTAGGAGCGGCTTCAGCCGCGACAGGCACCACCGATCATGTGTGCCGCGGCTGAAGCCGCTCCTACGGTTCTTCTCGTCCGAAACTCATGTATCAAGCGAAAGCAAAGGCTTTCGCCCTTTCGGGCGAGTTACTTTTCTTTGCTCGCGCAAAGAAAAGGTAACCAAAAGAAAGCGCGCCCTGCCTCGCGCCCTCCGCGCTGCGCGCTCCGGGTCCGCGTCCAGCCCGGGGATCCGCGGAAGGGGCATCCTGCCCCTGCCGCGGACGGCGCACGTCCATGTGCGCCGCCCCTTCGGGGTTTTTCCCCGTGCTGGCCGCCGCTTCGGAAGGGAACCCGGTAAATCAAAAGCCGGAGCAACAGCCAAAGCCAAAGCACGGCAAGAGCAACTTCAACCACTGAAGCTGCTCTGGCTGAACACCTCCAACGCAACTCTTGCGCATGCCTGCGCACCGCAAGCGCGACACCTCTAACCTTCTCCAGGCACCCGACCATGGCCACTCCCGACCTGCCGACCTTCGACAAGATCCTCATCGCCAATCGCGGCGAGATCGCCTGCCGGGTGATCGCCACCTGCCGCAAGCTCGGCATCGCCACCGTGGCCGTGTACTCCGATGCCGACCGCGATGCCCGCCACGTGCGCCTGGCCGACGAGGCCGTGCACATCGGCGCCGCACCGGCGCGCGAGAGCTACCTGCTGGGCGAGCACATCCTCGAGGCCGCACAACGCAGCGGCGCCCAGGCCATCCATCCCGGCTACGGCTTCCTGTCCGAGAACGCCGAGTTCGCCGAGGCCTGCGCCGCGCGCGGGCTGGTGTTCATCGGGCCGCCACCGGCGGCGATCCGCGCCATGGGCGACAAGAGCGCGGCCAAGGCGCTGATGCAGGCGGCCGGGGTACCGCTGACGCCCGGCTACCACGGCGAGCAGCAAGACCCGGACTTCCTGCGCGCGCAGGCCACGGCCATCGGCTACCCGGTGCTGATCAAGGCCAGCGCCGGCGGCGGCGGCAAGGGCATGCGCCGGGTCGATCGCGACGAAGACTTCGCCGCCGCGCTCGCCGCCTGCCAGCGCGAGGCGCAGGCCGCGTTCGGCAATGCGCACGTGCTGGTGGAGAAGTACGTGCTGCGACCACGGCATATCGAGATCCAGGTGTTCGGCGACAGCCACGGCGAGCTGGTGTACCTGTTCGAGCGCGATTGCTCGGTGCAGCGCCGCCACCAGAAGGTGCTGGAGGAAGCACCCGCACCCGGCATGGACGCGATGCGGCGTGCGGCGATGGGCCAGGCCGCGGTGGAAGCCGCGCGCGCGGTCGGCTATGTCGGCGCCGGCACCGTGGAGTTCATCGTCGCGCCCGATGGCGCGTTCTACTTCATGGAAATGAACACCCGCCTGCAGGTGGAACACCCGGTCACCGAGTGCATCACCGGCACCGATCTGGTCGAGTGGCAACTCCGCGTGGCCGCCGGCCAGCCGCTGCCGCAGCGCCAGCACGATCTGGCGATCCACGGCCATGCGCTGGAAGCGCGGCTGTACGCCGAAGACCCGGCGCGTGGCTTCCTGCCGTCGATCGGCACGCTGCAGCACCTGCGCCTGCCCGCCACGGATGCGCATACCCGCGTCGATGCCGGTGTCGAACAGGGCGACGTGATCGGCCCGCACTACGATCCGATGATCGCCAAGCTGATCGTCTGGGATGTGACCCGCGAGCGCGCGCTGCGGCGCATGCAGGCGGCGCTGGCCGCGTGCCAGGTGGTCGGCGTGTCGACCAATGCCGCGTTCCTGCAGCGCCTGGTCGGCACCACCGCGTTCGCGCAGGCGGACCTGGATACCGCGCTGATCGAGCGCGAGCACGCCGCCCTGTTCGACACCCCCATCCCGACTACCGATGCGCTGTGGAGCCTGGCCGCGCTGGCCTGGCAACTGCACGAAGCAGCGCCGGCCGCACAGGCTGCCGATCCGCAGTCGCCATGGGACCTGCGCGACGGCTGGCGGCTGGGCGCGCCTGCCCCGCGTGCGCTGACCTTGCAGCATGGCGAGACGCAACGCACGCTGCACCTGACGGCGCATGCAGGCGGCTGGCGGATCCACGCCGCGCAGGCGCAGGACGCGCTGGAGGCGAGCGGCCAGTTGCGCGACGGACGCCTGTCCGCGTTCCTCGGCACGCAACGGCTGCAGGCCGATGCGGTGTTCGCGGGCACGCAGTTGCACCTGTTCGTCGACGGCCACGGCTACCTGTTCGAACGCCACGACCCGGTCGCCGAGGCGGACCAGCCGGCGGTGGAGAACGGCGGCCTGACCGCGCCGATGCCGGGGCGCATCGTCGCCCTGCTGGTCGCGCCCGGCAGCCAGGTGACCCGCGGCACGCCGCTGCTGGTGCTGGAGGCGATGAAGATGGAGCACACCCTGCAGGCACCGGCCGACGGCACAGTGCAAAGCTTCCGCGTGCGCGAGGGCGAACTGGTCGGCGACGGCGTGGCGCTGCTGGATTTCGACGCGGCCTGAGCATCGCGCACGGCGCCGCGGTCGCCAAGGCCGCGGCGAGGCGTCACACTCGGCGCTGGTCCATCGCCCTGCCTGTGCCATGAAACTCACCGCCCATGTTCTCGACGGCCACACCCTCGACGTGCGCCCGGCGCCGCGCGAGCGGCCGTGGATGGACCGGACCGCCGAGCGCTACGCCTACCGCTGCCTGCCGCTGGACATCGCCAATGCGCACGGCTGGGAGCTGCTGTGCCAGACCGCGTTCGAGGCCGAGTGGAACGGCGGCAACGCGCTCGACGACCTGCGCGTGCAGCCGGCGCCGGGCACGCACGCACCGGCGGTCAGCCACTTCGGCTACGGCGTGCTGACCTTCCACGTGCCCTGCCTGTTCCGCACCGAGGCCGGCGTGGACCTGTACGTCACCGCGCCGGTGAATCGGCCCAAGGACGGCATCGCCGGGCTGACCGGGCTGATCGAGACCGACTGGAGCCCGTACACCTTCACCATGAACTGGCAGTTCACCCGGCCCGGCCGGGTGCGGTTCGAGGCCGGCGAGCCGTTCTGCCACTTCTTCCCGGTGCAGCGACGGGTGCTGGCCGAGACCGAGCCGCGCTGGCAGCCGCTGTCGCAGACGCCCGAGCTGGAGCACGAACACCAGGCATGGATGCGCAGCCGCGGGCAGTTCCTGCACGATCTGGAGCAGCCCGATTCCGACGCCAGCCGCGAAGGCTGGCAGCGCAGCTACTTCCGCGGACCGGCACCAGGGCAATGTCCGGCCGGCGTGGAGCACCGGGTCAAACTGCGCTTGGCGCCGTTCACCCGCAGCGACGACACGGAGTGAGCGCGGCTCAGCGCGCGTGGCGCTGGCGCACACGCGTGGACAGCCGGAACACGCCGTAGGCCAGCAGCATGCCCAGCATCCCGGCCACGGCGTGCGCCCAGTCGAACACCCGCGGGCCGATGCCGCCGACTTGGTCGCCCCACAGGTTGAACAGCACCAGCACGACGGCGGTCAGCCCAAGCCCGGCCAGGAACGCGGCGCGGTTGGCGCCCAGCGCATAGCACAGGAACGGCAGGCCCAGCCCGACCAGGAAATGCACCGGGAAGAAGTACACCGAGCCGTACGGGCGCAGCAGCGACCAGACGATGGCGGCGAAGATCGCGACGAAGACGAAAAGGCCCAGGGACAGTGCGCGGGTCTTGGCGGGGGGAAGGCGTGGTTCGGTCATGCGTCACCTGCAGGCAATCGGTGACCGTAGGCGAAGGCGGATCACGGCTTGGTCAAGACCATGCGCAACGCACTCGGCGGTAGGTGCTCAACGCCCGCTGCGGCACCACTGCCGCTCGCACGGCACGCCATCGTGGTTGCCGTCCATCTCCACGCCCGGGCAGTGCTGCAGGAAATACACCGCTTCGTCGCACGAGGTCATCTGCGCGCAGTGCGTGCGGCCGTCGCAGTGGAACGCGGGTGCCGTCGCGGACGGGGCGCGCGCCATTGCGGCTGGCGAAGCGGGCGCCGCTGGCATTGTGGTGGTCACTTGCGGTGCCGCCACGAAGTGCAGTGCCGCATAGGCCGCGCCCCCGAGCACCACCAGCAGCATCAGCACGCCGAGCCAGCGGCCGCGACGTGCGCGCGGCGCGGCCTCCGCGCGCGTCGACACTGCCGGTGCGCGGCCAGGCCGCATCACCCGCAAGGCACGCGGCCGTCCCTGCGCGTCGTGCTCCAGATCGAAGGAGATCAGTTCGCCCACCTGCGGCGGCACGCCGTCTGCGGGAAACGCCGCGCGTTGCACCTCGGCTTCGGTCTCGCGATGCGCCAGGCGCACCCGGCCGCAACCGCGCTCCTCGTTCCACTGAATCAAGGTCCCGTGCGTGCGCATGGCGTCACCGCAAGAAAGTGCATCGCCGCGATGGACGCCGCCGTACCCGGTGCGTCCATCGCCCCCACCGTGCCTGCCCACTCCCGCCACGCACGGCCCCGCACGCAGCATGCCACGGCCGGGCCGTCCGCGCTGGGCGGCCACGCGGCAGGCGCGGTCGGCGCGTCGGAACGGCCCGCAAGCCGTTCGCTGCCGCAGCGCGGGCGGCGACAACTGTCTACCACCGGCTGCGCGGCGCTCGCTAGAGTCCGAAGCGTCGAGTACACCGATGCCCGCACACCGCGCGGTACCGGCCATCGACGCGCAACCCGGCATCGCGGCCGCCGCATGGCGCCGCCCCCCGCAGCATTCGTCCCCCGATGCTGCCTGCCGGGTCCGCGCGTTTCCCCCACGCTCGACGCAACAGAATCCTTCAGCGCAGTTGCCTTCCACACGGGGTCAGGAGAGCGACATGGACATGTCTTCGGTCCGCTAGGCCGGTTCCACCGCATTGCCGCTTCCATAACGTCGCCGTCGCCCCTGCGCGGCGGCGGTGGACGCTGCCACCTCCCAACGCGTCTCCCGCTTCGTCTGCGCGCGCAGCCGGATGCGCGCGCGTGCCTGCGGCACGGCGGGAGTCCTTCATCGCGGCCGCGCAGCAGCGCGGGCGTGCGGCCGGTCCGGGGCCAGGGGATGTCCGGACACAGGACGCGGCATCGCCCGCACGCATCGACGCACACGACCGGAGGTCCACCATGCAACTGCCCCATCCGCGCATTCTCGCCATCGCCACCGTGCTGACCCTTGCCAGCGGCGCCGCCTCCGCCGGACGGTTTCCGGATTTCGGCTACGCGCCGCCCTCCACCTACAAGGGGCCGCTGTTCCAGCTCAGCCAGGACTATCCGCAACAGCCGCCGAGCGGCCCATTGCCGGCCTTCTTCCAGCAGCTGCCCAAGCCGCTGAGCAACAACTTCGAGGCCTGGCGTGGCTACGCCGACGCGGTGAAGGCCTACTGCCTGGAAGGCAACGTCGAAAGCGACTGGTACGTGCAGAACAACAAGGTACGGCGCTGGTACCACGCGCCTTGGCAGCACTACGGCCCGCTCGGGCGCGAGGGCGTGCATGGGCTGACCAAGGAGGCGCAGATCCAGGTCAAGCAATTGGCGCCGACCCAGCTCACCACCGGCCAGACCTTCGCGGTGGGCATCTACAACGATGTCGGCGCCTACACCTTCGGCCAGGTGTGGAAGGATCCGCAGAACCCGGACCCGAGCTTCACCACCAAGCCCAACACCTTCCGCGACGGCACCGTGGTGTGCAAGGCGCTGTTCGCCGACGTGGACCTGAGCCAGGTGCCGTTCCTGCAGAACCCGGTGCTGTGGAACGCCTGGGTCACCAACAGCTTCAAGTCCGCCGACCGCTCGTTCAAGAAAGTGGCCCTGATCCAGATGGATTTCGCCGTGCGCGACAGCCGCGTGCCCGGCACCGGCTGGATCTTCGGCACTTTCCAGTACAACGGCGCGGTCAGCGGCAAGCCCGGCTGGCAGAACCTGGTGCCGGTGGGCGTGATGTGGGGCAACGATCCGCAGAACAGCGGCGACGACTACACCAACAAGCAGCCGACCCAGACCCGGATCAATCCGCGCATCCTGCAGTCGGCGATCAACGCCAGGCCGGAACTGCCGCCGACCCACCTGGGCTGGAACGGCCGCCTCAACGGCCCGGTGGACAACCCCATCAGCTCCTGCATGAGCTGCCACATGACCGCCGAATCGCCACAACTCTCGCCGATGAACCCGACCTTCCAGGCACCGGACAAGGTGCCGCCGGTCGGCTCCAAGGAATGGATGCGCTGGTTCCAGAACATCCCGGCCGGGCAACCCTTCGACGCGGCGGCCAAGAGCACCGACTACAGCCTGCAGCTGGCCGGCGGCATCGCCAACTTCTACGACTGGAAGTGCACCCAGGACGGCGTGTTCGTCAGTGGCGGCAACCTGTGCGAGCAGAGCAAGACCTCGCTGAAGCTGATGCGCTCCACCACCCCGCCGCCGACCGTGTACCCGGTCGAGCGCGGGCTGAGCAACCAGGACCTGGAGTAACCGCCGCAATGCCACGCCTGTCGCGCGCCGTTGGACGGCGCCGGCGGGTACGGCCTGTGCCCAGCGCGGCGAAGGGACACAGGGATGAGCGGCGTCAGGCAGGCTGCCTGCGCTCGCTCAGCCGATCTGCTGCCCGACCCACCAGGTCGTGCCGCCGGCGTCGCGGAAGCCGCCACGCCGGTCCGGATCGTCCTTCTGCTCCGGTGCCTGTATTGCAGTCGCACCGGCAGCTAACGCACGCTGGTAGGTGGCATCCACGTCGCGTACGTAGACGTGCACATGCGCCGGCACCGCCGGCCAGCCCTCGACCGCATCGCAGAACATCACCACGGTGTCGTCGATGCGCACCTCGCCGTGCGCGAGCAGGCCGCGCTCGCCGGGAATCTGCCGCAACGGTTCGGCATCGAATACCGCGACCAGGAAATCGATGGTGCGCTGTGCACCGTCGACGATGAGATACGGCGAGACCGAGGTGTAACGCTCTGGCTTGAACGACATGAAGAACTCCTGTGGGCGGGTCGGATGCGGCGGCTCAGGCGTAGCGCCAGAGCAGATAGATCAAGGCGCATAACACCGGTACTGCGATCACGAACACGATGCTGGCGGCACGGGTGAGCAGACGCAGGTCGGCTGTCGCCATGCGCTGCTCGAACGCTGCCACATCGATCCTGGTTGCCGGCTGATGCCTGGGATCGTGAAGAACGCGCAGCGCGTCCTCGGCCTGGGCGTTGAAACAGACGAACAGCGCCCATTGCTCGCCCAATCTTCGCGACGCCTCCTGCACGTGCGTGGCGATCCCCTTCTCGCGTAGCAATTGACGCGCGCGCAGCAATGTGTCGCCGTCGTAGTACCGCGCGATGTACTTCATGATCGCCACTGAACCCGTGGCGAGCGGTGCCGATGTGCGCCGGGGCCTGCGCGGCCTGCGCCGCTTACAACGCGCACGAACTCACCCGCGCCGCCAGGGTAAAGGGCACCTCGCCCAGCTCGTCGAGGCCTTCGACATCGAACGCGTACACGCCCTTGACCACGAGCGTCAGTTGCCCGTCGCGGGAGAGGCTGAATGTCAGTGAGTCGACGTCGACCGGATGGTGCGCGCCTGCCAGGTAAAGCGAGCCATCGATATAGCCGTCCTGCGGGTTGCGCGGAAAGTCGAAGCGCTGGCCGGCCAGCTCGCCGAGCCTGAGTGACGGCAGCGCGATGCCGTCCAGGCGGATCGCAGTATCCACGATCTCGCCGGCATGCAGGAACGGGCGCAGCAGGATCTCCAGCGCGGCATCGCCCGGCCGGCCGAACAGGATCGCGTGGCGCGGCTTCAAGACACTGGGCGAGAACGTCGACATCGCAGCGCCGCCCTCAGTGTTGCGTCACCGGCAGCACCACGTCCATCAGCGTGGCGTCGTCCGGATCGGGCGTGGCCTTGAAGCCGAGCTGCTGGCACATCGCCAGCATGGTGCGGTTCTCGCGCAGCACCTGGCCTTCGACCACTTTGAGGCCGAGCCAGCCGGCGTACTCGATCATGATCCGCATCAGCTGCCAGCCGATGCCGTGGCCCTTGAGGTCGGAGCGGATCAGGATGCCGTATTCGCCGCGGTCGTAGTCGGCGTCGGCATGCAGGCGTACCGCGCCGAGCATGTCGCCGCTGCGCGGTTCGATCGCCACCAGCGCGATCGAGCGCGCGTAGTCGAGCTGGGTCAGGCGCGCGATGAATTCGTGGCTGAAATGCTTGACCGCCTGGAAGAAGCGCAGCCGCAGGTCCTCGTCGGTGACGCGGGCGAAGAAGCTGCGGAACAGCGCGTCGTCCTCCGGCCGCACCGGGCGCACGAGCGCAGCGTTGCCGTCGTTGAGCACGATGCGCCGCTCCCATTCCTTGGGATACGGGAAGATCGCGAAGCGCGGATGGCCGCGGCCCTTGTGCAGGCGCCGCGACGGCGCCACCGCCACCCGCGCGTCGACCGCGATCACCCCGTCGCGGTCGGCCAGCAGCGGATTGATGTCCAGTTCGCGGATCTCCGGCAGGTCGGCCGCCAGTTGCGCCAGCTTGACCAGCACCATCGCCACGGCGCGCTCGTCGGCGGCCGGGACGTCGCGGTAAGCCTTGAGGATGCGGCTGACCCGAGTGCGGCCGATCAGTTCGTGGGCCAGGCGCAGGTCCAGCGGCGGCAGCGCCAGCGCCTTGTCGTCGATCACCTCGACCGCGGTGCCGCCGCGGCCGAACACGATCACCGGGCCGAAGGTCGGATCGTCGGCGATGCCGGCGATCAGCTCGCGTGCCTTGGGCCGCAGCAGCGAAGGCTGCACCAGCACGCCGTCGATGCGCGCTTCCGGCCGCGCGGCGCGCGCGCGGGCAAGGATGCCCTCGGCGGCATCGCGCACCGCTTCCACGCTGACCAAATTGAGGCGCACACCGTCCACATCGGACTTGTGCGGGATGTCGGCCGAATGGATCTTCACCGCCACCGCCGACCCTTGCGCCAGCATCGGCGCGGCCACCTGCGCCGCCGCCTCGGCATCGGCGGCATGCGCCACCGGCGCGGTGGGAATGCCGTAGGCGGCCAGCAGCCGCGTGGTCGCCAGCGGGTCCAGCCAGGTCTGCCCGGCGGCCAGCGCAGCGTCGACGATGCCGCGCGCGGCCGCGGCGTCGAAGGCGAAATCGTCGGGCAGGCTCGGCGGCGTTTCCATCAGCGCCGCCTGCGCCTCGCGGTAGCGCACCAGGTGCATGAAGCCGCGCACCGCGTCGGCCTCGGTGGCATAGGTGGGGATGCGCGCGGCGTTGAGCGTGGCGGTGGCGCTTTCGTCGTTGCCCAGCCACACCGCGAACACCGGCTTGTCGCGGTGGTGGCGCGGACGCTGGCCGAGGATGCGGGTCAGCGCCTGCGCCGCCTCGGCGGAGGAGGTGAACGCCGTGGGGACGTTGACCACCAGCACCGCGTCGTTCTCCGGATCCTCCAGCAGCGCGCCCGCGGCGGCGGCGTAGCGTTCGCCGTCGGCGTCCACCACGATGTCCACCGGATTGCGGTGCGACCACTCCTGCGGCAGCGCCGCGTCCAGCCGCTGCTGGATGGGCGCCGACAGCGCAGCCAGGGTGCCGCCGAGATCGGCCAGCGTATCCACCGCCAGGCGGCCGACGCCGCCGCCGTTGCTGAGGATGGCCAGGCGCCGGCCGGGGAAGGTGCTGAGCCGGCCCAGCGTCTCCGCCGCGGCGAACAGTTCGTCCAGCGCGCGCACCCGCAGCAAACCGGCGCGGGCGAACGCGGCGCCGTAGACCGCATCGGAACTGGCCAGGGCCTGCACGTGGGTGTCGGCGTTGGGATCGATGCGCAGCTGCCGACCCGACTTCACCACCACCACCGGTTTGGCGCGGGCGGCGGCGCGGGCGGCGGACATGAACTTGCGCGCGTCGCGGATATGTTCGACGTAGAGCAGGATCGCGCGGGTGCGGTAGTCGGTGGCGAAGTAGTCGAGCAGGTCGGCGAAATCCACGTCCAGCGCATCGCCCAGCGACACCACCGCCGAGAAGCCGACCGCACGCGCCACCCCCCATTCCACCAGCGCCGCGGCGATGGCGCTGGATTCTGAGATCAGCGCCAGGTCGCCCGGCTGCGGGCAGTGCGCGGCGATGCTGGCGTTGAGCCGCGCATGCGGCGCGATCACGCCCAGGCAGTGCGGGCCTAGGATGCGCAGGCCCTTGGCGCGCGCGGCGCTCTCGACCCGCGCCGCGGCCGATCCCGGCCCGCTGCCGAGCCCGGCGGTGAGGATGATCGCCGCGGCCACGCCGCGCCGCGCGGCGATCGACACGATACGCGGCACCATCCGCGCCGGCGCGGTGATCACCACCAGGTCCGGCACCCACGGCAGATCGGTGAGGCGGCGCACCGTGGGCACGCCGTCGATCTCGCGGTAGCGCGGGCTGACCCAGCCGATCTGCCCCGGAAACCCGGCCGCGCGCAGGCTGCGCACCACCGCGCGCCCGGCTGAACGCTCGCGCGGGCTGCCGCCGACGATGGCGACCGAGGCGGGGCGGAACACGGACTGCAGGTGATAGGTGCTCATGGCGGCGGCAGAGGCGAGCGAATGCGCTAACGGTACACGGCTGGCCGCGGCGCGGGGATGATCCAGGGCTTGCGGCGCACCGTACCGCGCGTTCGGCGACAGGGTGCACTGTCGCGATTCCGGCCTCCGCGCGTCGGGGCTGAAGCCCCTCCCACAGGGGCTCCGGTCGGCTGCCCGGTGCTCACGGCTGACGTGTGTTGCTGGATTCAGAACGACTTCGACCGCTGCAAGTCATGCCGTGTGGGAGCGCCTTCAGGGCACCTCGAATCACCTGTTTTTGCCACGCCTCGCGCCGTCTCGTAGGAGCGGCTTCAGCCGCGACGAGGCTCTACCGGTACGGCACGGTCGCGGCTGAAGCCGCTCCTACGCGTGTGCGTTTGTGCTTGCTCGAGGCGCCCTTCGGTCGCGACGCGACCAAGCCTCAGGCGAGGCGACCGCGCAAGCGCAGCGCCCTGATCGGGCGGCGATCCCCTCCTCCACAGGAAGGCCCGCAGCACCGTCACCCACCCGGCCTCGACCTCCAAGGATTCGCAGAGCCCATCGGGCACCCCGCACCCAGCCCGGGTCAGCACCCGGTCGCATTGGCGGCCGCATAATGCGGCGATGGAGACGACTCGTGCATAGCGGCGGCCTGGAACTGGCGCTGGTGCTGCTGCTGGCCGCGGTGATCGCGGTGCCGGTGTTCAAGCGCCTGGGCCTGGGCGCGGTGTTGGCCTACCTGGCCGCCGGCGTGGTGCTGGGGCCGGACGGGCTGGGCTTCGTGCAGGACACCGAGCGCATCCTCAACGCCGCCGAGATCGGCGTGGTGATGCTGCTGTTCCTGATCGGCCTGGAGCTGTCGCCGGCGCGATTGAAGGTGATGCGGCATGCGGTGTTCGGCGCCGGCTCGGCCCAGGTCGCACTGACCGCGCTGCCGCTGGGCGCGCTGGCGCTGTGCATGGGCCTGAACTGGAAGAGCGCGCTGGTGATCGGCCTGGCGCTGGCGCTGTCCTCCACCGCGGTGGGCCTGCAGTTGCTGGCCGAGCGCAAGGCGCTCAACAGCGACTACGGCCGGCTCGGCTTCGCCATCCTGCTGTTCCAGGACCTGATCGCGATCCCGCTGCTGGCCGCGGTGCCGCTGCTCGGCGGCGCCAAGAACGACACCCTGACCTGGACGGAAGTGGGCCAGGCGCTGGGCGCGCTCGCGCTGGTGGTGCTGTGCGGGCGCTTCGTGCTGCGCCACCTGTTCCGCACCGTGGCGCGCACGCGCATGCCCGAGGTGTTCACCGCCAGCGCGCTGCTGGTGGTGCTGGGCAACGCCTGGTTCCTGCAGAAGGCCGGGCTCAGCCCCAGCCTGGGCGCGTTCCTGGCCGGCGTGCTGCTGGCCGATTCGGAGTTCCGCCACGAACTGGAAGCGCAGATCGAGCCGTTCCAGGGCCTGCTGCTGGGCGTGTTCTTCATCGCCGTGGGCATGGGCATCGACCTGGACCGCATCGTCGCAGAACCGTGGCTGATCGCCGGGGCCGTCGCCACATTGCTGTTGGTCAAGTTCGCGCTGCTGGCCGGCATCGGCCGCGTGCTGCGCCTGCCCTGGCGCAGTGCGCTGCTGCTGGGCAGCTTGTTGTGGCTGGGCGGCGAGTTCGCCTTCGTGGTGTTCACCGAGGCGCAGCGCGTGCGCCTGCTCGACGACGCCACCCACGACCGCCTCGTCGCGGTGGTCGGCGTGTCGATGGCGCTGACGCCGCTGCTGCTGATCGGCATGCAGCGTCTGCTCGGCGGCAACGAGGCCGGCAAGGGCAAGCAGCCACCACCGCCGGCAGCGCAGTACGACACCGTGGATGCGCAGCGCGCGCAGGTGCTGATCGCCGGCATGGGCCGCTTCGGTCAGATCGTGGCGCGCCTGCTGACCGCACAGCGCATTCCGTTCGTGGCGCTGGAACACAACCCGGACACGGTGGAAGACCTGCGCCGCTTCGGCAACCAGCTCTACTACGGCGACCCCAGCCGCCCGGACCTGCTGCGCGCGGCCGGCAGCGACGGCATCCGCATCTTCGTGGTGGCGATGGACGACCCGGAGACCAACATCAAGACCACGCGGCTGATCCGCCGGCTCTATCCCACGGCCAAGGTGCTGGCCCGCGCGCGCAACCGCCAGCACGCCTGGCGGCTGATGGACCTGGGCGCCGAACCGTTCCGCGAAGTGTTCGCCTCCAGCCTGGAACTCAGCGAGCAGGTGCTGCTCGGCCTGGGCCTGGACGCGGCCACCGCGCGCGACCGCATCGCCCGCTTCCGCGAGCACGACACGCAACTGTTGCGCGCCCAGCACCTGGTCTACGACGACGATGCCGCGGTGGTGCAGACCGCCCGTGCGGCACGCGCCGACCTGACCAAGCTGTTCGAGGCCGACGTCAACGATCCCACGGCGGGGCCGGCGGATGCGACGAATGCGGGGCAGCCGCGCGGTTGAGGCTGGCGGTTTGGCTGCGGCCTTGGCTGCACGACCGACGGTGTTGCAGGTCAACGACGCGCTGTGCGCGCGCTTCGCTGCCGCCAACGGCGCTCATGCTGGCACGGCGTCGCTGCACGCGATCGGATCGCGATGGGGCTGTTGACGAAGCGCCAACGTACGACCCGGCTGCAACATCGTGCGCGTGCAATCCAGCATGGTCGCGTCGCGGCTGAAGCCGCTCCCACAGTGGCTTGCGGCAAGCCCGCCGGGTCCACTGTGGGCGGGACGTCAGTCCCGACGCATTGCGCCATCGGAACGCACACCACTTCGCGCGGAATGAGAGTTGACTTCCACAATTGCGGTCGAAAGCGTCCGCCGTAGCGACGGCTTTGCTGGCTACGAGAACAGGAGACGATGGAACCAGGCATGACATGCCGGTTCGCCAAAGCCGAGGCTCGCAAGCGCGCGATGTCTGGACGCCGCCCATCCTTCCATTGTGGGAGGGACTTCAGCCCCGACTGCAGGATCCAGCCGCCACGCATTCGCCGCCTTGTCATGGAGGCATCTCCCCGAGCGCTGGGGCTCACGCCAGCGCCCGCGGCACCGCTTTGTGACATGGAGGGATCTTCCCGAGCACTGGCGCGCACGCCAGCGCCCGGGGCACCGCTTCAGCGCTTGCGTGCGGGACGCTTCGCGGCGCTACTGGTCGCGCGCTTGACGGCTTTTTTCGCGGTCTTCTTCGCGACCGTCTTCGCCGCCGACGTCTTCGCTGGTGCCGAAGTGGTCTTGCTCCTGGTCGACTTGCGCGGCGTCTTGCGCGGCGTCGCAGAAGCCGAGGCATCGCCCGCCCTGGCCCCGCCACGCTTCGGCGCTGGCGTCACCGGCCGGGTCTCGGTGGTGGCGGTGGCTTCGGGCGGGCGCCGCGGCGGCGGGCGGCGCCCGGCAGTCAGGGTGCGCCAGGTATGGCCGCCGTTGAGCGCCAGCAACGCGTCGGCCGCGGCCGGGCCGGCACTGCCGGCCGGGTACTGCGGGGTTTCGTCGGCCGAGGTCTGCCAGGCGTCGAGGATCGGCTGCACGATGGTCCAGGCCGCCTCGACCATGGTCGCGTCCTGGAACAGCCCGGCCTCGCCGTGCATGCAGTCCTGCAGCAGGCGCTCGTAGCCCACCGTGTATTCCTTGGGGAACCAGTCGCGGTAGCGGAAATCCATGCGCACCGGCGCCAGGCTGACCCGCGCACCCGGGCGCTTGACGTCGAACTGCAGCGAGATGCCTTCGTCGGGCTGGATGTGCAGTACCAGCCAGTCGGGGCCGTAGCCGCCGATCTCGGCGCTGCGCAGCGGCGCCAACGGTGCCGGCTTGAAGCGGATCGCGATCTCGGTGGTGCGCTCGCGCAGGCGCTTGCCGGTGCGCAGATAGAACGGCACGCCGGCCCAGCGCCAGGTGTCCACCTGCAGCTTCATTGCCACATAGGTCTCGGTGTTGGAGTCCGGCGGCACCGTGTCTTCCTCGCGGTAGCCGGGCACCGCGTTGCGGCCGATCGCGCCGGCCGCGTACTGGCCGCGCACCACGTCGGCGGGGCTCAGCGGCCGCACCGCCTCGATCACCTCGGCGCGCCGGCGCAGCATCGCCGCCGGGGTGAACGCCGCCGGCGGTTCCATCGCGATCATCGCCAGCAGCTGGAACAGATGGTTGGGCACCATGTCGCGCAGGCAGCCGGTGGGATCATAGAAGCCGCCGCGGCCTTCCACGCCGATGGTCTCGGCGGCGGTGATCTGCACGTGGTCGATGCGGTCGCGGTTCCACACCGGCTCGAACAGGCCGTTGGCGAAGCGGAACGCCAGGATGTTCTGCACCGTTTCCTTGCCCAGGAAATGGTCGATGCGGAACACCTGGTCCTCGTCGAGCACGCGGCCGACGATGGCATTGAGTTCGCGCGCGCTCTGCAGGTCGTGGCCGAACGGCTTCTCCACGATCACCCGGCGCCAGCCGCCGCTGGCGCTCTGCTTGACCAGCCCGGCCGCGCCCAGCTGCTCGATCACCGGCGCGAAGAAGCGCGCCGCGGTGGCCAGGTAGAACAGCACGTTGCCGCCGCTGCGGTACTGCGCGCCGATCCTGTCCAGCAGCGCGCCCAGGCTGCGATAGGTGCCTGCGTCGTTGAAGTCGCCGCGCAGGTAGTGCAGGCGCGAACGCAGCCAGCCCCACACCTCCTCGTCCAGGCCATCGGCCTTGAACTCGGCGTCGCGGTCGGCCATCAACCCGCGCATCGCATCGCCGAGCATGCGCCGCCACGTCACTTCGCTGACCGCACCGTGGTCCACGCCGATCACCGCGAACTCCTCGGGCAGCGCACCGCTGTGGCGCAGGTTGTACAGCGCCGGCAGCACCAGGCGGCGGGTCAGGTCGCCGCGGGCGCCGAACACCACGATCAGGCAGGGAGGAGTGGTCTGGGAAGCATCGCTCATGGATGGGTATCCTGTTCGCCGATCAAGCCATGCAGGCGCAGCGCCGCGTGGACCAGCGCCACGTGCGAGTAGCCCTGCGGGAAATTGCCGAGCATGCGGCCGCTGCGCGGGTCGTATTCCTCGGCCAGCAGGCCGACGTCGTTGCATAGCCCGAGCAGGCGCTCGAACAGGGTGCGTGCCTGTTCGCCACGGCCGAGCAGCGTGTAGTTCTCCACCAGCCAGAAGCTGCAGGCGATGAAGGTACCCTCGCCGGCCGGCAGGCCGTCGCCGCTGTCGTCGTCGGCGCGGTAGCGTTCGACCAGGCCGTCGATGCTCAGGCGTTCGGCGATGGCGTCGGCGGTGGCGGCCACGCGCGGGTCGTCCGGCGGCAGGAAGCCGACCAAGGGGATCAGCAGGGTCGCCGCGTCCAGCCGCTCGCTGCCGTAGCTCTGCACGAAATAGCCGTCGCGGTGCACGCCCTGCGCCAGCACCTGCGCATGGATCTCGTCGGCCAGCGCGCGCCAGTGCGCGCGTTGCGTGGCATCGGCGTCGGTGACGCCGTCGCGGGCGCCGCAGTCGAACGCCAGCCACGCCATCACCTTGGAATGGACGAAGTGCTGGCGCTTGTCGCGGATTTCCCAGATGCCTTCGTCCGGTTCGCGCCAGCGCTCTTCCAGCACCTCCAGCAGCTGCCGCGCCAGCGAGCGACCATGCACCGCCGAGGCCATGCCCTCGTGGTGGCCGCGGTGGAACGCGGCGATCACCTCGCCATAGACGTCGAGCTGGAACTGGCCGACCGCGGCATTGCCCACGCGCACCGGCGAGGCGCCTTCGTAGCCGGGCAGCCAGTCCACCTGCCATTCGGACATGCGCCGCTCGCCGCCGATGCCGTACAGCGCCTGCAACTGGTCCGGCGACCCGGCCACGGTGCGCTGCAGCCAGCCATGGAAAGCGGCAGCCTCGTCGAAGTAGCCGGCCGAGCGCAACGCGGTCAGGGTGAACACCGCATCGCGCAGCCAGCAGAAACGGTAGTCCCAGTTGCGCTCGCCGCCCAGGCGTTCGGGCAGCGAGGTGGTCGGCGCGGCGACGATCGCGCCGGTGGGCAGGTAGCTCAGGCCCTTCAGCACCACCAGCGAGCGCCGCACCGCCTCGGTCCATGGACCGGCATGCAGGCAGCGATGCGACCAGCCGTGCCAGAACGCCTCGGTCTGCGCCAGCGCCTGCTCCGGCGCCAGCAACGGCGGCAGTTCCAGATGCGAGGCGCCGTGGCTGAGCACGAACCAGGTGCTCTCGCCGGCGTCCAGCACGAACTCGGACTCGGTGGCGAAGCCGTGGCCGTGCATGGCCTGCGGGCTGCGCAGCGCGATCTGGTCCGGCCCGGCCACCGCCTGCAGGCCGCCATCGATCTGCGACACCCAGGGGATGGTGCGGCCGTAGTTGAAGCGCAACTGCAGTTGCATGCGCAGCGGCACCTTGCCGTGCAGCCCGCGCACGATCCGCACCACGTGGTTGTGCATCACCTCGTCGTGGCTGGCGACCATGAAGTCGAGCAGCGCCACTGCGCCGGTGTCGGTCTCGAACCGCGTCTCCAGCACCAGGCTGCCGTCGCGGTAAGCGCGGGTGCTGGTGAAGGCGCCCTGTGGCGCGATCGCCCAACGGCCGTGGTCGGGTTCGCCGAGCAGCGCGGCGAACAGGGCATCGGAATCGAAGCGCGGCAGGCACAGCCAGTCGATCGAGCCGCAACGGTCCACCAGGGCCGCGCTGCGGCAGTTGCCGAGCATGGCGTAGTCTTCGATTCGCGAGGCCATCGTGGGCGCCGGGACGGAGGAGCGGCGAGTCTGCCAGCGCCGGTGTTTGCGTCGCGTAATCGCCGCGCGCTGCCGTTCAGGCGCGCGCAAGCGGCCGGCTGCCGCTACACTGCGCCTGCGCATGACTTCCGATCCCGCTGCCGCCGCCCTGCGCACCTTGGTCCTGGAGGACGATCCGATACTGCGCGATCGGATCCTGGTGCCGGGCCTGCGCCGCTTCGGCTTCGCCGCCGACGGCTGCGGCACCGGCGCGGAACTGCAGCAACGGGTGCAGCGCGAGGGCGCCGAGATCGTGGTGCTGGATGTCGGCCTGCCCGATACCGACGGCTTCACCCTGGCCGGCGCGCTGCGCCTGCAGTATCCGGACCTCGGCATCGTCATGCTGACCAGCCTGGGCCAGACCGAGGACCGTATCCGCGGCCTGACCGGCGGCGCCGACGCCTATCTGTCCAAACCGGTGGAAATCGACCTGCTGGCCGCGACCCTGCACAGCCTGGCGCGGCGCGTGAGCGGGCGCCCGCCTGCGGCGCCGGCGCGCGGGCGCTGGCAGGTGAGCGAGGATGGCTGGTGCCTGCTGTCGCCCTCCGGCGCCGCCGCCGCGCTGACCGGCAGCGAACGTCGGCTGTGCCTGCGCCTGCTCGAGCAACCGGGCCTGCTGGTGGCGCGCGAGGCGTTGATCGCTGCCCTCACCGACCGCGTCTACGACTTCGACGCGCACCGCCTGGATTCGATGGTGCACCGCTTGCGCAGCAAGGTGCAGCGCCGCTGCGGCGAGCCGCTGCCGTTGGCCGCGGTGCATGGCAAGGGCTATATCTTCGATCCTGCAGGCTAGCGCGCCCCCTCGCTGGCGCGCGCGACGCTGCGCGGGCAGCCAGGCGGCCCTACGTCGACACCGCATCGGCGTGCGGCAGCACGATGCGGAAGCGCGTGCCCACGCCTACCGTGCTGTGCACCTGGATCTCCCCGCCGGCGCGCATCACCAGGTCGCGCACCACGGCCAGGCCCAGGCCGGTGCCGCGATCGGCTGGCTTGGTGCTGTAGAACGGCTCGAACACCTGCGCGGCCACCTCGGCCGGCATGCCATCGCCGTCGTCGGCGACCTCGATCACGGTGGTGCCGTCCTCGCTGGAGACGGTGATGTCGAAATGGCCGCGGTCGGCGATCGCGTCGCGGCTGTTGGAGGCCAGGTTCAGCAGCATCAGGTCGAACTGGCTGCGCTCGAAGCGGATCGGTGCCGGCGCCGCCGGTAGCGCGCAGCGCAGCACGATCCGTGCTTCCAGCAGTTGTCGCAGCATCGGCTGCAGCGCCTCCACCGCGGCCGCGGCGTCGAAGCGTTCGACATGCTCGGCATCGCGGCGGCTGAAGCGCAGCAGCCGGCGCACGATGGTCATGCCGCGCTCGGCCGATGCCTCCACCGCCGCCAGGCTGTCTTCCAGTTGCGCGATGCGTTGCGTGTCGCTGACCAGGTCGTCTTCGTGACGTGTGGCGGCGAAACCGGACATCACCGCCAGGATGTTGTTGAAGTCGTGGGCCAGGCCGCTGGCCATGCGCTCGGTGATCTCGCGCTTCTGCGCGTGGATCAGTTGGGTCTGCGCGCGTTCGCGCTCCTGCATTTCCTGCTGCAGGCGCTGGCCGCGCGCGTTGGACTCGCGCAGGCTCTCGCGCAGCGCCTGGGTGGTGCGGTCCAGCAGCAGCGCCACCAGCAGGTAGCTGAACAGCACCGGCAGCACGTTGAAGAAGGCTTGTGCGGGCGTATCGGCGAGTTCCAGCAGTGCGTCATGGCCGACGCCGACACCAAGCATCAGCAGCAGGGCGGCGAACGTCACCCACAGCGCGCGGCGCCCGAGCACCAGGCCGGCCAGGATCAGCACCAGCATCTGCGCCAGTTGGTCCGGCAGTTGCCGCTGGAATCCATTGATGGCGGCATTGACCAGCAGCGAGCCGAGCATCGCCCCGAGCGCCAGCCGCACGCCGCCGCGCAAGGCGCCGTGGCGCACGCGCACGAAGCCGATCGCCGCGCACACGCCGATCAACAGACTCATGCCCAGCGACACCACCATGCCCGCCGGCACCGCCTGCCCACGCAACTGCGGCCAGGCCAGGACCAGCGCCACCGCGATCGTGGCGGGAATGGTCACCGCCAGGAACAACAGCAGCAGCTGGATCACCCGCGCATTGCGCCGATCCACCTCGTCCAGCAGCGGCGCGCGGCCCAGCCAGTTCCAGAACGCCTTCATGCCGCCGTGCCCAGCCCGTTCAGTGAGAATCCTGTGATGATCATGCGAGAACTTGCGGGTGACAAGCCGGTGACGGCGGGCCTAAGTTCACATGACGGAGCGCGCCCGGGGACGACGGCGCGACATCCAGACCACTCCTGACCGATACGGAGGCGCACACGCGCCGCCGACGTCGCCTTCTGCCCTGCCGTTTCCCAGCCCGAGATCGCCATGAACGATTGCACTTCCCCCCTTGGCACCGCCGCCCGTCATCCGATTCCCCGCGCCTACAGCACCCTGGCCCTGGCCTGCGCGCTGTGCCTGGCATCGACGGCCATGGCACAGACCCCCTCCACTACCACCGCTACGACCGCTACGACCACCGCGCCCGCCCAGCCCGCCACCACCGGCACCGGCACCGACACCGACGCCACAGCCACCGACGCCAACGCCAACGCCAACGCGACCCCGGCCGCGACCACCTACGACCCCAGCGTCTACTTCAAGGCCACCGGCAGCGCCAACAGCAATGCCGGCGCCGACGCCGAAGGCGACGAAGCGCTGGCCGCCGGCGAAGCCGCCTCGGCGGTCGGCACCGGCGCCATGGCGCTGGGCGGCGGTGCGGTCGGCTACGCCGACCATGCGCTGGCGGTGGGCCACAACAGCCTGGCCACCGAGATCTCCACCACCGCCGTCGGCGGCATGCTCGACCTGGATTTCTCGAACGTCTCCAACGGCGTGGTGATCCTGCAGCAGACCTCCGCCACCGGTGTGGCCGCGACCGCGCTGGGCGCAGGCGCGCAGGCCAGCGGCAAGTACAACGTGGCCGCCGGCGCCGGCGCGATCGCCAGCGACCGCTCCAGTGTCGCGGTCGGCGGCATCGTCGATGTCGGCGAGGAAACGAATCCAGGCTTCGACTATGTCGGCAGGCAGTTGCAGGCCACCCAGGCCACCGGCCCACTTTCCACCGCGCTGGGCGGCGGCGCGCTGGCCACCGCCTACAGTTCCACCGCGGTCGGCGCGCTGGCCGAGGCCAGTGCGAACCGCACCGTGGCCGTGGGCTCCACCTCGGTAGCCAACCAGTACGCCGCCGTGGCGGTGGGCGCGCAGAGCCAGGCCACCGCGGAGTGGGCGACCGCCTTCGGCAACGGCGCACGCGCCTGGGGTACCCACAGCGTGGCCATCGGCCCCAGCGCGTACGCGCAGAGCGACGACGGCACCGCAGTCGGCCCGGCGGCGTTCGCCGGCGGCGTCGGCGCCACCGCGCTAGGCAACGGTTCCTGGGCCGGCGGCACCCGCAGCCTGGCCCTGGGCGGGGGAATGGTGTGGAACGGCAATTTCTTCCTCGATACCCCGGTGATGTTCTACGACAGCATCGCCATGGGCACCAAGGCCGACGTGTTCGGCGACCGCTCGATCGCGATCGGCCCGGACGCGCGGGTCGGCAACTCGCAGTTCGTCGGCGACAAGCAGACCATCACCAACAACAGCGTGGCGCTGGGCGCCGGCTCGATCTCCGAGCGCGACAACACCGTCTCCATCGGCGCGGCGGGCGCCGAGCGCCAGCTGACCAACCTGGCCGCCGGCACCATGGACACCGATGCGGTCAACCTGGCGCAGTTGCGCAACGTCGCCGCCGCGTTCGGCGCCGGCAGCGTGGTCGACGCCAACGGCAACCTGATCGGCGGCAACTATCTGGTGCAGGGCACCAAGTACACCGACCTGGGTTCGGCGATGGGCGCGCTCGATACCGCGCTGACCGGCTTCGGCAATCGCCTCAACACCATCGGCGGTTCCGGCGGCATCAGCGTCGGCGGCGGCGACGGTGCGGCCACCGCGCCCAGCACCGGTGCCGGTACCAATGCCGTGGCCGTCGGCTCCGGGGCCACCGCCAATGGCAACAACGGCCTGGCGATGGGTGCGCAGTCGCTGGCCTACGGCCCCAACGACACCGCCATCGGCGGCAATGCCCAGGTCAATGCCGACGGCAGTACCGCGGTCGGCGCCAACGCCCGCGTCGCCGCGGTGGCGACCAATGCGGTGGCGGTCGGCGAGAGCGCCAACGCGTCGGCCGCGTCGGCCACTGCGCTCGGCCAGGGCGCCTCGGCCAGCGCCGCCAACTCGGTGGCGCTGGGCCAGGGTTCGGTCGCCAACCGCGCCAACACGGTGTCGGTGGGCAGCACCGGCAACGAGCGCCAGGTCGCCAACGTCGCCGCCGGCAGCGCCGACACCGACGCGGTCAACGTGGCGCAACTGCGCGCCGGCAACAACGCCACCCTGAGCAGCGCCAACGCCTACACCAACACCCGCATCACCGCGCTGGACGACAGCTTCAACCAGTTGCGCACCGACACCGAGCATCGCCTGGACGGCATGGACCGGCGCATGGACCGGCTCGGCGCGATGAGCGCGGCGATGCTCAACATGGCGGTCAACGCCGCCGGCACGCAGAGCCCGCGTGGGCGCGTGTCGGTCGGCGCCGGCTTCCAGGGCGGGCAGCAGGCGCTGTCGATCGGCTATGCCCGCAAGATCGGCGAGCGCGCCTCGTTCAGCCTGGGCGGCGCCTTCAGCAGCGGCGAGTCCTCGGCCGGCATCGGCGTGGGCATCGATCTGTGACGTGCCGCGGCGCCGCGTGCGCCGCGGGTTTCTCCTTCTCTCCTCTCTCTTCCAGGATCCGCAGATGATGTCTTCCAACACCCTCGCCGCTGCCCTCGCCGCCGTCCTGTTCGCCGGTGCCGCGCAGGCGGCCACGCCCACCATCGGCATGGGCGGCGTGCAGGGCCCTGTGCCGCAGTCGGCCAGCGCCAACGACCTGGGCCAGCGCTTCATCGTCAAGACCCGCGATGGCGGCACCCAGGCACGCAGCATGCTCGCCACCACCCTGAGCAGCGCGGTAGCCCGCAGCGGCATGCAGCGCGCGCAGATCGGCAGCAATGGCCTGACCCTGCGCAGCGCGGTCAGTGCCAAGGTACTGCGCGACATGGCGGTACCGGGCTGGCACGTGGTGCAGACCTCGCGCCACCTCAGCGACAGCGAGCGCGCCGCCTTCATCGCCGAACTCAAGGCCGATCCGTCGGTGGAATCGGTGCAGGTCGACCGCCTATACCAGCGCCTGGACGAGGCCAGCGTGCGCGGGCCGGCCGTCGCCGCAGCCGCCGCCTCCACCACCCCCAACGATCCGGCCTACGCCAAGCTGCAGTGGAACTTCAACAACGCGGTCGGCGGGGTCAACGCCGAGCAGGGCTGGACCCGCTCCACCGGCAAGGGCGTGGTGGTGGCGGTGGTCGACACCGGCGTGGTCAAGAACAACCCCGACCTGGCCGCCAACGTGCTGCCGGGCTACGACATGATCACCGACCACCGCGTCTCGCGCCGCGCCACCGATGGCCGCGCGCCCGGCGGCGACGACCTGGGCGACTGGGTGGAGGCCGACTACTGCGTCCCGCTGGGCGCCAGCGGCAATGCGCCGGAAAACAGTTCCTGGCACGGCAGCCACGTCTCCGGCACCATCGCCCAGGTCACCAACAACAACCTGGCCACCGCCGGCCTGGCCTACGACGCCAAGATCCTGCCGGTGCGCGTGCTCGGCTCCTGCGGCGGCTTCGGCAGCGACATCGCCGACGGCATGCTGTGCGCCGCCGGCCTGCCGGTGGACGGCCTGCCGACCAACCCGAACCCGGCCGAGGTGATCAACATGAGCCTGGGCAGCAGCGGCCCGGACAGCTGCCCGCAGCTCTACCAGGACGCGATCGACAAGATCAACGCCAAGGGCACCATCATCGTGGTCGCCGCCGGCAACTCCAACGCCGATGCCGGCACCTACACCATGTCCTCGTGCAAGGGCGTCATCAGTGTCGGCGCCTCGCGCATCAACGGCGGCCGCGCCAGCTACTCCAACTACGGCACGCGCGTGGACCTCGCCGCACCGGGCGGCGGCGGCGACATCGACGGCAACCCCGGCGGCTACATCTTCCAGGTGATCAACGGCGGCACGCAAAGCCCGACCGGCGACTGGCAGATCGGCGGCATGGCCGGCACCTCGATGGCGTCCCCGCACGTGGCCGCGGCGGTGGCGATGGTGCAGAGCATCGCCAAGACCCCATTCACCTGGACCGGCATGCGCGACCTGCTGCGCGCCAGTGCGCGGCCGTTCCCGGTCGCCATCGCCACCAATACCCCCATCGGCGCCGGCATCCTGGACGTGGACATGCTGCTGCAGATGGTCACCAACCCGCCGTGCTCGCCGTCGGACAGCAGCTGCGTGCCGCCGACCAAGACGATGACCAACAAGGTCGAGATGCGCGGCCTCAGCAGCCAGGGCGGCGATGCGCTGTACAGCTTCCAGGCGGCGGCCGGGAGCACGGTCAGCTTCATGACCTTCGGCGGCACCGGCAACGTGGCGATGTACGTGTCGGCCGGCAAGGTGCCGACCAGCAGCAGCGCCGACGCCCGCTC
>NZ_LFME01000001.1 GCF_001043115.1 Xanthomonas sp. NCPPB 1128 | reverse complement strand
CCCCATTCCCCATTCCCGGCGCCCACCCATGAAGATCAAACGCTTTGTCGCCCCCGACATGCGCACCGCCTTCCGGATGGTGCGCGACGAGCACGGGCCGGATGCGGTGATCCTGTCCAACCGGCGTACCGACGAGGGCATCGAGATCGTCGCCGCCGGCAACTACGACGAGGCCCTGGTGCAGCGGGCGCTGGATTCCGTGCGCCCGGACGAGGCGCCGCGCGCCGCCGCTCCGGCGCAGGCGCCGGCCACTGCCGCCCCGCGTGCCGCACGCAGTGAGAGCGCCGCGGCCAGCCCGGCGATGGCGATGATGGCCGCGATCAGCGAGCGCCGCAGTGGTGCCGCGACCGCCCCGGCCGCCGCCGCAGCCCGGCCGCTGACCCAGCCGGCGGCGCTTGCCGCCTCGGCCATGCCCGCCGCGGCCGCCCCGGCGGCCGCAGCGCGCCCGGCCGCAGCGGCCAAGGCCCCGGCTCCGGCTCCGGCTCGTGCCGAGTTCAGCATTCCCGAAGACGTGTTCCGCAACGCCCCGATCAGCGTGCCCATGCCCAGCCCGTTCGCCGCCGCCCTGCCGGCGCCGGCCGCCGAGACCGTGCCGGCCTGGCGCGACGACGTCGCCGCGGTGGCGCTGACCCCGGTGGCGCGCCCGGCCGCGGCCGCCCCCAGCGTGGCCAAGGCCGACGCGGCGGCCGCTGCCGGAATCCCGGCGGCCGCGCCACTGGCGGCGGTGCCGCCCTTCCCCGCCCCGCAGAACGACGAACAATTGACGCAGCTGCGCGACGAACTGTCGCTGATGCGGCAGATGATCGAGCGCGAGATGAACCGCCTCACCGACGAGCGCCTGCGCGGCTCGCCGGTCCGCGCCCAGGCGCTGGAACTGATGGACGACTACGGCTTCGACAGCGGCATCACCCGCGACGTGGTCATGCAGATCCCCGCCGACCTGGAACTGCACCGCGGCCGCGGGCTGATGCTGGGCCTGCTGTCCAAGCGCCTGCCGATCGCCCCGCTGGACCCGCTCGAGGAAGGCGGCGTGATCGCCCTGATCGGCCCGACCGGTGCCGGCAAGACCACCACCATCGCCAAGCTGGCCTCGCGCTTCCTGGAGCGCCATGCCGCCCGCGACGTGGCCCTGGTCACCACCGACACGGTCCGCGTCGGCGGCCGCGAACAGCTGCACAGCTACGGCCGCCAGCTCGGCATCGCCGTGCACGAGGCCGACAGCGACGCCGCGCTGCAGCAGCTGCTGGAGCGCCTGGCCGACTACAAGCTGGTGCTGATCGACACCGCCGGCATGGGCCAGCGCGACCGCGCCCTGGCCGCCCAGCTGCACTGGCTGCGCGCCTCGCGTGTGGTCCGATCCTTGCTGGTCCTTCCCGCCAATGCCCATTTCTCCGACCTGGACGAGGTGGTGCGCCGGTTCGCCGGCGCCGACCCGCAGGGGGTCATCATGACCAAGTTGGACGAGACCGGGCGGTTCGGCAGTGCCTTGTCGGTGGTCGTGGACCACCGCCTCCCCATCACCTGGGTGACCGATGGACAGCGTGTGCCGGACGACCTGCACCGCGCCAACGCCGCCAGCCTGGTATTGCGCCTTGAAGATTTGCGGCGCGCTGCCGATAAGCCCTGTACTCCGGAGCAGACCCATGCCGTCGCGTGACTACGTCAATCTGACCAATGCCTTCCCCCTGTCGGCGACGCGTAGCGAACCGCTGGGTCCGGTGCGCACCATCGCCGTGACCGGCGGCAAGGGCGGCGTGGGCAAGACCAACATCTCGGTGAACCTGTCCATGGCGCTGGCCGACATGGGCAAGCGCACCCTGCTGCTGGACGCCGACCTCGGCCTGGCCAACGTCGACGTGCTGCTGGGGCTGACGCCCAAGTTCACCGTGGCCGACCTGGTCGCCGGGCGCTGCACCCTGGAAGAGGTGCTGATCGACATGCCCAACGGGCTGATGGTGGTGCCCGCCGCCTCCGGCCGCCGCTACATGGCCGAGCTGCCGCCGGCCCAGCACGTGGGCCTGGTCAACGTGTTCTCCGAGCTGCAGCGCGAGCTGGACGTGATGATCGTCGACACCGCCGCGGGCATCACCGACAGCGTGCTGACCTTCTGCCAGGCCGCGCAGGACGCGGTGGTGGTGGTCTGCGACGAGCCGGCCTCGATCACCGACGCCTACGCCCTGATCAAGGTCCTCTCGCGCGAGCGCGGGGTGGACCGGGTGCAGATCGTCGCCAACATGGTCCGCGACCTCAACGAGGGCCGCCTGCTGTACGACAAGCTCAGCCGGGTCTGCGAGAAGTTCCTCGGCGACGTGTCGCTGAACTACCTGGGCTGCGTGCCGCAGGACGACTGGCTGCGCCTGTCGGTGCAGCGCCAGCAGCCGGTGGTCAAGGCCTACCCGTCCAGCCCGTCGGCGCAGGCGATCTCCGAGATCGCCCGGCGCACCGCGCGCTGGCAGGCGCCGACCGCCCCGCGCGGCAACGTCGAGTTCTTCGTCGAACGCATCATCCAGCGCGGGGTGGCCGCATGAACGCCGCCGCCCACTACCGCGCCGTCCAGCGCAACAGCGCCAACGACTACATCGCCCAGCACTCGGACCTGGTCCGGCGCATCGCCCACCACCTGGCGGCGCGGCTGCCGGCCAGCGTCGAGATCGACGACCTGATCCAGGCCGGCATGATCGGCCTGATCGAGGCCTCGCGCAGCTACGACGCCGAACAGGGCGCCTCGTTCGAGACCTACGCCTCGATCCGCATCCGCGGCGCGATGATCGACGAGATCCGCCGTGGCGACTGGGTGCCGCGCTCGGTGCACCGCCGCGCCCGCGACGCCGCCTCGGCGATCCGCAAGATCGAACAGAGCACCGGCCGTGCCGCCGCCGCCAACGAAGTGGCCGCGGCGATGGACATGCCGCTTCCCGAATACCTGCGTTTGATGGAAGATGCCGCCCGCGGCCAGGTGCTGAGCCTGGAGTCGCGCATCGAGGACCATGGCGAGCTGGATACCATCGCCAAGGGCGGACCCAATCCGCAGCAGATGCTCGAGCGCAGCGAATTCGGCCGCGAACTGGGCAAGGCCATCGCGCAGTTGCCCGAACGCGAGCAGTTGGTGCTGTCGCTGTACTACGAGCAGGAATTGAACCTCAAGGAAATCGGCGCGGTACTCGGGGTCAGCGAGTCGCGCGTGTGTCAGATCCATGGCCAGGCCACGGTACGGTTGCGCGGACGCCTGAAGGCGTTCGAGGTCGCCGATGCCGGTCTGGAAGACGAAGAATAGGAACCCTTAGGAGTCAGTGGTGAACAAGAACATGCGGATTTTGATCGTGGACGATTTCTCGACGATGCGACGCATCGTCAAGAATCTGCTCGGCGATCTGGGCTTCACCAACACCGCCGAGGCCGAAGACGGCAACAGCGCCCTGGCCGCGCTGCGCTCGGCGCCGTTCGAGTTCGTGGTCACCGACTGGAACATGCCGGGCATGACCGGCATCGATCTGCTGCGCAACATCCGCGCCGACGACAAGCTCAAGCACCTGCCGGTGCTGATGGTCACTGCCGAGGCCAAGCGCGAGCAGATCATCGAGGCCGCGCAGTGCGGCGTGAACGGCTACATCATCAAGCCGTTCACCGCGCAGACGCTGCAGGAGAAGCTGGGCAAGATCTTCGAGCGCCTGGGGGCGACCGCGTAAATGGAAGCCACTGCCGAACGTACCGCCCTGATCGAACGCCTGCAAGGCGCGCTGGACGCGCTGGAGAACGGCGACGAGGCCGGCTGGCGCCGTGAAATCGACACCCTCGCCGCCTGGCGGACGCGGCCGATGATGCAGGGCCTGAGCCGGCTCGCGCGCGATCTGGGCCAGGCGCTCGGCGAACTGCCGGTGGTGCCCAGCGAGGCCGGCGAACTGGACGACGCCTGCTCGCGCCTGGACCACGTGGTGGAGATGACCGAACAGGCCAGCCACCGCACCCTGGACCTGGCCGAGGAATGCCGCACGCTGGCCAACCAGCTGGCCGCCGGCGGCCTCAGCGGCGACCAGAGCGAGATCCTCGACAAGATCCGCCACAACCTCACCGAGATGGCCCTGGCGCAGAGCTTCCAGGACCTGACCGGGCAGATCATCCGCCGCGTCGCCGGCATCGTGCGCCGCGTGCACGAGGGTTTCGGCGCACTGGGTCTGCCGCCGAAGGAAGAAAACAAGAAGGCCGACGGCGGCCTGGCCCGCCCGGCCCTGCCCGGCCTGGACCGCCACGGCGTGTCGCAGAACGACGCCGACGACCTGCTCTCGGGCCTGGGACTGTAAATCTATGAGCGCCGTACCCGACGACATCGCTGCCGACTTCATCATCGAGGCCCAGGAAATCCTGGACCGGCTCGGCGAGCAGTTGGTGTCGCTGGAGCAGGCGCCCGAGGACAGCGGCCAGCTCAACGCTGTGTTCCGCGGCTTCCACACGCTCAAGGGCGGCGCCGGCTTCCTGGCGATCAACGCCATGGTCGAGCTGTGCCACGCCGCCGAAGAAACCCTGGGCATGGCCCGCGCCGGCCAGGCCACCCTGCAGGCGCGGCACTTCGACGCCGCGCAGCAGTCGCTGGACTACCTGCAGTCGATGCTCGACGCCTTCGGCAGCGGCCAGGAGCCGCCGCGCGCGCCGGCGGAGCTGATCGCGCAGTTCGATGCGCACGGCGACGCCGCCCCGGCGCCGGCCAAGAGCACCGCGCCGGCACCCGCCGCCGTACCGGCCACCGCCGCGGCTGCGGCTGCGGGTGATCTGATCAGCGACGACGAATTCGAGGCGCTGCTGGACCAGTTGCACGGCGATGCGCCGCCGACGGCCACGCCGCAGGCGTTGCAGCCGGCGCCGCGCGCGCCCAGCGCCGCGCCCAAGGCCGCCGCCGCCCCGGCCAAGGCCGCCGAACCCGAACACACCGTGCGCGTGGACACCAAGCGCCTGGACGCGATCGTCAACCTGATCGGCGAACTGGTGCTCTCGCGCAACCGGCTCAAGACCCTGCGCGTGCGCCTGCGCGACGAAGAACTGGACCGCGCGGTCAGCAGCCTGGACATCGCCACCGCGCGCCTGCAGTCGGCGGTGATGCGCACGCGCATGCAGCCGGTCGGCAAGGTGTTCTCGCGCTTCCCCAAGGTGGCGCGCGACGTCGCCCGCTCGCTCAACAAGGAAGTGGAACTGGAACTGATCGGCGCCGACACCGAGCTGGACCGCAACCTGGTCGAGGCGCTGGCCGATCCGCTGGTGCACCTGGTGCGCAACGCGATCGACCACGGCATCGAGGCGCCGGCACTGCGCGAGGCCACCGGCAAGCCGCGTGGCGGCCACGTGCGCCTGTCGGCGCAGCAGGAAGGCGACTACGTCAGCATCGAGGTGCAGGACGACGGCGCCGGCATCGATCCCGAGCGCCTGCGCGCCAAGGCCCGCGAGAAGGGCCTGATCGACCCCGAGGCCGCCGCCCGCCTGAGCACCGAGGAATGCCTGCACCTGGTATTCCTGCCCGGCTTCTCCACCAAGGCCGAAGTCACCGACATCTCCGGCCGTGGCGTCGGCATGGACGTGGTGCAGTCGCGCATCCGCGAACTCAGCGGGCAGATCCAGATCCAGTCGGAACTGGGCCGCGGCAGCCGCTTCCTGATCCGCGTGCCGCTGACCCTGGCGATCCTGCCGACCCTGCTGGTGCAGGCCGGCGACACCGTCTACGCGCTGCCGCTGGCGCGCGTGGTGGAAGTGCTGCACGCGCCGCGCCGCTCGCTGGGCTGGTTCGACGGCCGCGCCGTGCTCGATCGGCAATCGCACACCCTGCCGCTGGTGGACCTGCGCCAGTGGCTCAACATCGACGCCCCGCAACTGCCGCTGCTCACCGTGGTGGTGCTGCAGGCTGGCGAATCGCGCATGGGCCTGGTCGTGGACCAGGTCCGCGGCCGCGAGGAAGTGGTGATCAAGCCGCTGCCGCGCTCGCTGCGCGGCCTGCCCGGCTACGCCGGCGCCACCCTCATCGGCGACGGCCGCCTGGCGCTGATCCTGGATGTGGATGGCTTGAAGGCCTGAGGACCCGGGAGTGGGGAATGGCGATTGGGGAATCGCAAGAGCGGCTTCCCTGGCGCTTCTCTGCTTCTTGTAGGAGCGGCTTCAGCCGCGACGCGGTAAGGCTGGGATTCGGGAATCGGGATTGGGGAATCGCAAAAGCGGCTCGCCGCATCGGTTCCGCTACGGGAACGGCGATAACGCGCGGCGCTCGGCTCCCTGCCGACACGGTCCGAACGATTGTGCATAGGCACGCGCCAAGGTCAGCGCGTCGCGGCTGAAGCCGCTCCTACGACACACCGACCAACCCGCCGCACTCGCGCTCTTGCGAATCCCAAATCCCGAATCCCGAATCCCCAACCCATCAAGTCCCCCGCCCCCTGGCCGATACCTCCTGCATGGACAAGCTCAGTCTCATCGGCCTGCTGTTGGCGATTCTGTCGCTCATCGGCGGCAGCATCCTCAAGGGCGCCGGCATTTCGGCGCTGTGGTCGCCGGCTGCGTTCGTGATCGTGATCATCGGCACCGTCGCCGCGATCCTGGTGCACACCCCGCCGTCCGTGTTCCGGCGTGCGTTCCAGATCGCCAAGTGGCTCCTGTGGCCGCCGCCGAGCGACCGCCAGGCGCTGCTCAAGCAGATCGTGGAATGGAGCAACATCGCCCGCCGCCAGGGCCTGCTCGGCCTGGAAAACCAGGTGCCGCAGCAGCAGGATCCGTTCGTGCGCAAGGGCCTGCAGATGCTGGTGGACGGCGTCGAGCCGGAAGCCATCCGGCACATGCTGGAGATCGACCTGGAAGGCCAGGAACACTGCGATCTGGCCGCGGCCAAGGTATTCGAGGGCATGGGCATCTACGCGCCGACCCTGGGCATCATCGGCGCGGTGCTGGGCCTGATCGCGGTGATGAAGAACCTGGCCGACCCGAGCAAGCTCGGCCACGGCATCGCCGCCGCGTTCACCGCCACCATCTACGGCATCGCCTCGGCCAACCTGCTGTTCCTGCCGATGGCCGCCAAGCTCAAGAGCGTCATCAAGCACAGCTGCGGCGAGCGCGAAATGATCATCGAAGGGTTGATCGCCATCGCCCAGGGCGAGAACCCGCGCAACATCGAATCGAAACTGGCCGGATTCTTGCATTGAGTTGCCAATGGCCCGCAAGCACTCCCACGACGAGCACGCCAACCACGAGGCATGGGCCATCCCCTATGCCGACCTGATGACGTTGCTGCTCGCTTTCTTCGTGGTGATGTACGCGCTGTCCACGATCAACGAAGCCAAGTACCGGGTCATGGCCGACGCCATGAGCGCCGCATTCGGCGGCACCCCGAAGACCCTGCGTCCGGTGCAGGTCGGCGATCAGGCGCTGCAGGGCCAGGGCGGCGAGCGCCCGACCCCGATCAAGTCCAGCCCGGCGCTGACCCTGCCCGATCCCAACCGCCTGCCCTCGGGCACCGCGCAGCGCGGCGACGACCTGCGCGACGCGCAGCAGCTGCGCCGCGCGCAGCGCCAGCTCGACAGCATCGCCGACCGCCTCGGCGCCGCACTGGCGCCGCTGATCCAGAAGAAGCTGATCACCGTGCGCCGCGCCGGGCTGTGGATCGAAGTGGAGATCAACAGCGACATCCTGTTCGGCTCCGGCTCGGCCGCGCTCGACCAGAGCGCGCGCGCCACCCTGGCGGAACTGGCGCAGGTGCTGGCCGGCGTGCCCAACGGGGTGCGCGTGGAGGGCTACACCGACAACACCCCGATCGCGACCTTGCAGTTCCCGTCGAACTGGGAACTGTCGGCGGCGCGCGCAGCCAGCGTCGTCCACCTGTTCGCCGACCAGGGCCTGCAGCCCTCGCGACTGTCGATGATCGGCTACGGCCAGTTCCGCCCGCGCGCCAGCAACGACACCCCGGCCGGCCGCAACGCCAACCGCCGGGTGGTGCTGGTGATCCTGGCCGATTCCGGCGACAGCAGCGATCCGACGCCGTCGGCCACCGACCGTTTGAGTGCCGGCGCCGCGCCGGCCACCCCGACACCCCCCGCCGCGGCGGCCGCCGGCAATGCCGGCAGCCCCCGTGCAGCACCTGCCATTGAAGGAGTCAACTGATGCGCATCTGGGCGATCGCCAACCAGAAAGGTGGCGTGGGCAAGACCACCACCACGCTGGCCCTGGGCCGTGGGCTGGCCATGCTCGGGCACCGCGTGCTGATGCTCGATCTCGATCCGCACGCCTCGCTGACCCGGGCCTTCGACGTGCCGCAGGAACCGCAGCCGCCGGGCGTACTCGACCTGTTCGCGACCCCGCCGGGCGAACTCGCCGCGCTGGCCCGCGACACCGCGGTCGAGCGCCTGAGCTTCGTCTGCGGGCAGACCGCGCTGGCCACGCTGGAACGGCGCAGCGCCAACCAGCCTGGCCTGGGCCTGGCGCTGCAGCAGGCCATGGCCCGCCATGCCGGCCAGCACGACTACATCCTGCTCGACTGCCCGCCGACCCTAGGCCTGCTGATGATCAACGCGTTGGCCGCGGCCGACCGGGTGATCATCCCGACCCAGGCCGAGCCGCTGGCCCTGCACGGCCTGGCCAGCATGGTCCGCACCGTGGACATGGTCGAGCGCTCGCGGCGTCGGCCGCTGCCCGCCTCGATCCTGCCGACCCTGTTCGACCAGCGCACCCGCGCCGGCAACGAGACCCTGCGGCAGATGCAGGACAGCTACGGCGAGCGGGTGTGGGAAGACGCGATCCCGGTCGACACCAAGATCTGCAACGTCAAGGCGCTGACCGTGGCTGGCGTGCCGGGCGACTACCCCGGCCGTGGCCTGGCCGCCTACCGCCGCGCGCTGGAATGGCTGATCGCCAGCGACGCCACGCCGATGGAGCAAGCCGCATGAGCACCCCCGGGATCATCGACGATTACCTGGAAGGCCTGCTCCACGACGTGATCGCCGAGGAGCAGAAGGCGGCGCCGCCGAGTCCCGCACCGGTCGCGGTCGCCGACGTGAAAGCGGAAATCGAGACCCCGGCGCCCGCCGTGGCCACTCCGACGCCCGAACAGATCGCTGCCGCGGTCCTGGCCGAGGCGGATGCCGATCCGGCCCTGGCCGGCATCATGTCGCAGCAAGCGCTTGCACCCGCACCGGCCGGCCCGACGCCCGAACAGATCGCCGCTGCGGTCCTGGCCGAAGCCGATGCCGATCCGGCCCTGGCCGGCATCATGTCGCAGCAAGCGCTCGCGCCTGCACCGGCCGGCCCGACGCCCGAACAGATCGCTGCTGCGGTCCTGGCCGAAGCCGATGCCGATCCGGCCCTGGCCGGCATCATGTCGCAGCAAGCGCTTGCACCCGCACCGGCCGGCCCGACGCCCGAAGAAATCGCCGCCGCGGTCCTGGCCGAAGCCGATGCCGATCTGGCCCTGGCCGGCATCATGTCGCAGCAGGCACTCGCGCCCGCCCCGGCCGGCCCGACGCCCGAAGAAATCGCCGCCGCGGTCCTGGCCGAGGCCGATTCCGATCCGGCCCTGGCCGGCATCATGTCGCAGCAGGCGCTCGCGCCCGCTCCGGCCGGCCCGACGCCCGAAGAAATCGCCGCCGCGGTCCTGGCCGAAGCCGACTCCGATCCGGCCCTGGCCGGCATCATGTCGCAGGACGCGCCCGCGCCTGCCGCGCTCACGCCGGCCCAGCAAGCCGAGCGCCAGGCCGACCTGGACGCGGTCGCGGCGATGGAGCGGCAGCGTGCCGCCGTGCCGCGCGATCTGGCCGCCGAAGACGATGCCGCCGCCGCACGCGCGGTCAAGCGCCCGCCGATGGCGGTGCCGCCGGAACGCCGCGCCGAGGCCAGCCGCGCCCAGGCGGCCGGCGCCAAGCTGCCGCCCAATCTGCAGGCCTTCATGGCACCGAGCGTGCCGCACGGCTCGGCCATCGCGCCCGAACGCCTGGCCGAGCGCCGCACCCGCTGGCTGCGCCTGCGCTGCGGCGAGCAGGCCTACGCGCTGGAGCTGCTGAAGGTGCAGGAAGTGGTGCTGCCGGTGCCGCTGCTGGCGCTGCGCGGCACGCCGCCGGCCATGCTCGGCATCATGAACCTGCGCGGCCAGGTGGTGCCGGTGCTCGACCTGGGCGTCCACCTGGGCGCGGCCCCGATCGAGATGGACATGCTCACCCGGGTGGTGGTGCTGGAAGAGAACGGCGAGACCCTGGGCCTGCGCGTGTCCGCGGTGGAAGACGTGGCCAGCCTCAGCGACCAGCAGATCGAGCCGCCGGACAACGCCCGCATCTGCCGCATTTCCAACCATCTGTTCCGCGGCGTGGCGCGGCTGGCGCAACAGCCGATGATCCTGCTCGACGCCGAGCAACTGCTGCACTGACCCGCGCGGCGGGCGGCAACTGGGAACGGTGCCGCACTTTCCAACCGCCGCTAAAGCTTTTCAGGCCACGGCCGTTATCTGCCATAGAACCATTGGTGCGGAGCAATGATGAGCACAGTCCCCCTTGGCGAAGATCTCGGTATCGAGACCAGCGCCGACCTGAAACAACGCCTGACCGCGTTCCTTGCGTCGGACGACGTGCTGCGACTGGACGCCGGCGAAGTGCGCCGCATCCATACCGCGTCCGTACAGGTGCTGTGCGCATTCGTCGATGCCCGCCGCAAGGACGGCAAGCGCACCGAATTCGAGGCCTGCAACGCGACCTTTCGCGACGCGGCCCGCCTGCTAGGGGTCAGCGAATCGCTGGGCCTTCCTGCAACCCCTGACAATCTGAAATCTGTGGAGAACGCGGCATGAGCGCACGTATCTTGGTAGTGGACGATTCGGCGTCGATGCGCCAGATGGTCTCCTTCGCCCTCACCTCGGCCGGCTTTGCCGTCGAAGAAGCAGAAGACGGCGCGGTCGCGCTGGGCCGCGCCAAGGGCCAGCGCTTCAACGCGGTGGTCACCGACGTCAACATGCCGAACATGGACGGCATCACCCTGATCCGCGAACTGCGGCAGCTGCCGGACTACAAGTTCACCCCGATGCTGATGCTGACCACCGAGTCGGCGGCGGAGAAGAAGTCCGAGGGCAAGGCGGCCGGCGCGACCGGCTGGCTGGTCAAGCCGTTCAATCCCGAACAGCTGATCGCCACCGTCCAGAAAGTCCTGGGCTGATCCCTCTCCTCCTTTTCCGGATTCCCGCCCCATGAGCATGGACCTGCAGCGTTTCCACGCCACCTTCTTCGAGGAAAGCCGCGAAGGACTGGATGCGATGGAAGCCGGATTGCTGTCGCTGGAAGAAGGCAATCGCGATCCCGAGACCATCAACTCGGTGTTCCGCGCCGCGCACTCGATCAAGGGCGGCGCCGCCACCTTCGGCTTCGAGGCGATGGCCGGCCTCACCCACGTGCTGGAGACGCTGCTCGACGAGCTGCGCGCCGGCAAGCGCGAGGTCGAGGCGCACGCGATCGACGCCATCCTCGGCTCGGTGGACGTGCTGCGCGCCCTGCTGCGCGAAGCCGAGCACGGCGTTCCGGCCGATCCGGCCGCGGTCAAGGCCGTGCACGAGCGCCTGCAGCACGCGTTGAACGGTGGCCCCGCCGCGCCGGCCGCCGCCACCCCGGCGGCGAACCAGCCGGCCGAGCCGGAAGCCTGGCAGATCGGCTTCACCCCGGCGCCGTCGCTGTTCATGAGCGGCAACGATCCGCTGCGCATCATCCGCGAACTCGAACACCTCGGCCCGCTGCAGGTCGCCTGCCGCAGCACGCGCCTGCCCGGCTTCGCCGAACTCGACCCGCTCGAGGCCTACCTCGCCTGGGACCTGGGCCTGGTCGGCAAGATTCCGCGCAGCGCGATCGAAGACACCTTCGCCTGGGTCATCGACGACTGCGAACTGGAGATCCGTCCGGTGCCGCCGCCGAGCCTGGCCACTGCACCGGCGCCGGTGCTGACCGCGCCGCCGACCGCCGCCACCGCCGCGCCGGCCGCGGCCGTGGCCGCCAATGCCCCGGCCGGCAATGCCGCCGCCGCGCACGAAGCGGAAAGCTCGATCCGCGTCAGCGTCGACAAGGTCGATGCGCTGATCAATCTGGTCGGCGAACTGGTCATCACCCAGGCCATGCTCAAGCAGGTCTCCACCGGCCTGGACCAGGCGGTGGCCGAACGCCTGTTCGCCGGCCTGGATCTGCTCGAACGCAACACCCGCGACCTGCAGGAAGCGGTGATCGGCGTGCGCATGCTGCCGGTGGACGCGGTGTTCCGCCGCTTCCCGCGCCTGGTCCGCGACCTGTCCACCCGCCTCGGCAAGCAGGTGCGCCTGCGCACCATTGGCGAGGGCACCGAGCTGGACAAGGGCCTGATCGAAAAGATCGCCGATCCGCTGGTGCACCTGGTGCGCAACTCGATCGACCACGGCCTGGAACTGCCGGAGGCGCGTCGCGCCGCCGGCAAGGACGAGACCGGCACCATCACCCTGGCCGCGTCGCACCAGGGCGGCCACATCGTCATCGAAGTCAGCGACGACGGCGCCGGCCTCAACCGCAACCGCATCCTGGCCAAGGCCGCCGAACGCGGCATCGCTGTGCCGGACAACCCGAGCGATGCGCAGGTGTGGGACCTGATCTTCGCCCCCGGCTTCTCCACCGCCGATGCGGTCACCGACCTGTCCGGCCGTGGCGTCGGCATGGACGTGGTCCGCCGCAACATCCAGGGCCTGGGCGGCGAAGTGCAGCTGGAAAGCGAATCCGGCCGCGGCACCCGCGTGCTGATCCGCCTGCCGCTGACCCTGGCCATCCTCGACGGCATGACCGTGGCGGTGTCCGGCGAGACCCTGATCCTGCCGCTGGCCTACGTCATCGAGGCGCTGCAACCGAAGGCCGACGACATCCGCACCATGGCCGGCGAAGGCCGCGTGCTGCGGGTCCGTGGCGAATACCTGCCGATCCTCTCGCTCAGCGACTCCTACGGCTTCGGCCGCATCGAGCAGAGCGAAGAACCGCTGGTGGTGGTGGTCGAGGCCGACGGGCAGAAGCTGGCGCTGGAAGTAGACGAGCTGATCGGCCAGCAGCAGGTGGTGGTCAAGAACATCGAGAACAACTACCGGCGCATCAGCGGCATCTCCGGTGCCACCATCCTCGGCGACGGCCGCGTCGCCCTGATCGTGGACATCGGCGGCCTGGTCCGCTCGCTGCGGGTGCAGCAGGCGGCCTGATCGCCCCGCCCTCCCGCGTCACGTCACACACGAGCCCCGGCAGCGATGCCGGGGCTTTTTGTTTGACGTGTCTCCGGCCGATCCGCCTCTTCGGGCATGGCCGCCGGTCGCGCGGCCAACATGCGCTGCATAGGCGACGCCTCTGCGCCAGTGCGAAGGCCCCGAAAAAAGCGCTAAAGAACGCACCACAGCTGCCGATAGCAATGTAGCGCACACTTTTTGTCTACACGTGCGCACTGGTGACACCTGGGGAGGTGGAGCCGGCACTCCAGGGGGATCGATCGGAGCAGATGCCGATCGCTGAAGCCATGCTGCAGGAAAGGGGAAAAGCATCGAGTGTGATGTTGGCGCGGTCTGAGCGCGTGTTCCGCACGCCCTCCGTTCAATTTGCGCATTTCATCACAGATGAAACCAGCATCACGATTGGTGTCCCCTCGTACGAACACGCAATGACTTGTCCATTCTCAGGGGGTTCAACATGACGTCGTTCTTGCAACGCTACAACGTGGGCCGCCGCCTCGGCGGCGGTTTTGGTCTACTTATCGTACTGTCCTGCCTGCTGGTCGCCGCAGGCCTGGTTTCCATCGCGCAAGCGCGCAGCGAGTTGCGTCACATCGTCGAGGTCAACGTCGAGAAAATCCGGATCAGCAACGGCATGCTCGACGCCAACACCCGCATCCTGCTCGCGTTGAGTGCGTTGAGCATGGTGTCCGACGAGGCGCTCAACCGGAAGGAGCTGGCCGAAGTCCAGCAGGCGCGTCAGCGATACACCGACTTGCGCAAGGAACTCGATGGGTTCCCTGCATCCAACGCAAGCGTGAAGAAATTGCGTGCGGACATCGATGCGCAGCGCGTCGTTGCAGGCAAGCTCAACGACCAGGTGATTGCCTTGGCCACCGCCAACCGTAATGCCGAAGCGCAAACGCTGCTGAACGAGAAGGCCAGGCCGGTGACGGCCGCCCTGCAGGCCAAGATCCGCGAGAACGTGGCCTTGCAGGAACAGGAGACGGCAGCCGCGTACGCCAACGCCACCCAGGCGATGGCACGGGGCCGCAACATGCTGATCGCTGGGGGCGTGGCCGTCCTGCTGGTCAGTGGACTGCTGGCCTGGACCATCACCCGCAGCCTGACCGGCCCGCTGGGCCGCGCCACCCGCGCCGCCGAGGCCATCGCCGACGGCCGCCTGGACAACGACGTGACCACCGACGCACGCGACGAACCCGGCCGCCTGCTGCTGGCGATGGATCGGATGCAGACGCAGTTGCGGCGCTTCTCCAGCGAAACCGCGTTGATGATCGAACTGCATGCCGACAAGGACATCAGCCACCGCATGCCGCAGGACTTCCCCGGCGTGTACGGCGAGCTGAGCAAGGGCATCAACACCATGATGTTCGAGCACCTGGACGCCATCGTCGACGCCATCGGCGTGCTCAACGAATACGCCAACGGCGACCTGCGCCGCGACGCGCGGCGCCTGCCCGGCAGCCGTGCTGTGCTGCACGAATCGATGGACGCGGCCAAGGCCAGCCTGCTGGCGATCAACACCGAGATCAAGCGCCTGGCCGCCGCGGCCGCGGCCGGCGACTTCAGCGCCCGCGGCGATGCGGCGCACTTCCAGCACGATTTCCGGCTGATGGTGCAGGACCTCAACGCCATGATGGACGTCAGCGATCGCAACCTGGGCAAGCTGTCCGCCCTGCTGCAGTCCATCGCCGCCGGCGACTTGACCGCGCGCATGGACGGCGAGTTCCAAGGCGTCTTCGCCACCATGCGCGACGATGCCAATGCCACTGCCGACCAGTTGACCGGTATCGTCGGCCGCATCCAGACCGCGGCGGTCAGCATCAATGCCGCCGCCAGCGAGATCGCCACCGGCAACGACGACCTGTCGCGCCGCACCGAACAGCAGGCCGCGAGCCTGGAAGAAACCGCAGCCTCGATGGAAGAGCTGACGTCCACCGTGAAGCAGAACGCCGAACATGCGCGCCAGGCCAATCAGCTCGCCAGCGGCGCGGCGGCAGTCGCCTCACAGGGCGGCAGTGTGGTCGGCCAGGTGGTGCAGACCATGAGCGGCATCGAGGCCTCCTCGAAGAAGATCGGCGACATCATCGGCGTCATCGATGGCATCGCCTTCCAGACCAACATCCTGGCCTTGAACGCGGCGGTGGAAGCGGCGCGTGCCGGCGACCAGGGCCGTGGCTTCGCCGTGGTCGCCAGCGAAGTGCGCACGCTGGCCCAGCGCTCGGCCAGTGCCGCCAAGGAGATCAAGGACCTGATCGACGACTCGGTGAGTCGCGTTGCCGAAGGCTCGGCCCTGGTCGACCAGGCCGGCAAGACCATGAGCGAGATCGTGAGCTCGGTGCAGCGCGTCACCGACATCATGGGCGAGATCTCCGCCGCCTCGCAGGAACAGTCCGCCGGCATCGAGCAGGTCAACCAGACCGTGATGCAGATGGACGAGACCACCCAGCAGAACGCCGCGCTGGTGGAAGAAGCCACTGCCGCCGCACGTTCGATGGAAGAACAGGCCACGCAGTTGCAGGACGCCGTGTCGGTGTTCAAGTTGGACACCCTGCCGGCGATTACGCCGATCGGACCTGCGCCGACGCCCCGCCCTGCCCCACGCAGCGTGGCGTCTGCGCCGCCACGCAGGTCGCGGCCGGCCCCGGCGCAGTCCGTTGCGCTTGCACAGGCGACCAGCAGCGACTGGCAGGAATTCTGAGTCCTGGCACCGTCACGTCATCGAGCGGCCGTGCACTGCATGGCCGCTCGACAGATGCGCGATGCAGAGGATGCCAGTGCGGCTCGCCATGGCAGACGTGCTGCCTCCATCAACGCATAGTGCTGCAAGTACCGCGGGAACCGTCGAACACGCAGCATTGGCGGGAGGCATCTGCCTGCACCAGGTTGCAAGCGCTGTCGGACGGCGCGTTCGGCAACACCATCCGCGCCAGGGTGCATCCAGCGCGCCACGCGCCGCCGGTCTGCGCGGCACGACCGCACTGCGGCGCTCAAGAATCCCGTGCCGCCGTCGATATCAGGTTGAGCGCACGTTTTTTGTCTACATTCGTGCGTGCCGGCATGGCCTGGGGAGGTCCGCCGGCGCTTCAGGGGGATCGATCGGTGCACGCACCGGTCGCTGAAGTCGCAAAACCGAACGGGGAAGAACGCAGCCCTGACGACTGTTCTTTTTCGCGCCTGCCTTCGGCTCGCGCGCGTGTTCGACTTGCTGTGCTTTCGCCACACGTTTCGTCAGCTTGCCCACACCCCGGATCCCCGGCGCGCCACGACGCGCGTCGTTCCTTCATTCGTACACGGGGGCCCACCATGCATGCGGTCTTGCGACACCGAAGACGCGTCCACCGAGCGACCAGCCGGCGCCGCCGGCGATTGCAGGCGCAACTCGGGCATGCCAACGCCATGGCCACCGTCGCGAGTGCGGCGCTTGCGCACGACCTGCCTGTCGCATTGCTAGTCATCACGCCATGTGACTGCCGCCGTGGTCAGTACCGGCCGTGCGCGTCTGCCCGCGTCAACCGCCGACGCCGCATCCCTGCGCGCCGACCTGCCTGTTTCGTTCCCTGGAGATTGAAATGATCCGCTTTCTGCAACGCTACAACGTCGGTGTCCGCCTGTCGGCGGCCTTCGGCCTGCTGATTCTTCTTTCGGTGGTCCTGGTGATCATCGGGCTGTCCGGCATGGCCGAGGCGCGCAAGCACCTGGACATGATCGTGCTGGACCGCATGGCGAAGATCGAATTCAGCAACCAGATGCTCGACGCCAATGCCTCCGTGCTGGTCGCGCTGAGCACCTACACCACCTCCACCAACGCCGCGATGCGGCGAGAGGCGCTGGACACCTTCAATCGCCAACGCGAGCGCTACGCCGAGGCCCGCGCCAAGATGGACAAGCTGTCCAGCACCGCCGCCGGACGCGCGATCCGCGCCGAGATGGACGCCAAGCGCGCCGCCGCCAAGACCATCAACGACGCCATCGTGGCGCTCGGCGAGAAAGGCGAGACCGCCCAGGCGGTGGAAATGCTGAATCAGCAAGCGCTGCCGGCGACGCTGGCGTGGCAGGGCAAGATCCGCGAGTTCGCCGACCGCCAGAAAGCGCAGGCCGCTGCCGGCTACCAAGCGGCGTTGGAGGCGATGCATCGCGGGCGCATGCTGCTGATCGGCGGCACCGTGCTGGCCCTGGCGCTCAGCGCCTTGCTGGCACTGACCATCACCCGCAGTCTGACCGCGCCGCTGCGCCTGGCCACGCGCACTGCCGAAGCGATCGCCAATGGCGACATGCACAACGCCGTGCGCACCGAGGCCCGCGACGAAACCGGTCGCCTGTTGAATGCCATGGGCCGCATGCAGCAGCAGTTGCAGGCGGTGCTCGCCGCACAGGCAGAGATGGCGCAGCGCCACGACGCCGGCCAGATCAGCTACCGCATGGACGAAAGCACCTTCCCCGGCGACTACGGGCGCATGGTCCGCGACAGCAACGCCCTGGCCGCTGCGCACATCGCCGTGACCGAGCGCCTGGCGCAGATCATGGGCCGCTACGCGATCGGCGACCTGTCCGAGGACATGGACCGCCTGCCCGGCGAGAAAGCCCGCCTCACCGAGACGATGGACACGGTCAAGCACAACCTGACCGCGATGAACACCGAAATCAAACACTTGGCCGGCGCCGCCGCGGCCGGCGACTTCAGCGTGCGTGGTGATGCCGAACGCTTCCAGTACGACTTCCGGCTGATGGTCGACAGCCTCAACCAGCTGATGGCCACCGCCGACGGCAACCTGCAGGCGCTGTCGTCGCTGCTGCAGTCGATCGCCGCCGGCGACCTGACCGCGCGCATGCACGGCGACTTCCAGGGCGTGTTCGCCACCATGCGCGACGATGCCAACGCCACCACCGAACAGCTCGCGGCGATCGTGGCGCGCATCCAGACTGCCGCGGTCAGCATCAATGCCGCCGCCAGCGAGATCGCCACCGGCAACGACGACCTGTCGCGCCGCACCGAGCAGCAGGCCGCCAGCCTCGAAGAAACCGCAGCCTCGATGGAAGAACTGACCTCCACGGTCAAGCAGAACGCCGAACACGCCCGCCAGGCCAACCAGCTCGCGACCGGTGCCGCGTCCGTCGCCTCGCAGGGTGGAACGGTGGTCGGCCAGGTGGTCGAGACCATGAGCGGGATCGAGGCCTCCTCGCGCAAGATCGCCGACATCATTTCGGTGATCGACGGCATTGCCTTCCAGACCAACATCCTGGCGTTGAACGCCGCGGTGGAAGCGGCGCGGGCCGGCGAACAGGGCCGCGGTTTCGCCGTGGTCGCCAGCGAAGTGCGCACGCTCGCCCAGCGCTCGTCGAATGCGGCCAAGGAGATCAAGGACCTGATCGACGACTCGGTCGGCCGCGTCGCCACCGGCTCGGCCCTGGTCGACCAGGCCGGCAAGACCATGCACGAGATCGTCGCCTCGGTGCAGCGCGTCACCGACATCATGGGCGAGATCTCCGCCGCCTCGCAGGAGCAGTCGGCCGGCATCGAGCAGGTCAACCAGACGGTGATGCAGATGGACGAAGCCACCCAGCAGAACGCCGCGCTGGTGGAAGAAGCCACCGCCGCGGCGCGGTCGATGGAGGATCAGGCCGGCCAGCTGAGCGAGGCCGTGGCGCTGTTCAAGATCGACCAGCAGGCATCGGAAGTGACACGCCGCACTTCCGCGCCGAAGCCGACGGTCGCCGCCGTCGCCGGCGCACGTCGGCCGGTCAAGACGCCGGCCCCGCGCGCGGCTGTCCACCGGCCGGTGGCAATGGGCAGTTCCGCCGTTGCGGCTGGCAGCGCCGATTGGCAGGAGTTCTGATCGCGCTCTGCCGCCGCGTCCAAACCGCTGCGTGACATCGAACCCGGGAGCGTCAGTTCCCGGGTTTTTTCACTTGGCCGGCAAATAAAGAACGCATCAGCGACGTCGTTGGCCCTCGGAGCGTGAGCTACATCCACACCCTCATGAAGCAAACGTAAAAACAATCTAAATACGCGCCGTGGAGGCTTAAAGAACCCAGGCGCCATGCCGATACGGGAGTTGCGTAGACAAATTGTCTACAAATTTGAACAAAACTCGTCATGTACAGCTAAAGCAGGCGGCAGCAATTCGAACACGCGTTTCAATGTGTAGAGCCTATTTAATTCGCCAAAACCATCAGCTGGATGATTTCGATTCACGGCAAAAATAGATAAGGCAGCGCCCAACGCCTCCGCGGACATCGACTCAGGCACGGGGTACGCCATCCCCAACGCTCCACTTTTCCATCAGGACTACGACGATGTCGCTCAAGAATCTCAGTCTTTCCGCAAGGCTCGCGCTCAGTTTTGCCGTGATCGTGCTGATCACGGTGGTCATCGGCTCGATCAGCCTGAGCAGCCTGTCCTCGCTCAACACTGCCGCCGACATGAACGACCACACCTACAAGGTGCTGGCCACCGGCGACATGATGGGGATCGATGCCTTGAACGTCGAAACCGGCGCACGCGGCTACATGCTGTCGGGCGAACAGCAACACTTGCAGCCCTTCATCAATGGTCAGGCCAACTTCGACAAGAACTTCGCTGAAGCAAAACAGCTGACCGCAGACAATCCGCGGCAGCAGGCTCGGCTGGAGAAGCTGCACACCGCATTCGACGATCTGGTCGGCGTGGAGAAGCAGGTGACCGCGCTGCGCGAGCAGTCCACCGATCCTGCGGAGATCGCCTCGGTGTTCCGAGAAGCGCGCGACCGCAAGGCCATGCAATCGATCCGCAGCCTGCTCGCCGAGTTCCACAACGAGGAAAGCGGGCTGCTGACCAAGCGAAGCGAAACCCTGACGACCGTGCGCGCGCAGAACAAATGGGCCGTGCTGCTGGGCAACCTGCTGGTGATCGTGGCCGCGATCGGCCTGGCGATCGTGATCCGCCGCCAGTTGCTCAAGCGCCTGGGTACCGCGATCGGCGTGGCCGACGCCATCGCCCGCGGCAAGCTGGACAATGCGATCGACCTGCGCAGCAAGGACGAGGCCGGCGTGCTGCTGCTGAGCATGGACAAGATGCAGAGCCAGTTGCAGTCGGTGCTCGCCGCGCAGGCCGACATGGCCCAGCGCCACGACGCCGGCCAGATCAGCTATCGCATGGACGAAACCGCCTTCCCCGGCGACTACGGGCGCATGGTCCGCGACAGCAACGCCCTGGCCGCCGCGCACATCGCGGTGACCGAGCGCCTGGCACAGATCATGGGCCGTTACGCCATCGGCGATCTGTCCCAGGACATGGACCGCCTGCCCGGCGAGAAAGCGCGGCTCACCGAGACGATGGACACGGTCAAGCACAACCTGACCGCGATGAACAGCGAGATCAAGCACCTGGCCGGCGCCGCCGCGGCCGGCGACTTCAGCGTCCGCGGCGACAGCGAACGCTTCCAGTACGACTTCCGGCTGATGGTCGAGAGCCTCAACCAGCTGATGGCCACCGCCGACGGCAACCTGCAGGCGCTGTCGAAGCTGCTGCAGGCCATCGCCGCAGGCGACCTGACGGCGCGTATGCACGGCGATTTCCAGGGCGTGTTCGCGACCATGCGCGACGACGCCAATGCCACCGCCGAACAACTGGCCTCCATCGTGGCGCGCATCCAGACCGCGGCGGTCAGCATCAATGCCGCGGCCAGCGAGATCGCCACCGGCAACGACGACCTGTCGCGCCGCACCGAGCAGCAGGCCGCCAGCCTCGAAGAAACCGCCGCGTCGATGGAGGAACTGACCTCCACGGTCAAGCAGAACGCCGAGCATGCCCGCCAGGCCAATCAGCTCTCCGCGGGCGCGGCCGCGGTGGCCTCGCAAGGCGGCGCGGTGGTCGGCCAGGTGGTCGACACCATGAGCGGCATCGAGGCCTCCTCGCGCAAGATCGCCGACATCATCTCGGTGATCGACGGCATCGCCTTCCAGACCAATATCCTGGCGCTCAACGCGGCGGTGGAAGCGGCGCGTGCCGGCGATCAGGGCCGCGGTTTCGCCGTGGTCGCCACCGAAGTGCGCACCCTCGCCCAGCGCTCGGCCAACGCCGCCAAGGAAATCAAGACCTTGATCGACGACTCGGTCAGCCGCGTCACCCAGGGTTCGGCGCTGGTCGATCAGGCCGGCAAGACCATGACCGAGATCGTGACCTCGGTGCAGCGCGTCACCGACATCATGGGCGAGATCTCGGCGGCCTCGCAGGAGCAATCGGCCGGCATCGAGCAGGTCAATCAGACCGTCACCCAGATGGACGAAGCCACCCAGCAGAACGCCGCGCTGGTGGAAGAAGCAACCGCGGCGGCGCGCTCGATGGAGGAACAGGCCGGTCAGCTGAGCGAGGCCGTGGCCGTGTTCAAGATCGACCAGCGGGCGCCGGCGCCCCAACGCGCACCCGCGCCGCGGCTGGTCGCCGCCGCAGGCGGCGGACAGCGGCCCGCCAAGCCGCGCGCTGTGCAAGCGCCCGCGCGCAAACCTGCCGCCGCGCCCGCCATCGCTGGCGGTAGCGATTGGCAGGAGTTCTGATCCAGCGTACGCCGTGTCTACAACGCTACAGAACATCGAAGCCCGGGAGCGTCAGCTCCCGGGCTTTTTCGTTGTGCGGTGCATGGGTTCCGCTGCCGGCATGGCCGATCCAGGATGAGTCAGACCCGCGGTTTCCGGAAACACTGCTGGGAAGCCGATCCAGAGATCCGATATCGCCATTCAAGGATCCAGGGCGAGTGCCGATACGAGACTCGCACACATAATTTGTCTACGAATTCGAACAAATTTTGACTTCTTTCATTGAAACAGAGCTGCAGAAGATCGCTGAAGAAATTTCGATAGAAAAACTCTATCAATAATACAAAAACTATCGATTGAATGTTTTCGATTCACAGCCGCCATAGATAAGGCAGCGCCTAGCGCCTCCGCGAACATCGACGCTGGCACGGGCGGGGTACGCCATCCCCAACGCTTCACGCTTTCCACAAGGACCACGACGATGACGTTCAAGAATCTCAGTCTCTCCGCCAGGCTCGCGCTCAGCTTTGCCGTCATCGTGCTGATCACGGTGATCATCGGCACGATCAGCCTGAGCAGTCTTTCCGCGCTCAACACCGCTGCCGACATGAACGACCACACCTACAAGGTGCTGGCGACCGGCGAGCTGATGCAAACCAACGCCGTCAACGCGCAGACGGGCGCGCGCGGCTATCTTCTGTCCGGCAACAAGGAGTACCTGCAACCCTTCACCAAGGGCGTGGCCGACTTCGACACGTCCTTCGCCGACGCCAAGCACCTGACCGCGGACAATCCGCGCCAGCAGGCGCGGCTGGGGCAGTTGCGTGCCGCGTTCGATGAACTGGTCGATGTGGAGAAGCAGTTCATCGCGCTGCGCGAAAAGTCCAACGATCCCGCGCAGGCCGCCGCCGCGTTCAGTGACGCAAACGATCGCGCGACGATGCAAACCATCCGCCGCCTGCTGGGCGAGTTCACCAACGAGGAGCGCGGCCTGCTGACCAAGCGCAGCGCAACCCTGGCCACCGTCCGCGCGCAGAACAAGTGGGCCGTGCTGCTCGGCAACCTGCTGGTGATCGTCGCCGCGATCGGCATGGCGATCCTGATCCGCCGGCAATTGCTCAAGCGCCTGGATACCGCGATCGGCGTCGCCGACGCCATTTCCCGCGGCAAGCTCGACAATGCGATCGACCTGCACAGCAAGGACGAGGCCGGGGCGCTGTTGTTGAGCATGGACAAGATGCAGAGCCAGTTGCAGGCGGTACTCGCCGCGCAGGCCGAGATGGCCAAGCGCCACGACGCCGGCCAGATCAGCTTCCGCATGGACGAAGGCGCCTTCCCCGGCGACTACGGGCGCATGGTCCACGACAGCAACGCGCTGGTCGCGGCGCACATCGGGGTCAAGATGCGCCTGATGCAGATCATGGGCCGCTACGCGATCGGCGACCTGTCCGAGGACATGGACCGCCTGCCCGGCGAGAAGGCCGTGCTCACCGAGACGATGGACACGGTCAAGCAAAACCTGACCGCCATGAACACCGAGATCAAGCACCTGGCCGGGGCCGCCGCGGCCGGCGACTTCAGTCTGCGTGGCGATGCCGACCGCTTCCAGTACGACTTCCGCTTGATGGTCGAGAGCCTCAACCAGTTGATGGCCACCGCCGACGGCAACCTGCAGGCGCTGTCCGCCCTGTTGCAGTCGATCGCCGCCGGCGACCTGACCGCGCGCATGCACGGCCAGTTCCAGGGCGTGTTCGCGACCATGCGCGACGATGCCAACGCCACCGCCGAACAACTGGCGACGATCGTCGCGCGTATCCAGACCGCCGCGGTCAGCATCAACGGCGCCGCCAGCGAAATCGCCGCCGGCAACGATGATCTCTCGCGCCGTACCGAACAGCAGGCCGCCAGCCTGGAAGAAACCGCGGCCTCGATGGAGGAGCTGACCTCTACCGTAAAGCAGAACGCCGAGCACGCGCGCCAGGCCAACCAGCTGGCCAGCGGCGCGGCGGCGGTGGCCTCGCAGGGCGGCGTGGTGGTCGGCCAGGTGGTGGAGACCATGAGCGGCATCGAAGCGTCGTCGAAGAAGATCGCCGACATCATCTCGGTCATCGACGGCATTGCGTTCCAGACCAACATCCTGGCGCTCAACGCCGCGGTCGAGGCGGCGCGTGCCGGCGACCAGGGCCGCGGCTTCGCCGTGGTCGCCAGCGAAGTGCGGACCCTGGCGCAGCGCTCGGCCGGCGCCGCCAAGGAGATCAAGACCCTGATCGACGACTCGGTCGGCCGCGTCGCGCAGGGCTCGGCGCTGGTCGACCAGGCCGGCAAGACCATGCAGGAGATCGTCGCCTCGGTGCAGCGCGTGACCGACATCATGGGCGAGATCTCCGCCGCCTCGCAGGAGCAATCGGCCGGTATCGAGCAGGTCAACCAGACCGTCACCCAGATGGACGAGACCACCCAGCAGAACGCCGCGCTGGTGGAAGAAGCCACCGCCGCGGCGCGTTCGATGGAGGACCAGGCCGGCCAGCTGAGCCAGGCCGTGGCCGTGTTCAAGATCGAGGCGAGCAGCCGCCCCGCCGCCCAGCCGGCGGTCGCCAACACGGCGAGCGTGCCGGTCCGTGCGGTCGCCCGCTCGGCCACCAAGCCGATGGCCAAGCCCGCCGCGCGCCCGACGCGGCCATCGGCCCGGCCGGTCGCGGTCGCCGCCGGCGATGACACCTGGCAGGAGTTCTGAGCGGGCAACCCTCCCGCGCGTCTGACGCCAACGGCCCCGGGAGCGATCCGCTCCCGGGGCTTTTTCATTGCCGCCATGCGCCGCCGCGCCGCCCCACACGGCCTCGTTCAGCAGCGCCCTCGCCGCTGCGCGGCATGCGCCGCGGTCGACGCCGCGTCCGGAGCCGGCAATGCCATCCACACCGATGCCGGCCCGCCGGGCGTGACTCACCACACGCACCGGCTACATTTCTGGGACGCTGTGCCGATAACCGCCCTATCGCGCATGCTCCCTGCCTGGCTTGTCTGAACGCAAGACGCTTTCCGAGGCGATGACGCGCGATCTCTCCATTCCTCCCATCGAGACGACCGCGATGTCCACCACGCCCTCCATACGCACAAGCAGTGTCGCCACCCGCCTGATGCTGGGTGTGGCCGCGATCGCCCTGCTGTGTTTTGGCATCACCGCCGCCATCATCTACGCCCGCAGCAGTTCCGCCCTGCTCGCCTCCGCCAAGGTCGGCATGACCGACACCGCGCGCCTGGAATCGGAGCGTATCGGCAACACCATCGGTGCATCCGCCGTCTCCAACCAGGTGCTGGCCAATGCCCTGCTCGCCCAGCGCGGCCAGGACAAGGCGCGCGAGCTGTTCAGCGAGAGCCTGCGCCGCGAGCTGCAGCAGCATCCGGACTGGACCGGCATGGGCACGCTGTGGGAACCGCAGGCACTGGACGGCAAGGACGCGGACTACGCCAACAGCGCCGGCCACGACGCCAGCGGCCGCTACATGGTGTACTGGTCCTGGCAGAACGGAAAGCTCGTGCGCGATCCGCTGCGCGACTACGACGTGGCCGGCGCCGGCGACTGGTATCTGAATCCACGCAAGCTGCTGCGGCCCACTGTCGCCGAACCCTACGATTACGAGATCGCCGGGCAGAAGGTGCTGATGACCACGGTCAGCACGCCGATCCTGGAAGACGGCAAGTTCCTGGGCGTGGTCACCACCGACTTCGGCCTGGCCGCGCTGCAGCAGCGCGTCGCCAAGCTGCGTCCGCTCGGCGCAGGCCGCGTGCGCCTGCTGTCGCCCGGCGGCGCCATCGTCGCCGACCGCGATCCCGCGCTGGTCGGCAAGAAGCTGCAGGATCCGGCCACCCGCGCCTTGCTGGCCGACATCGCCCAGGGCAAGACCGTCGGCCGCGACAGCGTCGATCCGCAGACCGGCGCCACCGATGTGGAAGTGTACGTACCGCTGCAGATCGGCCAGGCCCAGGAGCGCTTCGCGCTGGGCGTGGCGGTGCCGAAGGCGGTGCTGATGGCGCAGGCACGCAACCTGCTGTGGACCATCGTGGCGGTCGGCCTGTGCGCCGCGCTGCTGCTCAGCGGCGGCCTCTACCTGCTGCTGCGGCGGCTGGTGGTCAAGCCCTTGGCCAGTGCGGTGGAGGTGTCCGGCGCGGTCGCCGCCGGCCGCCTGGACAGCCGCATCCAGTACGCGCGCAACGACGAACTGGGGCAGTTGCTGGGATCGCTGCAGCGCATGCAGCAGCAACTGCGCGCGGTGCTCGACGCGCAGAAGGAGATGGCCGAGCGACACGATGCCGGCCAGATCAGCTACCGCATGGACGCAAGCGCCTTCCCCGGCGACTACGGGCGCATGGTCCACGACAGCAACGCACTGGCCGCCTCGCACATCGCGGTCAAGCTGCGCCTGGCGCAGATCATGGGCCGCTACGCGATCGGCGACCTGTCCGAGGACATGGACCGCCTGCCCGGCGAAAAGGCCGTGCTGACCGAGACGATGGATACGGTCAAGCGCAACCTGACCGCGATGAACAGCGAGATCAAGCACCTGGCCGGCGCCGCCGCGGCCGGCGACTTCAGCGTGCGCGGCGACGCCGCGCGCTTCCAGTACGACTTCCGCCTGATGGTCGAGAGCCTCAACCAGTTGATGGCCACCGCCGACGGCAATCTGCAGGCGCTGTCCACGCTGTTGAAGGCCATCGCCGCTGGCGACCTCACCGCGCGCATGCACGGCGACTTCCAGGGCGTCTTCGCCACCATGCGTGACGACGCCAATGCCACCGCCGAGCAGTTGGCCGCGATCGTCACGCGCATCCAGACCGCCGCGATCAGCATCAATGGCGCCGCGGCCGAGATCGCCGCCGGCAACGACGACCTGTCGCGCCGCACCGAGCAGCAAGCCGCCAGCCTGGAGGAAACCGCCGCCTCGATGGAGGAGCTGACCTCCACGGTGAAGCAGAACGCCGAGCACGCGCGCCAGGCCAATCAGCTGGCCGCGGGCGCCGCCTCGGTCGCCTCGCAGGGCGGCGCGCTGGCCAGCCAGGTCTCGGAAAAGATGCAGGGCATCGAGGCCTCGTCGCGGAAGATCGCCGACATCATCAGTGTCATCGACGGCATCGCGTTCCAGACCAACATCCTGGCACTCAACGCGGCGGTGGAAGCGGCACGGGCCGGCGAACAGGGCCGCGGTTTCGCGGTGGTCGCCAGCGAAGTGCGCACCCTCGCCCAGCGTTCGTCGAATGCGGCCAAGGAGATCAAGACCCTGATCGACGACTCGGTCGAGCGCGTCGCCGAGGGTTCGACCCTGGTCGAACAGGCCGGCAGCACCATGCAGGAGATCGTCGCCTCGGTGCAGCGCGTCACCAACATCATGGGCGAGATTTCGGCCGCCTCGCAGGAGCAGTCCGCCGGCATCGAGCAGGTCAACCAGACCATCACCCAGATGGACGAGGCCACCCAGCAGAACGCCGCGCTGGTCGAGGAAGCCACCGCCGCGGCGCGTTCGATGGAAGACCAGGCCGGCCACCTCAACCAGGCGGTGGCACTGTTCAAGCTCGAGACCAGCGCCGGGGTGGCGATCGCTCCGCCGGCGCCTGCGCGCCGCGCTGCGTCGCCCAGGCCGGCCGCCACGGCGGCCACGCCACGACGGCCCGCGGCGGCGCCGTTGCGGGCGGTCCCGCGCGCGACCGCGCCGGCGGACGACGGGCAGTGGCAGGAGTTCTGATGCCCGCCGCGACCGGTCAGCACCGCGAGCGCCGTGCGCGCTTCGCGGTCCGGCGGCCTGGCCCCATCCACAGGGGCGGCAGAGCGCTTAGCGCGTCACGTTCGTAAAGAAACGGCATTCAGGGTCGATATAGAAAGCGGAACTGCCATGCCACGGGCACCGCAACGCGCGTACCCCGGCGCCGGCCGCACTGCGTCCGGTCCCACGGTTCCGACCGAACCGCCAATGGGAGCCGCACATGAAGCTACGCGTCATCGCCAGTTGTCTGACCTTGTGCGGCCTCGCCGGCCTGGCGCACGCCGAGGTCGAACCGATCGCCACCGATCGCCCGGATTTCGTCGAGTCCAGCCTCACTGTCGGCGACCGGCGTCTGCAGGTGGAAACCAGCGTGGCCTGGGAACGCGATGGCGATGTCGATGGCTACGCCACGCCCACCCTGTTTCGCTACGGCATCGGCCCGACCTGGGAGCTGCGCGTGGAGACCGACGGCTGGCAGACCGTCGACGTTCCGGTCGGCGACGACGTCTCCGGCTTCTCCGACCTTTCGCTCGGGCTGAAGCATCACCTGGCCAGCGAAATCGGCGGCGCGTCGCTGGCCTGGCTGCTGCACGTCGACCTGCCCAGCGGCGCGCGCGACGTGCGCGGCAGCGGCGCACGCCCCTCGTTCCGCCTGGTGGCCGAATGGGAGCTCAGCGACAGCCTCTCGCTGGGGATGATGCCCGGCGTGATCCGCGACGAAGGCGACGGCGGGCATCGCTACACCGCCGGCATCTTCGGCGTGGTGCTGGGCAAGGCCTGGACCGACCGCAGCCGCTCGTTCGTGGAGCTGGCGCTGCCGCAGATCGCGCATGCCGACGACGGCGGCACCGTCGCCCTGCTCGACGTCGGCTCGGCCTGGCTGCTCAGCCAGGACGTGCAGCTGGACGTGGTGTACAGCCGCGGCCTCAACGACCGTTCGCCGGACCACGCGCTCGGCGCGGGCCTGTCCTTCCGTTTCTGATCGGGCCACACCGATGAAAATCATGCATATGCTCGGCGTCCTGGTGCTGGTGGCGGTGCTCGCCCTGCTCGCACTCGGCGGGGTCGGCTACAGCGCGCAGCAAGGGCTGTTGCGCTCGGTCGCCGCACAGGTCACGTCCTCGGACGCGCTGCGCAACCACATGCAGGCGGACATGATGCACGACGCCCTGCGCGGCGACGTCACCGCCGCACTCCTGGCGGCGGCGCGGCAGGATGCGGACGGGGTCAAGGCGGCGCGCGCCGCCCTGGGCGAACACGCCGGCGAGTTCCGCAAGGCGCTGGACGACAACCAGAAGCTGCCGCTGGACAGCAACCTGCGCGCGCAACTGGATGCGGCGGGACCGGCGCTGCAGCGCTACATCGCCGCCGCCGACAAGGTGGTGACGCTGGCCGAGACCCAGGGCGACAGCAGCGCCGCCTATGCCGATTTCACTGCGCAGTTCGCGCAGCTGGAAACCGAGATGGACGCGATCAGCGACAGCATCCTGGCTCTGAACGAGCAGAGCCGCAAAGCGGCGGAACAGCAAAGCCAGCGGGCCACCTGGCAACAGGCCGGCGCGGTGCTGGTCGCCGTGCTGTGCCTGGCCGCTGCCGCGGCCTGGATCCTGCGCTCGGTGGCGCAATTGCTCGGCGGCGAGCCGCGGGTGGCGATGGACGCCGCCCAGCACATCGCCGAAGGCCGCCTGGACCAGCCGATCCCGGTCGCGGCCAGGCACGGGCGCAGCCTGATGGCGGCGCTGGCGCGGATGCAGCGCGAGTTGCGCGAGCGTATCGAACGCGAGCGCAGCGTCGCCGCCGAGAACCTGCGCATCCGCACCGCGTTGGACAACGCGTCCACCGGCATGTACATCGCCGATCCCGACCTGACCATCATCTACGCCAATACCGCGCTGCAGACCCTGCTGCAGACCCACGCCGAGGACATCCGCGCCTGCGCGCCGGCGTTCGACCGTAGCGCGCCGCTGCTGGGCCAGTCCGTGGCGCTGCTGGAAGTGGGCAACTCGCAGGACGCGGAGATCTACCAGCGCCTGGACCGCCAGGGCGCGGCGCAGCGCGAGGTGCGCTACCGCGAGGTCTGCATCGCCCAGGAGATTTCCGCCATCCGCAACGCCGAGGGCGCACACCTGGGCTTCGTGTGCGAATGGCGCGATCGCACCGCCGAGACCCGGGTGGAAGCGGAAGTGGCCGCCGTGGTGCGCAGCGCCGCCGCCGGCGACCTGTCGCAACGCATCGACCGCACCGGCAAGCAGGGCTTCTTCCTGATGCTGGCGCAACAACTCAACGGCCTGCTCGATGCCAACGCGACCAGCATCGCCGAAGTCTCGCGCTTGCTCAGCGCGCTGGCCGACGGCGACCTCGGCGCACGCATGCACGGCGAGTTCCACGGCATCTTCGCCACCATGCGCGACGACGCCAACGGCACCGCCGAGCGTCTGGCCGACATCGTCGGCCGCATCCAGCGTGCCGCCGGCGACATCCACAGCGCCGCCACCGAGATCGCCCAGGGCAACAGCGACCTGTCGCAGCGCACCGAGCAGCAGGCTGCCAGCCTGGAGGAAACCGCGGCCTCGATGGAGGAGCTGACCGCCACGGTCAAGCAGAACGCCGAGCATGCGCGCCAGGCCAACCAGCTCGCCGCTGGCGCCGCCACGGTCGCCTCGCAAGGCGGCGCGGTGGTCGGTCAGGTGGTCGACACCATGAGCGGGATCGAGACCGCATCGAAGAAGATCGGCGACATCATCAGCGTCATCGATGGCATCGCTTTCCAGACCAACATCCTGGCCTTGAACGCCGCCGTCGAAGCCGCGCGTGCCGGCGAACAGGGCCGCGGTTTCGCCGTTGTGGCCAGCGAGGTGCGCGTGCTGGCGCAACGCTCGGCCAACGCCGCCAAGGAGATCAAGGGCCTGATCGACGACTCGGTCGGCCGTGTCGCCACCGGCGCGGAGCTGGTGCAGCGCGCCGGCCAGACCATGCAGGAGATCGTGGCCTCGGTGGGCCGCGTCACCGACATCATGGGCGAAATCTCCGCGGCTTCGCAGGAGCAGTCCGCCGGCATCGAGCAGGTCAATCGCACGGTGACGCAGATGGACGAGAGCACCCAGCAGAACGCCGCGCTGGTCGAGGAAGCCACCGCCGCCGCACGGTCGATGGAGGACCAGGCGGCGCAACTGAGCGACGCAGTGGCGATATTCCGATTGGAACAGCACACCGCGCGTGCCGCAGCTCCGGCATCGGTGTCCGTCGCATCGGCCGCGCCGGGGCAGACGGCGGCGACCGCGACGGCAGCGCCGCGCGCCACGCACGCGTCCCAGCCGAATGCGCAAGCCATCGCCGACGCGATCGGCACGCAGTGGCAACCGCTGACCGCTTGAGGAACAACGTAAGGAACTGAATAAGACAGCGTCGGGAATCCCCTTACGACCAACGCGCTATCGAGTAAGTCATCGTCACGCCGATATCACATTCGAGCGACGGCGGACATGTTGTACAGCGGGACATTGGTTTTCCTTTCTTCCCTTTTTTGACCGCCACGCCCACCACTCCGGTCGCGCAAACGCCACCGGAGCCTGCAGGGACAAGGACCTGGACGTCCCAGGGACACCGTCAACGAAGAGGTCGACATGAATTCCTTTCTGCAACGCTACAACGTCGGACGCCGGCTCGGCGGCGCCTTCGGTCTGCTGATCCTGCTGTCCTGCGGCCTGGTCGTCATCGGCCTGCTGTCCATGGCACGCACGCGCACCGAGTTGGACAACATCGTCAAGGTGAACGTCGAAAAGAGCCGCATCAGCAACGGCATGCTGGATGCCAACGCCAGCATCCTGATCGCGCTGGGCACACTGGCGATGGAGACACGCGAAGAACTCAACGATCAGGCACAGGCGGAAATCAAGGCCAAGCGCCAGCGCTACACCGAACTGCGCGACGAACTGGAGGCGTTCCCGCCGGCCAACGCCTATGCGGTGAAGCTGCGCGCCGACATCGATGCCGCGCGCACCACTGCGCGGGCCATGAACGATGAAGTGATCGCGCTGGCTGCCGCGCACCGCAATGCCGAGGCGCAGACGCTGCTGAGCGAACGCTCGCGCCCGGCCACGCTGGCCTGGCAGGCCAAGATCCGCGAGAACGTCGCCCTGCAGGAAGCGCAGATGAAGCTCGCCCATGTCAAGGCGACGCAGGCGATGGTCACTGGCCGCAACCTGCTGATCGCGGGCGGCGTGGCCGTCCTGCTGCTCAGCGCGCTGCTGTCGTGGACGATCACCCGCAGCCTGACTGGACCGCTGGGCCGCGCCACCCGCGCCGCCGAAGCGATCGCCGGCGGCCGTCTGGACAACGACGTCGCCACCGACGCGCACGACGAACCCGGCCGCTTGCTGCTGGCGATGGACGCGATGCAACGCCAGCTGCAGCGCTTCTCCGGCGAAACCGCGTTGATGATCGAGCTGCATGCCGACAAGGACATCAGCCACCGCATGCCGCAGGACTTCCCCGGCGTGTATGGCGAGCTGAGCAAGGGCATCAACACCATGATGTTCGAGCACCTGGACGCTATCGTCGATGCCATCGGCGTGCTCAACGAATACGCCAATGGCGACCTGCGCCGCGACGCGCGCCGCCTGCCCGGCAGCCGCGCCGTGCTACACGAATCGATGGACGCGGCCAAGGCCAGCCTGCTGGCGATCAACACCGAGATCAAGCGCTTGGCCGCCGCCGCCGCGGCCGGCGACTTCAGCGCCCGCGGCGATGCGGCGCACTTCCAGCACGATTTCCGGCTGATGGTGCAGGACCTCAACGCGATGATGGAGGTCAGCGACCACAACCTGGGCAAGCTGTCCGCGCTGCTGCAATCCATTGCCGCGGGCGACCTGACCGCGCGCATGGACGGCGAGTTCCATGGCGTGTTCGCGACCATGCGCGACGACGCCAATGCCACTGCCGACCAGCTGACCGGCATCGTCGGCCGCATCCAGACCGCGGCGGTCAGCATCAATGCCGCCGCCACCGAGATCGCCGCCGGCAACGACGACCTGTCGCGCCGTACCGAACAGCAGGCCGCCAGCCTGGAAGAAACGGCTGCGTCGATGGAAGAGCTGACTTCCACGGTCAAACAGAACGCCGAACATGCGCGCCAGGCCAATCAGCTCGCCAGCGGCGCGGCGGCAGTCGCCTCACAGGGCGGCAGTGTGGTCGGCCAGGTGGTGCAGACCATGAGCGGCATCGAAGCGGCATCGAAGAAGATCGCCGACATCATCGGCGTCATCGACGGCATCGCCTTCCAGACCAACATTCTCGCCTTGAATGCCGCGGTGGAAGCGGCACGTGCCGGCGACCAGGGCCGTGGCTTCGCCGTGGTCGCCAGCGAAGTGCGCACCCTCGCCCAGCGCTCGGCCGGTGCCGCCAAGGAGATCAAGGGCCTGATCGACGATTCGGTCACGCGCGTGGCCGAAGGCTCGGTCCTGGTCGACCAGGCCGGCAAGACCATGAGCGAGATCGTGAGCTCGGTGCAGCGGGTCACCGACATCATGGGCGAGATCTCCGCCGCCTCGCAGGAGCAGTCCGCCGGCATCGAGCAGGTCAATCAGACCGTGACGCAGATGGACGAGACCACCCAGCAGAATGCCGCGCTGGTGGAAGAAGCCACTGCCGCCGCACGTTCGATGGAAGAGCAGGCTGGCCAACTCACCAGCACGGTGGCGTTGTTCAAGATCGACAGCGCTGGCGTCGCTGCCGCCGGCGTGCGTGCGGCATCGTCACCGGCGCCCGCGGTTGCGACCAAGGCAACGCGTGCCGCCAAGACGTCGCCGCGTCCACTGCAACAGCCGGCCAAGCGCGTCGCCGTGGCAGGCGGCGGGGACTGGCAGGAGTTCTGAGCGTTCGGTCGGTCGTCGGGTTGCCAGTCTGACGACCGGCCTGGCGCCATGCGGGATGTTTCGACCTGCGCGCGCCGCCGATAAGAAAGGCGCAGGCTGAGCAACTTCACAGCAGTGGATGTCGGAACAACGTCGGATTTCCTCCATTCCGTCAGTCGCGATGTAGCCGGCAGACAGCTTCCTAACCGACCGCCAACAATTCGGTGAGAAACGCTCAACTTCTCACCGACACGCCGATACCGAGGGTGCGGCAAGGCACCGCCACGACGCGTCGCAACTGCTGACTTCCAGCGCTGACGACCCGACTTCCCCTCTGTCCCAAAGGTCGGTTATGAACGCACTTCTGCAACGCTATAACGTCGGTCGGCGCCTGGGTGTGGCGTTCGGCATCCTCATCCTGCTGTCGGGCCTGCTGGTCGCCATGGGGCTGATGACCATGGCCAGGGCGCATCGCGAGCTGGACAATATCGTCAACGGCAACATGGAAAAGGTGCGGCTCTCCAACGAGATGCTGGACGCCAATACCAATGTGCAGGTCGGCCTGCTCTCCATCAGCATCGTCGATGGCGACGCGGCCAACCAGAAGATGTTGGACATCGTGCACAGCAATCGGGTCCGCTTCAAGGCCGCGCACGACGCCCTGTCGGCCATGTCGGCAAGCCCGGCCGAACGCGACGCCATGGCCTTGATCGACGCGCAACGGGCACAGTCGGTCCATCTCAACGATGAGATTCTGGCACTCGGCGAAAAGGATCAGAATGCGCAGGCACAAGCCTTGTTGTTGGGCGACGGCGCGGTGGCCATGGCCAGGCAGCAGGCGGCGATCCGCGCCAATGCCGATCTGCAGCGACGCCTGAGCAGGGAGGCCTATGCCGCCTCCTCGGCGGCGATGGCGCGCGGTCGCATCGTCCTGATCTCCGGTGGCCTCGCCGTCCTGCTGGTCAGCAGCTTGCTGGCATTGACCATCACCCGCAGCCTGACCGGCCCGCTGGGCCGCGCCACCCGCGCCGCCGAGGCCATCGCCGACGGACGCCTGGACAACGACGTGACCACCGACGCGCGCGACGAACCCGGTCGCCTGCTGGTGGCGATGGATCGGATGCAGACACAGTTGCGGCGCTTCTCCAGCGAAACCGCATTGATGATCGAGCTGCATGCGGACAAGGACATCAGCCACCGCATGCCGCAGGACTTCCCTGGCGTGTACGGCGAACTGAGCCAGGGCATCAACACCATGATGTTCGAGCACCTGGACGCCATCGTCGACGCCATCGGCGTGCTCAACGAATACGCCAATGGCGACCTGCGCCGCGACGCGCGGCGCCTGCCCGGCAGCCGCGCGGTGCTGCACGAATCGATGGACGCGGCCAAGGCCAGCCTGCTGGCGATCAACACCGAGATCAAGCGCCTGGCCGCCGCGGCCGCGGCCGGCGACTTCAGCGCCCGCGGCGATGCGGCGCACTTCCAGCACGACTTCCGGCTGATGGTGCAGGACCTCAATGCCATGATGGACGTCAGCGACCGCAACCTGGGCAAGCTGTCCGCCCTGCTGCAGTCCATCGCCGCGGGCGACCTGACCGCGCGCATGGATGGCGAGTTCCACGGGGTATTCGCGCGGATGCGCGACGACGCCAATGCCACGGCCGACCAGTTGACCGGCATCGTCGGCCGCATCCAGACCGCGGCGGTCAGCATCAATGCCGCCGCCACCGAGATCGCCGCCGGCAACGACGATCTATCGCGCCGTACCGAACAGCAGGCCGCCAGCCTCGAAGAAACCGCAGCCTCGATGGAGGAACTGACCTCCACGGTCAAGCAGAACGCCGAACACGCTCGCCAGGCCAACCAGCTGGCGGTGGGCGCAGCCTCCGTGGCATCGCAAGGGGGCGCGGTGGTCGGCCAAGTGGTGGAGACCATGAGCGGCATCGAGGCCTCGTCGAAGAAGATCGCCGACATCATCGGCGTCATCGACGGCATCGCCTTCCAGACCAACATCCTGGCGCTCAATGCGGCGGTGGAAGCGGCGCGGGCCGGCGAACAGGGCCGCGGCTTCGCCGTGGTCGCCAGCGAAGTGCGCACGCTGGCCCAGCGCTCGGCCAATGCAGCAAAGGAGATCAAGACGCTGATCGACGACTCGGTCGGTCGCGTCGCCACCGGCTCGGCCCTGGTCGATCAGGCAGGCCGCACCATGCAGGAGATCGTCGCATCGGTGCAGCGGGTCACCGACATCATGGGCGAGATCTCGGCGGCCTCGCAGGAACAGTCCGCCGGCATCGAACAGGTCAACCAGACCGTCACCCAGATGGACGAGACCACCCAGCAGAACGCTGCCCTGGTGGAGGAAGCCACCGCGGCGGCGCGCGCGATGGAGGAACAGGCGGTGCAACTGAGCGATGCAGTCGCGTTGTTCAAGATCGACCGGCTGTCCGCTATCGCGCGCCCTGCGCCTGCCCGCACGGCCTCTGCCACGCGGACGGCCACGCCGGCGATCAAGACCGCGGCGAAGGCCAACACCGGCCCGCAAGCGCCGACCGTACGTCGTGCGACCGTGGTCGCGGCAAGCAATGGCGACACGTGGCAGGAGTTCTGACGTGACGGTCGCCGGCCGCCTGGTCGGCTCCGCCGCGACAGTGCACAGGCAGCCGATCGACGAGGCGATCGGCCGCCGCCTCGCACGACCTCGTGGCTTACGCAGAGGTCGTCCTGGTTCTGCCCAGTGTGTCGTCGCAACGGCATGTGGCCTAGCGCTTCATTCCCCCACGGTCCTCAGCCCCCGCCCGCGCCAGAACGCGTGCAGCACCCACGATCCCGTCATCGTGGTCCTCGGTAACACGACGCCCCGCTCAGATGCGCCCGATCACCCAGCCAGCCAACGCCGCAAGCCGATGTGGGCCCGCAGACCCATGTGCCCGACGCCCTACCCAGCGGACATGACGCCCGCAGGACATGGCACGCGAAAAAGTTCACGCAGGCTGCATCCGGGCCGCACCTGCCGGCGTATCTCCCGCCTGATGCGTTCCTCTGCCGCGGGCCGCACAGCGTAGGTGGCGGCTTAACGTGGTCATGCTTACAGATTCAACCTTTGTCTACGACGGCCGCTAAAGATATGCCCGATCCGGTCGAGCGCCGCCGATTCCATCGCTGCGCGCATCCGGACGGACGAAGCTCGACGACCGCCCGTTTGCATCTTGCAGTCCCATGGCGTGGATCCCTGTGGATCGTGTGCCTCCTTTCGCTCTTGCTCAGAGACCCGCGCAATGACGTCGCATCCCGCGAACCACGCCGCTCCGCCCGCCTCCGAACGCCGCTCCCGTTTGCGGATCTGGCATGACCTTCCCATTGCGCGCAAGCTCAGCCTGATCGGCGTGCTGGCCCTCGTCGGGCTGGCCATTCCCCTGCTGCTGTACACCCGCACGCTCAACGACGGGGTGGAAGTCAGCCGTGCCGAACTGCGCAGCTACGCGCCGCTGCGCGAGATGCTCACGTTGCTGGCGGCCTTGCAGGAAGAGCAGGTCGGCAGAGGCGCCGACGTGGCGCAGGCACGCGAAACGGCCGACCGGGCGCTGCGCGAGCTGCAGCGCATCGTGCCGGCCCTGCCAGGCTTCGAGCGCAGCACGGCGGCGCTGGCGCAGTTGCAGCAAACCCTGCAGAACAAGCGCAACGACGCCGCAGCGGTCGCCGAACAGGCCAACGACGCGCTGGACGCCCTGCGCGACGACAGCCAACTGGTCTATACGCCCTACGTGGAAAGCTACCACCTGGTGATCAGCAGCCTGATTTACGCCCCGGTCACCAGCGAGACACTGACGCGCCTGGATGCGATGCACGATCCGTCCCATGCTGGTGCCGAAACGCCGGTGATACGCGCGCAGATCGCCGAATTGGCGCGCGATCACGCGCGCCTGCGGCATGAGCTGAAGAAGGCATTGGGCCTGCTCGAGCAGCCGGATCCGGCCCTGGCGCGCGCCGCTGCCACCGAAATGGCCGTGGCCGATCGCGCCCTGCCGCAGTTGGCACAGGTCCTGGACAGCGGCAGTGCCGATGCCGATCAGCGCTGGAACGCCGCGCTGCACGGCTGGGACGAGGCCTTGCACGGCCTCAGCGCCACCGCGCTGCAGGCGTTGCAACGTCAGTCGCAACGGCATCTGGACGCGTCGCTGCAGGCGATGTGGACCGCGGTTGCCGGACTCAGCGTGCTGACGCTGCTGATTGCGACGATATGCGCGCACACCCTGGTCACCCTGACCCGCAACGTGCGCCGTGCCGCCGGCGTTGCCGCCGACATCGCCGAGGGCCGCCTGGACGCCCGCATCGTGGTGCCCAGCCGCGACGAGAGCGGACGGCTGCTGGCCGACATGCAACGCATGCAGCAACAGCTGCGCGAGGTGCTGGCCGCACAGACCGAGATGGCGCGGCGCCACGATGTGGGCCAGACCAGCTACCGCATGGACGAAAGCACCTTCCCCGGCGACTACGGGCGCATGGTCCGCGACAGCAATGCCCTGGCCGCCGCACACATCGCCGTGACCGAGCGCCTGGCGCAGATCATGGGCCGCTACGCCATCGGCGACCTGTCCGAGGACATGGACCGCCTGCCCGGCGAAAAAGCCCGCCTCACCGAGACGATGGACACGGTCAAGCACAACCTGACCGCGATGAACACCGAGATCAAGCACCTGGCCGGCGCCGCCGCCGCGGGCGACTTCAGCGTGCGCGGCGATGCCGAACGCTTCCAGCACGACTTCCGCCTGATGGTCGACAGCCTCAACCAGCTGATGGCCACCGCCGACGGCAACCTGCAGGCGCTGTCGTCGCTGCTGCAGTCGATCGCCGCCGGCGACCTGACCGCGCGCATGCACGGCGACTTCCAGGGCGTGTTCGCGACCATGCGCGACGACGCCAACGCCACCACCGAACAACTGGCCGCCATCGTCGCGCGCATCCAGACCGCGGCGGTCAGCATCAATGGCGCCGCGGCCGAGATCGCCACCGGCAACGACGACCTGTCGCGCCGCACCGAGCAGCAGGCCGCCAGCCTGGAAGAAACCGCCGCCTCGATGGAAGAGTTGACGTCGACCGTCAGGCAGAACGCCGAACGCGCGCGCCAGGCCAATCAGTTGGCCGCAGGCGCGGCCTCGGTGGCCTCGCAAGGCGGCGCGGTGGTCGGCCAGGTGGTGCAGACCATGAGCGGCATCGAGGCGTCCTCGAAGAAGATCGGCGACATCATCTCGGTGATCGACGGCATTGCCTTCCAGACCAACATCCTGGCGTTGAACGCCGCGGTGGAAGCGGCGCGGGCCGGCGAACAGGGCCGCGGTTTCGCCGTGGTCGCCAGCGAAGTGCGCACGCTGGCCCAGCGCTCGGCCAACGCCGCCAAGGAGATCAAGAGCCTGATCGACGACTCGGTCGGCCGTGTCGCCGAAGGCTCGGCCCTGGTCGACCAGGCCGGCAAGACCATGCAGGAGATCGTGGCCTCGGTACAGCACGTCACCGACATCATGGGCGAGATCGCCGTCGCCTCGCAGGAACAATCCTCCGGCATCGAGCAGGTCAATCGCACCGTGACCCAGATGGACGAGAGCACCCAGCAGAACGCCGCGCTGGTCGAGGAAGCCACCGCGGCGGCACGTTCGATGGAGGAACAGGCCGGGCAGTTGCGCCAGGCGGTGGCGGTGTTCAAGGTAGAGGCGGCCGCGGCGCGCGTGCCGACGGCGCCGTCCTCGCGCAGACCGGCACACGCAGTCGCCTGAGCCTGCGCGCGCAGGTCGCGCGACTGCCCGGTCCGACCAAGGCACCAGACCCGCCGTCCCGATGCCGCGACGACACCCCGAGACAGCGATCGGCCGCGTCAGTCACGCGGCCGATCGCGCTTCTGGGCCTGCGCGTCGGTTTCTGCCCAAGCACACCGAAACGGTATCGTTACCAAATTGTGAAACGTGATGAACGCGACCTTAAGGAACAATAGACGCTGTCGATAACGTGAACAGCCGGTAAGTGCCGGTGCAGCCCTCGTCGGTGCTCCATGCAGGCACGTCCCACCGAACTCGATCGATCGCGACACGTCCGGCGCTTGCCGCTGGGCCTGTTGCTGCTGGCGATATGGAGCATCTGGGCGGGCGCCCAACTGGTGGCGCTCGCTGCCCCGCCCCCGGCCGACAGCGCCGACGCCATCCGTGCGCGCCTGCTGGCGTTCGCGCCCACCGCCGCCAGCGCCGGCCAGGCCGTCGTGTTTCGCCTGCGCGTGGCCGGCTGCGGGTGCGCCGCACCGGCAGCGGCGCCGCTGCCGGGCATTCGCAGCGTCGACCTGCGCGACCGTCCGGCGCCGCCGGCCCTGCCCTACGCGCTGATCGTCTTCGATGCGCAGGCCCGCCTCATCTATGCCGGCCCGGCGCAGCTGAGCGGATGCGGCACCTCCATCGCCGCCGCCGCGCTGATCCCGCGACTGCTCGCCAGCGACGACGCGGCGCCGTTGATCTCTCCCGCCCAGTGCGGATGTCCCACCGACTCCAAGGAATCCCTCGCATGAGCGCGTCGCCTCACCAAGGCAGTTTTCTCATCGGCAACGAGCGCTACGTCTACCTGCAGAAACTGGCGGCACAGGCCGACCGCCTGTTCGTGACGGTGGCCGTCCTGGCCACCGTCGCCAGCCTGGCCGCCGCCTGGCATCAGGGCACGTGGACGTTGTGGCTGACGGTCAGCCTGCCGACCTTGGCGGTCATCGCCCTGCAGGTGAAGCTGTATCCGGGCAGCCTGCTCAGCCGCTGCACCGTGGCGCTAGGCCTGATGGTGCTGGCGGCCGCCCTTATCCAGCAGGCCGGCGGCATGATCGAGGTGCACTTCGGGGTGATCCTGCTGATCGCGTTGCTGCTGTACTACCGCGACTGGCGCCCGATCATGGTCGCCGCCGCGGCGATCGCCGTGCATCACGTGCTGTTCTTCTGGCTGCAGCATCGCGGCCTGCCGGTGCGCGTTTTCACCGCCGACGCCGGGCTCGGCATCCTCGCGATCCATGCCCTGTACGTGGCGGTGGAAGCGGCGATCCTGGTGCCGATGGCGGTGCAGATGCGCCGGCAACTACTGGACGTGGGCCACGATCCGCACGACCTGGCGCAGGCCGCACGCGCCATCGCCCAGCAGCAGCCGCTGCCGGCTGCGATCCGTGCGCTCGAGCTGCCACAAGGTTCCATCGCCCACACCCTGGTCGCAGCCAACGCGCAACTGCTGAGCAGCCGCGAGCAGGACAGCGAGGCCCAGCGCGAGAACCTGCGTATCCGCAGTGCGCTGGACGACGTCACCACCAACGTGATGATCGCCGACGCCGAGCGCCGCATCGTCTACGTCAACCGTCCGCTGCTGCAGATGCTCAGCGACGTGCAGGAGGACCTGCGCCGCGACCTGCCGCAGTTCGATGCCAGCGACCTGCTGGGCAAGACCATCGACGTGTTCCATCGCCATCCCGAGCACCAGGCGCGCATGCTCGCCGAGCTCAAGGGCACCCATCGCGCGCAGATCCGCGTCGGCGGCCACACCATGCGCCTGATCGTCAACCCGGTCACCGACGCCGCCGGCAACCGCCTGGGCTTCGTGGTGGAATGGGCCGACCGCACCGACGAGGTGGCGGTGGAAGAGGAGATCGCCGGCATCGTGCGCGGCGCGGTCGCCGGCGACCTCGGCGGGCGCATCCGCCTGGACGGCAAGCACGGCTTCCTGCTGCAACTGGGCGAACAGATCAATGCCATGCTCGCCGCCGGCGCGTCCGGCCTGGCCCATATCCAGCAGATGCTGCGCGCGCTGGCCGAAGGCGACCTGTCGCGGCGCATCGACGCCGACCTGCAGGGCGTGTACGCGAACATGAAGGACGATGCCAACGCCACCGCCGAGCAGTTGTCGGCGATCGTGCGGCAGATCCAGGGCGCCTCCGATGCGATCAATACCGCGGCCGGCGAGATCGCCGCCGGCAACGACGACCTGTCGCGCCGCACCGAACAACAGGCCGCCAGCCTGGAAGAGACCGCGGCCTCGATGGAGGAGCTGACCTCCACCGTGAAGCAGAATGCCGAGCATGCGCACCAGGCCAACCAGCTGGCGGTCGGCGCGGCGGCGGTCGCCTCGCAGGGCGGCAGCGTGGTCGGCCAGGTGGTCACCACCATGAGCGGCATCGCGGCGTCCTCGAAGAAGATCGCCGACATCATCAGTGTCATCGACGGCATCGCCTTCCAGACCAACATCCTGGCCTTGAATGCGGCGGTGGAAGCGGCGCGGGCCGGCGAACAGGGCCGCGGCTTCGCCGTCGTGGCCAGCGAGGTACGCACCCTCGCCCAGCGCTCCTCGACCGCCGCCAAGGAGATCAAGGACCTGATCGACGACTCGGTCGGCCGCGTCGCCCAGGGCTCGGCCCTGGTCGAACAGGCCGGCACCACCATGCAGGAGATCGTGGCCTCGGTGCAGCGGGTGACCGACATCATGCGCGAGATCTCCTCGGCCTCGCAGGAGCAGTCGGCCGGCATCGAGCAGGTCAACCAGACCGTCACCCAGATGGACGAGGCCACCCAGCAGAATGCCGCCCTGGTCGAGGAAGCCAGCGCCAACGCACGTTCGATGGAACACGAGGCGGGCGAACTGGCACGGGCCGTGGCATCCTTCACCCTGGAGCGTCGCCCGCCGTCGGGCGCCTCCGCCAGCGGCGGCAACGTCCATCCGGTCTACAAAAAAGCCCAGCTCAGCCGATAGCATGCGTGGGGCGGCCCGATGCGGTGCCGCCCCACCCACTTTCCCGTACGCACTGTCCACCATGGCCGAAGGCACTCCCAGCGACTCCCCCGTCCCGTCTTCGCCGGAAGAAGAGGTGGAGGACGACCGTTTCCTGCTGACCAAGCCACGACAGATCCGCCAGTTGCTGCAGTCGCTGATCCAGCAGCGTTCGCAGGTCAGCGCGCATGTGGGCGGCCGCGACCAGGCCTTCTCCACCGCGCTGCTGGAGCTGGCCGAGGACAGCGTGCTGCTGGACCTGAGTGTCAACGAGGCTTCCAACCGCGCCGCCGAACAGGCCGAGTACCTGCTGTGCTTCGCGCAACTGGACAAGGTCCGGGTGCGTTTCCGCATCGAACGCCCCGAACGCAGCGAACACGACGGCCAGGCAGGCTTCCGCGCACCGTTACCGGAATCGCTGTACTACCTGCAGCGGCGCGAGCATTTCCGCCTGGAGACCCCGATCACCGACTCGCCGCTGTGCGTGCTGCGCATCGACGACGACGCCGGCCAGGTCGAACTGAAGCTGCGCGTGCTGGACATCAGCGGCGGCGGGCTGGCGGTGGCGCTGGTGCACGGCCAGCCATTGCCGAAGCTGCAGGAGAGCTACCCCAACTGCGTGCTGCAGTTGCCCGACGCCGATGCCATCCGGTTGACCCTGCAGGTCTGCAACATGTACGTCTCCAAGCTCGCCAACGGCCAGGACACGCTGCGGGTCGGCATGCGCTTCCTGGACATGCCGCGCGGCGCCGATGCGGCGATCCAGCGCTACGTGTTCCGCATCGAACGCCAGCGCAGCGCCCGCAAGAGCGGCGTGCTGTCCTGAACGCCGCAAGCGGCCAGACCAATCGGCGCACTAAAGTTCGGCGGCCCCGCGCCGATCTAGCATCAGAGTCGCGCTTTCCCACTTCCGCCACCACCCGCAATCCCGTGCGCACCAGGAGCACACGATGAACGACAAGACCACCTCCACCTCCGGCGCCACCGGCGGCGAATTCCTCAGCTTCACCCTCGGCGAAGAGCACTACGGCGTGGATATCCTCAAGGTGCAGGAAATCCGCGGCTACGACTCGGTCACCCGGGTTCCCGACGCTCCCGAGTACATCAAGGGCGTGATCAACCTGCGCGGCACCATCGTGCCGGTGATCGACCTGCGCCTGAAGCTGCGCCTGAAGGAAGCGCGCTACGACGCCTTCACCGTGATGATCGTGCTCAACGTCGAAGACCGCGTGGTCGGCATCGTCGTGGACAGCGTCTCCGACGTGATCCCGTTGAACGAAGAGCAGATCCGCCCGACCCCCGAGTTCGGCGCCGCGGTGGATACCCGCTTCATCTCCGGCATCGGCACCCAGGACGACAAGATGCTGATCCTGCTGGACATCGAGACCCTGCTGGACAGCGCCGAGTTCGGCCAGCAGCACGCCCAAGTCGACGAAGCCGCCTGACCTCGCGGCCGCGGCGGCGGCCGCCCGGCGTAGACGAACCCGCCTCACGGCGGGTTTTTTATTTGAAATGCGAACTGTTTATCACTTGCACGAATCAAGTTCGCCGATTTCTTGCCGATAGCTGAAGAGTGGCTGGCATCACACAGCCCTCACTTCATCCCCCGTCCTCAAGGAGTCGTTCCATGAAACCGAGCTTTCCCATGCTGCTGGTCCTGCTGCTCGCCGCCAGCCCCAGCACCTTCGCCCAGTCCCAGCAGATGATCCCGCCGGAGATGGCCACCCGTTTCGTCGGCAAGGACGGCATGGTCTGCGGCAAGGTCGAGAAAGCCAAGTACGCGCAGAATTCCGAAGGCGAGCCGACCTTCCTGTACATGGGCGGCATGTTCCCGCGCCACACCTTCTCCGCCCGCATCGCCGGTGCCGACCGCAGCAAGTTCGGCTTCGCGCCGGAAACGCTGGAAGGTAAGGACGTGTGCGTGATCGGCAAGATCGAGCGCGACAGCTCGCGCGCCGAAATCCAGGTCAGCGCGCCGTCCAGCCTGAAGCTGGCCACCATCAAGTAAGCCATTGCGCCGCCGTGCTGGACCCGTGCACACGGTCCGGCGCGGCGGCGTTTGCTTTTTTGTCCCTTGTCGCCCCCTCCGAATTACGGGAAACGCGCTCATGCAGTGGATTAAAGATCTGAAGGTGATGCCCAAACTGATGCTGGCGTTCGGCGTCGTGCTGGCGTTGATGCTGATCCAGGGCATTGCCGCCTATCGCGGCCTTCACTCGCTCAACGGCGTCACCAGCAATGTCTCCGCGCAGGTCGTGCCCAGTGTGCGCACCGGCGGCGAGATGCGCGGCATCCTGGGCGAGTACCGCAATGCGGCCTACCAGAGCCTGATCCGCAGCAGCGATGCGCTGAAGAAGGAATCGGCCGCGCGCAAGGTCGCGCTGAAGAAGCAGATGGACCAGATCCTGGTCAAGTATCCGCCCAAGATCGGTAGCCCGCAGGAAAAGACCATCTACGACCGCCTGGTGGCCGACTGGAAGAAGGCCAGCGCCTCCTATCAGTCCGTCGACGAAATGCTGCAGCTGGACCTGCACGACGACGCCATCGACACCTTCACCGGCGAGACCCGCACCCTGCACAACAAGGTGGTGGACGACGTCGTCGCCCTGATCGCGGAGAACGACCGCCAGGCCAAGGTCGCGGCCGACGCCGCCAGCGGCACCTACAGCAAGGCGTCCGCGACCCTGCTGGTCTGCCTGCTGATCGGTCTTGGCGCGGCGATCGGCATGGCCGTCCTGTTCGGGCGGATGCTGGCCAATAACATCCGCGATGCGGTCAAGGTCGCCAGCGACGTCGCCGGCGGCAAGCTCGACGGGCATATCGACGCCAACGGCAAGGACGAAATCGGCGAGTTGATGCAGGCGCTCAAGCGCATGCAGCAGGACCTGCGCGGGCGCATCGAGCGCGATGCCGCGGTCGCCTCCGAGAACCTGCGCATCCGCACCGCGCTGGACAATTCCTCGATCGGCATGTTCATCGTCGACCTGGACTACAACATCGTCTACGCCAACCCGTCGATGCAGGGCCTCACCGACAAGTACGCCGAGCAGATCCACTCGGTCGCGCCGGCCTTCGATTCGAGCCTGCCGCTGGTCGGCTCCCCGGTGACGGTGATGGAGTACGGCAACCAGCACGATCCCAAGACCCTCTCGGAGCTTGAGAAGAAGGGCGTGATGGAACGCGAGATGGCCTACGCCGACGCGCGCATCGCCCAGACCATCACCGCCATCCGCGACCAGCACGGCACCCATATCGGCTTCGTGTGCGAATCGCGCGACCGCACCCTGGAAGCGCAGGTCGAGCAGGAAGTGGCCAAGATCGTGCGCGAGGCCGCCGCCGGCGACCTCAGCGGGCGCGTCGGCCTGGACGGCAAGCACGGCTTCTTCCTGCAGCTGGCGCAGCAGCTCAACGGCCTGCTGCAGGCCAACGGCGACAGCATCGGCGAAGTGTCCAAGCTGCTGACCGCGCTGTCGCAGGGCGACCTGACTGCGCGCATGCACGGCGATTTCCAGGGCGTGTTCGCGACCATGCGCGACGACGCCAACGCCACCGCCGAACAGCTGGCGGCCATCGTCGGCCGCATCCAGCAGGCGGCGAACGCGATCAATGCCGCCGCCGGCGAGATCGCCGCCGGCAACGACGACCTGTCGCGCCGCACCGAGCAGCAGGCCGCCAACCTGGAAGAGACCGCCGCCTCGATGGAGGAACTGACCTCCACCGTGCGCCAGAACGCCGAACATGCACGCCAGGCCAACCAGCTGGCCGCCGGCGCGGCGACGGTCGCCTCGCAGGGCGGCGACGTGGTCGGCAAGGTGGTCGAGACCATGAGCGGCATCGAGGCGTCCTCTAAGAAGATCGGCGACATCATCAGCGTCATCGACGGCATCGCCTTCCAGACCAACATCCTGGCGCTCAACGCCGCAGTGGAAGCGGCGCGTGCCGGCGAACAGGGCCGTGGCTTCGCCGTGGTCGCCAGCGAAGTGCGCACCCTCGCCCAGCGCTCGGCCAACGCCGCCAAGGAGATCAAGGGCCTGATCGATGCCTCGGTGGGCCAGGTGGCCAACGGCTCGACCCTGGTCCGCCAGGCCGGCCAGACCATGACCGAGATCGTCGCCTCGGTGCAGCGCGTCACCGACATCATGGGCGAGATCGCCGCCGCCTCGCAGGAGCAGTCGGCCGGCATCGAGCAGGTCAACCAGACCGTCACCCAGATGGACGAGACCACCCAGCAGAACGCGGCGCTGGTGGAAGAAGCCACCGCGGCGGCACGCTCGATGGAAGAGCAGGCCGGCCAGCTGATCGAGTCGGTGTCGATCTTCCGTGTCGAGCAGTCGGCCCAGGCCGCGGTCGTGCATGCACCGCATGCCGTGGCCGCGCCGAGGTCGGCACCGGCGGCGAAGAAGCCTGCGGCCGTCGCCTCCGCCAAGCCGGCGGCGGTACGCGCCCGCAAGGTCGAGCCGGCGCTGGCCGATTCGGACTGGCAGGAATTCTGAGACCGGCCGGACCTCTCGCTGTACCCCCATCCCCGGCCTTCGCGCCGGGGATTTTTTTGATGGCCGCGTCGGCGCGTGGATTGTCTACGAATCGGTCGCGTCGCGCGCTCAATTTCATCGTTGCCGGGGCCGTTAAATCCCTGGGAACCTTCCAAGGAACTGGTCGATGTCGTCTCGCTCGTTGCTCACCCGCCTCTCGGATCTGCCGCTGCGCCGCAAATTCCTGTGGCAGACCGTCTTGCTCGGCGCCGGTATCGTCCTGCTGGCGGTGATCGCCGCGCGGATGCAGTACCTGGATATCCGCAATACGCGCGAGCAGGCGCTGAAGAGCCAGATCGAGCTGGCGCTGGGCGTGGTGCGCGCCTATGCGGCCGAGGTGGACAAGGGCAGCATGCCGCTGGCGGAGGCGCAGCGCACCGCCCTGCGCACCCTGGAGTCGATGCGCGCCCGCGACGGCGTGGACTACTTCTACGTGCACGACCTGCATCCGACCATGCTGATGCACCCCACCCGCCACGACCTGATCGGCAAGGACATCGGCCAGGTGCTCAGCGCCGACGGCAAGCCGATCTTCCGCGAGTTCGTGAAGGTGGCCGAGGCCGGCGGGGGCTATGTCGACTACCTGTGGCCCAAGCCCGGCACCGAGAAGCCGGTGGAGAAGGTCTCCTACAATGCCGCGTTCGCGCCCTGGCATTGGGTGATCGGCACCGGCGTCTACATGGACGACGTGCAGGCGCAGGCACTGATCTTCACCGGGGTGATGGCGCTGGCCGGCGGCGTCCTGGTACTACTCACCTTCGGCATCAACTGGCTGATCGGCAGCTCGGTGCTGCGCCCGGTGTCGCGCAGCCTGGAGGCGATCCGCGCGGTGTCGCGTGGCGATCTCAGCGTGCGCATCGACAACCCCGGCCGCGACGAGACCGGGGAGATGCTGCGCGCCACCGGCGAGATGATCCGGATGCTGGAGCGCTTCTCCAGCGAGACCGCACGGATGGCCGTGCTGCACGCCGACAAGGACATGTCCCACCGCATGCCGGAGGATTTCCCCGGCGTGTACGGCGACCTCGCCGCCAGCATCAACCGCATGATGTTCGAACACCTCGATGCCATCGTCGACGCCATCGCCGTGCTCAACGAGTACGCCAACGGCGACCTGCGCCGCGATGCGCGGCGCCTGCCCGGCAGCCGCGCGGTGCTTCACGAATCGATGGACGCGGCCAAGGCCAGCCTGCTGGCGATCAACACCGAGATCAAGCGCCTGGCCGCCGCGGCTGCCGCCGGCGACTTCAGCGCGCGTGGCGATGCCGAGCGCTTCCAGCACGACTTCCGGCTGATGGTGCAGGACCTCAACGCGATGATGGAGGTCAGCGACCGCAACCTGGGCAAGCTGTCGACGCTGCTGCAGGCCATCGCCGCCGGCGACCTGAGCGCGCGCATGGAAGGCGACTTCCACGGCGTGTTCGCGCGGATGCGCGCCGATGCCAACACCACCGCCGACCAGCTCGCCGACATCGTCGGCCGCATCCAGGCCGCGGCGCGCAGCATCCACGGCGCCACCACCGAACTGGCCAGTGGCAACGAGGACCTGTCGCGCCGCACCGAGCAGCAGGCGGCCAACCTGGAAGAGACCGCCGCCTCGATGGAAGAGCTGACCTCCACGGTCAAGCAAAACGCCGAGCACGCGCGTCAGGCCAATCAACTGGCGGTCGGCGCGGCGTCGGTGGCCTCGCAGGGCGGCGATGTGGTCGGCAGGGTGGTCGAGACCATGAGCGGCATCGAAGCGTCGTCGAAGAAGATCGCCGACATCATCAGCGTCATCGATGGCATCGCCTTCCAGACCAACATCCTGGCCTTGAATGCGGCGGTGGAAGCGGCCCGCGCCGGCGAACAGGGCCGCGGCTTTGCCGTGGTCGCCACCGAAGTGCGGACCCTGGCGCAGCGCTCGGCCAACGCCGCCAAGGAGATCAAGACGCTGATCGACGACTCGGTCGGCCGCGTGAGCGAAGGCTCGGCGCTGGTCGACCAGGCCGGCCGGACCATGAGCGAGATCGTCACCTCGGTACAGCGCGTGACCGACATCATCGGCGAGATCGCCGCGGCATCGCGGGAGCAGTCGATGGGCATCGAGCAGGTCAGCACCACCGTGGCGCAGATGGACCAGGCGATCCAGCAGAACGTCGCGGTGGTCGAGGAAGCCAGCGCCTCGGCGCGTGCGCTGGAAGAGCAAGGTCGCCGGCTCGGCGAGGCGGCAGCGGTGTTCCGGCTGGATGCGGTGTCGACCGGGGCGAACGGCGCGGCGGCACGCGCGCCTGCCGCCCGGCCTCGGAGCGCGGCGCAGCCGGCCCCGCTGCGGCTGGTCCGCACGGCCCCGACCATCGGGGCCGATTGAGCGGCCATACCAGTGCGATAGAAACAATCAGGCATCGCACGGCGATTTGCGCCCCGTCACGGTTCAAGCAATCGCTGCGCAAGTCGATATCAGGATCACGCCCCGTGACCCGCGGATGACACCGCCGGGTCCCGACCGCGACCGTTCTGGGAGCACGTGATGCCTTGCTGTCCACATCCACCCTCGTCCAGCGTCGTGCCGCCGCACCGAGCCGCCGCATGTGCGCAAGTCCAGCGCGCTATCCCGCGCCCCCTCGTTGGCGTCGCCGGCACGCGCCAGCTGCCATCCCGGCGGCGCGTTCGCGCGGGCATCGCGCGTGGTGGCCTCGACCGGCAGCGCGCCTGCGCCCCACCTTCGCCTCGCTACGCTTCCGCCGGCTGACGCCGCGGCCGCCCTCGTCCCGCTCTTCCACCTTGCTACCGCACATGGAACGCCCATGAACGTGCTCTCGCATCTGAAAATCCGCGACAAGCTGATCTGTGCCTTCGTCGTGACCACCCTGCTGACGCTGGTGCTGGGCGCGTTCACCTATTCCCGCACCAACCTGTCGATCGCCGAACTCCAGCACATCGAGCGCGACTGGGTGCCGGCGACCCAGGCGCTGTCCGAGGTGCGCGCGCAGTTGGGCGAATTCCGTACCTACGAACTGGCGCAACTGGCACGCGCCGACGATCCCAAGGCCCAGGCCGACTACTTCACGCGCATGCAGAAGGTGCGCAGCGAGGTGGCGAAGAACCAGCAGGTCATCGCGGCGATGATGCGCGATCCCAAGCAGGTGCAGATGTACGCCGGCGTCCAGGAAACGCTGAAGGCCTATCTGCAGGCCAACACCGACATGGGCGCCGCCTTGCGTGCCGGCGACGTGGCGGCGGCGCAGACGATCTCCGATACGCGGTCGCGGGCGCTGCGACGGACCCTGTTCGAGCGCATCGTCGCACTGACCCAGTACAACGTCGCCGAACTGAACCGGGAGATGGATCTCGCCGACAGCCAGCTGGCCAATACCAAGACCCTGATCCTGGCGCTGCTCGGGCTGGCCGTGCTGTTCGCCGGCGTCACCGCCTGGTCGATCGCGCGCGGCATGGCCCGCCAGCTGCACGCGGCCAAGCGCCTGTCGCAGGCGGTGGCGCGCGGCGAACTGGACGGCGCCACCTACCCGCACGGCAAGGACGAGATCGGCGAACTGATGGACGACATGCTGGTCATGCGCTCGCGCATCCACGCGGTGATCCGCGCGCAGGACGAGATGGCGCAGCAGCACGCACGCGGCACCATCAGCTACCGCATCGACGAGACCGCCTTCCCCGGCGAGTACGGGCGCATGGTCAAGGGCACCAACGAGCTGGTCGCCTCGCACATCGCGGTGAAGATGCGGCTGCTGCAGATCATCCAGCGCTACGCGATCGGCGACCTGTCCGAGGACATGGACCGCCTGCCCGGCGAAAAGGCCGTGCTCACCGAGACCATGGACATGGCCAAGCAGAACCTGACCGCGATGAGCGAGCAGATCAAGCAACTGGCGGAGGCGGCCGCGGCCGGCGTGTTCGGCACCCGCGGCGACGCCGACCGCTTCCAGTATGGCTTCCGTGCCATGGTGCAGGACCTCAACGCGATGATGGGGGTCAGCGACCGCAATCTGGGCGAACTGTCGACGCTGCTGCAGGCCATCGCCGCCGGCGACCTCACCGCGCGCCTGCATGGCGAGTACCACGGCGTGTTCGCCACGCTGCGCGACGACGCCAACGCCACCGCCGCGCAACTGGCGGCCATTGTCGGCCGCATCCAGGCGGCCGCCGCCAACATCAATGTGGCCTCGACCGAGATCGCCGCCGGCAACGACGACCTGTCGCGCCGCACCGAACAGCAGGCCGCCAGCCTGGAGCGCACCGCCGCCTCGATGGAGGAGCTGACCTCTACGGTGAAGCAGAACGCCGAGCATGCGCGCCAGGCCAACCAGCTCGCCGCCGGCGCCGCCGCGGTCGCCTCGCAGGGCGGCGAGGTGGTCGGCCAGGTGGTCACCACCATGAGCGGCATCGAGGCTTCCTCGAAGAAGATCGCCGACATCATCGGCGTCATCGATGGCATCGCCTTCCAGACCAACATCCTGGCGCTCAACGCGGCAGTGGAAGCCGCGCGGGCCGGCGAGCAAGGTCGCGGCTTCGCGGTGGTCGCCAGCGAGGTGCGTACCCTCGCCCAGCGCTCGGCCGGTGCCGCCAAGGAGATCAAGGAACTGATCGACGAGTCGGTCGGCCGTGTCGCCGAAGGCTCGGCGCTGGTCGACCAGGCCGGCCGCACCATGAGCGAGATCGTGACCTCGGTGCGGCGCGTCACCGACATCATGGGCGAGATCGCCGCCGCTTCGCAGGAGCAGTCCGCCGGCATCGAACAGGTCAACCAGACCGTGGTGCAGATGGACGAGAGCACCCAGCAGAACGCCGCGCTGGTCGAGGAAGCCACCGCCGCGGCGCGCTCGATGGAGGATCAGGCCGGACAGCTCGGCGCGGCCATCGCCGCGTTCAAGCTGGACACCTACCTCGGCGTGGCCGCCAACGCGCCGACCGCGCAGGCCGCTCCCGCCCGGGCTCGCAGCGGCTCCCGACCTGCGGCACGGCCGCGCCCGGTTGCCGCGGTCGCTGCAGCGGTTTCCAGCACCAGCGAAGCCCAGTGGCAGGAGTTCTGAACAGGCACACCCTCGCCGGCGGCCGTCACTGAACGCCGGCTGTCAATTTCGGCCGGTCCCGGCCGATAACCCGATTGACCGACCATCGCTGCACACCATGGCCATCCAGACTCCCGCTTCGCCCTCCTCCGGTTCCGACAATCGCGACTTCGACTTCAGCGACCGCGATTTCAAGCGGGTCTGCGACCTCATCTATCAGAAGGCCGGCATCGCGCTGGCCCCGGCCAAGCGCGACATGGTCTACGGCCGGCTGTCGCGGCGCCTGCGCGTGCTGGGCCTGCGCTCGTTCCGCGACTACCTGGACTGGCTGGAGCGCGACGGCGGCGACGAATGGGAGGCGTTCACCAATGCGCTCACCACCAACCTGACCTCGTTCTTCCGCGAGCCGCACCATTTCGAGCGGCTGCGCGAGGAGTTGCAGAAGCATTCCGGCGCGGCGCCGCTGAAGATCTGGTCCTGCGCCTCGTCCACCGGCGAGGAGCCCTACTCGCTGGCGATCACCGCGTGCGAGGCGTTCGGCACGCTGACCCCGCCGGTGCGGATCCTGGCCACCGACGTCGACACCCAGGTGCTGGCCACCGCCTCGCGCGGCGTGTACGCGCTGGAGCGCGTGGCCAGCCTGGATCCCGCCCTCAAGCGCAAGTACTTCCAGCGCGGCAGCGGCGCCAACGAAGGCCAGTGCCGGGTGCTGCCGGCCCTGCGCGACCTGCTCGAGTTCCGCCAGCTCAACCTGCTGGAACCGCGCTACGACGTCGCCGGGCCATACCTGGCGCTGTTCTGCCGCAACGTGATGATCTATTTCGACAAGCCCACCCAGCGCGGCATCCTGTCGCGGCTGATCCCGCACCTGGACGACGATGGCATGCTCTATACCGGCCATTCGGAGAACTATCTGCATGCGGCCGACCTGATCCAGCCCTGCGGCCGCACGCTGTACCGCCGCGCGCAAAAGGATCGCGCATGAGCCCCGCCGCCATGGCCGTGGACCAGGTGATGCGCTATCACGATACGCGCTTCCAGACGACGGCGGCCAAGCTGCTGCCGACCCAATACCTGGTGGTGGACGACGACACCGCGCTGACCACCATCCTGGGCTCGTGCGTGGCTGCCTGCATCCGAGATCCGCTGCTGAAGATCGGCGGCATGAACCACTTCATGCTGCCCGACGGCCAGAGCGGCGACGGCGCGCCGGCGCGCTACGGCAGCTACGCGATGGAAGTGCTGATCAACGACCTGCTCAAGCGCGGCGCCGCCCGCAACCGCCTGGAAGCCAAGGTGTTCGGCGGCGGCAACGTGCTCAAGGGCTTCACCAACAATCCGGTCGGCACGCGCAACGCCGACTTCGTGCTGAACTACCTCAAGGCCGAGCAGATCCCGGTGGTGGCCGAGGATCTGCGCGGCATCCATCCGCGCAAGATCTGGTTCTTCCCCGGCACCGGCCGCGTGGTCGTGCAGCGCCTGCCGCACGCGCACGAGGAAGCGGAGATCGCCGCGGCCGAGTCGGCGGTGCGCGCCCGTCTGGCCAAAGCCCCTGTCACCGGTGCCGTGGAGTTGTTCGAATGAGCCTGGAAGCCCCTTGCCGTGTCCTGATCGTCGACGACTCCGCGGTCGTGCGGCAGATCCTCACCGAGATCCTGTCGGGCGCGCCCGGTGTGGAGGTGGTCGGCTCGGCCGCCGACCCGCTGCTGGCGCGCGAGAAGATCAAGCGCCTGAACCCGGACGTGATCACCCTGGACGTGGAAATGCCGCGCATGGACGGCCTGGCGTTCCTGGAAAACCTGATGCGGCTGCGGCCCACACCGGTGGTGATGATTTCCTCGCTCACCGAGCGCGGCGCCGACACCACGCTGCAGGCGCTGTCGCTGGGCGCGGTCGACTTCGTCTCCAAGCCCAAGCTCGACGTGGCCCGCGGGTTGGAGGGGTACGCCGAGGAGATCATCACCAAGGTCAAGAACGCGGCCAAGGCCAAGGTCCGTGCGCTGGACCGACCGGCCGTGCCGAAGCCGGTCGGCGCCACCGCCACGCCCGCCGCGGCGTCCTCGCTGAAGTTCCGCACCACCGACCGGCTGATCGCGATCGGCGCATCCGCCGGCGGCACCGAGGCGCTGCGCGTGGTGCTGGAAGGCATGCCGGCCGACGCACCGGCCGTGGTGATGACCCAGCATCTGCCGGCCGGCTTCAGCACCGCCTTCGCCGACCGCCTCAACCGGCACTCGGCGATGGCCGTGCGCGAGGCCACCGAAGGCGAAGCGATCCTGCCCGGCCACGCCTACCTGCCGGGCGGCGGCAAGCACCTGCAGGTGATCCGCGACGGCGCGCGCTGGCGTTGCAAGATCGACGACGGCCCGCCGGTCAACCGGCACAAGCCGGCGGTGGACGTGCTGTTCCAGTCGGTGGCGCGCAACGCCGGCGCCAACGCCATCGGCGCGATCCTCACCGGCATGGGCGACGACGGCGCGCGCGGCCTGCTGGAAATGCTGCAGGCCGGCGCCAGCACCCTGGTCCAGGACGAGGCCACCAGCGTGGTCTGGGGCATGCCCGGCACCGCCTTCCGCCTGGGCGCGGCGCAGGAAGTGCTGCCGCTGGACAAGATCGCCGAACGCCTGATCGCACTCTCCGTGCAGGCCCGCTGAGACCATGCCGGGTCGCCGCGCCACCACCTCGAGCGTCCCCAGCGACCCCAGTGTGGAAACAGCGCGTGCGGCCGCGGCCTGTTCCGAACTCGATCTGCTGCACTGCCTGCACTATGCCCCGCAAGGAGTGCTGGTGATCGATGCGAAGGCGCGCGTGGTCGCCTTCAATCACACGGCCGAAGCGCTCTGGAATCGGCCACGCGCGCAGGTGCTGGGCCATCCGCTCGGGGATCTGGTCGACGCCGAGGTCCGCGCGGACTTCCTCGCCAGTTGCCTGCACCACGACGGCAGCGGCAGCTACGAACTGACGTTGCGCGATCCCGACGGGACGGTGCGCTGGCTGACGGTGAGCGCGGCACGCGTGCCGGAGAACACCAGTCAGCTGCAGGTGCTGTTCGTCCGCGACGTCAGCGCCGAGCGCGCCCGCGATGCCAGGATGCGGCTGCTGTCGCTGGCGCTGGACTCCAGCGACAACGCGATCGTCGTCTGCGATCCGGAATTGAACATCCTCTACGTCAACGCCGGCTTCAGCCAGGCGTTCGGCTACACCGAGAGCGACGTGCTGGGACACCTGCCCAGCAACGTGCTGACCGGCCCCGGTACCGACCTGCAGACGGTGCAGCAGACCCGCGAACGCGTGCGCGCCGGCTTCGGCCACCAGGCCGACATCCTGGCCTACCGCAAGGACGGCACCCCGCTGTGGGCCACCCTGGTGGCCACCCCCATCGCCGGCGAGGACGGCAGCCAACAGCACTACATCCTCTCGTTCACCGACATCACCCAGAGCAAGATGCACGAGGTGCTGCACAAGAACGTGCTGGATGCGCTGGTCCGCGAACAGCCGCTGGTCGATGTCGCCACGCTGATCTGCAAGGAAGTCGAGCGCATCGCGCCGGAACTGATGGCCGCGATCGTCAGCGTCGACGGCAGCGGCGGCCTGCAGCCGCTGGCGGCGCCGAGCATGCCGGCGCGGTTCGGCGAGACCATGAGCAACATGCGCGCCGGACCACGTGCCGGCGCCCTCGCCACCTCGATCTGGCGCAGCAAGCAGGTGCTGGTGCTCGACCCGCGCACCGACCCGCTGTTCACCGACTACATGGGGCTGGTGCAGCAGGTGCAGTTGGGCACCTGCGTGGCCACCCCGATCAAGTCCAGCAGCGGCCGCGTCCTCGGCAGCTTCGCGCTGTGCTACCGGCAGGTGCGCGAGCCCTTGGCCTGGCACATGCGACTGATCGAGCTCTGCGTGCATCTGTGCGCATTGGCGCTGGAACGCGAGCAGACCAGGGCACGCGTGCACCAACTGGCCTTCTACGACTCGCTCACCGGCCTGCCCAACCGGGTGATGTTCAGCGCCCGCGCCGAGCAGGCGCTCGCCGCCGCCGAGCATCAGGGCGCGCCGGTCGCGATCCTGTTCGTGGACATCGACCGCTTCAAGCGCGTCAACGAGACCCAGGGCCATGCCGCCGGCGACGGCCTGTTGCGCGACATCGCCCATCGCATCGGCGACACCCTGGGCCTGACCGATCTGGTCGGTCGCCAGGCCGGCGACGAATTCGTGCTGATGCTGCCGAACTGCAGCGTCGAACAGGCCGCCGGCGTCGCCGAGCGCCTGTTGCTGGCGCTGGCCGAGCCGCTGGTGGTGGGCCAGGTGACCCTGCACCCCAGCGCCAGCATCGGCGTGGCGATGTTCCCCGTGGACGGCAGCGACATCGAGACCCTGCTGCGCCATGCCGACCTGGCCATGTTCCGGGCCAAGCGCGGGGGCGGCGACAGCGTGTGCTACTTCAGTTCCGACATGAACCGGATGGCGCAGGAACGCGTGGCGATGGAGACCGCGCTGCGCGACGCCCTGCATCGCAACAAGCTGCAACTGCACTACCAGCCGCAACTGTACAGCCAAGCGCCACATGCGCTGTACGGCGTGGAAGCCCTATTGCGCTGGGAGCATCCCAACCTCGGCGCGATCTCGCCAGCGCGGTTCGTGCCGATGGCCGAGGAATGCGGCCTGATCGACGAGCTCGGGCAGTGGGTCTTGCGCGAAGCCTGCCGGCAGATGGCCGACTGGCGCCTGCGCGGCATCCCGGTGCCGCGCGTGGCGGTGAACCTGTCGGCCAACAACTTCGCCGACCCGCAGTTGCCGGCGCGGGTGGAAGACCTGCTCGCCACCGCCGGCCTGCAACCGGCCGACCTGGCCCTGGAGATGACCGAGAGCGTCATGCTCTCCAACACCAATGCAGTGCTGGCCAACCTGCGCCAGTTGCAGGCCGGCGGCGTCCTGCTGTCGCTGGACGACTTCGGTACCGGCTATTCCAGCCTCAGCCACCTGCACCAGCTGCCAGTCAACGAGCTCAAGCTGGACATGAGCTTCGTCAGCGACCTGGAGCACTGCCAGACCTCGCGCGCCCTGACCACCTCGGTGCTGCGCATCGGCGAGACCCTGGGCCTGCATACCGTCGCCGAAGGCGTGGAGACCGAGGCGCAACGCGCGTTCCTGGCGCGGCTGGGCTGCCGCGTGCTGCAGGGCTTCCTGTTCGCACCGGCGCTCACGCCGGCGGCGCTTGAGCACTGGCTGCTGGGGCGCGCGCCCGCGCCGCCAGAGTGAGCGCGAGCAGAGGCGACCCGCCGTGCCGCGAAATGCCGGCAGCCACCATGGAAAAAGCCCGGCAGTGCCGGGCTTTTTTCGTTGCGACATGCCGCATGGGCGGCACGTCGCGTCAACGCATCGCCGGGGCGATCAGGCGGCGACCGTGGCGGCCACGTCCTGGTAGTCCTGGATCTGATCGAAGTTCATGTAGCGGTAGATCTGCTCGCCACTAGTCTTGATCACGCCGACGTCGGCCATGTACTCGTCCTTGGTCGGGATCCGGCCCAGACGCGAGCAGATCGCCGCCAGCTCCGCCGAACCCAGGTACACGTTGGTGTTGCGGCCCAGGCGGTTGGGGAAGTTGCGGGTGGAGGTCGAGAACACCGTGGCGCCCTCGCGCGCCTGCGCCTGGTTGCCCATGCACAGCGAGCAGCCCGGCATTTCCATGCGCGCACCGGCGGCGCCGAAGGTGCCGTAGTGGCCTTCCTTGGTCAGCTCCGAGGCGTCCATCTTGGTCGGCGGCGCGACCCACAGGCGGGTCGGGATGTCGCGCTTGCCTTCCAGCAGCTTGGCTGCGGCACGGAAGTGGCCGATGTTGGTCATGCACGAGCCGATGAACACTTCGTCGATGGCCGCGCCGGCCACGTCGGACAGGGTCTTCACGTCGTCAGGATCGTTCGGGCACGCCACGATCGGCTCGTGGATGTCGGCCAGGTCGATCTCGATCACCGCGGCGTACTCGGCGTCGGCATCGGGCTCGAGCAGCTGCGGATCGGCCAGCCACTCTTCCATCTTCTTGATCCGCCGCGCCAGCGAACGCGCGTCGGCATAGCCTTCGGCGATCATCCACTTCAGCAGGGTGATGTTGCTGGTCAGGTACTCGACAATCGGCGCCTTGTTCAGGCGCACCGTGCAACCGGCGGCCGACCGCTCGGCGGAGGCGTCGGACAGCTCGAACGCCTGCTCCACCTTCAGCTCCGGCAGGCCTTCGATTTCCAGGATGCGGCCCGAGAAGATGTTCTTCTTGCCCTGCTTGGCCACGGTCAGCAGGCCCTGCTTGATCGCGTACAGCGGGATCGCGTTGACCAGGTCGCGCAGGGTCACGCCCGGCTGCATCTGCCCCTTGAAGCGCACCAGCACGCTCTCGGGCATGTCCAGCGGCATGACGCCGGTGGCGGCGGCGAAGGCGACCAGGCCGGAGCCGGCCGGGAACGAGATGCCGATCGGGAAGCGGGTGTGCGAGTCGCCACCGGTACCGACGGTGTCGGGCAGCAGCATGCGGTTGAGCCAGCTGTGGATCACGCCGTCGCCCGGGCGCAGCGACACGCCGCCGCGGGTGGAGATGAACTCCGGCAGGGTGTGGTGGGTCTTGACGTCCACCGGCTTCGGGTACGCCGCGGTGTGGCAGAACGACTGCATCACCAGGTCGGCGGAGAAGCCCAGGCAGGCCAGGTCCTTCAGCTCGTCGCGGGTCATCGGGCCGGTGGTGTCCTGCGAGCCCACCGAGGTCATCTTCGGTTCGCAGTAGGTGCCCGGGCGCATGCCCTGGCCTTCCGGCAGGCCGCAGGCACGGCCGACCATCTTCTGCGCCAGCGAGAAGCCCTTGCCGGTGTCCGGCGGGTCCATCGGCAGGCGGAACAGGGTCGAGACCGGCAGGCCCAGGAACTCGCGCGCCTTGGCGGTGAGGCCGCGGCCGACGATCAGCGGGATGCGGCCGCCGGCGCGCACTTCGTCGAACAGCACGTCCGACTTCATCGCGAACTCGGCGATCACCTGCCCGTCCTTCAGCGCCTTGCCCTCGTACGGGCGCAGCTCGACCACGTCGCCGTGCTCCATCTGCGACACGTCCAGCTCGATCGGCAGCGCACCGGCGTCTTCCATGGTGTTGTAGAAGATCGGCGCGATCTTCGAGCCCAGGCACACGCCGCCGAAGCGCTTGTTGGGGATGTACGGGATGTCCTCGCCGGTCCACCACAGCACCGAGTTGGTCGCCGACTTGCGCGAGGAACCGGTGCCGACCACGTCGCCGACGTAGGCGACCAGGTGGCCCTTGGCCTTGAGGTCGGCGATGGCCTGGATCGGGCCGCGCTTGCCGTCCTCTTCCGGCTCGAACGCCGCGCCGTCGCGCTTGTTCTTGAGCATCGCCAGCGCGTGCAGCGGGATGTCCGGGCGGGTGGTGGCGTCCGGCGCCGGCGACAGGTCGTCGGTGTTGGTCTCGCCCGGCACCTTGAACACGGTGATGGTCAGGCTCTGCGGCACTTCCGGCTTGCTGGTGAACCACTCGGCCTCAGCCCAGCTCTGCAGCACCGCCTTGGCGTGCGCGTTGCCGGCCTCGGCCTTTTCCTGCACGTCGTGGAAGGCGTCGAAGATCAGCAGCGTGTGCTTGAGGCCTTCGGCGGCGACCGCGCCCAGCTCGGCGTTGTCCAGCAGCTCGATCAGCGGATGGATGTTGTAGCCGCCGAGCATGGTGCCCAGCAGTTCGGTGGCGCGGATGGGCGAGATCAGCGGGGTGGTCTCGCTGCCGAAGGCGACCGCGGCCAGGTACGAGGCCTTGACCTTGGCGGCGTCGTCGACGCCGGCCGGCACGCGCTGGCTCAGCAGTTCGACCAGGAACTGCTCCTCGCCGGCCGGCGGATTCTTCAGCAGTTCGATGACCTGCGCGGTCTGCTGCGCGCTCAGCGGCAGCGGCGGGATTCCGAGCGCGGCGCGCTCTGCAACGTGGTGGCGATAGGCTTCCAACATGCGGGTTCTCCGGAAAAATACGGTGGGGATGTGCGGTAGCGGCGGCGCGGCGTCAGCCGGCAGGCTTGGGGACGATGATCTTCAGGCCCTTGAAGTAATCGCGGAAAAAACGGTCGTCGTGGGTAATCAGGCCATCGCATTGCAACAGCGCATGCGCACCGATCAGGAAATCGGCCACCACCCGCTCGCGCTTGCCGCCACGGGCGCGGAAGCGACGCTGCATCTCGCCGGCGCGCAAGGCCGACTTGGCCTCCAGCGCGCTGAAGCGGATGCTCATGTCCTCCAGCACCGACAAGGCCTCGGCGCCGTCGCGCAGCGCGCTGCAGACTTCGGCCAGGACGATGTCGCAGACCACCACCGGGCCAGTACTCAGGCACTGGCGCAGGCAGGCTTCGGTGGCGTCGGCCTGGGGGCCGTCGGCCAGCAGGTCCACCAGCACGGACGAGTCGATGGCGATCATGCGCCGGCGTCGGGCTCGGACTCGAACGGATCGCCCGGAGCACGGCCACGGATCGCGCGCATCGCCTCGTCGGTGCTGGCGAAGCCATCGAGCTTGAAGCGGCCGCGGGCACGCGAGATGGCGTCGTCCACGCTCTTGCGCAGGATGATCCGGCCGCCGTCCAGTTCCACCTTCAGGATGGTGCCCTTGCTCAGGCCCAATGCATCGCGCACGGCCTTGGGCAAGGTGATCTGACCGCGCTCGGCGACAGTGGCTTCCATGGGACGGGCTCCACAAGGTATGCACGAATTTTACATACTTGAAGCGTCATACTCAAGCCCGCATACAGCGCCGGTCACACCTGCCATACACACTGAATCGGTCAGAATGACCGCAGTCCCTACAGCCGCGACGCCATAGGAGTTCCGTGATGAGCGATTCCTTTTCCACCCGCGCCTCGCTCGAGGTCAACGGCCAACGCTACGCCTACTACAGCCTGCCCAGGCTCGCCGAGCGCTTCGACATCGCCCGCCTGCCCTATTCGCTGAAAATCCTGCTGGAAAACCTGTTGCGCCACGAAGACGGCGGCGTGACCGTGGGCAAGGACCACATCGAGGCGGTGGCCAAGTGGGATCCGAAGGCCGAACCGGACACCGAGATCGCCTTCATGCCGGCGCGCGTGGTGCTGCAGGACTTCACCGGCGTGCCCTGCGTGGTCGACCTGGCGGCGATGCGCGATGCGGTGGTCAAGCTCGGCGGACGCCCGGAGCAGATCAACCCGTTGATTCCCTCGGAACTGGTGATCGACCATTCCGTGCAGGTGGACGTGTTCGGCAAGCCCGATGCGCTGGACCTCAACGGCAAGATCGAATTCCAGCGCAACAAGGAACGCTACGGCTTCCTGCGCTGGGGCCAGAAGGCCTTCGACAACTTCAAGGTGGTGCCGCCGAACACCGGCATCGTGCACCAGGTCAACCTGGAGCACCTGGCGCGTGTGGTGATGACCGGCGAGCGCGACGGCGAGGCGATGGCCTACCCGGACACCGTGTTCGGCACCGACAGCCACACCACCATGATCAACGGCATCGGCGTCCTCGGCTGGGGTGTGGGCGGCATCGAGGCGGAAGCGGCGATGCTCGGCCAGCCCTCGTCGATGCTGATCCCGCAGGTGGTGGGCTTCAAGCTCACCGGCAAGCTGCCCGAGGGCGCCACCGCCACCGACCTGGTGCTGACGGTGACGCAGATGCTGCGCAAGCACGGCGTGGTGGGCAAGTTCGTCGAGTTCTTCGGCGACGGCCTGCAGCACCTGCCGCTGGCCGACCGCGCCACCATCGGCAACATGGCACCCGAGTACGGTGCCACCTGCGGCATTTTCCCGATCGACGCCGAGTCGCTGACCTACCTGCGCCTGTCCGGGCGCAGCGAGGAGCAGATCTCGCTGGTCGAGGCCTACGCCAAGGCGCAAGGCCTGTGGCACGACGCCGACAGCGCGCATGCCGAATACAGCGCCGTCCTGGAACTGGACATGGGCCAGGTCAAGCCCTCGCTGGCCGGCCCCAAGCGCCCGCAGGACCGCGTGCTGCTGGAAGACATGCAGCGCAACTTCCGCGACAGCCTGGTGCCGTTCGCCGACGCGCGCAGCAAGCGCCACAGCGACGCGAAACAGGAAGACCGGCTCAAGAACGAAGGCGGCGGCGGCACCGCGGTCGGCGCCCAGGCGGCGCAGGCGCAGAGCACCGAGGACAGCGGCGCCGGCTGGCGCCTGCGCGACGGCGCGGTGGTGATCGCCGCCATCACCTCCTGCACCAACACCTCCAACCCGGCAGTGATGCTCGGCGCCGGCCTGCTCGCGCGCAACGCCGTGGCCAAGGGCCTGAAGGCACAGCCGTGGGTCAAGACCTCGCTCGGGCCGGGCTCGCTGGTGGTCACCGACTACCTGAAGAAGGCCGGGGTCATGGGCGACCTGGAACAGCTCGGCTTCTACGTGGTCGGCTACGGCTGCACCACCTGCATCGGCAATTCCGGCCCGCTGCCGGAGGACGTGTCTGCGGCCATCGCCCAGGACGACCTGGTGGTGGCCTCGGTGCTGTCGGGCAACCGCAACTTCGAAGGGCGTGTGCATCCGGAAGTGAAGATGAACTACCTGGCCTCGCCGCCGCTGGTGGTCGCCTATGCCATCGCCGGCACCACCGACATCGACCTGACCCGCGATCCCCTGGGCACCGGCAGCGACGGCCAGCCGGTGTACCTGCGCGACATCTGGCCGAGCAACAAGGAGATCGGCGACACCATCGCCGCCACAGTCGGCCCAGAGATGTTCAAGCAGAACTACGCCGACGTGTTCAAGGGCGACAGCCGCTGGAACACCATCGCCTCGCCCGATGGCGAGCTGTACGCCTGGGACGGCGCCTCCACCTACATCAAGAACCCGCCCTACTTCGACGGCATGACCATGCAGGTCGGCCGCATCGACGACGTGCACGGTGCGCGCGTGCTCGGTCTGTTCGGCGACTCGATCACCACCGACCACATTTCCCCGGCCGGCAACATCAAGAAGGACTCGCCGGCAGGCCGCTTCCTGCAGGAACGCGGCGTACAGCCGGCCGACTTCAACAGCTACGGCAGCCGCCGCGGCAACGACGACGTCATGGTCCGCGGCACCTTCGCCAACATCCGCATCAAGAACCTGATGTTCGGCGGCGAGGAAGGCGGCAACACCCTGTATCACCCGCCCGGCGGCGGCCAGCCGGAAAAGCTGGCGATCTACGACGCGGCAATGAAATACAAGGCCGACGGCGTGCCGCTGGTGGTGATCGGCGGCAAGGAATACGGCACCGGCTCCTCGCGCGACTGGGCGGCCAAGGGCACCAACCTGCTCGGGGTCAAGGCGGTGATCGCCGAGAGCTTCGAACGCATCCACCGCTCCAACCTGGTGGGCATGGGCGTGCTGCCGCTGCAGTTCCTCGACGGCCAGAATGCGCAAAGCCTGGGGCTGGACGGTTCGGAAGTGTTCGAGATCACCGGCCTGCAGGACGGCGCCAGCAAGCGCGCCAAGGTCGTCGCGACCAAGGCCGACGGCAGCGCGCAGTCCTTCGAGGTGGCAGTGATGCTGCTGACCCCGAAGGAAGTGGAGTACTTCCGCCATGGCGGCCTGCTGCAGTACGTGCTGCGGCAGTTGGCTGCACGCTGACCGCCCCGGCGGTTTCCAACAGCGGAAGCCCGGCCCCCGCGACAGCGCGGGGGCGCTACGCCGGCACGCGAACCAATGGGTCGCAAGCCTGCCGTCTCGCCCACCACGGCGGCCTGCTGCAGTACGTGCTGCGGCAGTTGGCTGCACGCTGACCGCCCCGGCTGCTTCCAACAGCGGAAGCCCGGCACGCGAACCAATGGTTCGCAAGCGTGCCATCTCGCCCACCACGGCGGTCTGCTGCAGTACGTGCTGCAGCAGTTGGCTGCGCGCTGACCGGCCCGGCGGTTTCCAACAGCGGAAGTCAGATCCTGTGCGGCGAGGCCGCCTGGTGCGGCGGCGCAACAAAACAACGATGTTTCGGCAAAGCCGTCATCGACAACAGGAGCAAAGGCTCCTGCTGTTGCTGTTGCTGTTGCTGTTGCGTTTGCTCTTGCTCTGCCGGGTTCCCTTCCGAAGCGGCGGCCATCGCCGGGGAAAAACCCGAAGGGCGGCGCACAGGGATGTGCGCCGTCCGCGGCAGGGGCAGGGCTCGCCGGAAAAGGGCGAAGCACTGCTTCGCCCCGGCGGGCGGGCTGGCGCCGTGAGGCGACTGCCCCGGACTTGGCTGCGAAGCAGACAAGCCCCTTCCGCGGATCCCCGGGATGGACGCGGACCCGGAGCGCGCAGCGCGGAGGGCGCGCAGGCAGGGTGTGCTTTCTTTTGGTTACTTTTCTTTGCACAAGCAAAGAAAAGTGACTCGCCCGCAAGGGCGAAAGCCTTTGCTTCGCAATGCTTGGCGGACCAACCCGCACCCGATGCAGCGGCATCGCCCAGGCGTTTAAAACGCTCGGCTTGTAGCGCGCAGCCTCAAGACAATTCACATCTTCCCGCGACCTCCACCCCACCCCTGTTCGCCTTTTCCCTACGGAACGGTATGCTGCCGTTGCCGGTTCTAGCGGATACTGTCCGTACAGAGCCATCAATACGTTTCCTGGAGGGGGAATATGAGTCTGGATCGTCCGTGGTTGCAGAGTTATCCGGCCGGCGTTGGCGCCGAGATCGATGTCGACGAGTACCGCTCCGTCGCCGCGGTGTTCGAAAGCTCCGTGGCCAAGTTCGGAGACCGCCCCGCCTACTGCAACTTCGGCAAGACCCTGACCTACCGCGAGGCCGGCGAACTGGCCCGGCAATTCGCCGGCTACCTGCTGGGCGAACTGCAGCTCAAGAAGGGCGACCGTGTCGCCCTGATGATGCCCAACTGCCTGCAATACCCCGTTGCCACCTTCGGCGTGCTGCTGGCCGGCATGACCGTGGTCAACGTCAATCCGCTGTACACCCCGCGCGAACTGCGCCACCAGTTGATCGACTCCGGTGCCAGCGCCCTGGTGGTGATCGACAACTTCGGCACCACCGTGCAGGAAGTGCTCGCCGACACCCCGGTCAAGCAGGTGATCACCACCGGCCTGGGCGACATGCTCGGCTTTCCCAAGGGCGCTTTGGTCAACTTCGTCCTGAAGTACGTCAAGAAGCTGGTGCCGGACTACGACATCCCCAACGCGATCCGCTTCCGCGACGCGCTGACCCTCGGTCGCCTGCACACGCTGCCGTCGATCGATATCGAGCCGGACGACATCGCCTTCCTGCAGTACACCGGCGGCACCACCGGCGTGGCCAAGGGCGCCATGCTGACCCACCGCAACCTGGTCGCCAACATGCTGCAGGCCGGCGCCTGGATCTCGGCGACCGGCAAGCTGGAGGAAGGCAAGGAAGTCATCATCACCGCGCTGCCGCTGTACCACATCTTCGCACTGACCGCGAACGGACTGGTCTTCATGAAGCTCGGCGGGCTCAACCACCTGATCAGCAATCCGCGCGACATGCCGGGCTTCGTCAAGGAACTGCAGAAGACCCGCTTCACCGCCTTCACCGGCGTCAACACCCTGTTCAACGGCCTGCTCAACACGCCCGGCTTCGACAAGGTGGATTTCTCCTCGCTGAAGTTCACCCTCGGCGGCGGCATGGCGGTGCAACGTGCGGTGGCCGAACGTTGGAAGCAGGTCACCGGCGTGACCCTGGTGGAAGCCTACGGCCTCACGGAGACCTCGCCGGCGGCCTGCATCAATCCGCTGACCCTGACCGAATACAACGGCGCGATCGGCCTGCCGATCCCCTCCACCGACGCCTGCGTCAAGGACGACCAGGGCCAGATCCTGGCCCATGGCGAAGTCGGCGAGCTGTGCATCCGCGGGCCGCAGGTGATGAAGGGCTACTGGCGCCGGCCGGAGGAAACCGCCAGCGCCATCGATGCCGACGGCTGGCTGCACACCGGCGACATGGCGCGGATGGATCCGCAGGGTTTCTTCTACATCGTCGACCGCAAGAAGGACATGATCCTGGTGTCCGGCTTCAACGTGTATCCGAACGAGGTCGAGGACGTCATCGCGATGATGCCGGGCGTGCTGGAAGTGGCCGCGGTCGGTGTGCCGGACGAAAAATCCGGCGAGGCGGTCAAGGTGGTCATCGTGAAGAAGGACCCCAACCTGACCGCAGAGGAAGTGAAGGCGCATGCCCGCGCCAATCTCACCGGCTACAAGCACCCGCGCATCGTCGAGTTCCGCAAGGAGCTGCCCAAGACCAACGTCGGCAAGATCCTGCGGCGCGAGCTGCGCGAGGCCCCGCCGCCGCAATAAGCAGATCCGACGGGCGCCCGCGTGGCGCCCCTGAAGGCGCTGGCGGGGCGAGTTCCGGCCGCGGCACCCGGGTGTAGCATCCGCGGGGTGGAAACGCACTCGCCCGCTGCGCCACGCCATCTCCGCGGGCGTCTTTCCGAGAGCCCGCCATGAGCACGATCGACCCGCTGCCCCGTACCCGCGCCTATTCCAGCATCCGTATCGATGTGGACGGCGACGACGATAGCCATTGGTTGTATATGCATGCAGGCAATGCCGCCAAGCTACGGCCCTGCTTCCATCCCACGTTGATGCGCGAGATGCACAGCTACCTCGCGTCCATCAGCCAGCCCCGCAACCTGGCGTCGGCGCGGCTGGGCAGTCTGGTGCTGGCATCCGATGGCAGTGCGTTCAACCTGGGCGGCGATCTGGAACTGTTCGGCCACTACATCCGCCGCCGCGACCGCGCCGGCCTGATGGCCTACGCGACAAGCTGCATCGATGGCGTGCACCGTTTCCACGAAGGGCTCGGCGGCAGTTTCCGCACCATCGCCCTGCTGCAGGGCGACGCGCTCGGCGGCGGCCTGGAGATGGCGCTGTCATGCCACCTGATCGTGGCCGAAGAGGACGTCGGCATGGGCCTGCCGGAAATCATGTTCGGCCTGTTCCCGGGCATGGGCGCGTATTCGTTCCTCAGCCGCCGCATCGCACCGCATGCAGCGGAGCAGCTCATCCTGGGAGGCCATGTTTTCAGCAGCCAAGAGATGCACGCCATGGGCATTGTCGATGTACTGGTGCCCAGGGGCCAAGGCAAGGACGCGGTGCGCGACCTGATCCAGCAACAGCGGCGCGCGCCGCTGGCGCATCTGGCGATGAATGCGATGCGTAACGTGGTACAGCCGGTTCGCCGCGAAGAACTGCTTGCGGTGACGGAAATCTGGGTGGACGCCGCGCTGGCCCTGGGCGAAAAGTCGCTGCGGACCATGGATCGGCTGGTGCGCGCCCAGGTCCGGCGCGCTCAGGCCGGCGTCGTTGCCGCCTGAGCGTGGCGCTGCCGGCAACGGGGGATGACCCGGCCCAGCGCCGGGCGTTTTCCTCAGCGCAGTTCGCCGTCCTGCACGGCGCTCTGCCGCGCGCGCAGATCCAAGGCTTCGCGGCCTTCGGTCAGGCTGGCGTTGAGCGCCATCAGCCGTGCCCTCCACTCGCTGCGCACCTGCCACTCCGGCATCTGCATCAACTCGCCACCGAGGCTGGCGAGTCGCACCAGGCCGAGATTGCTGGCGACGCCCTTGATCGCATGCGCGTGTTCGCGCAGGCGTTCCCAGTGTTCGGCCTCACCGGCGATCTGCATGCCACCGAGGCAGCCTTCGGCATCGTTGAGACATTGCGAGATGAATTCGCGTTCGAACCCGTCGCCCATGCCGAGTCCGGCGAGTTCGTCCAGGACCGACGAATCCAGCACCCCTTCGCTCGACACCACAATTTGCCGCACGTTGGCCTCGCTGCCCGCGCGCAGGCGCCCCTCCATCGCGATATCGGAGAGCGTGTCGAGCAGACGGTTGGCCACCACCGGCTTGGCCAGGAAGGTACGCGCGCCAGCCTGCTCGCAACGCTGGATCGACTCGGGAGTGACGTCGGCGCTGAGCACCACCACCGGCGTACGTGGCCCACCGGCCTGCATCACCCGCAACTGCCGCAGCATGTCCAGGCCGCTCATGCCGGGCATGTGCAGGTCGACGATCACTGCATCGAATTCGCTTTCGGCCAGCGCATCCAGCACCGCCTCCGCGCCGTCTACGCAGATGGCGCGATGCCCGGCCTTCTGCAGCATGCGCTGCAGCACCATGCGGTTGGCGGCATGGTCGTCGGCGACCAGGATGCGCATGCCGCGCACCCGCGCGCGGTGGCGCAGGAACGGATCGGAGAATGCGATGACGTTGCCGTTGGTATCGAACTCCTCGGCTGCCGTCGGCGCGCTGGCCACCGGCACGCCGACATCCGCCGACATCGATGCCGGCACTGCCGCGGCAACGAACGGCAGCTCGAACCAGAAGTGGCTGCCGCGCGGCGCGTTCTCCTGGTAGCCGATGCTTCCCCCCATCGCCTCGACCAGGCCCTTGGCGATCGTGGTACCGAGGCCACTGCCCTCGTAGCGACGCGCCAGGCCGACGTCGGCCTGTTCGAACGCTTCGAACAGGCGCGGCCGCATGTCCGGGGTCACTCCGATGCCAGTGTCCACGATGTCGAAACTCAAGCGCTTCGGCTGGCCATGCTCGTTCTTGTGCAGGCGCACCCGGATGTCGACCCGGCCGGTCTCGGTGAACTTGATGGCATTGCCGGCCAGGTTCAGCAGCACCTGGCGCAGGTGACCCGGATCGCCGGAGAGATAGTCCGGCACGTCCGGAGCGACATCCACCTGGTAGGCCAGGCGCTTGGCGCGTACCTGCGGCTGCAGGATCAGGCTGATCCCTTCCAGGGTTTCGCGCAGCGAGAAATCGCGCTTGTCGAGCCGGAGCTTGCCGGCCTCGATCGCGGAAATGTCCAACACTTCCTCGACCAGCGACAGCAAGCTGCGCGCGGAAGCCTGGATGGTGTTGACGCACTCGCGCTGTTCGGCGTCCAACCGCGTGGTCGCCAGCACCTCGGTCATGCCCGACAACCCGTTCAGCGGGGTGCGGAACTCATGGCTCATGTTGGCCAGGAAGCGGCTCTTGGCTTCGCTGGCGCGACGCGCCTCGGCGGTGGTCGAGGTCAATTGCCGCAACAGCCCGGACAGGTACAGCGGTATGGCGGCCAGGCCGACCAGCAGGCCGATGCCCAGGCCGCGATTGGCAATCCAGTAGTCGCTGGTCATCAGCGTGATGCTGAAACTGGCCACCGCCATGGCCACGGCCAGGTACAGATAGCGGTTGCCGTAGCGCAGGCCGTTGCCGATGGTGACCCACATGATGACGACGTAGATGCAGGCCATCGGTTCGCCGATCGCGCTCATCGCCATCGACATGAGCCCGTAGTCGGCGACCATGCCGATGATCCGGCGCACGTCCGAGCGCTGCGGCCGGGCCAGGATCCAGGTCATCAAGGCCAGGGCCACGGCCTGCGAGATCAGGGTCAGGCCGATGACGTAGGCGCGCTGCCGCGGGGCGATGTCCCAGGTGTGCGAGAACGACAGTTCGTACGCCAGGATCAGGCCGACCATGCAGATGCGGACGAACGCCTGCCCGTGCTCGGTGTCCTTGCGCTCCGCGAACCGCTGCCGCACCCACGTGATCGCCGCGATCATGTCAGACTCCTGGTCGCGCCGAGGCGGTGGAGAATTTCTCGCAGATCACCTGCAGCTGCTCGCGTCCACGGAACAGCGCGTCCACGCAACGCGGGTCGAACAGGCGGCCGCGCTGGGCGTAGAGGTAGGCCAGCGTCGCATCCATGGTCCAGGCTTCCTTGTAGGGGCGCGGCGAGATCAGCGCGTCGAATACGTCGGCGACCGCCACGATCCGCGCTTCCAGCGGAATCGCCTCGCCGACCAGGCCGTCCGGGTAGCCGCTGCCGTCGTAGCGCTCATGATGGCGCAGGGCGATCAGCGCGCCGACCTGGATGAAGCGGTTCTGGCTGCCGCTGAGCAGTTCGTAGCCGATGCGCGGATGCATGCGCATCACCGCCATCTCGTCCTCGTTGAGCTTGCCCGGCTTGAGCAGCACCGCGTCGGGAATGGCGATCTTGCCCATGTCGTGCAGGCTCGCCGCCATCTCGATGACCCGCACCTCGTCCTCGGACAGGCCCAGTTGCTCGGCGATCAGCCCGGCCACGTGGGCCATGCGCTCCAGGTAGGCACTGGTGCCGACGTCGCGGTACTCGATGGCCCGCGCCAACCGCGACAGGGTCTCGCGTTCGCGCTCCTCGACCTCGCGCATGCTGGCCAGCAGGCGCTGCTCCAGCGACATCGCGCGCTGTTTGATGTTCTCGCTCTGCAACCGCAGCTGCAGCAGGTTGTGGCAGCGCGCACGCAATTCGCGCGGGCGGATCGGCTTGACCAGGAAGTCGATCACCCCCGCCTCCAGGGCGGCCTGACGGATCGGTTCGTCGCCGACCACGGTGATCAGGATGATCGGAATGTCGCGGTGCTTGGGCAGCCGGCGCAGGCGCCGCGCGAACTCCAGCCCGTCCATGCCCGGCATGCGGTAGTCGAGCAACAGCAGATCGACCTTGCCGGCCTCGCACCAGGCCAGCGCGGCCTGCGAGTCGCCGAAATCGCGCACGGTCAGTTCCGGGGCGATGTCCTCGATGACATGCCGCAGCATCGTGCGCGCTGAGGTCTGATCGTCGACGATGACGATGTTCAAACGATTGTCGCTTCCGTCCGCCCAGTGGAGACGGTCCCCGTTCGAGGACGCGCCGGAGAGGCTCATGCTGGCATCATGCATCTGCAATCCTCCGCCCGTCGCATCTGCGCGGGCTGCTGAGACGACAACGGGAACGCGCCGGCGCTGACTCACCCCGGCCCGTCCACCTCACTTCCTTTTGCGTGCAACGCCTGGTGCAAGAACCGCGCCACCTCGTCCGCGGCTAGGTTAAGCCTCCGGACGCATGTACGGAAACAGCAGCACGTCACGGATCGAGCTGCTGCCGGTGAGCAACATTACCAGTCGGTCGATGCCGATGCCCAGGCCGCCGGTCGGCGGCAGCCCGACTTCCAGCGCCCGGATGTAGTCGGCGTCGAAGTGCATGGCCTCGTCGTCCCCGCCGTCCTTGGCCGCCACCTGGGCCTGGAACCGCGCCGCCTGGTCTTCCGGGTCGTTGAGCTCGGAGAAGCCGTTGGCGATCTCCTTGCCGTTGATGAACAGTTCGAAGCGGTCGGTGTAGCCCGGTTCGGTGTCGCTGGAACGGGCCAGCGGCGACACCTCGACCGGGTGGTCGGTGATGAAGGTGGGCTGGATCAGGGTGTGCTCGACCGTGGCCTCGAAGATCTCCAGCAGCAGCTTGCCCCAGCCGTAGGACGGCTTGGTGCGGATCTTCAGCCGCTCGCAATGGCGTAGCAGGGCCTCGCGGTCGGTGCAGTCGGCGGCGCTGATCTCCGGGTTGTGGTGGCGCACCGCCTCGTCCATGCGCCAGCGGCGGAATGCCGGCGCCAGGTCGATGTCGGCGCCGTCCCAGTGCACCTGGGTGGTGCCCAGCACCTCGCCGGCGACATCGCGAATGACGTTCTCGGTCAGGTCCATCACCTCGTGGTACGTGGCGTAGGCCTCGTACAGCTCCATCATGGTGAATTCCGGATTGTGCCGGGTGCTGACGCCTTCGTTGCGGAAATTGCGGTTGATTTCGTAGACCCGTTCCAGGCCACCGACCACCAGGCGCTTCAGGTACAGCTCCGGGGCCACGCGCAGATACAGGTCCAGGTCCAACGCGTTGTGGTGGGTGGTGAACGGCTTGGCCGTGGCGCCGCCGGGAATGTAGTGCATCATCGGCGTCTCCACTTCCAGGAAGCGGCGCGCGTCCAGCCAGGCACGCATGGCGCGGATGATCTTGGAGCGCTTGACGAACACCTCGCGCGCCTCCGGCGACACGATCAGGTCGACGTAGCGCTGGCGGTAGCGCTGCTCCACGTCCGACAGGCCGTGCCACTTGTCCGGCAGCGGCCGCAGCGCCTTGGTCAGCAACCGCAGCGCGGTGGCCTTGATCGACAGCTCGCCGGTCTTGGTGCGGGTCAGCCCGCCTTCCACGCCGATGATGTCGCCGATGTCCCAGCCCTTGAAGGCGTCGTAGGCTTCGCCCAGGGCGTTGGCCTGCAGGAACAGTTGGATGCGCCCGGACTCGTCCTGCAGCTGCACGAAGCTGGCCTTGCCCATCACCCGCTTGGCCAGCAGGCGCCCGGCCAGGCGCAGGCTGCGGCCCTGTGCCTCCAGCGCCTCCGCGGTCCAGCGCTCGGTGTCGGCGAACTCGGCCTGCAGATCGCCGGCGAAGTCGCTGCGGCGGAAATCGTTCGGATAGGCCACGCCCTGCGCGCGCAGCGCGGCGAGTTTGGCGCGCCGTTCGGCGATGAGGCTGTTCTCGTCGACGGGAAGGGACGGCGCGGGGGTCTGCTCGGTCATGGGTAGGGGGATGCGTGAGGAAGGGAAAGAATGCACCAGCCGGCGGGCCGTGTGCCGCCGCACGGCCTCCGTCGCCAAGACGGAGGCCGCCGGGTCAGGCGTCGCTGCGTTTGGAGCCGGCTTCCAGGCCGGACTTGAGGCTGGCCTCGACGAACTCGTCGAGGTCGCCGTCGAGCACCTTCTGCGTGTCCGAGCGTTCCACGCCGGTGCGCAGGTCCTTGATCCGGCTCTGATCGAGCACGTAGTTGCGGATCTGGCTGCCCCAGCCGATGTCGGACTTGGTCGCCTCCACCGCATCGCGCTCGGCGTTGCGCTTCTGGATCTCCAGCTCGTACAGCTTGGCGGCCAGCATCTTCATCGCGTTGTCGCGATTCTGGTGCTGGCTGCGCCCGGTCTGGCAGGCCACCACGATGCCGGTGGGCACGTGGGTGATGCGCACCGCCGATTCGGTCTTGTTGACGTGCTGGCCGCCGGCGCCGGAGGACCGGTACACGTCGGTCTTCAGATCGGCCGGATTGATGTCGATGTCGATGTTGTCGTCCACTTCCGGCGACACGAACACCGAGGTGAAGCTGGTATGGCGGCGGTTGTCCGAGTCGAACGGCGACTTGCGCACCAGCCGGTGCACGCCGGTCTCGGTCTTCAGCCAGCCGTAGGCGAAGTCGCCTTCCACGCGCAGCGTGGCGGACTTGATCCCAGCCACTTCGCCGCCGGAGACTTCCATCAGTTCGGTCTTCCAGCCGCGCGACTCGCACCAGCGCAGGTACATGCGCAGCAGGATCTCGGCCCAGTCCTGGGCCTCGGTGCCGCCGGCGCCGGCCTGGATGTCGACGAAGGCGTTGCTGGCGTCCATCTGCCCGGAGAACATGCGCTGGAACTCCAGCTTCTCCACCTGCGCCTGGAAGCGGTCGACGTCGGCCAGCACCGCCTGCGCGGTGGCCTCGTCGTTCTCGCTCTCGGCCAGTTCCAGGAATTCCAGGGATTCGTTCAGGCCATCGAGCACGTTGGCGATGCCGCCGACGGTCTTCTCCAGGCTGGCGCGTTCGCGGCCCAGGCCCTGGGCGCGCTCGGGGTCGTTCCAGACGTCGGGGCTTTCCAGCTCCCGGGTGACTTCCTCTAGACGCTCCTTCTTGGCGTCGTAGTCAAAGAAACCCCCGTAGCGACAGCACCCGATCGGACAGATCGGCGATGCGGTGGCGAATCGGATTGAGTTCGATCATTGCGGCTTTTTCCGGCAGACAAGAGCGCGATTCTAGCAATTCCGGCCGCCGCGCCACAGCGCCGCCCGCCTAGTCGACGGTCGCGGCCTCGCCCTCTCCGGCCGCCACGCGCAGCGCGGCGCGGTAGCGGCGGCTGCACGGCACCTGGCTGCCGTCGCGCAGGTGCACCCGCGCCTCGCCCGCCTCCAGCGGCTCGATCGAGACCACGCTGGCCAGGTTGACGATGTAGCTGCGGTGGATGCGCACGAACCGCGCCGGGTCCAGCCGCGCCTCGATCGCGGCCATGGTGCTGCGCAGCGGGTAGTCGTGGCCGCGCACGCGCAGGTTGACGTAGTTGCCTGAGGCCTGCAGCCATTCGATGTCGGCCGCGGCGACCAGGAAGTCGCGGCCCAGCTTGCGCACCAGGAAGCGCTCCGGGCGCTCCAGCGAACCCACCGGCGGGCCGGCGTCGGGCGCGCCGAGCAGCGCCGCCTCGCCCTGCCAGCGCCGCAGCAGGAACCGGTACATCTCCACGCACAACACGATCGAGGCCAGGCTGCGCACGTCCTTGAGATACTCGTAGGCCAGGCCCTGCGGCCACGAGCCGAAGTCGTAGTGCTGGCCCTGCAGGCGGTAGACCAGGCTGCGCAGGGCGACCATCCCCACCACGTGCAGCACCGACAGCGCCACGCTGCCCAACAGATAGCCGGGCAACCGGCGTCGCCAGGTGTCCCAGTGCAGCGGGTAGCGTCGGGTCAGCAGCACCACCAGCGGCACGATCAGCAGAAACATCAGGTTGCTGGACCACTCCCAGACCACCGGCTCCCACGCGGCGAAGTGCAGCCCGGTCTTGCGGATGTCGATCAGCACCGTGACGCTGTTAGCGGTGGCGTTGATCAGGGTGAGCGCAACCCAGAAGCCGATCTCGAAGCTGCGGCGCCAGGGCTGGAAACGGGAATAGGCGCTGGCGCCGGCGGACGGATCGGACATCGCGCCAGTGTAGCGCGCCGGCATTGCCACGCCGGCGCGCCACGGGCGGATCAGCGCACCTCGAACTCGCCGACCAGCACTGTCTCCTTGCGCTCGGTCAGGCGCAGCGTCACCTGCTGGTCGCGTTGCGCGGCCGTGCCCCAGCCTGTGCTCAGTTGCAGGTGCAAGGTGGTGGCGCCGGTGACCAGCGGCTGGCGCTCGCCGAAGAAGTTCGCTTCCACCTTGTACTTGCCGGGCCTGGCCTTGCGTAGCGAGAACTCCTCCGGCCCGTAGCCGCCGGTGAAATCCGGCGACAACTGGCCACCCTGGTAGGTCGCACGATTGCCGTAGTAGCAGCGCTCGCCGTTGGGGTCGGTCACCCACAGGTCCATGTCGCTGTCGTCGCTGTCCCAGTTCAGCACCACGCGCAGGTCCAGCGGCAGGTTGCGCAGCAGCCGCGGATCGATGAAGCCGGTATCCGGCCGTTGTGGTGCCCGCGCCACGATCGCGTTCAGTTCGTTGAGCGCGATCATGCTCACCCCGTCGAAGCGCGGATCCCAGCCGCGCACCACCACCTGGTACAGCTGCGCGATCGCCGCCTGCGCGTCGCCGCGCGCGGCATAGGCCAGGCCCAGGTCACGAAAGCTCTGTGGCTCCTCCTCGCCCAACCGCAGCACCTGCTCGAACACCGGCACCGCCAGATCGGCACGGCCGGCCTGCAGCAGCCGGTAGCCGAGCACGCGCAGCACGTGGCGGTTCTCCAACTGCAGTTCGGCCAGGTTGGATAGCACGCGTAGGGCCAGGTCGCGCTGGCCGCGCGCAAACAGTACGTCGGCCACATCCAGATAGAACGCCACGCTGTCGGCGTGCGCGGCGCGTTCGCTCAGGTACAACGGATACACCGCGTCAGCGGGGGCCGCACGCAGGCGCCGCGCATACGGCGCATCCGGCTGCCAGGGCTGCAGGGCCAGGGCGATCGCGGGTTCCCCGCTTGCGTCGGTCGCCGGAGCTGAAGCGACCGCGTCGGCAGCAACGGTCATCGCGTCCAGGCCCGCCGGTGCAGCCAGCGTCCGAGCCGGCGCCGGCATCGCAGCAGGAGCCGGCGGCGCTGCCATCGGAAGCGCCAGCGATTCGGACGCCGATGCCATGCGCGCAAGGTTCTGCCCGGTCACCTCGGCGCGGCCTTGCTGCTCCTGCGCGACCAGCTGCGGCGGCGCGCCCTTGGGAAACTGGCGCTGCCACCAGGCGATGCGCTGCGCGAATGCCTCGGCAACCCGGTCGATGCGTTGCTTGCGCGTTTCGACGTGTATCCGCTGCTGTTGCGCCTGCGCACGCGCCACCGCCGCGCGCAGCGCTGGCGGCGCCGGGATGTCGTAGCGGACGTAGTCGTCGACGTTCTCCAGCACCAGCAGCGAGGTCTCGGCGCTGACCAGGCCGAAGCGCGCGGCCAGCGCCTGGCGACGCGCCGCCGAACCCAGCGGATCGGCGGACAGACTGCGCAGCATGGCCCGCGCCCAGGCGCCCGGCACCAGGTCTCCAGGCACGTCATCGACCTGGCGCAACGATAGCCGCACGTGCCGGCGGCTGGCGGCCGTGGCGATCTCCAGGTGCAGCGCCGCATCGGCCCCGAGCAGGCGCCCGGCGATGCGCAGGTAGCCATCGTCGGCGTAGCGCGAATCGGCGACCAGATCGGCGACCTGGCTGCCGTCCATCGCGACCAGTTCGCCGCCACGCTGCAACAGGCGTTCGCTGGCGAGCTTGACTCCCTGCATCCCCTCCAGCGCGATTGCGCGTCCGCCGCGTGCTTCCGCGATCGCCGCCAGGCGTGCGGCATCGGCGTGCACGCCGGCCGAGTCGATCGCATACAGGCGTTGTCCCGGCGCCAGCGGCGGCAGGGTCTGCGTGCCGTAGTTGCCCAGGCCATCGCTGAACAGCAGGTACTCCTGCACCTGCGCCGCCGGTTGCCAGGCGCCCAGCGCGCTGGCGCCGTCGGGCTGCTCGGCCTGCAGCGCCGCCTTCAAGGCGCTCCAGTCGCCGTTGCGCACCTGGAACCTGCGCGGTGCCGCGGCGCGGTCGCGCAGCACGATCAGATCGACCTGGGCCGTGCCGACCGCGGCGAAGTAGCGCTGCAGCAAGGCCAGTTCGGCCGGGATATCGCGCTGCCGCGCAGATCCGGACGCATCCCAGAGCAGGCCGACGCGCTGCGGCAGCGGGCGCGGGGCATGCAGGTCGGCGACCGGCACCAGCGCCTGGAAGTAGCGCTGGCCGTCGTGGATGCCAGTCGCCACGCGCGGCGTCGCACTCGCGCGCAACGATAGCGCCAGTTCCTGCGGCAACTGTGCCGGGGTGCCGGACCAGGTCGCGACATAGCCGTCGTCCGCCGTCGGCAGCAGACGCAGGCCGGGCGCAGCCATCGCAGGCGTGGCGGGCGCTGCCTGCGTGCTCAGCTGCACCTGCAGCGAGCGCGCGCTGGCCGCATACGCCAGCGGCAACCGCCATTGCCAGCCGGCGGCGGTGCGCGGCAGCGATTCGCGATAGACCAGGCGCACATGGCGGCTGCCACGCGCCGGCAGCGGGTAGACGCGCAGCCGGAACTGGTTGCCGGCGGTCTGCTCCAGGAGACCAGGATCCACGCCGCGCCGCTCGACCGCCTCGAACACCTGACGCCCGCGTGCCTTGGGCACCGGCACGGCGTCGCGCATCTGCCCGTCGATGTCCAGGGCGAACCCGCTGAGTTGCTGGCCCTCGCGTAGCGGGAACGTCAGTTGCCCTTCCAGCACCCTGGTATTGGGATTGAAGAATTCCAACTCCACCGTGGTCTCGGCCAGGCCGGCGGCGGCCTGCGCACGCACCGACACCGCGCGCAGTTCGACCGGACGTTCGCCGGCGTCGGTGTGTAGCAGCGGCGCTACCAATTGCCGCTGCGGCACGGACTGCGCTCCGGCCGGGACCGCAGCGAGCACCGACCACGAAAGCAACAACACGCACACGCCTTTGCGCACGATGGACCACATGGATCACTCCTCGATGGGACGGTATGGCTTGAACGTCCGCCGTGGCGCGATGGGGTTGCTTGTGTGCGTCAAGACCTCATGCGATGCGTAACCCCTCTCCCATCAGGAGCGGGGTTAGGGTGAGGGTGCGGCGCACAGCGTGCTGCTTTGGCTGTGCGCGGCTTCGCCCGTACCCTCATCCGCCCCTGCGGGCCACCTTCTCCCGAGGGGAGAAGGGAAAGCAAAGCCCCTCTCCCACCGGGAGAGGGGTTGGGGTGAGGGTACGGCGCGAAGCGGTGCCACACGCGCAAGCAGACCGTAAGGTGCTCAGCTCCCCAGTGGCAGGCAGTGCTCCACCACCAGTTGCACCGCCTCGCCGCCGCGGTAGTCGTCGGCAACCAGCCGATAGGCGATGTGCACGCGGCGGCCAGGTTCGCGACCCTGCCAGCCATTGAAGTGGATCGCGTTCAAGGGCTCCGCGCGGCCGGGGCAGCGCAGGCTCAGCTTGAGATGGCGCTCCTTCAGCACGCGCCACTGCAACACCTCGAATTCGCCGTCGAACAGCGGTTCGGGAAAACCCTGCCCCCACGGCCCGCCCTGTCGCAACGCCTCGGCGTGGCGATGGTCGAGTTCACGCGGATCCAGTGCGCCGTCGCTGAGCAGTTCGGCCTGCAGCAGTTCCGCATCCAGGCTGGCCAGCGCATGCGCGCGGAATACCTGCTCGAACTCGGCCAGCGCGTCCTGGGGCAGGCTCAGGCCCGCGGCCATGGCATGGCCGCCGAACTTCTCCATCAGGCCCGGCCGTTGCGCCTCCACCGCCGCCATCGCGTCGCGGATATGGAAACCGGGAATCGAACGCGCCGAGCCGCGCAACTGGGTGCTGCCCGGCTCGGCCGGAGCGAAGGCGATCACCGGCCGATGCAGACGGTCCTTCATCTTCGAGGCGACCAGGCCGATCACGCCGGGATGCCACTGCGCATCGAACAGGCACACCGCCACCGGCGGCTGCTCGGGCGCGGCCAGCAGCGCCTGCGCCACGACCGCTTCGGCCTCGTCGGTCATCTGCTGCTGCACGGCGCGGCGCTCGGCGTTGATCTCCTCCAGCGTCGCGGCGATCGTGCGCGCCTGCTGCGGGTCTTCGCACAACAGCAGTTCGATGCCCAGGGCCATGTCCTCGAGCCGGCCAGCGGCGTTCAGCCGAGGGGCCAAGGCGAAGCCGATGTCGCTGGCGCTGAGCCGCGCCGGGTCGCGGCCACTGGCTTCGATCAAGGCGCGCAGGCCAAGGCAACCTTCGCCACGCTGCAACCGGCGCAAACCGGCCGAGACCAGCGCGCGGTTGTTCGGGTCCAGCGGTACCAGATCGGCGACGGTGCCGACCGCGACCAGGTCCAGCAGCACGCCCAGGTCCGGCGGCGCCGCCGCGAACGCACCGCACACGCGCAGGTGCCGACGCAGTGCCAGCAGCACGTAGAAGATCACCCCGACGCCGGCCAGCATCTTGCTCGGGAACGCGTCGCCGGCGAGATTCGGATCGACGATGGCGTCGGCCGGCGGCAAGGCCGGCCCCGGCAGGTGATGGTCGGTGACCAGCACCTGCCAGCCCAACGCCTTGGCCGCGGCGACGCCGGCGTGGCAGGCGATACCGTGATCCACCGTGACCAACAAATCCGGCTGCAATGGGGCCAGTTCCGCCACCAGCGCCGGCGACAGCCCGTAGCCGTGGACCATGCGATTGGGCACCGCGTGCAGCACCTGCGCGGCGCCGAGCAGGCGCAGCCCGCGCACTGCCACCGCGCAGGCGGTGGCGCCGTCGCAATCGAAATCGCCGACCACCAGGATGCGCTTGCCCGCGGCGATCGCCTCGGCGAGCAAGGCCACCGCCGCGTCGATGCCGCTCAGCGCGTCCGGCGGCAGCAGTTGCGCCAGCTTGGGCTGCGCCAGGCCACTGTCGTGCGCGCCACGCGCAGCGTAGATGCGCTGCAATAACGGCAACGTGGCCTCGCTCCACGGGCCGCCCGCGGCCGCCACCGGCCGCCGCACGATGCGCGCGAGCGAACTCATGCGTCCAGGCGCGACAGCGGCCGCCGCCACAGGCGCCAGCGTTGCGCGGGGGCGATGCGGAAACAGGTACCGTCCTCGAAATCCAGTTGCAGTTGCTGCAACTCGCCATCGCGCAGCGCCTGCAGCAGCGGCTGCACCACCTCGCCGACGAACTGTTCGGGCGCGCGGAGCTGACGCAGGTCGACCAGCGCATCGACCCGCGGCGCCTGCGCATCGGCCACGCCGGCGGCCTGCGCCAGCGCGCGCAACAGCGGATCGCGGCTGCGCACCTGCGCATGCGCGGTGCCGACCGTGGCCGGCAGGCGGCCGCCGCCCCAGAACCACAGCGAATTGATCGCCGGCTGCCCACGCGCCACGCGCTCGCGGTTCCACGGATGCTGATGCAACACGATCTGCGCCTCGGTCAGCAGCGCACGCCAGCGGCGCGCGTCCTCGCCCTGCGGCAGATGATCGAACAGGTCCGCCCCGAGCACCTGCGCCGGCGCCGCGAATACCGGCAGCACGCTGTCGGCCGGCAGGCGCAGATACCAGCGGGTGGGATCGGGCGCGTGCAGGATCAGCCCGCTCTCGGCGAACACGCCCTGCACCGCTGGCAACAGCGCGTCCAGGTCCACCGCGTCGAGCGGCAGCATGTCGCCATGCGCCATCAGCCGCGCGCCCTGCATGTCCGGCACCACGTAGGCAGGATCGGCGCGCAGCCACAGGCCGTCGCCGGCATCGCCGGCGTCAAGCTGGCGGGTCAGTGCCGCAGCCGGCAGCGATGCCTCCGCCAGTGCGAAATGGCGGCGCAACTGCGCCTCGCCGCCCGGCGTGGCCTGCGTGCGGTCGGCACGGCCGAACGCGCGCGCCACCTCGCCGGCCAGCACGGCGCCGGCCAGGCGCACCCGCTCCGGCAACAGCAAGGTGGCGACCGCCATCGGATCAGCCGACGTAGGCGACGCTGACGATCTCGTACTCGCGGCGTCCGGCCGGGGCGTCGATACTGACGCTGTCGCCTTCCATCTTGCCGATCAGCGCACGCGCCAGCGGCGAGGAGATCGCGATCAGGCCCAGCTTGATGTCCGCTTCCAGATCGCCGACCAGCTGGTAGCGCTTCTCTTCGTCGGTCTCGACATCGGCCAGGGTCACGGTGGCGCCGAACACCACCTTGCTGCCGACCGCCAGCTTGCTGACGTCGATGACCTCGGCGTGCGACAGCTCGCTCTCCAACTGCTTGATGCGGCCTTCGATGAAACCCTGCTGCTCGCGCGCCGCATGGTACTCGGCGTTCTCCTTGAGGTCGCCGTGCGCGCGCGCCTCGGCGATCGCGGTGATGACCTCGGGACGCTTGACCGACTTCAGGTGATCCAGTTCCTCGCGCAACCGCTGCGCGCCTTGCATGGTGATCGGGGCTCTCACGCTTCCAGCTCCTTGTGCAGTTCCTGCAGCGCCCAGACCGGACCGGTGCCGCGGAATTCCAGTGAATGCACCAGCGCACGCGCGCCGGCGACCGTGGTCGAATAGGTGACGCGATGCTGCAAGGCTTCGCGGCGGATCGAGAACGAGTCGGAGATCGCCGCCCGGCCCTCGGTGGTGTTGACGATATACACGATTTCGCCGTTCTTGATCAGATCGACGATGTGCGGGCGGCCCTCGGCGACCTTGTTCACCTGCTCGCACTGCAGGCCGTGCTGCTGCAGCCAGGCGCAGGTGCCGCGGGTGGCGACCAGGGTGTAGCCACGCTCGACCAGCGCCTGCGCCACCGGCAGCACGCGCTGCTTGTCCGGATCGCGCACCGACACGAAGGCCTTGCCCAGCGGCGGCGCCTTGATGCCGCCGGCTTCCTGCGCGCGCGCAAACGCCGCGCCGAAGCTGCGGCCCACGCCCATCACCTCACCGGTGGAACGCATCTCCGGGCCGAGGATCGGATCGACGCCCTGGAACTTGGCGAACGGGAAGATCGCCTCCTTCACCGAGTAGTAGTCGGGCACGATCTCCTTCAGCGCGCCCTGCTCGGCCAGGGTCTTGCCGGCCATGCAGCGCGCGGCGATCTTGGCCAGCGGCACGCCGATCGCCTTGGACACGAACGGCACGGTGCGCGAGGCGCGCGGGTTCACTTCCAGCAGGTAGACGATGTCGTCGCCGGCATCGTTGACCTGCACCGCGAACTGGGTGTTCATCAGCCCGACCACGTTCAGCGCCTTGGCCAGTTCGACCACCTGGCGGCGCAACTCGGCCTGGGTGGCCGGCGACAGCGAGTACGGCGGCAGCGAGCAGGACGAATCGCCCGAATGCACGCCGGCTTCCTCGATGTGCTCCATGACGCCGCCGATCAGCACCTGTCCGTCCTGGTCGGCGATGATGTCCACGTCCACTTCCACCGCGTTGTCGAGGAAGCGGTCCAGCAGCACCGGCGAATCGTTGGAGACCTTGACCGCGTCGCGCACATAGCGCGCCAGGTCGGATTCGCCGTAGACGATCTCCATGGCGCGGCCGCCGAGCACGTAGCTCGGGCGCACCACCAGCGGATAGCCGATCTCGCGCGCCAGCACCAGCGCTTCGTCGGCGTTGCGGGCGATGCGGTTCGGCGGCTGCTTCAGGCCGAGCTTGTCGACCAGCTGCTGGAAACGCTCGCGGTCCTCGGCCAGGTCGATCGAGTCCGGTGAGGTGCCGATCACTGGCACGCCGTTGGCTTCCAGCGCGCGCGCCAGCTTCAGCGGGGTCTGCCCGCCGTACTGCACGATCACGCCCTTGGGCTGCTCCAGCTCGACGATCTCCAGCACGTCTTCCAGGGTCAGCGGCTCGAAGTACAGGCGATCGGAGGTGTCGTAGTCGGTGGACACGGTCTCCGGATTGCAGTTGACCATGATGGTCTCGTAGCCGTCCTCGCGCAGCGCCAGCGCCGCGTGCACGCAGCAGTAGTCGAACTCGATGCCCTGGCCGATGCGGTTGGGACCGCCGCCCAGGATCATGATCTTGTCGCGGTCGCTCGGCGCGGCCTCGCACTCGTCCTCGTAGGTCGAGTACAGGTAGGCGGTGCTGGTGGCGAACTCCGCCGCGCACGAGTCCACCCGCTTGTACACCGGGCGCACCTTGTGCGCGCGGCGCAACGCGCGCACCGCAGCCTCGTTGGTGCCGCACAGCTCGGCCAGGCGCGCGTCGGAGAAACCGGCGCGCTTGAGCGTGCGCAGGCGCGCCGCGTCCAGCGCGCCGAGGCCGTCGGCGGCCAGCTGCGCTTCCTGCGCGATCAGGTCTTCCATCTGGTCGAGGAACCAGGGATCGATGAACGACAGCCCGTGCACCTGCTCCACGCTCATGCCAGCGCGGAAGGCGTCGGCGACGTAGAACAAGCGCTCCGGACCGGGCGCCTTCAACTCACGCTTCAGCGTGGCCAGGTCGTCTTCGCTGCTCAGGTCCAGGCCGGTCGGATCCAGCCCGATCTTGCCGGTCTCCAGGCCGCGCAGCGCCTTCTGCAGCGACTCGGAGAAGGTGCGGCCCATCGCCATCACCTCACCCACCGACTTCATCTGCGTGGTCAGGCGCGCGTCGGCCTGCGGGAACTTCTCGAAGGCGAAGCGCGGAATCTTGGTGACCACGTAGTCGATCGACGGCTCGAACGAGGCCGGGGTCAGCCCGCCGGTGATCTCGTTCTTCAGTTCGTCCAGGGTGTAGCCCACCGCCAGCTTGGCCGCGACCTTGGCGATCGGGAAGCCGGTGGCCTTGGAGGCCAGCGCCGAGGAACGCGACACGCGCGGGTTCATCTCGATCACCACCACGCGGCCGGTCTGCGCGTTGATGCCGAACTGCACGTTGGAGCCGCCGGTGTCCACGCCGATCTTGCGCAGCACCGCGATCGACGCATCACGCAGGCGCTGGTATTCCTTGTCGGTGAGGGTCTGCGCCGGCGCCACGGTGATCGAGTCGCCGGTGTGCACGCCCATCGGGTCCAGGTTCTCGATCGAGCAGACGATGATGCAGTTGTCCGCGGTATCGCGGACCACTTCCATCTCGAACTCCTTCCAGCCCAGCACCGACTCCTCGACCAGCACTTCGCTGGTCGGCGACAGCTCCAGGCCGCGACCGACGATCTCGATCAGTTCCTCGCGGTTGTAGGCGATGCCGCCGCCACTGCCGCCGAGGGTGAAGCTGGGGCGGATGATGGTCGGGTAGCCAACCGTGGCCTGGATCTCCAGCGCCTCTTCCAGGGTGTGCGCCACTGCCGCCTTCGGGCACTCCAGGCCGATCTCGCCCATCGCCACGCGGAACAGTTCGCGGTCCTCGGCCATGCGGATGGCCTCGCGCTTGGCGCCGATCAGTTCGACGCCGTACTTCTCGAGCACGCCGTGGTCGGCCAGGTCCAGCGCGCAGTTCAGCGCGGTCTGCCCGCCCATCGTCGGCAGCAGCGCGTCGGGCTTCTCTTTGGCGATGATCTTCTCGACCGTCTGCCAGTTGATCGGCTCGATGTACACGGCGTCGGCCATGTTCGGGTCGGTCATGATCGTGGCCGGGTTGCTGTTGACCAGCACCACGCGGTAGCCCTCGTCGCGCAGCGCCTTGCACGCCTGCGCGCCGGAGTAGTCGAACTCGCAGGCCTGGCCGATGACGATCGGGCCGGCGCCGATGATGAGGATGGTGTGGAGGTCGGTGCGCTTGGGCATGGGGGGATTCTCAGTAGAGGCGGTCCTGCCACGCCGCGGGGGCGCGCCAGGTGATCTGATCGGACGAACGCGCATCGATCGCGCCATGGTCGACCGCGGCGCGAACCTCGCGCTGCATCGCGGCCCAACTGCTGGCGGTGGCGCCGATGCGCGCGCCGATCCGGTTGTTGTGGGCGTCCATCGCCCGGCTCGCCGTGCCGCGGCCGTCGCGCTCCATGACCGCGGTGACCCAGTCCACGCAGCGCGGCGACAGGGTGTAGGCGACCACGGCGCTGGCCAGGCTGTGGCGGTACGCATCGGCAGGGCCATCGCGTCCGCCCGGCAAGCCGGCGCTGAGCCACTGCGGATACACCGCGCCCAGCACGAAGGCCGGATACGCGGCCAGCACCAGCAACGCCGTGGCCGGCCACCGCCAGCGGCGGGTCGGCGACGGCATGGCCGGCGCTGCGGCCATCAGGCGGCGGCCGCCATCAGCGCGGTGAAGCGATCGAACAGCGGCGCCACGTCGCGCGGACCCGGCGAGGCTTCCGGGTGGCCCTGGAAGCTGAAGGCCGGCGCGTCGGTGAGCGCAATGCCCTGGTTGCTGCCGTCGAACAGCGAGCGATGGGTGACGCGCACATTGGCCGGTAAGGTCGCCTCGTCCACCGCGAAGCCGTGGTTCTGCGAAGTGATCATCACCCGGCCGCTGTCCAGGTCCTGCACAGGATGGTTGGCGCCGTGGTGGCCATGGCCCATCTTCAGGGTCTGCGCGCCGGCGGCCAGCGCCAGCAGCTGGTGGCCCAGGCAGATGCCGAAGGTCGGGATCTTGCGCGCCAGCAGTTCCTTGATCGCGGCGATCGCGTAGTCGCAGGGAGCCGGGTCGCCAGGGCCGTTGGACAGGAACACGCCATGCGGGTTCATCGCCAGTACCTCGGCGACCGGCGTCTGCGCCGGCACCACGGTCACCTCGCAGCCGCGCTCGGCGAGCATGCGCAGGATGTTGTGCTTGACCCCGTAGTCGTAGGCGACGACCTTGAACCTGGGCTCGGCCGTCACGAACGCGTTGCTGTCCAGGTCGAGCTGGCCGTCGCGCCAGGGATAGGCGGTGTCGGTGGAGACCACCTTGGCCAGGTCCATGCCCTTCAGTCCCGGAAACTTGCGCGCTGCTTCCAGTGCGGTGTCCACGTCGACCTCGCCGGCCATCAGCGCGCCGTTCTGCGAGCCTTTCTCGCGCAGGATGCGGGTCAGCTTGCGGGTGTCGATGCCGGCGATGGCGACCACGCCGCGCTGGATCAGCCAGTCCGGCAGCGCCACCTGGTTGCGCCAGTTGCTGGGACGGCGCGGCACGTCGCGCACGATCAGGCCGGCCGACCAGACCTGGGCGGCCTCGTCGTCCTGGTCGGTGCAGCCGGTGTTGCCGATATGCGGATACGTCAGCGTGACCAGTTGGCGGGCGTAGGAGGGATCGGTGAGGATCTCCTGGTAGCCGGTCATGGCGGTGTTGAACACCACTTCGCCGACGGACAGGCCGGCAGCGCCTACGGATTCGCCCTCGAACACGGTGCCGTCTTCAAGGACAAGGATTGCGGGTTGAGTCACGGGGTTCGCCTTGGGGAGAGAGGAACCCTGCCCCACCAACTTGCAGGCTGCAAGAAACCGCGAACTCGGCGCTTCTCCGGGTCCGTGGCGATGGGTAACAGGCGAGCGAGAATTGTACCGGCGCGGGGCGGTCCGCGCCAGCCGTTTATGTGAAAACCACGTTCAGCCGAGCAGGTCGCGCAGCCGGTAGGCCCCGGGCGCACGTCCCGGCAGGCGCGTGGCGGCATGCAGCGCGCCGCGGGCGAAGATGTCGCGGTTGCTGGCGCGGTGCACCAGTTCGACCCGCTCGCCGAGTCCGGCGAACTGCACCAGATGTTCGCCGACGATGTCGCCGGCGCGCAGGCTGGCGTAGCGCGGGGTGGCGCCACCCTGCACTGCCGCGTCGCCGAGGGTCAGCGCGGTGCCGGAGGGTGCGTCCTGCTTGTGCACGTGGTGGGATTCGACGATGTCGCAATCCCAGCCCGGCAGCGCCGCGGCGGCCCGCTCGACCAGATCGTGCAGCACCGCAACGCCCAGGCTGAAGTTCGATGCCCAGATGAAGGGGATGCGCTCGGCGGCCGCAGTCAGCGCCTGCCGCTGCGCCTCCTCCAGCCCGGTGGTGCCCGACACCAGCGCCGCACCGCGCGCCATGCACAGCGCCAACACCGGATCGAAGCCCTGCGGCAGGCTGAAATCGATCGCCACGTCGAAGGCCGGCACCCCGCCCAACTCGGCCGCGGCGAAGTACGGCACCCCGTCGATCACCCGCTGTGCCGGCGCGCGCCGGACCACGGCAGCCACCACCTGCAGCGCCGGGTCCTGCGCGGCCAGCCGCAACAACGCCTGGCCCATCCGGCCGGACGCACCATGGATCAACACACGCAGCGGAGAAGTCGTCATCGGCACAAGGCTAGCGGTTTGCGCGCGGGTGCGACAGAGGGCGCGTGCGCCGGAGACGCACGTGCCCGACGAGGAGCCAGTGCGGCACCTCGGAGGCGGCGATGCTTCACTCGTCGCGGCTGAAGCCGCTCCCACAAGGGGTGGCGACCCTGGAAGTGACCGAAAAGATGGCGGGCGAGGCGCTCAGCACCTGGAACCTAGCACTTGGCACTTGGCACTTGGCACTTGGCGCCAGGAGACATCGCAGCCGATCGGGCATGCCCCTGTCGACGCCACCGCTCCTGCCAAAGAGGAGCGCATACTCGCCGGATCAATCAACCGCCCTACTCGGCCGCCGCCTGGCCCAACAGGCGCTTGTCCCAATCCTCCACCGCGCGCTGTGCCAGGCGCCGCTCGAACAGGGTGCGCCAGTTCGGCACCAGCGGCAGCGCCAGCACCTCCTGCAGTTGCGCCGGGTCGATCTCGCGGCGGTACAGCAGGCCGACCAGGCGTGCCAGCGACCACTGCGGATGCGGGCGCTCCAGCAGGGTCAGACGGTCGCCGGCGGCGACGTTGCCGGGTTGCAGCACGCGGTAGTACCAGCCGGTGCGGCCGCTGTCCTGCACGCGCCGCGCCAACGCGGCCACGCCGAACCGGTCGGACAGCTTCCAGCACGGCTGCCGCGACTGCGACACCTCGACCACGGCCGTGCCCAGGCGCAGACGATCGCCCAGGCACAGGTCGGCTTCGGTCACGCCGCAACTGCTGAGGTTCTCGCCGAACGCGCCCGGCGCGTCCAGCAAGGCATGCGCACCCAGTTCCTCGCGCCAGGCCGGGTAATGATCGCGCGGGTAATGGTGCAAGGCCTAGTCGGGGCCACCATGCACGCGGCGGTCGCCCTGCTCGTCCAGCTCCAGCCCCTCCAGGCCGATGCGCAGGCGCCCGGCCTGCGGCCGCTTGTCGATCGCACTACGGCTGCCTGGGCGGGTGAACGCCTGCGCGCGGCCGACCAGGACCGCATCGATGGTCCACGCCGCAACGGCGGAATCGGACGACGTCATCGACGGAGGCGACGCCGGACTCAGGCCGTCGCGCGCCGATGCGCGGCGACTTCGTCCTGCAACAGCGCACCGAGAATGCGCACGCCGGTCTCGATGCGCTCGGCCGGCACGGTCACGAACGACAGCCGCAGGGTATTGCGCTGCGGCGCGACCGCGAAGAACGGCGCGCCCGGCACGAAGGCGACGTTGCGCTCGATCGCCTTGCTCAGCAGTGCGCTACCGTCCATGCCCTCCGGCAGTTCGACCCAGATGAACATGCCGCCGGCCGGGCGGTTCCAGCGCACCTGCGCCGGGAAATACTTGGCCAGGGCGGCGAGCATCTGCTCACAGCGGCTGGCGTACAGCGCGCGGATGCCGGGAATATGCGCATCCAGGAAGCCGTCCTGCACCGCCTCGTACACGATGCGCTGGCTGAACGATGGCGTGTGCAGATCCGCGGCCTGCTTGGCCTGCACCAGCTTGGCGTGCACCGCTTCCGGCGCCACCAGGTAGCCCAGGCGCAGGCCCGGGGCGAACACCTTGGAGAACGAACCCATGTAGATGGCGCCGTCCGGATTCATCGACAGCAGGCTCGGCAGCGTGTCGCCGCTGTAGCACAGCTCGCCGTAGGGATCGTCCTCGACGATCGGCACCCCGGCCTCGGCCGCACGCGCCACCAGCGCCTGGCGCCGATGCAGCGGCAGGCGCCGCCCGGTCGGATTCTGGAAGTTCGGCAGCACATACATGAAGCGTGCGCCGGCCAGCTGCGCATCGTCCAGCGCGTCCACCACCACGCCGTCGTCGTCCGACTGCATCGCCGCGAACGCCGGCTGGAACAGCGAGAACGCCTGCAGCGCGCCGAGGTAGCTGGGCGTTTCCACCAGCACCTTGCTGCCTTCGTCGATGAACACCTTGCCGAGCAGGTCCAGGCCCTGCTGCGACCCGGTGGTGATCAGCACCTGGCTTGGCCGGATGTGGGCGCCGTCGCGGCTCAGCCGCGCCGCCACCCATTCGCGCAGCAGCAGATAGCCTTCGGTCGGGCCGTACTGCAGCGCCGCCTGCGGCGCATCGCGCAGCACCTTGGCGCAAGCCTCGCGCATACGCTCGACCGGGAAGGTATCCGGCGACGGCAGGCCACCGGCGAAGGAGATCACTTCGGGACGTTCGGTGACCTTGAGGATTTCGCGGATCGCCGAACTGGTCAGCGCCTGCGCACGGCGGGAGAACTGGAATGGGTTGGTCATCGGCATAGGATAGTCGCCGCCCTCGCCGCGCGCATGTGCGGCGCACAAACGGGCGCCGGCCGGCAACGGGTGGCGTGGCTCAGTGCCGCCGCGGCGGCGTCGGCCAGCAGCTGTCGCAACCGCCGCAGGCGCCTGCGCCGGCGGTGGGCGCCGGCGCGATGCGGCGACCGAGGGCCTGCAGCCACGCCGCACGGTTTGGTTTGAGCAGGCGCACGGCGATGGCGCCGCGCAGCGTGCGCGCGGTACCGGGGAACTGCTTCTTCAGCACCACCCAGGCGCTGACCAGCACCGCCAGCGCGATCACCAGGTACTGCAGCAGCAGCGAGGTACTCATCTCAACCGGCTCCCAGCGCCACCGCGACCTGGTAGGTGACCAGCGAAGCCAGATACGCCAGCGCGAACAGGTAGAACGCGGCGAAGCTCATCTGCTTCCAGGAATTGGTCTCGCGCTTGATCGTGGCCAGGGTGGAAATGCACATCGGCGCGTAGATGTACCAGACCAGCAACGACAGCGCGGTGGCCAGCGACCAGCCGTCGTGAATCAGCGGCGACAGCGCCTGCGCGGCGGCATCGTCGTCGGCCGCCGACAGCGCGTAGACCGTCGCCAGCGACGACACCGCCACCTCGCGCGCGGCCAGGCCGGGAATCAGCGCGATGCAGATCTGCCAGTTGAAGCCCAGCGGCGAAAACACCGTGGTCATGGCGTGGCCGATGCGGCCGGCGAAGCTGTAGTCAATCGCCGGCAAGGTGGCGTCGGCCGGCGGCGCCGGGAACGACAGCAGGAACCACAGCAGGATGGTCAGCGCCAGGATGATGCCGCCGACGCGCTTGAGGAAGATCGCCGCACGCTCCCACAGGCCCAGCGCCAGATCGCGCAGGTGCGGCACGCGGTAGGACGGCAGCTCCAGCAACAGCGGATGCTCGCCCTTGTCGCGGCGCCACTTCTTCATCGTCCACGACACCGCCAGCGCACTGGCGATGGCGGCGAAGTACAGGCCGAACAGCACCAGCCCCTGCTGGTTGAACACGCCCCACACCTGCCGCTGCGGAATGAACGCGCCGATCAGCAGCGCGTACACCGGCAGGCGCGCCGAACAGGTCATCAGCGGCGCCACCAGGATGGTGGCCAGGCGGTCGCGCGGGTCCTGGATGCTGCGGGTGGACATGATCCCGGGCACGGCGCAGGCGAAGCTGGACAGCAGCGGGATGAACGACCGCCCGGACAGGCCGGCCGCGGCCATCATGCGGTCGAGCAGGAACGCCGCGCGCGGCAGATAGCCGGATTCCTCCAGCGCCAGGATGAAGGCGAACAGGATCAGGATCTGCGGCAGGAACACCACCACCCCGCCGAGGCCGGCGATGATGCCATCCACCAGCAGGCTGTTCAGCGGCCCCTCCGGCAGGGTTCCGCCGATCCAGGCGCCCAGCGCCTTGGTGCCGCCTTCGATCAGGTCCATCAACGGCGCGGCCCAGGCGTAGACCGCCTGGAAGATCAGGAACATCACCACGGCCAGGGTCAGCAGCCCGGCGACCGGGTGCAGCAGCCAGCGGTCCAGCGCGTCGTCGATGCGCGAGGTGCGGGTCGGCATCGACACCGCCGCCGCCAGGATCGCGCGCACCTGCTGGTGGTAGTCGCCCTGCCCCTCGCTCGGCGCCACCGCCGGCGGCAGTGCCGGCGCCAGCGCGTCCAGCCGCTCGACCAGGGCGCGGGCGCCGTTGCGGCGCACCGCCACGGTCTCGATCACCGGCACGCCCAGCGCCTGCTCCAGCGCCTGGCGGTCGATCTGGATGCCGCGGCGCTGCGCCGCGTCGACCATGTTCAAGGCCACCAGCATCGGCTTGCCCAGCTCGCGCAATTCCAGCGCGAAGCGCAGGTGCAGGCGCAGGTTGGTGGCATCGACCACGCAGACCAGCACGTCCGGCGCCGGCTCGCCCGGGTAGAAGCCGCGGCACAGGTCGCGGGTGATCGCCTCGTCCAGGCTGGCCGGCTGCAGGCTGTAGGCCCCGGGCAGATCCAGCACCGCGAACTCGCGCCCGGACGGCGCGCGGAAGCGGCCCTCCTTGCGCTCGACGGTGACGCCGGCGTAGTTGGCGACCTTCTGCTTGCTGCCGGTCAACTGGTTGAACAGCGCGGTCTTGCCGCAGTTCGGATTGCCGACCAGGGCCAGGCGCAGCGGCGCGGCCACCGCGCTCACGAGCGCACCTCGTCCAGCGCGCCCACCTGCACCCGCGCCGCCTCGCTGCGCCTTAGCGCGAATCGGGTATAGCCCACCTGCACCAGCAGCGGCTCGCCGCCGATCGGCCCGCTGGCCAGCACCTGCACCTGTTCGCCGGCGACGAAGCCCAGCTCGCGCAGACGCCGGGCGATGGCGTCGTTGGGCTGGCGGTCGTGCACGGATTCCACGAGGGCGCTGCTGCGCAACGGCATGTCGGACAACGTCACAGCACGTTCCGTCGATAAGAATGGTTATCAATTGTAGCATCGCCGCGGCGCGTCATGGCGGCGCCGGCACGGCCGGCTATGATCGCCGTATGGCTGCCGTTTTCCCTTTGTACGAGCGTGTTCGATGAGCGATGCCCTGTTGTTGCAACGATCCGGCAAGGTCCTGACCCTGCAGTTGAACCGGCCCGAGGTCCGCAACGCCTTCGACGCCACGCTGATCGCCCAGCTCAGCGACGCCCTGCTGCAGATCGGCGCCGACCGACAAGTGCAGGTGCTGGTCCTGACCGGCGCCGGCGCGGCGTTCTCGGCCGGCGCCGACCTGCAGTGGATGCGCTCGATGGCCGGCGCCGGCGAACAGGAGAACCTGGACGACGCGCTGGCCCTGGCGCGGCTGATGCGCCTGCTCGACGAGTTGCCCAAGCCCACGGTGGCACGGGTGCAGGGTGCCGCGTTCGGCGGCGCGGTGGGCCTGGTCGCCTGCTGCGACATCGCCGTGGCCGCCACCGATGCGCGCTTTGCGCTCAGCGAAAGCCGGCTGGGCCTGCTGCCGGCAGTGATTTCGCCTTACGTCATCGCGGCGATCGGCGCGCGCCAGGCGCGGCGCTGGTTCGCCAGCGCGGAAACCTTCGATGCCGCCACCGCGGCGCAGATCGGTCTGGTCCACCAGGCGGTGGCGCCGGAGGCGCTGGACGCGGCGGTGCAACGCCAGGTCGCCCTGCTCGGCCAGGCCGGGCCGCTGGCCGCCGCGGGCGCCAAGGCCCTGGTGCGGCGGGCCGCCGCCGGTGGCGAGCGTGATGCGCTGGACCAGGCCAACGCCGCCCTGATCGCGCAGTTGCGGGTCTCGGCCGAAGGCCAGGAAGGACTGAATGCGTTCCTGGAGAAACGCGAACCGGCCTGGAGGGCCAGCCCATGAACCCGATCGACCATCTCGGCCTGCGCTGCAGCGACCTCGACCGCAGCCTGGCCTTCTACCGTGCCGCCCTGGCTGCGCTGGACCTGGACGTAGTGATGCAGGTGAGCGCCGAGGAAAGCGGCGGCCAGCGCCACGTCGGTTTCGGCCGCGACGGCAAGCCGAGCTTCTGGATCGCCGACGGCGGCCGCGACGCCGGCGACAACGGCGTGCACGTGGCCTTCGTCGCTTCCAGCCGCGAACAAGTGGACGCGTTCCATCGCGCCGGCCTGGCCGCCGGCGGCCGCGACCACGGCACGCCGGGCCTGCGGCCGCACTACCACCCCGACTACTACGGCGCGTTCCTGCTGGATCCGGACGGCCACAACATCGAAGCGGTCTGCCACCGCCCGGCGTCGGCCTGATCCCGCGCTGCCGCGTTGCGCCGGCCCACATGGCGCCGACCGTTCCTGCCGCTGCTTCACCGCCTCTGCTTATCAGGAATCCCATGACCATCGTCGCTTCCCGCTTCGTGTTCAGTGCACGGTCGACACCGCGCTGCGCGCATCCCCTGCCGCTGCAGGAGCGCTCGCGATGAGCGACAGCGTGCGCATCGTCGAAGTCGGCCCGCGCGACGGCCTGCAGAACGAGAAGGCCTGGGTCGCCACGGAAGACAAGATCGAGCTGATCGCGCGGCTGGGGCGCACCGGCCTGCGCAGCATCGAGGCGACCAGCTTCGTCAGCCCGAAATGGGTCCCGCAGCTGGCCGACGCGGCCGAGGTCTACGGCGGTATCGCGCAGGTGCCTGGCGTGGACTATCCGGTACTGGTGCCGAACCTGCAGGGCTACGAACGCGCCGCCGCGGTCGGCGTGCGCGAGGTGGCGGTGTTCACCGCCGCCTCGGAGACCTTCAACCGCACCAATACCAATGCCGGCATCGACGAATCGCTGGCGCGCTTCGCGCCGGTGCTGGAGCGCGCGGCGGCGGACGGGGTCAAGGTGCGCGGCTACGTGTCCACTGTGCTCGGCTGCCCCTACCAGGGCGACGTCCCGCTGGCCGATGTGGTGCGGGTAGCGCAGCGGTTGCACGCGATGGGCTGCTACGAAATCTCGCTGGGCGACACCATCGGCGTGGGCACGCCGGGCAAGGCGCGGTCGATGCTGCGCGCGGTCGCCGCGGCAGTGCCGATGGCGGCACTGGCGGTGCACTTCCACGATACCTACGGCCAGGCCCTGGCCAACATCGCCGCCTGCCTGGAAGAAGGCGTGCGCGTGGTCGATGCCGCGGTGTCCGGCGCCGGCGGCTGCCCCTACGCCAAGGGCGCCAGCGGCAACGTGGCCAGCGAGGACGTGGTCTATCTGCTGCACGGCAATGGCGTGGACACCGGCATCGACCTGCCGGCGCTGGCCGCGACCGGCCGCTGGCTGGCACAGAAACTGGGCCGGCCGACCGGCAGCAAGGTCGGCCAGGCGCTGGCCGCCGAGACCTGAGCCGCGGCAGTTCCTTACCCGGCGACGGACCCGCGCGCCGCGGCCCGTCACCAATCTCGCCGCGACCGGGCGCCACCCTCTAAACTGGGCGTTTTCCTGGGAGGGAACATCCATGCAGCTTGCCGATCTCAAAGCGGTGGTCACCGGCGGCGTGTCCGGCCTCGGCCTGGCGGTGGCGCAACGCATCGTCGCCGAAGGCGGCAAGGTCGCGCTGTTCGATCTGAACGACGACAAGGGCGCGGCCGCGGTCGCCGCGCTGGGCGCGGACCGTGCCTGCTACCTGCGCACCGACGTCAGCGACGAGGCCCAGGTGGCCGCGCAGCTCGGCGCAGCGCAGGGCTTCCTCGGCGGCCTCAATGCGGCGATCAACTGCGCCGGCATCCTCGGCGCCAGCCGCGTGCTCGGCAAGGAGGCGCCGATGCCGCTGGCCACCTTCCAGGGCACGGTGATAGTCAACCTGGTCGGCAGCTTCAACGTCGCCAAGGCCGCCGCCGACCTGATGCAGCACAACGCCCCGGGCGAGGACGGCGAGCGCGGTGCCATCGTCAACACCGCCAGCGTCGCCGCCTACGAAGGCCAGATCGGCCAGGCCGCCTATGCCGCGTCCAAGGGCGGCGTAGTGGCGATGACCCTGCCGATGGCGCGCGAACTGGCGCGCTTCGGCATCCGCGTCAACACCATCGCCCCGGGCATCTTCTGGACCCCGATGGTCGACGGCATGCCCGAGGCCGTGCAGCAGTCGCTGGCCGCCTCGATCCCGTATCCTTCGCGTCTCGGCCGCCCGGACGAATTCGCCGACACGGTGATGTTCCTGCTGCGCAACCGCTACCTCAACGGCGAAACCATTCGCCTGGACGGCGCGGTGCGGTTGGCGCCCAAGTAGCCGGGATTGGGGATTCGGCATTGGGGATTCGCAAGCGCTCCCCATCCCGCGTCCCTGCCCGGCGCTCTCTAATCCCGACTCCCCAATCCCCAATCCCGGCTCCCAACCCATGAAAGCCAACGAAATCAAGAAAGGCAACGTCGTCGAGTACAACAACGGCGTGTACCAGATCCGCGACATCGAGCGCAGCTCGCCGCAGGGCCGCGGCGGCAACGTGCGCTTCCGCTTCGTGATGTACAGCGTGCCGGGCGGCAACAAGCTCGATGCCAGCTTCGACGGCGACGACGACCTGCGCGAGGTCGAGCTGATGCGCCGCCAGTCCACCTTCTCGTACAAGGACGGCGAGGCCTTCGTGTTCCTCGACGACGAGGACTACACCCCTTACACCCTTGATGCTGACGTGATCGGCGACGCTGCCGGCTACATCACCGACGGCCTCAGCGGCATCTACGTGCAGGTCATCGACGACCAGCCGGTGGCGATCCAGTTGCCGCAGAGCGTGACCCTGGAAGTGATCGAGACGCCGCCGGAACTCAAGGGCGGCACCGCCACCAAACGGCCGAAGCCGGCCAAGCTCAACACCGGCATCGAGATCATGGTGCCCGAGTACATCGGCAACGGCGAGCGCGTGCTGGTCAACACCACCACCGGCGAATTCGCCGGCCGCACCGACTGAGCCCATGCGCGGGCGCCGTGCCAACCACGCCTCCCGCGCCGCGTACGCGCCACGGCGCGCGTGCCTCGGCCTGCTGCTGGCCCTGCCGGCGCTGGCGCTCGCGGCGCCGGTGACGCCGGCCGCGGCGGCCGCGGCCAAGCCCACGTGCACGATTCCGGACGCGGTCGATCCCGAGCACCATGACGGCTTCTGCTCGATGCCCGAGCCGATCCGCGCCTTCGTCGCACGCCAGGACACCTGCAATCACTTCGCCGGCGAAGACGCCTACGACGCGGCGCGGGGGCGCGAACTGGAAAAGGCGATGGCCAAGTATTGCGACGGCAACGAGCAGACCTGGGCGAAGCTGCGCGCGCAGTACCGCCAGGACCCGCCACGCGACGCGTGGCTGCGCCGTTACGGCAAGGATGTCGATCTCGAGGTGCCGTGATGGCGGCTTGCGGGTCGGCGAGGTCATGCCCTCGCGGTAGGACCTCAGCCCTGACGGCCATCGACATCGGTCAATTTCCCCGCTTCGCTCGTCGCGGCCGAAGCCGCTCCTACAGGAGCTGAAGAGACACCGCTTTTCTGTGGGAGGGACTTCAGTCCCGACGACTGGACCTATCGGTCTCCTTTCATTGCGACAAGGCCGTGCCTGCAACCAGCCGATGCAGGGAAATCGACGCCGGCCGCGTCGTAGGAGCGGCTTCAGCCGCGACCGCAGCATCCTCAACCACGCGCGCACTACCTCTCACTTCGCCGCCTCGCTGACCAGCCTGGTAGGCGGCACTACGGCTTCCCACTCCCCTGCTGCAACACCGAAGGCGACCGCAACTGCAGGCCGCCGCCTTCGCGATTGAGCATGCGCAGGCGTGCGCCCAGCGTCGCCAGGTTGGCATCGATCTGCGCCAGTTCCGCCTGCAGCGGCGCCGGCAGCAACCCGCGCAGGCGCGTCTGCAGCGCGGCGCCGTCGACGTGCAGCGCCGCGATCCGTGCCTGTCCCTGCACCTGCAGCCAGGCGCGTTCCTGCGTCTGCGGCAGGCCATAGCCCGGCTGCCCCTGCAGCAGGCTCGCCGGCTGACTGAGCAGGCCTTGCTCGGCCAGCACCGCCCGTACCGCACTGGCGGCATCGCTGGTGTCGGCACCCGCATCGCCCTCGCCCGCACTGGCCATCGCGGTCGGCAGCGGCTTGCCCAGATAGCGCCGCTTCAGCGCATCGCGTCCGCGCTGTTCGGCGCGGCGGCGGGCGGCGTTCTCCAGCAGCAGCAAGGCGGCACTGGCGCGCAGGTCGCCGCGCTGCAGCCACGGCGCGCGCTGCGCGGCCGGCAGGTCCAGCCACGCGTCGACATTGCGGGCCGGCAGCGCCAAGGAACCACGCGCCACGGCAAACATCTCCGCAAAGTGCGCGCTTGCCGCAGGGAAGAAGTAGCCATCGCGCACCGCCGTGTCGGCATCCTCGAAAACCGATGCATCGGCGATGCCGGCGCGGACCAGGCGCCGGCGCAGGCCGGTCGGGCTGATCCCGGACAGGTGCGCGGCCGCCAGCCGCGGCACGCCGTCGTGCAGCAAGGCGTAGGTCTCCACCGCGCAGTTGTTGCTGAGGAAGTAGTAGCGGCCGTCGTAGCTCCAGTGCAGTTGCGCGGCGCGCTCCAGCAGCGCGGCGATCTCTTCGCGCGACAGCCGCAGCGGCAGCGACTGCAGGCCGCGCAGTTGCACCTGGGTGTAGTCGTCCACCACCTGGCGCAGCGGCAGCACGAACAGCCGCGACGGGTAGGAGCCGGTGAGTCCGCGCAGGTTGGAGATCTGCACGTCGTCGACGAAGGCGCGGAACGACAGCACCCGGTGCTCGGCGAGGTCCAGCCGGCATGCCGGCCCCAATGGCCGTCCCGGCGCGCAGATCACCAGGCGCAACATGCTGTGGCCCCAGTGGCTCATCGGCTGTGCATTGCCCTCGGCCAGCAGGTAATCCACCGCGTAGACCCGTGCCGGATCAATCTGCAGCAATGCGTCCGCATCGGCCAGCGCGTCCTGCACGAAGACCTGGCCGGGCGCGCATGCGCTCGTTGGCGGCGTCCACGCCAGGCGCGCGGCGAAGTAGCGGGCCAGCGCCGGGCGGCGGCAGGCGTAGTCCGGATCGAGCAGGAAGTGCTCGAGATTCACCGCCACGAACTCGGCAGGCGACTGCAGTTCGTAGCGATCCGGGCTGCGCTCGGTGAACCGGTTCTCGCCGCGGCGCAGGCCCAGGCGCATCGGGCTCACCTGCCAGCCGGCCAGATCCAGCAGCCGCGGATCGGACGACAGATGCCCGGCCATGGAGCGGTCGTAGAAATGGGCCAGTTCGTGCAGCAAGGCGGCCAGTGTCGGCCGCCGCGCCGGGTCGGCGACCGGATCGGGGTCGCTCCCTGGCGCCGCCATCCAGTCGCGCAGCAGGCGCTTGTTCAACAGCAGGCGCTTGGCCTGCGCGCGCCCGTGCACCTGTGCCGGCAAATCGTCGCGCCATTGCAGCGGCAGCCCTGCGGGCAGGGCCGCGGTCCAGGCCGGCGGCAGCCGCGCCTGCGCCGCGGCCAGCACGGCCTGGCTGGCCATGCGCTCGCCCGGGGTCAGACCGGTGTCATCGACAGAGAGCGGCGCGGCCGCTGCGTGCATCGCAGAGGCCAGCGCCAACAACGTTAGCCACCGCGCGCCCATGGGCCACGGCCGGCGTGCGGTCACAGCGCCAGGATCGCCTGCGCCAGTTCCAGGTCGCTGGCCTGCTGCGCCTGCGGGTTGCGCTCGCGCAGCACGCGCAGCGCCGCTTCCAGTTGCACGCCGCGGATGCGGCCGGCGCTGGCGACGAAGCCGGCCGCATCGTCGCGCGCCTGCAGCACCACCTTGTCGTTGTTGGAACTGCTGTCCGAGGACGCCGAGCTGCCGGCAGAGCCGGCCGAGGCCGAGCCGGCGGAGCTGCCGGCGAAGCTGGACGCCTGCGCGAACGCGGGCAGGATCAGGGCGAACAGCAGGGCGCAGCGCGCGGTCACTCGGGTCATCGCAATCGTTCCAAACAGGATCGTGAAAAGGGGGACGGCCAGCGCCGCGCCGCATAGCCTAGCGGTCCGCCGCGCGCAGCGCCTGAACGCGCCGTGCGGCAGTCGTGCCGCAGGGCTCAGGGATCGAACAGCTTGCCCGGATTGAGCAGCCCGGCCGGATCGAACACACGCTTGACCGCGCGCATCAGCGCGATCTCCTCGGCGCTGCGGGTGCTGTCCAGGTACGGCTTCTTGACCAGGCCGATGCCGTGCTCGGCGGAGATGCTGCCACCGTGCTCGGCCAGCACCTGCGCCAGCAGCTTGGTAACCTGCTCGCAGGCGGCGATGAAATCGGCCGGCGCGGTGGCGTCGGGCTTGAGCACGTTGATGTGCAGGTTGCCGTCGCCGATGTGGCCGAACCACACCACCTCGAACTGCGGGTAGGCCTCGCCGAGCAGCGCCTGGGTGCGCGCCAGGAACGCCGGCATCGCCGAGATCCGCACCGACACGTCGTTCTTGTACGGGGTGTAGCGCGCCACCGCCTCGGTGATGCCTTCGCGCAGGCGCCACAACTGCGCGGCCTGCGCCTCGCTCTGGCTGATCACCCCGTCCAATACCCAGCCCTGCTCCATGCACGCCTCGAACGCCGCCAGCGCCGCGGCCTCCTGCGCCTCGTTGCCGCTGGCGTATTCGGTGACCACGTAATACGGATACACCGTGTCGAACGGCGCCTGCGCGCCGTGCGCCAGCACGTGCTGCAGTGCGCGGTCGGTGAAGAACTCGAACGCCTCCAGCTGCAGCCGGCTACGGAACGCAGCGAACACTTGCATCAGCACCTCGAACGAGGGCAGCGCCAGCAGCATCACGTTGCTCGGCGGCGGCGGATCGGTGAGCCGCAGGGTGGCCTCGACCACGATGCCCAGCGTGCCTTCGGAGCCGATCAGCAACTGGCGGAAATCGTAGCCGCTGGAATTCTTGATCAATCCACGGTTGAGCTCTAGCAGTTCGCCGCTGCCGGTGACCACCTTCAACCCGGCGATCCACTCGCGGGTGTTGCCATAGCGGATCACGCGGATGCCGCCGGCATTGGTGGCGATGTTGCCGCCGATCGAGCACGACCCGCGCGCGGCGAAGTCCACCGGGTACAGCAGGCCATGCTCGCGCGCGGCGTTGTGCACCGCTTCCAGCGGCATGCCCGCCTGCACGGTGAGCGTGCGGTCGACCGGATCGAAGGCCAGCGCCTTGTTCATCCGCTCCAGGCTCAGCACCAGCTCCACGTGTGCGGCCACCGCGCCGCCGGACAGGCCGGTGCGGCCGCCGGAGGGCACCACCGCCACCGCATGGTCGTTGGCCCAGTGCAGCACCGCCTGCACCTCTTCCACCGTCGCCGGCAACGCGATGGCCAGCGGCGCCGGGGTCCAACGCCGGGTCCAGTCGCGACCGTAGTGCTCCAGGTCGGCGGGATCGGTCTTCAGGCGCAGGCCGGGAACGGCAAGGGCCAGGGCATCCAGGCGCGGGTCGGTCATGGGCGGAAAGGTCGAAGCGTAGATAAGCGTTCAAGCGTGCCAGCGTTGTGCGATGCCGTCCAGTTGCTGAGGACGCTGCCTGCTCTTGCGAATCCCCACTCCCGACTCCCGAATCCCGCGCCGCGGCTGCGGCGATCGATACACCTGAAACCTTCCACCGGCGTTGCATCCACGGCCTCCCGGCATCCTATTGCGGCGCACCAAAGCGCGGAGCCATCTGGCATAGTGACCGGCCCGTTGGCCATCGCTCCCTCACTGCAATGTCGCCCAAGAAGACCTCGTTTCCGAAGCAGGATATCCGCGTGCTGCTGCTCGAAGGCATCAGCCAGACCGCCGTCGACGTGTTCCGCGCGGCCGGTTACTCGCAGATCGAGCTGCACGCCAAGTCGCTGCCGGAAGACGAGCTCAAGCAGCGCATCGCCGAGGCGCACATCGTCGGCATCCGCTCGCGCACCCAGCTCAGCGCCGAGGTGCTGGCCCAGGCCAAGCGCCTGATCGCGGTCGGCTGCTTCTGCATCGGCACCAACCAAGTCGACCTGGACGCCGCCGAACTGGCCGGCATCCCCGTGTTCAATGCGCCCTACTCCAACACCCGCAGCGTCGCCGAGCTGGTGATCGCCGAGGCCATCCTGCTGTTGCGCGGCATTCCGCAGAAGAACGCCGAATGCCACCGCGGCGGCTGGTCGAAGTCGGCCGCCGGCAGTCACGAGACGCGCGGCAAGGTGCTGGGCATCGTCGGCTACGGCCACATCGGCACCCAGGTTGGCGTGCTGGCCGAGGCGCTGGGCATGCAGGTGATCTTCCACGACATCGAGACCAAGCTGTCGCTGGGCAACGCCCGCACCGCCACCGATCTGGACGACCTGCTGGCGCGCGCCGACGTGGTCACCCTGCACGTGCCGGAAACCGCGGCCACCCGCAACATGATCGGGGCGGCACAACTGGCGCAGATGAAGCCGGGCGCACACCTGATCAACGCCTCGCGCGGCACGGTGATCGACATCGATGCGCTGGACGCGGCGCTGCGCAGCGGCCACATCGGCGGCGCCGCGGTGGACGTGTTCCCGATCGAACCCAAGGGCAACGGCGACCTGTTCGAATCGCCACTGGCCGCGCACGACAACGTGATCCTGACCCCGCATGTGGGCGGCAGCACGCTGGAAGCGCAGGACAACATCGGCGTGGAAGTGGCGGCCAAGCTGGTGCGCTACAGCGACAACGGCAGCACCCTGTCGGCGGTGAACTTCCCCGAGGTGACCCTGCCCGAGCACGCCGAAAGCCTGCGCCTGTTGCACATCCACCGCAACGTGCCGGGCGTGCTGTCGCAGATCAACGAACTGTTCTCGCGCCACAACGTCAACATCGACGGCCAGTTCCTGCGCACCGACCCCAAGGTCGGCTACGTGGTGATCGACGTCGCCGCCAGCGAGGAACTGGCCGCGGTGCTGAAGGACGAACTGGCGCAGGTGGCGGGGACGTTGCGGACGCGCATTCTTTACTAGCGGGGAATGGGGATTGGGGATTCGTGGGTGCGCTGCGCGCCCGTACCCTCACCCCAACCCCTCTCCCGGGGGGAGAGGGGCTTAGCCATCCGACCGGAGCCGGCTTTTCCTTCTCCCGCCGGGAGAAGGTGCCCCGCAGGGGCGGATGAGGGTACGGGCGCAGCCTTGTGCAGCTAAACACCGCGTGCGCTGCGCGCCCGACCCTCACCCCAACCCCTCTCCCGAGGGGAGAGGGGCTCAGCCATCCGACCGGAGCCGGCTTTTCCTTCTCCCGCCGGGAGAAGGTGCCCCGCAGGGGCGGATGAGGGTACGGGCCCAGCCTCGTGCAGCTAACATCGCGGATGAGGGTCCGCGCGCAGCCTCGTGCAGCTAAACACCGCGTGCGCTGCGCGCTCCGTACCCTCACCCCAACCCCTCTCCCGAGGGGAGAGGGGCTCAGCCATCCAGCCGGAGCCGGCGCTTCCTTCTCCCGCCGGGAGAAGGTGCCCCGCAGGGGCGGATGAGGGTACGGGCGCAGCCTCGTGCAGCTGAAACACCACATGCGCTGCGCGCCCCGCACCCTCACCCCAACCCCTCTCCCGAGGGGAGAGGGGCTAATGCACCGCGTTGCAGCCACTTGCGCGCCATGCGCCGCAGCGACGGATCCAGGTCCGCTTCGTCCAGCAATTCGGTGATTGGGCGCCAGGCCAGGGCCAGCGATTCTTCGCTGACCGCGAACGCCTCGTCGACGCCGGCGCGGACCACGTAGCGCGCGTCGTAATGCCAGTGTCCTGATACCTCGCCGCGGGCGGGAATCCAGTGGCGGTCCAGGTCGAAGATCGCACCATCCTCCAGTGCCAGGCCGGGCAGCCCGGATTCTTCCTCGGCCTCCTTCAGTGCCACCCGCGCCAGATCGCGGTCGCCGTCGGCGTGCCCGCCCAGTTGCAGCCAGCGCTGCAGCTTGCGGTGGTGGGTCAGCAGGGTGCGCGTGCCGTCGGCGCTGACCAGCCAGGCCGAGCCGGTGAGATGGCCATCCAGGCGGTCGCGCACGAACGGATCGGCGGTGTCGTCGAGCAAGGCCAGGAACTGCGCGGCGACCTCGGCCTGGTCCGGGCATTGCCGGGCATGGACCTGCAACTGCTGGCGTAGGGACGGCTCCGGCATCGGCGTTCTCGCGTTCGGGGGCGGCCATTATCGCCGTCCACGGTGCAGCGCGGCTTGTGGCGGCCGGCCGGCTTTGGCATGGTACGACGCTTGCGTCGCCCGCTGCGGGCCCGGCGCTTCGCCATTGCCGGGGCCGCTTGCCCCGTACCGCCACCTGGGGATGCACCGAATGCTCAAGTCTCTGTTGAGGGTCAAGCCGATCGAACCCGCCGGTCACGTCGATGCCGGCGAACCGTTCGAAGGCAGTCTGGAGGGCGAAGGCACCCTCAAACGCACCCTCACCGCCCGGCACCTGATCCTGCTCGGCATCGGCGCGGTGATCGGCGCCGGCATCTTCGTGCTCACCGGCCAGGCCGCGGCCAATCACGCCGGCCCGGCGGTGATGCTGTCGTTCGTGTTCGCCGGCCTGGCCTGCGCCTTCGCCGGCCTGTGCTACGCCGAGTTCGCGGCGATGCTGCCGGTCTCCGGCAGCGCCTACTCGTATTCCTACGCCACGCTCGGCGAAGGCGTGGCCTGGTTCATCGGCTGGTGCCTGGTGCTGGAATACCTGTTCGCCGGCTCCAGCGTCGCGGTCGGCTGGTCGGCCTACCTCATCAGCTTCGTCACCGGCACCCTCGGCCTGCCCTTCCCCGCGGAACTGGCCAGCGCGCCACTGACCTGGACCGGCCACGCGTTCGTGGCCTCGGGCAACATCGTCAACCTGCCGGCGGTGCTGATCGTGGCCGCGGTCAGCACGCTGTGCTACGTCGGCGTCACCCAGTCGGCCTTCGTCAACGCCATCGTGGTGGCGATCAAGGTGTTGGTGATCTGCCTGTTCGTCGGCGTCGGCGTCTTCTACATCAACCCGGACAACTGGCATCCGTTCATCCCGGAAAATACCGGCCCGGGCGAGTTCGGCTGGAGCGGCATCTTCCGCGCGGCCTCCATCGTGTTCTTCTCCTACATCGGCTTCGATGCGGTCTCCACTTCCGCCGGCGAGACCAAGGACCCACAGAAGAACATGCCGATCGGCATCCTGGTGTCGCTGGCCATCTGCACCGTCATCTACATCATCGTCTGCGCGGTGCTGACCGGCCTGCTGCCCTACACCCAACTGGGCACCGCCAAGCCGGTGGCCACCGCGCTGGAGCATTACCCGCAGCTGGCCTGGCTGAAGACCTTCGTCGAGATCGGCGCCATCGCCGGCCTGTCCTCGGTGGTGCTGGTGATGCTGATGGCGCAGCCGCGCATCTTCTACACGATGGCGCGCGATGGCTTGCTGCCGAAGCTGTTCGGCAAGGTCCATCGCCGCTTCCACACCCCGTACGTCGGCACCGTGGTGGTCGGCGTGCTGGCCGCGCTGCTGGCCGGGCTGATCCCGCTGGACGTGCTCGGCGAACTGGTGTCGATGGGCACCCTGCTGGCCTTCGCCACGGTCTGCGTCGGCGTGATGGTGCTGCGCTTCACCCGTCCCGATCTGCCGCGTCCGTTCCGGGTGCCGCTGTTCTGGGCGGTGTGCCCGCTGGGCGCGCTGTTCTGCGTCGGCCTGTTCTTCCAGGCATTCCAGGAGCACTGGAAGGTGTTCGTCGGCTGGACCCTGATCGGCCTGTGCATCTACTTCTTCTACGGCATCCGCAACAGCCGCCTGGCCGCCAAGGCCTGATCCGCTCCCCCGAAGACCGGCGTCCGCGCCGGTCTTCGCGTTCGCCCCCTCTTCCTCGCACGCCGCGTCCGGCTGGAACCGCTCCATGCTCAAACAACTCTTGGCCACCAAACACCCCCATGCCAGCCACGAGGACGCCGGCGGGCTGGGCCTGCAACGCGCGCTCGGCCCCTGGGGCCTGACCGCGCTGGGCATCGGCGCGGTGATCGGCGGCGGCATCTTCGTCATCACCGGGCAGGCCGCGGCCAACCACGCCGGGCCGGCGATCATGCTCTCGTTCGTGCTGGCCGCGGTGTGCTGTGCGTTCTGCGCGCTGGCCTACGCCGAGTTCGCGGCGATGGTGCCGGTCTCCGGCAGCGCCTACACCTACACCTACGCCACCTTCGGCGAGTTGGCGGCCTGGTTCATCGGCTGGATGCTGGTGCTGGAGTACGGCGTGTCGGCCTCGGCGGTGGCGGTCAGCTGGACCGGCTATTTCCTCAGCCTGCTCGACCACTTCGACATCCATCTGCCCGCGGCCCTGGTCAACGCGCCGCTGGACGGCAAGCTGCAGCCCACCGGCGCGATCGCCAACCTGCCCGCCGCCGGCATCGTGCTGCTGCTGACCTGGCTGTGCTACGTCGGCATCCGCAAGTCCTCGGCGATGAACATGGCGATGGTGGTGCTGAAGAGCGGCCTGATCGTGCTGGTCATCGCCGCCGGCTGGAAGTACGTGGACCCGGCCAACTGGCACCCGTTCATCCCGGCCAACGAAGGCCCGGGCAAGTACGGCCTGGACGGCGTGCTGCGCGGCGCGGCGATGGTGTTCTTCGCCTACATCGGCTTCGAGGCGGTGTCGGTGGCGGCGCAGGAATCGCATCGGCCGCAGCGCGACCTGCCGATCGGCATGATCCTGTCGCTGGTGATCTGCACGGTGCTGTACATCGCCATGGCCGCGGTGATGACCGGGCTGCTGCCGTATACGCAACTGGGCACCGACGAACCGGTGGTGACCGCGGTGGCGGCGCATCCGCAGCTGGCCTGGCTGCGCGTGGTGGTGGAGATCGGCGCGCTGATCGGCCTGTCCTCGGTGGTGCTGGTGATGATCATCGGCCAGCCGCGCATCTTCATGATCATCGCCCGCGACGGCCTGCTGCCGCCGGTGTTCACCAAGATCCACCCGACCTACCGCACCCCGCACGTCAACACGGTGATCACCGGCATCGGCATCGCGCTGCTGGCGGCGCTGTTCCCGCTGGACGTGCTGGGCGAACTGACCTCGATGGGCACGCTGATCGCCTTCGCCGCGGTCTGCGCCGGCGTGCTGATCCTGCGCCGTACCCAGCCGGACCTGCCGCGCCCGTTCCGCATCCCCTTTGCCTGGCCGATCTGCATCGCCGGCGTGCTCAGCTGCCTGGCGCTGCTGTCGGCGATGACCGCGCACAACTGGATGCTGATGGCCGGCTGGACGGTGATCGGCCTGGCGATCTACTTCGGCTACGGCTACCGCCACAGCCGCCTGCGCCGCACCGGCCAAGGCTGAGCCATAGCGCCCCTCTGCTTCCGGTAGAGGGTACGGACGCGAAACGCACGCGGCGTTTTGGCTGCACGAGGCTTCGCCCGGACCCTCATCCGCCCCTGCGGGGCACCTTCTCCCGGCGGGAGAAGGGAAAAACAGAGCCCCTCTCCCTCCGGGAGAGGGGTTGGGGTGAGGGTACGGGCGCGAAGCGCATGCGGCGTTTTGGCTGCACGAGGCTTCGCCCGGACCCTCATCCGCCCCTGCGGGGCACCTTCTCCCGACGGGAGAAGGGAAGCGCCAGAGCCCCTCTCCCCCCGGGAGAGGGGTTGGGGTGAGGGTACGGGTGCGAAGCGCACGCGGCGTTTTGGCTGCACGAGGCTTCGCCCGGACCCTCATCCGCCCCTGCGGGGCACCTTCTCCCGGCGGGAGAAGGGAAAAACAGAGCCCCTCTCCCTCCGGGAGAGGGGTTGGGGTGAGGGTACGGCGCGAACAGGTGCTACTGGGTGCACCATCACCTGTCATCCCAATCCAGCCATCAAGCCCTAAACTACGCGCATGAACGCACTGCCTTACGATTCCGAGCGCCTGCGCACGCTGGCGCACCTGCTGATCGACAACATCCGCGAGCTCTCGCAGTCCGGCTGGACGCCCGCCACCAGCAGCAACTTCTCGCACCGCCTGGACGATCGCCATGCGGCGATCACCGTCTCCGGCCGCGACAAGGGCCGGCTGGTGGAGGACGACATCATGGTGGTGGACTTCGACGGCCAGGCCGTCGGCCGGCCGCTGCGCCCGTCCGCCGAAACCTTGCTGCACACCCAGCTGTACCGGCGCTTCCCGGAGGTCGGCTGCATTCTGCACACGCATTCGCCGGTGCAGACCATCGCCTCGCGGCTGTATGCGCCGCAGGGCCACATCCGCCTGGAAGGCTACGAGCTGCTGAAGGCGCTGCACGGCAACCAGACCCACGAGACCGCGGTGGACCTGCCGGTGTTCGCCAACACCCAGGACATGACCGTGCTGGCGGCGCAGGTCGACGCCCTGCTCGACCGCACGCCGCTGTGGGGCTACCTGATCGACGGCCACGGCCTGTACGCCTGGGGCCGCGACATGGCCGAGGCGCGCCGCCACCTCGAAGCCTTCGAATTCCTGCTGCACTGCGAGCTGGAGCTGCGCAAGCTGCGCGCCGCCGGCTGATCCGCCGCGGCGCGACAGCGTTCCAGCGCCGCAACGGCCGCCGGCCGCGCACCTGCTACCCTTTTCATCCCCACTGCCGCTTTCGCCCGCCGCCATGAGCCGACTCCGCATCTTCGCCGACACCACTCCCGACACGCCGCTGTTCGACAGCCGCGAGGGCGACGCGATCGCCGCCGAACTGCGCAAGATCGGCGTCACCTTCGAGCGCTGGCAGGCCAACCAACCGATCGAGGCCGGCGCCACGCCAGAGGCGGTGATGGCCGCCTACAAGGCCGACATCGACCGCCTGGTGGCCGCCAACGGCTTCAAGACCGTGGACGTGGTCAGCATCGCCCCGGACAACCCGCAGCGCGAGGAGATGCGCAAGAAGTTCCTCGACGAGCACTTCCACAAGGAAGACGAGGTGCGCTTCTTCGTCGCCGGCTCCGGCCTGTTCACCCTGCACGTGGATGGCAAGGTCTACGAGATCGAGTGCGTGCAGAACGACCTGATCGCGGTGCCGGACGGCACCCACCACTGGTTCGACATGGGGCCGGAACCGCGCTTCGTCGCGATCCGCTTCTTCACCGAGCCGGATGGCTGGGTCGGCCACTTCACCGGCACCGACATCGCCCAGCGCTTCCCGCGCTACGAGGCGAAGCTGCGCGGCGAGGCGCACTGAGCGATGACCGATCCACGCGTCGTTCTCACCGACATCGAAGGCACCACCAGCAGCATCTCCTTCGTCAAGGATGTGCTGTTCCCTTACGCGCGCCGCGCCCTGCCCGGCTTCGTGCGCGAGCATGGCCAGCAACCGCAGGTGCGGCAGTGGCTGGACGCGGTCGCCACCGAATGCGGCGGCATCTGCACCGATGCGGTGATCGTGGAGACCCTGCAGGGCTGGATCGACCAGGACCGCAAGCACACCGCGCTGAAGGCGCTGCAGGGCATGATCTGGGACGCCGGCTACCGCGATGCCGACTTCACCGCGCACATCTATCCCGATGCCGCGCCGGCGCTGCGCCGCTGGCATGCCGACGGCCGCGCGCTGTACGTGTACTCGTCCGGCTCGGTGCCGGCGCAGAAGCTGTTCTTCGGCCACAGCGATGCTGGCGACCTGCGCGCGCTGTTCTCCGGCTGGTTCGATACCGAGATCGGCGGCAAGCGCGAGCAGCCCAGCTACGCGCGCATCGCCGAGGCGATCGGCGTGGCACCGGCGCAGATCGTGTTCCTGTCCGACGTGGTCGCCGAACTGGATGCGGCCCGCGCCGCCGGGCTGGACACGGTGCTGATCGATCGCCGCGACGATTACCCGCAACCGCGCCAGGGCGAGGCCTGCAACGGCCACCGCCGCGCGGAGAGCTTCGCCGACCTGGGCTTCTGAGCCCGCGCATGCGCAGGCCCGTCGCTGTCTTGATGGCCGCTTTGGCGGCATTGCAGCGCCCGCTCGCCGTGGTGCGCGGCCGGCTGCTGCTGGCCGCCCTGCTGGCGCTGGCGCTGCCCGCCTGCCATTCCGACGCCGGCGCCATGCCGGCCGGCGCGGCCGACACCGCGCAGGACGAGGCGGCGCAGGACCCGGTCGACCAGGCGCAACTGCGGCAGGCGCTGGGGTCGCTGCAGCCACAGCGCCCCGGCATTCCCGACCTGTACGTGGTCGGCTTCGCCGGCGACGCCAGCGAGGACGTGTTCCGCAACGAGGTGCTGTACCTGCGGCAGCTGTTCGCGCAGCGCTTCGGCGCCGCCGGCCGCATCGCCACCCTGATCAACCACGGCGACAATCTCGGCGCGCATGCCTACGCACCGCAGGCGTCCTACGACAACCTGGCCGATACGCTGGAACGCGTCGGCAAGCTGATGGACAAGCGCGAGGACGCGTTGCTGCTGTTCCTGACCAGCCACGGCACCGACCAGCACGAGCTGTATCTGCAGTTCGGTCCCGGCGAGGATGCCGAGTACGACACCATCACCCCGCAGGAACTGCGCCGCCTGCTCGACGACGCCGGCATCCGCAACCGCATCATCGTGATCTCGGCCTGCTACTCCGGTGGCTTCGTGCCGGCGCTGAAGACCGCCGACACCCTGGTGATCACCGCCGCGCGCCGCGACCGGCCCTCGTTCGGCTGCGGCAACACCGCCAGCGCCACCTATTTCGGCCGCGCCTGGCTGATCGATGCGCTGGCGCACACCACCGATCTGGTCGACAGCTATCGCCTGGCCAGTGCCGAGATCAGCGCACGCGAGCAGGCCGAAGGCGAGGCGCCGTCGTATCCGCAGCTCTACGTGGGTGCGCGCATCGGGCAGTGGCTGCAGCGCTGGCGCGCGCAGTTCCCGAACGCCGCCGCACCGCCCTATCCGTATCCGGAGCCCGAGGCGGACGACACAGCGACTGCGACCGATGACGAACCGGACCTTGCGCCCGGGGCCACGCAAGCCACTGCTCCCCCGACGCCCGCAAGACAGGCGCTACCGCCACCGACCGCCACTCCCCCACGCAGTGAGCCACCCTGATCGGTCGAGCAGCGCCGGTACGGCCCCATCCGCGGCGGCCCCGACGATCGGTGTGCCTGACAGGGCCTAGAGCAGGCGTCCGTAGCGAACAATAGATGAGAGTGATTCGCGTTCGATCGTCGATCGCATACGGCCGCTACACTGCGCCCCGCAGCAAGCCCGCCAGCCTTTCGCCAGCCAGCTGCGCACCGATCCGCCCGCCAGCCTTCGCTCGCCAGCCAGGATCCTCTCGTTTCATCGGCCTCCTTCATGGAGGTTTTTTTGTTTCATGCCGACTCCGGACAGGCAGCCGCCGGACCGTGCCGCAGCGATGGTTCACAGCCGTCTCAACAGGTCGATGAGGTGGGTGTTCGGAGCAATCGCCGGGCCTGGGGCGTGTCAAGAACCTGGAGTTCACGCGGCTATCTATCGTAGGCGGATGAGGCCGCCACGCCCCTCTGCAACCCCCGTCTCCGATGAAGAATGGGCCTTCGCCGCGCCCTACCTGGTACTGATGCATCCGCAGGCACGGCAGCGTGCGCTTGATGTTCAACGCATTGCGCTGGATGACACGCGCTGGGGCGCCCTGGCGCTTGATGCCCGATGAGTTTCCGCCGTGGGAGATGGTCTACGAGCAAACCCAGCGGCGGTTGCAGGCTGGCCGCTTTTGAGGCCATGGTCAGCGACTCGCGTTCGATCCTGCGGGTGGCGCAAGGCAAGCAAGGACAGCGCTGCGCCGTGATCCTGGATGGCCGAACGCTGCAGTCCACCTGCGAAAGCGGATCAGCGCCGGCTACGATGGGTGCAACCACAAGAAAGGCTGCAAGGTCCCTATGGCGGTGGCCACTTGTTGGCAGCAGGAGCGCGCGCAGGTGCGATCGCTGGCGCAGGACGTTCAACATGTCGCGGGCAAGACGGTGAAACCCGCTTTCGTCGATCAAGACTACACGGGGCAAAGCCCGGCCGAAGCGGCACAGGAGGAAGGCAGCGAACTGCATGTGCTAAAGCTGGCGGAGGCCAAGAAGGGCGTTGTGCTGCTGTCGCGTCGCCGGGTTTTGGAGCCCAGTTTCGGTTGGGTCGATCGGTTCCGGCGCCTGGCCCGTGACGACGAACGCCTGCCGGAAACCCTTGCAGGACTCCACGTCGTCGTCCTCACCATCCTCATGCTCGGAAACGCTGCTTCTCTACTCCCGAGTTCATAACACGCTCCAACGCTGTCGGCCGAAGCATTCTGCGATGGGGCGCCCATGGCAACTCAAACAATGGAAACGACTTCTATGTCATTGAGCAAGCAAATTGCCGCGCTTCTCCTTTGCCTATTGGGCTGCAGCAGTGTGCTCGCCGCGCCTTCCGTCTGCCCCATGCGACAGAATCAGCCACTTCGCTACATCGATGCATTCGATGGAGAACCACAGGACCTCGCAACGCTCGAACCTGACGTGGCAAAGGAACGATACGGCCACTGGGTTCTCGGCCACATCTACGATGAGGGCCGGTTCGTCACCCTACGCTGCAAGTACGCGGACAAACAAACGCATGATGTAACGCTGACGAAACGCGTGGAGCAGTGCAGCTATTCGATCAATACAAAAAATGTCCTTCGCGTAACGTGCAAATGAGAGTCGGCTCGGCTCTTGGCACGGTGCGCCGGACTGGCGTTCGCCAATGCCATCGCCGATCAGCTCACCGGCTTCATCGCCGACTACACGGCCGGTTCCACTTCGACTTCTGCGCGCAGTGCGCGGCGCCCAGCGCACGCGCATGCCGGGCACCGCCCAGATAGCGGTCGAAAGAACCTGGATCGCGATCGGGCTGGTGTCGCCAGGCCGCGACGCCAGTGCCGCGATCAGGGAGAGGCGTCCTGCAAGCGGTAGCGACCGCTGGCGTGCTGCTCGCCACGCCAGCGGTCGAACGCGCGGACCTCGATGCGGTGCGCGCCCACGTTCAGGTCGGTCGGCAAGGCACCGCGCCACAGGTGCTGCGAAGGAGTCGCTTCCGGCGACCGATCGTAGCCGCGCAGCGCGTCGGCGGCATCGTCGCGCGCGTTCTCGGCGAGCAGCGCCGGGTCGGGCTGTTCGACGCGCTGCATCGGCTTCCAGGCGCCGTCGTCCACGCGGTACTCGACGCGACTGTCGTCCTCGCCCATGTACACGTTCGCGTACACGCCCCAGGCCGGATAGGCGCCGCGGCGCAACACCTTCGGCGCATGCAGGCCGATCTGCGTGTCGTCGGCGGCTCGCGCGGCGTGGTAGGCCAGCGCATAGTCGCCGTCGCGGCGCACGGTCAGCAACGCATAGCCGTTCGGGGTGCCGTCGGCCATGGTCGCGGCGGGAATGCCCTCTGCATCCTTGACCCCGGACCAGAACGCGCCGCAGGCCGCGCCGACGTTGTATTCGTGCAACGGCTGCGCGCCGTGCCAGCCCTCGTCGGCACCGTGGTAGTAGTGACGCTGGGTGTGGCTGTGGCCGCTGAGCACCAGCACGTGCGGGAAGGCCTGCAGCAGCGCGAACAGCCGCGCCCGGTCGACATGCCGGAAGGTCTCCTTGCCGGGCGCCGCGTCGAACAGCGGGATGTGCAGGCCCAGCACCACCAGGCGGTCCTTGGGCACGCCGGCCAGGTAGGCCTGCAGGAATGCGAACTGGTCCGCGCGCAGGCCGCCGATGTACTTGGGCTGCTGCGTCGGCTGGTAGACCACGTCGTCCAGGAACACGAAGCTGGCGCCGCCCTCTTCCACCGCGTAGGTATCGGGGCCGTAGACCGCGCGCCAGCTCGACAGCGAATCGACGTCGTCGGTCGCATCGAAGTTGAGGTCGTGGTTGCCGGGCACGTGGAACCACGGCACGCCGAGCTTGGCGGTTTCCGCATTCAGCGCCGGATACAGCGACAGGTCGTCGCTGACCACGTCGCCCAGGGTGGTGCCGATGCGCGCATGGGTCTTGCCGCGCAGCGGCTCGACGATGTCGCGGGCGTAGTAGCCGACGTCGGTCATCGATGCGGTCTGGGTATCGGCGAACACCAGCACCTCGGTGCTGTCGGCCTTAGGTTGCGCGCGCAGCGCGAAATCCCAGTGGTCGGTGGCACCGCTGGTCGGCGCGATGCCCGGGTACTTGAGCTTGGGCGAGCCGGCCGGTGCGTAGTGCCGCCAGTAGTCCGGCAGCCCGTTGCCGGCGCTGGCGAAGCTGTAGCCGTCGGGCTTGATCACGAACACCGTGCGGCCGGGTTCCACCTGCAGGTGGTAGCGACCCTGCGCATCGGTGCGGACGATGTGCACGCCATCGGAGACCTGCACGCCGGCGATGCCGATATCGCCCGCGCCGCGGCCCGGGGCGTTGTCGCGTTCCTGGTAGACGCTGCCGCTGATCGTCGTGGTCTGCGCCAAGGCGGGAGCAGCGGCAGCCAACAGGCAGGCGAGGACGACGGTGCGCAACATGCGGAACATCCGGGGAAGCCGAGGACCCCCGATTGTAGCCAGCTATGCCGACGCAGCGATGACCGCGTCGGGTCGGCTCAGCGGTGCCGCGCTTCCAGCACCGCCACCGCATCGGCCAGGCCCAGGCCGCGCGCGCGCAGCAGCACGGTCAGGTGGTAGAGCAGATCGGCGGACTCGCCGAGCAGTTCGTCGTCGCCCTGGGCGACGCCGGCCAGCGCGGTCTCCACGCCCTCCTCGCCCACCTTCTGCGCGATGCGCCGCGTGCCTTTCTCGAACAGCTGCGTGGTGTAGCTGCCGGCCGGCCGTTCGCGCTCGCGTTGCGCGACCAGGCGATCGAGCGCGCCAAGGAACTGGCCCGGTGCCTGCGGGAAGCAGCTGTCGCGGCCGAGGTGGCAGGTCGGCCCCTTCGGATGCGCCAGCACCAGCAGGGTGTCGCGGTCGCAATCGGTGTCGATCGCCACCACCTCCAGGACGTGGCCGGAGCTTTCGCCCTTGGTCCACAGCCGCTGCTTGCTGCGGCTGTAGAAGGTGACCTGGCCGCTGCGGCGCGTGGCCGCCAGCGCCTCCTGATTCATGTAGCCCAGCATCAACACGCGCAGGGTCGCGGCGTCCTGCACGACCACCGGCAGCAGGCCGTCGCCCTTGCCCCAATCCAGCGCCGCGTCGGCGACGTTTGCGTCGTCGGAGTGTTCATGCGCCATCGCGCACCTCGATCTGTTGTTGGCGCAGGAAGCGCTTGAGTTCGGGAATGGCGATCGCGCCGCTGTGGAACACGCTGGCGGCCAGTGCGCCGTCGACGTCGGCGCGCTCGAACACGTCGGCGAAGTGCTGCATTTCGCCGGCGCCGCCGGAGGCCACCAACGGCACCTTGCACAGGGCGCGCACTTCGTGCAGTTGGGCGATGTCGTAGCCGCGGCGCACGCCGTCGCTGTCCATGCAGTTGAGCACGATCTCGCCGGCACCCAGGCGCTGCGCCTCCACCACCCAGTCCAGGGTGCGCATGCGCAGCGCCTGGGTCTTGCTCGGGTCGCCGGTGAAGCGGCGCACGCGCCACTGGCCGTCGTCCTCGCGGATCGAATCGATACCGACCACCACGCACTGCACGCCGAACGCCTCGGCCAGCTCGGCGATCAGCGCCGGCCGCTCCAGCGCCGGCGAATTGATCGAGATCTTGTCGGCGCCGGCGTGCAGCACCGCGCGCGCGGTGGCGACTTCGCGGATGCCGCCGGCCACGCAGAACGGGATGTCCAGCAACCGCGCCACCTTCTCGACCCAGGCGTAGTCCACCGAGCGCCCTTCCGGGCTGGCGCCGATGTCGTAGAACACCAGTTCGTCGGCGCCCTGGTCGCGGTAGCGCAGCGCCAGTTCGGCGATGTCGCCCATGTCCACGTGGTCGCGGAACTTGACGCCCTTGACCACGCGCCCCTCGCGCACGTCCAGGCACGGGATGATGCGCCGGCTCAGCATGCCAGCGCCTCGTCCAGGCGCAGCCGCCCTTCCAGCAAGGCCTTGCCGAGGACGGCACCGGCGCAGCCGGCCTCGCGCGCGCCGCGCACGTCGGCGGCGTTGCGGATGCCGCCGGAGGCCTGCACCGCCAACGCCGGCGCGAGCTGGCGCAGGTGCGCGTACAGCGCCAGGTTCGGCCCGGACAGCATGCCGTCGCGGGCGATGTCGGTGCACAGCAGGTGGACCAGCCCGGCCGCGGCGTACTCGCCGGCCAGCGCGTCCAGGCTCAGCGACGAGGTCTCGGTCCAGCCGTGCACCGGCAAGCGCCACACGCCGTGCGCGTCCTGGCGGCTGTCCAGCGCGACGGTGATGCGGTCGGGCCCGAACTCGGCCAGCCATTCCAGCACCGAGTCGCGATCGCGCACCGCCAGCGAGCCGATCAATACGCGGCTGGCGCCGGCATCCAGCAGGTGCTGCACGTCGGCGCGCGAGCGCACGCCACCACCGGTCTGCACCTGCAGCCCGGTCTCGCTGCGGATCCGCTGCAGCAGCGGCGTCAGGGTGTAGCCGCCGGCACGGGCCGCGTCCAGGTCGACCAGGTGCATCCACTGCGCGCCGGCCTCGGCGAAGGCCTGCGCACGGCGCAGCGGATCGTCGCCGTAGTGGGTCTCGCGGGCGTAGTCGCCCTGCGCCAGCCGCACCACGCGGCCGTCGCGGATGTCCAGGGCGGGATAGACGACGAAGCTCATGGGAAATCGGTCTCGAGGAAGTTGCGCAGGATGCGCGCGCCGGTGTCGGCCGAGCGCTCGGGATGGAATTGCGCGCCGCAGCGGCGGCCATGCTGCACCACCGCGGTGAACAGGCCGCCATGGTCGCAGGCGGCGACGGTGTCGGCGGTGACCGGCGCGGCATAGCCGTGCACGAAATAGGCGCTGGCGCCGTCCGGCACGCCCGCCAGCAGCGGCGAGGGCTGCAGCGGCAGCAGTCGGTTCCAGCCCATGTGCGGCACGCGGATGCCCAGCGCCGGCGGCATCCGCCGGACCACGCCGGTCAGCAGGCCCAGGCAATCGACATCGCCCTCCTCCGAGCGCTCGAACAGCAACTGCATGCCCAGGCAGATGCCGAGCAGCGGCACTTGCAGTGCGCGCAACGGCTCCACCAACCCCTGCTCGCGCAGCCGCGCCATCGCATGCGGCGCGGCGCCGACGCCAGGCAGGATCACCCGCTCCGCGCCCTGCAGGCCGGTCGCGTCGCGGACCAGCCGCGCCTCCACGCCCAGCCGCTCCAGCGCATAGCGCACCGAACCGAGGTTGGCGCCGCCGGCGTCGATCAGCGCGACCGTGCTCATCGCGGCCTCCGCACGCAGGCGCCGTCCCGCTGCGCGCCGCCAGCCGGCACGCGCCCGCTCACAGCACGCCCTTGGTCGACGGCAACGCCGCGCCCTCGCGGCGCAGCGCCTGGCGCAGGGCACGCGCCAGCGCCTTGAAGCAGGCCTCGACCTTGTGGTGGTCGTTGTCGCCACGCACGCTCAGATGCAGGTTCAGCCCGGCCGCGTCGCACAGCGAGCGGAAGAAGTGCGGCACCAGCTCGGTGGGCATGTCGCCGACCCGCTCGCGCTTGAACTCGCCTTCGAACACGAAATACGGACGCCCGCTGAAATCCAGCGCCGCGCTGGCCAGGGTCTCGTCCATCGGCAGGGTGAAGCCGTAGCGGCCGATGCCGCGCTTGTCGCCCAACGCCTGGCGCAGCGCCTGCCCAAGGGCCAGGCCAGTGTCTTCGATGGTGTGGTGTTCGTCGATATGCAGGTCGCCCTCGGCGCGCACGTCCAGCGCGAAACCGCCGTGCTTGCCGATCTGCTCGAGCATGTGGTCGAAGAACGGCAGGCCGGTGGCGCAGTGCGGATCGCGCGCCAAGTCCAGGTCGAGTTCCACCGCGATGCGGGTTTCCTTGGTGTCGCGCTGCACCCGCGCGCGCCGCGGCGCATCGGCCAGTGCATGGGCGATGCCGGCCCAGTCCCACTCGCCGCCGAACTGCGCGGTGCGCAACTGGAAGCCGCGGATGCGCAGGTTCTCGGCGAACTGGATGTCGGTGACGCGGTCGCCGACCATCGCCGAGCGCGCCCAGTCGATGCTGCGGTCCTGCAGGTAGGGCAGCATCAGGCCGATGCCGGGCTTGCGCGTGGGCGCGTTGTCGGCCGGCCAGCTGCGGTCGATCAGGACTTCGCGGAACACGATGCCCTGGCTGGCAAAGATCTGCAGCATCAGGTCGTTGGGGCCGTCGAAGGCGGCCTGCGGGTAGGCCTCGCTGCCCAGGCCATCCTGGTTGGTGACGATGACGAACTGGTAGCCGGCATCGCGCAGCTTGAGCATCGCCGGGATCACGCCCTGCACGAAGCGCAGCTTCTCGTAGGCGTCAATCTGGAAGTCGGCCGGCTCCTCGATCAGGGTGCCGTCGCGGTCCACGAACAGGATTGGGGTCATGCCGCCGCCCTCCACGCCTGCAGCGCACCGAGCACGCGCTGGTTCTGCGCCGGCGTGCCCAGGGTGATGCGCAGCGCATCGCCCAGTCCCGGCGCGGCGCGCTGATCGCGCACCACCACCCCGGCCGCCAGCAGCGCCTGGAACGCGCCCTCGGCGTCGTCGAAGCGCAGCAGCAGGAAATTGCCCTGCGACGGATACACCTGGCGCACGCCCGGCATTGCCGCCAGCGCCGCCTGCATGCGCGTGCGCTCGGCGCGCACTTCCTGCACCCGCGCCGCGGTCTGCCGCAGCGGTTCGGGCTGCAGCGCGGCCAGCGCCAACTGCGTGCACGGCGCCGGAATCGGATACGGGGCCTGGCAGCGCCGCAGCACTGCGATCAGCGCCGGGTCGGCGATCACGCAGCCGATCCGCGCCGCCGCCAACGCGTGCGCCTTGGACAGCGTGCGCAGCACCGCCAGGTTGGCGTGGCGCGCCAGCAAGGTCGTGGCCGATGCCTCGTCGGAGAACTCGCCATAGGCTTCGTCCACCACCAGCACCGCACGGCCCTGCAGGCGCTCGGCGGCGCGATCGATGTCGGCCAGCGCGATGGCCGCGCCGCCGGGATTGCCCGGCGAACACAGGAACACCAGCTTGGCCATCTGGCTCAGCGCAGCCTCCACCACCGCGTCCACGTCGGTGAGCAGCCCCTCGGTCGTATCGCGCAATGGCACCTCGACCACGCGTGCATTCTGCAGCCGCGCGCACACCGCGTACATGCCGAACACTGGCGGGGTGATGACGATGGCGTCGCGGCCCGGCTCGCACAGGGCGCGCAGCAACAGATCGATCGCCTCGTCGCTGCCGCGGCCGAGCAGCAGCTGTTCCGGGGTGCAGGCGTACAGCTGCGCCAGTGCGGCGCGCAGCAACGGCGGCTGCGGATCGGGATAGCGGCGATTGCCGGCGTCGCCATCGGCGACATTGGCCCAGGCCGATTCGTTGGCGTTGAGCCAGACTTCGCCCTGCAGCGCACTGCTGCGCGCGGACGAGTAGCCGGCGAAGTCGCGCAGGTCCGGGCGGACCAGCGCCAACACGGCGCGCACGTCGGAGGTCGCGCTCATGCCGCCTTCTCCATGCGCAGCGCCACCGCATTGGCGTGCGCGTCCAGACCCTCGGCACGTGCCATCAGCACCGCGCAACCGCCGATCGTGGCGATGCCGTCGGCGCTGGCGCTCTGCACGCTGACGAAATTCTGGAAGCTGGCCACGCTCACGCCGCTGTAGGCACGCGCGGCGCCGCTGGTCGGCAGCACGTGGTTGGTGCCGCTGCAGTAGTCGCCCAGCGCCTCGGGGGTGTAGTCGCCGAGGAACACCGAGCCGGCGGCCTCGACCCGGTCCAGCCAATCGCGCGGCGCGCGCAGCGCCAGGATCAGGTGTTCCGGCGCATAGCGGTTGCTGATGGCGAACGCGTCTTCCAGTGTGTCCACGCGGATCAGCCGCGACGCGGCCAGCGCCTGCCGGGCGATCGCTGCGCGCGGCAGCGTCGCCAGCTGCCGCTCCAGTTCGCTCTCCTCGGCCTCGATCAGCGCGGCGCTGTCGGACAGCAGCAGCACCTGCGAATCCGGGCCGTGCTCGGCCTGCGACAACAGGTCGGCGGCAACGAAGGCGGCGTTGGCGCCGGCGTCGGCGATCACCAGCACCTCGGACGGACCGGCCGGCATGTCGATCGCCGCCGCGCCGGCCTGCGCCACCTGCTGCTTGGCCTCGGTGACATAGCTGTTGCCGGGGCCGAACAGCTTGTCGCAGGACGGCACGGACTCGGTGCCGAAGCCCATCGCCGCGATCGCCTGGGCGCCGCCGAGCTTGAACACCCGGTCGACCCCGCACAACGTCGCGGCGACCAGCACCGCCGGATCGGCCGAGCCGTCGGCGCGCGGCGGTGTGCACAGCACCACTTCGCGGCAACCGGCCAGCGCCGCCGGCACGCACAGCATCAATGCGGTCGACGGCAGCGGTGCGCTGCCGGCCGGCACGTACAGGCCGACCCGGCCGATCGGCCGCACCACGCGCTCGCAGACCACGCCCGGCGCGGTCTCGACCGCGTACGGCTGCGCCATGCCGGCGCGGTGGAAGGTGTCGATCCGCGCCGCCGCCTCGGCCATCGCTGCGCGCAACGGCGCCGGCACCGCCGCCTCGGCGGCGGTGAACTCGGCGGCGCTCACTTCGAAGGTGTCCAGGACCACGCCGTCGAAGCGCGCGGTGAGTTCGCGCAGGGCGACGTCGCCGCGGTTGTGCACCGCGTTCAACACCTGCGCCACCGCGTTGCGGGTCTGCTCGGCGACGCGCTGCACCGGCCGGGTCAGCGCCTGGGTCCGCTCCTGCGCGTCGAGCGCGCTCCATTCCAATCGATTCATGCCAGCGACCGCTCCACCGTCAACACCATCAATCCCTGCGCGCCCGCGCGCTCCAGTTCCTCCATGCGCTGCCAGGTGATCGCACCGTGGCACATGGTCTGCAATTGCAGCGGGCCATCGGCGTCGCTGGGCAGTTGCACCAGGGGTTCGGCATCGGGCAGCAGCCGCGCCAGGTCGGCGACGCGCTCGCGCGCGGCGCGGAACATCAGCAGCTTGCTGTCGCGCAGCTTGAGCACGCCGTCGAGCCGGCGCAGCAGCATCGCCGCCAGGCCGGCGCGGGCGTCGGCCGGTTCGCGCACCGGACCGGCCAGCACCGCCTCGCTCTCCAGCAGCGTCTCCACCGGCTTGAGCTGGTTGGCGGCCAGGGTGGCGCCGCTGGAGACCAGATCGCAGATCAGGTCGGCGGTACCCAGGCGCGGCGCGATCTCCACCGAACCGGACAGTTCCACCACCTGCGCGGCGATGCCACGCGCGTCCAGCCAGTCGGCCAGCACCGCCGGGTAGCTGGTGGCGATGCGCAGTCCCTGCACCTGCTGCGGGCCGCTCCACTCCCAACTGTCCGGCACCGCCAACATCAGCCGGCACTGCCCGAAGTTGAGCCCGCGCAGGGCGCGATACGCCTCGGGCAGGCCATTGCGACGGCGCTCGCCGGCCTGCTCTTCGAGTTCGTTGCGGCCGACGATGCCGAAGTCGCACACGCCATCGGCGATCAGGCCGGGAATGTCGTCGTCGCGGACCAGCAACAGGTCCACCGGCAACGATTCGCCATAGCAGAACAGCTTGTCGCGGCTCTCGCGCCAGCTCAGCCCGCAGGCGGCCAGCACCGCGCGGGCCGGCTCGGCCAGGCGGCCACTCTTCTGGATCGCGATACGCAGCCGGTCGCGGGCCGGTGCTGCCAGGGAAGCACTCATCAGGACATCTCAGTGGGAATCGGAGGGGCGCGCCGTCTGCCGGCGCAGCGCCGCGGCATAGCCGCCGGCGCCGTATTCCAGGGTCCGTGCGACACGGCCAATGGTGGTGACGCTGACCTGGGTCAGGTCGTGGATCTCGCGATACGGCACACCCTTGAGCAGCAGCGGTACCACCCGCCAGCGGTCGGCCATCGCCTCCAGCTCAGCCGGCGTGCACAGGTCCTGCAGGAACGCCGCCACTTCCTGCGGCTTGCCGAGCTGGGCCAGGGTGCGCGCCAACGCCTTGAACGAGGCGTCGCTGGCGCGGTCTTCTGCGGGGGCGGGACGTTGTTTCATTGCGCTAATGTAATAGCACGCTATTACAAGGTCAAGTTCGTCCGGGTGGTGCCGTCCTACCGTTCAGCCGACAGGTCGCCTGCCGGCCGTTCCGGCGCCCCACCCTGTGCGGCGCGCTCCGAGCCTTCGCGGACGCTACAGCTCGCACAGTTGGAAGGACCACCCGGCGACCGCTAGGATCGGCAACACGACCACCGCCCCTGGAACGCCGCATGCGCCATGCATGTTTTGCCAGCCTCGCCCTGTGCCTGGCGACGCACGCACTGGCGCAACCGCCGCCTCCGACACCTACGGCCGAGATGGCGACAAGCGGCGGCAGCGCGGTCGCCGCGGAAGACTTGCCGATCCGCTCCAGGGCCCAGCTCGAGACCTACCTGCGCGCCCACGCCGACCAGCGCACGCCACTGGACGCGCTCACGCCCGGCGCCCGCGAACGCTTTCTGGATAGCCTCGTCTTCGGTCGTAACGGCCTGGGCGGATTCGCGACGCAGGACCTGCCGAAGTTGACCCGCGCACAGGGCCGCGCATTACTGGCCCTGTTTGGGGTCGAACGCTACGCGGAGACTTTGCCGCGTTGGGCGACGCAGCCGCGCGTTGGCGATCCCGCCGGCCGGATCGGCGACCTGGAGCGCCGCTACAACCGCTACAACCGGAACCTGGACGGCATGGGCCATAGCGGGCGCGATCCCTGGCCCGCGTTGCGCAGCGCCCTGCCCGAGGCCTCCGACCGCGACGCCACCGCGCGGCTGGACGACGACGCGCTGGAGTTGCTGTATCGGGCGGTGGTCGCCACCTATGCGCTGCGCCCCACCCCGGCGGGACTGGATGCCCAACTGCAGGTACTGGCGCAGCTGCGCCGCCGTGGCCAGGCCAGTGCCGAGCAGGTGGATGCCGCCGGCAACGCGCTGCTGCTGGCGCATCGCGTGAAGGAAGCGCAAGACCTGCTGGCCGATGGCGGCAGCGCCGACTGGCCGCAGTGGCTGCGCTTCGACGACCGCCTGGGCGCATCGGCACAGGGGCCGACGCTATGGTCGCTGGACGCCGATGGCCGCACCCTGCGCCGGCAGCGGATCGATCTGCGGCCGCCGCAGATTCTGGTCACCGCCGGCTGCCATTTCGCCGCCGACGCCGCACGCGCCATCGCCGCCGATCCCGAGCTGGGGCCGGCGTTTCGCCGCCATGCGCTGTGGCTGACGCTGCCGCCCGGCCGCGAGGACATGGGCGCGCTGCGCGCCTGGAACCGCGCGCAGCCGCAGACGCCGCTGCACCCGCTCTACGACGTGGAGGAATGGCCGCTGCTGCCGCGCGAAGGCGCATGCCGACGTTCTTCGTGGTGCGCGACGGCAAGGTCGTCGCGCAATTGCAGGGCTGGCCGGCGGACGCTGGTGCGCAGCGCAGGGCACTGAAGGCAATGCTGCAGGATGCGGGCCTGCTGTAGGAGCGGCTTCAGCCGCGACAGGCGTTCCCGGTGATGCGTCGCGGCTGAAGCCGCTCCTACGACATCACCTGCACGCCGGCCGCCGCGACCGGCTCAGGCCATCACCTTGGCCTGCTCCAGTTCCACCTGCAGGGTACTGGCCAGTTCGTCGCGGGCGACCTCGAACTGCTGTTCGCGCAGCAGGTCCTTGACCGCGACCACGCCGCGCGCCAGTTCGTCGTCGCCGGCCAGCACCACGAAGCGGATGCCGGCGCGGGCCGCGTACTGGAACTGCTTGCCGATCTTCTTCGGCTCCATCTGCACTTCGGTGTTGATGCCGCCGGCACGCAGGCGCCGCGCGATGTCCAGCGCGTCGTCCAGCTTGGCCTCGTCCATCAGCGCCACCATCGCCTGCACGCTGCTGGAGGCGATGCCGTCGATCAGCCCGGCCTCGCGCAGCTGCCAGAACAGCCGGGTCAAGCCGATGGAGATGCCCACGCCGGGCAGCTTGGACTTGCTGTAGTGGCTGGCCAGGTCCTCGTAGCGCCCGCCCGAACAGATCGAGCCGATCTGCGGGTAGTCGGTCAGCAGGGTCTCGTAGACGGTGCCGGTGTAGTAGTCCAGGCCGCGGGCGATGGAGAAGTTGAGGCAGTACGCGGTCTCCGGCACGCCCAGCGCCTTGACCAGGGCCAGCACCTCGCGCAGCTCGGCCACGCCCTCGCGCAGGATCGCACTGGACGCCGCATCGGCTTCCAGCGCCTGCAGCCGTGCCAGCGCATCGTCGTGGCCGCTGGAGCGCACCGCGACGAAGTCGAGGATGCGCTGCACCTGCTCGGCCGGGATGCCGAAGCCTTCGCCGGCCAGCGTCTCGCGCACGTAGTCGGCGCCGCGCTTGTCCAGCTTGTCGACCTCGCGCAGCACCGCGAGCTGGCGCTCGCCCTCGGCCACGCCCAGGCTCTCGAAGAAGCCGCGCATCAGCTTGCGGTTGTTCAACTGCACGGCGAAGTCGCCGATGCCCAGTTCGGCAAACACCGCGTGGATCACCGCCAGCACCTCGGCGTCGTAGCGGATGCTCAGCGCGTCCTTGCCGATCACGTCGATGTCGCACTGGTAGAACTCGCGGAAGCGGCCGCGCTGGGCGCGCTCGCCGCGGTACACGCGCTGCATCTGGTAGCGGCGGAACGGGAAGCTCAGCTCGTGCTCGTGCTCGGCCACGTAGCGGGCCAGCGGCACGGTCAGGTCGAAGCGCAGCGCCAGCTCCGGCAGCCCGCCCTCGCCGCCCTCGGCGGCGGCATTGGCCAGCGCGCCGGTGGATTGCACGAAGTACACCTGGCGCTCGGTCTCGCCGCCGGACTTGGTCAGCAGTACGTCGGACAACTCGAACACCGGCGTTTCCACCGGCAGGAACCCGAACCGCTCGTAGTTGCGGCGGATGACGTCCAGCATGCGCTGGAACGCGATCTGCTCGCGCGGCAGCAATTCCATGATGCCGGGCGGCGTACGGGGCTTGATCACGTGCGGAACTCCTGCGATTCGGGGGCGAGCGGGACGCCAATTCTAGCCGCACCGGCCACGCCCGGCCGCATCGGCGTATCATTCGCCGGTGCCGAAGCCGCTGCCACGCCCATGAACAGGCCTCCTTCCGGATTCGCCCTGCCCTACGCCGAACCGGCCGCCCCGCGCGCGCCGCACGGCAACGAATGCCTGCATTGCGCGGTCCGCCACCTGGCGATCTGTTCGGCGCTGGCCTGCGACGAGGTGCAGGCGCTGGAGCGGGTCACCACTTCGCTGACCTACTCCGCCGGCGCTACCCTGGCGCGTACCGGCGAGGCGCGGCAGGCGGTCTATACCGTCACCGCCGGTGCGCTGCGCCTGGTCCGCACCCTCGCCGACGGCCGTCGCCAGGTGGCCGGTTTCGTGCTGCCCGGCGACTACGTGGGCCTGAGCGAATCGGCCAGGCACCGCCACGACATCGAAGCCATCGCCGACAGCCGGGTGTGCCGGGTGTCGGTGGCGCAGATGCAGCAGTTGCGCACCCAGTTCCCGCACCTGGAGCGCAAGCTGCTGCAGCGCGCCTGCCTGGAACTGGACGCGGCACAGGACGCGGCGCTGTCGCTGGCGCGACTGCAGCCGGCGGAGAAACTGGCCGATTTCCTGCTCAAGCTCGCTGCCCGCGCCGCGCGCCAGGGCGACGCCGGCAACAAGGTGGTGCTGCCGATGGGCCGCGGCGACATCGCCGACCATCTCGGCCTGACCATGGAGACGGTCAGCCGCACCTTCACCAAGTTGCGCCAGCAAGGCCTGATCGCGCTGCCGCAACTGCATGTGGTGGAGATCCGCGACTTCGCCGCGCTGCATCGGCTGGCGTCCGACGAAGACTGAGCGGACCGGCGTGGCGATTTTTTCGCCACGCCACCCCAGGCACTGACGCCACGCGGCGCACGGCCACTTATCCACAGGATTCCAGAGGAACGCTCCACATCGCGTGTGGACAACCGCGTTGTGCCCGCTGGCGGCCGACCGATCGCCTGTCTGCTGCCGCGTGCAGCACTGCCGCCGCGCCACCTCTGAACGCTTCAGCCGGCCTTCGCGGCGGCGGCGGCCGAGCGGCATAGACTGCGTGCGCAAGACACCTGCGGCGCCGCCGCGGTGCCGGTGGGGGGGACCACTCGGAGGGCCACTATGGCCGTCGCCATCGAGATGCAACACGCCTCGCGCGCCTGCGTGATGCTTGACCGCGAGCGCGAACTGGAGTTCTGGAAGGCGCATTTCGCACACAGCCCATTCCATCAGCCCGGTTACACGTTCCACGACTACGAGCCGGCGCTCAAGCTGGCCTACGACGCCTACCTCAAGTACCACGGCCAGCGCGTGGAGGACGTGGTCGCGCAACTGCGCGACGTGTTCCTGCGCGACCATCCGCGCTCGCGCCTGGACTGGCTGCAGGTGCGCGGCATCGTCCTGGCCGCCTGGCAGCGGCTGCAGCCCACCGATTGAGCCGGCAGGTGCGCAGCCGCCGCCCGCGCCCCACTCAACCAGCGAGCAGGCGCGCGCGCAGGGCCGCGTAGTCCGGCGCGATCGGCTCGGCCTGCGCCGGCCGCTGCAGCAGCGCCGCCAGGGCCGGCGGCACCGGCACCGGCTGCCCGATCAGCGGCTCCACCACCCCTTCGAACTTGGCCGGATGCGCGGTCGCCGCCACCGCCCAGTCGCCGGCATCGGCCTCGGCGCCCTCGGCGCGCAGTTGCTGCAGCACGTGCAGCGCGGTGGCGGTATGCGGGCAATGCACCTCGCCGTAGCGGCGGAACCGCTCGCCGATGGTCTGGCGGATCTGCGCATCGTCCACCGAGTACGCCTGGAACTGGGTGCGCAAGGTGGCGTCGTCGCCCTGGTACAGCCAGCGCAGGCGCTCGACGTTGCTCGGCGCGCCGACGTCCATCGCATTGGCCAGGGTCGCCACGCTGGGCTGCGGCGCGTAGTCCGCGCCGGCGAAGAAGTCCGGCAGCACGCGGTTGGCATTGGTCGCCAGCACGATCCGGCCCAGCGGCACGCCCAGCGCACGCGCCAGGATCGCGGCCAGCGCATTGCCCAGGTTGCCGGTGGGCACCACCAGATTCAGCGGCTGCGCATGCGCGGCATGGTGCTGCAGTGCTGCGTGCGCGTAGTAGCTCATCTGCGGCAGCAGGCGCCCCAGGCTGATGCTGTTGGCCGAACTCAACGGTGCCTGCGCCTGCAGGTCGGCGTCGTTCAGCGCCTGCTTGACCAGCGTCTGGCAGTCGTCGAAGGAGCCAGCCACGCGCAGCGCATGGATGTTGTCGCCGAAGCAGCCCAGCTGATGCGCCTGGCGCGGCGACACGCGCCCGTCCGGATACAGCACCACCACGCGCAATCCGGGCTGGCGATGGAACGCCGCCGCGACCGCGGCGCCGGTATCGCCGGAGGTGGCGACCAGGATGGTCAGCGGGGTCGCCGCATCGCGCCGCAGCCGCGCCAGGCAGGCGGCCAGGAAGCGCGCGCCGAAGTCCTTGAACGCCGCGGTCGGGCCGTGGAACAGCTCCAGCGCATGGTCGCCGGGCGTGGCCAGCGGCTGCAGCGGTGCGGCAAAGTCGAAGGCTTCGGCGCAGATCGCGGGCAGTTCCGTGGCCAGTGCATCGCCGGCGAAGAACGGCGCCAGCAGCTCCGCGGCGGTCTCGGCGAGGCTGGCGCCGGCACGCAGGTCGCGGGCGGCGGGCATGCGCTCGGGCACGTACAGGCCACCATCGGGGGCGAGGCCGGCAGCGATGGCCTGGCTGAGCGAGACGGGGGGTGCGGCGTGACGGGTGGAGATGAAGTTCATGTTGGTTCCGGTGGCAGGGGAATTCGGTCGCACTGGCATTCTCGGCTTTGGCTGTTGCTTTGGCTGTTGCTCTAGCTGTTGCTGTTGCTTTCGCTGTTGCGCTTCTGCTTCACCCGGGGCCCCCTCGGCGCGGCAGCCGCGGCGGGCGAGTACCCGAAGGGCGACGCGCAGGATGCGCGTCGTTTTTCGCCGGCACATGGATGTGCCGTCGAAAAATGCCCGTCGTGGCTGCGGACCCGGAGCGCGTAGCGCGGAGGGCGCGCTGCGGGGTGTGCTTTCTTTTGGTTACTTTTCTTTGCACAAGCAAAGAAAAGTGACTCGCCGCCAGGCGAAAGCTGTTGCTGCTGATGCTTTTTCCCTATCGGACGAGCGGAACTTGTAGGAGCGGCTTCAACCGCGACCTAGCCGATGGACGAGCACCTGTCGCGGCTGAAGCCGCTCCTACATGGTCTTAAGCAACAACAACAGCAACGGCTTTCGCCCTTGCGGGCGAGTTACTTTTCTTTGCTCGCGCAAAGAAAAGGTAACCAAAAGAAGCGCTTTACCACAGCCGAAGGCTGGTCAAGCGCGCCCTGCCTTCGCGCCCTCCGCGCTGCGCGCTCCGGGTCCGCGTCCATCACGGGGATCCGCGGAAGGGGCATCCTGCCCCTGCCGCGGACGGCGTACATCCATGTACGCCGCCCTTCGGGTGTTTCCCCGCGATGGCCGCCGCTTCGGAAGGGAACCCGGTACGGCAACAGCAACAGCAACAACAAGAGCAACGACCAGAGCAACAGCAACGACAACAGCTACTGCGACAGCAAAAGCAAAAGCAGATTCGAAATCAGCAACAGCAACAGCAACAATAGCGGCAGCGGCAGTAACGACAACAACAAAGGCGTCGACGCGCCGCGCCAACACTCCACTACAGCAACGTCGCGCCCGGACACTGCAACGGCGACACCCAGTGCTGGCTGCCAAAACCGACATCAGCGAAGGCCGCCTGGACCGCCGGGGCCGCGGCCTCGGCCTCGGCACGGCTGGCGAACCAGGCGAATACGCTCGGGCCGGCGCCGGAAATGCCCGCACCCATCGCCCCCGCGGCCAGCGCCGCCGCCTTGGCCGCGTCGAAGCCGACAATCAGCGGCGCGCGCCGTGGCTCGATCAGCACGTCGCGCAAGCCGGCGCGTACCAGTGCCTCATCGCCGGCATGGCAGCCCGCCAGCACCAATGCCAGGTTCGCGCTCTGCGCCACGAACTCGCCAAGCCGGTACTCGCCGGCCAGCGCCGCGCGCGCGTGGCGGGTCTCCAACGTCGCGTCCGGATGCACCAGCAGGCTGTGCCAGCCGCTCGGCACCGGTACCGGCACCATCCGCTCCAGGGTCGACAGCACCAGCCCGCCGAGCAGCATCGGCCCGAGATTGTCGCCATGGCGGCTGCCACTGGCCACCGCCTCGCCGTCCAGCGCGTAGCGATACAGCTGATCGCGCGACAGCGGCGCCTCGAGCAAGGCGTTGGCCGCCACCAGCGCGGCCACGCACGACGCGGCCGAGCCGCCCATGCCGGAGCTGAGCGGGATGCCCTTGTCGATCTCCAGTTCGAAGCCGAACGGCAGCGCCAAGGCCTCGCGCAGCGACATCAGGGCGGCGCCGGCGGTGTTGCGCGCGGCCTCCAGCGGCAAGGCCACGGTGGTGCCGCGGATCGCGACGATGCGCACCTCGGGCGCATCGATGCGGCGCACCGTCACCGTGTCGCCGACGCCCTCCACTGCATAGCCCAGCAGGTCGAAGCCCACCGCCACGTTGGCCACCGAGGCCGGTGCGAACGCACGTGCCTGCGCCGGCAGCGCGGCGGTGCCGATAGCAGCGGCCGGCAGCGTCTGCATCCGGCTCACAGGCGCGCGCCCTCGCCCGCCGCCACCCGCAGCAGGTCGGCGAACACGCCGGCGGCGGTCACTTCCGGGCCAGCGCCCGGCCCCTGCACCACCAGAGGATTGGCGCAGTAGCGGCGGGTGGTGAACTGCACCACGTTGTCGGTGAGGCGCAGGTTGGCGAAGGCATGGTCGGCCGGCAGCTCCACCAGGCCGACGCTGGGCGCATGCCCCGGCACCAGCCGCGCCACGTAGCGCAGCACGCAGCCGCGCGCCTTGGCCGCCTGCAGGCGTTGCGCGAAGGCGGCATCGACTTCGTGCAGGCGCGCCATGAAATCGTCCACGCTGGCCTGGCGCAGCGCTTCCGGCACCAGGCTTTCCACCGCCACGTCCTCCAGGCTCAGTTCGTGCCCGGCCTCGCGCGCCAGGATCACCAGCTTGCGCGCCACGTCGGTACCGGACAGGTCGTCGCGCGGGTCCGGTTCGGTGTAGCCCATGCCGCGCGCCTCGGCGACCAGTTGCGCGAACGGCACGCTGCCGTCGTACTTGTTGAACAACCAGGCCAGGGTGCCGGAGAAGATGCCTTCGATCGCGGTGACGGCGTCGCCGGTATCGACCAGGTCGCGCAAGGTGGTGATCACCGGCAGGCCGGCGCCGACCGTGGCCTCGTAGCGGAAGCGCGCGCCGCTGGCGGCGGCCGCGGCGCGGATGGCGTGGAAGCGCGGCAACGGCCCGGCGCCGGCCTGCTTGTTCGGGGTCACCACATGGATGCCGGCGGCCAGCCAGCCGGCGTAGCGGTCGGCGACGTCGGCGCTGCCGCTGCAGTCGATGATCACCGCATGCGGCAGATGCGCCGACAACAGGTGCGCAGTGAACGCGTCCAGATCGGTCGGCTGCTGTCCGGCCGCCAGCGCCTGCCGCCAGTCGCCGGCGAAGGCACGCGGCTCCAGGCGCATCGTGCTGCGCGAGGCCACCGCGCGCAGGCGCAGGTCGAGGTTGGCCTTGGCCAGCAGCTGCGGCTGCGCCGCACGCAACTGGTCCAGCAGCGCCGCGCCGACGTTGCCCGGCCCGATCACGCCGACCGAGAAGGTCTGCGGCGACAGCCAGAAGCCGGCATGTGCGGCGCGCAGCGCCTTGGTCGCATGCGCGCTGTCGATGGCCACCGAGATGTTGCGCTCGGACGAGCCCTGCGCGATCGCCAGGATGTTGACCTGGGCGCGGCCCAGCGACTCGAACAGGCGCGCGGCCACGCCGGGCTGCCCGGCCATGCCGTCGCCGACCGCGGCCAGCACGCTGATGCCGGTGGTCAGCTGCACGCGCTGCACCTGGCCCACCACCAGCTCGTGGGCGAAGGCCGAGAGCACCGCGTCGCGGGCGCGCTCGGCCTCGTTCTGCCGCACCACGCAGCAGATGGAATGTTCGGACGAGCCCTGCGAAATCATCACCACCGACACCCGCGCATTGCGCAGCGCGGCGAACACGCGCTCGGCGGTGCCGGGCACGCCGATCAGGCCGGTGCCTTCGAGGTTGAGCACGGCCAGATCCGGGCTCAGCGTCAGCCCCTTGATCGGCCCGCTGGTGGCGCTGCTGGCGGTGATGCGGGTGCCCGGATGCTCGGGCTGGAAGGTGTTGCGGATGATGATCGGCAGGCCGCGCTCGATCGCCGGCGACATGGTCTGCGGGTGCACCACCTTGGCGCCGAAGTACGCCAGTTCGCAAGCCTCGTCGTAGCTGAGCGTCTCCAGTTGCACCGCTTCGGGCACCACCCGCGGGTCGGCCGAGAGCACGCCGTCGACGTCGGTCCAGATGTGCAGCTCGGCGGCGTCGAACAGCGCGGCGAAGATCGCGCCGGAGTAGTCGCTGCCGTTGCGGCCGAGGGTGGTGATGCGGCCGGCGCGGTCGCGGGCGACGAAGCCGGTGACCACGATGCGTTGCTGCGGATGCTCCGCGCGCCATTGCGCCAGGCGCTGCGCGCTGGCGGACCAGTCCACGTCCACGCCCAATTCGCCGCGGTCGACCACCAGCACCTCGCGCGCGTCCAGCACCGCGCAGTCCTCGCCCAGCGCACGCAGGTGGTCGCCGAGCAGCTGCGCCGAATACACCTCGCCCAGCCCCTGCACGCGGTCCAGCACTTCGCGCGGCAACTCGCCGATCACCGCAAGTGCGGCAAGGATCTCGGCCAAGTGTTCGAAGCGCGCGTCCAGCCATTCCACCGTGGAGCCGGCATGCTCGCCGAGCAGGGCCACCGCCGCGGCGCGATGGCGGGCGCGGGTCTCGTGCCAGCGCTCGCGCCAGTCGCCGTGGCCGCGCGCAGCGAGCTCGGCCAGGCCGATCAAGGCATCGGTGACGCCCTTCATCGCCGAGACGACGGTGACCTGGAGACGTTCCGGGCGCGCCAGCAGCAGTTGCGCCACATGGCGATAGCGTTCGGCATCGGCCACCGAGGTGCCGCCGAACTTGTGCACGACAGTGGCGGCGGCGAGCGCGGGATCTACAGCGGATTCAAGCGAAGCGGCGACAGCAGGGGGCGACATGGGAGACCTCGGAGTGGAGGCCCCGCTCGCATCAGGCCGAGGGATTCCCCCGCATCCTGATCCGGGTGCGGGGCCGTGGTGTTCGACGATCAGGCGAAGACGACGGGCCGCACCGGGCGAATGGTGAGGGTGGTAATACCGGTGGTAATGCCCGCAGCCACTGCCGCCGCGTGCCGAGGCGAACGCGAAAGCGAGAGGGCGGTGTGGGCAAGGACCTGAGGCATGGACGCAAGAGGACATCATGCGCCGGGGCGCTGTCAAGCGCCGCGTGTGCAAGCGCAGCATCGACCTGCTGGCCGAAGAAAACGGTTGCAAAAGTGACTATCGCGAAAGGCCGGAAAACCCAGCGTTGCGCCGGATCGCGGCGCTTGCGCCTACGCGAAAAACGCCGCGCTCGGCATGTGCGCGAAGACCCTGGCAACCAAGCGCGCGACGCCGTGGCGCCGCGCGCTTGCGCAAGCCTTACTGCTGCTTCTGATCTGCCGGCGGCGTCTGCGGCGGCTGCTGCGGATCCGGATTGGCGGGATCCTGCGGGTTGGTCGGCGGCGGCGTGGTCGGCGAGGTGCCGTCCTGCCCCTGCATCGTGCCTTGGCTGGCATCGGTGCCGGTGGTGCCCGTGGCGGTGCCGCTGGCATCACCGCTGGTGCTGCCGGCCGGTGCGGTGCTGCCGCCCGCCGGGCTGCCGTCGGCGGCGGCGGGCGGGTTGGCCGCATTCGGATCGGTGGTGGGTTGCTCATCGCGCTTGCACGCTGCCAGCGCTGCCATCATCGAACCGACCAAGACCATCTTCATTGCGGTGTTCATGAGTCACTCCTGCTTCGCATAGGGGGTGGAAATCGCCACGTGCGCGCCGACTAGCCGGCGGTCACGCCAAGGCGACCAGGACCGCCGATGCGCGGCGGCGATCGCCCCGCCGCAGTGGGCGGGCGGGGCGCTTGTCGCGGACGTGGCGGATGACTTCGCCATCGACCGTCGCCGCTGCGGCAACGCGGGATCGCGGAGCGAGCCGTCGCGCGCCGCAGTAGCGGACGTACGCAGCCTACGCAGGGCGATGCTCAGGCCGCGTCGGCACAAGGTGTAGAGGACGTTATTGCAAGCCAGGGCGACAACGCGCGATTCAGCGTCGTAGAATCCCCGGCAGGCCAATGGCCCCGTAGCTCAGCTGGATAGAGCGGTCCCCTCCTAAGGGACAGGTCGTGCGTTCGAATCGCGCCGGGGTCACCATTCTTCGTTCATGCCCGCGGCCGCCATGTCGCCAGTGGCCTCCCCCTTAGCTTCCCGATGCAAGCCGCGCCGCGCGGCGGGATGCCTGTGCGTTTTTGCGCTCGCCAGCCGCTTCAGGCCGGCGGCGGCGGCCGGCGGCGTCCGGTCTGCTAAAATTGTCGGCTGCGCGCGCCGCGTCCCCCGCCTGCGGTCGCCTTCCCTGTCGCAACGAACCCAGGAGATTCCATGTCCGCTGACCTGCTCAAGGCGCTCGGCCTTGCCGCCACCAACTCCGGCACCTACCTCGGCAACGGCGAGTGGTCCAGCGCCACCGGCGCCGGCGTGCTGCAGCCGCTGAACCCGTCCAGCAACGCCGTCATCGCCGAGGTGCAGGCCACCACCGAGCAGGACTACGAAACGGTGATGGCCCGCGCCCAGGCCGCGTTCAAGGTCTGGCGCACCACTCCGGCGCCGCGCCGCGGCGAAGCGGTGCGCCTGTGCGGCGAAGCGCTGCGCAAGCACAAGGACGCGCTGGGTTCGCTGGTCGCGCTGGAAATGGGCAAGAGCAAGCCGGAAGGCGACGGCGAAGTGCAGGAGATGATCGACATCGCCGATTTCGCGGTCGGCCAGAGCCGCATGTTGTACGGCTACACCCTGCATTCGGAGCGCCCCGGCCACCGCATGTACGAGCAGTACCAGCCGCTGGGCCTGGTCGGCATCATCAGCGCGTTCAACTTCCCGGTCGCGGTGTGGAGCTGGAACGCGTTCCTGGCGGCGATCTGCGGCGACATCTGCATCTGGAAGCCGTCCAACAAGACCCCGCTGACCGCGATCGCATCGATGAAGATCTGCAACGAGGCGCTGCGCGACGCCGGCTTCCCGGACATCTTCTTCCTGATCAACGACGCCGGCGTGGCCCTGTCCGAGCGCCTGGTCGAGGACACCCGCATCCCGCTGATCAGCTTCACCGGCTCCACCCAGGTCGGCCGCAACGTCGCCGAGAAGTGCGCGCGCCGCCTGGGCCGCTGCCTGCTGGAACTGGGCGGCAACAACGCCATCATCCTCGACGAGAGCGCCGACCTGAAACTGGCGGTGCCCGGCATCGTGTTCGGCGCGGTCGGCACCGCCGGCCAGCGCTGCACCACCACGCGCCGGCTGATCGTGCACGAATCGATCTACGACACCGTGCTGGCGACCCTGGTCAAGGCCTACAGGCAGGTCGAAGGCAAGATCGGCGATCCCACCGACCCGGCCAACCTGATGGGCCCGCTGAACAGCCGCGGCGCGGTCGAGCAGTTCCTGGACTCGATCGCCAAGGCCAAGGCCGCCGGCGGCACCGTCGAGACCGGCGGCACCGCGCTGGACCGTCCGGGCAACTTCGTGCTGCCGGCCATCGTCACCGGGCTGAAGAACAGCGATGAGGTCGTCCAGCACGAGACCTTCGCCCCGATCCTGTACGTGATGAAGTACAGCACCCTGGACGAGGCCATCGACATGCAGAACGGCGTGCCGCAGGGACTGTCCTCGTCGATCTTCACCCAGAACCTGAAGGCGGCGGAGAAGTTCCTGTCCGCGGCCGGCAGCGACTGCGGCATCGCCAACGTCAACATCGGCACCTCCGGCGCCGAGATCGGCGGCGCCTTCGGCGGCGAGAAGGACACCGGCGGCGGCCGCGAGTCCGGCTCGGACGCGTGGAAGGTGTACATGCGCCGGCAGACCAACACGATCAACTACTCCGACTCGCTGCCGCTGGCGCAGGGCATCAAGTTCGATCTGTGACGCGGTGAGTGCGGCGTCCGCACCCTGCGGCCGCCGCCCCCTTTCCTTGTGCAAGGAGCGACAGCGATGAGTCAGGTGCGCGAAACCAATTCCCTGGCGGTGGTCAGCCTGGTCGCCGGCATTCTCGGCTGGACCCTGATGCCGGTGCTGGGCAGCCTCGGCGCGATCGTCACCGGGCACCTGGCCCGGGCGGAGATCCGCCGCCAGCCGCAGCGCTTCCAGGGCGATGGCCTGGCAGTCGGCGGGCTGATCCTGGGCTGGACCGCGGTGGTGCTGGCGGTCCTGGCGGTGCTGGCCTTCGTGGTGTTCTTCGGCGGGCTGGCCTGGTTCGCCAGCACCCAGTCGTGAGCCGGGACGCCGCCGCGCCGCGCGAGCGCTTCAGCGACCGCGTCGCCGACTACGTGCGCTACCGCCCCAGCTATCCGCCGGCGCTGCTGGACTGGGTGCACGGCGAGCTGGGCGTGGCGCGCGTGGCGCTGGTCGCCGACATCGGCGCCGGCACCGGCATCTCCACGCGCCTGTTCCTGCAGGCCGGGCACCCGACCCTGGCGGTGGAGCCGAACGCAGCGATGCGCGAGGCCGCGGTGGCGCTGCTGCAGGACCTGCCAGGCTTCCGCGCCATCGACGGCAGCGCCGAGGCCACCACCCTGGCCGACGCCAGCGTCGATGTGATCAGCGCCGCGCAGGCCTTCCACTGGTTCGACCTGGAGGCGGTGCGCCGCGAATGGGCGCGGGTGCTGCGTCCCGGCGGGCTTGCGCTGGTGTACTGGAACTCGCGCCTGCTCGACGCCACACCGTTCCTGGAAGGCTACGAGCAGTTGCTGCTGGAGTACGGCACCGACTACAGCGCGGTGGCCGAGCGCTACCACGACGATGCCACCATGCAGCGCTGGTTCGGTGCCGGCCTGCGCGGCACCGCGCAGTTCCCCAACGAACAGCGCATGGACTTCGAGGCCCTGCGCGGACGCCTGCTCTCGTCCTCCTACGCGCCGCTGCCCGGCCACCCGCGCCATGCGTCGATGCTGGAAGCGCTGCGCGCGCTGTTCGACCGGCACCAGCGCGACGGCGTCGTCGCGTTCCATTACCGCACCCGCGCCTTCGCCGGGACGCTGAACTGAGCCACACGCCATGTATTCCCTCGCCCGACCGTTCCTGTTCGCCTTCGACGCCGAGCGCGCGCATGCCCTGGGCCTGCGCGCGATCGAGCTGGCCTACCGCACCGGCACCAATCCGCTGCTGGCGCGCACGATCGCGCCGATGCCCACGCGCGCCTTCGGCCTGGACTTCCCCAATCCGGTCGGGCTGGCCGCGGGCCTGGACAAGAACGGCGAGCACATCGACGCGCTGCTGGCGCTGGGCTTCGGCTTCGTCGAGATCGGCACCGTCACCCCGCGCGCGCAGGCCGGCAATCCGCAGCCGCGCATGTTCCGGCTGCCGCGGCAGCAGGCGGTGATCAACCGCATGGGCTTCAACAATCTGGGCGTGGATGCGCTGGTGCGCAACGTCGAGCGCGCGCGGCGCCGGCGCGGCCTGCTCGGCATCAACATCGGCAAGAACAAGGACACCCCGAACGAGGACGCCGCGTCCGACTACCTGCATTGCCTGGAAAAGGTCTACGCGCTGGCCGACTACGTCGTCGTCAACATCTCCTCGCCCAACACCGCCGGCCTGCGCGAACTGCAGGAGGAGCAGGCGCTGCGGCAGTTGATCGCGCGCCTGCGCGAGGCGCAGGAAGCGCTGGCCGCGCGCCACGGCAAGCGCGTGCCGATGCTGGTCAAGGTGGCGCCGGACCTGAGCGACAGCGACATCGACGCGGCGGCGCGGGTGCTGTCGGACTTGCAGGTGGACGGGGTGATCGCCACCAACACCACCGTCGCCCGCCCTGGCCTGGAGCACGAGCCGCTGGGCGCCGAGAGCGGCGGCCTGTCCGGCGCGCCGCTGCTGGGCCAGTCCACCCTGGTGCTGCGCCGGCTGCGCGCGCGCCTGCCCGAGAGCATCCCGCTGATCGGCGTCGGCGGCATCCTCTCCGGCGCCGACGCGGTGGCGAAGATGGCCGCCGGCGCGGCGCTGGTGCAGTGCTACAGCGGGCTGGTGTTCCGCGGGCCGGAGCTGATCGGCGAGTGCGTCGAGGCGATGCGCCGGCGCCGCGAAGCGCCCAGCCGCGGGGACGTGGTCGTCTCATGAGCACCACGGCCTGGTCGCTCACCGCGCAGGCGCCGCTGCAGGCGCTCAACACCTTCCACGTCGCCGCGCAGGCGCCGTGGCTGCTGCAGATCTTCGCGCCCGAGGCGCTGCCCGAGGCACTGCTGGCGCCGGAGCTGGCCGGCGCTGCGCTGTTGCCGCTGGGCAGCGGCAGCAACCTGCTGTTCGCCGGCGATGCGCCCGGCGTGGTGCTGTGCTTCGCCAACCGCAGCATCGACACCCTGGAGCACCGCGCCGACTACGCCATCGTCCGCGCCGGCGCCGGCGTGGGCTGGCACGACCTGGTGATGTGGTCGCTGGCGCAGGGCCTGTCCGGCCTGGAGAACCTGGCGCTGATCCCGGGCACGGTCGGCGCCGCGCCGATCCAGAACATCGGCGCCTACGGCGTGCAGATGGGCGAGTTCGTGCACGTGGTCGAGGCCTACGACCGCGCCGACGCGCGCTTCGTGCGGCTGGACGCGGCCGCCTGCGAGTTCGGCTACCGCGACAGCCTGTTCAAGCGCCAGCCCGACCGTTACCTGATCGCCGCGGTGGAGTTCAACCTGCCGCGGCTGCACGCGCTGCGCCTGGACTATGCCGGCATCGGCGAGGAGCTGCAGGCGATGGGCATCGCCACGCCCGGCGCGCCCGACGTGGCCCAGGCGGTGATCAACATCCGCCGGCGCAAGCTGCCCGACCCGGACGTGCTCGGCAACGCCGGCAGTTTCTTCAAGAACCCGCTGCTGCCGCTGGAACAGGCATTGGCGCTGCAGCACGAACACCCAGCCTTGCCGGTGTTTCCCGGCGACGACGACAGCCAACGCAAGCTGTCGGCGGCGTGGCTGATCGAGGCCTGCGGCTGGAAGGGCTACCGCGAGGGCGACGCCGGCGTCTCCGCCGCGCACGCATTGGTGCTGGTCAACCACGGCCAGGCCAGCGGTGCCGAACTGCTGGCACTGGCGCGGCGCATCACCGCCTCGGTACGCGAGCGCTTCGGCGTGGTCCTGGAACCGGAACCGCGCATCGTCGGCGCGCAGTGGTAGCCGCCGCCACGCCGCTGCGCGCGGCGCTGCTGATGCTGGCCAGCACCATGGCCTTCGGGCTGATGGTGGTGGCGATCCGGTTGGCCTCGGCGCAGTTGTCGACGCTGCAGATCGCCTTCTTCCGCAACCTGTTCGGCCTGCTGTTCCTGCTGCCGATGCTGCTGCGCCCGGGCCGGCCGTGGCCGCGCACCGCGCAGCTGCCGCGCTACCTGCTGCGTACCGCGATCGGCCTGGTGTCGATGCTGGCCGGGTTCTGGGCGATCGGCCACCTGCCGCTGTCGCAGGCGATCGCGCTGTCCTACTCCACCCCGCTGTTCGCGACCCTGGCCGCGGCGCTGTGGCTGGGCGAGACGGTGCGCCTGCGGCGCTGGCTGGCGGTGCTGTGCGGCTTCGTCGGGGTGTTGCTGATCGTGCGCCCCGGCGCCGCCGCGTTCAGCCCCGGCACCCTGGTGGCGGTGCTGGCCGCAGTGATGAGCGCCCTGGTCGCGATCCAGATCAAGCAACTGGCACGCGTGGACGCGGCCAATACGGTGGTGTTCTACACCTACGTGTTCTGGGTGCCGATGTCGCTGCTGCCGGCGCTGTTCGTGTGGCGCTGGCCGCATGGCATCGAATGGCTGTGGCTGCTGGCCACCGGCCTGTTCGGCACCCTCGGGCAGTTGCTGTGGACGCACGCGCTGCGTCTGGGCGAGGTCTCCGCGCTGACCCCGATCAGCTTCACCCAATTGCCGCTGGTGGCGCTGTTCGGCTGGTGGTTGTTCGACGAGACCCCGGACGGCGGCACCGTGCTGGGCGCGCTGGTGATCCTCGGCGCCAACGCCTACATCGCCCATCGCGAGGCCGTGCTGGCGCGGCGCGCGGCGCGCGTCGGTGTCGGTACGCCGCCGACGCTCGACGCCTAGGGGCGCATGACGCCGCGACGCGCTCCGACTTCGCTGCAATCGCCGACACAGGCACAGCGCGCGTTCGCTGCACGCGGCCGATGCCGCTACCATCCTCGCGCACACGCAACCACGGCACGCGGCGCAGGATGAAGACCATCGGCATGATCGGCGGCATGAGCTGGGAATCCACCCTGCCCTACTACCGGCACATCAACGAGACGGTGCGCGCACAGTTGGGCGGCCTGCATTCGGCCAAGCTGCTGCTGCACAGCGTGGACTTCCACGAGATCGCGCAGTATCAGCGCACCGGCGACTGGGATGCGGCCGGCGCCGTATTGGCGGCCTCGGCGCGCGCACTGCAGGCCGGCGGTGCCGATTTCCTGGTGTTGTGCACCAACACCATGCACTGCGTCGCCGACGCGATCGCCGCCGCGGTCCCCTTGCCGCTGCTGCACATCGCCGATGCCACCGCCGACGCGCTGCAGGCCGCCGGCATCGTCCGCGTCGGCCTGCTCGGCACCCGCTTCACCATGGAGCAGGCGTTCTACCGCGAACGGCTGCAGCGGCGCGGCTTCGAGGTGCTGATCCCGGATGCGCCGGCACGCGAGGACGTGCACCGCATCATCTACGAAGAGCTGTGCCAGGGCCTGGTGCAGGCGCCGTCGCGGCTGCGCTACCGCGAAGTGATCGCCGGGCTGCAGGCGCAAGGCGCGGAGGCGGTGATCCTGGGCTGCACCGAGATCGGATTGCTGGTCGGACCTGCCGACGCGGCAGTGCCGCTGTTCGATACGACCGCGCTGCATGCGCGCGCCGCGGCCTTGTATAGCCTGGCCTAGCGATGCGCAGGAACGCCCAGCGATCCGCGGCCATCACCTGCCGCCGCCAAGCCGGCGCCTCGCACGTGCGAACTCCGGTTCGGCTCGGCGCCCTGCTGGTCCTGGCCCTGCTGCTGTGGCCGGTACGCGGCATCGGCGCCGTCGCCATTCCGCCCTACACGCCCAACGTGGTCGATCCCGCCGGCACGCTCAGCGCGGACGACACCCAGCGGATCAACGCGGCACTGCAGCGTCTGCGCGAACGCCAGCACATCTGGGGCGCGGTCTACCTCGTGCCGTCGCTGCAGGACGAACCGATCGAACGCCTGGCCGAACGCGCCTTCCGCACCTGGCGGCTCGGCCGGCAGGGCAGCGACAACGGCCTGCTGCTGGTGCTGGCGATGCAGGACCGGCGTTCGCGCTTCGAAGTCGGCTACGGCCTGGAAGGCGTGCTGCCCGACGTGGTCGCCCGCCACGCGCTGGACGACTACCTGGCCCCGCGCCTGCGCCAGGGCGACACCGCCGACGCCATCGTGGCGGCATTCGACTTCATGGGCCGCGCCGCTGCACAGGATCCCGACGCCATCGCCGAACTGGCGCAACCGGCCGACGAAGAGATGAACTGGCGGCGCGGCGCCATCGCCTGGGCCGGCCTGCTGGTGCTGGTGTGGCTGCTGTTGCCGCTGCGCCAGGCCTGGACCGGCTATCTGGGCGGGCGCCTGCTGCGGCGGCATCCGCGCCTGTCGGCCAAGCCCGAGGAGCTGGTCCAAGACACCACACGCGGCGGTTTCTGGGCGTGGTTCATCCGCCTGTTCCTGAGCGCCAATCCCGGCATCTTCGTGATACTGCTGTCGGCCAGGTCGATGACGATGACGGTGATCTTCCTGGCGCTGGAACTGTTGGTCCTGGTGCTGACCCTGGCCATCGCCGCGCAGCGCTACCGCTCGCCGCAGCGCTACAGCCGCTTCCTGCAGGCGCTCACACGGCGACGCAATGCGCTGATCCGCAAGGGCCATATCGCCGAGACCGCGCCCGGCGTGTTCGCCTACACCGCCGGCTACCATGCTGCGCAAGCCGCCAGGGAACGCGCCGCGGCCGAATCCACAGGATCGTCCTCGTCCTCCTCATCTTCGTCCTCCAGCAGCGACTCGTCCTCCGGCGGCGGCAGCTCCGGTGGCGGCGGCGCGAGTTCGAGCTGGTAGCGTGCGGCGACGCCCCCGCGTCGGCGTCAGCGCGCGTCGGTAGCGGCCAGTGCGCGGCGCGCGCGCCAGCGCGGCCGGCGCTCGCCGCGGAACAGCAGCAGGTACAGCCCCACCACCCACACCAGCGCCGCGCTCCAGCCGCCGAGGATGTCGGAGGGGTAATGCACCCCCAGGTACACCCGCGACACCCCGACCAGCAGGGTGAAGCTGCCGGCCAGCCACAGCACCGGCCAGCGCCAGCGGGTGCGCCAGCTCAGCGCGATCAGCACCGCCGCCAGGGTCATCGAGCCCATCGCGTGGCCGCTGGGAAAACTGAAGGTGTGGTGCTCGGGCGCGATCGACTCCCACAGGCTGGGCCGGTCGCGCTGGAAGAACTGCTTGGCACCCATGTTCAGCAGCGCCGAGCCGATGAAGGACAGTGCGGCGAACAGCGCCTCGCGCCAACGACGCAGGCCCAGCAGCACCAGCACGATCAGCGTGTCCAGCGGAATTACGCCGTACTGGTAGCCGGCCTCGGTGACCACGGTGAAGAAGCGGTCCCAGCCGGGGCTGGTCAGCCCACGCATGCTCCACAGCAGCGGCTCGTCGAAATACAGGTCTTCGAGTGCGTGCACGTCCTCGGCCAGCATCACGAACACGCCCAGCGGCAGCAACACCCCGGCGAACAGCAGTACCACGCGCCACGCGTTCAGCCGCAGCCAGCGGCGCAGGCCGGCCGCCTCGGCGGCGGATTCACCCGGTGCGGCGGACATAGGTACGTTCGACGTAGTCGTCGATCAGTGCGACGAACTCGTGGGCGATGTTCTCGCCGCGCAGGGTCACCTTTTTCTCGCCATCGATGAACACCGGCGCGGCCGGCGCCTCGCCGGTGCCCGGCAGCGAGATGCCGATGTTGGCGTGGCGCGACTCGCCCGGCCCGTTGACCACGCAGCCCATCACCGCCAGGGTCATGCTCTCGGCGCCGGGATGGGTCACCTTCCACTCCGGCATCTTGGCGCGGACGTGGTTCTGCACCACCTTGGCCAGCTCCTGGAAGAACTCGGAGGTGGTGCGGCCGCAGCCCGGGCAGGCGGTGACCAGGGGGGTGAAGGCGCGCTGGCCGGTGGTCTGCAGCAGTTCCTGGGCGACGATCACCTCCTGCGTGCGCGATTGCCCCGGCTCGGGGGTCAGCGAGATACGGATGGTGTCGCCGATGCCTTCCTGCAGCAACACCGCCAACGCCGCGCTGGAGGCGACGATGCCCTTGCTGCCGATGCCGGCCTCGGTCAGGCCCAGGTGCAGGGCGAAGTCCGAGCGCTGCGCCAGGTCGCGGTACACCGCGATCAGCTCCTGCACGCCGCTGACCTTGCAACTGAGCACGATGCGGTCGCGGCCCAGGCCCAGTTCCACCGCACGCTCGGCCGAGTCCAGCGCCGAACGGATCAGCGCTTCGCGCAACACCCGGCCGGCATCCCACGGCACCTCGCGCCGCGAGTTCTCGTCCATCAGCTGCGCGGCCAGCGCCTGGTCCAGCGAACCCCAGTTGGCGCCGATGCGCACCGGCTTGTCGTACTTCAGCGCGAACTCGATCAGCTGCGCGAACTGGGTGTCCTTCTTCTTGCCGAAGCCGACGTTGCCGGGATTGATCCGGTACTTGGCCAGCGCCTCGGCACAGGCCGGCTCGGCGGCCAGCAGCTGATGGCCGTTGTAGTGGAAGTCGCCGATCAGCGGCACCTCGATGCCCATCATCCGCAGCTTGTCGACGATGCGCGGGATCGCCGCCGCCGACTCGGGATTGTTGACGGTCAGGCGCACCAGTTCCGAGCCGGCGCGCCACAGTTCGGCCACCTGCTTGACCGAGGAGGCGACGTCGGCGGTGTCGGTGTTGGTCATCGACTGCACCACCACCGGCTTGCCGCCGCCCATGGTGACGCCGCCGATGCGGACCGGCTGGGTGAGACGGCGCGCCCAGGGCGCGGCATCGGCGGGAGGCGTGGGGCGGCTGACGGCGTCGTACATCTGCCCATTTTAGCCTGCGCGGCGCCTCCTGCCGCATGCACCGGCACCGGCGATTCAGCGAGGCGGCACCGCTGCGACGGTTTGTCGCAGGCAGGCCCCCGGTCCAGCGCATACGATGCGCAGCATGGATTCCACCGACGCCTCCTTCCTGCGCACCCTGTGCAGCCTGCGCTGGCTGGCCACCGCCGGCCAGGCCGCGACGATCCTGGTGGCGACCTGGCCGCTGCAGTTGCCGCTGCCGCAGGCGCCGCTATGGGCCGGCGTGGCGGTGCTGGCGCTGTTCAACCTGTACGCGCAGCTGCGCCTGCGTCATGCCGACTCGGCCGCGCCGGCCACCGCCTTCGGCCACATCCTAGTCGACGTGACGGTGCTGACCTGGATGGTCGGCTGGAGCGGCGGCATCGGCAACGCCTTCGGCTCGCTGTTCCTGGTGCTGATCGCGCTGGCGGTGCTGGCGCTGCCGCTGCGCTGGGCGCTGGCGGTGGCGCTGGCCTGCGTGGCCGGCTATGCGGTCAGCGCGCTGTTCGGCTTGCCCCTGCCGCACGGCCCCTACCAGGCGCTGGACCTGCAGCGCTGGGGCATGGCCGCCAACTTCCTGCTGTCCACCGTGGTGGTGCTGGTGTTCTCCACCCGCCTGGCGATGGCCATGCGCGAACGCGAGCGCGAGCTGGCGCTACTGCGCGAGCGCTTCACCCGCAACGAGGGCATCGTCGCCCTGGCCACCCATGCCGCCTCGGTGGCCCACGAACTGAACACGCCGCTGGCGACGATGACCCTGCTCACCGACGACATCGCCGAGCAGAGCACCCAGCCGGAACTGCGCGAGGACCTGGACACCCTGCGCGAACTGCTGGTGCAGTGCCGCGAACGGGTGCTGGCACTGGCCGCCCCGGCGCAGCGCGCCGGCGGGCGGACCGTGTCGCTGGCGCAGGTGCTGCACCAATGGCAGTTGGTGCGGCCCACCGTGCGCCTGCGCCGCAACGACGACGCGCCGCTGCAACTGCGCATGGAAAGCGCCATCGGCCACCTGCTGCAGGTGCTGCTGAACAACGCCGCCGACGCCGGCGAACGCGCGGGCCATCCGCAGGTGGACCTGAGCGTGCGCGTCACCGGCAGCGAGCTGGTCGGCGAGGTCCGCGACTACGGCGGCGGCTTCGACGCCAACCAGGTCGGCCTGCCGGCCACTCTGTTCCGCAGCGGCAAGCCCGAGAGCATGGGCGTGGGCCTGGCGCTGTCGCATGCGACCATCGAACGCCTGGGCGGCGAGCTGTGGACCGAGCCGGCGCCGGACCATGGCGCCCGGGTCGGCTTCCGCCTGCCGCTGCTCGCCCTGGAGACCTCCGCATGAACACCGACTCCCCGCTGGGCCTGCTGGTCGACGACGATCCGCTGTACCTGCGCACCCTGCAGCGCACCCTCGCCCGCCGCGGCCTGGAGACGCGCACCGCCGACAGCGCCGCCGCCGCGCTGGCGCTGGCCGCCGCCGCGCCGCCGGACTACGCGCTGATCGACCTCAAGCTCGGCGACGAATCCGGCCTGGCGCTGATCCAGCCGCTGCGCGCGATCCGCGCCGACATGCGCATCCTGCTGGTCACCGGCTACGCCAGCATCGCCACCGCGGTGGAGGCGATCAAGCTCGGCGCCGACGACTACCTGCCCAAGCCGGCCACCGTGCCGATGATCCTGCGCGCGATCGGCCTGGAAGCCGAGGAGGAGGAGGACGAGGACGGCAGCGACGTGCCGGACGCGATGACCCCGCTCAGCCGCCTGCAGTGGGAGCACATCCAGCAGGCCATGCACGAGACCGGCGGCAACGTCTCCGCGGCCGCGCGCCTGCTCGGCATGCACCGCCGCTCGCTGCAGCGCAAGCTGGCCAAGCGGCCCAGCCCGCAGCGCGACCCGCCACGCTGAGCCGCGCGGCGGCGGCGTGAACCGCGCCTGGGCCCGGCGCTCAAGTCCCCTGGCGCCGGGCCGCTAACCCGGCATGTTGAAATCTCCCCCACCCGCCTTGCTGGACGAGCCGCAACGGCTCAGCGCCCTGCGCCAGCTGTGCCTGCTGGACACGCCCGCCGACCAGGTGTTCGACCTGGTCACGCAGCTGGCGTCCCGCTACCTGCGGGTGCCGATCGCGCTGGTCTCGCTGATCGACGAACAGCGCCAGTGGTTCAAGTCCCGGGTCGGCCTGGAGGTTGCGCAGACGCCGCGCAGCCAGGCGTTCTGCGCACATGCGATCCACAGCCCGGAACTGATGGTGGTGGCCGACGCGCGCCAGGATCCGCGCTTCCGCGACAACCCGCTGGTCACCGGCCCGCCGTTCATCCGCTTCTACGCAGGTGCCCCGCTGCTGATGGCCGACGGCGCCAGCCTCGGCACGCTGTGCGTGATCGATACCGAGCCGCGCCACGAGTTCGACGAGGTCGCGCGCCGCACCCTGCAGGACCTGCGCGACCTGCTGATGGTCCGCATCGACACGCTGCGCAACAGCGGTTTCGTCGATGCGCTGACCGGCCTGCCCAACCGCAGCCGCTTCAACGACGACCTGACCATGTGGCTGTCGCTGCAGAGCGCGGATCAGCACGACACCGCGGTGGCGATCGACGTGTGCGGCATCGACTATTTCCGCGACATGGTCAAGGCGCTGGGCTGGGAGTACGCCGAGGGCTACCTGCTGGCCACGCGCGACCGCCTGCGCAAGGCGCTGGGCAGCCTGCCGCTGTACCGCATCGACACCACCACCTTCGTGTTCATCATGGAAGGCAGCGACACGGCGCATCTGGAGTACTGGTGCGAGCACGTCTGCGACGCCTTCGCCGCGGCGATCGACCACCAGGGCATTCCGCATGCGGCCAGCCCCTCGCTGGGCGCGGTGCGCCTGGACGGGGCGCTCAGCGCCAATCACACGGTCCGCTCGCTGACCACCGCGGTGGACATGGCGCGCCAGCGCGGGCAGCGCTGGAGCCTGTACGAGCGCAACCACGACGCCAACCAGCGCAATGCCTTCCGGATCCTGGCCGCGTTGCCGGAGGCGCTGGAGACCCGGGGCCAGCTGAGCCTGCACTACCAGCCGCGGGTGAGCCTGCGCAGCGGCGCCTGCGTCGGCGTGGAAGCGCTGCTGCGCTGGCAGCATCCGTTGCTGGGCACGGTGGCGCCGAACGACTTCATCCCGCTGGCCGAAAAGACCGCGCTGATGAGCCGGATCACCGCCTGGGTGCTGCGCGCCGGCATCGCCCAGGCGGCGCTGTGGCGACAGCGCGGTTACACCTTCAGCGTCGCGCTGAACGTGTCGGCGGTGGACCTGGAACAGGCCGACTTCATCACCCGGCTGCAGGCGCTGCTGCAGCAGCATGCGCTGGCGCCCGGCGCGCTGGAGATCGAATTCACCGAGAGCGCGATGATTCGCGATCCGCAGCGCGTGGGCGAAAAGCTGCAGCAGATCAGCGCGCTCGGGGTAAAGATCGCCATCGACGACTTCGGCACCGGCTACAGCAACCTCGGCTATCTGAAGAACATCCCGGCCAGCGCGCTGAAGATCGACCAGTCGTTCATCCGCGCCCTGCCCGGCAGCCGCAGCGACGGCATGCTGGTGCCGTCGATGATCCATCTCGGCCACGACTTCGGCCAGCAAGTGGTGGCCGAGGGCATCGAGAGCGAAACCGTGTACAAGATGCTGCGCGACTGGGGCTGCGACGAAGGCCAGGGCTACTGGATCGCGCGGCCGATGCCGGCCGAGGCGCTCGACGCCTGGCTGGCCGAGCCGTGGCAGAACGGCGACGCCTGAGCGCACCGCGCCACGGCCCGCGCGTGGCTCACCAGAACACCGCGTACAACGCCACCAGGATCGCGATCACCGCCGCGGCGCCGAGCTTGAAGCCCAGCGTGGTGCCGTAGCGCACGTCGTCGGTGCGGATCAGGTCGCGCGCCGGCGCCTGCGGGGTCAGCAGCGACACCAGCACCGCCGCCACCAGCGACAGCACGAACACCAGGCCGATGCGGTCCATGAACGGCAGTTCCGGCCACAGCTTCTTCAGCGCGAACGACAGCAGCACCGAGCCGATCGCCGCGGTCAGCGCGCCGGCCTCGTTGGCGCGCTTCCAGAACAGGCCGAGCATGAAGATCACCACCACGCCCGGGGTGAAGAAGCCGGTGAATTCCTGGATGAACTGGAAGCCCTGGTCGAAGTTGCCCAGCAGCGGCCGCGCGGTGAGGATGCCGATCAGCACCGAGGTCACCGCGGCCACGCGGCCCACCCGCACCAGCTGCGGCTGATCGGCCTGCGGGCGGAACTTGGCGTAGAAGTCCAGGGTGAAGATGGTCGCCACCGAATTGATCTTGGACGCCAGCGAGGCCACGATCGCCGCCACCAGCGCGGCGAACACCAGGCCGAGGATGCCGCTGGGCAACAGCTGCATCATGGTCGGATAGGCCTGGTCCGGCTTGGCCAGGTCCGGCGCCAGCACCACCGCGGCGATGCCCGGCACCACCACCACCACCGGCATCAGCAGCTTCAGGAACGCGGCGAACACCATGCCCTTCTGCGCCTCGCCGATGTCCTTGGCCGCCAGCGCGCGCTGGATGATGTACTGGTTGAAGCCCCAGTAGCTGATGTTCATCACCCACAGGCCGCCGAGCAGAACGCTCAGACCCGGCAGGTCCTTGTAGAACGGGTTGTCCTTGGACAGGATCATGTGGAAGTGCTCCGGGTGCATATTCCACAGGTGGCGGAAGCCGGCGAGCACGCCGGCGCCGTCGCCGATCCGCGACAGGGTCAGGCCGGCGACCAGCAGGCCGCCCAGCACCAGCAAGGTGACCTGCACGATGTCGGTCAGCGCCACCGCCTTCAGTCCGCCGTACAACTGGTAGACCAGCGCGAACACGCCGATCAGCGCCAGCGCCAGGGTCTGGTCCATGCCGGTGACCTGGCTCACCGCGATCGAACCCAGCCACAGGATCGAGGTCAGGTTGACGAACACGTACAGCAGCAGCCAGAACACCGCCATCAGCGTGCGGATCCACTTGCCGTAGCGCTGCTCCAGGAACTGCGGCATGGTGTAGATGCCGTTGCGCAGGAAGATCGGCAGGAAGAACTTGCCGACGATCAGCAACGTCAGCGCCGCCATCCATTCGTAGGAAGCGATCGCCAGGCCGATCGCGTAGCCGGAGCCGGCCATGCCGATGATCTGCTCGGCGGAGATGTTCGCCGCGATCAGCGAGGCGCCGATCGCCCACCACGGCAGGGTCTTGCTGGCCAGGAAGTAGTCCTCGGCGCTCTTGCTGTGCCCGGCCTTCTCCCGCGACACCCATTGCGCAAGCAGGAAGATGCCCGCCAGGTAGACCACCACAATCGCCACATCCAACGTCGCCAACCCCACTGCCTTCTCCTACGGGCCGCAGCCCTGTCGCACCGTTGTCCATGACGCCGCCCGGGTGGGCGGCGCCGCTCGTTCAAGAAAAACGTTTGCCACCGCTCAATGCAGCGGGCAGTCGACCACGCTCTGCGCGTCGTTGCTGCTGCCCAGCGCGATCCGCGACAGCGAAAGATCCAGCGCGCCGTTGCTCTCGATCACCGGCAGGCGCTCGAGCCGGGTCAGGTCGGCGCCGGCCGCCGCGAAGCACTTCAACGGCACGCCGAGCGTGCGCCACTCACCCTTCGGCAGCGCGGCCAGCGCCTTGCCCAGGTCCAGGCGCACGCCGCAGTCATGGCCGCAGGCCACGCCGATGCGGGCGGCAGCGCTGGGCGCCACGTCCACCTTCATGGTCAGGATCAGTTGCACATCGCCATTGCTCTCGCGCGAGACGTCCAGCGGCTTGGGCAACACCAGCGCCACCCCCGACGTGCCGCTGCCAGACCAGACGAAGCGACGCGCATCCTCCTGCGCCTTGTCGTCGATCGCGGTGACCTTCAGCGAGCCGTCGGCCAGCGCGGCCGGAAAGGTCGGCGCCGGCAGGTTGGCCTGAGCGCCGCCGAACAGGATCAGGTTGATGCCCGTCGCCGGCTTGCCACGGTCCAGATACACCCCGCCCACCGCCTGTGCACCGGACACGCCCGAGACCTCGGACAGGCGGCTCAGATCGCCCTTGTCTTCGTAGGTGAGGCCGTAGCCGAAGGCGAACTGCGGGCTGTAGTTCTTCTGCCCGACGTTGTTGGCGAACTGCATCGCATTGCGCGGCCAGGAGAAGCTCAGCTTGCCGTGGCAGTCGTACTGCACGCTGCCGTCGGGCTTGCGCAGCAGCACGTCGGCGACGCCGGCGCCTTCCGAGCCCGGCAACCAGGCCGCGACAAAGGCGTCGGCCGCGTTGATCTCGCGGTTCACCCACAGCGGCCGCCCGCTCAGGAACACCGCCACCACCGGGATGCCTTGCGCCTTCAGCGACTTGATCAGGTCCAGGTCGCTGTCGTCGCCGGGCTTGTACAGCAGCGTGGCGATGTCGCCCTGGAACTCGGCGTAGGGATGTTCGCCGAACACCACCACCGCCACGTCCGGCTTGGTGGTGAACTTGCCGTCCACCGCCAGTTCGGCGCTGCCGCCAGCGGCGCCGACCTGCTGCTGCAGGCCCTCCCAGATGGTGGTGCCGTTGGGGTAATCGGCGCGCTTGGTGCCGGTGCCCTGCCAATTCAGGGTCCAGCCGCCGGCTTGCTTGCCCATGTCGTTGGCGCCGTCGCCGGCCACCAGCAGCTTGAGCTGCGGCTTCAGCGGCAGCAGTTGCTGCTGGTTCTTCAGCAGCACCAGCGATTCGCGCACCGCCTGCCGCGCCACCGCGCGGTGTTCGGACGCGCCGAGCAGCGCGAACTTGCCGCCGAGTGGACGCTGCGACGGCTTGCCGGCCTCGAACAGGCCCAGGCGCAGCTTCACCCGCAGGATGCGCCGCACCGCATCGTCCAGCCGCGCCATCGGGATCTCGCCCGACTTCACCGCCTTCAGTGCGTTCTCGTAGACGCCCTTCCAGCTGTCCGGGGCCATCAGCATGTCCACGCCGGCGTTGAACGCGGCCGGGCAGTCGTCCTTGCGGCAGCCGGGGACCTGGGCGTGGCCGTTCCAGTCACCGACCACGAAGCCGCCGAAATGCATCTGCCCCTTCAGCACGTCGGTCAGCATGACTTTGTTGCCATGCATCTTGACCCCGTTGACGCTGTTGAAAGAGGCCATCACCGTTTGCGCGCCGGCGGCGATCGCCGGCGGATAGCCGGCGCCGTGGATGTCACGCAGTTGCTGTTCGTTGATCCGGGTATCGCCCTGGTCCTTGCCGTCGGTGGTGCCACCGTCGCCGAGGAAGTGCTTGACCGAGGAGATCACGTGCGAGCCGTCCAGGAAACCGGGCGTGCCGGGCACCCCCTGCAGGCCCTCGACCATCTGGCCGGCGTAGCTCGCCACCACCTCGGGCGACTCGGAATAGCCTTCGTAGGTGCGGCCCCAACGGTCGTCCTGCGGCACCGCCACGGTCGGGGCGAAGGTCCACTCCATGCCGGTGGTGCGGGTCTCGGCGGCGGTGATCTCGCCGATCTTGCGCATCAGCGCCGGGTCGCGGGTCGCGCCCAGGCCGATGTTGTGCGGGAACAGCGTGGCGCCGACGATGTTGCTCTGCCCGTGCACCGCGTCGATGCCGAAGATGATCGGGATCGCCGGGCCGGCACCGTCTTTTTGCATGGACGCCGCGTAATACGCATCGGCCAGCGCCAGCCATTGCGCCGGGCTGGCGTCGTACTTGCCGCCGGGATCGGAATTGCCACCGGCCAGCACCGAACCGATGTGGTACTTGCGCACGTCCTCCGGGGTCATGCTGCCGATGTCGCCCTGCACGGTCTGCCCGACCTTCTGCTCCACCGACATCTGCGCCATCAGCGTGGTGATGCGCGCCTCCAGCGCCGGATCCTCCTGCAGCGGCCAGGCCGGGGACGGCCACCGGTCCGGATGGATCGGCGGCGGCGGCGCGGCCGCCGGTGCGACCGGAACGGAGCGACCGGGACCGGCGGCGGCCAACGCCAGCAGGCCAAGCGCAGCGGCCGCGGCCAGCGCAGTGCGAAGCGGCGCGCGCGCGCCAGCAGGCTGTGTATGCAAGAGACTCCCTCCCAGGAACGGCGAACGCATGCCATGTCGCGGCCGGACCGCACACGCCGAGGTACGGCCGGCGCCTACGCTTCCCGAATCGCCCCAAGCCTGTCAACCGCGCCGCGAGGTATGCCCCTATGCCGCAGGGATATCGGCTGACGCTATAGCGATGGAATACCGGGTTTGCTTGTGCGGGGCTGCGTCCGGGTCGTTGACCGCGCTCCCCCACGCCATCGGCCGCCACGGCGTTTGCTGCGCCGCAATATCGCCCGAAGTGCGCACTGCGCAAGGCGGCGTCGCATTTGGCGCAATCGCTGCCGGCCGCGACCGCTCGCAGGTTTCAAACAAATGTCACCAAGCGCGCCTAGGTTGGACCGCGCCGGCGCCGAGGGGGAGTGACCGGTATCCCGCCCGTTCTGGAGAGTCCCCCGATGTCGCACCTCCCTGATTCCGGTCGCCGCCGCGCCCTGCGCCTGCTGGCCGGCACCTCCCTGCTGCCGCTGGGCAGTCTCTCCGCCGCGGCGTTGGCGAGCGCCCCTGCGGCCGCGCGTGGGCCGGACCAGCCCGCGCCGCGGCCAGTCCGCCCGCCACGGTCGCGCCTACGCGCGGTCAGCTTCGACGGCATGGCGGCGCCGTCGCTGGCCGAGCCGGCGGCGATGGCCACCACCAGCGTGCGCTCGCATGTCGACGTGATCCTGCACGACGGCAGCCGCCAGCGGTACGCCCTGGCCTACCGCCCGTTCTTCATGACCGGCGACCAGGTGCCCGACGGCACCGGCGGCACCGTGCTGGCCGGCGGCTACTACGACATCCACAACCGGCCGATCCTGGACCGCTCTGTCCCCGGCAGCGAACGGCCGTTCTTCTCGGATTGTCCGGATGGCTCGTCGCTGCTGACCCTACCGCATGCGCATGTGCCCGGCGTACGCGGCAACACGGTGTTCGCGGTGGTGCAGTTCGAGTACACCACGCGCGATCTTGCCGGCAACGGCACCTATCGCCAGCTGCCGGCGCCGATCGCGGTGCTGACCCTGGACCAGGATCCGCGCAGCGGCCACCTGCGCCTGGTCAAGTACCACAACGTCGACACCTCGGCGGTGCACGGCCTATGGACCACCTGCGGCGCCAGCCTCTCGCCCTGGAACACGCACCTGTCCAGCGAGGAATACGAACCCGATGCCGCCAGCATCGCCGGCAACACCCAGTTCCAGCGTTTCAGCGAACACCTCTACGGCGATCCCACGCGCGCCAATCCGTATCACTACGGGCACCTGCCGGAAGTGACCGTGCACGCCGACGGCAGCGGCAGCATCCGCAAGCACTATTGCCTGGGCCGCATCTCGCATGAACTGGTGCAGGTCATGCCGGACCGGCGCACCGTGTTGATGGGCGACGATGCTAGCAACGGCGGCCTGTTCCTGTTCGTCGCCGATCGCGAGTGCGACCTGGCCAGCGGCACCCTGTACGTGGCGAAGTGGCGACAGCGCTCGGCCAGCGGCCCCGGCGCGGCCACGCTGGAGTGGATCCGCCTGGGCAGCGCCTGCAGCGACGAGATCGAAGCGATGGCCGACGTGCTGCGCATCGGCGACATCATGGACGTGGCCACGCGCGATCCGGGCGACTCCAGCTACACCCGCATTCCCTACAGCGGCGGCTTCAACTGGGTGCGGCTGCGCCCAGGCATGGAGCAGGCCGCCGCCTTCCTGGAAACCCACCGCTATGCCGCACTGTGCGGCGGCAGCTTGGGCTTCACCAAGATGGAAGGCACCACGGTCGATGCCCACGACCGCATCGCCTACTCGGCGATGTCCTACATCCAGGGCAGCATGCTCGACGGCTCCGGCGACATCCGCGTGGAAGGCCCGACCGCCGGCGCGATCTATGCGCTGCCACTGCGCGGCGGCCAGCGCGACCATCTCGGCCAGCCGATCCGCAGCGACTGGGTGCCTGTGTCGATGAGCGCGCCGCCCGCGCTGGTCGGGCGTGATCTGCCTGTGGCCGACGCGCTGGGCAATCTGGCCGACCCGGAGCGCATCGCCAATCCGGATAACATCAAGTTCTCGCAACGCCTGCGCACGCTGTTCATCGGCGAGGACAGCGCCATGCACGTGAACAACTTCCTGTGGGCCTACAACGTCGACACCGGCAAGCTGTCGCGCCTGCTGTCGGTGCCGGCCGGCGCCGAATCCACCGGTCTGCACGCGGTCGACGAGATCCACGGCTGGACCTACGTGATGAGCAACTTCCAGCATCCCGGGGACTGGGAAAGCCCGCTGCACGACAAGGTCAAGGCGCAGCTGGATCCGCTGATCCGCGCCAACTACAAGGACCGCTACGGCGCCGCGGTGGGCTATCTCACCGGCGACCCGGTCGGGCTGCGCCTGGACGAGGTCTAGGGCGCGGTATGCAGCGTGATGACCGATCGCGCGAGCCGCTCGGGCTCGCGCGATCGGATGCTTTATCGCTCAGCCCTGCAACCGCGCCAGCACCGCGCGCGTCACCGGATCGGCGACCTCGGTGGACTGGCCCTGCAGCGCCGGCAGCAACTGGCTGGCCAACTGCTTGCCCAGTTCGACGCCGAACTGGTCGAAGGCGTTGATGCCCCAGACCACCGACTGCACGTACACGCTGTGCTCGTACATCGCGATGAGCGCGCCCAGCGCCTGCGGGGTCAGCGCGTCGAGCAGGATCAGCGTGCTCGGGCGGCCGCCCGGGTAGTCGCGGGCCGGATCGTCGCTGCCCTGCCCGTTCGCCAGCGCCTCGGTCTGCGCCAGCAGGTTGGCCAGCAGTGCCTGGTGGTTGACGGTGTACGGATCGTCGTTGCGGATGCAGCCGATGAAGTCGGCCGGCACGATGCTGGTGCCCTGGTGCAGCGCCTGGAAGAAGCTGTGCTGCACGTCGGTGCCGGCGCCGCCCCACCACACCGGCACGGTGTCGGCCTCGACCGGGCTGCCGTCCAGGCGCACGCGCTTGCCCAGGCTCTCCATCACCAACTGCTGCAGGTAGGCCGGCAGCAGCGCCAGGCGCTGGTCGTAGGTCATCACCGCCTGCGTGGCGTAGCCGAGCAGGTTGCGGTTCCACAGCGTGGTCAGGCCATGCAGCATGGACACGTTGCGCTCTAGCGGCGCGTTCAGGGCGTGGTCGTCGAACTGTGCGGCGCCCTCCAGCAATTGCTCGAAGGCATCGGCACCGATCGCCAGGGCGATCGGGAAGCCCACCGCCGACCACAGCGAATAGCGGCCGCCCACCCAGTCCCACATCGGCAGCACGCGGCCGGCGGCGATGTCGAAGGCCTTGGCGGCGCGCTCGGGGTTGGCGCTGACCGCGTACAGGCGCTCGCTGCCGCCCAGCCAGTCGCGCAGGATCTGGCCGTTGAGCAGGGTTTCCTGGGTACCGAAGGTCTTGGAGATCAGCACGCCGGCGGTACGCGCCGGGTCCAGCGTGGCCAGGGTGCGCTGCATCGCCGCGCCGTCCACGTTGGAGACGAAGTGCACGCGGAAGCGCGCGCCGGCGACCGGACGCAGCGCGTCGGCGACCAGGCGCGGGCCGAGATCGGAGCCGCCGATGCCGACGCTGACGATGTCGGTGACCTCGGTCTGCGCCAAGGCGTCGATCAGCGCGCGCATGCGCTGCTGCACCTCGCGCGCGCTGGCATGGGCCTGGCTGGCCACCGGCGCGCCGGTGAGGTCGCCGCGCAGCGCGGTGTGCAATGCGGCGCGGCCTTCGGTGACGTTGACCGTCTCGCCGCGGAACAGGCGCTGGAAGGCGCCGGCCAGGTCGTGTTCGGCGGCCAGCGCGAGCAGCGCGTCGAGCGCGGCGCGGTCGTACTTCTGCCGGGCGAAATTGAAGTACAGCGGTCCGACCTGCAGCGCCAACGTCTCGGCACGGCCGGGTTCGGCCGCCAGCAGGTCGGGAAGGCGCGCCCCGCGCAAGCGCTGGGCGTGGGAATGCAGTGCGTCGAAACCGGTGGACTGTGTCATGCGGCCTGCTTTGGGATGCTGTGGTTGGTGTGGGTGATCGTGTTGTTGCCGTCCACGTAGACCAGGGTCGGCTGGAAGCGCGCGGCTTCCTCTTCGCTCATGCCGGCGAAGGCGGCGATGATGATCAGGTCGCCGACCTGCACGTGGCGCGCGGCGCCGCCGTTGAGCGAGATGATGCCGCTGCCTTCGTCGGCGCGGATCGCGTAGGTACTGAAGCGCGCGCCGTTGGTGACGTCCCAGATGTGTACCTGCTCGAACTCGCGGATGCCGGTCGCGTCCAGCAGCAGCCCGTCGATGGCGATCGAGCCTTCGTAGTTCAGCTCGGAATGGGTGACGGTGGCGCGGTGGATCTTGGTCTTCAACAGGCTCAGTTGCATGGCACGGGACTGCGGTCAGGAAAGACGTGCAGTTTAGCAGCCGGGCGGTGAAACGGCGGTGGCAGGCGGCGCCCGCCGTAAGCGTCGTAGGAGCGGCTTTAGCCGCGACCGGGCCTGACCGATGAAGGCCCGGTCGCGGCTAAAGCCGCTGCTACGACGGGATCAGGCGACCGCCCTCAGAATTCCAGGTTGTCGATCAGCCGGGTGCGGCCCAGGCGCGCGGCGATCAACGCCACACGCGGGCCGTTGCCGTCCTGCGGCTCGCTCAGGTCTGGCGTGCGCAGCACGCTGTAGTCGACCTCGAAGCCGGCGTCCTGCAACTGCGCGGTCGCCGCCGCCTCCACCTGCGCACGCGGGCGCCCGGCCAGGTGCGCCTCGCGCATCGCCAGCAAGGTGCGGTGGATGTGCGCGGCACGCGGCCGCTCCTCCGCCGACAGATACTGGTTGCGCGAACTCATCGCCAGGCCGTCGGCCTCGCGCACGATGCCGCCGCCCAGGATCTCGATCGGGAACGCCAGGTCGGCCACCATCTGCCGGATCACCGCCAGCTGCTGGTAGTCCTTCTTGCCGATCGCGGCCAGGTCCGGCTGCACCTGGTTGAACAGGCGCGCGACCACGGTGCACACGCCGTCGAAATGGCCCGGCCGGCAGGCGCCTTCCAGCACCTCGCTGACGCCCGGGGTGTGCATGCGCAGCGCCAGTTCCACGCCCAGCGGATACATGCTTTCCACCGTCGGCAGCCACAGCACGTCGCAGCCGGCGCCTTCCAGGCCGCTGGTGTCGGCTTCCGGGGTGCGCGGGTAGCGGGTGAAATCCTCGTTCGGGCCGAACTGCGTCGGATTGACGAACACGCTGGAGACCACGCGGTCGGCGTACTGCCGCGCCAGCATCACCAGCGAGAAATGTCCGGCATGCAGGTTGCCCATGGTCGGCACGAAGGCCACGCGCAGGCCCTGCCGCTTCCAGCCGGAGACGGTGGCGCGCAGTCGCGCCAGGTCGGTGATGGTCTCGATCATTTGGCGTAGGCGTGTTCGGCGTCGGGGAAGGTGCCGGCGCGCACCGCGTCGGCGTAGGCGCGAGCGGCACCGGCGATGGAGCCGCCTTCGGCCAGGAAATCCTTGACGAAGCGCGGGCGGCGATGGCCGCTGTCCAGGCCGAGGAAGTCGTGCATCACCAGCACCTGGCCGTCGCAACCGGGGCCGGCACCGATGCCGATGGTGGGGATGTCGATCTCGGCGGTGATCCGCGCGGCCAGCGGCGACGGCACGCACTCCAGCACCAGCAGCGCGGCGCCGGCCGCGGCGACCGCCTTGGCGTCGGCGAGCAGCCTGGCCGCGGCGGCCTCTTCGCGGCCCTGGATCTTGTAGCCGCCGAAGGTCAGCACCGACTGCGGGGTCAGGCCCAGGTGCGAGCACACCGGGATGTCGCGTTCGCTGAGGAAGCGGATCACCTCCAGCTTGTGCCCGGCGCCCTCCAGCTTGACCATCTCCGCACCGGCCTGCAGCAGCCGGGTCGACGCGTCCAGCGCGCGCTCGGGGGTGGCATCGGACTGGAACGGCAGGTCGGCCACCAGCAGCGCGCGCTGCAGCACCCGCGCCACCGCGGCGGTGTGGTAGGCGATGTCGTCCACGGTCACCGGCAGGGTCGAATCGTGGCCCTGCACCACCATGCCCAGCGAATCGCCGATCAGGATCAGGTCCACGCCGTTGGCGTCGAAGGTCCGCGCGAAGCCGGCGTCGTAGGCGGTCAGCATCACCAGCTTCTGCTGGCGGCGCTTGGCCTCGGCCAGGGCGGGAACGGTCCAGGGCTTGCTGTCGGCGTGACTGCTCATAAGCTCATGTGCTGCGGTAATGAGCCGAGCATTATCTACCGATTGGTGCGATCCCGCCGGTTTCGATGCGGTCGCGTACGTCACGCACCGTTCCATGTCCCGGAATGACCGCGTCCGCGGCGATCTCGACCAGCGGCAGCAGCACGAAGGCGCGCACGTGCAGGAACGGATGCGGCACCTGCAGCAGCCCGGGCAGATCGATCACCGCCTCGGCGTACAGCAGCAGGTCCAGGTCCAGGGTGCGGGGGCCCCAGCGTTCGCCGGGCTGGCGCTGGCGGCCGTGGCGGTGTTCCAGGTCCAGCAGCGCCTGCAGCAGCGCCGGCGCCGGCAGCGTGGTGGTCACCAGCGCCGCGGCGTTGATGAAGTCGGGCTGGTCCTCGCGGCCCCAGGCCGGGCTGCGGTACAGCTGCGAGGCCCGCAGCAGGCAGGTCTGCGGCAGGGTGTCGAGCGCGGCCAGGGCCGCGCGTAGGGTCGCCGCGGCATCGCCGAGGTTGCCACCCAGGCCGATGCAGGCCTGGACCGGCGTCTCCACCACGGCACTCACTCGACGGGCGCGGTGGCGTCCGGACGGCGGCGCCGGCGCCGGCGGCGCTTGGGGGTCTCTTCGCTGTCGGCCGGCGGCGCGAACGCCAGCTCGTCGCCGGCGTAGTCCACCTCCGGATCGAAGCCGCGCGGCGGCGGTGCGTAGCCGGGCTGCTGCTGCAGCTCGCGCCAGTAGGCGATGTCGGCCGCATGCTCGTCCGAGGCCGACTGGCGCACGATCAGGAAATCGAACGCGGCGCGGAAGCGCGGATGCGACAGCGTGCGCATCACCCGCTTGCGCTGGCGCGAGGTGAAGCGCGACTGCAGCAGCCAGATCTCCTGCATCGGCAGCGAGAAGCGCCGCGGCAGCGCCACGGTGCTCAATTGGTGCAGGGTCACCCGGTCGGCGGCGCGGCGTTGCGCCTCCTCCATCTGCATGCCCTGCTTCTGCAGGGTCATCAGCGCGCGGCAGTAGGCCGGCCACAGCAACAGCGCGAACAGGAACGCCGGCGACACCGGCTCGTCGTTGGCGACGCGATTGTCGGTGTTGCGCAGGCCTTCGATCAGCATCCGCCGCAGCGCGCCGCTGCGGTTGGAGCGCAGCGCCGCCGCGCTTTCCGGGAACAGCGCGGCGAGCAGACCGTGCCGCTCCAGCCCCTCGAAGCTGGCCACGCCATGGCCGGACAGGAACAGCTTGAGCACTTCCTCGAACTGCTGCGCCGGCGCGGCCTCGGCCAGCAACCCGGCCAGGCGCGGGATCGGCTCGGCGGTGCCGGCCTCGATCTCGAAGCCGAGCTTGGCCGCCAGGCGCACCGCGCGCAGCATGCGCACCGGATCCTCGCGGTAGCGCTGCTCCGGGTCGCCGATCAGCTTCATCAGCCGTGCCTGCACGTCCTCGAAGCCGCCGGTGTAGTCGCGCACCGAGAAGTCCTCGATGGCGTAGTACAAGGCGTTGCAGGTGAAGTCGCGGCGCACCGCATCGTCCTCGATGCTGCCGTAGACGTTGTCGCGGACCAGGCGGCCGTTGTCCACCTCGCGGTCGCCGCTGCCGTCGTCGACATTGGCGCGGAAGGTGGCGACCTCGATGATCTCGCGGCCGTAGACCACGTGCGCCAGGCGGAAGCGGCGGCCGATCAGGCGGCAGTTGCGGAACAGTTGCTTGACCTGCTCGGGGGTGGCGTCGGTGGCGACGTCGAAGTCCTTGGGCTGCACCTGGACCAGCAGGTCGCGGACCGCGCCGCCGACCAGGTAGGCGCCGAAGCCGGCCTCGCGCAGCCGGTACAGCACGCGCAGGGCGTTGGGGCTGATGTCCTTGCGCGAGATGGGGTGCTGATCGCGCGGGATCGCGCGCAGGGTGAATGGCGATGGAACTGGCGGATTGATGATGGCGCTTCCGTATCGGGTTGCGGGATTGCCGAAGGGCGGCGAGACCCATATACTAGCGCGCTGCAATCGACGCGACCAACGCTCCCTTCGTCTAGTGGTTAGGACGTGGCCCTCTCAAGGCTAAAACAGGGGTTCGAGTCCCCTAGGGAGCGCCATCCTCGCCTCGCCTGCAGCGCGACACAGCAAAAACCCCGCCTTGGCGGGGTTTTTTGCGTTCTGGGGTCGGCGTCTGCGCGCCTCACCCGGGGAGCGCAGGCGCCGAGTCGCCCGCGAACGGGCCGATTCGGGCATCGGCCAGCGCAATCATGCAACCGGCGCGCGACGCGACCGGTCGACGCAGGTCAACGCACCGGCCGGGTGGGTCGTCGCCTGGCCCGCACGGCGTCAGTCGCCAGCCTCGCCGGCGGCGACGGCCACCGGCGCCGACGCGGTCTCTGCCACCGCATCGTGCGCATGCAGGCTTTCCAGATGCCGTACCTGCACCTGTACGTCGGCGTAGCGCGCGCCCAGCGCCTGCTGCAGACGCCGCGCGGCGTCTTCCACGTACATCAGGTTCTCGCCATTGCGACGCGCGAAGGCCTGTTCGTCGGCACGCCGCACCGCCGCCTGCACCGGCGTGGCCAGGGCCTGCTCGGCCAGCGCGATCACGCCCTCCGCGTCGAAGCGCACCGCGCGCGCCGACACGCCGACCCGGACCGAGGCCACGCTGCGCTGGCTATGCGGGGTGGCGTGACTGCCGTGCTGGAGCAGCCAGTCCGCGACCGCCTCGCGCGGGACCGAGACCTGGTCCGCATGCTGCTGCACGAAGGCCTCGCTGAGCAGCTGCCGCGCCAATGCTGCCGAACACGGACAGGTCGAGGAATACAGCACATCCACGCCGAGCCCGAGCCGGACCACGCCGCCGCGCAGTTCGGCGTCGATCCGCAGCGGATACGCCCGCCATCCGGCCAGCCCCGGGCTGCGCAACGCCGGGCGGCGACGCAGCAGCTCCAGGCGCAGCGACACCCGCGCCGCGGTCGAGGCGCAATCGGCATGGCTGTGCACCATCGCCCGCAGCAACTGCGACAGCCGCGACGGCGACAGCGGCTGCTGCGCACACTCGTCGAGGAGGCGGTACAGCCGCGACATATGAATACCCTTGACCTGCGCCGACGGCAGGTCCACGGCGAGCGCGGCCTGCGCCGGCACATGCGCCGCATTCCCGCCCTCGCCCACCTCCAGGCAGATCGGCAACGCGATGCCGTCCATGCCGACCCAATTCAGCGGGGCGGCGATCTGCGAGGGTTCATCGGCGGCGACATCGGGCAACGGCGGGGGGGATGGCAGGTTCATCGGCTGGGCAACGGAACGAAGGAAGGACAGCGGGAAGGCATCGCAATTGTTATAAAGTAACACATCGAACCATCGCGGCGGCGTGCGTCACTCTCGGCACGCTCATGCCCCGGCCGTGCCGTAGACAACGTTGCAACGGGCTGAACCATTCGGCTTCCGTCCGTGTCCACTTGACGCCTTTCCCCTTCCCCCGCAGCGAGTGATGCCATGTCCCACCCGAGGTTCCGTACCGCCCTGCTCACCGGCGCCCTGTGTGCCGCACTCGTCACCACCGCCCACGCCGCGCCCGCGGCAGGCTGGGTCGCCACCGATACCGCCAGCCAGGTCGCCGCGGGCCGCGCCCTCGCCCGCCCCGAGCAAGCGCTGAGCCCGGCGCCGCTGGACGCCACCCTGGACATCAGCATCGTGCTGCGCCCGGCCGATCCGGCCGCGCTGCAGCAGGCCACCGCGGCGCTGACCGCCCAGTCCTCCGCCGATCCGGCGCTGCAGGCCCGGGCCAAGGCCCTGGCCCAGCCGAACGCCGCCGCCCTGCGCCGGGTCCAGGACTACCTGCTCGGCAAGGGCATCGGCGACGTGCGCGTGGCCGGCAACGGCACCCTGCTGCGGGCCCGGGCCAGCGTCGCCGCGATCCAGGCCGCGTTCGACACGGCGATCCGCAGCTACAGCGAGAATGGCCGCCGCTACTACGTCAACGAGGGCGCGGCCAAGGTGCCGGCGGCACTGGCCGGCAGCGTGGCCGGCGTGCTCGGCCTGGACACCGTGCGCAGCGCAGCGGCGCCACAGATCGTCACCCGTCAGGCAGCGCAGGCCATCGCCTCGCCCCAGGCGACGGCGCAGGCCACGCCGGACCTGGTCGCCGTGATGCACCGGGTGGAAGACCTGCCGGTGCTGTACGACGCCGCCAGTCTGCCGGCCGCCACCAACACCACCGCGGCGATCATCGCGGTCGGCAACATGGGCGAGACCCTGCGGCACCTGGCCAGCTTCCAGGCGCAGCACAACCTGCACACGATGGTGCGCGTGGTGCAGACCGCCGATCCGGCCTCGCCCGGCTACCGGCCGACCAACGATCCCTCGGCCGACGTCGAGTGGGACATGGACACGCAGTTGCTGCTCGGCACGTCCGGCGGCCTGAAGACACTGATCATCTACGACATTCCCGACTTTTCATGGAAGAGCATCATCGACGGCATGCAGCGGGCGGCCGACGACAACCTGGCGCGGGTGATCAGCGTCTCGATCTACGGATCGGAAGCGCAGGTGTACCGGGATACCCTGCAGGCGGCCAATGCGGCGCTGAACCAGGCGGTGAGCAACGGCCAGAACTTCGTGTTCTGCAGCGGCGACGACGGGGTCTACCTGCCGCTGAGCGCCAATGCCAACGCGCCGTACTATCCCGACCTGAGCGCCCATCCGGAACAGCGCGAAGTCGCCTTCCCCGCCTCGAGCCCATACGTGATCGCCGTCGGCGCGACCGAATTGCGCACGCCGGCCGGCGCGCCCACCACCTACGGCGAGGAAGTGGTCTGGAACGCGCACCGCGGCCACGGCATCACCCAGGGCGGGCTCAGCAAGATGTACGCCGCGCCCAGCTGGCAGCAGAGCGCGATCCCGAGCATGCTCGGCAACGGCTACCGCGCGGTGCCCGACGTCAGCTTCAACGGCTCCGGCGACAGCAGCGCCTACATCCTGCAGACCGGCAGCACCATCGGCACCGAGGTCAGCGGCTACGTCTACGGCACCAGCGCGGCGGCGCCGACCTTCGCCGGCCTGCTCGCCCGCGTGCTGCAGGCCAACGGCAACCGGGTCGGCTTCGTCGGCCCAGCCCTGTATGCCTATGCCAGGACCGCGGGCAATACGTACGACGTGCTGCTAGGCGACAACGGCCTGTATCGCGACGGCTACCGCGCCGGTCCCGGTTGGGACTATGCGTCCGGCTGGGGCAGCGTGGACATGCTCGCCTTCAGCCGCTACCTGCAGACGCACTGAGCCGGACGCGACGCGCACGACGCGCAGCTTTGACGATGCCGGCGCGCCGCGTGCGCGCCGGCCTTCGCCTCAGCCCTGCATCTGCTCCAGTTCCTTGCCCTTGGTCTCGTACACGTAGCGCAGCACGAAGAACACCGACAGGAACGCGGCCACGGTGTAGATGCCGTAGGCGCCGGCCAGGCCGATGCTGCCGAGCAGGATCGGGAACGTCACGGTGATGGCGAAGTTGGACATCCACTGCGCCGCACCGGCCACCGCCAGCCCGGAACCGCGGATCTGGTTGGGGAACATCTCGCCCAGCATCACCCACATCACCGGGCCCCAGGACATGTTGAAGAAGACCACGTAGACGTTGGCGGCGATCAGCGCCAGCCGGCCCATGCCCGGCGACAGCGCGAGCTTGCCCGCCGCATCCAGCGAGGCGCTGGCGAACGCGAGGGTGACCAGCGCCAGCGACACCGCCATGCCGGCCGAGCCGATCCACAGCAGCGGCTTGCGCCCGATCCGGTCGATCAGCACCACCGTGACCAGGCAGGCGCCGATGCTCAACGCGCCGGACAGCACGTTGATCAACAACGCATCGCTCTCGGCGAAGCCGACCGCCTGCCACAGCACCGCGCCGTAGTAGAACACCACGTTGATGCCCACCAGTTGCTGGAAGGTGGCCAGGCCGATGCCGATCCACACGATCGGACGGATCTTGCCGGTGACCTTGCTGACCAGGTCCGACAACCGCGGCTTGTGCTGGTCGGCCGACAGCGACCCGGAGATCTCGGTCAGCTTGGTCTGCGCGGCACCGGCGCCGTACAGCCGGGTCAGCACCGCCAGCGCCTGTTCGCGGCGTCCCTTCACCACCAGGAAGCGCGGGCTTTCCGGAATCGCCAGCAACAGCAGCAGGAACGCCGTGGACGGCAACGCCTGCATCCAGAACATCCAGCGCCAGGCCGGCTGGCCCAGCCACAACGCCTCGGTGGAGGCGCCGGCGGCCTTGGCCAGCAGGTAGTTGCTGAGGAAGGCGCAGAACAGCCCGCCGATGATGGCGATCTGCTGCACCGTGGCCAGGCGCCCGCGGTAGCGCGCCGAAGCGACCTCGGCGATGTAGGCCGGCGACATCACGCTGGCCGCGCCCACCGCGAAACCGCCCATCATCCGCGCCAGCACGAACACCGCCGAGTTGTGCGCCGCGCCGGCGCCCAGCGCCGACAGCAGGAACAGCGCTGCCGAGACGATCAGCACCGTGCGCCGCCCCCAGCGGTCGGCCAGCGAGCCGGCCAGGAACGCGCCGACCGCACAGCCCAGCAACATCGAGGCGACCTCGAAGCCGGTGCCGGCGGAACTGGACTGGAAGGCCGCCTTGAGGCCATCGACGGTGCCGTTGATGACGCCGCTGTCGAAGCCGAACAGGAAGCCGCCGATGGTGGCGACGCAGCTGATCAGGATGATGAGGCGGGTGTTCTCGCCGGCGTCGGCGTGGCGATCGATCGGAACACTGGACATGGGTTCACCTGGTGGCGTGCAAGAGGAGACGGCTGGCGCGCGGGAAGACGCGTGCGCGGCGGCGGCACCGGGCCGCCGCCGCGCACCGGTTCAGCGCAGCAGGTACTGGTTGATCAGGTTCTCGTAGGCTTCCTGGCGGCCGCTGCGCTGGGTCGGCTCGCCGGCCTGCGCGGCGTGCGCGGCGAGGTCGGCCAGCGTGCTCTTGCCGGCGGCGAAGGCCGCACCGGCGCCGCCGTCGAAGCTGGCGTAGCGCTCGCGGCGCCATTGCTCCAGCGGCGACGTCGTGAGCAACGCGTGCGCGACTTCCAGGCCGCGCGCGAACGCGTCCATGCCGCCGATGTGGGCGATGAACAGGTCCTGCGGATCGGACGACTCGCGGCGCACCTTGGCGTCGAAGTTGAGCCCGCCCGGGGCCAGCCCGCCCTGCCGCAGCACCACCAGCATCGCGCCGACCGTGTCGTACAGGTCGACCGGGAACTGGTCGGTGTCCCAGCCGTTCTGCGGATTGCCGCGGTTGGCGTCGATGCTGCCGAGCAGGCCGGCGTCGCTGGCCACCTGCAGGTCGTGCTCGAAGCTGTGCCCGGACAGCGTGGCGTGGTTGGCCTCGATGTTGAGCTTGAAGTCCTGGTCCAGCCCATGCTGGCGCAGGAAGCCGACCACGGTGGCGCTGTCGAAGTCGTACTGGTGCTTCATCGGCTCCATCGGCTTGGGCTCGATCAGGAAATTGCCCTTGAAGCCGATGCTGCGACCGTAGTCGCGGGCCAGGGTCAAAAACCGCGCCAGGTGCTCCTGCTCGCGCCGCATCTGCGTGTTGTGCAGGCAGGCGTAGCCTTCGCGGCCGCCCCAGAACACGTAGTTCTCCCCGCCCAGTTCCACCGTCGCCTCCAGCGCGGCCTTGACCTGCACCGCCGCGCGCGCGACCACGTCGAAGTCCGGGTTGGTCGCCGCGCCGTTCATGTAGCGCGGGTGCGAGAACAGGTTGGCGGTGCCCCACAGCAGTTTGACGCCCGTGTCGGCCTGGCGCTGCCTGGCGATGCCGACCATGTGCTTGAGATTGTTTTCGTACTGGCCCACGTCCTCGGCGTCCGGCGCCAGGTCCACGTCGTGGAAGCAGTAGTACGGCACGCCGAGCTTGGTGAAGAACTCGAATGCCGCATCGGCCTTGGCCTCGGCCCGGCCCAGCGCGTCGCTGCCGGCGTCCCAGGGATAGGCGCGGGTACCCGGGCCGAACGGATCGGCGCCGTTGCCGCAGAAGCTGTGCCAGTAGGCCACGGCGAAGCGCAGGTGCTCGGCCATGGTCTTGTCGCCGATGCGCTTGCCGGCGTCGTAGACCTTGAACGCCAGCGGATTGTCCGAGGCCTTGCCTTCGAACGGAATGCGACCGATGCCCGGAAAGTAGTCCTTGGCGCCGGTGTAGACGGAAGTGCTCATCACGAAGTCCTGGTGCGTTGCGGGGGAAAGGAAATCACGCGGCGTACAGCGGGCCGATGGCCTGCAGATGCCGCTGGAAGGTCTGGTAGTGCGCCCGGTACTGCGCGCCACGCTGCGCGTCCGGCTGCGCGGACCGTGCCGGGTCGTCCTGCTGGTGCTGCAGCACCACCTCGGCCAGGCTCGCGCGCTCGCCCTGCGCCCAGCCGTCGGCCCACAGCGCCTGCAGCGCGGCGCCGAACGCCGCGCCCTCCGGTTGCGCCGGCACGTGCACCGGCAGCTCGAACAAGTCGGCGATGAGCTGGCGCCAGCCGGCGCTGTTGCTGCCGCCGCCGGTGAGGGAGATCGCATCGAACTGCAGGCCGGCATCGACGAACGCGTCGAAGCCGTTGCGCAGGCTGTAGCTGGCGCCCTCCATCGCCGCGCGATAGAAATGCGCCGGCGTGGTGTTGTGCAGGTCCATGCCGGTCAGGCAGCCACGCGCTGCCGGCAGGTTCGGGGTGCGTTCGCCGTTGAAGAACGGCAGCAGCACCAGTCCGTCGGCACCGGGCTCGGTGGCGGCGAGCAATGCTTCGCCCTGCCCGGTCTTGATGCCGAACAGGCGCGCGATGGTCTCGGTGGCGACCGTGCAGTTCATGGTGCAGATCAGCGGCAGCCAGCCGCCGCTGGAGGAGCAGAACGCGGCCCAGCGTGCGTCGGGGTCCACCACCGGCCGCTCCGCGTAGGCGAACAGCGTGCCGGAGGTGCCCAGGCTCATGCTCAGGCGTCCGGGCACCACATTGCCGGTGCCGATCGCCGCCGTCATGTTGTCGCCGCCGCCGGTGGCCACGCGCACCTCGCGCGGCAGGCCGAGCGTCTGCGCCGCGGCGGCGGAGAGGACGAAACTGGTTTCGGTCGGCACCAGCGGCGGCAGCGCCGCGGCCAGGTCGCGCTGCGGATCGATCGCCTGCAGCAGCGGCGCCGACCACTGCCGCGTGCGCACGTCCAGCCAGCCGCTGCCGGACGCGTCGCCGACCTCGGCGTAGCGCTCGCCGGTGAGCCAGAAATTGACGTAGTCGTGCGGCAGCAGCACCGAGGTCATCGCGGCGTACGCCTCTGGGCGATGCTTGCGCGTCCACGGCAGCTTGGAGGCGGTGTAGCCGGCCAGGATCGGATTGCCGGCCAGCGCCACGCAGCGCTGCGCGCCGCCGACCGCATCCATGATCTCCTCGCACTCGCGCTGGGTGCTGGTGTCGCACCACAGCTTGACCGGCGCGGTGACCTGGCCGTGCGCGTCCAGCGGCACGAAGCCGTGCTGCTGCCCGGACACCGCGATGGCCCGCACCTGCGCCCGCTGCGCGGCGCTCAGCGCGGCGAAGCAGGCGACGATGCCGTCGATCCACCACTGCGCCTGCTGCTCGCGGGTGCCGTCGTCGCGGCTGATCAGTTCCAGCGCATGACCGTGGGTGGCCACCACCTGCCGGCTGTCGGCATCGTAGGCGAGCAGCTTGACGCTCTGCGTGCCCACGTCCAGACCGATGTACAGACTCATTGCCGCACCTGCCACATCTTGCACACACCCACGTCCATCATCGCTCCAGGAGAAAGGCCGGCGTGCGGGGGCCACCCGCCGTGACGCCGAGTGTAGTGCGCACCGCACGCATCACGCAGCGGCGCATGATGACGCCGAGTGCCCCCGCCCTGCCAGCGCGGCTCGCGCGATGGCGCACGCACGCCGTGCATCCGGCTGTCCTGCAGCCAATTCGCGGTCAACGCATGCAGAAGCAGGACACCGATCGAGCCAATGGATGTCACTGCATGCCGTGATGGCGCGTCGCATGCGCGACACGATGGCGAATGGCGCGGTCTCGACTCTGCGCAGGATATGTCTACACACGGCACCGTCTTGATGCGCTGCAGCAGATATAGGAGCACACGCTGCTGCCGCGTCTGCCTCTCCATGCGGACGACGCGCGTGCATGCAGCCCGCCGCGATGATGGCGGCGCAAGGACGATGGCCGTCGCTTCGCTGGCCTCGCGCCACACTCATCCGGCGCCGGCCACACCGGCGCGCCCGGCGCTGACATGCGGCACATCGACGCCCTCACCGCGGTAGTCCACCGTGGCATCGGCCTTGGGCTCCAGCGCACCGGCATCGTCGCGCGGACCATCGACGAAGCGCACGTGGATAGTGCGCCGTTCCTGCATGCCCGGCCAGCGGCCTTCGCGCGCACCGATGCGCAGCACGCCCCTGGCCTGGTCCCATTGCAGCGGGATGCGACTGAACTCGCCCTTTTCGTAGCCGTAGCCGGTGCCGTCGTCCTCGTACAGCGAGAAGCGGCCGTCGGCACCGGTATAGACCACCACGGTCAGCGGTGCGTCCGGGATCTGGTCGACGTACTGCTGCACGCGGGTCATCGGCACGATGGCGCCGGCGCGCACGAACAGCGGCATGCGCTGCAGCGGTGCGGCGGCGTCGATGGTCTGGCCGCCTGCGTGGCGCGCGCCGCTGTTGAAGTCGATCCAGTCGGTACCGGCCGGCAGGTACACCTTGCGCGAGGTCGCACCGAAGCGGGTCACCGGCGCCACCAGGAACGCCGGGCCGAACAGATACTCGTCGTCGATGTCGGCGACCTTCGGGTCGTGCGGGAAGTCCATCGGCAGGCCGCGCATCATCACCCCGTCGTGATGATAGGTGTCGCCGGCGAGCGTGTAGATGTAGGGCAGCAGCGCGTAGCGCAGGCGGCTGTAGTAGGCCATGCTGGCGTAGTACGGCGTGCCTTCCGGCGCGATGTTCCAGATCTCGCGGTACGGGAACTGGCCGTGCGAGCGGAACAGCGGCACGAAGGCGCCGAACTGGAACCAGCGCGTGTTGAGTTCGCGCCACTCGGGCAGATGCGCAGGATCCTGGCTTTCGTAGCGCTTCTCCACGGCGAAGCCGCCGATGTCGAAGGTCCAGTTCGGCAGGCCCGACATCGACAGGTTGACGCCGGCGGAGATCTGCTCGCGCATGTCCTCCCAGCGCGAGGCGATGTCGCCGCTCCACACCGCCACGGCGTTGCGCTGGATGCCGGCGTAACCCTTGCGCGAGAGGATGAACACGCGCTTGCCATCGGCGGCGCGATCGCCGGCGTAGACGCCGTGGGTGTGCGGCAACGGATAGGCATTGAAGAACTCGGTGGACGGCCCCAGCGCGGTCGGGGTGGTGCGCGCCTTGCGCTCGGCGATGTCCAGGTTGGAATGCACGTCGGGCTCGTCGGCGTCCAGCCACCAGGCATCGATGCCCTTGCGGTTGAGCGTCTCGTCGATCTGCCGCCAGTAGATCGCCTGCGCGTCGGCCGCATACGGGTCGTAGAACGCGTTGGTGTAGCCCTTGCCGATCCAGTCCAGTTCGCCCACCTCGACGTTGCGCCGGTAGATGTGTCCGGCCGCGTCCAGCTCCTTGTAGTGGGCGGTGGCCGAATAGAACTTCGGCCAGACCGAGATCATCAGCTGCGCGTGGCTGTCGTGCACCGCCTTGACCATGCCGTCCGGGTCGGGAAAGCGCTCGCGATCGAACGCGTGCGAGCCCCAGGCGTTCTCCGGCCAGTACGACCAGTCGAGCACGATGTTGTCGATCGGCAGTTGCCGCCGGCGGTACTCGGCCAGCGCGCCGAGCAGTTCGTCCTGGGTCTTGTAGCGCTCGCGGCTCTGCCAGAAGCCGTAGGCCCACTTCGGCAGCAACACGGCCTTGCCGGTAAGCGTACGGTAGCCGGCGATGACCTGGTCGGCGTTGTCGCCGGCAACGACGTAGTAGTCGATCATCTGCCCGGCTTCGGACCACAGCGACAGGTCGCCGGCCTCGGCCGCCGGCAGCGGGTCGCGATGCAGCAGCGCGATGTAGCTGGGATCGATCAGGTCCCACTCGACCTTGAGGGTATGCCGCTGGCCGGGCTGCAGCTGCAGCGCGAACTCGTGGTGCCAGGGGTTCCAGTTCTGCCGCCAGCGGTCGACGAGCAGCTTGCCGTCGACCCACAGCCGGGCGTATTCGCTGGCGTAGAGCGAGAAGGTGTGCGTGCCGCCACGCTCGGCCTCGATCTGGCCTTCCCAGCGCACCTGCATGCGGCGCTTGTCGCCGGGCTTGGCGGCAGCAGGAAACTTCGCCAGGTCCTTGATGTACTGGTAGTCGATGTCAGGCTCGCGGCGCTCCAGCACCGGCTTGCCGTCGATCGCGTAGTGCGCGGTGAGCGCGCCCGGCCTGCCTTGCGCGTCGTACAGGCGCAGCGTCGCCGGCAGCGGCTGCAGCCCGCGCGGATCGCCGAAGCGGGTGATCGCGTTGTTGTCCCAGAGGATGCCGTAGTTGCGGCTGGACACCAGGTACGGCACCGCCATGTCCAGGTTGCTCTGCAGCAGCTCGATGTCGCGGCCCTTCTGGTTCATCCAGCCCTGCTGGTGCTGCCCGAATCCGTAGAAGGCCTCGTCGGGCGGCGAGACGAAACGCTGGCGCACACTCAGATAATTGCGCCCCTCGACCTGCAGCGGCACGAAGCTGCGCCCGCCCGCCACTTCCGCCAGCAAGTGCGTGCCCTGCGCATCGGTGAAGCCGACATGGCCGTCGACGGTGGAGACCTGCGCGGTCATCCGGGCGGTCTTGAGCTGCACCGTCTGGCCGTGTTGCTCCAGCGTAAAGCCGGTCTCGCCCTGCACCGGCACCCGCATCAGGCTGGGCGTGCGCTGGAACGCGCCGGTCGGATCGGCGCTGACCCGGACGATGCCGCGGTCGATCACCTGCAGTCGCACCGGCGCTGCGCCCTTGGCGCTGGGATGCACGGTGACGCCGTCGGCATCGCGGGTCACCTCCTGCGCTGCGGCGGACGCGGTGGCCACGCACAACGCCAGCGCCAGCAGGCGCGGCAACGACGGTGGCAGATGAAGGTTCGCGTTGTGCATGGTCACTCCTTGGAGGGTCGCGCAAGACGGCGCCGCAGGCGCCGCCCGGCGTCAGTAGGTCGCCAGCGTGACCCGCAGCAACTGCGGCACGTCGGAGAAGTTGAGCCCGTAATCGGTCTGATCGCCGTTCCAGTTGCGCCGGAACCGCCACTGCTCGCCCTCGTACACGCCCTCCTCGACCCGGTCGTAGAGCATGTTGGCGGTGGCCGCGCTGGCCGGATGCAGGGTCACCCGCGCGTGCTGGGCGGTGATCAGAAAGGTGTCCGGCCCGAGTTCGGCGATCAGCGCCGCGCCGATCGGCGTGGCGTTACCTGGCGGCTCGCCCTGGAACCAGAACTGCGGCACGCCGTAGGTGACGGTGGCGCTCCAACGCGCGTTGAGCGGCAGCTCCTGCACCGCCTGACCCGGCGCCTCGGCGGTACCGTGCAATTTGCCCGCGGCCGCGGCCCGGGCGAACACGCGCATGCCCATGCCCACCGCGCGGTAACCCAGCGTGAACGGCGCCAGCGCCTGCGCGTCCACGCGCTTGGCGCCGAGCGGATAATTGGAGTAGCCGCTGTAATCGATGCCGAAGGTCGACCAGCCGATGCCGTCGTGGCCCAGCGCCGGATACAGATAACGTGCGTACTCGGGGCGGTTGCCGGTCTCGGCGACGAACAGCGCGTTGTCCGCCCGCGCGTAGCGCTGCAGCACCGTGGTGTACAGCGGGTACTCGGGCATGTAGATGTCCGGCGCCAGCAGATCGATGTGCGGCGCCGCCGCCTTCCACACGTCCAGCACGTTGTCGGTGGGGCCGCCGCTGGCGTACTGCCCGGGCTGGCCGGGATTGAACGGGCCGCGCAACGCCGCGTTGACGTAAACCGGCAACGGATACGCGGCCTTGCCGGCCTCGGCGACGCGGTCGATGAAGCGCGCGATGTGCCAGGCATGAAAGATCTCGTCGGCATCGGCGCCGAACACCTGCGCCCAGCTGCCCGGCGGCTTGCCGAGCCGCTGCAGCAGCACCTGCGGCACCGGGCCATCGAACACGCGCTGCGCCATCGGCGAAAAGTCGCGCGCGCTGCCGTAGGTGCCCGGCTCGTTCTCCGCCTGCACCATGATCACCGTGCGCTGCGGATCGGCCTGGCGCAGATGCCGCATGAAGGCGACGAAGGCCTTGCGATCGGCCTCGAGCGTGGCCGGGGCCAGCGGCGACAGCGAGCCCAGGCGTCGTCCATCGTGCGTGACCACGCGCGGGAAGCGCGCGTCGTCGGTCTTGACCCAGTGCGGCGCGTAGTTGGGGCCGTTGTTCTTCCAGGTGCCGAACCACAGCAGCACCAGCCGCACCCGCTGCGTGCGCGCCTGCGCCAACAGCGTGTCGACGAAGGAGAAATCGAAACGCCCCTCCTCCGGCTCCACCTGCTCCCAGGCGATCGGTACCTGCACCGTATTCGGCCCCAGCGCGCGGATTGCCGGCCACACCTGCGCCAGCGCTGCCGGATAGTTGCTGGAATTGTTGACCTGCGCGCCGAGGATCAGGAACGGCGCACCGTCGACCAGCAGCGCGTGGCGGCCGTCGCTGCTGACCAGGCGCGGGATCGGCGCTGGCGCCGATGGCGCAGCGGTGCCGGCAGCGCGCGCATGGGACGGCGGTACATCCGGCGCGGCCTGGCAGGCCGCCAGCAGCAGCGACAGCAGGATCGGCAGCCACCATCCACAACGCGCGCCGCACGGCTGCGATTCAGTGCCTCGCATGCGGCGCGCAGCCTGCCTCACCAGCTGTCGGTGCGGAACGGGCCCACCGGCAACTGCTCGCGGTTGACCAGGTTGGCGTCCTCGGGGTTCTCGCTCCAGGCGTAGCGCAGTGCCTGCGGCTGCGGCACCGCGTCGCTGCGGACCACCACCTGGTCGCCCTCGATGCGCGCCTGCGCCGGATGGAAGCGACGATCGGCACCGGCCAGGGCGAAGCCGCGCACCACGCTGCCGCCGCCACGCACCGCCAGCGCGCTGCCCATCATGTCGAACATCGCGCGTGCCTGGCCATCGGCGAACGTGGCGCGCGCGAACACCGGCGCGCTGTAGACCAGCGTTTCGCCGTAGGCCACGTGCCGCGCGACCAGCGCCAGGCGATGCCCCACGTCCTGCTTGTTGGTGGGATGGATGTTGTCCGGCATGCCGATGTCGATGGTCACCGCCTGTCCGGTCGCCGGCAGCGCCAGCGTCCTGGTCTGCGATTCGCGCAGTTGCGCCCACGGGCTCAGGTCGCCCTGGTCGTTGCCGGCCTTCCAGTTGGCCAGCTGCACCCACAGGAACGGCAGTTGCGGCTGTCCGCGCTCCTGCCGCCATCGCCTGATCATCGCCGCGAACTGCTCGCGGTAGCGCAGCGCGCCATAGGGGTAGGCGTTGCTCTCGCCCTGGTACCAGATCACGCCCTTGACCGGGAACGGCTGCAGCGGATGGATCATCGCGTTGTACAGCAGCGTCGGGATCTGGTTCTTGTCGTCGTTGGCGGCCAGCGTCACCTTGCCCGGCCGGAACTGCCAGTCGCCGGCCAGCGAACGCGGCTGGCCGCCGTCCGGCTGCACGAAGAACGCCGACGCATCGCCGGGAATGCCGCCGAAGCCGCCCGTGTCCAGGATCCGGATCGCGACATGGTTGATGCCGGCACGCAGCGCCGTCGGCGGCACGCGATAGCGGCGCGGCTCGGTGTAGCGTCCTTCGGTATGGCCGACCTCCACGCCGTTGACGTAGGTGGTGTCGGCATCGTCGGCCGGGCCGATGCCTACGACGGCGCCGGCCTTGGCTTCGGCCGCGCTCAAAGTGAAGGTGGTGCGGTACCAGGCGACGCCGTCCATGCCGACGTAGCCGTGCTGCTCCCACAGCCCCGGCAGCGGCTGGCGGTCCCAGTCGCGGTCGTCCAGATCGGCGGCGGCCCAAGTCGTGTCCGTCTGTGCATCCGTGACCTGCGGCCAGCGCGCCAGGCGTCGCTTGGTCTCGCCAAGCTCCTTTGCGTCCTTGGCCTGCATCTGTGCGATGCGCGTGCGCACCTGCGCCGTGTCCACGCCGGGCGAGGCCGCGTCCATCCAGGCTTCGATCGCGCTGCCACCCCAGCTGCTGTCGATGATGCCGATCGGCACCCCGGTATGCTGGCGCAGGTCGCGGGCGAAGAAGTACGCCACCGCCGAAAACGCGCCGGCAGTGGCCGGCGTCGCCGCGACCCAGCTACCGCCGGGCAGCCGCGGCTGCGGCTGCGCCGCCCAGGCCTTGGGTACCTTGAAGTTGCGCAGTTGCGGATCCGTCGCCGCCGCCACTTCGCGCGCGCCGTCGCGCGCCTGCGCCAGCGGCCACTCCATGTTGGACTGGCCACTGGCCAACCACACGTCGCCGATCAGCACGTCGCCGATGCGGCGCTGGCTGCCGTCGCCCTGCACCTCCAGCACGTACGGGCCGCCGGCCGCATGCGCCGGCAACTGCAGTTGCCAGCGACCATCGGCGCCAGCGACCGTGCTGGCACTGGCGCCGTCCAGGCGCACCTGGATACGTGCGCCGGGCGTCGCCCAGCCCCACACCGGAATCGGCGCATCGCGCTGCAGCACCGCGCCGTCGGCGACCAGCAAGGGCAGTTCCAGTGCGGCGGCCGCCGGCCATGACGCGGCGGCCAAGGCCAGCAAGGCAAGGCGGCGAACGGTGCGGAGCAAGGGGACGGCCATGCGTGGATCCTGCATCGGGGAAGGGCCGGCGGCGGCCGGCATCGAGCAGGCAAACCGCGCACCGGATGCTGCGTAGCGCTTACCAGGTGGCGCGCAACACCAGCGAATAGCGGCGATCGTTGACGAACCAACTGCGCGTGTACAGACGGCGGTCGACCTCACCGTCGCTGTACGAGGTCGGCCCCATCAGCACCTTGGTGAGCGAATTGGTGATGTTGTTGGCCTGCACGCCCAACTGCAGGTGCGGCGTGAAGCGGTAGAACACCGAGCCGTCGAGCTGGCCGTAGTCGTCCGACCAGGTCGGCAGCTTGGTCGACACGTCGCTGGCGGTCAGCAGGTAGCGCGAGCGCCAGTTGTAGGCCAGGCGCACCGACAGCGGCCCCTTCTCGTAGATGCCGGCGAGGTTGTAGCTGCGCCGCGACAGGCCTTCCAGCGGCAGCGCCACGCCGGTGACGGTGGTCTTGGTGTAGGGATCGGTGGCCGTGTTCACGCCGCCGCTGCTGTCGACGAAGGTGAAGTTGGCATTGACCCCGAAGCCGCTCATCCAGCCCGGCAGCGAATCGAAGAACTGGGTGTAACCGTACTCGAAGCCGCGGATGCGGCCCTTGTCCATGTTGTACGGGCGCGTCACCAGGAAATCCTGGCCGTTGTAGTTCTCGGTGACGGTCTGGTTGGAGAAGTAGTCCTTGACGCTCTTGTAGAACAGCGTCACATACATCATGTCGCTGCTGTCGAAGTACCACTCCAGCGCCGCGTCGTACTGGTCGGCCTTCATCGGCTTGAGATTGGGATTGCCGGCGGTGCCTGTCCAGTCCTTCAACGAGCCGTCGTCGTTGACGGTCGCGGTCAACAACAGGTACGGCTGCAGTTGAGTGTAGTCCGGCCGCGCCATCGCCTTGGAGGCGGCCAGGCGCAACTGCAGCGCATCGGAGAACTTGAAGCGCAGGTTCAGGCTCGGCAGCACGTCGGTGTAGCTGCCCTGCGCGTTGTTCGGGAAGTACTGCCCGTAGTACTGCGCCTTGAGCGCGTCCGAGGCCGAGGTGCCGGACAGGTTCGGATACTGGCCATAGCCGGAGGCCTCGGTCCTGGTCTGTACCACGCGCACGCCGATGTTGCCGTCCACCGGCACCCCCAGCGCCTCGTCGTTGCCGAAGTACATCACCATGTAGGCCGCCTGGGTGCGCTCGAACTGGCGGTTGGTGTCCTGCAACTGATACTGGTCTGGTGCCCAGCCCCAGCCGCGCAGCGCGACGATCTGCTCGATCAGCGCCGAGGTGCCGGTGTAGTCCTTGACGGTGCTGTTGCGCGGGAAATACAGGTTGTTGGGCACGCGCGCATTGCCGCGCAGCAGGTTCGAAAAGGAATACAGCGACGAGGACGCGGTCATGTAGCTGGCCAGGTCGGCCAGGCCGGTGGCGGTGCCGGGGATGGTGGCCCAGTTGTCGCTGATCACGCCCCAGTTGTAGCCGGAGTTCTTGTTGGTCTGGGTGCGGTCGGTGGCGCGGATGCCGGCACGGAACGTGCGCAGCCACGGGTTGTCGTCGTAGCTGTACTCCAGGTCGAAGCGCGTGGCCAGTTCGCGACCACGGTTCTTCGCCAGGTGATCCATGGCCGCGCTCCAGAAATAGTTGGAGGGGTCGGCGGTGTAGCTGGGGTCGGCGAGGGTCACCGCCGGGTACTTGCCGCTGAGATCGAAGGTCAGCCCCGGCAGATAGATCGAGCTGAACAGGGTGAAGTCCAACGTGTCGCTCTGCGACTGCACCAGTTGCATGTCGCCGCGCACGGTCAGCCGGTCGGTCAGGCGATGGGTGAAGCCGCCGGACAGATCCGAGGTGGTGGTGCTCTGCCGGGCGTAACGGTTGTCGGTGTAGAAACGCACGCCGTCGTTGCCGGTGACGTTGCCGCGCCAGGAACTCGACGCCGGCGAACCGCTGACGAAGCGGCCTGCGTCGTCGTAGGTGAAGGTGGTGCCGGGCGCCGGCGCGATCGCGTTGGTGTCGTCGTTGAAGAACGCCGCGCGCTCCTGCCAGTTCATGTCGTAGGACGAGCGCAGGTATTGCACGTAGAGGTCGGTGGCGTCGCTGGGTCGCCACTGGAAGGCGGCCGCCACGCCCTTGCGTTTGCGTTCGAATTCCAGCTGGCGCCAGTTGACGCCACCGGGCACGTAGACCTTGTCGAAGCGGGTGCCCGCCAGCAATGCGGGATCGGTGCGGCGCACGAACGGTTCCACCTGGATACCGTCGCTGCGCGTGGATAGTTCCGAGTGCGCGACATCGAGCATGAAGCCCATTTCGCCCAGCCCGGTGTTCCAGCGATCGCTGAACAGGAACGAGCCCGACGGCTTGTAGGTCTTGCTCAGATCGCCGTAGTTGACGTCGGCGGTGGCGCCGATCACCCGACCGGGCTGGTCGAACGGCATGCGCGTGCGCAGGTTGACCGTGCCGCCGAGGCCGCCCTCGATGATCTCCGCTGAAGGATTCTTGTACACGTCCACCCCGGCCATCAGTTCGGCCGGCACATCCTCGAAGCTGAGACCGCGCCCGCTGGCGGCACTGAAGCTGTCGCGGCCGTTGAGTTCGCCGCGCACCTGGGTCATGCCGCGGATCATCACCCCGCTGCCTTCGGCCGAGAAGTGGTCCGGATCGTTGCGCGCCATGAAGTGATCGATGGTCACGCCGCTGACCCGCTGCAGGGTCTCGGTGACGCTGCGGTCCGGCAATGCGCCGATGTCCTCGGCGCTGACCGCGTCGACGATCTGCTCGGCGTCGTGCTTGATCGACTGCGACTTGATCAGGCTCGCGCGCACGCCCTTGACCTCGATCGCGTCGAGTTGGACCGGGTCGCCCTTCTTGGCGGCAGGCTGCTTGGCGGCAGGTTCCGCCTCCTGCGCCAGCGCCTGTGCGCTGAGCAACACGCCGATGCTCAGCGCGATGAGGGAACGCGGCAAAACGCGGGGACGACGTGACGCTGCGGTCGGCTTGGCCGGACCACGAGGATGCTGCGATGCCATGCTGTTTCCCTCCCAGGAGACATGCACACAGACACGGGCGACGGTCGCGCCAGGGCGCCGTCCTGCGAGTTGTGACGGCACTGGCCGAGGCCGTTGCCGTATCGGGTGGCGCCGCTGCGCGGATCGGCAGGCCGGTCGTTACCGCGATCGGCCGAGACTAGGAATGCACTTCGCGTGACGCAAATGAAAATTTCACGCCCAGCTATGCCAGTTGCGACTAGCGGGACGCGCACCACGGCATGTCTACGAAATCGTCCATTCGCGGCACCAGGACGCCAGCGACGAGGGTCAGAGGCTCGCTGCGCGTTCGGGATACAGCCGCTTTGCGGCGTTACGCAGCGCCAACAACACGCGTTCGGCACCCGGCGGCAGCAGATAATCGCGGCGACGCACAATGCCGAACGATTCCATGCGCACTCCCAGCGTGATCGGCAACACCGTCAGCAACTTGGCCTGCACGTAGGGCGCCACTGCCTCCGCCGGCAGTGCGGCCAGCAGGTCGCTGCCACGCAGCAGGCTGGTCATCACCGGCAGCGACGAGGTCTCGATGACGTTCTGCGGCGCCGGCACCGCATGCTCCAGGAACATCGCGTCCAGGCGCGCGCGCAGCACGCTGTCGGCCGGCGGCAATACCCAGCCGTAGCGGGCCAGGTCGGCATGGCGCAGGTCGGCGCGGGTGGACAGCGGGTGGCCGGCGCGGGCGATCACCGAATGCGGCTCGTCGGCCAGCGGCTCGAACTCCAGCGCCTCGGCGCCGTAGGGGCCGAGGATGCGCCCGATCACGATGTCGAGCTGGCCGTCGAGCAGCTTGGCCACCAATGGCCGGCTGTAGTCCATCTCCACCCGCACCAGGATCCCGGGAAACTCGCGCTTGACCTCGGCGATCGCCTGCGGCACCAGGTTGGTGCCCGGATTGACCACGGTGCCGATCGAGACCTGGCCCATGCGCCCCTCGCACAGCGCCGCGATCTCTTCCTGGGCGCGGCCGATCTCCGACATCGCCGCACGCGCGCGGCGGATCAGCACCTGCCCGTACCAGGTCGGCTCGACCCCGCGCGCGTGGCGCTCGAACAGCTTCACGCCCAGCAGGTCCTCCATTTCCGCCAGCAGCTTGGACGCCGCCGGCTGGGTCATGCTGGCCGCCTCGGCCGCGCGCAGCACCGAGCGGTGCTCGTGCAACTGCAGCAGCAGCAACAGATGCCGGGTCTTCAGGCGCGCGGCATTGAACCAGGGATTGGCGGAAGCATTCATCGTGGGCAGGCGTCCTGGGGAGCGAAGCCGCCTATTCGGCGGCGGAATAGAATATGCCTAAAATTTCATTTGCAGAGCATATCTCACGCGCGCAGGCTACTGCCCATCGCGCCCCCTGCTGGCGTCGCTGCCACCGCCCCTGCTTGCGCAGGCAGGCCGATTCAGCCGGGTTCGCGCCAGCGTCGATGCAGCGGGCGCGGACCGCGGCCTTGCCGCCCGGCCCCACCGCGGCACCGTGCTGACCGCGCGTCTCCTTCACCGCCGCTTCCCGCCAGGTACCCCGATGTCCGCCGCTTCCCCGTTCCGACTCCCGCTGATCGCGATCCTGCGCGGCCTAACCCCCGAGGACGCGCTGGCGCACGTCGGGGCGCTGGCCGATGCCGGCTACGACGCGATCGAGATCCCGCTCAATTCGCCGCGCTGGGCCGACAGCATCGGCCCGGCCGCGCAGGCATTCGGGCAGCGCTGCTGGATCGGCGGCGGCACCGTACTGCAGATCGGCGACGTCGACGCGCTGGCCGATCTCGGCGCGCGCTTCATCGTCACCCCCAACACGCGTCCGCCGGTGATCCGCCACGCGGTCGCGCGCGGCCTGCAGGTGGTGGCCGGCTTCGCCACCGCCACCGAGGCGTTCGACGCGCTGGATGCCGGCGCGCAGATGCTCAAGCTGTTCCCCGCCGCCACCTACGGGCCTGGCCACGTGCGCGCCCTGCGCGCGGTGCTGCCGGCGCAGGTGCCGCTGTTCGTGGTCGGCGGCGTCAATACCGAGACCCTGCACGACTACCTGGCCGCCGGCGCGATCGGTGCCGGCATCGGCGGCGAGCTGTACCGCCCCGGCCAGTCGCTCGCACAGACCCAGGCGCACGCCGCCGCCTTCCGCCACGCCTATCTGGACCGCGCATGAAGATCGTCCGCCTCACCACCTACCACGCCGCGCCGCGCTGGCTGTTCCTGAAGGTCGAGACCGACGAGGGCATCACCGGCTGGGGCGAGCCGGTCATCGAAGGCCGCGCGCGCAGCGTCGAGGCCGCGGTGCGCGAACTCGGCGACAGCCTGATCGGCAAGGACCCGGCGCGGATCAACGACATCTGGCAGATGCTCTACCGCGGCGGCTTCTACCGCGGCGGCCCGATCCTGATGAGCGCCATCGCCGGCATCGACCAGGCGCTGTGGGACATCAAGGGCAAGGCGCTGGGCGTGCCGGTGTACGAACTGCTCGGCGGGCGTGTGCGCGACCGCATGAAGACCTATCGCTGGGTCGGCGGCGACCGCCCCGCGGCGACCATCGCGCAGATCCAGGGCTACCGCGACCTCGGCTTCGACACCTTCAAGTTCAACGGCACCGAGGAAATGAAGCTGATCGACGGCCCGCGCGCGGTGGACGCGGCGGTGGCCAAGGTGGCGCAGATCCGCGAGGCGTTCGGCACCGCCATCGATTTCGGCATCGACTTCCACGGCCGCGTCGCCGCGCCGATGGCGCGCGTGCTGCTGCGCGAACTGGAGCCGTTCAAGCCGCTGTTCGTCGAGGAACCGGTTCTGCCCGAGCAGGCCGAGTACTACCCGCGGCTGGCCGCGTCCACGCCGATCCCGCTGGCGGCCGGCGAGCGCATGTTCTCGCGCTTCGACTTCAAGCCGGTGCTGCAGGCCGGCCGCCTGTCGCTGCTGCAGCCGGACCTCTCGCACGCCGGCGGCATCACCGAATGCCTGAAGATCGCCAGCATGGCCGAGGCCTACGAGGTCGGCCTGGCGCCGCACTGCCCGCTCGGCCCCGTGGCGCTGGCCGCCTGCCTGCAGGTGGATTTCGTCTCGCACAACGCAGTGCTGCAGGAACAGAGCATCGGCATCCATTACAACGAAGGCGCCGACCTGCTCGACTACGTGCTCAACAAGGACGACTTCGCCTGCGACAATGGCGGCAGCATCGCCGCATTGCCCAAACCGGGCCTCGGCGTGGAAATCGACGAGGAGCGCCTGCGCCATGCCAACGCCAACCCACCCGACTGGCACAACCCCATCTGGCGTCACGCCGACGGCAGCATCGCCGAATGGTGAGCCAATGAACGTTGCCACTCCGCCCCGCCACACCGCCACGCTGGCGGTGGACAGCCGCTGTGCGCATGGCGAAGGCATGCTGTGGTGCGAGCGCCGCGGCGTGCTGTTCTGGGTCGACATCAGCGGCCGCCGCCTGTGGCGCCACGATCCGGCCAGCGATGCCACCCGATACTGGGACCTGCCCGATCGCCCGGGCTGCCTGGGCCTGTTCGACGACGGCCGCCTGCTGCTGGTACTGGCCAAGGGCGTGTACGCCGCCGATCCGGATGCCGCCGCCGAAGGCGACAGCGCGCTGCCGCTGCAGCACCTGGCGGACGTGGAACCGGAGCGCGACGACACCCGCAGCAACGACGGCCGCGCCGACCGCCACGGCAACTTCGTGTTCGGCACCATGAGCGAACGCGACGACCAGGCGCCGGTCGGCAGCTTCTACCAATGGTCCGCGCGCCACGGCCTGCGCCGCCTGCCGCTGCCGGGCGTGGCCATTCCCAACGCGATCTGCTTCAGCGCCGACGGCCGCACCCTGTACTACTGCGATTCGGTGCAGCCGCGCATCCTGTGCTGCGACTACGACCCGGACACCGCGCACACCGCCAACAGCCGCGTGTTCGCCGAACTGGACCATGCCGGTGCCGAGCCGGACGGCGCCATCGTCGACGCCGAAGGCCACCTGTGGAACGCGCAATGGCGCGCCTGGCAGGTGGTGCGCTACCGCCCCGACGGCAGCGTCGAGCGCCGCGTCGCCCTGCCGGTCAAGCATCCCACCTGCCCCGCCCTCGGCGGCGCCGACGGCGGCACCCTGTTCCTGAGCACGTCGCGGCAGGATCACAGCGAAGACGAACTGGCGCGCACGCCGCAGGCAGGCGGCGTGTACGTCGCCGCAGTCGGCATCGCCGGCCTGCCCGAAGGACGCATCGCCAGCGCATGATCGTCGTCGATTGGGGCACCAGCAGCCTGCGCGGCTATCGGCTCGCCGCCGATGGCGGCATTCTCGAACAGCGTCGCAGCGACCAGGGCATCGCCGCCTGCCAGGGCCGCTTCGCCGCGACCCTGGCCAGCTTGATCGACGGCTGGGACGGCGACGTTGTCCTGTGCGGGATGATCGGCAGCCGCAACGGCTGGATCGAACTGCCGTATGCGCCCTGCCCGGCCGACGCCGCCGCGCTGGCCGCGGCGATGCAGCCACTGCAGGATCCGGCCCTGCCCGGCCGCACGCTGTGGTTCGTACCCGGCGTGGCCAGCGACGCCGACGCCGTGCCGGACGTGATGCGCGGCGAGGAGACCCAGCTGATCGGCCTGCTCGCGGTGCTTGCGGCCGAATCGCCAGCCGCTGAATCCCACCACGTCTGCCTGCCCGGCACCCACAGCAAGTGGGTGACGCTGCAGCATGGGCGCATTGTCTCGGTGGCGACGATGATGACCGGCGAGCTGTATGCGCTGCTGCGCACGCACAGCCTGCTGGCGCGGTTGATGGACGCCGACGACGGCGCCTTCGATGCGGCCGCATTCGATGCCGGCGTGCAGCGCAGCGGCGACGACGGCGGCCTGCTGCATCATCTGTTCGGCGTGCGCAGCCTGGGCCTGTTCGAACGCCTGAGCGCGGCCGCGGCGCCGTCGTATCTGTCCGGCCTGCTGATCGGCCACGAACTGCGCGGGCGCCCCGCCTTGCCGCCGGTGGTGCACCTGGTCGGCGGCAGTGGCCTGCTGGCGCGCTATGCGCATGCGCTCGCCGCGCTCGGCAGCGCCGTGCGCACCCATCCGGAAGATCTGGCCGCGCGCGGCCTGTATCGGCTGGCGCAGCAGCACGGCGGCCTCGCCGGCTGAGCCGCACGCCGCGCCCCGCCGTCCGGCCGGCCCGCACACACGGCGGCGACCGCCGCTTTGCATTAGAATCACCGGGTTAATCGCCGGACCGAGCCATGCCTTTCGTCGTCACCGAAAACTGCATCAAGTGCAAATACACCGACTGCGTGGAAGTGTGCCCCGTGGATTGCTTCCACGCCGGCCCGAACTTCCTGGTGATCGATCCGGACGAGTGCATCGACTGCACCCTGTGCGAGCCGGAATGCCCGGCCAACGCCATCTACCCCGAAGACGACGTGCCGGCCGGCCAGGAAGGCTTCGTCGCGCTCAACGCGGAACTGGCCAAGGCCTGGCCGGTGCTCACCACGCGCCAGGAACCGCTGCCCGATGCCGCCGAGTGGGACGGCAAGCCGAACAAGTTGCCGTTGCTGCAGAAGTAATCCGCCGCGGATTCCGCCCAGGCGCCGCCCGCCAAACAGTCGATACAAGCGGCGGCTTCAGGGCGCCTCCAACAACTCGCGTTGCCTCAGTGCAACCGGACACGTGGTCACACCCTGGTAGGACGTGAGGCTTCGCCCGTACCCTCATCCGCCCCTTCGGGGCACCTTCTCCCGAGGGGAGAAGGAAGAAGAAGCCGAAGCCCTCTCCCCTCGGGAGAGGGGTTGGGGTGAGGGTACGGCGCGCAGCATCGCGCTGACGCAGGGAACGGCTCTGTCAACGTTCTTGATCAGCCGCGAGGGATATCCCGGTAAAGCCCATCGCGGCCAAAGCCGCTCCTTGCATCCACAAAGAAACCGCGCAGCTTTCTAGCCGAACGAAAACGGGCGCACTGCGGCGCCCGTTTCGCGTCCTGCAACAGCTCCGGCGCACGCGCCGGACCCGCACCGGCTCAATGACCCAGCTTGGCCTTCAGCGCGGCGATCAGCTTGACCGGCGCTTCGCCGGTGGCCGGCAGGCCGCGCGGGTCCACCGCCGAGACGTACACGCCGGCATCCACCGCCACCACCCGGACCAGGAAGTTGCTGCCTTCGTAGGCCACGTCGTAGGAGCCCAGCAGCTGCGCGCGGCTGGCGATGGTGACGCCTTCGATGCCACCCAGCGCGTCGCCGACCTGGCCGAACACCTGGTCGCGCGCACCCGGCACCACGAAGCCGCTGTTCGACGCCGCCGGGGCCTGGCCGGCCGGGGCCGCAGGCCGCTGCGCCGAGGCCAGCGCCGGCACCTTCATCGCCGCCGAGGTGTCGGGCGAGGTCAGATCCGGCGGCACTTCCAGCGGGCGCATGTCGGGCGCCAGCGCATAGTCGCCGCGCGGCTTGCCCTTGTGGAACCAGCTGCAACCGCTGGTGGCCGCGACCAGGGTGGTCGCCAGGACGGCGGCCGACAGCACGCGGACGTAGGGAACGGAAGCACGCATCAATCAATCTCCTGGAGTCAGGCCGCGAGCGTTTCACGGCTGGATAGGTCTTCCAACGCGGCAGCGTCGGCGGCAAGTCGGTCGGCCGTGGCGTGGTGCGCCGCGGACAGCGGCAACAGCGGCAGCCGCAGGCCCTGGCCGATCCCGGCGCGCTGCAGCAGCGCCTTGACCGGGATCGGGTTGGATTCGATGCCGCAGAACGCATGGAACGGCTGCAGCCGCGCGTCCCAGGCCTGCGCGGGTTCGGCGTGGCGCGCGCGCGCCAGATCGCACAGGCGCCGGTAGGCGCGCGGCAAGGCATTGGAGGCGACCGAGATCAGCCCATCGAAGCCGGCCAGCATCGCCTGCGCGGCGCTGCCGTCGTCGCCGCTGAACACCGCGAAATCGTCGCTGCGCAGAGCGGCGAGCGCGGCGATGCGCTGCGGGTCGCTGCTGGCGTCCTTGATGCCGACGATGTTCGGATGCTGCGCCAGCTGCGCCACGGTCTCCGGCAGCAGGTCGCAGCCGGTGCGGCCGGGCACGTTGTACAGCACCACCGGCAGGCCGCCGTGTTCGGCGACCTGGGTGTAATGCGCGATCAGCCCGGCCTGGGTCGGACGCACGTACGGCGGCGTCACCACCAGTGCGTACTGCGCGCCGTTGGCGGCGGCGCGGCGGGTCAGGGCCACGGTCTTGGCGGTGCCGGACAGGCCGGTCCCGGCCAGCACCGGCACGCGGCCACCGATCGTCTGCACCGCCTCGCGCAGGATCCGGTCGTATTCCTCGTCCAGCAGCGTCGCGGCCTCGCCGGTCGATCCCGCCACCACCAGCCCCTGCACGCCGCCGTCGAGCTGGCGTTTGAGCAGCCGCTGCCAGGCGTCGAGGTCGAGGTCGCCATTGCCCTGGAAGGGCGTGGCCAGGGCGGTGATGATGCCGGAGAGGGACAAGATGCCGGGTGCTCGCTGGGAGAGGAGGGCCGCGCAGGTTGCGCGGACGGATCGGCCCCGCACGCGGGGCAAGGTCGCCCCGCATGTTACTTGCGGCCCGAAAGCGCGGGCAAGTATGCTGCACACCATGCCGGGCGACCGCCCGGATGCCGTTCAGCCTTACGCAATGCCGGAAGCCCCTTTGACCGACACCACGCCCCGGCCCGCGCCGACCGAAAACCACCTCCTGATCAACGCCTACACGACGCATCCGGAGTCGCCCTTGTTGCCGGTGACGCGTCGCATCGCCGACAGCGGCTGCAATCTCGTCGATGCGCGCCTGGCCACGGTCGGCCGCGACGTGTCGGTGACCGCACTGGCGACCGGCTCGTGGGACTCGGTGGCCAAGCTCGAAGCCATGCTGACCCGCCTCGACCGCGAGGAAGGCATGAAGCTGGTGTGGTACCGCACCGGCGCCAAGCAGGCGCAGTCGAACCTGCTGCCGTACATCGTCGAAGTCATCGCCGCCGACAAACCGGGCATCCTGTTCCAGTTGGCCGACTTCTTCGACCGCCAGGGCATCACCATCGAGAACCTGCAGAGCACGCGCTACCGCGCCATGCAGACCGGCGCGGAGATGTTCTCGGCGCAGGTGACGATCGGGGTGCCGGCGAACATGCACATCGCCGCCCTGCGCGACGACTTCCTCGAGTTCTGCGACCACCTCAACCTGGACGCGATCATGGACCCGATGAAGTTCTGAGTGCGCCGCGCTGGACACCGACGCAATCGAACGCGGATGATGGCGATGCACGCGGAGGACACCCCATGAAGGACGGCGACACCCTGGACCGCAGCACGCTGGCCTTGCCGCTGGCGCTGTCCGGCGGCGCCAGCGCCACGCTCGGCGATTACGCCGGCCGCTGGCTGGTGCTGTATTTCTACCCGAAGGACAGCACGCCCGGCTGCACCACCGAGGGCATCGAGTTCAACGCGCTGCTGCCGCAGTTCGAACAGGCCGGCGCCACCGTGCTGGGCGTGTCGCGCGACTCGGTGAAGTCGCACGACAACTTCTGCGCCAAGCAGGGCTTCCGCTTCCCGCTGATCAGCGATGCCGACGAGGCGCTGTGCCGCGCCTTCGACGTGATAAAGGAAAAGAACATGTACGGCCGCCAGGTGCTGGGCATCGAGCGCAGCACCTTCCTGCTCTCGCCCACCGGCCAGCTGGTCCGCAGCTGGCGCAAGGTCAAGGTTCCCGGCCACGCCCAGGCCGTGCTCGACGCGCTGCAGGCCGCCGCCCAGCAGTGACCACCGCCGTTTCCCGCACCCCGCATCGCCCTGCCCTGCAGGCAGCGATGGCTCGTCCCTGCCCCTCTTCCAGGAATCCATGATGACCCGAGGCAAGCGCATCTACGTGCTGGATACCAACGTGCTGATGCACGATCCGACCGCGCTGTTCAAGTTCGAGGAACACGATGTGTTCCTGCCGATGCAGGTGATCGAGGAACTGGACAATGCCAAGAAGGGCATGTCCGAAGTCAGCCGCAACGCGCGCCAGGTCAGTCGTTTCCTCAACGAGCTGATCGAGGGCGCCGGCGCCGAGCAGATCGAATCCGGCATCCCGCTCAGCCACCCGCAGGGCATCCAGCTCAAGAGCACCGGCAGCATCGGCCGGCTGTACTTCCAGATCCGCCCGGTCGAGCCGGGGCGCAGCTTCGGCAGCGTCGCCCCGGACAACAAGATCCTGGCCGCGGTGCTGGCGCTGCGCGAGGAGCACCCGGAAACCCCGGTGATCCTGGTGTCCAAGGACATCAACCTGCGCATCAAGGCGGCGATCAGCGGCCTGGTCGCCGAGGACTACGAGAACGACCGCGCGCTCGACGATTTCAGCCTGCTCTACACCGGCGCGATCGAGCTGCCGGAGGATTTCTGGCAGAAGCACAACCAGGACCTGCGCAGCTGGAGCGACAAGGGCCGCACCTGCTACGAGATCGCCCTGGCCGCCGACGAGGACTGGTACCCGAACCAGTACCTGTACCTGCCCGGCGAGGACGAAGTGGAACTGCGCGTGGTCAAGGTCAACGCCGAGCGCAAGGCGACGTTGGCGCTGGTCGACGACTTCCGCAGCGGCCAGCACGCGGTGTGGGGCATCGCCGCGCGCAACCGCGAGCAGAATTTCGCGCTCAACGCGCTGATGGACCCGGAAATCGACTTCGTCACCCTGCTCGGCACCGCCGGCACCGGCAAGACCTTGCTGGCGCTGGCCGCGGGCCTGGCGCAGACCATGGACCAGCAGCGCTACCGCGAGATCATCATGACCCGCGCCACGGTCAGCGTCGGCGAGGACATCGGCTTCCTGCCCGGCACCGAGGAAGAGAAGATGACGCCGTGGATGGGCGCGCTCACCGACAACCTGGAAGTGCTCACCCACACCCAGGAAGGCGGCACCTGGGGCCGCCAGGCCACCAACGACCTGCTCGCCAGCCGCATCAAGATCCGCTCGATGAACTTCATGCGCGGGCGCACCTTCCTGTCGCGCTACCTGATCCTGGACGAAGCGCAGAACCTGACCCCCAAGCAGATGAAGACGCTGATCACCCGTGCCGGCCCCGGCACCAAGATCGTGTGCCTGGGCAACGTCGAACAGATCGACACGCCGTACCTGACCGAGACCACCTCCGGCCTGACCTATGCGGTGGACCGTTTCAAGGCCTGGCCGCACAGCGCGCACATCACCCTGCGCCGCGGCGAGCGTTCGCGCCTGGCCGACTACGCCTCGGAGGTCCTGTGAACGCGGCGGCCGGCGTGCGCCTGGCCGGCGCGGCGCTGGCCATGGCCCTGCTCGGCGCCTGTGCCACCGCGCGCGGGCCGGCCATGGTGCCGACCGCGGTCAAGGCCGGGCAGTCGTGGATCGTCACCCGCAACAGCACCGCGGCGCAGGTGCTCGCCACCTGCTCGCGCGACAGCCCCGCGCGCCACGACGGCGACGTCACCGGCTACTGGATCCCGACCCCGGAGCAGATCGCGCAACTGGAGGCGCACCTGGCGCAACTGCAGCCGCAGATCGCCGATCCCACCGCGTCCGATCGCCAGTACGTCGGCATCCTGTACCGCGGCAAGCAAGCGATCTACGTCAACGCCTTCGCGCCGGATGACACCAGCGAGCGCGACCCCACCGTCGACGCGGTCGGTGTCTGCGGCGGCGGCAGCCGCTTCTGGGGCGCGGTCTACGACCCGGCCAGCGCCAGCTTCTCCGAGATCGCGGTCAACGGCGCACGCTGAGATGGTGGCAGGCAGGCGCCAGCGGCGGAGCGCTGACGCCGCCCCACACCGCGGCCGTCGCGCCGCGGCTGCACTGCGCGCGGCATGAACCTGGAACTGCCACGCTGGGCCTGGGCCTTCGCCGGCGCGCTGGCCGCGGTCGCCGGCATGGTCAACGTGGTCGGCTATCTGGGCTTCGAACACCAGGCGGTCACCCATCTCACCGGCACCACCACCCTGCTCGGCGCGGCGCTGGCCGATGGCGACGCTCGCGCGATCGCACAACTGGCCGGCGTGGTCCTGGCCTTCCTCGGCGGATCGATGCTCGGCGGCTTCATCGTGCAGGACAGCCGCCTGCGCCTGGGACGCAGCTACGGCGTGGCGCTGGCGCTGGAAGCGCTGCTGCTGCTGGCGGCGATGCAGGCGTTCAAGCAGCAGCAACTCGCCGGCGCCGTGCTCGCCGCGATCGCCTGCGGCCTGCAGAACGCCACCACCACCATCTACAGCGGCGCGGTGGTGCGCACCACCCACCTGACCGGCATGTTCACCGACCTGGGCATCGGCCTGGGCCAGGCGATGCGCGGCCTGCCGCTGCCGCGCCGGCGCATCCGCCTGAGCCTGCTGATCATCGGCGGCTTCCTGTGCGGCGGCGTGCTCGGCGCCTGGGCCTACCGCCGTGTCGGCTTCGACGCCCTGCTCGGCCCCGCCCTGCTGACCGGCACGGTCGGCATTCTGTACGCGCTGCAGGCGCACTACCGCCGCCGCGAGCGCTAAGGGCTCAGTTGAAGGTGACGCATCGGCGCCGCGCAGTCCCGACGTAGCAGCAGTTGCAACATGCAAACGCACGCACTCCCGCGCATCACGCGCGATCAGCGCCAACGCCTGCGGTGCCGCTCGCCAGCGCCGCCCTGACCGATGCTTGCTACCCGCCACGCGCACCCACGGCATGCGGTGACTGCCCCTACCTGTCGGCGCTGACCTTCACCGCACAGCCGCGAGTGCAGAACCCGCGCCGGCGCTGCACAATCGGCGCATGAGCGCACCCACCGTCGTCTCCGCACTGAGCATCGCCGGCACCGATTCCGGCGGCGGTGCCGGCCTCCAGGCCGATCTCAAGACCTTCGCCGCGCACCGCGTGCATGGGCTGGCTGCCGCGGCCGCGCTGACCGCGCAGCACACCCGCGGCGTCACCGCGGTACACGTGCCGCCACTGTCGTTCCTGCGCGCGCAGATCGACGCCTGCTTCGCCGACTTCGACATCGCCGCGGTCAAGCTCGGCATGCTCGCCAACGCCGAGGTGATCCACCTGGTCGCCGATGCACTGGAAGAATATCGCCCGCCCTGGGTGGTGCTGGACCCGGTGATGGTCGCCACCAGCGGCGCCAAGCTGCTGCAGGACGACGCCCTGGACGCACTGCGCGGCCGCCTGTTGCCGTTGGCGACGCTGGTGACGCCGAACGTGCCGGAAGCGCAGTTGCTGCTCGGCCGCCCGATCGACACCGCCGACGACGCCGAGCACGCCACTGCAGCGCTGCTCGAGGCCGGTGCGCAGGCGGTGCTGCTCAAGGGCGGCCACCTGCAGGAAGGCCAGCGGGTGATCGACCGCTACGACGACGGCGTCAGCCGCAGCGAATTCAGCCATGCGCGGCTGCCACTGGATGCGCACGGCACCGGCTGCACCCTGGCCGCGGCGATCGCCGCGCAGTTGTGCCAGGGCCTGACCCTGCCCGCCGCCTGCGAGGCGGCGATCGACTACGTCGCGCGCGCCTTGCGCGGCAGCTACCGGCCCGGCCGCAGCGACGTGGCAGTGCTGGACCATTTCGGCGCGGCACGCGGCCCATGAGCGCAGCCCCCCTCGGCGCGGCGATCGCCGAGCACGCCCTGCCCGTCGCCGCGGCCGACGGCCATCGCTGGACCTTGCTGGCGCGCATTCCCGACGCGCCGCGGCAGGCGCTGCTGTGGCTGCCGGCGCTGGGCGTGGCCGCGCGCCATTACCTGCCGTTCGCCGAAGCGCTGGCCGCGCACGGCGTCGCGGTGCTCCTGCACGAATGGCGCGGCAACGGCAGCAGCACGCTGCGGCCGTCGCGGCAGTGCGACTGGGGCTATCGCGCCCTGCTGCAACTGGATTTGCCCGCCAGCCAGGCGGCGATCGCCGGGTGCGGGATCGCGGCGCCGCTGGTCGTCGGCGGCCACAGCCTCGGCGGACAGCTCGCCTGCTGCTACGCCAGCCTGCAGCCGCAGGCCTTCGCCGCGCTGTGGCTGGTCGCCAGCGGCACGCCGTACTGGCGCCGTTTTCCCGCACCGCGCGGCTATCTGCTGCCGCTGGCCTACCGCCTGCTGCCGTGGCTGGCGCAGCGCCAAGGCGTGCTGCACGGCCGCCGCCTGGGCTTCGGCGGCACCGAAGCGCGCGGCCTGATCGCCGACTGGGCGCGCGTGGGCCGCAGTGGCCGCTACGCCGCGGCTGGCCTGGCGATCGACCTGGAGGGGCAACTGGCGCAGCTCACGCTGCCGGCGCGTGGCGTGGTGCTGCAGGACGACTGGCTGGCACCGGAGACCTCGCTGCGCGGCTTGCTGGACAAGCTGGCCACGCCTGCAGCGCAAATCCGCTGCCTGGATGCCGCACAGCTGGGCGTGGCCGCCGACCATTTCGCCTGGATGAAGCGCCCAGCGACCGTGGTCGAGGCGCTGCTGCGCGGGGATCGGTGAAATTTTCGGAAAGAGCATTGACGGACCCGATCGACTCCCGCATAATTCCGCTCCTGACGACGCGCCCGTAGCTCAGTTGGATAGAGTACCTGGCTACGAACCAGGCGGTCGGGAGTTCGAATCTCTCCGGGCGCACCAGTCAGATGAAAAACGACAAGCCACCGCTTGTCGTTTTTTTTTGCCCTGCCGCGGCGATCCCGTCGCATCGAAGCAGCCCACAGCGGCGCACTCGCCCACGACCGTCATGCCGACGACACACAGGTGTAGACGAATCGCCGCAAGTCGTGAATAATCCCGCGCCTGACAACGCGCCCGTAGCTCAGTTGGATAGAGTACCTGGCTACGAACCAGGCGGTCGGGAGTTCGAATCTCTCCGGGCGCACCAGTCAGATCACAAACGACAAGCCAGTGCTTGTCGTTTTTTTTGCCTGCGCGGCGGCGATTGCATGTCGCGCACTGCAACCAGCGGCGCATCCGCGTCAGGGCGATGCGCCGATCGCTGCACTCGCCGCGCGGGCAGGCTTTCGCAACACCGCTGCGCTGCGCAGGTCGAGCGCAGTGGCAGACGATGCGCACCGCCGGCCCAGCCTGCGCGACCAACGAGGCCTCGCCCGCTCAGGCGATGGTGTCCACCACGCCCCCATCGACGCGCAGTGCCGCACCGGTGGTGGCGGATGCCTGCGGCGATGCGACGTAGACGCAGAGATTGGCGACCTCCTCCACCGTGGCGGCGCGGCGGATGATCGAGCTGGCGCGATGCGCCTTGACGAAATCAGCGGCGACCTCGTCCAGCGGCTTGCCCGACTGTTGCACCTGGTCGGACAGCATGGCGGCGACGCCTTCCGTCAGCGTCGGCCCCGGCAGGATGGCATTCACGGTAACGCCGGTGCCGGCCATGCGCTTGGCCAGCCCGCGCGACAGGGCAAGATCGGCCGTCTTGGTCACCCCGTAGTGGATCATCTCGACCGGGATGTTGAGTCCGGACTCCGACGAGACGAAGAGCACGCGCCCCCAGCCCTTGTCCGCCATCCCCGGCAGATACGCGCGCGACAGGCGCACGCCGGACATCACGTTGACGGCCAGGAAGCGCTCCCACTCCGCGTCGGGCGTGTCGAAGAAGTCCTGCATCCCGAAGATGCCGGCGTTGTTGACCAGGATATCGACCGCAGGAAGCGCTGCGACGATCGCATCGCAGCCAGCAGCGGTCGCCACATCACCGACGACGGCACGCACGCGGGCAGCGGCGACATCGCGCTTGAGGGCCGCAACGGCGGCCTCGGTGCGCGCCTTGTCGCGACCGTTCAGCACGACCTCGGCACCCGCCGCGGCCAGGCCCTTGGCGATGCCGAAACCGATGCCGGCGGTGGAGCCGGTGACGAGGGCGGTTTTACCGGATAGATCGATGTGCATGGCTGTCTCCAAGAATGAGGGTGAGGATCCGCTTTGGCGCCCGCCCTGCGAGGTCGTCGCTGCCGACACGCGTTGGCCGCGCCGGTCGTTCTGTCCATTCGTTCTGTCGATTCATCATGTGCGCATCCAACCGCAAGGCAAGGAACGGCAAGTGAACGGCGCGATGTGGATCTCGCCCATTGCAGCAGGGTGCCGCATCAGCGAGGCGCAGACGGCACAGGCAAGAGGATCAAGCGCATGACCGCAGAACTTGCCCCGCCGTGCACAGCACGCCCGCGCGCCTGCGGACAACACACCCGCCGCATCAGCCGGGGCGCACGCTCGGCCTGTGCCTCGTAGGCGCCATCGGCACGCGTGACGCCTCCGCCACGCCGACTCACGCCGCGATCGTATTGCCCTTCGGTGCCGGCGCCACTGCAACTGCAGCGTCCAGCGCGACCAGCGGATGGCCTGCCGCACGCCACGCATCCAGGCCGCCGCGCAGCGGCAGCACGTCCTCGAAGCCGTGATGGCGCAGGCGCTTGGCCAGTATCGCGGCCGACACCTCGTTCGGGCAGGCGCAATAGATGACGATCCTGCGGTCGCGCGGCAAGCGGGCGACGAGCGCATCGACCTGGCGATCGTCCACTTCCAGCGCACTGGGAATGGCATACGGCTCCAGCGTGCGATAACCCGGGGCGCGAATGTCCAGCAGCAGCGGCGGCGTCTCGCCCTGCAGCAGCGCATGCAGTTCGTCGACATCGATGCGGAGGGTTTCCATCGCCTTGCGCAACGTATGCCGGCGCCAGGCGCGGTAACCGACATACAGCGCCAGCAGGCCGACCAGCAGCAGTGCCGCGCGCCTGCCAAGCAGGCTCAGCCAGTCCAACAGGTCCTGCACCTGGTCGGCGAAGCACAGGCCCAGCAACAACCCGCCACCGGCCCACAGTGCCGCGCCCAGCGCGTCGTAGCGCAGGAAGGCACCAGCGCGCACGCGCATCGCGCCGGCCATCGGCACCGACACCATCGACAGGCCGGGCACGAACTTGGCCACCGCCAGCACGCGCACGCCCCAGCGCGCATAGAAGCGCTCGGTGCGCTTCATGCAGGTGTCGCGCGACAGCGACAGCCGGCACAGCGACTGCAACGTGCGATTGCCATAGCGGCGCCCGGCGCCGAACCACAGCAGGTCACCGAGCAGGCTGGCCGCGATCGATACCGACAAGGCGCCGAGCAACGCACTCCACATCGCCGATCCATCGAGCAGCGCATAGGTCGCGCCGACCAGGATCAGCGTGGGCAGCGCGGGCACCGGCAGGCCCAGCGACAAGGCCAGGACGTTGACGAAGACCAGCCCGAGTCCGTAGCGCGCAATCAGGTCCTGCATGGCTTGCCGGGCGGAGAGAAGAAGATGCCGCGCATTATCCTCCCGGCATTCGCCAGGTGCGCGGGCGCCACGGCATCACCGGCGGAACAGACCCATCCATCGTCGCGCTGGAGCATGCGCCGCGCGCCGAGGCCAGACGCGCTGGCCGCCTGCGCTGGGGAGCGGGTTACGGGGCGCAGCCATGACCGGCGCCAACGCAGAGTGCGCGATGCCTAGGCGGCGACGCGGACGCCGAACCCAAAGGGAAGCGGCGTCCGCTTGATTGGGCCAGGGCGATCACCTTGCCCTGGCCGGTCCGCCGGAGCATGGCGCGCAACGCGGCCTCAACGCGCCATGGAACTGACCGCATGCGCGCCGACGAAGCTCACCCGCCCTCATCCAGCCGCACCGCCATCTGCGCCAGCCATGCCGCGAACACGCCCGGCTGGCGCATGCGTGCGCGCCACCAGGCCAGCGCCGCGCCCTCCTCGCCGCTGCGCCAGGCCAGCTGGAACACCTCGTCCGGCTTCGGCTCCTCCACCGCCTTGCGCACAAGGGTGCCACGCGCCAATGCCGCGCGCGCATACGGCTCGGGCAGGAAGCCGAAGCCGAGCCCGGCCAACTGCAGCCGATACTTGCTGCGCATGTCCGGCACGGTCAGCGCGTCCTGGCCGAACAACAGCCCGACCGTGCGCGGGAGCAGGCGCCGTGCCGAGTCCGCCACCGCGATCGCGCGATGCGCGCTCAACTGGCTGCGGCTGAGCGGTTCCGACGCCTGCGCCAACGGGTGCCCGGGCGCGACCGCGAACACGAACGGCAGCGTGCCGAGCGGCTCGGCCACGTAGCCGCCACCGCTCGGCCCTTCGCCGGCCGCCCCGACCAACAGATCCACCCGCCGGTCCAGCAGCGCCTCCCAGGTGCCGGACAGCGATTCCTGCACCACCCGCAGCCGGGTCTGGTCGGCGACCGCGTAGAACGCCGCCATGTCCTGCGCCAGGCATTCGGGCGCGAACACCGCATCCAGGCCCAGCGCGAATTCGGTCTCCCAGCCGGAGGCGACGCGACGCACGCGCAGTTCCAGATCGCCGGCCGCGCGCAGCAGGTGGCGGCCTTCGCGCAGCAGTTCGGCCCCCGCGGAGGTCGGCACCGCCTTCGGCCCCAGCCGCTCAAACAGTTGCACGCCCAGGTCCTCCTCGAGCTTGGCGACGGTGTAGGAGATGGTCGACGGCACCTTGTGCAGCGCCTTGCCGGCGGCCGAAAACGAGCCGCGACGGTCGATGGCGTCGAGGATCTGCAGGGCATCGAGGCTGAGCTTGAGCATTCGAATTTTTCGATGATGGATGCCGAATCTATCCGTTTTTCAAATCCGGCGACAGCGCGGATACTTGTTTTCAAGCCGGAACCCACGCGAAACCAACGCGACCGGCGCTTTCGATTCCCTTGCACATCAACGCCACCAGGAGCCTCCCATGCTGCAGATCCGCCCCGCCAACACCCGTGGCCGCGCCGAACACGGCTGGCTGTCCTCGCGCCACACCTTCTCCTTCGGCCACTACCACGACCCGCGCCACATGGGCTTCGGCCCGCTGCGAGTGATCAACGAAGACCGCGTGCAGCCGGGCCAGGGCTTCGGCACCCACGCTCATCGCGACATGGAGATCCTGTCCTACGTGGTCGAGGGCGCACTGGAGCACAAGGACAGCATGGGCAACGGCTCGGTGCTGCGCTACGGCGACGTGCAGCGCATGAGCGCCGGCTCCGGCGTCACCCATAGCGAGTTCAACCACTCCGCCAGTGCGCCGGTGCACTTCCTGCAGATCTGGGTGATGCCCGAGCGCGCCGGGATCGATCCGGGCTACGAGGAGAAGCACTTCGCCCCGGACAGCAAGCGCGGCCAGCTGCGCCTGATCGCCGCTCCGCAGGGCGAGGACGGCGCGGTGCGCATCCACCAGGACGCGCGCATCTATGCCTCGATCCTTGATGGCGACGCACACCTGGACTACCCGCTGGCGGCCGGGCGCGGCGCCTACGTGCAGGTGATCCGCGGCACGCTGAGCGTCAACGGCCAGACCCTGCAGGCCGGCGACGCGGCCCAGGCGATCGACGAGGCGAGCCTGCGGTTCGCCGACGCCCAGGACAGCGAGTTCCTGTTGTTCGACCTGCCGCGCTGAGCAGGTCTGGTCGCGCCCGGGACCCACTGGACCGGGCCGCGACGGCCTCGCGAAATCCGCCCACGCAGCGGCGCCATGGCGTCGCCGCGTGGGTCGCTGCATCCGCTGCGATGCCCACATCCTCACGCCATCCTCGGCACCCCGTAACGCGTCCTGCACGGCCTCCGCGGCAATGCTTCCGCTCTCCCTCCCCTACTGCCGGCGTGCCGGCCGAGAGCCTGCCCGATGCGCCACCCCACCAGCGCCGCCTATGCCACCCCCTCGCGCATTCGCGAAGGGCGTCCCTTCCCCCGCGGCGCCGTGTTCGACGGCCAGGGCACCAACTTCGCACTGTTCTCGGCACACGCCACCCGCGTGGAGCTGTGCCTGTTCGACGAGGCCGGCAACGAGACGCGCCTGGACCTGCCCGAATACACCAACGAAATCTGGCACGGCTACCTGCCCGACGTGAAGCCCGGCCAGCGCTACGGCTATCGCGTGTACGGCCCCTATGAACCCAGCGAAGGCCACCGCTTCAATCCCAACAAGCTGCTGCTCGATCCGTACGCGCGCGAACTCGAGGGCGACCTGATCTGGGCCGACGAACTGTACGGCTACACGGTCGGCCATCCGGACGGCGACCTCAGTTTCGACGAGCGCGACAGCGCGCCGTTCATGCCCAAGTGCGTGGTGGTGGAAGACACCTACGATTGGGAGGACGACCAGCGCCTGTTGACGCCATGGAGCGAGACCCTGGTCTACGAGACCCACGTGCGCGGCTACACCATGCGCCACCCGCAGGTGCCGGACGAGTTGCGCGGCTCCTGCGCTGGGCTGGCCCAGGAGCCGGTGCTGCGTTACATCAAGGAACTGGGCGTCAGCGCGGTGGAGCTGCTGCCGGTGCACGCCTACCTCGACGATCAGCACCTGCTCGACAAGGATCTGCGCAACTACTGGGGCTACAACACGCTCGGCTTCTTCGCGATCAAGTCGCGCTACCTGGCCAGCGGCCACCGCGACGAGTTCCGCGACATGGTCAAGGCGCTGCACCGCCAGGGCCTGGAGGTGATCCTCGACGTGGTCTACAACCACACCGCCGAAGGCAGCGAACTGGGTCCCACCCTCTCCTTCCGTGGCATCGACAACGCCAGCTACTACCGCCTGGCCGAGGACAAGCGCTACTACATCAACGACACCGGCACCGGCAACACGCTCAACCTGAGCAACTCGCGGGTGATCCAGTTCGTCAACGACTCGCTGCGCTACTGGGCCGGCGAGATGCACGTGGACGGCTTCCGCTTCGACCTGGCCACCATCCTCGGCCGCGAGCCCACCGGCTTCGACCAGCGCGGCGGTTTCCTCGATGCCTGCAACCAGGATCCGCTGCTGTCGCAGGTCAAGCTCATCGCCGAACCCTGGGACTGCGGCCCGGGCGGCTACCAGGTCGGCCACTTCCCGCCGGGCTGGTCGGAGTGGAACGACAAGTTCCGCGACAACGCCCGCGCGTTCTGGAAAGGCGACGAGGGCAAGCTGGCCGAATTCGCCACGCGCTTCACCGGCTCGGCCGATCTGTTCGACCGGCGCGGGCGCCGGCCGTGGGCCTCGGTGAACTTCATCACCGCGCACGACGGCTTCACCCTGCACGACCTGGTCAGCTACAACGGCAAGCACAACGACGCCAATGGCGAGGACAACCGCGACGGCTCCGACCATGACAGCTCCTGCAACTACGGCGCCGAAGGCGAGACCGACGACGTCGAGATCCTGCAACTGCGCGAGCGGCAGATGAAGAACCTGCTGGCGACCCTGCTGCTGTCGCAGGGCACACCGATGCTGCTGGCCGGCGACGAGCGCGCGCAGACCCAGGGCGGCAACAACAACACCTACTGCCAGGACAACGAGATCACCTGGATCGATTGGGAGCGCGACCCGACCGAAGGCCGCCTTACCGACTTCGTCAAGGCACTGAGCGCGCTGCGCCGTCGCTATCCCATCCTGACCCGCGGCCGCTTCCTCAACGGCCAGTACAACGAAGAAGCCGGGGTGCGCGACCTCACCTGGCTCAACCCCGGCGGCACCGAAATGGATGAGGCACATTGGACCGACGCGGGCGCGCGCTCGGTCGGCCTGCTATTGGAAGGCAAGGCACAGACCTCCGGGGTCAAGGAGCTGGCCAGCGACCACACCCTGCTGATCGTCATCAACGCCTACCACGAGGGCGTGAGCTTCATGCTGCCGTCCTCCGAAGAGCAATTGCACTGGAAGCTGGTGCTGTCCACCGACGACGCGCTGCAGGTCGACAGCATGCCCGCCGGTGCCAGCGAGTTCCTGGCGCCGCCGCGCAGCGTCAGCGTGTTCGAGTGCCAGGTGCCGAACGCATAGTCGCGCCACACTGCTTTCGAATTGCCCGCGGACCACAACGTCCGCACCTGCATGGCGTCGCCGGCACCGGTTGCCGGCGACGCGCCACACGTGAGCATCTGTGCGTTCCCAAGACGCACGCTCCCAAGACGCACAGTGTTGCACCGATATCCATTGGCCTGCATGGCCTTTGGCACAGTGCCCGACGGCGTAGGCTCGCTAGGCTGAGTGCTCGCTTCTTCCCAGGTTCGGCATGCAGCACTCCATCCAAGGCAACGTCCACACCACGTCCGACACCTCCTTCATGCGTCACCCGCTGCTGCGCATCGCGCTGAGCGCCGCGATTCTCGCACTGGCGTCCTTTCCATGGCTGCCGTTCCCGCTGCGGATGCCGGTGGTCGGCCTGCTCGGCCTGGCCTTGGTGTGGATCGAGACGCGCTCGCGCGAAGCTTGCGGCGTGGCGCGCCCCCGCCTGGTGTCCGTGATCGGCTGGACGCTGCTGCTGATGCTGCTGACCGTCGGCTTGATCACGCCGGTGCTGCAACCGCTGATCGACTCCATCACCGGGCACAAGACCGACTACAGCGCCTATGGCGCGCTCAAGGGCAACGTCGACGCCACGCTCCGCTTGATCGGCGCGGCTTGGCTGAGCGCGGCGCTTGGCGAAGAACTGGTATTCCGTACCTTCCTCATGCACCAACTCGATGCGCTGCTGGGGCGCCTGCGCGGCAGCCGCTGGATCGCCGCACTGGCCGGTGGCGTGATATTCGGCCTGATGCACGCCGCGCAAGGCGCCTCGGGCATCCTGCTGACCGGCATGGTCGGCATGCTGTTCGGCTATGCCTATCTGCGCTCCAGGCGCAACCTGTGGGCAACGATCCTCGCGCACGGACTGATCGACACGTGGGGCGTGACCACCCTGTATCTCGGTTGGTATTGAGCGCCCGGTGCGGGCCCAAACCGCCGACGATCGACCTGCCGATGCTGACGAACTACGTCCATCCAAGGGGAAGATAATGGATCCTACCGCTGTGCTGGCGCGCCCATCGTCTGGCGCTGAGTACGGCATCGCAGGGAATGCGCACCGACAAGCGCGATGAATGGCTCGAGCGTCGGCACACAACCCATCCGCCGCCTAAATGGCGCGCGCGAACCCGCTCGATTTTCACTCGAGCGCTACCGGCCGACGCGCAGTTTGGCGATGCCCACTTGCGGGCATCCTACTGCGGAGTCAACGATGGACAAGAATCGCACCGAAGGCGCCAAGAACCAGATCAAAGGCACCATCAAGGAAGTCGCCGGCAAGGTGACCGGCAACAAGGTGAAGGAAGTCGAAGGCAAGATGCAGAAGAACGCCGGCAAGGTACAGAGCGAAGTGGGCAAGGCGCGCGACCACGCGCGCGGCTGAGCTCCAGGCCTTCATGCTCCCCTGCCGGTATGGCTGGGGAGCTTCTGGGAGCGGCCTATCCTTTCCCACCAATCCCACCAATCCCGCCAAGCTGATCCGCTGATGCACTTGGCACCGCATTAGCGTCCAGGACTTACACAGGCCTCCAGGATGTCGGCATATCGACAGAAGCAGCGAAAGTCGCTGATGTATTAAGTAATACAGAACGCCTCACCTAGTCGGCGCGCGTGATGATCGAGCATCAGCACCCTGCAGCTGATTGCTGCCACCATGTTGGCGGGAAGCATCGACAACGATGTGCGATGACGTTGCTACGCGCAAGCCGTATGTTGTTCACTAGCTCACGCACAATGGCGCCTGCCGCTGGCCGCTGCGCACCAACTTGGTCGAGGGCATCACAACAAGATCAAGGCCATCAAACTCATGGTCCAAGGTTATCGCGAAGCTCCCTTCTTCCTGAAGATCCGCGGCGCCTTCCCCGGACTTGGGTGAAGAACCAAAAATTCAGTCAACCATGCCGGCGATGACATTTAACTAGCCAATTTTGCGCAGTGCTTGCAGCGCCAGATCAGGCATAAAAGCCTGGTGACTAAGTGACGCCACCCAATGAACCGCTTGCCATCTGCAGCGTCGAAGTCCACCCAAAACGGTGAACCAACCTTTATTTAACTCGAAAACAAGTCGATACCATGAAGCATTCCGGAATACTCGAATGCATCGCCAATGCGCAACAGCAATGCTGGCGACATGAAGCTTGCACCAGATTTTAGCTTCGCATCAACCCACCCCGATTACCGCATCTGAAAAATCGATAATTTCTGCATACCGCCACAAGTGAAGACCCATATCGAATTTCATCTGGAGCGCCACCAAATGCAACGGCGCAACACAAATTTCAAGATGTCCTAATAAACTCAAAATCCATTTTTTCATGTGAAGTCAATGACTTCCATTTCCAGATGAAAATCCTTGGCGTTACTGCACGATCAACATCGGCACAAAGCGCCAATAGATGATGCTGTGCAGGTCTACATTGCCAGAATCGCCATCGGTGCGGGTCGTCATCCAAACCCGGATCGGCTACCAACCGTACAGATCGCTCCATCGTCAAATCGAATCCGAAACGATCAAGTGGAAGCGCCATTCCAAAACCCCTAGCCTTTGCGTATGCCTCTTTGAACGTCCAATACTCGAAAAATCGTTCCTGTCGTAGATGTGCTGGCAGACGCATAAGCTCCGCCATTTCCTCATGAGTGAAACTACTTCTTGCCGCCTCCAATGAAATACGACGCAACGCAAAATGCTCAACATCCACGCCTACTGCACGCTTCAAAGTAACGGCGATTGCGATCAAACCACGCGTGTGTGAGATGTTGAATGACAGCGCACACACATCGACGCCATGTCTATCGGAGATACCGGGACGCCCAAAGCGACCCTTTTGGAATCTCCAGTCTCTTGGAGCCACCTCCGCATATCCGGACAATACCGAACGCACCATACCTCGCGTGACAAGGTAGCGCTTACGATCATCTTCAAGCAAAAAACGCGCCTGCTTCTTGCGTTCATCGGAGTCAAGCAGCGGATAAATTTCCACAAGCGGACCTTCGCCAATGCCCTCATAGAATGCGAGCCAAATATCGATATCGCATTCACCAAGCTTTACTAAAGGAACGAACATGTAGTTTTTTCTTAATACATATTGTTTATTCAACAGCATCACTAAAATCGATTATTACACCTACTACCAGACGCCTTCATAGAATTAAGCCACACCCGGAACAGCTACCTGCGCCTTAGACACGAATTTCCTAGCCATCCAAAGCTCGACATCATGAACGAAGCTGAATAACAGCGGGACCAGAATCAAACTTAGAATCGTGGAAGAAATCAGACCACCAATCACTGCGATCGCCATGGGTGCTCGAAATGCGGAATCCAAAGATACACCGAATGCCAGCGGCAACATGCCCGCAGTCATCGCCACCGAGGTCATTACGATTGGGCGAGCGCGTGCGCGACAAGCGAGCATGATGGCATCGAACCTGAGCATACCTTTGCGGAGGTTTTCCAAGATCGCATCCACGAGGAGGATCGAATTCTTATCTGCGATGCCCATCAGCATCAGCATTCCCAGCAGAGCCGGTAGGCTCAACTCCATGCCCGTCGCGAAAAGCAGCAGGAATGCGCCGCCAATCGACAGCGGCAAGGCCATCATTCGAGCCAATGGCTGCAACCAGTCGCGGTACAGTAGAACCTGAATCGCATAGACCAAGAACAGACCGGTACCAAGCGCTTTCAGGAAGCTCACCAGCAATTCGTTTACAAACTCAGCATCGCCAGTATCGAGCACACGCACGCCGTGCGGCAGGCGCTTGATCGATGGCAAGGCCTTGATAGCCGCCATGGCGGTGCCCAGGGCAACGCCGTCGAGATTGGCCTGCAGATCGATGCGGCGCTCCCTGTCATAGCGTTCGATGGTCGCCGGCCCCTTGGCAAATCGCAAGGTGGCTACAGATGCCAACGGCACACTTCCACCTGAGGCTGTACGTAGCTTGAGATTCTCCAAGACGCCAAGATCCGTCCCGTATTCGCGCGGCAGGAGAACGCGCACGGGAATCTCGCGACTCATGTAATTGAACTTGGACAAGCGCGGAATATCGTCTCCGATCGTCGACGTACTGATAGCATCTCCGACCTGCTGTGCGGTAACTCCAAAATCGGCCGCCTTGAGCGGATCCATTTGCACGACGATTTCCGGCTGTTCCTGACCGACACTGGTGTCGACGCCAATCAAGCCGGGAATCTTCTGCATGTCGCGCTTGACTGCATCGGCTGCGCGAGTGAGCGCACGATCATCTTCGCTCACGAGCGCGATGGAAACGTCTTTTCGACCTGACAGACTATCGAAGTTGACTCGCATGTCGGGCAACTTGGCGATCTCCGGGTAGACACGCGAAGTAAACTCGCGCTCGCTGATATCACGCTTTTCCGGAGGAACCAGCTTGACGTAGATGCGCGACTTGTTGACCGCGCCATCGGCGCCCCCGGAAAGCGTGAGCACATACTCGACCTCCGCGTGCTTGCTCACTACAGCGGCCACTTGCTGCGCCGCCTGATCGGTCTGCTCGATGGTGCTACCGCGAGGAACTTCCAGTGTGATGCTGGAGACCGAATAATCATCGTACGGCATGAAGCCCAGCGGCAACAAAGGCACCAGTCCGAACGACATCACGACACCAATCAGCGCCATCACCAACGTCTTGATGCGGTGCTTAAGCGTCCATCGGACGATCGCAAGATATCGGATCATCAAGGCACTGTCCTGCGGATGATCCGTCGTTGGAACCTTCATCAGTCGCGACGCCAGCATCGGCGTCAGCAAGCGCGCTACAACCAGCGAAAAGAACGCGGCGACCGCAACCGTCAGGCCGAACTGGCGGAAGTACAAGCCCGGCAAGCCATCCATGAAACTGACAGGAATGAACACCACACAGATCACCAGGGTCGTCGCGATCACCGACAATCCGATCTCTTCGGACGCTTCAATCGCTGCCTGCATGACCGACTTTCCGGACCGCATATGCCGATCGATATTCTCGACCTCAACGATCGCATCATCGACCAGCACGCCGGTGACCAGTGTAATCGCCAGCAAGCTGATCATGTTCAGGCTGAAGTCCAGCCACTGCATGACCAAAAATGTGGGAATGATCGACAACGGGATCGTCAGCGCCGCAATCAGCGTCGCACGCCGATTGCGTAGGAACCAGAACACCACCAGCACGGTCAGGATGGCGCCTTCCAGGAAGTTGAACATCGTCGCGCGATATCCAATCTCAACGAAATCGATATCCGAAAACGCTACACGGAACAGCACTGCATGCGTCTTCGACAGTGCCTCCAGACGCTCGCGCACCGCCTTGGCGACCGAAACCTCGCTGACAGTGGGATCCTTGTAGACCATGAAGGTCACCGCCGGGCGGCCATCGACCTTGGTGATGTTGCGCACGTCCGACGGGCCGTAGGAAACGACACCGATGTCCGACAGCTTCACCGTGCGTCCGCCAGGCACCGAGATGCGCGTTCCCGCCAAGGCGTCAAGACTGTCGGCACGGCCGATCGTGCGCAGCGCATACTCGGTCGCGCCCAGAGTCAAGCGCCCGCCCGGCGAGTTGGCATTGCTGGCCAGCAGTTGCTGGCTGACATCGGCGGCACTGATTCCGAGTGAAGCCAGGGTCGCCGGGTCCAGCACAATGGAGATCTCCTGATCGCTGCCGCCGCTGCGGTCCACGCGCGATACGCCCTTGACCGTTAGCAGTTCGCGCGCGACCGTCTGATCGACGAAGCGGCTAAGGTCTTCCATCGGCATTTCCGGCGCTTCGGCGATATAGATACCGACTGGCCGGCCAGTATCGCTGGCGCGGCGGACGATCGGCTCGCGTACCGTCGCCGGCAGGTTCTGCCGGATCGCGGCCACCGCGTTGCGTACGTCATTGGTCGCGCGATCCACGCCTACATCGAGGTTGAATTCGATCTGCGTCGTCGACTGGCCTTCCGTCACAGTCGATACGATGCGCTTGATGCCCGGGATCGACGCCACCGCGTCCTCGACCCTCTGCGTCGTCTCCGTCTCCATCTCGGTAGGGGTCGCGCCGGGTTGCAGAATCAGCACGTCCACCACCGGCGTGACCACATTCGGCATCGCCGTGATCGGCAACTGGATGAAGGCGACGATGCCTGCCAGCGTGAGCATGACGAACAGCAGAATCGGCGGCACCGGATTGCGGATCGCCCAGGTCGAGAAGCCGAAGTTCATTTCGAAAGGTCTCTATCCAATGAGGAAGTGCGGAAGGTGCAACGTCACGATACCTGGATCAGCAACGCACTCAGCGACTCGCGTCGGCGATCAGCACCTTGTCCCTTTCGCGCAGGAACGGGCCGGCCTTGGCCACAATGCGCAGGCCGTCGAGCGATTCCGACACCAGAACTTCGTCGACAGTCTGCAAGGTCGGCGTGATCGGCATGCGCGACACCAGGCCCTTGCCATCGACACACCAGACGTAGCTGCCAAGCGAATCCTGTTGCATCGCCGTGCGCGGAATCGTCCAGCCTTGCACCTTCGCCAGATCGATGCGCGCCTGAGCGAAGATGCCCACCGGAACGACATCTTGTGCGTGCAGACGGATCCGCACTTCGCTCGAACGAGTGGCGCTGTCCACGTTCGGCGTGATCAAGCGAATCTCGCCAGGAATAGGCTCGGCGCGCCCGGCCAGCTTGATGCTCGCGCTCATGCCCGGCTTAAGGCGCCCGACCACCGCTTCGGGCACGCTGGCATCCACCTCCATCTCGCCGTCCTTGGCGATCTCGAACAAGGCGACGCTATCGCTGGTGAGGTTGCCGATCTCCGCGGTACGCCGATAGACGAAACCTGCGGCCGGAGCAACCACGTTGGTGCGCTGCACACTCAGTCGCGCGTTGTCGTAGCGCGCGCGTGCACCCTCGAAATCCGCCTGTTTCTGTTTGAACGACTCCACGCTGACCAGTTGCTGCGGCAGCAATAGACGCATGCGCTCGTAGTCGCCCCGTGCGCGCTCGAAGTCGGATCGCAGCTCGTTGCTGGAGATCCCCATGCCCTTGCCATCCAGTACTGCCAATACCTGCCCGGCCTTGACATAGTCGCCGACCTCGGCTTCCACGCGTTGCACCTGCAGTCCAGACAGTTGCGGGATCACCGGCACATTCTCGCGACTGCGCGTGGCGCCGACCACGGAGACCGCCTCGGCCAGCGCCTTGCGTTGTGACTTGACCACGCTGACCGTCAGCGGTGGCGTGGTTTGATTGGTGGTGACGGCAGACTTGGCGGACCGACCGCTGAGCAAAAAACCAAACAACAGACCGGTGCCCAGCAAGGTTGCGGCGTAGATCATTGGACGCATTTTCATAGCGAAACCACTTCGGTGCTTGAACGGTGGAAACTGGCCAGCGACGAGTGCCTATCGGACCGCAGCGGCAATTCGGCCTGCCCCGGTGCGGTAGCTACCATCGCCGGCGCGGCCAGCTGTGTCAGCGATGACGGAACGAACAACACTGCAGGTGAGTGGTCGAGCGTGCGGTCAATCGCATCTCGCCGACGAAGACATATGGTGCTGTAGGTAACCGTAACACCAACACGGACGATAGCGGCGCACTTGTCTACCATTTGGACCCAACTGATGGCATGGATGGATCGAGATTCGAGACCGCTCCTCGTGTCTGGATGCGGTGATCGCCGCCGCCGTCCGCGCTGTACCGCGCATCTCCTTTCCATTCCGCCTCACGCATGTCGCGGCCGCCTGGGAAGACGTCGACAAGATCGCCCACGTCCAGCACGGCGGCGCATGCGCGCATCGGCCCCACGGACGCGGCAATCACCATCGGAATCTCCAGCGCGCCAGCAAGAGAATCACCACCATCCAGACCGACATGGTGATCAGCGACGGGTACAGCTGCGAGACGTCTTGCAAACCGACCCCGCCGAACATCAGTTCGCGCAGGATCGAGGTGAATGGCGCCAGCGGCGAATGCTGGGCGATCGGCTGCAACCAAGATGGAAACAGTTTGATCGAGAAGAACGCGCCACCGAGCAGCAAGATCGGCACCTGGATGAAGCTGACGATGCCACTGAACGCCATCACCGAACGGCTGAACAGGAACACGATCAGGCCGATGCCCAGATAGGTCGCCGCGCCCATGGTCACCGCCAGCAACAGCAACAGATAGTTGATGTCGGCCGATACGCCGAGTCCGAACACCGAGACGGCGAGCATGCCGGCGACCACGCTGTAGGCGACCAAGACGCGAGAGAGAAACAATCCGGCAAAGAACGGCGTCGGCGAAACGTCGATGGCTTTCAGATTCTTGAACAGCCCCGCGCTTTCCTCGCCGATCAGCACCGAGCCGAAACCGCTCAAGCCGATCACCAGCATCGTCATCCCGATCAGGCCCGGCAACAAGGTGGCCAGATAGGAGGAGCGCCGGCTTACCTCTACGTTCTGCAGGCGGACTTCGGTCCCCGACGCGCCATAAACGTTGGTTTTCAGGATCGACGCCAGCGCGATCGCCGCGATGCGGTTCTCCTCCAGCGAATTGCTTTCGATCGTCAGGTTCGCCGGCCCGTCCGCAGACGCCCCGGAGACGCTCAGCAAGTGCTGGATCTCGTTGTTCTTGAGCGCGGTTTCGGCCTGCGCGCGCTCGCCCACGAAGGGCACGACGTGGACGAGGTCTTGCTTGCCGAGCGCATCGATCAGGGACTTGCCGGCCGGCGCGACCTCCGCTTCCAGGTAAGAGACCTTGATCCTGTGATTGCCGGACAACTCCAAGGGATAGCCGATGCCCAGCAGCAGCACCACCGGGAAGACGTAGCAGAACACCAGCGCCACTTTGTCGTAGCGGAGCTGGCGCATGCGCAACTTGAAGAACACCCACACCGTTCTCATGACTGCAATTCCTTCCCTGTCTTGTTCAAGAACACGTCTTCCAGATTCAAGCGGTCCACCTGGATGCCGGCCACCGCAACGCCGCGCGCTTCGGCGATGGAGAGGATCTGGCGGATCGCGCCGGTCACGTCGTCGGTAGGGATGCGCAGCGAATCGGTGAACCCGTCCCAGCTCGCGACGAACGTCGGCGCCATGTCCACAGCGATCTCCTCACCCGGCGCACCGACGTCGAGCTTGACCACGACCTGCTGGGTTGCGTTCAACTGCGCCACCAAGGACCTGGGATCGCCGCGATCGACGATCGTTCCTTTACTCATGATCATGATCTCGTCGCACAGGCGCTCGGCCTCTTCCATGTAATGCGTGGTCAGCACAATGGTGCGAGTACGTTCATGTTTGAGCTCTTCGATGAACTCCCACAGGTGGCGACGGCTGTGCGGATCGAGGGCAGCGCTGGGTTCGTCGAGAAACAGGATGTCCGGATCGCCAAGCAGCGCGATCGCGATCGACAGGCGCTGCTTCTGCCCGCCGGACAGATCGTCGACCTTGAACCTCATCTTGTCGGCCAGATCCAGGCGATCGAGCAAGCGCGCCGTCGTGTCGAGCCTACGTTTGCCGCTCGCCGCGGCTCGGTATTGCGAATAGAACTCCAGCAGCTCCTTGACGGTCAGGAACTGGAAGTAGTTGCTGCTCTGCAACTGCACGCCGAGCCGCGGCTGGATCTTGCGGATCTGCGTGCCCACGTCCATGCCGAGCATGGTGATGCGGCCGGAGGTGATCGGAACGATGCCTTCGATCATGCCCAGGAGCGAGGTCTTGCCGGCGCCATTGGGGCCCAGGATGCCGAAGCAAGCCCCCTTGGGCACACTGAAGTTCAGACCCTTGACCACCTCGACATCGCCATAGCGCTTGTACAAGTCCTGCACGACGATCGCAGGTTCTGCGACTGCGACCGACGGCGCCACCACCGCGAGGATCGGTGCCGCCGCCAGGACCGGCGCCGGTGCAGGGTCGGACCCGGCGATGTCGCCGCCATTGCGGACGGCCCCTCCCGCCGACGCGATCAAGGCGTTCACTTTTTCGACCATGGCACTACTTCCTTTGAAGACGAACATCGCGTCGAGTCTTGAGGTTCCGGCATAGGCATCGAACACGACACCCCGCACGGCTTCGATGTTGGCGCACAGGGCCTGGAAGTCGACATGCGCGTGGTCGAGCCCTTCGCCGGCAGCACGCTGGAAATTGAAGGTAACTTCGCCCTTTGCCGAGGCCAGCGTCGTCACGGCGCGGGCGTCGCCGGAGCGACACCAGTCGAGGAAGCGAACGCCCTGGCGATGCAGCAGCTCGGCGCGCTTGATCGCGTCTTCGAGCACGCTCTCCGGTCCGACCGCGACCGGTATCTTGTCGAGGAACAGGCCGAACTGACCGACGAAGCTTCGGTTGCCCAACTGTCTGCCGTGATGGGTCATCGTCATCGCGAAGCGATCCAAACCGGTGACCGTTGCGACCAGGGTCCGGAAAAGATCGAAGGCTCGCCTGGCCGAGCCATCGGAGGACGCCGCAGGCAGTTCGATCACCAGCATGCGTGCGGGTTGATCCGCATTCGCTGCGAGCGCCTCGGCAGTGGCGCGCGTGACCTGTGCCATGCCTGCGTTGTCCAGCTCGATCGCCAGCCGGTCGAGCAAGGATGGATCGTGCTCTTGCCCGCATGCCGCGACGAAATCGCCATAGCGGCCCGGGAGCGGCTCTCTGTCTTCGACCAGGATCCGGCGCATCCCTTCGGCGATGGCTTCGAAGGAGCGGCCGTCGCTGATCAGGTGATCGTTCACCATCAGCAACAGATGGTCGGTGTCGCTGCGCGACAGCAATACGCCGACATGGCATAGGCGGGATGTCGCCTGCGCCCGATGCAGCGCGGCGACGATCGCCGACCAGGCCACATCCGCGTCACTGGACGGCAGCTGGCGCAGATCGAGCCACGGCACATCGTCCGCGCGGAACGCTGCCGGATCCAGCACATCCCAGCGCGATGCATCGAAGTCAGCGGCCGCACGCAGCATGTCCTGGCTGCGCACCATCACGGCGAACGCACTGCGCAATTCATCCGCCGACCACCAGCCGTTGACCGGGACGACGTGCTGGGACACGCGATCGTGCCACTCGATGCCGGACTTCTGCACTTCGCTGAAGGGATACCGCTCGACGACGTCCGCCGCGCGGACGGCGCGCTCGCCTTGCGCAAGCGAGGCTTCCAGGCCCGCGAGGAAGGCCCGCTGATCGAATTTGGCATCGCTGATCGGTAGCGGTTCCTCGCCAATCACGATACGGCTCGGTTTCCCAGCGCCGTCCAGCCAAGCACTGAACTTTTTCAATGCGGCAATGTCGGCCGGCGTGGCCGGCGAAAGGCGCAGAATCCGACGCTCGCCGATGGTTTCGGTGCAGTAACTCCAGCCGCGGCGATCCAACCACGCTTCCATCGTGGGCTCGGCGGCGGCCGTATCGCCATCGGCCTCGATCGCGGCCGCGATGGCCTGCACGGTGCCGAGTCGGTAGATGTCGGCTAGCTTCAGCTCGATGCCAACAGCGGCGAGCTTGTCGATTACCACCAACACCATCAGCGAGTGACCGCCAAGCTCGAAGAAATCGTCGAAGCGGCCGACCCGGTCCACGTGCAACAACTCGGCCCAGATCGTCGCCAGCGCGGTTTCCACGCGCCCTTGCGGGGCTGCGTAATCGCGCCGCGCATAAGCGGTATCGTCCGGTGCAGGCAACGCCTTGCGATCGAGCTTGCCGTTGGGGGTGAGCGGCAGCGACAGCAACACCACGAACGCCGCCGGGACCATGTACTCGGGCAACTGTGCCAGCAGCTGCGTGCGCAGGTCGGCGATCGACGAGGTCGTCCCGGACTGCAGCGTCACGTAAGCGACCAGCCGCTTCTCGCCCGACGCGTCTTCGCGCGCCACGACCGCCGCTGCATCTACACCAGTGCACGCGGCGAGCTTGGCCTCAATCTCGCCCAGCTCGATGCGGAAGCCGCGGATCTTCACCTGGAAGTCGTTGCGGCCCAGATATTCGAGTTCGCCGTTGGCGGTCCAGCGTGCGAGGTCGCCGGTCTTGTACATGCGCGCATCGGCGTGCGCCGCGAACGGATCGCGCAGGAAACGCTGGCCGGTCAATTCCGCACGATCCAGATAGCCGCGCGCAACCTGCACGCCGCCGAGGAACATCTCTCCGGGCACACCGACCGGCGACGGCTCGCCGTAGGCGTCGAGCACATACACCGGCGTATTGAGGATCGGCTTACCAATGACCGGACCGCCGAGCGACTCGCGAATGCTGCCGATGGTCGCATCAACCGTGCACTCGGTCGGGCCGTACATATTGTGGAAGTGTATCTTCGGAGAGGCTTTCAGGCGCTCCCACATGCGGCGGCTCACCGGCTCGCCGCCCAGATAGATACTGGTCGGACGATGCCCGCCGGATTCGATCAAGCCGGCCGACAGCAACACCTGCAACTGCGACGGTGTGCTGTCCATTGCCTCGATCCGGTAGCGCTCGAAGAAGGCCAGCATGGCCGGGCCGTTGGCGCGGATCGCCTGCGGCACCAGCACCACGCAGTGACCCGACAGCAGCTGCAGAATGCCCTTCAGCGACATGTCGAAGGAGAACGCCGCGTTCAAGGCAACGCGCGAATTCGGCGCGAGTTCGCGATGGGTGGTTTGGCACATCGCCCGCCAGAAATTGACCGGCGAGCGATGTTCGACCATCACCCCCTTGGGCTGGCCGGTCGAACCGGAGGTATAGATCACGTAGGCCAAGTGGCGCGAGGTAAGACCCGCGATGTTCGGATCGTGCGTGTCCACGGCATCCAGGCTGCTGTCATCCAGCACCAGCAGCGGCGCTTGTGCAGCCTGCAGCGATGGCAGGCGCGCGTACACCTGCGCTTGCGTCAGCAACGCCTTGGGCCGGCTGTCCTCAAGCATGTAGGCCAGCCGATCTACCGGATAGCTCGGATCCAAAGGCACGTAGGCTGCGCCGGCTTTGAGAATGCCGAGCAGACCCACGATCATCGACGCGCTGCGCTCGACGCAGATCGCCACCCGGTCGTCGGGCTGCAGACCCAGGCCGATCAAGCGATGCGCCACTTGATTGGCGCGGCGGTTCAGTTCGGCGTAGCTGAGGGTAAGGTCTTCACAGATCAGCGCCTGCGCATCGGGCGTGCGCCGTGCCTGCGCTTCGAACAACGCATGCACGGTCGACTCCGGATGGATCTCGCTGACCGCATTCCATTCATGCAGCAGGCGCATACGCTCGGCTTCGTCGAGCAATGGCAGGCGCGCCACGGCCATCGCCTCGTCCTGCGCCATGCCGGTCAGCAGGCGCTGCCAGTAGCCCGCATAGCGGACCACGGTCGGCTCATCGAATAGCGCAGTCATGTAGGTCAGCACACCGACGATGCCTCCATCGCGTTCGGCCAGGTCCAAGGCCAGGTCGAACCGCGCCTTGCTGGTTTCCTGGGGCAGACCTTCGGTCGTAATGCCAGGCATGGACAGACCTGCCTGCTCCTGGTTCTGCCACGCCAGCATGACCTGGAAGATCGGCGTGTGCGCGGTACTGCGCGCCGGCTTGGTCACTTCGACCACGTGGTCGAACGGCAGGTCTTGGTGCGCCTGCGCATCGAGGACCTGCCGGCGCGTACGCGTCAGCAACTCGGCCACCGTCGGTGCATCGCCCAAGTCGATCCGCAGCGCGAGCGTGTTGACGAAGAAACCGATCAACGGTTCGATCTCGGCCCGGGTGCGGCCGGCCATCGGGCTGCCGATCACCACCTCCTCCTGCCCCGACAGGCGGCTCAGCAGCGCCGCCCAACTCGCCAGCAAGGTCATGTAGAGCGTCACGCCGTGGCGCTGACTCAGCGCTTTCAGTCTCGCAGTGAGTGCGGCATCCAGATCGATTGCGAGCGCGGCGCCTGCGAAGTCCTGATGCGCCGGACGCGGACGATCGGTCGGCAATTCGATCAGGGTCGGCGCGCCGGCGAGGGTCTCGCGCCAGTACGCGGCCTGTCGTTCCAGCTGGCCGTCGGCCAACCACTGCCGCTGCCATTGCGCATAATCGATGTACTGGATGGGCAGTGGCGGCAGAGGATCGGCTACGTGCTCCAGCTCGGCGGTATACAGCTGGCTGATCTCACTGAGCATCACCCCGATCGACCAGCCGTCGGAGACGATGTGATGCATCACCACATACAGCGCGTACTCCTCGTCCTCCAGTTGCGCCAGCAATACCCGCAGCGGCGGATCGACGCTCAGATCGAAGGGCTGCGCGTACAGCGCTTCGCCTTGCGCGACGCGCAAGGCGTCGCGATTGTGTTCGCCGCGCAGGTCCTCGAAGCGCAGCCGCAGCGTCGCATCTGCATCCACTCGCTGCATCGGCTGACCCTCGATCAGCACGAAGCGCGTGCGCAGCGATTCATGCCGCGCGACGACACGCTGCAGGGAACGCTCCAACGCGTCCACGTCCAGGCGACCGGTCAAGCGCAACGTGCCAGCAGTATGATAGGCGGCACTGGCGCCATCGATCTGGGTCAGGAACCACAGGCGCTGCTGCGCAAGCGACAGCGGCATGTGCGGACAACGCTCGGCCACCGCGATCGCACTCAGTTGCGCGGCGTCGCCGCTCGCCAGACGCTGCGCCAGCTGTGACAGCACCGGCGCTTCGAACACCCAACGCAACGGCAGTTCCACGCCCAGGCTCTGGCGCACGCGCGAACTCAGCTGCACCGCCAGCAACGAATGCCCGCCCAGTTCGAAGAAGCCATCGTGGCGGCCGACCTGATCGACCTTCAGCAATTGGCTCCACAACTGCGCCAGGCGCTGTTCGATCTCGCCCTCTGGCGCCTCGTACGCACGCCGCGCATAGGCACTGTCGTCCGGCGCGGGCAGCGCCTTGCGGTCGAGCTTGCCATGCGCGGTCAGCGGCCAGGCCTGCAACTGCACGAACGCCGCCGGCACCATGTACTCGGGCAACTGGCTGGCCAACCGCTCGCGCAACGCACCAGCATCCAGCGCCTCGTCCGCGACGCCGTCGGTCAGGCAGTACGCCACCAGCCGCGGCTCGCCCCCCTCCCCGCGCGCGACCACCACCGCCTCGCGCACCCCAGGGCATTCGAGCAGCTTGGCTTCGATCTCGCCCAATTCGATGCGGAAGCCGCGGATCTTCACCTGGAAGTCGTTGCGACCCGCGAACTCCAGGCTGCCGTCCGACGACCAACGGCCGAGGTCGCCGGTGCGGTACATGCGCGCGTCAGGCTCGCTGCAGAACGGATCGGCGACATAGCGCTCCGCGGTCAGCGCGTCGCGGTTCAGATAGCCCGGCGTGACGCCGTCGCCGCCGATCCACAACTCTCCGGTCACCCCGACCGGAACCGGCTGACGGTGCGCGTCCAGCACGTACACCCGGGTATTGGCGATCGGACGGCCGATGCTGATGCGCGCTTCCTCCGCGCTCAGCGCCGTCGTGGTCGACAGGATCGTCGTCTCGGTCGGGCCGTAGCCGTTGACGTACTCGCCACGACCGGCCCAACGCCGCACCAGCTCCGGCGTCGGTGCCGAACCGGCGGTCAGCAGCTTCATGCTGCTCGGTGCCAGCCCCGGATCCAGCTGTTGCAGATAGGCCGGCGGCAAGGCCGCAAAGCCGATCTGCTGCTCCAGTAGATATGCCTGCAGGCGCTGCGGGCTATGAATCGTCTCCTCGTCCAGCAGGTGCAACTCGGCGCCGCCGAGCAGGCCGGCGAAGATTTCCCCTGCCGATGCGTCGAAGGTATACGGCGCGAACTGGGTCATGCGCACGCCCGCCGCCAGCAAGCCGGCATCGCGGCACCAGCAACAGAAGTTCACCACGTTGCGGTGCGAGACCTGCACGCCCTTGGGCGTGCCGGTCGTGCCGGAGGTGTAGATCACGTACGCCAGCTGCGTCGCCTCCATCCCCGCGACCGCCGGCGCGTGATCGGCATGCGCCGACAGCGCGTCGGCCATTGCCTCCAGGCGCGCCACCGGCACCCCCGGCGCGTCCGGCAGCTGCGCGCTCGCATCCGCGATCAACAGCGCTGGCTGCGCGTCCTCCAGCATGAACGCCACCCGCGTCCACGGCAGATCCGGCGCCATCGGCACATAGGCAGCGCCGGCCTTCAACACGCCGAGTAGCGTCTCCACCATCGCCACGCCGCGCGACAGCGACAAGGCCACTCGCGCCCCGCGCCCGATGCCCTGCGCGCCCAGCCACTGCGCGATCTGGTTGGTCCGGCGATCCAACGCCGCGTAGCTGACCCGCCGCTCGCCCCACACCAGGGCCACCGCATCCGGGTGCGCCGTGGCCTGCGCAGCGAACAACGCACCGATGCAGCTGTCGCGCGGATAGGGCTGCGCCGTCGCGTTCCACTGCTGCAGCACCTGCGCGCGTTCAGCGTCGCCCAGCACCGGCAGCGCCGAGACAGGCACCGTGTCGTCGGCGGCCATCGCTGTCAGCAAGCGCTGCCAGTAGCCGACGAAGCGCTCGATCGTCTCGCGATCGAACAACGCGGTCATGTAGTTCAGGAAGCCGCTGATGGAGCCGTCCTTCTCACGCAGATCCATCAGCAGATCAAGCTGCGCGGTCTTCATCGCCTTCGGTGCGCGCACGACTTCGACGCCCGGCAGCGCCAATTCACCTTCATCCTGACTCTGCCAGGCCAACATCACCTGGAACATCTGGTTGTAGGCGCTGTTGCGCGGCGGCTTGAGCGCCTCAATCACGCGATCTAGCAGTACATCCCCGTGCGCCTGCGCATCCAGCAGCCGCTGGCGCGTACGCGCGAGCAGCTCGCCGGTGGAAGGGTTGCCATCCAGGTCGATCCGCAGCGCAAGGGTATTGATGAAGAAGCCGATCAGCGGTTCGACCTCCTCGCGGTCGCGACTGGCCATCGGACTGCCGATCACAACCTCCGACTGCCCCGACAGGCGCGAGAATACCGCCGCCCAACTGGCCAGGATCGTCATGTAGAGGGTGACGCCATGACGCCGACTCAAGGACTTCAACCGTGCAGTCAAGGCTTCGTCCAGATGCAGATCGATCGCTGCGCCAGCAAAATCCTGCTGCGGCGCTCGCGGACGGTCGGTCGGCAACTCGAGCAACAACGGCGCACCCGCCAGCGTGTCGCGCCAGTAGCCGATCTGCCGATCCAGCTCGGCAGCCGGCAGATGTTCACCCTTCCAGAATGCGTAATCGATGTACTGCACCGGCAGCGCAGGCAATGACGCCTGCGCCCGGCCGGTTTCGGCAGCATAGAACTCGCTCAGCTCCTTGAGCATGACGCCGATCGACCAACCATCGGAAACAATATGGTGGGTCACCCATTGCAGCTCGAACGCATGCTCGTCCAGTTGCAGCACTTGCGCGCGCAATGGCACGTCGCGACTGAGATCGAAGGGTTCCGCGTACAACTGCGAATAGAGCGTGTCGCAACGAGTGACCGCGTCCTCAACGCCACGGATATCCTGAAAGCGCAGATCGAATGGCGCGCTGTCGCCAATGCTCAGCATGGGCTCGCCGTCGATCTGAACGAAACGGGTACGCAGGATTTCATGCCGCGCGACGATGGCGCGCCAACTGCGCTCCAGCGCCGGGCGATCGAGGTCGCCAGCGAGGCGATAGGCACCACCGATATGATGCGCCGAGGTCGCCTGGCCGAGCTGGGTCATGACCCAGAAGCCGCGTACGATCTGCGGCATCTGCAGGAACGGCCGTCGCGCCACCGGCTCGATCGGGCTCAGGCTGGAGGCGGCGATGCGCGGCAGGCGCTCGCCCAGCTCGCACAGTTCCGAGGCATCGAACACATCGCGGAACGTCAACTCGACATCGAGCGCCTTGCGTACGCGCGACACCAGCTGCACGGCGAGCAACGAATGCCCGCCTAGTTCGAAGAAGTCGTCGTTGCGTCCGACCTTATCGAGCCGCAGCAGATCGGACCAGATGGAGGCCAGCGTAGTCTCGATCTCGCCCTGCGGCGCTGCATAGGCGCGGCGGGTATATGCCGCGTCGTCGGGCACTGGCAGCGCCTTGCGGTCGAGCTTGCCGTTGGCGGTCAGCGGCCAGGCTTCCAAGCGCACGAATGCCGACGGCATCATGTAATCGGGCAGAGCGCTGGCGACATGCTCGCGAATCGCGGCAATGTCCAGCGCCTCGTCGGCCAGGCAATACGCGACCAGGCGCTTGCCGCCGTTGTCGTCGTCGCGCGCAACCACTACCGCTTCGCGCACGCCTGTGCATTCGCCAAGCCTGGCTTCGATCTCGCCCAGCTCGATGCGGAAGCCGCGGATCTTCACCTGGAAGTCGTTGCGGCCCAGCAGGGTGATCGTACCGTCGTTCGACCAACGCCCGAGGTCGCCGGTCTTGTACATGCGCGCGCCGGGCTCGGCGCTGAACGGATCGTCGAGAAAGCGATCGGCGGTCAGGTCCGCCTTGCCGAGATAGCCGCGGGCGACACCGTGGCCTCCGATGAAGATCTCGCCAGCCACGCCGATCGCCACAGGAGCGCCAACTTCATCCAGGATATAGACCTGCGTGTTGCCGATCGGGCGGCCGACGTCGGCGAGGAAACCAGTACTGCGATCCATCCGCGTCCATGTCGAATAGGTCGTGGTTTCCGACGGGCCATAGAGATTGCACAGCTGCTCGACCTGTGGAGTCGCGATGATGCGCTCGGCGAGCGCGCGCTTGAGCGGCTCGCCAGCGACATTCACCACCCGCACGCTGGCCGGAATCGCCTCGGCACGGGTCAGCTCCATCATCACCGAGGGCACGGTGTTGATCAGGGTGACCGGCAATGCCGTGTTCAACAGTGCCAGCGCGTTGTCGACCAAGGTCACACAACCGCCGCAGGACAAGGGCACGCCGTATTCGTAGATCGACAGATCGAAATTGATCGAAGTCGAGAACAGGCAATTGCGCAGCGTCTCGGCCGAAAATTCCTGCAAGGCCCAGCAGATGAAATTGACGCCATTGCGATGTTCGATGGCCACGCCCTTGGGCCGACCGGTCGAACCGGACGTATAGATCAGATAGGCCAGGTGGCGCGAATTCAGGCCGACCGCTTGCGCCGACGGATTCTCGCTGGACGCGTTCGCCCATGCGGCCGCATCGGCCTGCAGGTCGAGCACGGTCAACGACTGCGTCTGTTCGGCCAGGGACAGCGCTTGCGCCAGCACGGGGCCGCCGACGGCATCGGTGAGCACCACGCGCGGCACGGCATCGTCGAGCATGTAACCCAGACGGTCCGCCGGATAGGCCGGATCCAGCGGCACATAGGCGGCGCCGGATTTCAGCGAGGCCAGCAGCGCAACCAGCATCTCTGCGTTGCGCTGCACACAGATGCCGACGCGCTCGTCCGGGCCAAGGCCGAGCGCACGCAAATGATGCGCGAGGCGGTTGGCGCGTTCGTTGAGTTGCGCATAGCTCAGCGTGCGGGCGCCAGCGACCAGCGCCACCGCCTCCGGCGAGCGCGCGACCTGCGCTTCGAACAACTCGTGCATGCAGGCGTCGCGCGGATATTCGATCGCCGTCGCATTCCAGGTCTGCAGAACCGAGCGGCGCTCTTCTTCGCCCAGAATCGGCAGGTGCGAAACCGCCTGCGTCTCGTCCAGGGCCATCGCACGCAACAAGCGCCGCCAGTGGCCGAGGTAGCGCCCGATGCTTTCGGCTTCGAACAACGCGATCGCGTAGCGCAATTCACCATAGACGCCGTCCCGGGACTGGCGTAGATCCAACGCCAGATCCACGCCCGCCAACTGCACCTGCGCCGGCGTATCTGCCTCGCGCAAGGCCAGCGCGCTCTGGAAAACAGGCGCCGACAGCACGCCGTCCAGCGATGCGGTGGATGCGACGATGCCTTCGAAGCTGGGCACCGCATGCGCGAATGCGTCGCGCAGGCGACGATCCACCCGCGCCAGCAGTTCGGCAACGCTGGGCTGGCCGCTGAGATCGACGCGCAGCGGCAGCACATCGCCGATCGAACCGGCCGGCGCACCGCCCTCGGTCGGCACGCCGATCACGACATCGTGCTGGCTCGACAAGCGCGCCAGCGTCGCCGCCCACGCCGCCAACAGGGCGGTTTGCAGGGTCGTGCCGCAACGTGCGGCGAGCGCGTCCAGGAGCGCGGTCGACTCGGAATCGATGGCGACACCGATGCTGGCGGTAGCGGCACCCTGTTGCCCGGTGCGCGGACGATCGGTCGGCAATTCCAGCATGGCAGGCGCGCCTGCAAGCGCGTCGCGCCAATAGGCAACGTGACGATCGAAATCGTTGCCGATTGCAGGGTTGACGGGTGACGTACCCGCATCGGCATCGGTACGGATCGAAGCGTCCAAGAAATTTCCGTTTGACATCCCTAATCCCTGTCCTTGCTGCATCGAACCGGCTTTTCAGCCGATCCTGTCCATGGTGCGGACCGAGCGGTCCGATACGCTTCAGGCCGCAAGCTTGTCGATCGCGCCGGCGACGGTTTCCGCATTGCGTCCGAACTGATTGATCGTGACGATCTGTTCCAGGCGATCGCCATAACCGTACTTGATGAACCCCGACAACGTCCCGGTAGGGCCGAGATCGACGAAGCGGCATGGCCCTTCGTCGGCAATGGCGGCAATGGCGGCGCGGAAATCCACCACTTGGCTGGTCACCTTCCAGTAATGCGACGGCTCGACCCGTTCCAGGCGACCGCCGGTCGCGGAGGAATACTGTGCGATGGATGGCGGCGAAATCGGCACGCCATCGAACATGCGTAAGAACGTCCCCTCGATCGGCGCGAGCAAGGGCGAATGGAACGGATACTCGACCGGCAGGCTCATCGAGACGACGGCGCGAGCATCCAGCCCGCGTCGGGTGTCGTCGATGGCCGCACGGCTGCCGCTGACGACGAAGTTGCCGTCGAAATTGACGCTGCCGATCACGGTATCCCGGTAGAGTTCAGGATGGCTATGGAAGTGCCCGACCGGCGCCATCACGGTCAGCATGCCACCGCCGGCAGCCTCGCTCCTGAATACCCCGGCCTGGCGGATCACCGTACGCATCGCATGCTCGTGCGACAAGGTTCCGGCGGCGACCGAGGCGGCGTATTCGCCCAGGCTGTAGCCGAGCACGGCATCCGGACGAATGCCGGCATGCGCCATGGCTTGGGTGAGGCCGTAACCGATGCTGAAGATGGCCGGATGCGACAGGCCGATGTCGGTCATCTCGCGGCGCTTGTTCGCTTCGTCGTAGAGCTCGGCGACCAAGTCGCGCGATGTCATTTGCCGATAAATGGCATTGCAAGCGTCCATCGCTTCCCGGAACGCCGCGTTCGTCGCGTACAGCTCTCGGCCCATGCCGTAGTACTGGGAGCCTTGCCCCGAGTACATGAAAACGATACGCGACTTCGCCGCGATGGGCGCCGGCTGCGCCGGGGCGCTCAATATCATCGGTGCCTTGCGGATCTTCGAGAACAAGCCGCTCAGCACATCGCCCGGTCCGACTTCCCGCAGCGCGACCTCGCCCTGCGCGAGCAACCACGACATCGATTCGTACCAGTTCACCGGATGACTGATCTGCTCGATCAACTTCGGCAGCCAAGCGTCGCGCGCATGCGGGCGGGCGGTGCGATTGGAGACGACATCGGCGCGCAGCGGATGCAGGCGCCCCTCTGCGGATAGCCGTCCGACGAACTCGGCGTAGGCGCTCTCGACCTCGCGCATGTAGCGTGAATGGAAGGCCGCGCTGACTCTCAGGCGCACGAAGCGCGCCCCTGCTTCGGCAAACACCGGTTCGCAGCGATCGATGTCCTCGTGCAGCCCCGAAATGACGTGCTGGCTGTCGGAATTGACGTTCGCGATATCGACGTCGCTCAATCCGGATTGATCCAGGATCGTCCGCACCCGCGCCAGATCCGGCCCGATGATCGCCGCCATCGCGCCGTGTGGCGCTTGCGCCATCAGTGCGCCGCGCTTGGCGACCAATTCGATTCCGGTCGCGAAATCGAACGCGCCGGCGGCGAACAGCGCGGCGAATTCGCCGAGACTGTGGCCGGCGAAGACCGCCGGGACTGCCGCACCATCATCGCGCGCCTGCATAAACGCCAGCGCCGATACCGCGAACAGCGCCGGCTGGGTGTACTCGGTCTGGTTGAGCAAGCCGCTCGGATCCTCCAGGCACAGCTCGCGCAGGGAGTAACCCAGCACCGCATCGGCCTGCGCAACCAGTTCCGGATAGCGCCCGAACAGGTCCTCGCCCATGCCCTTGTGTTGCGATCCCTGTCCGGGAAACACCCACACCGTCGTCATCGAAGCCGTCCTCTTCCGTCTCAGGCGACGAGCGCGCGGGCGCTCAACTGCGCACTCAGCACGTCGACGACATCCTGCAGCGTATAGCGATCGCGCTTGTCCGAATCGGCGATACGCACGCTCAGGCGTTGTTCCAGTTCGTACCAGATCTCCAGCATCTCCCTCGAATCCACGCCCAGATCGCCTCCCAGATAGAAATCCGGCTCCACCGTATCGATGGTGAACCCGGTGCGCTTGATCTCGTTGATGGCGGACAACACTTCTGCGTACACGTTCATGACCTTCTCCTGAGCTGACATTGCAGTCCGGCACAAGACAGCGCTCACCCGGACCTGGTTGGCGCGTCGCGGCGCGCGAATGCCCAAACTGGCGCTAGAGCAACCCCATCTCGCGCGCGGTCGAGGTGATCAGATCGACGGCGGCATCGATTTCTTCTCGCGTATGCGTGGCCATCACCGACAAACGCAGGCGTTCGGCGCCCGGTGGAACCATCGGGTATTCCATGATGTTGGCGAACAGCCCGCGACGGTACAGTTCCTTGTTCAATCGCCTGACCGCGCCGTCCTCGCCGAAGAACACCGGCACGATTCCGGATTCGCCGCGTGCGATACGCATGCCGGCCGCTTCCAGACGATCCTGGATGTAGCGGACATTGGCATGCAGGTTCTCGATGCGCTGCGGCTCGCGCTCCATCACGTCGAGCGCGGCCGAGATCGCGGCGATGGTCGGTTGCGCCAGACCCGAAGTGAACAGGTACGGATAGGAGAAATTACGCAGCAGGAAGATATGCTCGTTGCTGCCCGACACAAACGCGCCCTGCGCACCAATCGCCTTGCTGCAGGTAGACATGCGCAGGTCGACCTGGCCGAGCAGATCCAGATGCTCCAGCGTGCCGCGCCCGTTGCGCCCGACCGTGCCCAGACCGTGCGCGTCGTCGAGGATGGTGATCACATCGTGGCGCTTGCAGATCTCGACATACTTCTTCAAGTCGATGATCAGACCGTCGACCGAGCGCACGCCTTCGACCGTGGAGAAGATCTGCGCGCCCGGCTTGGCCTTGGACTTGATCCGCTCGAGAATTCTCTCGAAGCCATCGAGTTCGTCCGGATCGAAGGTATAGAACGGAACGCCAGCCATCTTGATCGCGTTGATCACGCTGGCGTGGCTGTTCTTGTCGTAGACGATGACGTCGTTGCGGTTCATCAGGCCAGCGACCCAGCACAGATTGGCCATGTAGCCGCCCGGCAACAGCACAGCATCTTCGTGTTCAGCCAGCTTGGCCAGACGCAGCTCCAAGTCGCGATGCTGCTTGGTGTAACCGGAGAACGCCGGCGACCCGCCACTGCCGATACCGTACAGTTCGACCGCCTCGATCACCTTGCGCTTCACATAGGGATCGTTTGACAGGCCCAGATAGCTGTTGGAACCGAACACCAGCACGTCATTGAAGACGTCGCTGTTGAGGTCCTTGTACTTCATGCGGCGATCGACCGGACCGAAGCCCTGGCGGCCGACCATGTACCCCGCCTCCAACTCTTTCACATAGGTTTCGTACTGGTGCGCGAGCCGTTCCTTGAAAGGCTTGCGTTCGAGTTCGATCAAAGCTCTTGAGTCCATGCTCTTCCATTCCTTCCTGTTAAGTATCCCTGCCGCTACCAGGGCATCGTCCACGCAAGGGCTTAGCCGAAAAACCCGTTGCGCCTGTACCACTCCGCGCTGTCGCGCACCATCGCTTCGATCGGCGCGGAACGATAGCCGAGCTCGCGCTGGGCCTTGCTCGAATCGAAGTAATACGTACATCCCATCACGCGCATCCGGTACGCCTCGACCGCAGGCCGGCCCGGTACGAACGGGAACCGGCGCTCCTGCAGCGTGGTCTTTAGCCGCAACCAGCGATAATTCGTTCTCGGAATGCGCAGCGGCTTTTCCAACACGTCGCCAATCACGTTCAGGAAGCGAGCGATGCGGATATTCTCCCCTCCCAACAGATAACGCTGTCCGGGCCTTCCATGGGACAACGCGCTGACATGCGCACGCCCCACATCGGCCGCGGAACAATAGCTCGCACCGCCAGGTGGACTGAATGGGAGCTGGTCGTAATACGCGGCGATCAGCAACCGTCCCCACTGCAGATTGTGATCGTAGGCCCCGACCACTTCCGCCGGATTCAGCACGATCGTCTCCAGGCCGCGGGCATTGGCCTCGAATACGACGCGTTCGGCCTGCTGTTTGGTCGCCGCGTACGGACTGCGCCTGCGGTAGCCGGTGAGCGGTACGCTTTCATCGGCCACGCGCGATGCGTCGTCGAAGGCGCCCACCGTCGATGTGGTACTGGTGTAGACCAGCCGGCGCACGCCGTTGCGTAAAGCCGCATCGACGACATTGCGCGTGCTGTAGACGTTGGCTGCCTGCAAGAGCGGCAGATCGCTCCACTTGCAACTGGTGTTGCCAGCCGTATGAATCACCGCCTCCGCGCCGCGCATGGCCTGCGACAACGCATCCACATCGCCCAGATCGCCACGAACGATCCGCACGCCGAACGGCTCCAGGTACTTCGTGTTCGAGTCCGGCCGCACGATGGCGGTGACGCGGTGCCCGGCGTCGACCAGCGCAGAGACGATGTTGAGACCGACGAACCCATTGCCGCCGGTGACGAAGACAGTCATTCAGGAACCTTCCGTGGTGATGGCTTTGGCTTCCATGGTCTTCCAGAAGCGTTCCCGGCTCTCGGATTTGGTGCGCATGCCTAGCGCGGACGGCATGCGATCGGGATTGGAGACAATGCCTTCGAGCAGCACGGCGATCTGTTCGAGCAACATTGCCGCGCTGGCATGATCGGGTTCGACCGCGCGATACATCAAGCTCAGTTCCAACGAATCGACATCGATCGCCGCAGCCAGTTCCATGCGCGGCCGCAGACCGCAGGGATACGCTTCCGAGGTCAAGTGGCGTTCGCCATCCTCGCCCGGCGCGACCGGCGAAGCGAAGCTCACGACGCAATCGAACAACTGCTCGCGCCCGACCCATTCGCCGATCCGTTCGATCGTCGTACAGGCATGGCGATGCTTGCGCAGCAGAGTGGCCTGCAACTCGTCCAGCCATTCGAGCACCTTCTTCCGACCGACGGTGTGCACCCGAACCGGCAGCAGGACCGGCTCGCCGGCCTGATCGGCACCGAGCAGGCCGAACTGGGAATAACGGGCGTTGCTGTAGCGATTGAGCAACACGGCCCAAGCCCCGGCAAGCAAGGTTTCCAGGGCAATGCTGTGGCGCGAACCGAAGGCTTGCAGCAACTGCGTCAGTGCTGGATCGACCACCTCGGACACGACGTGCACCGTGCCTGCCCTGTCGCCACCGGGTGCGGCGGATTCCAGCGACATGCGCTCGCCCAAGGCGACCACGGTATCGGTCGCGTCGCCCAGGTGCTCGATCCAGTAACGGCGCACCCACCCATCGTCGGGCATATCGGCCGCGGTTGGGCCAGATGCATCCTCGACGTCGGCGGACGGGACATCCGACAGGCGGCACCATTCCACAGAGTCTTCCGCCGTCGCGGCGAAGGCGTCGGCTTGGCCGATGTGCAGGCCGTGGTCGGCCTGGGCGTCGCTCGACGTCGATTGTGCAGAGGAGGCGCGGTCCGAGACGATCACATTGCGTAAATCGCAATGCACCTGTTCGAAAGGCGTGCCCGGGAAAGAGGCGCGACGGCGCGGTTGGCCATGGTGAATTTCAGACCAATCGATCGCCGCGCCGCGAACCCACAATTCGGCGAGTTTGTCGAGGTCTCGCGCCCGCAGCAGGGTGTCGACAAAGCCATCTCCTGCATCGCCGCTCAACAAACGCAGCACGTCCAGCGAACCATGGGCTTCAATGTCGCCAGAGAACAGTCCGCGATGGCCGTCGGCCTCGCTCGGCTGCTCCAGCGCCGCAATCAGCGCCTGCGCGTCGGCGGCAACCACTGCCAGACGATAGCGATAGGCGATACGCCCGACCTGCGACGCGTACGCGAGGTCGGCGAAGGCCGCATGGGTCAGCCCTTGCGCAGTCTGCTCGCGTATGAAGGCGGCAAGCGAGCCCGCATAGGCCTTCAATCCATCCTGGCTGCGCGCTGACAATACGAACAAGACCGGGGACGCGTCGCTCGGAACGCCCCCCGGCGCAGGCGCATGCGATTCCACGATCACGAATGCATTGGAACCGCCCATGCCGAACGAGTTGATGCCGGCGATACGCGTGCCCTTGGCGTTGCGCGGCCAGACGGTCGCCGCATCGGGAAACCGTAGCGCCGAACCGGCATGATCGAAATTGCTGTTGATTCGGCGCAGCCCCGCGCAAGGTGCGAATTCGCCGTGACGCATGCTCAACAATACCTTGATCAGCGAACCGACGCCGGACGCGGCCTCCATGTGTCCGATACCCGCCTTGCTGCCGATCATGCACTGACCGACAGCACTGGACGTGCGCCGCAGCGCGTTATCGAGCGCCTTCAATTCGATCGGATCGCCCAATTCGGTACCGGTGCCATGCGCTTCGATGCAGCCGATGTCGTCGGCGACCAGACCGGCATCGCGAATGCACTCGGCGACGGTGTCCTCCATCACCTGCAGATTGGGCATGAACTGTCCCGGCCCGGTGCCGAAGTGGCCGATGCGCGAGGACCGAATGACGCCGTGGATATGATCGCCATCGGCAATCGCACGACTGAGCGGCTTCAGCACCACCACGCCTGCGCCCTCGCTCGGTACAAGGCCATTGGCAATGTCATCGAAGGTGCGTTCCTTGCCGTCCGGCGACAAGACCTTCATGTCGTGCAACAGCTGGTACTTGCTCTGATGCAGCGACAGATTGATGCCACCGACCAGGGCCACTTCGCAATCGTTCGCAAGAATCGATTGTCGGGCCAGATGCAGTGCCGTTAGCCCGCCCGAGCACGCGGTCGAGACGGTCAGGCTGGGTCCATGGAAGTTCATCACGAACGACAAACGGTTCGACAGTTCGCTGGTCACCGACCCCGGACCGATGTACTCGCGGCTACCCCGCTGCAGGTCGGCGGCGACACGGCTGAAGTCGTCGTTCATCGCGCCGACGAACACGCCAACGCTGGAGAGGGCCAAGGTCTGCGGCGTATACGCGGCATCCTCGACCGCGCGCCATGCGGTGCGCAGCAGCACGCGCAGTTGCGGATCGGCCTTGTCGGCCTCGGCCTGCGACATGCGGAACAGCTTCGGATCGAACAGCTCGACATCGGACAGGAAACCTCCGGCGTCGGCGATCGATTGGCCCGAACGCGAGCGATATTCGTTGAGCGAAGGCGCGAACCCACGCGTTGCCGGAACGCGCGTCAGGCAATCACGGCCCTCGCGCAGATTGCGCCAGAACCGATCCAGGTCGGGCGAGGACGGAAACTCGCCGGCCATGCCGATGATCGCGATGGCCTCGGCCGCGGCGGCAGGCGCACGTCCGGCCGGCGGGCGCTTGGAGTGCAGCGGCGCAACCGTCCTCTCGCGAGCCGCAGTCGGCATGGCCGGGGTTGCGCCGGCATCGCGAGCCGGGACGACGGTAGCCACCGCGTCGGCAACAGGGAAGAGCCGGCGCACCGCCTCCGGATAGCGCGCTAGCAGATAGTGGGCGAGCTGCGCGGCACTGTCGTATTCGAACAGCGCGGTCTTCGGCAGTTCGGTGAAGTCTGCGCGCAGCGCTGTATGCAATTCGAGCATCAACACCGAATCCATCCCACACTGCTCGAAGCTGGTGCGCGAGCCGATGGCCGAGGCCTGGGTCTTGGTGACCGCGGCCATGCGTTGCTTGATCAGATGTTCGACCTCGCTACCCAGCGCGTCATCGACGGTGTGTGCGACTGCGCTGTACTTGGCTGGCGGCACTTGCGGCTCGGAATGCACAGTCGGCGGGGCTGCAATCGACGCAACGTCGTGCATCACCGGCTTGGCATCGATGATGCGCATCGCTACGGCACGCTCGATGGCGATCGGCGTGTCCGCTCGTGGCTCGCCCCCCTCTGCCAACCGCAAGGTCTTTGCAATGCGCTTCGGGTCGCCGACCGTCACCAGCACGCGGCCCTGTGCCGAACGCAGCAGCGTGCCGAGGATCTCCAACCCTTCTGCCTCGCTCAGCGCCTGCATGCCGGAGTACCCGAACACCACCGAGTCGCCGCCGGTGATTTCCATACCGCCGGTCGCCCACAATGGCCATCCGATCGACAGGCTGCGACCATGACGCAGTCCGCGGACGCGCTGCGCGTCGCGCCACAGCGCATAGCCGTCCATGAAACGGTTGGCGGCCGCATACGCGCCGGACCCCAGATCGCCGATCAGCGCCGAGACCGACGAGAACGCGACGAAGAAATCCAGCGGCAGCGATGCCGTCGCACGGTCGAGCGCAATCAAACCGTCGACCTTGGGCGCGAGCAGCGCGTTGAAACCTGCATCGTCGAGTTCGAGAATGGAGCGATCGCTGGCGGAGCCGGCACAGTGAATGACACCGCTCAGGCCGCCAAACTCGCGTTCGGCCACCGCTACAAATGCCGCTATCGCCGCGGCATCGGCGATATCGACGCTGCGATACTCGACTTGTGTGCCAAGCGCACGGATCGTGTCCAAGGCGTCGTGCGCGCTCGCCGGCACTTCGGCCGAGCGGCCACAGAGAAGCAGCTGCGCCCGGCACTTCGTCGCCAACCATTGGGCTACCGCCAGACCAAGCTTGCCCGCGCCGCCGGTGATCAGATACGCCCCCCCATCACGCAAGGGTAATGCGGCATTTGCATCATGCGCGGCCATCGGCAAAGCGCGCAGCGTACGGCGATGCCGCCGACCGCCGCGCCAGGCGATCTCGTTGGCGCCGAAACTGCCATCCACGTCCAGCTCGTCGACGATCGCCCGTGCACGCACCTCGATCCCGTCTCGATCGTCGCTGAGCGTGGACAGTTCGAAACGATGATTGGCCATCAACAGCGAACGCGCGTATCCGATGATCGCCTCGTGTTGCGGATGGACACCGCCGTCGTCACGATAGGCATAGAGCAACCGCACCGCAGCGCCGGGATTGACCCGCTCCGAGGCGACGAACAATTGGCGTACCGACTGCAGTCCACGATGCAAAACGCTCGTGCCGGTATCACCGGCCGACCACGCGGCATCGGGCGTACCGTTCAAAATCACGATGCGCTCCGGCAGCAGATCCCGGTCACGCAGGGAGTCGAACAAGGCCGACCCACTCGCGGCACTAAACGGATCGAACCGGTCCGATGCGGATGCATCGTCTCCATTCGCGGCGAACGCGACCGCGATGCCGCGATCGCCATCGGGCAACGCGCGAACCAGGCCTTGCGCAAGGTCGAGGTCGTCTGCGACCACCAGCACCGTCCGTGCGGCGCGGCCTGCGGTTGCAGCCTGTGCCGGAGGCGCAGCAGGCAACCAGTGATCGTCGAAGAACTGCACCGCGCGAGCCTGCGCCTCTTGTCGCACAAGCGCGCGGCCACTGAAACCGTGCAACTTCACCAGCACACGGCCGTCTGCATCGGTCACCAAGATGTCGTATTTGTACGCGGTCGCGTCGGTGATGGGCATCAATCCGGACGGCAGCGCGGCGGCCAGCGCCTCGCGACTGCGCACGACATGCGCATAGCAAGTTTCGCTGAGCGGGTGGCGAATCTCCATTTCGTCCAACGCGAACGGCACGATCGGCACGACCGGATCGCCGCTACCGGCCACTTCGACCGCCAGCCCAGCGCGCAACGCCGCATCGAGCAAGGAAGGGTGCAGACCGAACTGACTCATGCCCGAGCGCAGATGCGCAGGCAGGCGCAGTTCGCATAGCGCGCCTTCGGCCAGTCGATAGCGAGCCTGGGTGACCTGGAAGGATGGGCCGAAATGGAACCCCATGCGACGGAATGCCGAGTAGATCTCTTCCGAATCGCGTTCGATGCGGACCCCGCGTGCGACGATGGCTTGAATATCCAGCCATTCGTCGGCGACCTCGTCGTCGGCACCCTGGAATACCAGTTCGCCGTCCGCGCAGATCGCAGCATCGGACTCACGCAGGATGTCGAACTGCAATCCGGTCTCGTCGCTGTGCATGCGGATCGTCAGCGCATCGGGCATGCCGACGATTTCGAACGGCTGCCGCCAGGCGAAATTGCGGATACGTGACACGCGCCAGCCTTCTCCCGCGGAGAGATCGCCGGCCGCACGCGCCATTTCCAGATAGGCCACGCCAGGCAGAATCTTGCGGTCGCGATCGGTATGGACGATATGGTCGCGCAGATAGAATTCCTGGCCATCGAAGCGCTTGCGGTAGATCTGCGCGGCGAGAGTGGAATGGTTGCGGTCGATCAGCGGATGTGGAGCATCGGCAACCGCATCGCTGCGCCTCTCGTCGACCCAGTAACGCTGCGTGACAAAGGGCATGGTCGGGAACGGCATGCGATACGGTCGGGCGCCCCCATCAGCGAGCGGATACAAGAGGTCGACATAGCGCGCCCAATCCACGTCGAGCATCGACACCCAGGCGCGCGCCAACTGCGGCAAGCGGCCGCCAGCGATCAAGCCACGGATGATCGCGTCGCGCTCGCCTTCCCCGACGATGGCTTCGAGCTTCTCGCCTTGACGGCGTGGCGACCCGCGCAGAACGCCCTCGGCGCTGGAGCCAGCGCGACAAGCGCGCAGCGCATCCAGCAAATCGGCAACGCTGGTCGCGACGACCGCGAGGCGCTCGTCCATCGCCTCGCGGCCGATCTGCGAGGAATAGGCGAGCGAACGAAGGTCCAGGCCGACATCCGGATCGCCGCCGCGCTCCAGGAATGCGATCATGCGATCGACGTAGCGCATCAGGCGCTCTTCCCCATCGGCCGACAGCACGAACAGCACCGGCCGGCCGTCGGCGGCCGCCGGCAAGGTTCGTGGATGATCCTCGATCAGGCAATGCGCGTTGGCGCCGCCCGCACCGAAGGAGCTCAAGCCGGCGCGGCGCGGGCTGCGCGAGCCGATCGCGATCCAGGGCTCTTGTTGTTGAACTACGCGGAAAGGCGCCTGGGCGAAGTCGATGTTCGGATTCGCCGGCGAAGCGTGCAATGACGGCGCGATGGCATCGTGGCGGAACTGCAGCAGGATCTTGGTCAATCCGGCGATCGCCGCGGCCGACTCCAGATGGCCGACGTTGGACTTGACCGAACCGATGCGGCATTTCTGGCGACCCGATTCCGCACCGCGGCCGAAGGATGCGGATGCCGTATCGAATGCGCGGGTCAGCCCGGCGATCTCGATCGGATCGCCCAAGGACGTGCCGGTACCGTGCGCTTCGATGTAATCGATGCTTTGTGGGTCCCAACCGGCCTGGCTGAGCGCCTTGCCGATCACATTGGTCTGCCCGACCTGATTCGGCACGGTGTAGCCGTTGGTCTTTCCGCCGTGGTTGAGGCTGGTCGCCTTGATCACGCCGTAGACGTGGTCGCCGTCCTGGATCGCCTGACTCAAGCGCTTGAGCATTATCGCGCCGACGCCCTCCCCCGGCACGTAACCGTCGCCGTTGGCGCCGAACGCGCGGCAGCGGCCGTCGCTGGACAGGAACTGCGCGGCGGACAACGTCTGATACTTGTTAGGATGCACGATCACGTTGACGCCACCGGCGATCGCCATCTCGCAATCGCCATTGCGGATAGCGCGGCATGCCAAATGGATCGCGGTCAGCGACGAGGAGCACATCGTATCGACGGCCATGCTCGGGCCGTTGAAATTCATGAAGTACGAAACGCGGTTGGCGATCGAGGAAAACGGCGGATTCGGCCGACCCGACTTGAGCTGCTCGTCGGTGACGTCGATCTGAGCGTAGTAGCCCCACATCACCCCAACGTACACGCCGACCGACCGGCCCTTGAGCGACTGCCGGGTCTGGCAGGCGTCCTCGACGCACTCCCACGCGGTCTGCAGGAACAAGCGTTCCTGCGGATCGATCAGTTCGGCCTCGCGCGCGGAAATATTGAAGAAGCGCGCATCGAACTGATCCACGCCGTCGATGAATCCGCCCCACTTGCTGTAGACCGCGCCCTTGAGCGTGCGATCGGGGTGGAAGTAACGGCCATGGTCCCATCGCGATAGCGGAATCTCGCTGATGCTGTCGCAGCCGGACGAGAGGTTCTGCCAGAACGCGTGCAGATCGTTCGCACCGGGATAGCGGCCGCTGAGGCCGACGATGGCGATGTCTTCCGGCTCGACGCGATCCGAACCGCCGCGCAGACGGCGGAATTCGCCGGAAGCGGTGAGCGCGCGCCCTCGCACGGGCATCGGATTCGGTGCGCTTGTCTGCGCATGGAGTTCCGCGCGGATCTGCTCAGCGCGTCCGTCCCGCCAATGCAGTTCGGCAGCCCAATCGGCCAGCGTGTCGTGGCGGTAGGGAGCGGACGCGTCCACGCCTTCGAAATCCTGCGCCAAGGCATGCAGCACCATGAGAATATTGACCGCATCCAGCGGCCAATGCGCGATGGGCGTGCCGATGCCGCAGTTCGCGGCTTCCGCGCCGAGAATCCGCCGCAGTTGCCGGAACAGATGGTCCTGCACGCCCATATCGTCGCCTTCCGCGGCCGACGGCACTTCGCCGCTCGGGCTGGCGGACGCGATCGATGCGGTCGGCGCGGCCGCGGAGCCGGCTCCGGCCAAGGACTGAGCGGCCTCCGGGAAGGTCTCGGCCAAATGCTCAGCCAAACTGGCGACGTCCTGGTATTCGAAGAACAGCGTTTTGGAGACCGCGCCGAAGGCCGCCTCTAGACGCCCTGTCAGTTTGACGATCATCACCGAATCGATGCCGTAGTGCTCCAGCGGTGCATGCGGATCGATGTCGTGTGGACCCAGGCCAACCGTTTCCCCCAGGATGCGGCGCAAGAACTCCTGCGCGGCGAGTCTCGGGGCACCTGCAGAGATAAGCGGTACTTGCGCTACAGCGACGGCTTGCGTCGTTGGCACCTGTATCTCCACGGCCGGCGCCATCGCGCTCAATATCTCGGCGTGATTTTCCGCAAGGTAGCCGGCGATGCCGGACAGTTCCTGGTACTCGAAGAACAGCGTCTTGGGCACTTCTCCGAAACGCAGCTCCAACTCGCGGTTCAAGCCCGCGATCATGACCGAATCGATGCCGTAGTTTTCCAGCGGCGCATGCGGATCGATCTGCGCTGGCGCAAGCTTGGTGACGTTGGCAAGCAATTCGACCAGGCGCGCGGTCGCGGTCGCCTGCAGCGCTTGCGGCACAAGCGTGGTGGCCGCCGACGTGACCGCGGGCGACTGCATCGTCGCCGGCAGGACCTTGGTCGTCATCGGTTTCGGCGCCGTACGCGCACGTGCGAGCAGCGACAGCTGCGGCGCAGACTGAATGGTGAGCTGTTCGATGCGCACCATGACCCGCCCCTGCGCATCGCATACGCTCAGGTCGAAGTGCGACTGCTCAGGCGTCGTTGTCCCCTGCACGACCCCGCTCCTGCGCGCATGCACGAACACCTGTTCGCCCGGGACCGCGAGGATCTCGATCCGGCGTAACCGTACCGGTACGCGGATACCACCGGTGCTCGCGCTGAACCCGCCGACACCGAGACTGACCCGGATGGCGCCGTCGATCAGCGCCGGATGCAGCACGAAATCGCCCGCCTCCACGCCGACAATACGCGGCAGGCGCATCACGCCCAGTGCCTCGTCGGCATTGTGACGCAGACTTTCGAAGACCCGGAAGCTTTCGCCGAAGGAGAAGCCCATGGCCGAGAACACCGCCTCCACGTCGACGCCGTCGAGTGCGGCCGTTCGAGCCGAAATCGCGGCCAAATCCACGCCTGCGACCTCGCCAGCCACGAAAGCATCGCCGAGCACGATCGCGCCATCGGCATACGGTTGCTGCGCATCACCGCCGAAGGCATCGATAGCGAAAGCCACCGTTCCACGCTCAGGCAGCAGCGAAATCCGCACGGTCTGTGGCAAATCGTTGACGATGATCGGCCTATACCAATGCACGTCCTCGATCGCCATCACCACCCGGCCGGGCGCGGCCAGACGTGCCGCCTGCAAGGCCTGTTCGAGATACACCACACCCGGCAGGACACGGTTATCGCCCAAACGGTGATCGCGCAGATAGAACGCGTCGGAACGAAACGTCTTCAGGAAGGCCTGTTCTTCCAGGGTGGACACATTGGCGTCGATCAACGGATGCAATGCGGCGACACCACCCTCACCGCTGGCATCGGCGTCCGATGTCTCGACCCAGTAACGTTGGCGTTGGAATGCATATCCCGGCAATGGCACGCGACGCCGGCTGCCGGCGACATGCAACGCACGCCAATCGATCGATACGCCGTCCACCCAGGCCTGCGCCAGAGCGGCCAGATCGCGAGCGGCCAGCGATTCCGACAGCCGCGCCGCAGCGGCGGCGCCGCGCGCGGCTACCGCAGGGTCGCGTTTGGCGGCATCGCGATGACCGGACCAGGCTTGCGTGGCCAGCAGCCCCTTCTCCGCATACAGGCGCAGCGCATCCAGCAACTCGCGCCGCGATGCCGCGACGAAAGCAACGCGGACTTCCATCGCGATGCGGCCGATCTGCAAGGTATACGCCGCATCCTGCAAACCGATGGTCGGATCGTCCTGCAAACGCTGGGCCAACCCCCCGGCCATTTCGCGCAAGGCAGCGTCGCGACGCGCGGACAGCACGACGACGACCGGTGCATCGGCGCCGGAGTCGCCGCGAGCCTCCTCGACGTATTCTTCGACGATCAGATGGCCGTTGCTGCCGCCGGCACCGAACGAGCTGATGCCCGCCAGTCGCGGCAGTTCCCTGCGCGTTCCGGCCTGTTCGACGACCGGACGCAACCACGGCTGCAAGCTGCGCTGCACGCGGAACGGACTATGCGCGAAGTCGATGTAGGGATTGGGGGTATCGGAATGTATCGATGGCACCAGACTGCGATGCCGCATCTGCAGCAGCACCTTGGTCAAGCCGGCGATGCCGGCCGCTGCCTCGAGATGGCCCAGATTGGACTTGGCCGAACCGATCGCACAGTACTGATGCTCGTTTTGGGCGAAGGCCCTGGTCAAGCCTGCGACCTCGATCGGATCGCCCAGGCTCGTGCCGGTGCCATGCGCCTCGACATAGCTGACATGGCGCGGATCCACGCCCGCCGCATCCAGCGCCTCTTGCACCAGCGCCGCTTGACGCTTGGGATTTGGCACGGTGAAACCTGAGGCCTTGCCACCGTGGTTGATCGACGAGCCGCGGATGATGCCGTAGATGTGGTCGCCGTCGCGACGCGCCTGAGCCAGGGATTTCAACACCACCGCGCCGACACCTTCGCCGGGCACATAGCCGTTGCCACCCTCGCCGAAAGCGCGGCAGCGGCCGTCACTGGACAGGAAATGCATGTCCGAGAGCAGGTTGTACTTGTTCGGATGCAGCGACAGGTTGACCGCACCGGCGATGGCAACGTCGATCTCGCCCACGCCGATCGCCTGGCAGGCGAGATGGATCGCGGTCAACGAGGACGAACAGGCGGTGTCGATGGTCAGACTCGGACCGGAAAAATTGAACTGATACGAAACCCGATTGGCGACAGCCCAATAGAAGCTGTGCGGCACAACCCAGCTGTCGCGTGGACGATCCACGCCATGCAGCTGGTAATCGCCCCACATCAGACCGGCATACACGCCGACCGGGTTTTCGCGATGGCCACGCGCCTGCGCCAGCGTGTCCGGCGTATAGCCGGCATCCTCGATCGCCTGCGAGGCGATCTCCAGGAAAAGGCGTTCGTTTGGATCGATGTTCTCTGCTTCTTTGGGCGAGATATTGAAGAACAGCGGATCGAACTGGTCGACGCCGCGCAGGAAACCGCCCCAACGGCTGTAGCTGTTGGCGCGCGTCGCTTCGCCCGGCTGGAAACGGAACTTCGCCGCCAGATCCGGCCTCTCGGCAGGAATCTCCTCGACGCAGTCGCGGCCCAGCCGCAGGTTGTCCCAGAACGCCTCCAGCGTTTCCGCCTGCGGATAGCGGCCTGCCAGACCGATGATCGCGATGTCGTCGCGGTGTGGCGGGGCTGCCGGCTCTGTGGCACGGCTGCGGCTTGGCGACGACACCGCGTAGGCGGCAGCGCGCCCTGAGTCGTGCGCGACGACCGGCGCAGGCGGCGCGTTAGAGGCCGCGTATGCACTCGTTGCCACGCCGATGTCGACGACGGCTTGCGTGGGGCGCGCGATCGCGCGGCACCGGTCCGGATGGTGTTCGATGAAGTAACCGCTGAGTTCACCCAGCGTCTGGTATTCGAAGAACAGGGTCTTCGGCAGCGTGCCGAAGGATTTTTCCAGATCGGCGATGAGATCGATCATCACCACCGAATCGAAGCCGTACTCCTTGAACGAGCGCTCGGGCTCGAAGTCGGCGGAAATTCCAAGCTGCGAGGCGAACAGATTCGCGAGAAAACTCGATGTCAGCGCATGCCAGTTGGAAGGAGCGTCATCGGCATGCCCCTCGCCGGGGGACGCAGCGATGGCGATCGAAGGGGCCGCTGGCTGGCGATCCTCGGCGATCACGCCGAGCACTTCACGCACCTTATGGATATCGCCAGCCGGCATCACCACGACTTGCGGCTGCGCCTGCGCGATCGCGTAGTCCAGCACCTCGATACCGCGCTGAGTCGTCAACGGCACGATCCCGAAACTGCGCTGCAAGGCTTCCTCTTCCTTTTCGCCAAGGCGCATGCCGCCGTCCTGCCAGTACGGCCAGTTGATCGACACCGACTTGCCGCTGCGTTGGCCGTCTGCGACCAGCGTCTCGCGCATCGCCGAAAACGCATCCTCGAACGCATTGCCGAACGCATAGTCGCTCTGCCCGACATTGCCCAGCACGCCGGTAACGGATGAAAACAACACGAACAGATCCAGCGGATCGTGCTGCGTTTCCTGATCCAGGCACCAGACGCCCAGGGTCTTGGGTGCAATGACCCGCGCGAACGCTTCGGCGGGCTTGCGCAGCAGGAAATCGTCTTCGATGACCCCGGCCGAGTGCAGCACGCCATTCAGCACTTGATCGTGCTGACGCAGATCCTCGCGGATCGTCGCAAAGACCTGCCGCACCGCATCGCGATCGGTGATATCGCAGGCGAAATACATCGCGCGACCGCCCAGGCCGGCCAATGCCTCGAGCGTCGGCCGCTGCGCCTCGGACAGCGGCTTGCGACCGGTCAGGTATACCGTGGCCCGATAGCGCTCGCACAGATGGCGGGCGACGATCAGGCCAAGCGCCCCCAATCCGCCGGTAATGAGATACGCGCCCTCCGTTCGAAAGTCCGTGCTGCCCGTATGCACCGCGGCCGGCAACAGGCTCGAATGCACGGACGCGAACCGGCGCGTCTCGCGCAGGCCGTTGCGATAGCGCACGTCGGTGACTTTATCGTCGGCGAGCAATTCGTCGGCGACCAGGTCGGCCCAGCTAGCGCTATCGGTCGGGCATTGCACGACGCGTCCGCTGAAACTCGGCTTTTCGATCGCCAGCGTCTTGTAGAACCCGGCCAGCGCGATGACGTCGGTGGCGCCGAGGCCGTTGCGGTCGGGCGCGCCATCGATGTCCCAGTGGTTCAGATGCACAAAGCGTGCGCGCTTTGGACCGCGCAGCATCGCCTTGACCAGCGCGAACACGGTACGCGCGCCAGCGTCGATGCGCGCCTGCACGGACAGGTTCTCGCTAGGCTTCGGCGCGACCCAAACGAAGTATTCCAATTGTGCGCCGCGGGCTTTCCAGGCCCCGATCGCGGCCTCGGCATCGGCGAGCGATCCGGCGCGAAGGGCGTTGCCCTGCTCCTCCGGTGCCAGTCCGGCGCCCGCGGCCAGAACCGGCAAGCGTTCGAAACTCGTGCCGGCGAACCGCGGAGATCGCGCGAGCACCGTATGCAGGCTGTCCAGATCCTCCCGCTCGCCGATCATCACCACCATCGCAGGCGCCTGCGCCGCGCTCGGTATCGCCGCCCGCACCCACAACGGCGCGTACAGATCACCGGCAATCGATTCGGATGGAAGACGCATCGCAGATGCCTTGGGAGCCTGCACCGGCGAGGTTTGCGCCATGCGCGGGCGCAAGCTCAACCCACGGAACGCCAGTCGCACGCGGCCGACGGACTGGCCAGGCACGCACTCGATCAGATCGATATCGAGACGGGAAACTCGCTCGCCGCTGGATGAGGTCGGCGCGAATCGCGCCCAAGCGTACAGTTCGGTTGCACTCGGATTGCAACCCTTCCCCGCATCCACAACATCCAGGCGATCCAAGGCGAACGGCAGGCACGGCGCATGCGCGCGCGGTGCGCTGGTCGCGTCGATGGCGGACGCGAGTACCACTGCCGCCTGCAGCGCCGCATCGGCTGTACTCGGATGCACGACGAACGCCGCGTCGCCGCCCGAACGCTGTGTGGGCGACACGATCCGCGCCAGGCACTGACCGGCGCCGAGGCGCACATCGACGATCGCCTGGTGCATCGGTCCGTATTGCAATTGCAAGCCGGCCAGGCCACGGTAGCAGGCGACCGAGTCGACAAGGCCGGCCATGCAGTCGTTGCCGATCGCTTCGACATCCACCAGCATTTCGCCGGCATCCCGATCGACATGCAGGCGACCCTGGCAGTACACATGCGCCGATTCCCGCGTTTGCGTGTCAACGACGCGAAACCGCAGATGGGCCGGGGCGGCGCTCTGTGCCATACCGTCGTCGGATGCGTCCAACTCCAACTCGACCGACACCTCGGCGTCCTTCACTTCGAGCGGCCGCTGCCAGACCACATCGTGCAAGCTGACAGTGGATCCGGCCCCCGCATCGGCAGCATTGGCCAGCGCAAGATTCGCGCCGGCACGCGCCATTTCCAGGTATGCCACGCCAGGCAGGATCGAGCGGCCATCGACGACGTGATCGGCAAGGAAGAATTCGCGACCGCCGAAGGTCGAGCGGAAGCGCTGCTGACCGAGGACGGACACGTTCCGGTGCAGCAGCGGATGCAGGCGAGCTTCGGCCTGGGCCTCGCCGCGCAAATCCGCTGTGATCGACGCGGGCGTCCAGAAGGTCGCGCCCTTGAAAGGGTAGCCGGGCAGTCGCACGGACTGCGCCGACACGCCAGCGAACAACGGCGACCACGACAGCTTCGCGCCGCCACGGAAAGCGTTCGCCAGAGCACTCATCGCGTCGATGCGCGCCTGCTTCTTCAGCTTTGGCCATTTCGACAGCAGCGCCTGCAGCGCTTCGGCGTCCGCACTATCTGGCGTGGCGGCGCCATGGGTATCCACATCCATCGCTTGATTCAGTGCATCCAGCAATGCCGCCGGGCTATCCACCACGCAAGCGAACCGGCAAGCCAACGCGTCGCGACCCATTAGCAAGGTCTGGCTGACATCGGTCAGCCGCGTCCGTCCTGCATCGTCACGCGCCCAATCGCGCAGCGTCGCGATGCGACGCTGCAGGGCCGGGGCGGTCTTGGCCGACAAGGCGATCAACACGGGTTCATCGCTGCGAAGACGGCCGACGCCGCGCCGGACCGGCACCGCCGGCGCCTCCTCCAGAATCACGTGAGCATTGGTGCCGCCGAATCCGAACGAACTCACACCGGCGCGTAGCGGCTGTCCTGGCGCAAGTGGCAGCCAGGGGCGGCTGGCATCGAGGACATAGAACGGCGTGCCATCCATAGCAATACGGTGGTTGAGCCGGGCGAAATTCTGGAACGGCGGCAGACGACGATGCCGCATCGCCAGCAACACCTTAATCACGCCGGCCACGCCGGCGGCCGCTTCGAGATGGCCGATATTGGTTTTCACCGAGCTCACGCCGCAGTATGCGGACGGCAGTTCGATGCCCTGCTTGCGCGCCAAGCCACCGAAAGCCTGCAGCAGACCTTCGAATTCGATCGGGTCACCCTTCGGCGTGCCAGTGCCGTGCAGTTCGACGAATCCAAGACTGTCGACGGCCACGCCGGCGCGCTGGTGCGCGGCCATGATGACCTCGGCCTGCGCCTGCGGACTCGGGTAAGTCAAGGTATAGGTGCTACCGCAGTGATTGACCGCGGAGCCCTTGATTACGCCATGGATCGCGTCGCCGTCGGCGATAGCGCGCTCCAGCGGCTTGAGCAGCAAAAACGCCGCGCCTTCGCCGCGCACGTAACCGTCAGCAGCATCGTCGAAGGTGTTACAGATGCCGCTCGGCGAGAGCATGCCCATCTTCGAGAAAGAAATATGTCGGGTGGGCGTCAACATCAGATTAATGCCACCGGCGAGCGCCATCTCGCAATTGTCGTACTGCAAGGCCTGGATGGCGCTGTGGATCGCATTGAGCGAACTTGAACACGCCGTATCGATCGGAACGCTAGGTCCGCGCAAGTCGAAGTAATGCGACACGCGATTGGCGATCACTGCCGTCGCGGTACCGGTGGAATGATGCGCTTCGATCGAAATTTCGTCGCGCTCCTGCAACTCCTTGTAGTCGTGATTGAAGACCCCGACGACAACGGCGATCTTGCGCCCGCGCACGCTCGAAGGCGCTACACCAGCGTCTTCCATGCAATTCCAGGCAAGCTCGAGCATGATCCGCTGCTGCGGATCCATGGACTGCACAACCTTGGGCAGGAAACCGAAGAATTCATGATCGAACGCGTCGACCGCGTCGATGAATCCGCCCCATTTGCTATCAGTCTTGTTGATAGTGCTCTTTGGATCGCCCCATACACTACGCCAATCCCAGCGTTGCGATGGAATCTCGGTCACACTCGATTTACGGTCAATCAAATTTTTCCAGAACGTCGCAGTGTCGTTCGCCCCTGGAAATCGGAATGCCATTCCAATAATCGCGGTATCCATATCGCCCCAAACTTCTTCTGTATCGCGATGGTGCCGGCGTCATTCCTTTAGAGAATGACGACATCCTTCTGTCCCCACAGAGGATCATCTGAACTTGAGCGGATCACCCATCAATACTCTGCTTGATAGCACACCCACCGGGAAAATCCGTAGACAGATGAGAAATCAAGCAAGGCCGACGCTACGGATGGACTCATTTCTTGTCCAATCGCACATGGAGCCCGCCTGGACTACCTAGTTCGAAAGAATCCACTTGCCACGTAGGCGATGATGCCGTGAGCAGTTGTTCGGGTTGTTAACCTCGCGAATGAATGATACGCGCAATAGAGTTGCTTAGGCTTCTACGAAAAGACATCGCAGAAGTTGTGCGACGCCACCAAATCACGCCCCACAAAATTTTGAATATCGTAGAAAAGTTATTTTTAAATAAGAAAAACATGCAACAAAGTAAATAAAATTACAATATGCATCCTAGGTCAGACCTCAGGACACCACTTCATTACGCCACTAGATAATTATCCAAGCAGCAATCAGCACCAGACCTGGCTACTGCACCTGCACAACCACGTGATACTTCGGCCGCATCGTTGCGCCTCATTTCATCCTCGCAACTTGGTTGGCACGAGACTCTGGATATCCCTACGCAACTCTCCAGCAGACCAATGCCCCTTCCTCGCTCAGCTTGACTGGCATTGCATAGATCAGCGCGCACCAACCGTAAGGGTTTCCCTATTCGTTTCGGCTCGAACATCCATTGCAGACATCAATAGCGATGCTGGCGAGTCCTGTCGCTTGAGCCAGGATGCTCGGCCGTTGCGCTAGGAGACGGGCCTGGAACCGAGGTGGCACATCCGACTGTCAGCGGACCACGGCAAAGCACCGGTGGCTCACCAGCTCGGCTGACGACTACTCCTGCAACGTCGCTGAGATTTCCCAGCTCAATCAGCAGCACCAATGTTCGCTTTGCACCGCGCCAGCCCAAGTCTCCAGACACCCCAAGATCCGAACCTTCACTACCAGCATTGAGCGGCGATGCTGAGCATTCTCAACTTGGGCGTATGCGACAGACAGGGATTGAGAGCATGGAAGGTCAGCAGAGCGGGGATTCGTCGGCATCAGCTATCGTGCGGCCACACGGCGCACAGCTTCGCACCATCCGCCCCCAGCACAGCAGACGCCGCCCGGCGGCTTCATGCCTTGGATATCAACCGGGATGAGGAAACCCTGTTCCGGACTCCTCAGGAGCGACTCCAGCCGCTGAGCCCGCATTGCCGTTCCTGATGCCAGCGAGCGCTGCAGCAGCGCGTTGCCAAGCGCGGGCGCGATCACACCTCGTGCGTGTAGTGCGCTTTCCCAACTTGCGCCGAAGCGCGACCGAGGCGCGACCGAGCATCGTAGCGGCCGACCTCCCCGCGCACGGGAGAGTGCGCGACTCGCACGAAAGTGCAAAGGTCGCCCAAAAGAAAAACGCCCGCAAATCGTTGATTTGCGGGCGTTTCTTGACACTGGCGGAGTGAGAGGGATTCGAACCCTCGATAGAGCTTTTGACCCTATACTCCCTTAGCAGGGGAGCCCCTTCAGCCACTCGGGCATCACTCCGGATTTCTGCGCTGCGGGCTGCGGATATTTCCGCGACCGGGCGCGAAGAATACCGGGTTGTGGGGTCTCAGGTAAACCCTTTCGACGCATCAATCGGCAGATTGATCGCCGTGACCGCCGCCATGGGAGTTCGGCTCGTCGCCGCGCTGGATGCGCTGGTAGATCTCTTCGCGATGCACCGCCACGTCCTTGGGCGCGGTGATGCCGATACGCACTTGATTGCCCTTGACCCCAAGCACCGTCACGGTGACCGAATCGCCGATCATCAAGGTTTCGCCTACCCGGCGAGTCAGGATCAACATTTTTAAAATTCTCCAGGGAACCAGTGGGTCTCACCGGCACGGCGCCCGCGCTGCGGCACGCCCCATAATGAAAGTGAAAAGAGGGGTGATGTTACGGGAAGCCGCGCCCTGCCAGCAAGGCGCGCCGCTCGTATGTTCAGGGGAGATGTTGCTTGACCCAGGCGGGGACGCCGGCGAGTGCAGGGGCAAGGGCGGGCCCGTCCTCGCCACCACCCTGGGCGAGGTCCGGGCGGCCGCCGCCCTTGCCCGAGATCTGACCGGCGATGTGGCTCAACAGTTCCCCGGCCTTGACCCGTCCCATTGGGCTGCCGTTCACGCCAGCGACCAAGGCGACCTTGCCCTCGCTGGCACCGGCCAGCACGATCACGCTGTCGCCCAACTGCTGCTTCAGGCGATCCATCGCCTCGCGCAGGGCCTTGGCATCGAAGCCTTCCAGCCGCACGGCGAGGACCTTCACGCCGGCGACGTCGACCGCCGACCCGGCCAGGTCGGCGGTGGCGCCGGACGCCAGCTTGGCCTTCAGCGCTTCCAGCTCGCGCTCCATGCGCTTGTAGCGCTCGCCGAGCTGGCGAATCTTGTCGACCACGTCGTGGCTGTTGCCGCCGACCAGGTCGGCCGCCTCGCGCAGCCGGGCCTCCTCGGACGCAACATAGTCCAGCGCGCCCTGCCCGGTCACCGCCTCGATGCGGCGCACGCCGGCGGAGACGCCGCCTTCGCTGGTGATCTTGAACAGGCCGATGTCGCCGGTGCGGCCGACGTGCGTGCCGCCGCACAGTTCGGTGGAGTAGTCGCCCATCTTCAGCACGCGCACGCGCTCGCCGTACTTCTCGCCGAACAGCGCCATCGCGCCGAAATCCAGCGCTTCCTGCATGCCCATCTGATGCACTTCGGCCGCGTTGTTGGCGCGGACCTGCTGGTTGACCTTGCGCTCGATCAGCGCCAGTTCCTCGGCCCCGATCGGCTGGAAGTGCGAGAAGTCGAAGCGCAGGCGGTCCGGCGCCACCAAGGAGCCCTTCTGCTGGACATGGGTGCCCAACACTTCGCGCAGGGCCGCGTGCAGGAGGTGCGTCGCGGAATGGTTGAGGATGGTGGCGCTGCGGCGCTCGACATCGACCTGGCCGGCGAGCACGTCGCCAAGCTTCAGGCTGCCTTCTTCCAAGGTGCCGACGTGGCCATGGAACTGGCCGGCGAACTTCTGCGTGTCGGTGACCGTCAGGCGGGTACCCGCGGCGGTCAATATGCCGAGATCACCAACCTGGCCGCCGGATTCTGCATAGAACGGCGTCTTGTCGGTCAGCACGATCACCGCGTCGCCGGCCTGGGCCGACTGCACCGGGCGGCCGTCCTTGAGCAGCGCGACCACGCGCAGGCCGTCGGCCTGCAGACTGTCGTAACCCAGGAACACGGTCGGGGCCAGGGTCGCCACCAAGTCCGCCGGCAGTTGCACGCCGCCGCCGAACTTGCCGGCTTCACGCGCACGCCGGCGCTGCTCGTCCATCGCCGTCTCGAAGCCCTGCTCGTCCACGCGCAGGTCGCGCTCGCGGGCGATATCCTGGGTCAGGTCCAGCGGGAAGCCGTAGGTGTCGTACAGGCGGAAGGCATCCTCGCCGGCGATCACCCCGCCCTGCGCCTTGGCGGCGACGTCCTCGAAGATCTTCATGCCGGCATCGAGCGTCTCGGCGAAGCGCTCCTCCTCGGCCTGGAGGGCACGCAGCACGGTGTCCTGGGTTGCTGCCAGTTCCGGATAGGCCTCGCCCATCAGCTCCACCAGGGTCGGCACCAGCTTGCTGAAGAACGGCTGGCGCACGCCGAGCATCCAGCCATGGCGCAGGGCACGGCGGATGATCCGGCGCAGCACGTAGCCGCGGCCTTCGTTGGACGGCAGCACGCCGTCGACGATCAGGAACGCGCAGGCACGGATGTGATCGGCGATCACGCGCAGCGACTTGTTCTCCAGGTCGGCGGTGCCGGTCAGCTCGGAGGCCTTGCGGATCAGCGTCTGGAACAGGTCGATCTCGTAGTTGGTGTGCACGTGCTGCAGGATCGCCGCCAGGCGCTCCAGGCCCATGCCGGTGTCCACGCAGGGCGCCGGAAGCGGCACCAGGGTGCCGTCGGGCTGGCGGTCGAACTGCATGAACACCAGGTTCCAGATCTCGATGAAGCGGTCGCCATCCTCGTCGGGCGAGCCCGGCGGACCACCGGCGATGTGCGCGCCGTGGTCGTAGAAGATCTCGGTGCACGGGCCGCAGGGACCGGTGTCGGCCATCTGCCAGAAGTTGTCCGAGGCGTAGGGCGCGCCCTTGTTGTCGCCGATGCGCACGATGCGCTCGGCAGGCACGCCGATCATGTCGCGCCACAGGCCGTAGGCCTCGTCGTCGGTGTGGTAGACGGTGACCAGCAGGCGCTCGGCCGGCAGTTTCCAGACCTGGGTCAGCAGCTCCCAGGCCCAGGCGATGGCGTCCTTCTTGAAGTAGTCGCCGAACGACCAGTTGCCGAGCATTTCGAAGAAGGTGTGATGGCGCGCGGTGTAGCCGACCGAATCGAGGTCGTTGTGCTTGCCGCCGGCGCGCAGGCAGCGCTGCACGTCCGCCGCGCGCACGTAGCTGCGCTTCTCGGCACCCAGGAACACGTCCTTGAACTGCACCATGCCGGAATTGGTGAACAGCAGCGTCGGATCGTTGCCGGGCACCAGCGGCGCGGACGGCACGATGGTATGACCCTTGCCCTTGAAGAAGTCGAGGAAGTCGCTGCGGATCTGGGAGGTGGAGAATTTGGCGGGTGCGTTCATGGGCTGGCTATAGACGAGCGGACGGGCTTCCTGGAACTCCCTCGTAGATGAGGGCGCCACGGAAACCGGACAAGACAACTCGCCAAGGGTAGCAGGCCCGGCCCGCTCAGTCCTCCGCAGCGTCACGCACCGCGGCGCGGATGCTGTCGCCATCGAAACCGCGCCGCGCCAGCAGATCGGCAGCCTTGCGCCGCTGCGGCAGGTCCATCGCCCCGGCAGCGCCGAAGCGGCGCCTGACCAGATCGCGGGCGTTTTCGGTCCAGTCGCCCTCGAAGGCAGCCATCGCAGTGGCGACGGCCTCGCTGTCCAGGCCGTGGGTGCCAAGCTCGGCACGGATATGCAGCGGGCCATACCCTGCCCCGGCGCGGCTGCGCACCAGCAGTTCGGCGAAGCGGCCATCGTCCTGCCAGCCCTCGCCGCTCAGGCGTTCCACCGCTTCCGCGGCAGCGTCCGCTTCCACCCCACGCGCACGCAGCTTGCGGGTCAATTCCTTACGCGAATGCTCCCGCCGCACCAGCAAGCCCAGCGCTTTCTGCAGCGGAGTCTGCTCCTGCTGCCGGCGGCGCCGACGTGGCGCTTCTTCGTGTGCCTGTTCGTCGCTCATGGGCGATGCACCCCATTCAGTTGCGCCGTCCCTGGCGCGCGTCCTCCTGGCTTGCTCAAGACTGCCGAGGGAGACGAGCGGCACTGACTCCACCGCTCCCCCGGCAGAAAACCATTACGCGTCGTCGTCTTCCGCCTCGGCCTCGCTCGGGGCGATTTCCGTGGGCTGGAACTTCTCGCGCAGCTCGCTTTCCAGCTTGGCCGCAACCTGCGGGTTATCACGCAGGTAACCGCGGGCGTTGTCCTTGCCCTGGCCGATGCGCTCGCTGCCGTAGCTGTACCAGGCGCCGGCCTTCTCGACCAGCTTGGCTTCCACACCCATGTCGATCAGTTCGCCCTCACGGCTGATGCCTTCGCCGTAGAGGATTTCGGTGATGACCTGCTTGAACGGAGGCGCCAGCTTGTTCTTGACGACCTTGATCTTGGTCTGGTTGCCGATGATCTCGTCGCCCTTCTTGATCGCGCCGATGCGGCGGATGTCCAGGCGCACCGAGGCGTAGAACTTCAGCGCATTGCCGCCGGTGGTGGTTTCCGGGCTCTGGCCCGGCATCATCACGCCGATCTTCATGCGCAACTGGTTGATGAACACCACGAGGGTGTTGGAGCGCTTGATGTTGCCGGTGAGCTTGCGCAGCGCCTGGCTCATCAGGCGAGCCTGCAGGCCCGGCAGCTGATCGCCCATCTCGCCTTCGATTTCGGCCTTCGGGGTCAGCGCGGCGACCGAGTCGACCACCACGATGTCCACCGACCCCGAGCGCACCAGCATGTCGGCGATTTCCAGCGCCTGCTCGCCGGTGTCCGGCTGCGACAGCAGCAGTTCGTCGACGTTGACGCCCAGCTTGGCGGCGTAGATCGGGTCCAGCGCGTGCTCGGCGTCGATGAACGCGGCGGTGCCGCCGTTCTTCTGGCACTGCGCGATGGCCTGCAGGGTCAGGGTGGTCTTGCCCGAGGATTCCGGACCGTAGATCTCGACCACGCGGCCCTTCGGCAGGCCGCCGATGCCCAGCGCGATGTCCAGCATCAGCGAACCGGTCGGAATCACTTCCACCGCTTCGATGACGCGATCGCCCATCCGCATCACCGAACCCTTGCCGAACTGCTTCTCGATCTGGCTCAGGGCGGCGGCGAGCGCGCGCTTCTTGTTCTCGTCCATTGTGGTGTCCTTGGAAGGTGAGGAGGATTTGCGGAGTGAGGTCAATGTAAGGGCCTGGTATCGCACGGACTGAGACAGTGCGTGGCGAGATGAAAATAATTCGTCCGGACCGGGCTGCGGCAGCGGCGAATGGCGATGTCTGGGGTCGGGAAAGTCCGGCCGGCACTGTAGTGCATGCCCTGCTCCACGCGCGGCATCAGCGGTTGGGGCGCAGCAGGCCGCAATACAGGCCTTCGATGGCGAACTCCTGGTCCGGCAACACCTCGATCGGCGCATAGTCCGGATTGCGCGGCAGCAGGCGGATGCGGTCCTTGCCGATCTTCAGCAGCTTGACCGTGATCTCCTCGTCGATGCGCGCCACCACGATCTGCCCGGAGCGGGCATCGCGGGTGCGGTGCACGCCGATCAGGTCGCCATCGAAGATGCCTTCGTCGCGCATGGAGTCGCCCTGCACCTTCAGCAGGTAGTCCGGCGCGGGCGAGAAGAACACCCGGTCCAGCACCACGAAGTCGTCGGAGCCGATGTCCGCGCCGATCGGCAGGCCGGCCGCGACGCGTCCCAGTACCGGCAGGCGCAACACGTCGGCGCTGTCCACCTGCGGCACAGGGGCCGGCGCGGCCGCCCCACCGAGCAGGCGGATGCCGCGCGCCTGCCCGGGCACGCGGCGGATCGCCCCGGCCTGTTCCAGCGCTTCCAGGTGGTACTGAGCCGCGCGCACGCCTTTGAAGCCGAAGGCGCGGGCAATCTCGGTCTGCGACGGCGGCACGCCATCGTGTTCGATGCGCTCGGCGATCAGGTCGAGGATCGCCTGCTGGGTTTCGGTCAGGTCCATGGTTAGTAGTAATACTACTAAATCGTTGGGCGAGCAACTGGCGCGTGCGATGCATGGGGCCGCCAAGCGCATCCGCGTCTGCCGCATTGGCTGGTCGGCGCGACGGCTGTTGCGGCGGGAATGCGGCCTATTGGCAGGCACGTCGCAGCCTCTACTTCTTGGGTCCTACGTCCCTCCCGACGCCGAGGCCATGTGCGCCGAGCGATCGGGTGCATCGCGTCGGGGCTGAAGCCCCTCCCACCAGTGGACTAGGTCTGCACTGGGAATTCCTTGCGCGAAAGCGCACCTGCAATCGCGGCGGATTGACGATGAGCCCATCCCGACCTTCGGCGATACAGGCCAAAGAGCGCCGAAGCGCGCCGCGCTCAGCGCCCGCTGCGCCAGATCGAGAACAGGATCCACACGCCCGACAGCGCCGCGCCGACGAAGCCGCAGACGCCGATGGCCAGCAGCCAGCGGCTGGAAATGCCGCCGACGCTGTTCATCACGATCGACGAGCCGATGATCAGCGCGGCGGTGACGATGCCCATGGTCAGGCGGTTGGCGGCACGGTTGACCTGGTCGCCGAAGCCCTTCAGCGAGCCAGTCTCCACGTTCAACTGCAGGCGCCCCCGCCGCGCCGCCTGCAGTAGCCGGCGGGTATCGCGCGGCAGGTCGCCGAGCAGTTCCAGCGCGCCCAGCACGGTGCGGCGGCCGCGCCGGGCCATCGCCCGCGGCGCGAACCGCTGCAGCATCACCCGCTCCAGGTATGGCGCGGCGGCGCCGGCCATGTCGAAGTCCGGATCGAGCTGGCGCCCGACGCCTTCCAGGGTCAGGAAGGTCTTGATCATCAGCGCCAGGTCGGCCGGCAAGGCCAGCGCGTGCTGGCGCAGCAGCGCGGTGACGTCGCCGAGCATGGCGCCGACCCGCAGGTCCTTCAGCGGCACGCCGCGGTACTGGTCGACGAAGGCGGCGATCTCCAGTTGCAGGCGCGCCTCGTCGACCTCGACCTCGCCGTCGGTCCACTCCAGCAGGATGTCGGCCACCGCCTCTGCGTCCTGGGTGACCAACCCGTGCAGCAGCTGCACCACCTGGTAGCGGCGCTGCTCGGAAATGCGCCCGACCATGCCGAAGTCGATCACCGCGATGCGCTCGCCGGGCAGGTAGAAGATGTTGCCCGGATGCGGATCGGCGTGGAAGCAGCCGTCCTCCAGCACCATCTTCAGCACGATGTCGGCACCGGTGCGCGCCAACTGGCGACGGTCCAGGCCAGCGGCCTCGACCCCGGCCAGGTCGCGGCCGCCGATGCCGTCGACGAAGTCCTGCACGTTCAAGGTTTCGCAGGTCCACTGCCAGTGCACCCGCGGGATCACGATCTCGTCGTGTCCCTGGAAGTTGGCCGCGATGCGCTCGGCGTTGCGGCATTCGCCAGCGAAATCGAGCTCGCGGCGCAGCGACAGGGTGAATTGCTGCACCACCGCGGCCGGGTGGTAGCGCTTGAGGTCCGGCGCGCGCGCTTCGACGATCTCCGCCAGTCGCGCCAGCAGCCGCAGGTCGGCCTCGATCACCTCGCGGATGCCGGGGCGACGCACCTTGATCACCACTGCGGTGCCGTCGTGCAGCCAGGCGCGATGGGTCTGCGCCAGCGAGGCGGCGGCCAGCGGGGTTTCCTCGAGCCTGGCGAAGATCGCCGTCGGTTCCTCGCCGAGCGCCTCGATCAGTTGCGGCAGGATCTGCACGTAGTCCAGCGCCGGCGCGGCGTTCTGCAGTTCGCCCAGTTCGTCGATCCACTCCGGCGGCAGCAGGTCCACGCGTGTGGCCAGCACCTGGCCGAGCTTGACGAAGGTCGGGCCGAGGTCCTGCAGCGCGCGCCGCACCCGCTGCGGCGCCGACATGCGCAGCATCTCTTCGGCGTTGTGCCAGTGCAGCAGGCGCCCGGCACGTTCCAGCACGTCGGCCATGCCGATGCGCCGGACCACGTCGCCGAAGCCGTAACGGATCAGGACCGAGGCGATTTCCTGCAGGCGTCCCAGGTCGCGGACGGTGCTCAACGCCTCCCACATCGCGCTCATCCTCGGAGCAGGCGCGCGACCGCAGTCACAGCAGCGCGTCCAAACCGCGCAAGGCCGCCGCCACGGTCTGCCGGCGCACCGCGTCGCGGTCGCCCGGGAAGTGGAACAACTGCGCGCTGGCGTAGCCGCCGCGGCGCTTCCAGCCCAGCCACACGCTGCCGACCGGCTTGTCCGGGGAACCGCCGCCGGGGCCGGCGATGCCGGTCACCGCGACCGCGACGCTGGCGCCGGAATTGACCAGCGCGCCGGACACCATTTCGATCACCGTCTCGCGGCTGACCGCGCCGTGATGCTCCAGCGTCTGCGGGCGCACGCCCAGCAGCGCCTGCTTGGCCTCGTAGCTGTAGGCGACGATGCCGCAGTCGAACCAGGCGGAGGAACCGGCGACATCGGTCATCACCTTGGCGATCCAGCCACCGCTGCAGCTTTCGGCGGTGACCAGGCGCTCGCGCGCGGTGCGCAAGCGGTCGCTGAGCGCGGTGGCCTGTTGCAACAACTCCGAATCGGTGGGAAGCGTCATGGCACAGCTCGGGAAACCAGTGCGCTTTGTAGCCCAATTCGCCGTGGCTGTCGCGCCTGTGCGCGCCGGCGGATGGCCGGCCGTCAGCCAACGTGGCGCATGTGTCGCTGCCACGCGGCCAGACAATCGGCATCGACCTTGTCGACGCCGAGGCGCCGCTCAGCGCTGTTGCCACTCCTCCTGCTCGCGCGGCGGCAGCAGCGCGCGGATCGGCGCGCCGTCGGCCGCGGCGGCCAGGCGCTCGGCCTCGGTGATCGGAATGTCCACCTGCAGCAGCCAGCCCTCCTCGTCGGCCTGCTCGCTGCGGATCACCTGCAACTGGTGCAGTTGCGAACGCAGGCGCCCGGCGCTCGGCGGCAGGCGCAGGCTGCCCTGCACGTGGCGCAGGCCCAGGCGCTGGCCGAGCACCTGCTGCAGCAGGTCCAGGCCGCGTTCGTCGCGTGCGGAGATCCATACCCGCTCGCGCCGCGCGGTGTCCGGCACGCCATCCTGCGCGTCGTGGCGCACCTCGGCGCCTTCGATGCGGTCGATCTTGTTGAACACCAGCAACTGCGGCAGTTCGCCGGCACCGACCGCCTGCAGCACCTCGTCGACCTGGGCGATGCGCTCCTCGCGCAGCGGATCGGCGGCGTCGACCACGTGCAGCAGCAGATCGGCCTCGCGCGCCTCGGACAGGGTCGAGCGGAACGCCGCCACCAGTTCGTGCGGCAGGTTGCGCACGAAACCGACGGTATCGGCCAGCATGGCGTTGCCGCCGGGCAGCGCGATGCGGCGCACGGTCGGGTCCAGGGTCGCGAACAACTGGTCGGCGGCGTAGGCCTCGGCGCCGGTCAGCGCGTTGAACAGGGTCGACTTGCCGGCGTTGGTGTAGCCCACCACCGCGATCCGCGGCAGTTCGCTGCGCACCCGCGCACGGCGCATCTGGGTGTGCTGCACCTCGACCTTCTCCAGCCGCTTCTGCAGCTGCTCCACCCGCTTCTGCAGCAGGCGGCGATCGGTTTCCAGCTGGGTTTCGCCGGGGCCGCGCAGGCCGATCGAACCGCCGCGCTGGCGCTCCAGATGGGTCCAGCCGCGCACCAGCCGCGTAGCCATGTGGCGCAACTGGGCCAGTTCCACCTGCAGCTTGCCTTCGTGGCTGCGCGCACGCTGGGCGAAGATGTCCAGGATCAGCCCGGTGCGGTCGATCACCCGCCGCTCCAGGTACTTCTCCAGGTTGCGCTCCTGGCCCGGGCTGAGCGCGTGGTTGACCAGGACCAGATCGGCGCCGCTGGCGTCGGCGGCGGCCTTGACCTCCTCCAGCTTGCCGCTGCCGATGAAGGTCGACGGACTCGGCTTGTCGATGCGCGCGGTCACGGTGGCGGCGATGCTGGCGCCGGCCGAGCGCGCCAGGTCGGCGAACTCCTCCAGCACATCGTCTTCCAATGGACCGCCCGCGTAGGGCTGGATCAGCAGTGCGTGCTCGCCGCGGCGGGACCGATCAAACACCCGCCGCTCCGCGCTTGGCCACCGAACTACTCGACTTCATCATCACCCGCACTGCCACCTTCGTTCTGCTGCACATAGCCACCGCCCGGCCCCACGCGCACGTTGCGCGCCGGCACCACGGTGGAAATGGCGTGTTTGTAGACCATCTGGCTGACGGTATTGCGCAGCAGGACCACGAACTGATCGAACGACTCGATCGTGCCCTGCAGCTTGATGCCGTTGACCAGATACACCGAGACAGGGACCCGTTCGCGACGCAACGCGTTGAGGAAAGGATCCTGCAAGGATTGCCCCTTGGACATGCTTGACTCCCAGATTATTGTTTTTATTGTCCGGGACGGCACTGCAGCTCCCCTGCCGTGGTCCGGAACGTCGATGTTACACAACCGCGGGCGCCAGCACAGCGCGGCCGCCGGCCGGATCAGCCGAGGAAGGCGTCCAGGGCCGCCTGCAGGCGCCCGGCGTCGCGCGCGGGGTCGAACCAGCGCGCATCCTGCTCGCCGCGCAGCCAGGTGAGCTGGCGCTTGGCCAGTTGCCGGGTGGCGGCGATGGCGCGGGCGCGGAAGTCCGCCGTATCGCCGACGCCGTCCAGGTATTCCCAGGCCTGGCGGTAGCCGACCGCGCGCACCGCCGGCAACGCCAGCGGCTCCGCCACCGCCTGCATCCCGGGCAACGCGCGCAAGGCGCGCACTTCGTCGAGCAAGCCCTGCCCCAGCATCGCGTCGAAGCGGGCCTCGATGCGTCCGTGCAGCACGCTGCGCTCGGCCGGCGCCAGCACCAGCTTCAGCACCCGCAGCGGCAGCCGCGGCGGCCCCGGATCCGCCTGCCAGGCACTGATCGGCCGGCCGCTGAGCCGGTACACCTCCAGCGCACGCTGGATGCGCTGCGCGTCGCCAGGCCGGATCCGCTGCGCGGCCAACGGATCGATCCGCTGCAGTTCCGCGTGCAACGCCGCCCAGCCCTCGGCCTGCGCCTGCGCGGCCAGCGCCGCACGCAGTTGCGGGTCGGCCGCCGGCATCGGCGCCAACCCTTCCAGCAGCGCCTGGAAGTACAGGCCGGTGCCGCCGGCCAGGATCGGCAGGCGGCCGCGGGCGACGATCGCCTCCAGCGCCGCGCGCGCATCGGCGGCGAACTCGGCCGCCGAATACGTCTGCCAGGGATCGCGCAGGTCCAACAGATGGTGGGGCACCCGCGTGCGCTCGGCCGCATCGGGTTTGGCCGCGCCGATGTCCAGGCCGCGGTAGACCAGCGCCGAATCGACGCTGACGATCTCGCCGCCGCAGCGCTCGGCCAAGGCGATCGCCGCGGCGGTCTTGCCCGAGGCGGTCGGGCCCATCAGCGCGATCGCGCGTGGGCGCCGGTCGGCTGCCATCAGTCCTCGTCCGGCCAGCGGATCGTCGCCGCGGCCGACGCTGTGGAAGCGCGCGGCAACGGCACGGCCTGCAGTGCCTGCCAGACCTTGAGCGCGTCGACGGTGGCGGCGACGTCGTGCACGCGCAGCAGCGCGGCACCGCGCTGCGCGGCCAGCAGATGCGCGGCGACCGAGCCCGCCACCCGCTGCTCCGGCACCTCGCGCCCGGTCAGTTCGCCGATGCTGCGCTTGCGCGACAAGCCGGCCAGCACCGGCACGCCCAGCTCGACCAGCCGCGCCAACTGCGCCAGCAACTGCAGGTTGTCGGCGGTGCTCTTGCCGAAGCCGAAGCCCGGATCGACCAGAATGCGCCGCTTGTCGATGCCGGCCATCTCCGCGGCGAAGATGCGCTCTGCCAGGAACCGGTGCACCTCGCCGACCACGTCGTCGTAGCCGGGCGCGCTGCCGGCGGCATAGGCATCGGCGGGCATGTGCATCAGCACCACCGGCACCCGCAGTTCCGCGGCAGCGTCCAGCGCGCCGGGCTGACGCAGGGCCTGCACGTCGTTGATCATGCCGGCGCCGGCGGCGACCGCGGCGCGCATCACCTCCGGCTTGAAGGTGTCCACGCTCAGCGGCAGCGCGGTCTGCGCGGCCAGCCGCTCGATCACCGGGATCACCCGCCGCAGTTCTTCCTCCACCGGCACCGGCGTCGCGCCCGGACGGGTCGACTCGCCGCCGATATCCAGCACATCGGCGCCCTCCGCGGCCAGGCGCAGGCCGTGCGCCACCGCCGCGTCCACGCTGGCGTGCGCGCCGCCGTCGGAGAACGAATCCGGGGTGACGTTGACGATGCCCATCACCCGCGGGCGATCGAGCAGCAGCCGGTGGGCGCCGCACTGCAGGCTGGGCGAGGTGTCGAACATCGGTGAGTCTCCTGGTGGTGGCCGTGGCAGGCGGCGGGACGGCGGCACGGCGCTGGGCAGCGCCATGCGGCATCCGCCGCACGCGCAGGGCGGCAGCGGCGTGCGCGACGTCTACTCGGCACATCGCATCGACGCGGCAACGTGCGGCCAGCGCAGTGCCATTGTCGCCTACGCGCGCGCAGGCGGCGAGTCGGCATCGGACGATGCGACCGGCTCCACACCGCCGCCAACAAAAAAGCCAGGGATCGCTCCCTGGCTTTCGGTGCATGAAGCGCTGTCTAGCACTTACACCTGCTCGGCAGGCCCGGCGATCGGCGGCAGCGGCCGCGAATTGCCCTTGTCGTTGCCGCCGTCCTTGCCGGACCGATTCCAGCCCATCGGCGGCGGCGGATCGCGGCCCTCCATGATCGCGTCGATCTGCGGCGCGTCGATGGTCTCGTACTGCAGCAGCAACTGCGACATGGTGTGCAGCTTGTCCAGATTCTCGGTGAGGATCTGGGTGGTCTTCGCATACGCCTTGTCGAGGATCGACCGCACGACTTCGTCGATGCGCCGCGCGGTGTCGTCGGAGACGCTCTTGTGCTGGGTCACCGAACGGCCCAGGAACACCTCGTCGTCCTCCTCGCCGTAGGCGATCGGGCCGAGCTCGTCGGACAGGCCCCACTTGGTGACCATGTTGCGCGCCATCTTGGTCGCACGCTCGATGTCGTTGGACGCACCGGTGGTGACCTTGTCGGTACCGAAGATCAGTTCCTCGGCCACGCGGCCGCCGTACAGCGAACACAGCTGCGACTCGATCGCCACGCGGTTCATCGAGTACTTGTCGCCTTCGGGCAGGTACATGGTCACGCCCAGCGCGCGGCCGCGCGGGATGATCGTGACCTTGTAGACCGGGTCGTGCTCGGGCACCAGGCGGCCGACGATGGCGTGGCCGGCCTCGTGGTAGGCGGTGAGCGTCTTCTCGTCCTCGCTCATCGCCATCGAACGACGCTCGGCACCCATCAGGATCTTGTCGCGGGCGCGGTCGAAGTGGTCCATGCGCACTTCCTTGACCGACTCGCGCGCGGCGAACAGGGCCGCCTCGTTGCACAGGTTGGCCAGGTCGGCGCCGGAGAAGCCCGGCGTGCCGCGCGCGATCACCATCGGTTCGATGTCGTCGGCCAGCGGCAGCTTGCGCATGTGCACCTTGAGGATCTGCTCGCGGCCGCGCACGTCCGGCAGGCCCACCACGACCTGGCGGTCGAAGCGACCCGGGCGCAACAGCGCCGGATCCAGCACGTCCGGACGGTTGGTCGCGGCGATCACGATCACGCCCTCGCCACCCTCGAAGCCGTCCATCTCCACCAGCAGCTGGTTGAGGGTCTGCTCGCGCTCGTCATGACCGCCACCCAGGCCGGCGCCACGGTGACGGCCGACCGCATCGATTTCGTCGATGAAGATGATGCATGGCGCGTGCTTCTTGGCCTGCTCGAACATGTCGCGCACGCGGCTGGCGCCGACGCCCACGAACATTTCCACGAAGTCCGAACCGGAGATGCTGAAGAACGGCACCTTGGCCTCGCCGGCGATGGCCTTGGCCAGCAGGGTCTTGCCGGTGCCCGGCGGGCCGACCATCAGCACGCCGCGCGGGATCTTGCCGCCGAGCTTGGTGAACTTGGTGGGGTCGCGCAGGAAGTCGACCAGTTCGCCGACCTCCTCCTTGGCCTCGTCGCAGCCGGCGACGTCGGCGAAGGTGATCTTGATCTGGTCCTCGCCCTGCAGCTTGGCCCGCGACTTGCCGAAGGACATGGCGCCCTTGGCGCCACCGCCACCGCCCTGCATCTGGCGCATGATGAACAGCCAGAAGCCGATGATCAGGATGACCGGCAGGAAGTTCAGTACCAACGACCAGAAGCTCGGGCCGTTGTCGGGCTTCTGCCGGGTGATGTCCACGTTCTTGCTGTACAGCACATCGATCAGCTTGTCGTCGCTCGGGCCATAGACCGAACCCTCGCTGCCGTCGGCGCGCTTGAAGCGGATCGCGTTGACCGACAGGTTGGTGGCGTCGGTGAAATCGACCGACTTCACCCGTCCGGCATCCACGTCCTTCAGGAACTGGGAGTAGGTGACGTTGTCGCTGCCCGGGCCGCCCGCGAGGCGCGGCGAAAAGCTATTGAACACCACCATCAGCACGACGGCGACGACTACCCACAACAGCAAATTCTTGGTCAAGTCGTTCATCCTCATTGGCTCCGGTGTCCCTTCAACTCTGTCTCGATGCGTGGCATTTCGGGTTCAGCCTTGCGTTCAGCTTACTTGATCTGGGCGCGCTTGCCCTGTCCAAGGGCGTAGACCTCCGGCGAGCGCTTGCGCGACGCGGCCGGCTTGCGGATGGTCACCTTCTCATAGCGGCGGCGCATGTCGCGGATGTAGTCGTCGAACCCCACGCCCTGGAACAGCTTGATCAGGAACGCGCCGTTCGGCTTCAGGTGGCTGTCGGCGAACGCCATCGCCAGTTCCGCCAGATGCATCATCCGCGGCTGGTCGACCGCATCCATTCCGCTTTTATTGGGGGCCATATCCGACAGCACAAGGTCCACCGGGGTCTCCCCCAGCATGGCCTCGAATTGCGATAGCACCGCGTCCTCCCTGAAGTCACCGTGAAGGAACTCCACGCCAGCCAGCGGCGGCATCTCCAGGATGTCCAGGGCCAGTACCCGGCCGCGGTCGCCCATCGACTTGCGCACCTGCTGTGACCAGCCGCCCGGGGCGGCGCCGAGATCGACCACCACCATGTCCGGCTTGAGCAGTCTGTCGCGCTGCAGCAACTCCTCCAGCTTGTAGGCCGCGCGCGAGCGCATGCCCTCGGCCTGGGCCTTCTTCACGAAGGGATCGGCGAAATGTTCGCGGAGCCAGCGTTGGCTGCTTTTGCTGCGGGTGGCCATGGACGCACGGTCGGAAGGGGCGGCCATGATACCCTGATCGCCCTTGCCAACCCTGCTCCCACCTGCATGTCGATCAGCCTGACCTCGGCCCAGAACCGCTTCCTGCGCGGCCTGGCCCACGACCTCAAACCCCTGTTGCAGATCGGCAGCAAGGGCGTCACCCCGGCCTTCCTGGCCGAACTGGACGAGGTGCTGGAGCGCCACGAACTGGTCAAGGTGAAGGTCGGCGGCGACGACCGCGAGGCCCGCGACGCCGCCATCGGCAGCCTGGTGGAACAGTCGCACAGCGTGCTGGTGCAGCGGATCGGCCATACCGCGATCCTGTATCGCCCGGCCAAGGAAGACCGGCAGATCGTGCTGCCGCGCGCCTGAGCGCGCCTTCGGTGATCCCATGCAACTGACCCAGGACCTGCCCGACTACGCCTACGCCCTGCGCATGGCCGACGGCCGCCAGGCCAAGGTGAACGACCGGCTGCTGACCCGCAGCTTCATCCTCGCGCCGGACACCCTGGTCGAGGACTGGCAGACGCCGCCGGCCGGCGACCTGCAGCCGCAGCACCTGCAGCCGCTGCTGGAGCTCAACCCGGCCCTGGTGATCCTTGGCACCGGCGAGCGCCAGGTGTTCCCCGCCGCGGCGGTGATGGCGCTGTTCCTGACCCGCGGCATCGGCATCGAGGTGATGAACAACGCTGCCGCGGCGCGCACCTACAACGTGCTGGCCGCCGAAGGCCGGCGCGTGGCGGTCGGGTTCCTGCTCGAAGGCTGAGCCAGGGCGGCGTCTCTGCGGACACGTTCCACCCACTCCGCAGACATTCACTCCCGTAGGAGCGGCTTCAGCCGCGACCTGTGACATTCCCTAGAAACGCGGTCGCGGCTGAAGCCGCTCCTACAAAAGCCGTAGATGGAGACCGGCTACACGCTGCGTCAGGGCGGCAGCCCATTGGTCGCGCCGGCTTTACTTCGGCGGCAGGTACAGCAGCGGGTCGACCGGCTTGCCGTTGTAGTGGGTGAGCCGGCGGCGCTTGCGGCCCATTGGGCCGCGCCGATGGCGAACGCCCGGCGCGCTGCGCCGGGCCGGGGATCCGCCCACGCAGCGACGCGACCGGTTACTTCGGCGGCAGGTACAGCAGCGGGTCGACCGGCTTGCCGTTGTAGTGGGTGAGCCGGCGGCGCTTGCGGCCCATTGGGCCGCGCCGATGGCGAACGCCCGGCGCGCTGCGCCGGGCCGGGGATCCGCCCACGCAGCGACGCGACCGGTTACTTCGGCGGCAGGTACAGCAGCGGGTCGACCGGTTTGCCGTTGTAGCGGATCTCGAAGTGCAGCATGTCGCGGGCCGCGCCGCTGTGGCCCATCTCGGCGATCTGCTGGCCGGCCTTGACGTTCTGGCCCTCGTTGACCAGGCGCTTGCGGTTGTGGCCGTAGGCCGACAGCCACTGTTCGTTGTGCTTGACGATGATCAGTTCGCCATAGCCGACCAGGCCGGCGCCGGAATAGACCACCACACCGTCGGCCGCGGCGCGCACCGCTTCGCCGTTGCTGCCGCCGATGTCGATGCCCTGCTTGGTCGCCTCACCGCCGACGAAACGGCTGACCACCACGCCATCGGCCGGCCAACGCCAGGAGAAGCCGCTGCTGACCGGGGCCGGTGCCGGGACGGACGGTGGCCGAGCGGCGGCGCCAGCGCCGGATGCCGGCGGCGGCGTCACCGGACCGCTACCGGGCCGCGCGGCGACCGCCCCACCCGGCGGATACAGCTTCAGCGACTGCCCCGGATAGATGGTGTACGGCGGCTGCAGGCCGTTCCAGCCGGCCAGGTCCTGCGGGGTGATGTTGTTGGCGCGGGCGATCGCGTACAGCGTGTCTCCACGGCGCACGGTGGCACTGACGCCAGGCTTGGGCACGGAGACCCGCGGTGCCGACGCGGCCGCGGTACCGCGCACGGGCGCACCGCCGGGCGTACGGACCACCGTGGCGCTGCTGCAGGCGCCGAGCGCCACTGCGACCAGCATACCCAGGCCGCAACGCAGGCCGTTCCGCACCACCCGATCGACACTCATCCGACCTTCGCTCTCCATATGACCCACACCACCAGCAGCGCCAGGATCGCCGAGGCGACCCAGCCGAGCGGCTCGATCCAGCGGCGCAACGCGGCTTCCGCGCGCGGCCCGCCGAGGCGGATCGCACCGGCCACCAGGTACACGCGCTTGCCGCGCCCCACCAGCATGCTCGCCAGGAACGGTAGCAGCGGCACTCCCACGATGCCTGAGGCCCAGGTGAATATCTTCAGCGGGATTGGGGTGAAGCCGGCCAGCACCAGCAGCCAGAATGCGCGCCACGGCGACTCGGCGATCACCTCGCGCAAGTGGTTCACCTGCGCATCGATCTTCTGCGTCCACCCCAGCCATTCGATCAGTGGCTGCACCGCGGCGAAGGCGAAATGGCCGAGCAGGTAGCCGATCACCGCACCGGCCAGCGAACCGAGCAGGCTCAACGTGGCGAACCACAGCGCGCGCCGCGGCTGCGCCAGCGACATCGGCGCCAGCATCACCTCCGGCGGCACCGGGAACACGATGGCCTCGGCGAAACTGAGCCCGGTCAGCAGGGCCGGCGCGCGGCGATGCCGCGACCAGCCGATGGCGCGTTCGTACAACGGCCCGAAAATCTTCATCCAATGCGGCTCCGAGAGGTCAATCCAGCATGCCCGACAGCAACGGGACGAAGGTCACCGGCGCCAGGACGTCTTGTTCGATCTGGCCATCGGTGGCGCGGCGCAGGCGGATCAGCGATTGCGCGGACGGACCGCCGACCGGCGCCACCAGGCAGCCGCCGGGGGCCAACTGCTCGATCAGGGCATCGACCAGTGCAGGCGCCGCGGCGGTGACCACGATCGCATCGAAGGGGCCGTGTTCGGGCCAGCCGATGCGACCGTCGTCGTGCTTGCTGCGCACGTTCATGCCGAGCTGGCGGAAGCGCTTGCGCGCCTGCCGCAGCAGGTCGCCGATGCGCTCGACGGTATGCACCTCCAGGCCCTGCGCGGCCAGGATCGCTGCCTGGTAGCCGGAGCCGGTGCCGACTTCCAGCACCTTCTTCGGCGCCGCTTCGAGCACCGTCTCGGTCATGCGCGCCACCACCCACGGTTGCGAGATGGTCTGGCCGTGGCCGATCGGCAGCGCGGTGTCCTCGTAGGCGCGCGAGGCCAGCGCCTCGTCGATGAACAGATGCCGCGGCACGGTGCGCACCGCGTTGAGCACGCTCTCGTCGCGGATGCCGGCTTCGCGCAGGCGCTCCACCAGGCGGTCGCGCACGCGCTGCGAGGTCATGCCGATGCCGATCGCTTCCGGCTGCAGGCGCAACCGCGGGGTCATGCCGGGCGGTCCAGCGCGGCGGTCAGGCCGCCGACCCAACTGGCGACCTTTTCCAACGCCTGGTAGCGGGTCAGGTCGACCTGGATCGGGGTGATCGAGATGAAACCGGTGCGCACCGCGTGGAAGTCGGTGCCGGGACCGGCATCCTGTTCGCGCCCGGCCGGGCCGATCCAGTAGACGGTGCCGCCGCGCGGGTCGGTCTGCGGCAGGCACGGTTCGGAGCGATGGCGATTGCCGAGCCGGGTGACTTCGAAGCCCTTGAGCTCCTGCCATGGCAGGTCGGGCACGTTGACGTTGAGGATGGTGTCGGCCGGCAGCGGATCGGCCTTGAGCTGCGCCACGATCTCCACCGCGGCGCGCGCGGCGGTCTGGAAATGCCTGGGTTCGTGGTTGTGGGTGACCAGCGACACCGCCACCGCCGGCAGGCCGAGGAAGCGGCCTTCCATCGCCGCCGACACGGTGCCCGAATAGATCACGTCGTCGCCGAGATTGGCGGAATTGTTGATGCCGGAGACGACGATGTCCGGATCGAACTCCAGCATGCCGGTGAGCGCCAGATGCACGCAGTCGGTCGGCGTGCCGGCGACGCTGCAGGTGTAATGGTCGATGCGCTTGAGCCGGATCGGCAGATCCAGGGTCAGCGAATTGCTGGCGCCGGACCGGTCGCGATCGGGTGCGACCACCGTCACTTCATGGCCGGCGCCGCGCAGCTGCTCGGCCAGCATGCGAATGCCGGGGGCGTCGACGCCATCGTCGTTGCTCACTAATACGCGCATGGTGCTCCTCGAAAACCGGTGCATGATACCGGATGCGTCCGGCCAGGTCGCTGACAGCGGGCCGACGATCGCGATGGTGGCCGTCGCGCGGGACGCCGTGCCGGCGCTGCGCCTGGCGATCGCGCCCCCCCACTGCGCCGTCAGCACCGTGCCCCATCGCGGAACGTTACAAGCCGATGCCGTACCCGCCCTCACCTCAAACCACGCAGCACGCTCTAAGCTGTGCGCATGGCGCATTCCGACGACGAAGATCCCGCCGCGCTGTTCCGCGCGGCCATCGGCAAGGTGGCCCCGCTCAACGCGACGCCGCCGGCCAATGCCAAGCCGCGCCCCAAGCCACGCGCACGCATGGCCGAACGCGACGACGCCGAGGCGCAAGGCGAGTTTCAGCAACTGCTGCGCCAGAGCGCGCCGCTGGAAGCCGGCGATGTCGCCAGCTATCGCCGCGAGCATGTGCCGGCGCGGGTATTCCAGCGCCTGCGCAAGGGCCAGTTCTCGGCCCAGGACGAACTGGACCTGCACGGCGCCACCGCGGCGCAGGCCGAGACGCTGCTGCGCCAGTTCCTGGCCGAAGCGCACGCGCACGAGTTCGGCTGCGTGCGGATCGTGCACGGCAAAGGCCTGCAATCGGGTGGCGTGCCGCTGCTGAAGAACCTGGTGGACCGCCTGCTGCGCCAACGCAACGACGTGCTGGCCTTCCATTCGGCGCCAACCGCGCAAGGCGGCACCGGCGCGATGCTGGTGCTGCTGGCGCGGCGCTGACGGCTCGGCAGCCGCGGGCACCATGACGCTCGCCCCAGAAAGGATCCTTGCAGTGGCCAAGGTCGTGGGCGCCGGATCGTCTCCACGCGAACCCTGCACCGCGCACTGACCTGTAACGCCCGTGTAGGAGCAGCTTCAGCCGCGACCGGCGTGAACGGAAAAGCCCGTCGCGGCTGAAGCCGCTCCTGCGTCAGCGCATGCACGTGATGTCACGCGCACCCACGCCTGGCCCGACCCCAGCCCGGTCGGGCCAGGACGCCGGTTGCACGACCGGCCACTTCGCATGCGGACCCATTTCAATTTTCGCCCGCTGAAACGTCTTGTCAGAGAGTACCGCCCCTCTGCGAGCCGAACGTGACCGAAGCAACCACCGAATTCTTCCTGCAACCCACTGATCTGGTGGACGTTTCCACGAGCGCCGCGGCGTTCGAGACAGCGCCGGCGCGCTTGGCCCGACCGGTGCCGCCGGCGCCGCCCCGGCCAAGCGACAGCGCCGCACCGTCCCGGTGGTGGCCGCTGCTCCTGGCATCGTTCCAGGGGCGGACGGACTGGCACGGCAACCGCCTGCAGCGCGGGATCAAGGCGGCCAAGTATCTGCTGCGTGCGTTGAGCATGCCGACCGAACACGGGCGTTTCCTTGACGCACTGCGCCGCGACCCGCGGATGCGCGGCTACGCCGAACGCGATCCACGCCTGCTCGAGCGCCACCTGCACCGCTTCGTCAACACCCGCTGGAGCCGTGCGGTGCGGCTGCACCATCTCCAGCAACACTATCGACTGATGCTCGAGCGCCTGCCTGCGGCGTTGTTCGACGCCATCTATCGGCAAGGCCAGGCGGACCTCGGGACGCTGCCGCTGCACGATGGCAGCGCGTTGACGCTGTCCCTGCTGCCGCCGGCGCCGATGAGTTGCGAAGGCGAACTGTGGCTGCAGCTGAGCGACGCGGCGGGCCGCCAGCTGTATCGCCTGGTGCTGACCGTGAGCGGTGACGATGTCCACCCGACAGTGCTGATCGGCTGCCTGCAGGGCCCCAGCGGCGGCGATGCGCGGGACGTGGTGCGCATGCTCACCAAGCAGATGCATGGGCTGCGGCCCAAGCAACTGATGCTGACGCTGGCCTGCACCTTTGCCGAGCGCATCGGCGCGCGTGCGATCCATGCCGTCTGCAATGCCGCCCATCCGCTGCAACGCAAGCGGGAGGTGTTCCTGGCCAACTACGACGCGTTCTGGATCGAGCAAGGCGGTACGCCCATCGCCGATGGCTGGTTCGCGTTGCCGCTGACCCCGGCGCGCAAGACCGCGGCCGACGTCCCCAGCCAGCATCGCGCGGCGTTTCGCCGCCGCGAAGCATTGCGCGCACACGCCGAGGGCTTGCTGGCCGCCGCGCTGCCGACGGCGTGCGCCGCCGCGTCGCGTGGCGGCCAGTGAGCCTGGCTATACTGCCGCGGCCGCTTCCCTCCAGGAGCACCAGCAGTCGTGAGTCGGCCCGAGCACACCGAGGGCGCACCGTCGCCGGAGCAGGCGCCTGCGCACCAGGTCGACGCGCTGTTCAAGGAACATCACCGCGCCCTGCTCGCCTTCCTGCACTGCAAGCTCGGCTCGATGGCGGACGCGCAGGACGTGGCGCAGGAGGCGTACATGCGCATCGTGACGCTTGAGCGTCCCGACGCGCTGGCATCGCCGCGCGCCTACCTGTTCCATGTCGCCTCCAACCTGGCGGTGGACCGGCTGCGCATGCGCAAGGTCCGCGAAAACGCCGCGGTGGAGCTGCCGGAGCACGACCTGCCGCTACCGCCGATTCCGGAGCGGCACGCCACGGCCAGCGAACAACTGCGCGCGCTGACCCGGGCATTGAAGGAACTTCCCGCCAAGACCAGCCGCGCATTCGTGCTGCACGTGATCGAAGGCAAGGACTTCGGCATGATCGCCAAGGCGATGAACGTGAGCGAACGGATGGTCCGCTACCATGTGGCCAACGCGCTCGCGCATTGCCGCAAACGCTTCGACGAAGCGGAGATCCCGTAATGGACAGCGGCATCGACCAACACATCCTCGACGACGCCGCGCGCTGGTGGACCCTGCTGCGCGAACCCGACAGCAACGAGGACACCGTGGCGCGCTGGCTGGACTGGACCGCGGCCGACCCGCGGCACCTGCGGGCGTTCGAACGCATCAATGCGCTCGGCGGCGATCTGGCAACGCTGGATGCGGCCGCGCGGGACGAGGTGGTGCGCAGGTTCGCGCCGCCGCGTTCGCGCTGGCGGCCGCTGCAGGTGGCGGCCTGCGCCGGCGTGCTGGCGCTCGGCGGCGCCCTCGCCTGGCGGCAGCTGAGCGCGCCGCCGGTCACCCAGGTCTACAGCAGCGCGACCAACCGCCACCAGGACATCGTGCTGGCGGACGGGTCCAGGATCGCGCTCGGCGGCGCATCGCGGCTGAGCACCCGCTTCAGCGCGGCGCAACGCCACGTGGACCTGATCGCCGGCGAGGCCTTCTTCGAAGTGACACATCACGCCGGGCGTCCATTCGTGGTCGACGCCGGCGGCGTGTCGATCCTGGACGTGGGCACCGCCTTCGATGTCAGCCGCGACGGCGAACGCGTCGAAGTCGCGGTCACCGAGGGCCGGGTCCGCATCTACGGCGCCGGCCAGGTGCCGGCCGACGGCAGCGGCGGGCTGGAAGCGGTGGCCGGACAGCGCGTGTCCTATGACCCGGCCAAGCCCACGCTGCAGGTCAGCCAGGTCGACGTGGCGCGGGCCATCGCCTGGCGCGATCACCGGCTGGAATTCGTCGATACGCCGCTGGACACGGTGATCGCCCGGGTCAACCGCTACAGCGATAGGCCGCTGCGCCTGGCCGATCCGGCGCTTGCGCGGCTGAGTTTCACCGGCACCGTGGACACCCAGGCGACCGCACAGTGGGTCGAAGCCCTGCCGCAGGTGTTCCCGCTGCGGGTGCGCCAGGGCAAGGACGAGATCGTGCTGAGCCGCCGATAGGCGGTATCGCCCTCCACCCCGGTCCCCGCCCAGGCGGCAGTCGCGCGCGCGGCACGCGTGGGCGATGCCGCGCATGGCATAATTCGCGCTTCCGCTGGGGGGCGACGGGCAGTGCGTGGGCTGAGGCGACTGATCATCTGCGGCAGCCTGGCACTGCAGCTCGTACCCTGGAATCGCGCCCTCGCCCTGCCACTCGCGTCCGACGCACGCCGGGTCTCCTTCTCGATCCCGCCACAGGCGCTGTCCACCGCACTGATCGCCTACGGCAAGCAGGCCAACGTGCAGGTGCTCACCGCCAGTCCGACTTTGGCCGGGCTGCGCAGCGACGGGCTGCAAGGCGTGCTCACCCCGGACGCGGCGCTGCAGCGCCTGCTGCAATCGAGTGGCCTGGCGTACAGCGTGCTCGATGCGAACACGGTGGCCATCACGCCCGCCGCGCCGGCGCCGGTCGATCCTGCGGCTGCCGCCGATGACCATCGCGCCGGCACGCCGCCCAAGCTGCTGGAACAGGTCGACGCCGCGGTGCTGACCGAGCACGCCATGGGCGACGTCCCCGCCTATGCCAGCGACGCGCTGCGCTATGCCGCCGACTCCATCGCGGTGCCGCAGTCGGTCAACGTCGTCGCCCCGCACCTGATGGCAACGCAGCAGGTCCGCACCGTCGCCGACGCGCTGCGCAACGTGGCCAGCGTGCAGCACATCGAAAACCCGTTGCGGGCGCCGCTGTTCAAGATCCGCGGCATCTACACCGGCAACGGCATGACCGACGGGATGCCGAACAGTTTTGTCGGGCTCGGCGGCTATCCGCCGATGATCGGCGTGGAGCGGGTCGAGGTGCTCAAGGGCCCGGAATCGATCCTCGGCGACAGCAACGGCGGCGACATGAGCGGACTGATCAACGTCGTCACCAAGCAGCCGCTGCGCAGGCCGCAGCGCGAACTGAGCTACGCCCTCGGCGAACGCGGCGACATGCAGGCCGGGCTCGATGCGACCGGACCGATCGGCACCACGCCGCTGAGTTACCGGCTCGTCGTCTCCGGCCAGCATGCCGATGCCACGGCGCAGGGCTACGGCCCGCGCAACGCGGCCTACCTGGCGCCCTCGATCGCCTGGCAGAGCGAGGACACCCGTCTGGTGCTCGGCGTGCAGCGCGTGACCGACCGCCAGCCGGCCGCCGATCACGCGCTGCTGCTGCGCAATCACGTGTCGGCGATGACGCCCAGGTCCCTGCGCCTCGGCAACCCGCAGGACCACACCGCCTACCGGACCCAACGCGCCTACTACCTGCTCGATCAGCGGCTCAGCGACCGCTGGCAGTTGCGCAGCCGCGGGCAGTACGTGACCCAGGCGGTCGACGCGCGCAACTGGGGCATGCTGTCGCCTTCGCCCAAGGGCGTTGTGCGCGCCTATGCCGAGGCCTATCGCAATACGACGGCGTACTACACCATCCAGAACGACCTGGTCGGCAGCTTCGGCGACGGGCCGCTGCAGCAGACCGTGACCCTGGGCCTGGATTACACGCGTGCGCGCCTGGGCAGCAGCGACTACTTCATCCGCATGCACCGCAACCGCTACGACGTGTTCGGCGACGCGCAGCTGGGACCGGTGCACTGGCCGCATTCGCGGCGCGGCATCCTGCATTACCCCGGCAGTCCCTGGTCGAGCCGCAGCGGCATCCTGCTGCAGGACCAGATCAGCGTGGGCGAACGCTGGGACGTGTCGCTGGCGCTGCGCCGCTCCGCGTACGAGATCTCCAACTACGACGCCAGGGGCAAGCTACGCCAGTTGCGCCGGCGCCGCTGGGTGCCCAACATGGGCGTGGTCTACAAGCTGAGTCCGGATGCGGCGCTGTACGCCAGCACCATGAACGGCTTCGCGCCGAGCGCCGTGCTCGGCAAGAACGGCCGGCCACTGCCGCCCGCGCTGTCGCAGCAGGTGGAGGTGGGGGCGAAGATCGATCTGTTCGACCACCGGGCGCGGCTCAACGTCGCGTACTACCAGATCACTGTCGATCGCAGTTTCGACCTGGTACTGGCGCATCCGTCGTATTTCGCCAGGCCGATCGACAGCCAGAGCAACCGCGGGCTGGACCTGGATTTCGTCGGCGCGCTCGCTCCGGGCCTGGAACTGAGCAGCAGCCTGGCGCTGGCACGCATCGGCCGACGCGACGGCACGCCCACCACCGGCGTGCCGCGCTTGCGCTTCACCCTATGGAGCAGCTATCAGTTCCAGGACAGCCGCTGGAGCGGCTGGGGCGTGGCCGGCGGCATCCTCGCGCGCGATCACACCCTGGGCCGCCGCCTGGCCGGTGGCTACTTCAAGATTCCCGGGCAAGCCAGCGTCGACGCGAACGTGTCGTACCGCACCGACACCTGGGGCGTGACCGTGGGCATGCGCAACGTCTTCGACCGGCGATTGTACGCGGACGATTTCGACGAGACCTTCGTGCCCCTGCCGGACAGCCGCAGCCTGCTGCTGACCGGCACCTACCGGTTCTAGCGCGCGCGGGACGTCCGTCCCGCGCTCATACCTCGGTGGACGCCTGCGGCGCCTCTTCGACCTGGCCGAGCTCGTGCAGAAACGCGGTGGCGTAGCTGCCCGGCGGCAGGGCGAAGCGCAGCTCCAGCGCGTCGCCCTGCCCATCCAGCCAGCGCCACTGCAGGTCGGCCACGCGCAGGCGGGTCGCACGCCGCTCCTGCTTCAACCCCTCGCGCTCCAGGCCTTCGCGCAGGCGCAGCGCGACCGCCTCGTCCAGCGCCGCGAGTTCCAGGGCACGGCACGCCTCGGCGCTACGCAGCTCACCTGCGCCCCACAGCGGTGCGGACGGATGGATATCGAAGCGCTGCAGGCGTTCGGCCAGCGCCGCCGACCAGGACTCCGGACCGAACACGCTGCGGCTGCCGTCGAGCATCCACACCTCGCCGTCCAGCGCGCTGTCCCAGTTGCCGGCGGCCACGCGTGCGGCCAGCACCCGGTTGAACAGCTCCGAACGGGCGGCCGACAACAGCAGCGAGCGCTGTTCGCGCCGCACCCGGCGGCCGCCGAACATCACCAGCGCGGCCGCGACGTTGCCGCCGTCGCGGCCGAAACGTTGCTCGCCGAACCAGTTGGGAATCCCGCGCGCCGCGATCTGCGCCAGCCGCATCTCGATCGCCGCGCGCTCGCCGCGCACCTCGCGCAACACCAGCACGAAGCCGTTGCCGGCCAGCGCGCCGCGCGGCAGCTTGCGGTTGTGCCAATGCGCCTCCAGCACCTGCAGATCGGCATCCTGCAGGCTCTCCAGCGCCGGCGCCACGCGCTTGGGCAGGTGCACAGAGAAGCGCTGGGTGGTGACCGCATGGCGATCCTTCATGCCGGCGTAGCCGATCGCCAGTTCCGCCACCCCGGCCCATTGCGCCAGGCGGCGCGCGGCGAAGGCAGTATTCATGCCGCGCTTGCGCACCGTCAGCAGCAGGTGCTCGCCCTCGCCGGTCGGCGCGAATGCAGGCAGCTCGTCGACCTGGAAATCCTCGGCGCTGCTGCGCATGCGCGCCTGCAACGGCGCGGCACCGAACGCACGCGGCAACTCGCTCACAACGCCACCAGCAGGGCCACGGCCTGCGCCGCGATACCTTCGCCGCGGCCGGTGAAACCGAGCTTTTCGCTGGTGGTGGCCTTGACGCTGACGCAATCCAGTTCGACCTGCAGCAGCGCCGCCAGGCGTTCGCGCATCGCCAGCGCATGCGGGCCGACCTTGGGCCGTTCGCAGATCACGGTGATGTCGGCATTGCCCAGGCGCCAGCCGCGCGTACGCAGCAGGCCAACGCAGTGATCGAGGAACTGCGCGCTGTCGGCGCCCTTCCAGCGCGGATCGGACGGCGGGAAATGCTGGCCGATGTCGCCCAACGCCAGCGCGCCGAGCAGGGCGTCGCACAAGGCGTGAATCACCACGTCGCCATCGCTGTGGGCGAGCACACCGCGCTCGTGCGCCACGCGCATGCCGCCGAGCATGATGTGGTCGCCCTCGCCGAAGGCGTGCACGTCGTAGCCCTGGCCGATGCGGAAGGGAGGAGCGGAAAGGGAATCGTGTGACATGGGAATCCTGTTCTTAAAAGCGGCGACGCCGTCTGGCGGTCAGACGCCGGGGTGCAGCGTGCGCACGTAAACCGGCAGGGCCTCGGACGCCTGCATCGCGTCGTCTTCGGCGTCGGCTGCGCCCCACTGCGGGTTGAGCCAGTCGGCCTGGACGATGCGTTCGACGATCGCCGGCAACGGCGTCTGCTGGATCGGCACGCGGAACGGCAGGCGGCCGTGCACCGACGACACCAGGCTGAAGCGCAACTGCCGCGCCTGCCCGTCGTGCCAGCAATAGAAGGTCATCGCCGGCGCTCCCTGCGCGCGCAGCGTGGCCTGGCGATGGTCGGCGACCGCCTCCACGAACCGCGTCACGCTCGCGACGTCGATGCCCGTGGATTGCGCGTCGCGCGGCGAGAACGCCCATAGGTTGGCATTCGCCTCGTGCTGGATGTCGTCGCCATCGATCACGATCACAGCGTCCGCGACCTGCTGCAGCCAGGCGTGCGCCACCGAGTCCTCGAACCGCATCAGCCGCCCTGCCGCTGGAACAGTTCGAACTCGAAACGCGCCAGGTCGGCAGGCGTGGTGACCTTGAAATTGTCTTCGGCGCCCTCGACCAGCAGCGGCCGTAGCCCCAGCAATTCCATCGCCATCGCGTCGTCGGTGACCTCGACGCCGGCCGCGGCGGCCTGCTCCAGGGCGCGGCTCAGCTGCATGCGCCGGAACAACTGCGGGGTCAGCGCGCGCCACAGGCGCTCGCGCGGTTCGGTGCCGTCGATGCCGCCGTCGTCGCCGGCGCGCTTGAGCGTGTCGCGCACCGGCGCGGCCAGGATCGCGCCGACCGGATCGCCGCGCCCCGCCTCCAGCAGCCGGTCCAGGTCGGCCAGCGCCAGGTTCGGCCGCGCCGCGTCGTGCACCAGCACGAAATCATCGGCCTTTACCGATTCCGGCAATGCATGCAACGCGGCCAGCACCGAGCCGGCGCGGCTGCCGGCGCCCAGGCAGGTCAGCACCGGCTTGCCGGTCAGTTCGGTCCAGCCCGGCCACTGCGTATCGTCGGCGCCCAGCGCGACCATCGCCCCGGCCACCGCCGGATGCGCCAGCAGCGCTTCCAAGGCATGCGCCAGCAACGGGCGCCCGCCCGCCTGCAGATACTGCTTGGGGGTGGCGCCGCCGAAACGGGTGCCGCGGCCGGCCGCCGGGACCACGGCCCAGACGGTGGCCATCAGGGTTGCTCGCCCGGCGCCGGCGTCACAGGCGCCGGCTGCGCGCCGGCTGCCGTACCGGCCGGCGCGGTCGACACCGGCGCGTTCTCGACCACGCGGTAGAACTTTTCGCCCGGTTTGATCATGCCCAGTTCGCTACGCGCGCGCTCCTCGATCGCCGCCTCGCCGTCCTTGAGGTCCTTGACCTCGGCGGCGAGCGCGGCGTTGCGTTGCTGCAGCCCTTCGTTGTCGCGCTTCTGGTGCTCGACCTGGCTTTCGAGCACCAGCACTTCGCCGGAATTGCCCGGGCCGAGCCAGAAACGGTACTGCAGCCACGCCAGCAATCCCGCCAGCACCAGCAGCAGCCAGCGCCAGTTGCGCACGGCTTATCGCTTGAGCGAGACGAAGGCGTCGCGCCCGGCGTAGCGCGCGGCGCTGCCCAGCGCTTCTTCGATGCGCAGCAACTGGTTGTACTTGGCCACGCGATCGCTGCGGCACAGCGAGCCGGTCTTGATCTGGGTGGCGGTGGTGGCCACGGCGATGTCGGCGATGGTGGTGTCCTCGGTCTCGCCGGAGCGATGCGAGACGATGGCCGCATAGCCGGCCTTGTCGGCCATGGTGATGGCTTCCAGGGTCTCGGTCAGGGTGCCGATCTGGTTGACCTTGATCAGGATCGCGTTGGCGGTGCCGGACTCGATGCCCTGCTTGAAGATCTTCGGGTTGGTCACGAACAGGTCGTCGCCGACCAGTTGCACCTTGCTGCCGATGCGGTCGGTGAGCAGCTTCCAGCCGGCCCAGTCGTCCTCGGCCAGGCCGTCCTCGATGCTGACGATCGGGTACTGCGCAGCCCAGTCGGCCAGGAAGTCGACGAACTGCTCGCTGGTCAGGCGCTTGCCCTCGCCCACCAGGTGGTACTTGCCGTTGTCGTAGAACTCGCTGGAGGCCACATCCAGGCCCAGCAGCACGTCTTCGCCGGCGGTGTAGCCGGCCTTGCCGATCGCTTCCAGGATGGTGTCCAGCGCTTCGACGTTGCTGCGAAAGTCCGGGGCGAAGCCGCCTTCGTCGCCGACCGCAGTGGACAGGCCGTGGCCCTTCAGCACCGACTTCAGCGCGTGGAAGATCTCGGTACCGGCGCGCAGCGCCTCGGAGAACGAGGCGGCACCGACCGGCAGCACCATGAATTCCTGGAAATCGACGTTGTTGTCGGCATGCGCGCCGCCGTTGATGATGTTCATCATCGGCACCGGCAGCGCCAGGTTGGCGGTATTGCCCGCGGCCAGCGACTGCCACAGCGGCTGCTTGCGCGAGGCGGCCAGCGCGTGCGCGTTGGCGAGCGAGACGCCGAGCAGCGCGTTGGCGCCGAGGCGACCCTTGTTCTCGGTGCCGTCCAGGTCGATCAGGCGGCGGTCCAGGCCCTGCTGGTCGGCGGCGTCGAAGCCCTGCAGCGCGCTGGCGATGGTGGTGTTGACGTTCTCCACCGCCTTGCGCACGCCCTTGCCCAGGTAACGGGTCTTGTCGCCGTCGCGCAGCTCGACCGCTTCCTTGGTGCCGGTGGACGCGCCCGAGGGCACCGCGGCGCGACCGAACGAACCGTCCTCCAGGATGACATCGGCTTCCAGCGTGGGATTGCCGCGGCTGTCGAGGATTTCACGGGCGTGGATGCTGCGGATCGTACTCATGGGCGGGCCGGTTACCTGTAGGAGGAGGAGGCGGAAACGAATGCCGGCTGATTATCCCCGGCCGCCCGTTCCTTGCCAAATGCCGCCTCAGCCGAGGAGCGGGATCCCGCCGAGGAACAGCAGGATCAGGGACATCATCGCCAGCAGCAGGCCGGCGGCGATGCCGGCCAGGAGGCGGCCGCGCCGCAGCGCCCAGCCCAGCGCGGCGGCGATCAAGGTGCCCAGTGCGGCGACCGCCAGCACCAGCAGGCCGCCGACGATCCAGGGCTGCATGGCCAGGATGCCGTGATCGCCATCGCCGGGCGCACCGATCGCGCGGAGGAAGGCGAACAGCACCACGCCCAACGCCGCCCAGGCCAGCAGCGACAGCAGTAGCGCGCACAGCCCCCAGGCGTGGGCGTGGATCTGGCCACGCGGGCTCATCGCCCGCGGCCCGTCGCGCAGGCAGACGCCCGCCAGGCCACTCCCCGTCAAGCGTCGCGCGGATGCCGCAGATGCAGCCGAGACCTCACGCGAAACGCGAGAACCCGTGCTTCTTGGTGACCGCATCCAGTTCCATCAGCGTTTCCAGCAGCGCTTCCATCTGGTCCAACGGCCACGCATTGGGGCCATCGGACAGCGCCTTGGACGGATCCGGGTGGGTCTCGGCGAACAGGCCGGACACGCCCACCGCGACCGCCGCGCGCGCCAGCACCGGCACGAACTCGCGCTGGCCGCCGGAACTGCCGCCCTGCCCGCCCGGCAACTGCACCGAATGGGTGGCGTCGAACACCACCGGGCAGCCGGTCTCGCGCATCACGCTCAGCGAGCGCATGTCGCTGACCAGATTGTTGTAGCCGAAGCTGGCGCCGCGCTCGCAGACCATGATCTGCTCGTTGCCGGTGGACTTGGCCTTGTCCACCACCGGCTTCATGTCCCACGGCGACAGGAACTGGCCTTTCTTGATGTTGACCGGCTTGCCGGCGGCGCACACGTTCTTGATGAAATCGGTCTGCCGCACCAGGAACGCCGGGGTCTGCAGCACGTCGACCACCGCCGCCACCTCATGCATCGGCGTGTATTCGTGCACGTCGGTCAGCACCGGCACGCCGATCTGGGTCTTCACCGCGTCCAGCACCTTCAGGCCCTCCTCCAGGCCCGGGCCGCGGAAGCTGGTACCGGAGGTGCGGTTGGCCTTGTCGAAGCTGGACTTGAAGATGAAGTTGATGCCAAGCCGGCCAGTGATCTCCTTGAGCCGGCCGGCGACGTCGAGCTGCAGCTGCATCGACTCGATCACGCACGGGCCGGCGATCAGGAACAGCGGCTGGTCCAGGCCGACATCGAAGCCACACAGTTTCATTGCATCACCTATCGGTTGAGCCCCGCGCCGTTGAGGCACGAGATTGGGGCGAGGTTACTCCCCTCTCCCACCGGGAGAGGGGTCGGGGGTGAGGGTCCGGGCGAAGCCTCATGGAATCAAGCCCCTCTTCCACCGGGAGAGGGGTTGGGGTGAGGGTCCGGACGAAGCCTCATGGAATCAAGCCCCTCTCCCACCGGGAGAGGGGTTGGGGTGAGGGTCCGGGCGGAGCCTAGGGAATTCGACTTCGCGAGGCTTCGCCCCGTACCCTCATCCGGCGCTTCGCGCCACCTTCCCCCAAAAAGGGGGCCATGGTCCCGATGGGAGAAGGAACTACGCGCGCGCTTCCTTCAGCAGCTTGCCGCCGGCCTTGCGCTCGCGCGCAGCACGGACGAAACCGATGAACAAGGGATGGCCGTCGCGCGGCGTGGACAGGAACTCCGGGTGCGCCTGGCAGGCCAGGAACCACGGATGCGTCTGGCGCGGCAACTCCACCATTTCCACCAGGGTGTCGTCCATCGACTTGGCGGCAATCACCAGGCCGGCGTCCTCCAACTGGGTGCGATAGCGGTTGTTGAACTCGTAGCGGTGGCGATGGCGCTCGGCCACCACGTCCTTGCCATACAGCTCGCGCGCCAGCGTGCCCGGCTTGAGCCGCTGCTCCTGCAGGCCCAGCCGCATGGTGCCACCGAGGTCGGACTTCTCGTCGCGCTTCTCGACATCGCCGCTGGCGGTGCGCCATTCGGTGATCAGGCCGATCACCGGGTACGGCGACTGCCGGTCATTCTCGGTGCTGTTGGCCGCGTCCAGCCCGGCGACATGCCGCGCATAGTCGACCACCGCGGCCTGCATGCCATAGCAGATGCCGAAGTACGGCACGCCGTGCTGGCGTGCGTAGCGCGAGGTCAGCACCTTGCCTTCGAAGCCGCGGTCGCCGAAGCCACCCGGCACCAGGATGCCGTCCACGTCGGCCAGCGCCGCCATGTCGCTGCCTTCCAGGTCCTGCGCTTCCAGCCACTTGAGATTGACCTTGGTGCGCTGGCGCAGGCCGCGGTGCTTGAGCGCCTCGCCGACCGACTTGTACGCGTCCTGGTGGTCGACGTACTTGCCGACCACGGCGATGGTGACCTCGTCGAGCGGATGCTTGATCGCGTCGACCACGGCTTCCCACTCCGACAGGTTGGCCGCGCCGACCTTGTCGCGCAGCTTGAACTGGTCGATGACGATCTCGTCCAGGCCCTGCCGGTGCAGTTCCAGCGGCATGCCGTAGAGCACGTCGATGTCGGCGGCGCTGATCACCGCGCGCTCGGAGACGTTGGTGAACAGCGCGATCTTGCGCCGCTCCGAATCCGGGATCGCCTGCTCCGAGCGGCACAGCAGCACGTCCGGCTGGATGCCGATCGAGCGCAGTTCCTTGACCGAATGCTGGGTCGGCTTGGTCTTCAGCTCGCCGGCCGCGGCGATGTACGGCACCAGGGTCAGGTGCATGAACATGGCCTTCTCGGCGCCGCGCTCGGTGCGCACCTGGCGGATCGCCTCCAGGAACGGCAGCGACTCGATGTCGCCGACGGTGCCGCCGATCTCGACCAGGGCCACGTCGTAGCCGGCGGTGGCTTCATCCACGCAGCGACGGATCTCGTCGGTGATGTGCGGAATCACCTGCACGGTGGCGCCGAGGTAGTCGCCGCGGCGCTCCTTGCGGATCACGTTCTCGTAGATGCGCCCGGTGGTGACCGAATTCTTGCGCGACAGGCGCGTGCGCACGAAGCGCTCGTAATGCCCCAGGTCCAGGTCGGTCTCGGCGCCGTCGTCGGTGACGTACACCTCGCCGTGCTGGAACGGGCTCATCGTGCCCGGGTCGACGTTGATGTAGGGGTCCAGCTTCATCATCGTGACCGACAGGCCACGTGCTTCGAGAATGGACGCAAGCGAAGCGGCCGCGATGCCCTTGCCAAGCGAGGACACTACGCCGCCGGTAACGAAGATCAGGGGGGTCATGGCTCAAAGGCCTCCCGGAAAGCCATAGTTTAACGGGTGAAGCGGATTTGCCCAAGCGCTTTCGCGCAACAGCCGCCCCACAAAAAAGCGACGCCCCGGGCGACCGGGGCGTCGTATGCAGGAAACCGCGCGAAAGCTCAGGGCTTGCGCGCTTCCTCTTCCTCTTCCTTCTTCGGCGCGGCCGCATCCTTGCCGGCCTTGTGCTCGGCGGCCGCGGCGGCGCGGCGCTTGGCCTTGGCATCGGCCTCGGCCTTTTCCTTGGCGACCTGCGCCTCATAGGCGGCGGCACCGGAGGCGGCCGGATCGGCGCTCTGCGCCTGGGCCATCGCGACCGGCACGGCCACCGCGGCGGCGACCAGGGCGGCCAGGGTCAACAGCTTGCGAACGTTCATGGCGGACTCCTTTGGGACGTGCGACGAAGATGTGGGCGACGTCGCGGTTTTTCCAGGGCCAGCGTAGCGCGGCGCCGCCGCACCTGCCCTGAACACCGGCGACGTGCAAAAAAGCGCCGCAGACCGCACACTTCCGGATCTGCTTCGCGCCACCTGCTGAGACGCATGAATACCCGCTACAACGCCGCCGACATCGAAGTTCTCTCTGGCCTGGACCCGGTCAAGCGCCGGCCCGGCATGTACACCGACACCGCACGGCCGAATCATCTGGCCCAGGAAGTCATCGACAACGCGCTGGACGAGGCGCTGGCCGGCCACGCCCGGCACATCGAGGTGACGCTGTACAAGGACGGCAGTTGCGAGGTGTCCGACGACGGCCGCGGCATGCCGGTGGACATCCACCCGGAAGAGAAGATCTCCGGCGTCGAACTGATCCTCACCCGGCTGCATGCCGGCGGCAAGTTCAGCGACCGCAACTACACCTTCAGCGGCGGCCTGCACGGCGTCGGCGTCAGCGTGGTCAATGCGCTGTCCAATCGGGTGGAACTGTTCATCAAGCGCGAAGGCAACGAGTACCGCATGGCCTTCGCCGACGGACACGCCGCCTCCAAGCTGGAGATCGTCGGCAGCGTCGGCAAGAAGAACACCGGCACGCGTCTGCGCTTCTGGCCGGATCCGAAGTATTTCGACACGCCGAAGTTCGCGGTGCGCGCACTGCGCCACCTGCTGCGCGCCAAGGCGGTGCTGTGTCCCGGCCTGACCGTCAAGCTGCACGACGAAGCCACCGGCGAGCAGGATACCTGGTACTTCGAGGACGGCCTGCGCGACTACCTGCGCGGCGAGCTGGCCGAGCGCGAGCTGCTGCCGGCCGAGCTGTTCGTCGGCAGCCTGAAGAAGGATCGCGAGATCGTCGACTGGGCGGTGGCCTGGGTGGTGGGAGGCGAACTGGTGCAGGAGAGCTACGTCAACCTGATCCCCACCGCGCAGCACGGCACCCACGTCAACGGCCTGCGCAGCGGCCTCACCGACGCGCTGCGCGAGTTCTGCGATTTCCGCAATCTGCTGCCGCGCGGCGTGAAGCTCGCGCCGGAAGACGTGTGGGACCGCGTGGCGTTCGTGCTGTCGCTGAAGATGACCGACCCGCAGTTCAGCGGCCAGACCAAGGAACGCCTGTCCTCGCGCCAGGCCGCCGGCTTCATCGAAGGCGCCGCGCACGATGCCTTCAGCCTGTGGCTGAACCAGAACGTGGAGACCGGCACGCGCATCGCGCAGATCGCCATCGACCGCGCCAGCGCGCGGCTGAAGACCGAGAAGCAGATCGTGCGCAAGAAGGTCACCCAGGGTCCGGCGCTGCCGGGCAAACTGGCCGACTGCATCAGCCAGGACCTCTCGCGCACCGAACTGTTCCTGGTCGAGGGCGACTCGGCGGGCGGCAGCGCCAAGCAGGCCCGCGACAAGGATTTCCAGGCGATCCTGCCGCTGCGCGGCAAGATCCTCAACACCTGGGAAGTGGCCTCCGGCAGCGTGCTGGCCTCGGAGGAAGTGCACAACCTGGCGATCGCGATCGGCTGCGACCCGGGCAAGGAAGAGATCGACGGCCTGCGCTACGGCAAGGTGGTGATCCTGGCCGACGCCGACTCCGACGGCCTGCACATCGCGACCCTGCTGACCGCGCTGTTCCTGCGCCACTTCCCCGCCCTGGTGCGCGCCGGCCACGTGTTCGTGGCGATGCCGCCGCTGTTCCGCGTGGACGTGGGCAAGCAGGTGTTCTACGCGCTGGACGAGGAAGAGAAGCGCTCGCTGCTGGACAAGATCGAACGCGAGAAGATCAAGGGCCAGGTCAGCGTCACCCGCTTCAAGGGCCTGGGCGAGATGAATCCGCAGCAGCTGCGCGAATCCACCATCCACCCGGACACCCGGCGCCTGGTGCAGCTGACCGTGGACGACGGCGAGCAGACCCGCTCGCTGATGGACATGCTGCTGGCCAAGAAGCGCGCCGGCGATCGCAAGCAGTGGCTGGAGACCAAGGGCGACCTGGCGTCGCTGGAGGTCTGAGGCGACGCAAGCGCTGCTGCTTGCTGCCGTCGTAGGAGCGGCTTTAGCCGCGACCCGGCGTTGTCGGGAAAGCCCTGTCGCGGCTGAAGCCGCTCCTACGACAGACGACGACAGCATGCCGGGCTTACGCACCGGCATCCCCGTGCGTCACGTCGGCCGTCTGGCGATCGACTGCAGCCCGGAACGTCAGCCGCGCGCAGGCGCCTCCGGCATCACGCCCGTGCAGTCGTGATCCTGCAGTTCTTCCGCACCGACCCCATCGCCAGGAAGTGCCGTAGCGGCCAGCAGCACGAAGCCGGGGCGGCCATCGAACTCCGCGCCGACCACCGCCAGGGTCTGGTGCACCATGCTCTGCTGCGGCGGCAGGCTGCGCGCCAGCAGCGTCAGCGGATTCGCATCCAGTTCTTCGCCCTCCACGCGCATCGCCCGATAGGCGTGGCCGTGCAATGGCTGCGGCAGCGGCGCCCAGGTCGGGCCGATCGACGCCTGCATCGCCTGCAGTTGGTCGCGCACCTGCGGCGCCAGGCAATCGATGTGGACATGCAACTGGTCCTGCGACCGCGCCGAGGGCGGGTTGATCGTCAGGCTGGTCAGCTCGCGCGGCAGCGGCCGGTTCAGCAACCGCTCGACCCGGCTGCGTGCCTGCCAGGCCAGGTCCAGCCAGTTCGGCGCACCGGCGGCGCGCGCGCGCGGATCTTCGATGCCACTCACCGGCACCGTCGGAATCAGCAGGTACTGGTAGTCGCCGCGTAGGTCCTTCATCAAGGCATAGCGTTGGCCGGGCTCGGCATGCACTTCGCTGCAAGGGGCCGGATCGGCACCGGCGCGCGCCTGCGGCAGGCAGCGCGTGCTCAGCAGCCGCCACAGGCGCTGGCGATCATGGGCATGCGGATCGTGCGCCGCCGGCGACTCGGCCACGGGCGGCGGCGATGGCACGCTGGCGCAGCCGGCCAGCAACGCCGCCAGCAACAGGCTTAGCGGCAGGCGGGAACGAAGGACGGGCATGCGCAGCGGACCGGACACGGGACGGACCGGCGATTGTAGCCAGCGCCGATGAACCGGCATGACTAGGGCGCGTCACCCATCCCCGAGCATGCCGCGCCGCGATTGCGCGTGCCTGTGGCAAGGAAGAGCGAGGAAGTGGACGTCCGTCCACGCCCGAGCGATGACGCGGCCATGGGCGCGCGCAACCGCGGCCCTTCGGGTTGGGCCTGGCAGGCGCGCTGCCGGCGCCGCGCGGCTTGACCTGACGGCCAGTCAGGCGCTGCGCCACGCAACGCCGGCAGCGCGCCTGCCAGACCCAACGCGGCATACTCGGGGATGGGTGACACGCCCTAGGCCGCGCCGCCACCGACCATGGCTTTGTGCACATCCGCCGCGCCGGCGCCGCGGCCTAGCATGCCGGCTCCCTCCCTGCGAGCGACCGCCCGTGCCGACCTTTCCTTCCGTGCTGCTGGCCGTGCTGCTGGCGGCGATGCCGATGACCGCGGCGCTGGCCGCCGATGCCGATGCGGGCAATGCCGACAAGGGCGACAAGCCCGCCGCCGCCGAACCGGCACCGCTGCCGGCCGACGCGCAGACCAGCCAATCCACCCAGCTCGATGGCCGCACCCTGCGCTACACGGTCAAGGTCGGCACGCTGCCGGTGAAGGACAAGCAGGGCAAGGTCGTCGCCGACGTGGTCTATACCGCCTACACCATGGACGGCAAGGACCGTCCGGTCACCTTCGCGCTCAACGGCGGTCCCGGCGCAGCCTCGGTGTACCTCAACCTGGGCGCGATCGGACCGAAGGTGGTGGCGTTCGGCAGCGAGGGCGACAGCGCCTCGGCGCCGGCGCAGCTGCGCGACAACCCCGGCACCTGGCTGGACTTCACCGACCTGGTGTTCATCGACCCGGTCGGCACCGGCTTCAGCCGCTCGCGCGTGCCCGACGAGCAGGCCAAGAAGCAGTTCTACAACCCGCAGGCCGACATCGAGTACCTCTCGCGCACCATCTACGACTGGCTGCTGAAGAACCAGCGCCTGCAGTCGCGCAAGTACCTGGTCGGCGAAAGCTACGGCGGCTTCCGCGGCCCGCGCATCACCCACTACCTGCAGACCAAGCTCGGCGTGGCGATGAACGGCGTGGTCCTGGTCTCGCCGTATCTGAACCCGACCCTGGACGACAACGGCGACGTCTCGCCGCTGCCGTGGATGCTGACCCTGCCGTCGATCACCGCCGCACGCCTGGAACGCGAGGGCAAGCTGACTCCGGAAGCGATGCGCCAGGTGATCGACTACACCCGCGGCGACTACGTCACCGCGCTGCTGCGCGGGCGCTCCGACCCGGCCGGCACGACCCGCATGATCCAGCAGGTAACCGCGATGACCGGATTGGATCCGGCCTTCGTGCGCCGCGCCGGCGGCCGCCTGGAGACCCAGGCCTATCTGCGCGAGGTGTTCCGCGACAAGGGCGAACTGGGCAGCCGCTACGACTCCAACGTCACCGCCTTCGACCCGTTCCCCAACGCCCCCGAGCAGCGCGCCAACGACCCGCTGCTGGACAGCATCATCGCCCCCACCACCACCGCGATGGTCGATTTCGTGACCCGCGTGGTCGGTTGGAAGGTCGACGCCCGCTACGAGGCGCTGAACTACGACGTGAACCGGCTGTGGGACTGGGACGACGAACTGCGCAAGGGCTCGGTGACCGAACTGCGCCAGGCGGTGGCGATCGACCCGAAGCTGCGCGTGCTGATCGTGCACGGCTGGAACGACCTGTCGTGCCCGTTCATGGGCTCGGTGCTGACCGTGGAACAGATGCCGGTGATGGGCAACGACCCCACCCGCGTGCAGGTCAAGAACTACCCCGGCGGCCACATGTTCTACAACCGCGCCGACAGCCAGCGCGCGCTGCGGCAGGACGTTTTGGCGATGTATCGGGCGAATTGATGGGAATGGGGAATTGGGAATGGGGAATCGCAAAAGCGGTTCCCCAGTCGTCGAGCCAATACCCCGACCTGCGTGATTCGGGAGTGTTACGCGGTAGCGCTATGCGACTACCCTAGTCCAAAGTTGGCCCTCGTTGCGGCGCGAGGAAAGTGGGACGAACCAACACCGCAACATCGGCACCATTCGCCGGGAAGCCACGCTTTTACGATTCCCTTTTCCCCATTCCCGATTCCCGGCTATCCCTTACACCCACCCAGCCAGCGCAAACCCGCGGAAAATCAGATACGCCACGCCGGCAGCGGCCGGGATCGTCAGGATCCAGGCCCAGACGATGCGTTCGATGACGCCGAAGCGCAGCGAGCGCGGGTTCTTGGCGAAGCCCACGCCCATGATCGCGGTGGAGATGCTGTGGGTGGTGGACACCGGCATGCCGAAGTGCGCGGCCAGGGTCAGGATCGTGGCCGAGCTGGTCTCCGCGGCGAAGCCGTGGATCGGGTGCAGCTTGACCATCTTGTGGCCCAGGGTCTTGATGATCTTCCAGCCGCCGGAGGCGGTGCCGGCGGCCATCACCACCGCGCAGGTCAGCACGATCCAGGTGGCGATGCCCTGCCCCTGGCTGGCGTCGGGATGCAGGAACGCCAGCCACGACGGCAGGTCGTCCAGGGCGCCGGTGCTCTGCGCGCCGATCAGGGTCATGGCGATGATGCCCATGGTCTTCTGCGCGTCGTTGTGGCCGTGCGCATAGCCCATGTACGCGGCCGAGGCGATCTGCGCCTTGCCGAAGAAGGCATTGACCCAGCGCGGCCGCGCCAGCCGCCCGAGCGGCCCGCCCAGCTTGGCCAGGCCGGCGATCGCCGCCCATAGCAGCAGCATCACCGCGATGCCGAGCAGGAAGCCGGCGATCGGCGAGGTGACCATCGGCACGAACACCTTCCACAGCAGGCCCTTGTTCTTGGCCCAGTCGCCGAGGTTCTGCGACCAGATCAGCGCGCCCCAGTTGTTGTGCGCGGCAGCCAGGCCGGCGCCGCACAGGCCGCCGATCAACGCGTGCGAGGACGAGGACGGCAGGCCCTTCCACCAGGTGATCAGGTTCCAGACGATGCCGCCGAGCAGCGCGCACAGCACCACCTGCGGTGTCACCGCGACCACGTCGGTGTTGAGCAGGCCGGAGGCGATGGTCATCGCCACGGCGGTGCCGGTCAGCGCGCCGACCAGGTTCATCGCCGCGGCCAGCATCACCGCCCAGCCGGGGCTGAGCACCTTGGTGGCGACCACCGTGGCGATCGAGTTGGCGGTGTCGTGGAAGCCGTTGATGAATTCGAACACCAGCGCCGCCAGGATCACGATCAGGACCAGGGTCAGCATCGGCGCGCCTCCACGCACGCGGCGGCGGCGGGCGCGCGCAGGGCGCTACGGCCGCGCAGGCAGCAACTCCGCAGCGCGTCCATCAGGAGTTCTTCAGCACGATCTGGTAGACCACCACGCCGGCCTCGCGGCAACGGTCGATGGCCTTCTCCAGGATTTCGAAGAACTCCTTGAGCAGGAACATCTGCAGGTTGTCCAGGCGCCCGGAGTAGATGTCGCGGTACAGCTCCAGCATCAGCCGGTCGGCCTCGTTCTCCAGCGAACGCAGCTTGTCGTTGAGCGCGCTCATCCGGTCCAGGTTCATGTGGCGCAGGTCGTGGACCATCTCCACCACCACCGCCGCGGCCTGCTCCAGCATCGCCGAGCGCGGCGCGAAATCGATGTGCTCCAGGTGCTGGATCGCCAGCGAATAGCGATCGGCGAACTTCTCCACCTGCTTGGGGATCTTGTACAGGGCCGAGCCCAGCGCCTCGATGTCCTCGCGCTCGATCGGGGTCATGAAGCTGTCCACCAGCGCCTGGCCGATCTTGTCGGAGGCCGCGCGCTCGCGCAGGCGCGCCAGCTTGAAGCCGTCCAGCGCCGGCTGCCGGTCGGACTCGCGCATCATCGCGTGCAGGGCCTTGGTGCTGTCGTAGGCGGCCTGTGCCGCCTCGTCGAGCAGGGTGTAGAACTGCTTGCCGGAACCGAAGATGGTCTGCAACGAAAACATGCAACGCGCTTCCCGCCGTCGCGGGAAGGACGGCACTGGGGCGGAATTATGACTGTTTGCTGACACCTGCGGGTAGTCGCGGCCCGGCAGGGCGCCCGCGGGCGTGGGCGCCGCGTGGAAGCGGCCCCCTCCCGGGTTTGTTACCATCCCCGCCGCGCCCTTCGTGGGCGCACCCTATGGACGACCACCCTAGCCCCCCTTCCCCGCGCCGCAACGGCGCCCATGTCCCCGCTTTCCTTGGCGCCAAGGAGCGCGCGCATGCTTGAACTGTTGATCGTGGCAGCCCTGGTGCTGCTGAACGGCTTCTTCGCGATGTCCGAGATGTCGCTGATGACCTCGCGCAAGAGCCGCCTGAAGCAGATGGCGCAGACCAGCACCCGCGCGTCCAAGGCGCTGGCGCTGGCCGAGAACCCCGAGCACTTCCTGTCCACCGTGCAGATCGGCATCACCGCGATCGGCATCCTGACCGGCGTGTTCGGCGGCGAGGCCATCGGCGTGGCGATCGCGGCCAAGCTGCAGGCGCTGTTCCCGGCGCTGGCGGCCAACTTCACCCTGTTCGGCGACCCGCAACCCTGGTCGGCGCTGATCGGCAAGACCCTGGCGATCGTGCTGATCACCTTCCTGACGCTGATCTTCGGCGAACTGGTGCCCAAGCGCCTGGCGCTGACCCGTTCGGAGACCATCGCCAGCTTCGTCGCCATGCCGATGGGCTGGCTGGCCTGGATCGCCGCGCCGTTCGTGTGGGTGCTGTCGCGCTCGACCCGGCTGGTCCTGCGCCTGTTCGGCCTGGGCAAGGAGGAATCGGCGTCGGTGACCGAAGAGGAGATCCGCATGCTGGTGGCCGAGAGCCACGAGGCCGGCGTGATCGACGCGCACGAGCGCGACATGATGAACCGGGTCATGCGCCTGGGCGACCGCACCGCCGACAGCCTGATGACCCCGCGCAACCGCATCGCCTGGCTCGATGCCAACGCCGAGCCGCAGCGCAACCTGCAGGTGATGCGCGAACACGAATTCTCCCGCTACCCGGTGTACCGCGGCAGCGACCAGGACATCGCCGGCGTGCTGGAAGTGAAATCGCTGGTCACGCGCATGGACGGCGACGCCACCCAGCTGTTCCAGAGCCTGCGCGACACCTTGTTCGTGTCCGAGTCTACCCACGCGATGAAGCTGCTGGAGATCTTCCGCGAGGAGCAGCAGTCGATGGCGCTGGTGGTGGACGAGTACGGCGAGATCCAGGGCCTGGTCACGATCAGCGACCTGATGGGCGCGGTGGTCGGACGCCTGCAGTCGGCCGACAACGCCGACGAGGACGCGCTGGTGGTGACCCGCGCCGACGGCTCGCTGCTGATCGACGGCTCGCTGGCGATCGAGGACCTGCGCGAACTGCTGGGCGGCGCCGAGCTGCCCAGCGCCGAGGAGGGCGACTACAACACCCTGGCCGGCCTGTGCATCTATTACTTCGGACGCATCCCGCACGCGGGCGAGTTCTTCGACTGGGCCGGCTGGCGCATCGAGATCGTCGACCTGGACGGTGCGCGCGTGGACAAGCTGCTGCTGCGCAAGCTGCAGGACGAGAACAGCGATGACATCACCGGGTGACGCACCCGGCGGTGCGCCGCACGCGCGCGACCACGGCTACAGCGCCGAGGGCATCCGCACCCTGCTCGATACTTTCGTCCTCGGCGACCCGGAAGAACACCTGCGGCTGCGGCTGATCCTCGCCGATCTGCAGCAGAGCGCGTTCGGCGTGTTCCTGTTCGTGGCGATCCTGCCGGCGTTCCTGCCGGTGCCGGGCCTGGCCGGCGGCATCAGCGGGCCGCTGGTGACGCTGATCGGCCTGCAGATGCTGATCGGCCTGCGCAAGCCATGGCTGCCGCGCTTCATCGGCGAGCGCGGGCCGCGCCGCCGCACCATGCAGCGCTTCGTCGGCCGTATCGCGCCCTGGCTGCGGCGCCTGGACCGGCTACTGAAGCCGCGCCTGTCGGCGTTGGTCGACACCCTGCCGGCGCGCGCGTTCAGCGGCCTGCTGCTGATCGTGCTGGGGATCCTGCTGTCGCTGCCGATCCCGTTCACCAACTACGCGTTCGGCGCGATGTTGCTGCTGTTCGCGCTGGCCTTGCTGGAGCGCGACGGCGGGCTGATGCTGCTGTCCTGGCTGGGCAGCGTCGCGGTGGCGCTGAGCCTGGGATTGGCCTCGGATCAGGTGGTCGACCTGGGCCGGGAATGGATGCAGAAGCTGCGCTGATCGCGCGACCGCAGCGGAACTGCGCCGCTGCCTGCCTCACTTCACCAGATACAGCGCCGCATCGTTGGCGAACACATTGCGCATGTGCGACGGACGCGGCGACGCCGTCTGCGTCGTCCGTTCGGTCGCGCGGCCGCGCACGCGCTCCAGACATTTGCTCATCTGTTGCAAGGCCGCTTCCAGCCCACACTCGTGGGCCGGCGCCATCGGATGCTGTGCGTTCATTGCTGCCCCCTGTTTACATCGTTGTCCGGCCATATCCGGGCCGGGCGCCACGCTGATGCGCGGCGTGAAACGATGACATACCCGGGAAAATCAAGACATCGTGAAAGCAGTGCCTGGTGTGATGCACATCAATACAAATGCGGCGTTCTTCGCGAAAGCGCGTCTGCGCTTGTAGACACGTGCGCAGACGCGTGCATCAGGCCGCTGCAGCGACCTGCATCCATGCGTCCGCCGCGAGTTGGAACGAGCGCAAACGTGCGGCGTGATCGTGGATGTTCGCAGTGAACAGCAACTCGTCCGGACGATGCCGCGCGACGAAATCGGCCAGGCCCTGTGCGACCGTTTCGGGATCGCCGAGCACGGTACAGGCCAGCGCGCGCTCCACGCCCAGCTTCTCGTGCGGCGCCCAGAACGCCTCGATATCGTCGATCGGCGGCGGAATCAGCCCCGGGCGGCCGCGGCGCAGGTTGACGAAGCTCTGCTGCTGGGTGGTGAACAAGCGCCGCGCTTCGGCCGTGGACGCGGCGGCCACCACGTTCAACGCCAGTACCGCATACGGCGCCTGCAGCCGCGACGACGCGCGGAACTCGCGGCGATACACCGCCAGCGCCTCGTCCATCGCGTCCGGCGCGAAATGCGAGGCGAAGGCGAACGGCAGCCCCATCGCCGCGGCCAGGCGCGCACTGAACAGGCTGGAACCGAGCAGCCACACCGGCACCTCGATGCCGGCACCCGGCACGGCGCGCACCAGTTGCCCATCCACCGCCGGCTCGAAGTAGCGGAGCAGTTCGGCCACGTCGTGCGGGAACTGGTCGGCGCTGTCGAAGTAGCGACGCAACGCGCGCGCGGTGGCCTGGTCGGTCCCGGGCGCGCGGCCCAGGCCCAGGTCGATGCGTCCCGGATACAGCGAGGCCAGGGTGCCGAACTGTTCGGCCACCTGCAGCGGCGCATGGTTGGGAAGCATGATGCCGCCGGCGCCGACACGGATGCGCTTGGTGCCGCCGGCCACATGCCCGATCAGCACCGCGGTGGCGGCGCTGGCGATGCCCGGCATGTTGTGGTGCTCGGCCAGCCAGTAACGGTGGTAGCCCCAGCGTTCGGCATGCTGGGCCAGGTCCAGCATGTTGGCGAAGGCACCAGCGGTGTCGCTGCCTTCGCAGACCGGGGCGAGGTCGAGGATGGAGATCGGCATCATGGTAAGGCGGTTTCCTGCAGGCGATGCGATCGAAGTGGGGACATGGGCCGGCGATTGCAGCGGCTGCGACCGGAACGCTGATTTGCGCTGGGTGTGAGTGTGGGTTTGGGTGTAGCTACGAGGCAGGACGCTCGGCTGGCGGTCATACCCTCACCCCAACCCCTCTCCCGGTGGGAGAGGGGCTTTGACTTCCCTTCTCCCACCGGGAGAAGGTGCCCCGAAGGGGCGGATGAGGGTACGGGCGAAGCCTCGCGCAACCAGATCAGTGACAGGTGCTACGCGCCCCCTACCCTCACCCCGCCCCCTCTCCCGGTGGGAGAGGGGCTCCGGCTTTCCCTTCTCCCTCCGGGAGAAGGTGCCCCGCAGGGGCGGATGAGGGTACGGGCGAAGCCTCGCGCAACCAGATGAGTGACAGGCGCTACGCGCCCCTAACCCTCACCCCAACCCCTCTCCCGATGGGAGAGGGGCTTTGGTTGCCTGCACCGCACTACCACGCGGGTTGCACGGCGCGCTGGCTACGCTGGACAGCCCGCACTCGCCTGGTCGTCGCCATGTCGCTGATCCCACCACCTGCCCCGGTTCCCGCGCTGCCCTTGCAAGACCGCGTGGTGCTGGTCACCGGCGGCGCCCAAGGCATCGGCCGCGGTGTGGTGCAGGCGGTGCTGGGCGCTGGCGGCCGGGTTGCCTTCTGCGATCTCGACGCCGATGCCGGCCGTGCCTGCGTGGCCGAGCTGGATGCCGGCGAGCGCCTGCTGTTCCGCCGCGTCGACGTGGCCGCCGAGGCCAGCGTGCACCGCTTCATCGACGCCGCGCTGGCCCGCTTCGGTCGCATAGACGGTCTGGTCAACAATGCCGGCATCGCCGATCCGCATACCGGCCCGCTGGAGCGGCTGTCGCTGCGCGAATGGAACCGACGGCTCGGGGCGAGCCTGGGCGGTGCGTTCCTGTGCAGCAAGCATGCCCTGCCGGCGCTGCGCGAGAGCCGCGACGGCGGTGCCATCGTCAACATCGCCTCCACCCGCGCGCAGCAGTCCGAACCGGACACCGAGGCCTACGCCGCGTCCAAGGGCGGGCTGGTGGCCTTCACCCATGCGCTGGCGATCAGCGCCGGTCCGGCGGTGCGGGTCAACTGCATCAGCCCCGGCTGGATCGCCACCGACGCCTGGCGCAAGCCGAACGCGCGACGCACGCCCACGCTGTCGCGGCAGGACCATGCGCAGCACCCGGCCGGGCGGGTCGGCACGCCGCCGGACATCGGCGCGCTGGCGGTCTATCTGCTGTCGGCGCAGGCCGGCTTCATCACCGGCCAGGAGTTCGTGGTCGATGGCGGGATGACGCGCAAGATGCAGTACGCCTGAGGGCGGGGATTGGGGAGTTGGGATTGGGGATTCGCTAAAGCGCTGGGATTGGGGAGTCGGGATTGGGGAGTCGTTAAAGCGGCTGTTGCCTCATCTGAAGGGCCGAGTGCGCCATCCGGCCACTGGCTCGCTACGCTGGCAAACACCGTACGGCTCGGAGTGCTCAGGCACTTTCCAGGCCAGAACTGCTTCCGAGATTCGCGATGGGGGATTCGCTGGAGCGGATTCCTTTGAAGCTCCGAGGGGACGCGGCGGCATGCAGCGAGCCGAAACCCAACTCATAGGGCGCGAGTCTTCCGGCAGTCGCGAGGCAGCCCGCCTTCGCCAATCCCCAATCCCGACTCCCCAATCCCGCGGCAATCAGCCGCCCACCAGCGGCTCCAACTGCGGATCCAGCGCCACGCGTTCGTCGAAGACGAAACAGCGGCCGTCGTAGCCTTCGCCGCCCACCTCCTCGAAGTAGCCGAGGATGCCGCCGTCCAGTTGCAGCACGTTGTCCATGCCGTCGGCGCGCATCCACAGCGCCGCCTTCTCGCAGCGGATGCCGCCGGTGCAGAAGCTGACCACGGTGGCGTCGGCCAGGGCCGCGCGGTGCGGGGCCAACGCTTCCGGCAGGTCGGTGAACTTGACGATCGGCAGGGTCAGCGCGCCGGCGAAGGTGCCGTAGACCACTTCCTGCGCATTGCGCGTGTCCAGCAGCACCACGCGCCGGCCGGCGTCGTCGTGGCCCTGGCGCAGCCAGCGCTGCAGCGTGGCCGGCGCCACCGCCGGCGCGCGTTCGGCCTCCAGCGGCGACGCCGCATCGCGGCGGAAGCTGATGATCTCCGGCTTGACCTTGACCTTCAGCCGCGCGAATGGCTGCTGCGCACTGGCGCTGGTCTTGATGCGCAGATCGGCGAAGTGCGTGTCCGCGCGCAGCTGCACATAGAAGGCGTCGATCGCCGCTGGCCTACCCGCCAGGAACAGGTTGATGCCCTCGCCCGCCACCAGGATCGTGCCGCGCAGGGCGCCGGCCTGCGCCCAGGCGTGCAATTGCGCGGCGAGCGCGTCGGGGTCGGCGATGGCGACGAAGTGGTAGGCGGCGGTGTTGGCGATCATCGGCGCATTTTAGGGCCTGCGACGCGCGACCGCTGCCGGAACACGCTCCCCCGTTGCGCACCGGCGCCTGGACTCAGCGCACCGAGACACGCACCCAACGCCGGGCCCCTAGCCGCGCAGCAGCAGGAACGGCAGCAGCACCAGCGAGGCAACCAGCAGCATGCCCAGCAGCGTCGCCAGTACGAACAGCGGACGTCGCCGCAGCAGGCTGGCGAAGGTCTCGGCGCTGCCGTCGCGCAGCGCCGCGGCGCGCTCGGCGCGGGCACGCTCGCCGCGTCGGGCCTGGTACTCGGCCAGCAGCGCCTTGGCCCGCGTCTGCTCGGCGTCCTCGCGCAGCCAGATGCCGCCGGCGGAAATGCCGAAGGTCCCGGCGCGGGTTTCGTAGTAGCCGATGCCGGCGGCGTCGAGCAGCGCGCAGACCTCGGCGCGTTCGTCGTCGGGCACGTGGCGCAGGTTGAGCAGCAGTTTGGCCATGCGCCGCATGATAGCCGCTGCGGCGATGCGCTACCCTTGCACGCCCTGCCCGCCTGGACATCCCGCATGCGCCGAATCCTGCTGCTGTTGAGCCTGTCGTTGCCGGCGTGGCTGCTGAGCGGCTGCACGCCGCCGGGCCCGCCACCCGGCGGCAGCATCGCCGCGTTCCAGGCTACCGACGAGCGCGTCGGCGATGGCGCCGAGGCCCGCCCCGGCAGCCGGGTCACCGTGCACTACACCGGCTGGCTGTACGACGAGCACGCCAAGGACAAGCGCGGCGAGAAGTTCGATGCCTCCGCCGACCACGGCCAGCCCTTCAGCTTCTTGCTCGGCGCCGGCCAGGTGATTCGCGGCTGGGACGACGGCGTGGCCGGCATGCGCGTGGGCGGCAAGCGCCTGCTGATGCTGCCCTCGGACTACGGCTACGGCGCCAACGGCGCCGGCGGGGTGATCCCGCCGGGCGCCTCGCTGGTGTTCGAGGTCGAACTGCTCGATGTCCAGCCGCGTTGAGCCGCACCCGCCGATGTCCGCCGTCAAACACGCCGCACCGGTGCGCGGCCGTCTCGCCATCGTCGGCGGCGGCCCGGCCGGGCTGATCGCCGCCGAGACCGCGCGCGCCGCCGGCGCCGAGGTCGATGTGTACGAGGCCAAGGGTTCGGTGGGACGCAAGTTCCTGATCGCCGGCAAGGGCGGTCTCAACCTGACCCACTCCGATCCGTTCGACCGTTTCGTCAGCCGCTATCGCGAACGCGCGACGGCGGTCGGCGACTGGCTGGCCGACTTCGATGCCGACGCGCTGCGCGCCTGGGCGCAGGCGCAGGGCGTGGACACCTATGTCGGCAGCTCCGGGCGGGTGTTCCCACTGGACCGCAAGGCCGCGCCGCTGCTGCGCGGCTGGGTACGGCGATTGAAGGACGCCGGCGTGCGCTTCCACGTGCAGCACCGCTGGCTGGGCTGGAACGCGGACGGTGCGCTGCGCTTCGCCGGTGCCGACGGTGAGCGGCGGGTGCAGGCCGATGCCTGCGTGCTGGCGCTGGGTGGCGGCAGCTGGCCGCAGCTCGGCTCAGACGGCACGTGGCAGGACACGCTGCGCGCCCGCGGCGTAGAGGTGGCGCCGCTGCAGCCGGCCAACTGCGGTTTCGACGTGGACTGGAGCGCGCATTTCCGCGACCGTCACGCCGGCGCGCCGCTGAAGCCGGTGGTCGCGCACTGGCACGATGCGCAGGGCCGGCCGCAGTCGCTGCAGGGCGAATGCGTGGTCGGCGAACACGGTATCGAGGGCAGCCTGATCTATGCGCTGGCCGCGGACCTGCGCGAGGCCACCGCCGCACACGGCCCGACCACGCTGTGGCTGGACCTGGCGCCGGGCCGGGACCTGCCGCGGCTGCAGGCCGAACTCGGCAAGCCGCGCGGCGGCCGCAGCTTCGGCGAGCACCTGCGTCGCCAGGCCGGCATCGACGGGGTCAAGGCGGCCTTGCTGTTCGAGATCCTCGGCAAGCAGGCCGGCCAGGATCCGGCGCTGGCCGCGGCCACGCTCAAGCGCCTGCCGCTGACCCTGCAGCGCCCACGCCCGCTGGCCGAGGCGATCAGCAGCGCCGGCGGCGTGCGCCTGGAGGCGCTGGATGCGCAGTTGATGCTGCGGGCGCTGCCGGGCACGTTCTGCGCCGGCGAAATGCTCGATTGGGAAGCGCCGACCGGCGGCTACTTGCTCACGGCATGCTTCGCCAGCGGCCTGCGCGCCGGACGCGGCGCAGTGGCCTGGCTGCAGGGCCAAGCCGCGCACTGACGTCCGCTGCGCACGGCACGCAGCGCTCAGAGCACCGCGATCTGCACCCGCGCCTGCGGATCGCGCTTGGCCACGTACATGGCCTCGTCGGCGCGCTGGGTGAGCAGCACCGGGTCGAAACCCGGCCCGGTCTGCACGGCGATGCCGATGCTCGGTTGCAGCGGCAGATGCCGGCCGCTGACCTCGCAGCCGACCGCGCACGCTTCCATGATCCGCGCCGCGGCCGCCAGCACTTCGTGCCTGGCGTCGGTCAGCCCCTCCAGCAGGACCACGAACTCATCGCCGCCCAGCCGGGCGATGCTGTCCTGTCCGCGCAGGCAGCGCTGCAGCAACCGCGCGAAGTGCACCAGCAGCGCATCGCCGACGTGATGGCCGAAGCGGTCGTTGACGCTCTTGAAGTCGTTCAGATCCAGGAACATCACCGCCACCTGGCCCTGGCCGCGGCGCTCGTTCATGCGCCGCCGCAGGATCTGGTTCCAGGCCATCCGGTTCGGCAGCCCTGTCAGTTCGTCGCGCAGCGCACGCTCTTCCAGCAGCCGCGCCAGCCGGGTCTGCCCGGTGATGTCGCTGATCATCAGGTGCAGTCCGACCGGCTGCGGCGCCAGCGCCACATCGGGGATCAGGCTGAAGTGCATGATCCGCAGGCTATCGGCGGCATCGCACAACTCGGCGTCGAACTGCGCCGGCACGCCCTGCAGCGCCGTCGGCAGATGCGGTTGCAGCAGCGCCAGTTGCTGCGGGTCCAGCACCTCGTGCAGGCGGCGGCCGACGATGCGCTCCGGCGCCAGCGCGAACCATGCCGCATACGGCCGGTTGACGAACTGGTAGCGCAGGTCGCGGTCGAGGTAGGCGATCAGCGCCGGCGCGTTGTCGGCGATGGTACGCAGTTGCGCCTCGCTATGGCGCAGGCGCAGCTCGGCCAGGTGTTGCTCGTTGATGTCCTGGATATGTGCGACGAAATGCAGTGGGTGCTCCTGTTCGTCGCGCACCAGCGACACCGCCAGACGCGTCCGTACCAGGCCGCCATCGCGCCGGCGATAGCGCTTTTCGATGCGGTAGTCGCTGCATCGACCGGCGATCAGCTCCGCCACCAGGGCCATGTCCTCGGCAAGATCGTCCGGATGGGTCAGGTCCTGGAAACGCAGCTCCAGCAATTCCGCGCGGCTGTAGCCGAGCATCGCGCACAAGGCGTCGTTGACGTCCAGCCAGCGCCCTTCCAGCGACACCAGCGCCATGCCGTGCGCGGCTGCCGAGAACGCGCCGGAAAAGCGCTGCCCGGCCAGCAGTGCCGCGTGCGACGCTGCGCGTTCGGCGCTGACATCGCGCATCACGCAGACCGCGCCCAGGCCGCGTCCATCGCGCCCCTCCAGCCGTTCCGCATTGCACAGCACGCTGCGCGGCGCTTGCCCCTTGGCCGCGATCACGATCTCCGCATCGCGCACCGATTCGCCGCGCCAGGCGCGGACCAGCGGCACTTCCTCGCTGGACAGCAGGCGCTTGCCGCTGGCGTCGAATAGGTCGAAGTACTGCGGCCACTGCTCGGGCGGCAAGGCGCGCGGATCGGCCCCATGCCATTGCCGCGCCACCTGATTGAATTCGCCCAGCGTGCCGTCGGCCAGGCACGACACCACGCCATCGGGCATGGTTTCCAGCAGCAGGCTCAGGGTCTTGGCCTGGTCATGGGCGATGCGCGCGTCGCGGCGCGCTTCCAGTTGCGCGGTGACCTGCCTGGCCAGCCGTTGCAGGCTCTCGCGTTGGCGCGCGTCCAGTTGCCGCGGACGGATGTCGATCACGCACAACGTGCCGTAGCTATAGCCTTGGTCGCCGACCAACGGCATGCCGGCATAGAAGCGCAGGTGCGGCGCACCGCACACCAGCGGGTTGCGGGCGAAGCGCGGGTCCAGCGTGGTATCCGGCACCTCCAGCAGCTGCGGCGACAGCAAGGCATAGGTACAGAAGGCCAGTTCACGCGGATAGCCGGTGGTACCGGCAGGCAGGCCGCAGCTGGCCTTGAGCCATTGCCGGCGTTCGTCGATCAGCGAGATCAGCGCGATCGGCGCATCGCACAGCTGGCTGGTCAGCCAGATCAGATCGTCGAAGTCCGGCTCCTGCGAAGTATCGAGCATGCCCAGTTCGGCCAGCGCGCGCAGGCGCTCCGCTTCATCGGCGGGCAGCGGCGCAGAAACGACGTCGGGGGCCGATGAGTGGTTCATGCGCGGTACGCGGCGGAGGTAACGGCACGATAACGGGCGGCGGGGTCAATGGCGAGTATGCATAAATGCTGCATCGCAAAAACGGCTGACGATCGCCACGTCTGCAGCTGTGTCTATGAGACCGCCGGCGCGGCAACGGAGGGAGACGACTATCCCTGCTCGCCCGGCTGGATCGGTTGCCCGGTCGCGCCGATCTTCTCCATGAACACGCAATCGAGTTCGATTCCGCTGGGATGGGGATAGCGTCCCTCGCGCACCACCGCATAGCCCTGCGCGCGATAGAACGCCACCGCATTCAGCGCAGCGGCGAGATGGATGCGCGGACACGGCGCCAGGCGCTGCTCCAGCGCCTGCAGCAGGCGCCGACCGAGGCCGCTGCCGCGCAACGATGGGTCCACGAACAGGCCGTCGATTTCTGCGCCGGCCACGTCGACGACGCCGAAGCCGAGCACGCGTCCGTCGCCGTCCTCGGCGACGATCGCCGCGCCCACGGCGACCAGATCGCGGTACGAGACCGGCGCCGGTGCCGCGGACCAGCGCGCGATCACGTCCGGCGGGTAGTGGCTGCTGCACACCTCGCGCACGCAGCGGGTGCGCAGCGCCCACAGTACCAGGATGTCCTCAGGCACCGCCTGCCGCAATCGGGCCGACGCTGCTTCGGTCATTGCGATTTGCTGTCGCGCAAGCGGCGGATGCGCTCCGGCGGCTGGAACGAATCGCTGCGCGCGTCGCCCCAGTAATCGTGGAAGACCGCATGGTCAGGCACGGTGCGCAGCAGTTCGCCCGGCTCCAGGTAGCGGTACAGGGAAGCCAGCGAGCGGATCTCCACCTGCGAGATGCGGCGCAGGATGTGCTCCGGCCCCAGTTGCGACGGATGCGCTAAGCCAGCGGCGCTGAGCAGTTCACGCAACGCCTTGAGCGTATTGGCGTGGTAGTGCGCGACCCGGGTGGCCTTGTCGGTGGGATCCAGGTGTTGCCAGCGGCGCCGGTCCTGGGTGGCGATGCCGGTCGGGCAGCGGTCGCTGTGGCAGCTCAGCGACTGGATGCAGCCCAGCGCGAACATGAAGCCGCGCCCGGCATTGCACCAGTCCGCGCCCAGCGCCAGGGTGCGCGCGATGTCGAAGGCGCTGGTGATCTTGCCGGCAGCGCCGAGCTTGATGCGTTCGCGGATGTCCAGCCCGACCAGGGTGTTGTGCACCAGCAGCAGCGCCTCGTGCATCGGCACGCCGACGTGGTCGATGAACTCCGCCGGCGCCGCGCCGGTGCCGCCCTCGGCACCGTCGACGACGATGAAGTCCGGGTACAGGCTGCTTTCCTGCATCGCCTTGGCGATGGCGAACCACTCCCAGGGGTGGCCGATGGCCAACTTGAAGCCGGTGGGCTTGCCGCCGGAGAGTTCGCGCAGCCGCGCCACGAACTGCAGCAACTCCAGCGGCGTGGAGAACGCCGAATGCCGCGATGGCGAGACGCAGTCCTGGCCCATGGCGACGCCGCGGGTAGCGGCGATCTCGGCGCTGACCTTGGCCGCCGGCAGCACCCCGCCGTGACCCGGCTTGGCCCCCTGCGAGAGCTTGATCTCGATCATCTTGACCTGCTCCAGCGTCGCGTTGGCGACGAAACGCTGCGGGTCGAAGCGTCCCTGCTCGTCACGGCAGCCGAAGTAGCCCGAGCCGATCTCCCACACCAGGTCGCCGCCGCACTCGCGGTGATAGGGCGAGATCGAGCCCTCGCCGGTGTCGTGGTAGAAGCCGCCCTGGCGCGCGCCGGCGTTGAGCGCGCGGATGGCGTTGGCCGACAGCGCACCGAAGCTCATCGCCGAGATGTTGAACACGCTGGCCGCGTACGGCTGCGCGCAATCGGGCCCGATGGTGACGCGGAAGTCGTGGTCGGCGATCTCGCTGGTGGCCAGCGAATGGTTGATCCACTCGTAGTCCGGCGCATAGGTGCTGCGCTGGGTGCCGAACGGCACCACGTCCATCACGTTCTTGGCGCGCTGGTAGACCAGGGCGCGCTGCTGCCGCGAGAACGGCGCCTCCTCGATGTCGCTCTGCAGGAAGTACTGGCGCATCTCCGGGCCGACCGATTCCAGGCCATAGCGGAAATGCGCCAGGATCGGATAGTTGCGGCGCAGGGTGCTGCGGGTCTGCAGCAGGTCCACGGTGCCCAGTACCGCCAGCACGGCGAAGGCGGCCACGCCCCAGCCCCACAACGGCCAAATCGCGCACAGGGCGATGGACAGCGCCAGCAGCAGGCAACTGGCGAGATAGGCTAGGTAGCGGTGCATCGCGGTCCTCGCAGGCGTCGGAAGCCGGCGAGTGTAGAGGGTGGCGCGGTCATGGCGGCGCACCCGCCACCGGGTCCGCTCTGCGCAGGTACAGCTTGCGGATGGCAGTCGTGCCAGCCACCTGGGCGGGTGGGCGTGCCCGGGACGGGTCTTACAACCGGTCGTCCACCGCCGCGCGCGGCCACACCGACTTGACGTCGTAGACCACCAGGCCGGGGGTGCCGAGTGCGCGGATCTGCGCCGCGTCCAAGTTGCGATACGCCGCATGCGCCACCGCCAGCACCACCGCGTCGTAGCGGCCGGGCACCGGTTCGGGCAGCAGCTCGACGCCGTGCGCCTGCGCCGCGTGCGGATCGGCCCAGGGATCGCAGGCGTCGACGCGGGCACCGGCCGCCGCCAGCGCCTGCACCAGTTCCAGCGCGCGGCTGTTGCGCAGGTCCGGGCAGTTCTCCTTGAAGGTGACGCCGAGCACCAGCACGGACGCATCGGCCATCGCCACGCCCTTGCCCGCCAGCAACGCCTGCACCCGCGCGGCGACGTGCGCGCCGACCCGGTTGTTGACCTGGCGCGCGGTGTGGATCAGGTCCGGGTGGTAGCCCACGCTCTCTGACTTGTGCAGCAGGTAGTACGGATCCACGCCGATGCAGTGGCCGCCGACCAGGCCGGGCCGGAACGGCAGGAAGTTCCATTTGGTGCCGGCGGCGTCCAGCACGTCCTGGGTGTCAATGCCGAGCCGGTCGAAGATCAGCGCCAGTTCGTTGACCAGGGCGATGTTGACGTCGCGCTGGATGTTCTCCACCACCTTGGCCGCCTCGGCCACGCGGATCGACGGCGCACGCCAGGTGCCGGCGGCGATAATGCCGGCATACAGCGCGTCCACCGCGTCGGCAGCGGCCGGGTTCGAGCCGGAGGTGATCTTGCGGATGTCGGCCAGGCGCCGCTGGCGATCACCGGGATTGACCCGCTCCGGGCTGTAGCCGCAATGGAAGTCGACGTCGCAGCGCAATCCCGAGCCCTGCTCCAGCAGCGGCACACAGACCTCTTCGGTGGTGCCCGGATAGACGGTGGACTCGTAGATCACCAGGTCGCCGCGCTTGAGCACGCCGGCCAGCAGCTCGCTGGCCTGGCGCAGCGGCTGCAGGTCGGGCTGCTCGTGCGCATCGATCGGGGTCGGCACGGTGACGATGTACACGTTACGGTCGCGCAACTGGGCCGCGTCGTCGCTGTAGCGCAAATGCACGCCGGCGCGCAGCTCCTCGGCCTCCAGTTCCAGGGTCTGATCGTGCCCGTCGCGCAGTTGCGCCACCCGCTGCGCATCGATGTCGTAGCCGAGCGTGTCATGGCGGGCGCCGAACGCCACCGCCAGCGGCAGGCCGACATAGCCGAGGCCGATCACGGCGATGCGCGGCGGCGCGGAATCGAACACGGGGGCGACGGACATGCCAATCCTTTACGGGCGCCGGCAACGGCGGCCGTCGGCGCGTGATGGTGGAAACCGGAGTGCCCGCGCATGCGGACGTCGCCCATGGTAAGCCGCTCTGCGGGCGCGGACCAAGCCATCCACGGAACACAGGCATCGCATGCGCGTGCCATGCCTTCACACGCGCGGCGGCGGCCATCTTCACAACACAGCGCGTGAAAGCCGCCACCCGGCGTCACGCTTTGCCATGAAAACGCCTGCGTTTTGCCGCGCAGACGACACCAGCACGACTCCGCCTTTACGCGGCGCGGCCTAGTCTCGGGAAGTGGACGCGTCAGGGGGCGCCTCCGCATCTCCCATTCCTCTCACTCAAGGAGAACTCGCGTGAGTCACGCTCCGAGCCTGCTCGTGGATGTCGAAGCCGAATTGGCGCATTGGAAAGCGCTGCACGCGGCGGGCAAATTGGGGTCGCAGTCTTTCAGCGAACATGCGCGCCTGATCAAGATGGCGTGCGACGTCTTCCTGCAACTGCCGCGCGAATCCAACGACGTGCGGCTGCAGCGCCTGCGTCAGCGCTACGACGCCGAGCACCCCTGGCCGCGCATCGCCTGGAGCGATGCCGAAACCCTGGTCGTCGCCTGCTGGGCACGCCTGGACGGATCCGAGCAGCGCGACCGCAGTCCCGATCCGGCGCACACCCCCGCCTGATCCAGGAGGTCCGTCATGTCCCCGCCCGCCAACCGCGACAACGCCCACGATTCCCAGCAACGCAGTCAGACACCCGACGAGATGCACAACGACGACGCGCAGTGGAAGGCACGCGATCAACCCGACAGCGATCCCAAGCGCAACCACGCCGATCCGGAACACGACTATCCGCGCCCGGACGGCAGCGAGTAAGCGCACCACCCCTCCCGCTGCGGCAGACCACGGTCGCCGCAGCGGCGATCCTCTCTCGCCACCGTATGGCGCCCCGGCAAAATCAGCGCAGGCTCGACCCGCGCACGATGCAGCGGCCGCTGAGCACCACCTTGCGGGTCGGCTGCGTCGGCGCGTTCATCCGCTCCAGCAGCAACGACATCGCGGTGCGGCCCATCTCTTCCACCGGCTGTTCGATCACGGTGATCCCGGGCTCGACCAGGTCGGTCCAACTCTCGTTGTCGAAGCCCGCCAGCGCCAGGTCCTGCGGGATGCGCAGACCGGCGCCGCGCGCGGCCTTCAGCGCCCCCATCAGCAGCAGGCTGTTGCTGGCCACCAGCGCATCCGGCCGGGGCGCCTGTGCCAGCCAGGTCTGGACCTCGGCGATCGCCGCCTCCGCGCTCGGCGCCACCTCGCGATAGTCCGGCGTCAGCCCGTGCCCGCGCATCGCCTCCAGATAGCCATCGCGGCGTTCGGCAGCGGTGCTGCTGGTCTTGCCGAACAGGCCGCCGATGCGGCGTACGCCTTGGCCGACCAAGTGATCGACCAGGGCGGCCATGGCCGCGGCATTGTCCAGGACCACGCTGTCGTGCGTGCCGCCCTTGCCGGCACGGTCGAGCAGCACCACCGGATGGTCGAAGGTCAACTTGCCCAGTTGGCTCTGGGTGGTGCGGGTCGGGGCGAAGATCAGCCCGCTGACCCGCTCCTCCTGCATCAATTGCAGATACAGCGCCTCGCGCTGCGGATCCTCGTCGGTATTGCACAGGATCACCCGCATGCCGGCGCGGTAGGCGACGTCCTCGACCGCGCGGATCGCGGCGGTGAAGAACGGATTGCGGATGTCGGCGACGATCAGGCCCACCACCCCGGAGTGCTGCGAGCGTAGCCGCCGCGCCATCAGGTTGGGGCGGTAGCCGGTCTCACGTACCGCCGCTTCCACCCGCGCCCGCACCTCTTCGCTGACCGGCCCCTGCCCCAGCGCGCGCGACACCGTGGACGTGGAGACGCCGGCGACTCGGGCCACGTCGTGAATGCTGACGCTCACTGGCAACGTTCCCGCATCGTTTTCATTCCAACCCCCTGTCGCCTGGCGTTTCGAGATAGTAACACCAGGCTTTTCCGACGGATTTGTGCACTGCACATTGACGATTCACTGGGAACGTTCCCACACTGCGCCCACTTGCCGCCCACCCCAAGGATTCCGCGTGTCCCAGACGCCCTCCCCTCTCCTGGTTTCCAGCGACCTGGTCCGGGTCGATGTCCAGGTCCGCGACAAGGCCGACGCGATCGCCCAGGCGGCGCAGTTGCTGTTCGCCGCCGGCTGCGTGCCGCCGGCCTACGAGGCCAGCATGCTGCGCCGCGAAGCACTGGCCAACACCTTCCTGGGCCACGGCGTGGCGATCCCGCACTGCACCGGCGAAGACCGCCACCTGGTGCGCCGCGACGGCATCGCGGTGCTGCAGCTGCGCGACGGCGTGGAGTGGAACCCGGGCCAGACCACGCGCCTGGTGGTCGCCATCGCCGCCCAGTCCGATACCCACATCGCCGTGTTGCGGCGGCTGACCCGCTTGATCCAGGACCCGCCGCGGCTGGAGGCGCTGTTCGCCAGCGACGATCCGCAGGCGATCGTCGCCGCGCTCAGCGAGGATGCGGCCCCGGCCGCGCCCACCGCGCCGGCCAGCGATCTGGCCGAGCGCTTCGACTGGACCGTGCGCTACCCCACCGGCCTGCATGCGCGCCCGGCCACACGCTGGGTGGAAACCGCGCGCGGCTTCGCCGCCCGCATCCAGGTGCGTGCCGGCGACCAGGTCGGCGACGCCAAGAACCTGGTGTCGCTGCTGCAGTTGGGCCTGCACGCCGGCGACACCGTGACCATCTCGGCCGAGGGCCAGGACGCCGCCGCGGCGCTGGCGCGGCTGCGCAGCGTGATCGACGGCCTGACCGCACAGGAGCAGGCCGACGCCGAGGCCGCCGCGCAGCGCCGTGCCGCGCCGGTCGCCGGCTGGATCCCGCCGCAGGCGCAGCCGGCCATCGTCGGCATCGGCGCCAGCCCCGGCCTGGCAATCGGCGTGGTGCACAAGCTGGCCGGTCACGACGTCGCGGTGGCGGACACGCCGGTGCCGCTGAGCGACGGCGGCGCCTTGCTGCACGACGCCCTGCAGCGCACCCGCACGCAATTGCAGGCGATCGAAGAGGACACCCGGCGCCGGCTCGGCGCGGGCGATGCGGCGATCTTCCGCGCCCAGGCCGAACTGCTCAACGACACCGATCTGATCACCCTGGCCTGCCAGCTGATGGTCGAGGGCCACGGCGTCGCCTGGTCCTGGCAGCAGTCGGTCGAGCGCCTGGCCAACAAGCTCTCGGCGCTGGGCAATGCGGTGCTCGCCGGCCGCGCCAGCGACCTGCGCGACGTCGGCCGGCGGGTGCTGGCGCAGCTGGATCCGAGCCTGGCCGGCGGCAGCCTGGCGCAGTTGCCGGCCGCCCCGTGCATCCTGCTCGCCCACGACCTGTCGCCGTCGGACACCGCCAACCTCGATACCGGTCGCGTGCTCGGCCTGGCCACCGCGGTGGGCGGGCCGACCTCGCACACCGCGATCCTCTCGCGCACCCTCGGCCTGCCGGCGCTGGTCGCCGGCGGTGCCGACCTGCTGGACCTGGAGGATGGCGCCACCGTCATCGTCGACGGCAGCAGCGGCCGCCTGTACCTGGCGCCATCGGACGCCGACCTGGCCTCGGCCCGCGCCTACATCGACCAACAGCAACAGCTGCGCGCGCGCGAGGCCGAGCAGCGCAACCAGCCGGCGCAGACCGAGGACGGCCACCGCCTTGAGATCGGCGCCAACGTCAACCTGCCCGAGCAGGTCGCCACGGCGCTGGCGCAAGGCGCCGAGAGCGTGGGCCTGATGCGCACCGAATTCCTGTTCCTGGAGCGCGGCAGCACGCCCAGCGAAGACGAGCAGTACGCCACCTACACCGCGATGGCGCAGGCGCTGGACGGCCGCGCGCTGATCGTGCGCGCGCTGGACATCGGCGGCGACAAGCAGGTCGCACACCTGAACCTGCCGCGCGAGGACAACCCGTTCCTGGGCGTGCGCGGCGCGCGCCTGCTGCTGCGCCGCGCCGACCTGCTGCAACCGCAGCTGCGCGCGCTGTACCGCGCGGCCAAGGATGGCGCGCGCCTGGCGATCATGTTCCCGATGATCACCTCGGCGGCGGAACTGCTGACGCTGCGCGCCGAATGCGAGCGCCTGCGCGCCGAGCTGCAGGCGCCGGAGGTGCCGCTGGGCATCATGATCGAAGTGCCGGCGGCGGCGATCCAGGCCGATGCGCTGGCCAAACACGCGGATTTCTTCTCGATCGGCACCAACGACCTGACCCAGTACACCCTGGCCATCGACCGGCAGAACCCGGACCTGGCCGCCGAGGCCGACAGCCTGCACCCGGCCGTGCTGCGCCTGATCCGCACCACCGTCGAGGGCGCGGCGCGCCACGGCCGCTGGGTCGGCGTGTGCGGCGGCCTGGCCGGCGATGCGTTCGGCGCAGCGCTGCTGGCCGGGCTGGGCGTGCACGAGCTGTCGATGACCCCCAACGACATCCCCGCAGTGAAGGCGCGCCTGCGCGGCAGCCGCCTGGACGCGCTGCAGGCGCTGGCGCAGCGCGCGCTGGATTGCGAGAGCGCGGCGGACGTACGCGCGCTCGACGGCGGAGCCGGCGCATGAGCATCGATGCCGTCACCGTCACCCTGAACCCGGCGATCGACCTGACTGTGGCGATCGACCGGCTGCAGCCGGGCCAGGTGCACCGCGCGCGCAGCGCCCACGCCATCGCCGGCGGCAAGGGCATCAACGTCGCCGCCTGCCTGGCCGATGCCGGCCTGCGCTGCGCCGCGCTCGGCGTGCTCGGCGCCGGCAATGCGCCGGTGTTCGAAACGCTGTTCGCCGAACGCGGCATCGACGACCGTTGCCTGCGCGTGCCCGGCGACACCCGCAGCAATCTCAAACTGGTCGCCGCCGACAGCGGCGCCACCACCGACATCAACCTGCCCGGCCTGGCGCTGGATCAGGCCCAGCTCGACAGCATCGGCGCGCGCCTGGCCGAGGTGCTGCGCCCCGGCCTGCCGGTGGTGCTCAGCGGCAGCCTGCCGGCCGGCCTGGCCGAGGACACCTGGCGACACCTGCAGGCGCAGGCCGCCGCGGCCGGCGCGCGGGTGCTGCTGGACACCAGCGGCGCGCCGCTGCACGCCGCCCTGGACGCGCCACGCGCGCAACTGCCGTTCGCAATCAAGCCCAACCGCCACGAACTGGAGGAATGGGCCGGCGCGCCGCTCGCCACCACCGCCGACCTGCTCGGCGCCGCACGCGCGCTGCTGGCGCGCGGCATCGGCCTGGCCGTGGTGTCGCTGGGCAGCGACGGCGCGCTGTTCGTGCGCGGCGAGCAGGCGTTGCTGGCACAGCCGCCGCAGCTGACCGGCGGCAGCAGCGTCGGCGCCGGCGATGCGATGGTCGCCGGCCTGGTCGCGGCATTGCGCGCCGACGCCGACCTGGCGACCTGCGCGCGACAGGCCACTGCCTTCGCCGTGGCCACGCTGGGCAGCGGCGTCGCCCGCCGCCTGCCGCGCGAGCGCCTGCCGGACCTGGCCGCCGCCGTCCGCATCGAGACCCTGTCATGACCTCCGCCGCGTCGCCCTGCCGCGCCGCGTCCTCTTGCGCTCATCGGGAGCCCGCATGAATCCGATCCTCGTGGTGATCGCCGCCGGCGATCGCAGTACCGAAGCCGTCCTCGCCGCCGAGGCGCTGCGCCATGCCGCCACGCTGCGGGGCGCCGTCCTGCAGGCCGAGGTGCGCGCGCCGCAGGGCGTGATCGCGCCGCTGGACCTGGCCGCGGCCTCCGCCACCGCGCCGCTGCTGCTGGTCGGCGATGGCGAGGCCGATGCCGCCCGCTTCGGCGGGCGCAGCGTGCAGCGCAGCAGCCTGGACGCGGTGCTGGCCGATGCCGGCGCGGTGCTGGCGCCGCTGCTGGCGGGCGCCGCGGCGACCGCTGCCAGTGTTCCGGCCGCTGCCGGCAACACCCAGGACGCCGGCAAGCGCATCGTCGCCATCACCTCCTGCCCCACCGGCATCGCCCACACCTTCATGGCCGCCGAGGGCCTGCAGCAGGCGGCCAGGCTGCTGGGCCACCAGATCCGGGTGGAAACCCAGGGCTCGGTCGGCGCGCAGGACGCGCTCAGCGCCGAGGAGATCGCCGCCGCCGACCTGGTGCTGATCGCCGCCGACCGCGAGGTCGACCTGGGCCGCTTCGGCGGCAAGCGCCTGTTCAAGAGCGGCACCAAGCCGGCGATCAACGACGGCCCGGCACTGATCCGCAAGGCCCTGGCCGAGGCCGGCGTGCACGCCGCCGGCAACGGCGGCAGCGCCCCGGCCAAGGCCCAGGGCGGCCGCTCCGCCGGCCCGTACAAGCACCTGATGACCGGCGTGTCGTTCATGCTGCCCTTCGTCACCGCCGGCGGCCTGCTGATCGCGCTGGCGTTCGCGCTCGGCGGCATCTACGCCTTCGACGACGCGCACAAGGGCACCCTGGCCTGGTCGCTGTTCCAGATCGGCGCCAAGGCCGGCTTCACCCTGATGGTGCCCGCCCTGGCCGGCTACATCGCCTACTCCATCGCCGACCGCCCCGGCATCGCCCCGGGCATGATCGGCGGCATGGTCGCGGCCAACCTCGGCGCCGGCTTCATCGGCGGCATCCTCGCGGGCTTCATCGCCGGCTACGGCGTGGCCGCACTGAACCGGGCGATCAAGCTGCCGCGCACCCTGGAAGGCCTGAAGCCGGTGCTGATCCTGCCGGTGCTGGGCACCCTGCTGGTCGGCCTGGCGCTGCTGTACGTGGTCGGCCAGCCGGTGGCCGAGCTGCTGGCCTGGCTCACCGAATGGCTGCGCGGCATGCAGGGCAGCAGCGCGGTGCTGCTGGGCCTGCTGCTGGGCGCGATGATGGCCTTCGACATGGGCGGGCCGGTCAACAAGGCCGCCTATGCCTTCTCCACCGGCCTGATCGCCAGCCAGGTGTACACGCCGATGGCCGCAGCGATGGTCGCCGGCATGACCCCGCCACTGGGCATCGCCCTGGCCACATGGGTGTTCCGCAGCCGCTTCACCCAGGACGAGCGCGGCAGCAGCGCCGCCACCGGCGTGCTCGGCCTGGCCTTCGTCACCGAAGGCGCGATCCCCTACGCCGCGCGCGACCCGCTGCGCACCATCCCGGCGCTGATGCTCGGCTCGGCGCTGGCCGGCGCGATCTCGATGGCCGCCGGCGCCGAGCTGAAAGTGCCGCACGGCGGCGTGTTCGTGCTGCCGATCCCCAATGCGGTCAGCCACCTGGGCATGTACCTGGTGGCGCTGCTCGCCGGCACCTTGGTCACCGCCGTGGCGCTGCGGGTGCTGAAGAAACCGGTCGCCGCCTGATCCCGTCCATGCGCCGGCGCGTCGCCCAGGCGATGCCCCTCCCCCGTCGCCGCTGGCGGCGCGCCGGCCTTTTCCTGCTGAGGAGTTCCGCCATGTCCCGTCCACTCATCTCGTCCCTGCCCCTGGCCACCCTGGCGCTGGCGCTCGCCGCACCGCTGGCCCACGCCCAGGACGCCAGCGACGCATTCAAGCTCAAGCTCGCCTACACCGGCGAAGGCGCCGTGTCGCTGGACGGCGGCAAGCATGAGGGCAGCGCCTACGCCGGGCAGCTGATGTTCGGCACCGACGTGGACCTGCAAAGGCTGATGGGCTGGAACGGCGCCACGCTGAAGGTCTACGGCATCAATCGCCACGGCACCAACCTGGCCAACGGCAACATCGGCAACAGCACCTCGGTGCAGGAAATCTACGGCGGCCAGGGCACCCGCCTGGCCAATTTCACCATCGACCAGAAGCTGTTCGACGACCGCCTGGAGCTGGAGGCCGGCCGCAGCGTGGCCAACATCCACTTCCTGGGCTCGGAGCTGTGCGGCTACTTCCAGGGCAACTCGGCCTGCGGCAACCCGACCTTCGTGTTCCGCACCAGCAACTTCACCTATTGGCCGGTGTCGAGCTGGGCCGCGCACGCCAAGGCCTGGGTGACCCCGAACGTCTACTTCCACGTCGGCGCCTACGAGGTCAACCCGATTCAGGCCGAACGCGGCCAGCACGGCCTGAACTGGAGCACCAACGACCGCACCGGGGTGATCGTGCCCTACGCGATCGGCTACACCACCCAGGCCAGCGGCGCGCGCCTGCCGGCGATGTACGAGATCGGCGGCTGGCAGGACAACTCCGACTACCGCGACCCGCTCAACGACCGCAACGGCAACCCGGCGCGGCTGAGCGGGCTGGACTACGCCACCCGCAACGGCCGCTCCGGCGCGTTCGTCCGCTTCGAACAGCAGGTCACCCGCCCCGACCCGGACAGCAACCGCGGCCTGGTGCTGTTCGGCTCGGTGCTCAAGGGCACCTCCGGGCAATTGATCGAAGACCATTTCCTGGAACTGGGCCTGGTCCAGCGCGGCACCTTCGCCAGCCGCCCGCAGGACAACATCGCCTTCGTCGTCACCCAGCAGCACTACAGCGACGACGCCCTGGAAGACCTGCGCCTGGCCCGCGCCGCGGCCGGCGGCAGCGGCACCCCGCACCGTTCGCAGACCATGATGGAACTGAGCTACGGCATCCAGGTGACCCCGCAGCTGCGCATCGCCCCGAACCTGCACTACATCGTGCACCCGGACCAGTTCAACGAACCGGCGCGCACCCGCGACCTGCCCAATGCCCTGGTGGCCGGGTTGCGACTGGACTGGGCGCTCTGAGGGGCCGGGATTCGGGAGCCGGGATGGGGGATTCGCCGAAGCGGGTGCGGCGGCTGCGGTGATCGGGCCGGCTGAGGCGAGTATGTCGGCGAACGCGATGGTTTGCCGAGGACCCGCCTGAAGTCCGGCCGGCGACGTTTGCCCGCCATGTCGCCGCTGGTCCGCCGGCGGCTGACAGCTGGGAACTGGCGCCAACGCATGCGGACCTGACGCCAGGCCGCACCTGCCCATAAGGCACGACCCGGTTCGCCTGGGTCGACAAAGGCACGGAACACCGCGCCGTCGCCAGCCAGGTCGAGCGAGCATGGCGGCGGCAGATGCGCCACGCCCACGGCTGGCCGATCGCGCAACCGACCCCAAAAGCCGCCGACGGCAGGCGCGGACAGCGGCCGCACGCCAGCCATCGACCACCGCACGCCATCGCAGCAAGCACTGAACGCAGAAGGCCCCGGCATGCCGGGGCCTTCTGCGTTTCCTTCCCTGTGATTCCGATCGCAGTGACCATGCGCCGGTCCGTCGGCGCCTGCGGGGGCGAAAAAGTGGCCGGCGAATCGAGATCCGTTCGATTCCGTGCGAACCCGTCTCCCTGGCGCGGGAGCGGTGACGTTGCCGGCGTATGCATGATGCCGGCGCCGCGGGGCTGTGAGGATCGGCGGATGCCGCGCCTTCTTATAGGATTTTCCCTACCCGGCGGAGGTCGGGCCAGGAAACCGTGCAAAAGATGTCATGGGTGACAATCATCATCACCCCATCGCACAATCTGCATGCAGGCTCCATCGAAGCTACATCGACTTATGTGAACGTAGTGACTTCGCCGCCGCCGATTACGACGGTTTTCCCACATCCCCGTTGCAAGCATTTCGCGTCATGCGCATCCTGGTCGCCGAAGACGATACGTCCATTGCCGTTGCATTGCGCGACTCGCTCGCCGAGTGCGGCCACGTGGTGGACCATGTCAGCGACGGTGCCGCCGCCGAACGCGCACTCGGTAGCGAAAGCTATCAACTGTTGGTTCTGGACCTGGGCCTGCCGCGCCGCGACGGGCTGCAGGTGCTGCAGCGCCTGCGGGCGCGCCGCGACGAGATCCCGGTCCTGGTGGTGACCGCACGCGACGCGGTGGAAGACCGCATCCGCGCGCTCGACCAGGGTGCCGACGACTACCTGATCAAGCCCTTCGAACTGTCCGAGTTCCTCGCCCGCACCCGCGCGCTCCTGCGCCGCACCAGCAGCGGCGGCGTGCCGGAACTGGTGCTGGGGCAACTGCGCATCAACCTGGCCGGGCGCCGGGTGTGGCTGCAGGACCAGCCCCTGGACCTGACCGCACGCGAGTTCGCGCTGCTGGAGACCCTGTTGCTACGCAGCGGGCGCGTGGTCAGCCGCAGCCAGCTGACCGAGGCGCTGTGCGACTGGCAACACGAAATCACCGACAACGGGCTGGACATTTCCATGCACCGCCTGCGGCGCAAGCTGCATGGCGCCGGCGTCGGTATCCGTACCATCCGCGGCCTGGGCTATCTGCTGGAGGAGTCGCGCGCCGCCTCACCGGCCGCCGACCACGCACAGATCCCGCAGTGAGCGCGACCGCGGCCGCGCAGTCGCCGGCATACCGCCATCCCAGCCTGCGCCAGCGACTGCTGGCGTTCCTGCTGATTCCGACCATGCTGCTGATGCTGGTGGTGTCGGCGCTGTTCTACCTGTTGATGCTCAAGTACACCAATCACGTCCACGACATGGACCTGAAGGAGGACACCCAGGGCCTGGCCAACGCGGTCAACGACCCTGGCGAGCGCATGCCGCTGACCCTGCAGGCGCGGCAACTGCTGGAATACAGCAGCGACGGCCGGGTGTTCTTCAAGCTGGACAGCCGCCGCCACGGGGTGATCAGCGGCAGCACCCAGCCGATTCCCGCGCATCCGGATCCAGCCGAGATCGGCCGGGTGATGCTGTACGACGACCACATGGACAACGGCGTGCCGGTGCGCGTGGCCAGCCTGTTGCTGCCCTCGGCGCTGGAGCCGGGCGACTGGCTCACCGTGTCGGTGGCCGAGACCCTGGACGACCGCCATCGCCGCGCCCGCGAGATCCTGGTGCTGATGCTGCCGACCGAACTGCTGCTCACCTGTTCCCTGCTGGTGCTGGTCTGGCACGGCGTGCGGGTCGGCCTGCGCATGCTGGAGCCGGCGGTGCGCCGGCTCGACGACAGCCAGCGCGACCTCAGCCCGGTGTCTGGCCCGGACATCCCGGTGGAGATCCTGCCGCTGACCCAGGCCATCGACGGCCTGCTCGGCCGCCTCAAGCACATGATGGCGCTGCAGGAGCGCTTCCTCGCCGACGCCGCGCACCAGCTGCGCACGCCGCTGGCCGGGCTGAGCATGCACGTGCAACGCGCCCAGGCCAGCCAGCGCCCGGAGGACACCGCGCAGGCACTGCAGCACATCCGCCAGTTGACCGACCGCGCCACCCGCACCTCCACCCAGCTGCTGGCGCTGACCCGTACCCAGGCGCCGCGCGAGAGCATCCGCGAGCTGCTGCCGCTGGACCTGGCGCAATGGCTGCCGCAGGCCCTGTCCGACCGCATCCCCGATGCGCTGCACGCCGGCGTGGACCTGGGCTACGACGCCGGCGACGACGACGCGCCCGCCTGGGTGGCCGCCGACACCTATGCGCTGCGCGAACTGCTCGACAACCTGCTGGACAACGCCTTCCGCCATGCCGCCGGCCGCGTGGTCACGGTCAGCCTGCGGCGCGATCCGCAGGCCGTGCGCCTGGCCGTGGACGACGCCGGCAACGGCATCGACGAGGCCCTGCTGCCGCGCCTGGGAGAGCGCTTCTTCCGTGCCCCGGACGCGCCCGAGGGCGGCACCGGCCTGGGCCTGGCGATCGTCGCCAACATCGCCGCGCGCCACCACGCCACGCTGCGCTACCGGCGTTCGGCGCTGGGCGGCTTGCGCGCGGAACTGGACCTGCCGGCCGGCGCGGAGCCGCAGGCATGACCCGCGTCCGCTTTCGCCCGGCCAGCCTGCTGGCGCTGGCCGCCGCGTGCGCGCTGGCCGGCTGCGCCAGCACGCCGATGCCCGACCTGCCGCAGCAATCGTTGCCGGCGCACTGGAGCAGCCCGACGCCGCAGGCCGCGGTCGCCCGCCCGCCCGGCACGGCCTGGTGGCAGGACTTCCATGATCCGCAGCTCGACGCGCTGGTCGCGCAGGCGCTGCGCGAGGACCTCAACGTCGGCCAGGCACTGGCCAAGCTGCGGGCGGCGCGACGCCTGGATGCGGTGGCCGGCGCCTCGCAGCGCCCGCAGTTGCGCGCGCGCACCCTCGACCCGATCGACCCCGACGCCAGCGCCTCGTTCTTGGTGGTCGGGCTCGACTCGGAATGGGAGCTGCCGCTGTTCGGCCGCGGCGAGGCGACCCGGCGCATGGCGCGCGGCGATCTGGACAACGCCCAGGCCGACCTGGCGCAGGTGCGCGCGGCGACCATCGCCGAGGTGACCCGCAACTGGATCGACCTGCGCCACGCGCAGCAGGCCGAGCGGCTACAGCAGGACGTGGTCGCCGCACGCCAGCGCCAGGCGACCCTGCAGGCGGCGCTGGTCGACCTGCACCTAGCCACCCCGGCCTCCGCGACGCAGGCGCAAGCCGCCGCGCTGCAGGCGCAAAGCGCCATGAACGAACCACGCGAGGCCGCCGCCGCGGCCGCGCGGCGCCTGGCCCTGCTACTGGGCCGCAGCGCGCCCGACCCGGCGTGGAGCGCGGCCGCGGCCAGCGCCGCGCCGACGACGCTGCAGATCGCGGCGGTCGACAGCGTCCCGGCCGATCTGCTGCGCCGGCGCCCGGACATCGCCACGCGCGAGGCCGAGGTGCTGAGCGCCGCCGGCGCGCTGGACCTGGCCCGCGCCGATCAGTACGGCAGCATCGGCCTGGGCGGTTCGATCCGTTGGTCCACCACCCTGCTGAGCCACCGCCGCACCGCCACCCACGGCATCGCCTCGTTCGGCCCGGTGATCGACATCCCGCTGTTCGACTGGGGCATCCGCCATGCCAAGGCCAAGGCGCGCGGCGATCTGCTGGAAGCGGCGACCCTGGCCTACCGGCAGACCGTGCTGGCGGCGGTCAACGAGGTCGAGGACGCCCTGACCGCACTGGAACAGCAGCGGCGCAACGTCGAGACCCAGCAGCAAGTGCTGCAGGCACAACAGCAGGCCAGCGACGTCGCGCAGCAGCGCCGGCGGCTGGGCTTGGGCAGCGACCTGGACGTGGCCACGCAGCAGGCCGCGCGCGACCAGGCCGCCCTGGAACTGCTGGAAGCGCAGCGCCAGCGCGACCTGGCCTACGTCGCCCTGCACACCGCACTGGGCAGCGCCACCGCGCCGATTCCCGACACCGGCACCGAACACCAAGGCGCGCAACCCTGATGGTCGCGCTGGCCCGCCAGACCCTGCGCTACGAGTGGCGACGCTTCCTGCCGGTGGTGGTATCGGTGGGCTTCGCCAGCCTGTTGCTGCTGCTGCAGACCGCGCTGGTGCTGGGCATCTTCGGCAGCGCCAGCGTCTACGTGTCCGGCTCCGACGCCGACCTGTGGCTGGGCTATCCCGGCACGCAGAGCGTGGACCAGGGCCGCGCCATCGATCCGGACGCGGCCGCGCCGCTGTACCTGGACCCGCGGGTGGCGCAGGTCGAGCCGTTCCTCTGGTTCGACGGCGACTGGCGCGGCCCCGGCGACACCGGCGCGGTGTCGGTCTACATCTCCGGCATCGACACCCGCGACGGCGGGCTGATGTTCTCCCGTCTGCTCAGCCCGGCCCTGCGCGCGGCACTGCGCGAACCGGACACCGTGGTGGTGGACCGCGCGGAACTGGACAAGCTCGGCGTCGGCGTCGGCAGCAGCGCGCGCATCAATGGCCACCGCGTGCGGGTGATCGGGGTCGGCCGCGGCCTGCGCGCGCTGGGCGGGGTCAACGTGCTGGCCTCGCTGGACACCGCGCGCGCGCTCAACAGCGATACCGCACACCCGGACTGGCCGACCTACATGGTGGCCAGGCTGCGTCCCGGCACCGACCCGCAGGCGGTGGCGCAGGCGATCGACGGCGCGGTCGCGCGGCCGCGCGTGGAAGCCTGGAGCGCGGACGATTTCGCCCGGCGCAGCATCCTGTTCTGGATGTTCGACACCGGCGCCGGCTCCGGCGTGCTGTTCCTCGGCGGCATCGTGCTGCTGGTCGGCGTGGCCATCACCAGCCAGACCTTGCTCGGCACCGTGCTCGGTGCGGCGCGCGAGTACGCCACGCTCAACGCGCTGGGCGTGAGCATGCGCAATCTGCGCTGGGTGGTGCTGGAACAGGCCGCGTGGGTCGGCGCGCTGGGCCTGATCGGCGCCAGCGCGCTGGGCGCGGCGCTGGTCGCGCTGGCCCGCGCGCACGACGTGCCGGTGGCGTTCAACGCCAGCGGCTGGGGCCTGTGCGTGTGCGCGGTGATGCTGCTGACCGTGGTCTCGGCGCTGGCCGCGCTGCGCGGGCTGCGCCGCGCCGATCCGGCGTTGCTGCTGCGATGAGCCGGATCGTCGCCCCCGCCGCGCTGCACCCGGCCGCCGCCACCCTCTGCGGCAGCGGGCTGTGCAAGAGCTTCGTCTCCGGCAGCCTGCGCACGCCGGTGCTGCGCGACGTGGAACTGCAGGTGTGGCCGGGCGAACTGACCCTGATCTCGGGCCCGTCCGGCTGCGGCAAGAGCACGCTGCTGTCGATCCTCAGCGGCCTGCAGCGTGCCGACGCCGGCCAGGTACTGGCGCTGGGCGAGGAGCTGGGCGCGCTCGGCGCCACCGCGCTGGAACAGTTCCGCCTGCGCCACACCGGCTTCATCTTCCAGGGTTTCAACCTGTTCCCGGCGCTGTGCGCGCTGGACCAGGTGCGGCTGCCGCTGCAGTACATGGGCCTGGCGCCGGCCGAGGTGCGCAGCCGTGCCGAAGAGGCGCTGGCCGAAGTCGGCATCGCCCACCGCCAGCACCTGCGCCCGGCCGAACTGTCCGGCGGCGAGAAGCAGCGCGTGGCGATCGCCCGCGCGCTGGCCAAGCACCCGGCGCTGCTGTTCGCCGACGAACCGACCAGCGCGCTGGACGCCGGCAACGGCCAGATCGTGATCGACCTGCTGCACCGCATCGCGCGCCGCCACAACACCATGGTGCTGTGCGTGAGTCACGACCCGCGCCTGATCCGCCACGCCGACCGCGTGCTGTCGATGGAGGACGGCCGCATCCTCGACGACCGCCGCGTGAATGCGCCGCCCTCGCCCCTGCCCTCACGGAATCCCGCACCATGAAAGCGTTCGCCGCCGCGCCCCTGCTGAGCCTGCTGCTGGCCGCATGCGCGCCCTCGGACCGCACGCCGGCCCCGGCGCCGGCCGCCACCCCGGCCTACCTGGCGGTGGCGCGCGGCCGCATCGATGTGGAAGGCGGCGTGCTCAAGCTCGGCCTGCCGGTCGCCGCGACCCTGCGCGAGGTGCCGGTGCACGAGGGCGACGCGGTGCAAAAAGGCGCCTTGCTGATCGCCGGCGACGACCGCGCCGCCGCGGTCGACCTGGACATCGCCCGCACCCGCGCGCAGGCCGCGACCACCCACCTGAAACAACTGCAGCAACGCCTGCAAAGCGCCCAGCAGAAGCAACGGCGGCTGGCCGAGGCCGCACGCTTGGGCGCCGGCGACGGGCAGAGCGCCGACGACGCCAGCGACGCGGTGCAGGGCCTGGTCGACGCGCTGGACACCGCGCGCAGCGATGCGGCCCTGGCCGAGGCGCAGGTGCGCGCGGCCGAGTTGCAGCGCGCGCAATACCGGCTGCAGGCGCCGGTGGCCGGGCGCGTGCTGCAGCTGTCGGCCGCGGTCGGCGCGCGCAGCGAGGCCAACGCGCCGCTGCTGACCCTGCTGCCGGACGCGCCGCGCCTGGTCCGCGTCGAATTGAACGAAAGCTATGCCGGCAGCGTGACCCCGGGCATGGCCGCCGAGGTCATCAGCGACGATGGCCGCCAGACCGTGCTCGGCGAGGCGGTGGTGCGCTGGCTGGCGCCGGCCTACGGCCCCACCCAGCTGCACGACGACGCCACGCCCGCCGGCAACGACCGCAGCGTGGCCTGCGTGCTGGCCTTCACCCAGCCCTCCACCCTGCGCCTGGGCCAGCGCGTGCTGGTACGCTTCCGCAACCCGGCCGCGGCCAAGCGCTGAGCCTGCACGCCGCCACCGCGGCGAAAGGCTGCTGAAACGCGCGGCGGCGACCCTGCACGGATGACCTAGACTGCGCAGCCGCGCCCATTCCGATGATCCAATCTGCCGAGTTCCACTTCGAAGGCGGCCGCAACGGCGTGCTGCTGATCCATGGCCTGACCGGCACGCCCAGCGAGATGCGCCTGCTCGGCAAGAGTCTGAACCGGGAAGGCTTCAGCGTGCACGGCGTGCAGCTGGCCGGCCACTGCGGCGACGAGGACGACCTGCTGGCCACCAGCTGGCGCGACTGGTACGCCAGCGTCGAGGCCGCCGCCGAGCGCATGCGCCCGCAGGTCGACCGGCTGTTCGTGGCCGGGCTGTCGATGGGCGCGCTGCTGGCGCTGCGCCTGGCGCAGGAGCGTCCGCAGTGGGTGGACGGGGTCGGCGTGCTCGGCGCCACCTTCCGCTACGACGGCTGGAACATCCCCAAGCGCGCACGCCTGGCGTTCCTGCTGCCGTGGTTCAAGCGCCTGGGCATCGGCAAGCGCCGCATGTTCCTGGAAGAGCCGCCGTACGGCCTGCGCGACGAGCGCATCCGCGCCCAGGTCAGCAGCGCCATGCTCGGTGGCGACAGCAGCGCCGCCGGCCTGCCCGGCAATCCGTGGCATGCGCTGGCCGAGATGTACCTGCTCTCGCGCGACGTGCGCCGCAACCTGCCCAAGGTGGTCGCGCCGTGCCTGGTCGCGCACGCGGCCGAGGACGACATCGCCGACCTGAGCAACGCGCGGCTGGTGATCGCCAACGTCTCCGGGCCGACGGAACTGCTGCTGCTGCACGACAGCTACCACATGATCACCCTGGACCGCGAACGGCGCGTGCTCGGCGCGCGCCTGGCGCAGTTCTTCGCCGCCCTCGCCCCCCCGCAGCAGGCGGCTGCCTGATGGCGATGAGCGGCACGGTGGTCGGAATCTGGCTGGCGACGGTGGCGCTGGACACCGCCGGCCAGTTGGCCTTCAAGTACGTCGCCAGCCGCCCGCAGGGCACGGGCATGGCGCGCTGGCAGAACATGGCCCGGCAGCCGTACTTGTGGGCCGGCGTGGCCTGCTACGTGTTCGAATTCCTCGCCTGGACCGCGTTCCTGTCGCTGGTGCCGCTGGGCCGCGGCGTGCTGTTGGGTTCGATCAACATCGTGGCGATCATGCTGGCCGGGCGCTGGCTGTTCGGCGAACGCCTCGGGCGCATGCAGGTGGCCGGCATCTGCCTGGTCAGCGCCGGCGTGGCCGTGGTGGGGTTGGGCTCGTGAGCCGGCCGCCGCTGCATCGCTACGCGGTGGGCTTTGCCCTGCTGCTGAGCTTCGACACCCTGGCGCAGATCGGCTTCAAGCTGGCCGGCACCCACGCCTTCCCGCCGCAGGCCGAACTGGCCTGGGTGCTGCGCCTGCTCGGCAGCCCGTGGCTGTACGCCGCGCTGCTCGGCTACATCGGTGCGTTCTTCACCTGGATGAAGTTGCTCGAGCACGCCCCGATCGGCCCGGCCTTTGCTGCCTCGCACCTGGAGGTGGTCAGCGTGATGCTGCTGTCGGCCTGGTGGTTCAACGAACACATCGGCGTCCTGCAGGCGCTGGGCGCGGCGCTGATCGTCGGCGGCATCGTCTGCCTGGCGATGGGCGAACGCGCGGATCCCGCCGATGCGCATTGAGATTCCGCCGACCGCCGGCCTGCCGTTGCAGTGGCGCGACCTGTGGCCCGGCCGCGCGCGCACCCGCCTGGCCAGCGCGGTCGGCCTGCCGCAGGCACTGCTGACCTGCTCCGGCACCGCGGCGCTGATCGTGGCCCTGCGCACCCTGACCGCGGCCAACCGGCGCCGGCAGGTGCTGGTGTCGGCCTACACCTGCCCGCTGGTGGCACTGGCGGTGGCGCACTGCGGCCTGCAACTGGTGCTGTGCGATCTGCTGCCCGGCTCGCTGGAACTGGACCCGGTGCAGCTGGCGCAACGCTGCGGCAGCGACACCCTGGCGATCATCGCCACCCATCTCGGCGGGCGTCTGATCGACCTGGCGCCGCTGCGCCGCGCCGCCGAAGGCTGCGGCGCGCTGCTGATCGAGGACGCCGCACAGGCGCTGGGCGGCGTGCACCCCGACGGCCGCCCGGCCGGCCTGGGCGGCGACATCGGCTTCTGCAGCCTGGCCGCCGGCAAGGGCCTGACCCTCTACGAAGGCGGCCTGCTGATGTCGCGGCACGCGCCGCTGCAGCGCAGCCTGGCCGACACCGCCGCGCGCCTGGGCCAGCGCGACTGGCGCTGGGAACTGCGCCGCAGCCTGGAGCTGCTCGGCTACGCCGCGCTGTATCGGCCGCAGCCGCTGCGCTGGGCGTATGGCGCGCCGGTCCGCCGCGCACTGCGCCGCGGCGACCGCGTGGGCGCGGCCGGCGACCGCTTCGGCACGGCCATCGCCCAGCACGCGGTCGGCGCCTGGCGCGAAGGCGTCGGCGTGCGCGCCAGCGCGCGCTGGCCGGCATTTCTTGCCCAGATCCGCGAGCAGGGCCGGCGCCGCAGCGCGCGCCTGGCCAGCATCCCCGGCCTGACCGTGATCGCCGATACGCCCGGTGCCCAGGGCAGTTGGCCGATCCTGATGGTGCTGCTGCCCGACGCGGCTGCGCGCGAATCGGTGCTGGCGACGCTGTGGCCGCGCGGACTCGGCGTGGCGGTGCCGTTCGTGCATGCCCTGCCCGGCTACGATTACCTGGACGGCATCGTCGAGCGCACGCCGATGCCCAACGCCAGCGACTTCGCCGCGCGCTGCCTGAGCATCAGCAACAGTCCGTGGCTGGACGAGGCGCGCTTCGAGACCATCGTGGCCACGCTGCAGGCGGCCTGCGCCGCCGCGGTCGGGCCTGCGCCGCTGGACCTCGACCTGGTGCACGCCGCTGCGCCGAGCGTCTGACAGGGCACCATTTGCGAGCATCGCGTCGCGCGGAAAGCGCGCCGCTGATCACGACGGAAGCATCCCGTAGGAGCGGCTTTAGCCGCGACGGGCGTTACCGGTAATGCCCGTCGCGGCTAAAGCCGCTCCTGCGGGACAACCTGCACTGCCGTCGCCCGCGCAAGCGAACCGCGCGACGCAGGCATCCCGGCGCTCGTCGCTGCGGCAGCGCCTGCGAGGCGCTGCCTTGGCATCGGCCAGATCAATCCACAGTGGCCGCGTCCAGCGCCGCCAGCAGCCGCAGGTTCAACGCGTGCTGCTGCGCCTGCCACGCCGACAGATCCGCCGGCGACGGCTCGGGTTGCGCATCCAGCGCCGCCAGCTTGCGCTTCCACCACTGCGGGTAATGTGCCAGCGAGACTTCGCCGGTGATGTCGCTGCCGCACACCTGGCCGCGCAGCGCCTCGATCGCCTGCAGCAACTGCGGCACGCGCAGGTGGCCCTGGTCCCAGTTGGTGCGCACGTCCTGCGGATCCAGCACGTCCTTGTCCAGCGACAGATAGGTCGGCATCGGCGTGCGCCGCAGGTGCTCGACGAAGGCATCGCTCAGCGTGCTCACGCTGTCGAAGCCGCGCACCGCCTGGCCCAGGCCCAGCCGCCGCGCCCAGCCCACGTCCACGCCGCTGCACCAGTAGCGCAGCTTGCCGCGGTACAGCGGCAGCAGATGGTTTTCCCAGGCATGGCCGGGGCCGACGTCGCCGGAGGTGATGCCGGCCACCTCGACCTGCGCCACCTGCGGCAGCGCGGCGACGCGTCGCACCCACGAGCCGCAATGCACCCCGAACGGGAAGCGCATGTTGTCCGGGTGGTTGTCGAACACCACCACCCGCAACGGCGCCTGCGCGCGCTGTGCCAGGCGCACGATCAGCGGCAGGCTCAGGTGATGGAAATCGCCGCTGCCCAGCAGCACGGTGCCGTACTGCGCCGGCAGCGCCTGCTCCAGCGCCGCGCCGAAACGGCGCAGCCGCGCCATCGAGCAGGCGAAGCGCAGGCCATCGCACCACTTGCGCAACGGCAGGCGCACGGCGTCGGGCACTGCGCCCAGCGAATCATCGAGATCGAGCAGGACCGGGGTGCGCATCTCAGTCCTCCTCGGCGGCATCGGCCGCCGGCCCGACGTCGTCGGATTCGAACAGCGACCGCAATCGGCGCAGCACGGCGCGCAGCAGTGGATTGCGCAGGTACACCGCATGCCAGGTGTAGGTGAAGCTGGCGCCGAGCTGGGCCTTCACTTCCGGATCGGTCCAGCCGGCGACGTAGGCGGTCAGGCCGTGGCGGCAGGCGTAATCGAGGTTCTCGATCCAGCTCAGCGCGTACAGGTTGTGGTCGCGCGCATCCGGGTAATGCAAGCCGATGTACTTGTCGAGCAGCCGGCCTTCGTGCACGTAGCACAGGTTCCAGCCGATGATGCGGCCCTGGTGCCGGTACACGAACACCTGCCCGTTCGAGTCGGCGTCGGTCAGCAGCGCATCGAAGAACGGCGCGGTGAGCAGGTCGAAATGGATCTCGCTCTGCGCATACACCTCCTGGTACAGCGCATAGCAGTGCGCGCGCAGCGCCGCATCGGCGAAGGCCGGGCCGGTCGGCAGCACCTCGATCTCCAGGTTGGCGCGCGAGCGCAGCTTGCGGCGGATGTTGCGGCGGCGCCCGCGCGAGAGCCGCGCCAGGTATTCGTCGGTGGAGGCGAAATCGATCGGCACCCAGGCCAGCGCCTGCCCGCGCAACAGGACGTAGCCATTGCGCTCGCAGGCGTCCAGGAACGCCTGCGCCCAGGCGTTGTCGGTGTCATCGAGCAGCGGCGAGCGCTGCGGCACGTCCTTGACGATCATCAGCGCGCGGCGCCGGCCCAGTTGCGCGCGCCACTGCCGCGGCAACTGCGCCGGGTCGGCCGCGCGCGGCAGCCAGGCGTATTCGCTGACGGTACTGCCGACGAAACTGGTGCGCGGCCGCAGCAAGCGCTGCCACAGGCGCTGCAGCGGCAGCCGCGCGACCTTCGCGCGCAGCGCCGGCTCGGCCGTGGTGAGCAGGTCGAAATCGGCCTCGAAGGCCGGCACCCCGTGCTCCAGGGGCTGGATCAGGAAACCGGCGGGCGGGTGCTGCAGGAACTGCCGCTGCAAGGCCTGAGGCTCGAGTTGGTTGACGAAAGGCATCTGCAAGATTGATCGTCTAGCGTGGAGAATGGATGCTGCGGCCCAGGCCGCAGCGTGCGATCCACCGGCGGCGGGTGCCGCACGGTGGCCCTTCATTTCGCGGAGCACTGCCATGACCCCGTCCATCGAGTCGCAAATCCACAGCATCGTCGCCAAGCATGGCGAGATCGACCCGGCACGCCTGACCCCCGATGCCAAGCTGCAGGACCTGGGCGTGGATTCGCTCGAGGCCATCGAAATCCTGTTCGACATCGAAGAGCATTTCGACATCACCTTCCCGCAGCGCGACCCGAACCTGGACGACGGCTCGCTCGGCAAGCTGGTGCAGGCGGTCGAGGACGCGCTGGCGGCCAAGGCGGCGGCCAGCGCGGCGCAACCGGCGCACTGACGCACCATGGGCGCCTCTCCGCACGCGCGGCGCGTCGTCGTCACCGGCATGGGCGCGGTCAGCGCGCTCGGCCTCGGCGCCGAGGCGCTGTGGAGCGCGATGCGCGAGGGCCGCAGCGGCATCGCCGCCCTGCCCTCGCCCGATCCGCTCAGCACCCTGAAGATGCGCGTGGCCGCGACCCTGCAAGGGTTCGCCCCGGACGCCACGCAGACAGGCGGCATCGCCCCCGGCCAGCTCGATCGCATGACCCAGATGGCCCTGGTCGCCGCCCGCGAGGCGATCGCCCAGTCCGGCCTGCCGCACGGCGATGCCGCGCTCGGCGCGCGCTGCGCGGTGGTGGTCGGCACCGGCGTCGGCGCCGAACTCAGCCGCGACGAACAATCGCGCCGGCTGTACCGCGACCAGGCAGAGCGCCTGCATCCGCTGACCATCGTGCGCAGCATGGCCAATGCCCCGGCCAGCCAGATCAGCATCGCCTTCGGCCTGCGCGGCCCGGCCTTCGCCGTGTCCAGCGCCTGCGCCTCGGCCAACCACGCGTTCGCCCAGGCCGCGCTGATGGTCCGCCATGGCCTGGCCGACGTGGCCATCGCCGGCGGCAGCGAAGCCTGCCTGAGCCTGGCGCTGGTCCGCGCCTGGGAAGCGATGCGGGTGGTCAGCGACGACACCTGCCGGCCGTTCTGCGCGCAGCGCAGCGGTCTGGTGCTGGGCGAAGGCGCGGGGATGTTCGTGTTGGAAAGCGCCGAGCACGCCGCCGCCCGCGGCGCGCGGCCGCTGGCGGAACTGGCGGGATTCGGCATGAGCTCCGATGCCGGCGACATCGTCGCGCCGAGCATCGACGGCGCCGCCACGGCGATGCGCCTGGCGCTGCAGGACGCCGGCCTGGCGCCGGAACAGATCGACTACATCAACGCCCACGGCACCGGCACCCAGGCCAACGACCGCTGCGAAACCCAGGCGCTGCGGCAGGTGTTCGGCGCGCACGCCGAGGCGTTGGCGGTCAGTTCGACCAAGGCGGTGCACGGCCATGCGCTCGGCGCGGCCGGCGCGTTGGAACTGGTGGCGGCGATCGGCGCGCTGCGCGAGCAGGTGGTCCCGCCCACGGCCAATTTCCTCGATGCCGATCCGGAATGCGATCTGGACTACGTGCCCAACCAGGCGCGCGCCCGCCACGTGCAGGCGGTGCTGAGCAATTCCTTCGCCTTCGGCGGACTCAATGCGGTGATCGCGCTGCGCGCGGCGGGCTGAAGCGCCCGCCGCCGCAAACAACGGCGGGAGGCAACGCGATATGCGCGCGTCGTCTCCCGCCCGGCTCATGCGACCTGCTTGGCGCGGGTCAGCAACTGGTCCAGCAAGGACAGGCCAAGGTCGATCTCTTCGTGGCTGATGTGCAGCGACGGCGCCAGCGTGATCACGTTCTTGTAGTAACCGCCCACGTCCAGGATCAGGCCGATGCGCTTGCCGTTGTGGCGCAGCTCGCCTTCCAGGCCCATGTCGACCATGGTGTCGAGCAGCTTGCGGTTCGGCGTGAAGCCGTCCGCCTGGCAGATCTCCGCGCGCAGGGCCAGGCCCAGACCGTCGACGTCGCCGATTTCCGGGTGACGCTTCTGCAGGTCGCGCAGGCCGTCGAGGAAGTGCGCGCCCTTGGCCATCACCATCGACTCGTAGTCGGTCTCGGCCAGCATGCGCATGGTCTCCAGTCCGACCGCGGTGCCCAGCGGGTTGGAGGCGAAGGTGGAGTGGGTCGAACCCGGCGGGAACACGGTCGGGTTGATCAGCTCCTCGCGCGCCCAGATGCCGGCCAGCGGGTTCAGGCCGTTGGTCAGCGCCTTGCCGAACACCAGCACGTCCGGGGTCACGCCGAAATGCTCGATCGCCCACAGCTTGCCGGTGCGGAAGAAGCCCATCTGGATCTCGTCGACCACCATCAGGATGCCGTACTTGTCCAGCACCCGCTTCAGGCCGGTGAAGAAGTTCGGCGGCGGGATCACGTAGCCGCCGGTGCCCTGGATCGGCTCGACGTAGAACGCCGCGTATTCGCACTGCCCGGCCTTGGGATCCCACACGCCGTTGTACTCGGTCTCGAACAGGCGCTCGAACTTGGCCACGCACTGCTCGCCGTACTCTTCCTTGGACATGCCCTTAGGGCCGCGGAAGTGGTACGGGAATTCGATGAACTGGGCGCGGTCGAAATGACCGAAGCGACGGCGGTAGCGGTACGACGAGGTGATCGCCGAGGCACCGAGGGTACGGCCGTGGTAGCCGCCTTCGAAGGCGAACACCAGGCTCTTGCCGGCGCTGGCGTTGCGCACCAGCTTCAGCGAGTCTTCCACCGACTGCGCGCCGCCGACGTTGAAGTGCACGCGGCCCTTGCGGCCCCACTTGCGCTCGGCGTCGACCGCGATGGTCTTGGCCAGTTCGATCTTGGTCGGGTGCAGGTACTGGCTGGCGACCTGCGGCAGCGTCTCGATCTGGCGGGTCAGCGCCTGGTTCAGGCGCGGATTGGCGTAGCCGAAGTTGACCGCCGAGTACCACATCTGCAGGTCCAGGTACGGCACTTCCTCGGTGTCGTACAGGTAGCTGCCGTCGCAGCGGCCGAAGATGCGCGGCGGCTCGCTGTAGTGCACGGTGTCGCCGTAGGAGCAGTATTGGGACTCGTCGGCCAGCATCTGCGCATCGCTCAGCGCGCGCTGGTGGTCGGCGCCGGTGCGCAGCAGCGCCTCCGGATCGGGCGCGGCATCGCCATGCAGCGGTGCGAGCGAGGAAAGCGGGACATTCCGGTTCATCGGGATCAGGCTCGTTGGGTGACAGGAAGCGGGAAGGACACGGGGGCGGTCGCCGGCGTGGCCAGGTCGGGCAGCAGGGCGATGGCGTCGTCGAAACCGGTGATCGCGCAATGGGCGATCCCGTTGGCGCGGCAATGGCGCAGCAGCCCGTCCTTGGCGAACACCAGGTCGGCCTTGCCGGCCAGGCAGAAATCGGAGCGGCCGTCGCCGATCAGCAAGGTGGCGCGCTCGGGCGGCTGTTGCGCCATCACCGCGCACTTGCAGGTGCCGCTGGGGCAGTCCGGCCGCGCATGCGGCGAGGCCATGCGCCATTCGCCCGCGTCGGTACGCAGCAGGCGGTTGGCGATGATCGGCAGATGGTGCAGGCCGTGGCGGGCCAGGATCCGGGCGATGCCGTAGTCGAGGCCGTCGCTGACGATGCTCAGCGGGATGCCCAGGCGCTCGGCCAGCGCCACGAAGCGCACGAAGGCCGGATCGATCCGCACCGCATCGAGCACCCGGTGCAACGCATCGACGTCGCCGTCGAGCAGCGCCACCTGCTTGCTCATGCACTCGCGGGCCCCGATCCGACCAGCGACCCAGTCGTCTTCCAGTTCCTGCCAACCGGGACGCCCGAGGTGCTCGAGCAGGCTGTCGGTCACGTCCTGCAGGGAAACGGTACCGTCAAAATCGCAAAGGATGTTCCATTGGGCGCGCAAGGTGGCTCTCCGGCTGATGGGGGCAGAGCCTAGGCACGCTGTCTTTCGCACTCCTTTCGGCGAGGTGAAAGAAAGCGGAGCGTTCACATTGGGCGTGGTAGGCGGCCGGGCCCCCTCCCCTACGGTTGAAGCCGGGATGCCCAGCACGGGGACTTCACGGGCCGAGCTTGCTGGCGTGTCCGGTTGGAGAGGCAGAGAGGGCGTCGGCGGAAGTGAGGGCAGTAACCCTAGTGGAGCCAGCCAACGCATGTGGCCGCATGCCGCTGGCGCGATGACGCGACGCGGTCAAACACGCTAGATCGTAAGCGGATCCATGCAGCAGTCCTGTTACACGACAAACCATCCGGTCGGGTACTGCTCCGCCATGAACTCCACGAACGCCTTGACCTTCGGGCTTTGCAGGCGACGCGACGTATGCATCACCCAGAGCTGGGTGTCCTTGCCGGCGATGCCCCAGGACACGAGTTCTCCGCTGTCCAACTGGGTGCCGACGATCGACTGCGGCAGCAGGGCGGCTCCCGCACCCGCCACGACCGCATCGCGGATCGACAGCAGCGACGACAGCGTGAGCACCGGCTGCGGCTCGTAAGCGGCCTGCCCATCTCCTACGGACCAGACGTCTCCCTCTCGATGGGTCTGCATGACGACCGCAGGGATAGGAGCCGGTTCGCCAAAGGCGTCTGCAGGAATCCGTACCGACGGGGCCGCTGCGAGGATCAGCCTGTCTTTGGCGAAGCACCTGCCGACCAGGCCCCCTTCTTCCCTTGGATTGACACGGATCGCGACGTCGAAATGCTCCTCGACCAGATCGGCCAAACGGTCTTCCGCAACGACCTCGATCTGAACGTCCGGATATAGGGCCCTGAATCGCGCAGCCAGCCGACCAAGCGCGACCTGCGAGAACAGCAGCGGCGCGGCAACGCGAAGGCGTCCGCGCGGCCCGGTCACGCCTTCCCGCGCCGTCATGACCGCCTCGACGATCTCACGCATCGGGCCGGCGGTCTGGGAAAGCAACAGCGCTCCCGTCTCCGTGAGCACCAGACTTCGGCCGCCTCGCTCGAGGAGGCGAACCCCCAAGGCGTTTTCGAAATCGGCGAGCCGTCGCGAGAGGGTGGCTTTCGAACGGCCGCTGGCGCGGCTGGCTTTACCAAAGCCACCGTGCGCCGCCACGAGCTGGAAATCCTGAAGCGCGTCGAGATCCATAGCCGTCCCATATATGAGACGTGCAGTCTATATTTTTCTATCTGTGATTCGCAAATGAAACGACCTACAGTTCATTCGCACCAACCAACCCATCCCATCAAGGAGCACTCGCTATGACCATCCTCGTCACTGGCGCTACTGGCCGCGTCGGCCGCCACGTCGTCGCACAACTCTCCCAGCGTGGCGCACGCGTCCGCGTTCTGAGCCGCGACCCATCCAAAGCTGAATTCGACATCACCGTTGAAGTGGTCAAAGGCGACCTGTTGGACATCGGTTCCCTGCGTCGCGCGCTCTCCGGGGTCAGGACGCTCTTCCTCCTGAACGCGGTGACCGGCGACGAGTTCACCCAAGCGATTATCACGCTCAACATCGCGCGCGAGATGGGCGTCGACCGGGTCGTCTATCTGTCGGTGTTCGATGCCGACCGTGCGGTGAACGTGCCGCACTTCGCCGTGAAGTACGGTGCCGAACGGATGCTGGAAGCGCTGGACTTCAGCGCCACGATCCTGCGGCCGACCTACTTCATCGACAACGAAGTGATGATCAAGGACATCGTGAAGAACTACAACGTCTACCCCATGCCCATCGGCTCCAAGGGCGTGGCCATGGTCGACACCCGCGACATCGCCGAAGTCGCCGCGATCGAGCTGATGCGCCGCGATCAGGCGCCCGGCAAGCTGCCGATCGAGACGATCAACATCGTCGGCCCCGACACCCTGACCGGCGCGGACGCGGCTGCCATCTGGAGCGAAGCGCTCGGCCGTCCGATCGCCTATGGCGGCGATGATCCGAGCGGCTTCGAAGCGAACATGGCCAGTTTCATGCCGACGTGGATGGCCTACGAAATGCGGGTCATGGCCGAACGCTACGTCAGCGATGGCATGCTGCCCAACGAGGGCGACCGCCAGCGGCTGGTCGAACTGCTCGGGCGTCCTCTGCACTCCTATCGCGGCTTCGTCGCTGGACTTGCAGGTTGATTACCTCCCAAGGATCGGAGGCTGGAGTTCCATACGCGGAACTCCAGCGCCTCGCGCGAGGGCGGCGGGCGGCGGGCGGGAGGCGATCATCAGCAGCAGAATGCTGTTCGCATTGGCCATGGCGGTAAGCGGCCTCGCACAGGTAGCGCCCTACCCTCACTGCGCGAACTAGTGGGCTGCACAAAAACTACACAGCAGTGAAGTCGATTCGAGCCACTGAAGCGCTCGAAATTTACGCATCCATGGTGCCCGGAGCCGGAATCGAACCGGCATGGGGTCGCCCCCGGCGGATTTTAAGTCCGATGCGTCTACCAGTTTCGCCATCCGGGCCTGGTGGCGCGTAGCGTGCCTGATCGCGTGGCGCTTGTGAACCGCGGGGCGATGCCGATCCACCACGCGCTCCGAATCGGGACACCGCATGCTGGCATCGGCACGCCCGAGCGACGCCACCGAAAAGTCCCCGGTACCGCCGCCACGGCGGCACCGGGGATGCCAACGGCAAGGGAATCCGCGCGGCGCTCAGATCGCGCGCGAATAGCGCGCCGGCTGGTCGGGCTGGCGCAGGTAGCGGTCGAAGCACATGGCGATCAGGCGCAGCAGCGGGCGGCCGCGGGCGGTGGCCTGGACCACGCCGTCGCGGTAGTCGGCCAGGCCGTCCGCGCACAGCGGCACCAGGGCGCGCAGCTCCTCGCGGAAATAGCTGGCGAAGTCGATGCCGTGGCGCTGCGCCAGCGCTGCCACGTCCACGCTTCCCTGGCACATCAACTGCTGGATCAGCTCGGCGCGCAGGGCGTCGTCGGCGCTGAGCTGCAGGCCGCGCAGCACCGGGCTGTCGCCGGCGTCCACGGCCGCTTCCCAGGCCGGCAGGTCGCGCTGGTTCTGGCTGTAGCTGGCGCCGATGCGGCTGATCGCGCTGACGCCCAGGCCCAGCAGGTCGGTGTCGGCGTGGGTGGTGTAGCCCATGAAATTGCGATGCAGGCTGCCCTGCCGCTGCGCGCGCGCCAGGTCTTCCTGCGGCAGCGCGAAGTGGTCCATGCCGATGTACTGGTAACCGGCCGCCGAGAGCCTGCGCACCGCCAGCCCGAGCAGTGCCAGCTTCTGTTCGGCGTCGGCCAGGTCGGCGTCGGCGATGCGCCGCTGCGCCTTGAACAGCTGCGGCATGTGCGCGTAGCCGTAGACCGCCAGGCGGTCCGGACGCGCGGCGATCACCGTCTCCAGGGTCTGCTCGAACCCGGCGAGGGTCTGCCGTGGCAGTCCATAGATCAGGTCGACGTTGACCGAGCGCATGCCGTGCACGCGGCAGGCACGCAGGATGTCCAGGGTCTCGTGCACGCCCTGGCGGCGGTTGATCGCCTGCTGCACCAGCGGATCGAAATCCTGGATGCCCAGGCTGGCGCGGTTGAAGCCCAGTTCGGCCAGCGCGGCGATGTCCTGCGGGGTCACCGTGCGGGGGTCCAGTTCGATGGACATCTCGCGGTCCGGCGCCTGGCTGAAGCGGAACAGGCTGCGCAGGCCCTGCACCAGTTCGCCGAGCAGCTCCGGCGCCAGGAAGTTCGGGGTGCCGCCGCCCAGGTGCAGTTGCACCACCTCGCGCTCGCCCTCGAAACACGCGGCCATCATCGCCGCCTCGCGCAGCAGCCGCTGCACGTAGCCGCGGCCGCGCTCCGGGTCGCGGGTGATGACCCGGTGGCAGCCGCAGTAGAAACAGGGGCTGCGGCAGAACGGCACGTGCACGTACAGCGACAGCGGCCGCCGCGGATCGCTGGCCTGGACCGCGGCGAACAATTGCGCCGGGCCGAAGCCGGTCTGGAAATGCGGCGCGGTCGGGTACGAGGTGTAACGCGGGCCGGGACGGTCGTAGCGGCGCAGCAGGTCGGCGTCGAAGGTCCAGGCGGCGGAAGGATCGGGCGCGGTGGGGATGTCCATGGACCGAGCATGCGCGGCACCGGGCGCGGCCGCCTTGACCTGGATCAATCTGCGCATACGGCCGGCGGTAGCGGCGACACCGGCTCGAACGGACGCCAGCTCATCTGGTGACGGCGCCAGAAGGTCTCGGCGATGCGCTGGGCGATGTCGTCGGCCAGCAGCCGCATCGGCGCGTTGTGCAGTTCGGCGGTGGTGGCGCGGAACAGGCCCAGCCAGCGCTGGAACAGCAGCTCGCTGAGTTCGCGCATGGCCATGTGCCGCGGCATTGGCGCACCGCGGAAGCGCCGGGTACCCCGCAGCATCGCCGACCAGAAATCACACAGCTGCCGCTCATGCGCATCCCAGTCCTCAATGTGCGCGGCGAACACCGCCGACAGATCGGCGTCGGCGCGCACGCGGCGGTAGAACGCTCCCACCAGCGCCTGCACCTCCGCTTCGCTGCACAGGTCCGGCCCCGGCAAGGGCATGCCTTCGATCTCGTCCTGCATGGCCCGCTCCGCATTCTTCGATGTCGCCAGTCTCCACGCCGCCACGGCGGCGGCCTTGATCAGGATCAATGTCGGGCCGGCCCGCGCTGCCTAGTCTGCCGCTGCGGCATGCGCCGACGCCGGTGTCGACGGGGGATCGGCGGCCAGGCGGCTGGCAGGCGCGGCGACGTGTGGCGCCGCAGCCTTGGCGCATGCCGCATCCTCCTTCCGCGATGGAATCCACCGTCATGACCCCTCCCGACGATCCGCTGCTCGATCCGCTCGATCCCGGCACGCCGCGCCCGCTGGTGCAGCGGCTGGGAGTGATCCTGTGGCCGAGTTTCCTGGTCGCCGGCGCCATGAGCGTGCTGTTCTTCGCCCTGGTCGATCCGCTGGCGCTGCGCGACATCACCTTCCCCGGCCGCCAGATCAGCCGCGAGCTGGGCTATACGGTGGGTTTCTTCATGTTCTGGCTGGCGACGCTGGCCTCGAGCCTGCTGACCGGCTTCCTGTTGCGTCCGGCGCCGCACGGCGACGCCACGCCGCTGTCCTGAGCCAGCTGCCGATGCCTCGCCCGATCCACTTGCATGTCGTCACCTCACCCGCAGCCGCGGCAGGACCGGCGCTGCCACATCGGTACACGCAATGCCGACGCGTGGTGCTGTGGCTGCTGTTCGCCGCCTTCTACCTGCTGCCCTGGCTGCGCTGGCAGGGCCGGCAGGCGCTGCTGCTGGACCTGCCGGCACGGCGCTTCGACGTGTTCGGCTGGACCCTATGGCCGCACGACGTCGGCTGGCTGCTGCTGGCGCTGGCCGCCGCCGCCGCGGCGCTGGCGTTGCTCACCACCTTGGCCGGGCGCCTGTGGTGCGGATTCGCCTGTCCGCAGACGGTGTGGAGCCACGCTTTCGGCTGGATCGAACGGCGCTTCGCCGATTGGCCGGCCGCGGCACGACACCTGCTGTGGGCGACCGTGGCGCTGTGGACCGGGGTCAGCTTCGTCGGCTACTTCTTGCCGATCGCCGATCTGGTCGCGCGCCTGCATCCGTTCGCCTGGAGCGGCTGGGAGACGTTCTGGGTGCTGTTCTATGCGCTGGCCACCTGGGGCAATGCCGGCTCCCTGCGCAGCCAGGCCTGCCGCTATCTGTGTCCGTACGCGCGCCTGCAGCCACTGCTGTGCGACCGCGACACGCCGCTGATCGGCTACGACGCGATGCGCGGCGAACCGCGCGGCGCCCGCGCATGCGGCACTGGCAGCATCGCCCAGCGCGGGCGGCGCCTGCTCGACCCCGTCACCGCCCGCGACTACGCGTTGCGCGCCAGCATCGCCCAGCTCGCCGGCCAGGGCGGCAGCCGCAGCGAGGCCCTGGCCGCCTATGCCGGCACCCTGCCCAAGTTCAGCGCCGAGCAGCTCGGCGACTGCGTGGCCTGCGACGCCTGCGTGCAGGCCTGTCCGGCCGACATCGATCCGCGCAACGGCGCGCACTACGCCTGCACGGCCTGCGGCGCCTGCGTCGAGGCCTGCGACCGCAGCATGGACCGCCAGGGGTTCGCCCGCGGCCTGCTGCGTCGGGCCGGCGCCAATGCCATCGACCGCCAACCGCGGCGCTGGTGGCAGCGGCCGCGGTTGCTGGGTGGCGGCGCTATCTTGCTGGTGGCACTGCTGGCGTGGTGGTGGCTGGCGGCCTGAGCCGGATTGGCCCGCTGTCGCGGCGCTTTGGGAGCCGCGCGGCCCCGCAGACGTCCTGACGCGGCGCGCGGACATTTTTTTGCAACGCAGGGCTAGCGCACCTACCGGCAGGCGTGTAGAATGCGCGGCTCCCAAGCGGGAATAGCTCAGTTGGTAGAGCGCAACCTTGCCAAGGTTGAGGTCGCGAGTTCGAGTCTCGTTTCCCGCTCCAAATTGCGTCACTCGCCTCCTGCATGCGAGTGAAACCCTAAAAAGGAGCTTCGGCTCCTTTTTCCGTTGTTGCGCTCCGCACCCTCCGCGGCAACGCTTCCGGGAATGCCGCCGCACAGGCAGCCCGCTACGGAGCGAACACGCTACTTCAGCGGATTCTCCGGCTCCTTGCCCTGCAGCGCCTTGTCCTGCCGGCAGATCTTCAAGGGCTGCACCGTGACCGCTACGATCGTGGTCACTTCCTGGGTGTCGTCACGCGCACGCACCTTCAGACAGGCGCAGCCATAGCCGGCACTGCCCGTTCCGGTCGCCACCCAGCGCGCCCGGGAAAACGTCGGCCACGTGCCCTCGGCCTGGTGACCACCCTGCTGGCCGACCATCCATTCGCCGTCCTTGTCCACGAGCGTGGCGTTGCCGGGCGAGGGATTGTCGAACCAGCCGCAACGCGTGACGGTCTGCGCAGGCGGCGCGGCCTGCGCGACGACGCACAGGCCGAGCGCCGCGACCAGGGCCGCGCCGCATACGCGGACGCACTGCAGGACAGGTCGCGATGGGGTCATGAGGTCAGCATCGAGTGGCGAGGCCGGCATCATCGCAGATTGGCGTTTGCCGGCGTTCTCGAGAGGCCAGGCACAGCGCCAGCGCAGCGCGTTAGTGCGCTTGCTCCTGATAATCGGTCAGATAGTGCTCCGGGTTGCTCTCCGCCGACAGGCCGGCGTCGTAGCGCACCCAGGTCGGCTTGGGCGCACCTGGCACATACAGCTCGCCCGCGGCCTCGCTGACGATCAGCAGCACGTAGGGACGTCCGTCGAGTTGCACGGTGTAGCGGGTGTCCTTGTCGGTGGTGCGCGTGCTGGCGAGCAGGATCTTGCCGTCGATGGCGCTGTCCGCGTCGATGACCTGGATCAGCGCCTGTTGCCGCTCGCGCGGCCCGTAGCGCAGCGTGGACACCTTGACGCCATCGGCCGAGGCGTAGGCCTTGACCTGCTTGGCCACCTCCGGCCGCGCCGGCTCGGCATGCGCGACGGCGGTGGCGCCGGCGAGCGGCAACGCGCACAGCAGCAGGGCGAAGGTGTGGTGACGCAAACGGGACAACAGGTGCATTGGCCGGGTCCTTGGTGGGAAACTAGCGGGGATGAGCGGACCGATCGCATCGGCCCGTGCTGGAATAGACGAAGCAGACCGCCGCTTCCCCCATGGCAGCGGATCGAGGAGAAGCGAGTGACAGGACGCACCCTGCTTTGCCGCGACGGCGGCTCCCTGGCGCCACCGGCGCCATCCCACCCGAGCAGCGACACGCCGGCCCATCGCCTGCGCTACGCCGGTCGTGTGCAGTGCCATCGCATGGAGCCGCGCCATGAGCAATGAACTGGACCGCTGGTTCGCCCAGCAGATCCTCGTCCACGAGTCGGCGCTGGTCGCCTACCTGATGCGAAGCTGGCCGCATCCGCAGGAAATCCACGATCTGCGCCAGGAGGTCTACACCCGCGTCTACGAAGCGGCGCGACGCGCCTTGCCGGACACGCCGCAGGCGTTCCTGTTCGCCACCGCGCGCAACCTGATGGCCGACCGGGTGCGGCGCAGCCGCATCGTTTCCATCGAGGCGGTGGGGAATCCGGACGACTTGAACGTCTTGATAGACGAACGCTCGCCGGAACGCTGGCTCGGCGGCCGCCAGGTGCTGGCGCGGCTGGCCCATGCGCTGGACCGGCTGCCGGACCGCTGCCGCGAGGTGCTCTGGCTGCGCCGGGTGGAGGAACTGTCGCAGAAGGAGGTGGCGGTGCGCCTGGGGATCAGCGAGAAGACCGTCGAAAAACACATGGCCAAGGGCGTGCGCCTGCTCGCCGATCATTTCCATGGCGCGGTGGTGACCGCCGCGCCGATGCCCGTGGTGGTGCAGGAACCGCAAGATGGAAAGCTGGGCGATTGAAGCGCTGGCCGCGCAGTGGCTGACGCGGCGCGAGAGCGGCACCTGGAGCGCGGCGGATCAGGCCGAACTCGATGCATGGCTGGAGGCGTCCACCGCGCACCGGGTCGCATTCCTGCGCCTGGACGTGGCCTGGAACGAAGCCGCGCGCCTGCGCGCGCTGGGGGCCGGCATCCCCGCCGGGCAACCGGCGCCGCGCGGCTTGAGCACCGGCCTGACGGTGACGCCGGGGCCATCGATTCCGTCGCCGCTGCAGCTGCCGGTGGTCGCACGCGCGGCCACCACGCGGCGGCACGCCACAGTCCGCCGCCGCGGCTGGCTGCTGGCCGCGCTCGGCGCCGCAGCCAGCGTCGCCATCGCCGCCGGGCTGTACCTGGGCCTGGTGCCGGCGACACCGACGGCCCAGGCCTACCGCACCGAGATCGGCGAGCTGCGCACCGTCACCCTCGCCGATGGCTCGCAGGCGACGCTGAGCAGCGACAGCCTGCTCGAGACCAGCATCGGGCCGCAGGCGCGCCGGGTGGTGTTGCAGCGGGGCGAGGCGTTCTTCTCGGTCCACAAGGATCCGGCGCGGCCGTTCGTGGTGCAGAGCGGCGCGCGCCGCGTGGTCGCGGTCGGCACCCGCTTCGACGTGCGCCAGGATCGCGACGCGCTGCGCGTGGTGGTGACCGAGGGCATGGTGCGCATGGAGGATCCCGGCGCCGCCGACCGCACGCAGGCCGTGCTGCTGCCCGCCGGCAGCATCGCCACGGCCGGTCCGCAGGGCGCACGCGTCCACCGTACCAGCGTCGCCGAGGCGGAGCGGCAACTGGACTGGCGCCAGGGCTACCTCAGTTTCGACGATGTGACGCTGCCGCAGGCGGTGGCCGAGATCAACCGCTTCAACCGGCGGCCGCTGGTGCTGGCCGATCCGGCGCTGCATGCGTTGCGGATCAGCGGCAGCATCCGCTGGAACGATCTGGAGGGCTTCGCGCGGCTGCTGGAACGCGAGTATCCGGTGCGCATGGAACCGCATGCGGAAGCGGTGATCCTGCACCGGCGTTAGCCGCCGCGGCCGCGCCGTGCCGCGGCGCGCCCCCCCTCCCCCGTTCCGTCGCGCCACCAGGAGATGCGTATGCCGCAGCGGTCGATCCAGCGCAGACTGACGTGGGGCGCGCTGCTCGCCACGGCAGCCGCTTCGGCGATCGCGCAACCGGCCCGCTTCGACATCCCGGCCGGGCCGTTGGCGCCGGCGCTGAACACGCTGGCGCGGCAGGCGGGCCTGCAACTGCTGTATCGGCCCGACCTGGTCCGCGACCTGTCCACCCCGGGCGTGCGCGACGTCGCCGATCCGCTGCGGGCGCTGGACGCGCTGCTGCAGGGCACCGGCCTGCAGGCCCAGCGCGTGGGCAACGATATCGTGCTGCAACGACAGGCCGCAGTCGCGGCGCAGGCGGTTGCACCGGCGCGCACGGATGTGCCATCTGCCGCCGCGGCGCCGGCGCAGCTGGCCACGGTGCAGGTCACCGGCTCGCGGATCCCGCGCGCGCAACTGGAAGGGCCGGCGCCGGTGACGGTGATCGATGCCGAGCAGATCCGCGCCAGCGGCTTCCGCCGCCTGCCGGACGTGCTGCGCGCACTGACCCAGAACAGTGGCGAGACCCAGAGCCAGCAATCGGGCAGCGGCGCCGACTACACCCCGGGCGCCGAACAGGTGAGCCTGCGCGGGCTGGGCCCGAACCATACCCTGGTGCTGATCAACGGCCGCCGCGTCGCCGACTTTCCGCTGCCGTTCAACGGCCGCAGCAATTTCGTCGACGTGGCCAGCCTGCCGCTGGCGATGGTCGAGCGCATCGAAGTGCTGAGCGGCAGCGCCTCGGCGATCTACGGCTCCGACGCGATCGCCGGGGTGATCAACATCCTGCTCAAGCGCGACGCCGATGGCACCACCGTGGACGCCCGTGTCGGCCAGAGCAGCCGCGGCGATGCGCGCACGCTGCAGGCCAGCCTCACCCATGGGTTCTCCGGGCAGGCGCTGTCCGGCCTGGTCGGCATCGAGGCGAATCTGCAACAGCCGCTGTGGGCCTACCAGCGCGCCCGCCAGGATTCCAGCAACGACGCCCCCAATGCACGCGCGACCGCACCGCGGCGCACGTTCCTGCGCACCGATGGCGACGACGTCTATCTCGACCCGGGCGCGGCGGCCTGCGCGCAGCTCGCGGCGCTCAATGGGCATGACACCGGCTACAGCGCGCGCGACGGCGCCGGTGCCGGCGGCCTGCCCGGCTACTACTGCGGCAGCTCGCGCGCGATCGCCTACGGCACCATGCTGCATCGCCGGCGTAGCCTCGATGCCTATGCCACGCTGCATCGCGCGCTGGGCGAGCGCGCCGAGTGGTTCGCCGACCTGCAACTGGGCCTGCAGGACATCGCACTGATGCGCGGCGTCCAGACCTGGGCCTACATGCGCCCGGATGGCAACGAGGAAGGGTATTTCTACAACCGGCGCACCGCGCAGGTGGAGTACTGGAGCCGGCAGTTCGCACCGGAGGAAATGGGCGGACTGGCAGTCGGCATGGTCCGCAACCGGCAACAGCGCCTCAGCGTGGCCACCGGCGTGGACGGCGCGTTCGGCAGCGACGGCTGGTCCTACGAGGCCGTGCTCAGCCACTCCCAGGCACGGCTGCGCACACGTTGGCCGCAGATCGTCGCCGCGCGCGCCAATGCCTGGTTCCTCGGCAACCAGGTCGGCGTGGATCCGCGTTCGGGCTATCCGAGTTTCGACGCCGACCCGGCGCGGCTGTACACCGCACTGACGCCGGCCGAGTACGCCGCGATCGCCGCGCGCACCACCTACCGACCGCAATCGCGGATCGACGCGGCCACGCTGACCCTGCGGCAACCGGCGCTGTTCGGCTTGCGCGGCGGCGATGCCGGCCTCGCGCTTACCGCCGAAGTCGGCGAGCAGGCCTACGCCCTGCACCCCGATCCGCTGGCGACGCAGTCCTACTACTACAGCTGGCGCGACGCCGATGGCGCAGGGCAGCGCCGACGTTGGGCGCTGGCCGCGGAACTACGCGCGCCGCTGCTGGAATCGCTGATCGTGGACAGCGCGGTGCGCTACGACCGCTACGCCTATTCCGGCCGGCAGATCGGCCGCTTCACCTGGAGTGCCGGCCTGGAGTGGCGGCCGAGCGAACGCCTGCTGCTGCGCGCCTCGCAGGGCCTGGCGTTCCGCGCGCCCGACCTGCATTACCTGTATGCCGGTGAGGGCATCGACGAAAGCCAGGGCACGGACTACCTCCGTTGCGCCCGCGAAGACGCCGCCGTGGCCGCCGCCGATTGCCGCTTCGACAACGAGCCGCTACTGCGCAGGCGCGCCGGCAATCTGGATCTGAAGCCGGAGACCAGCCGCGCCTGGACCGCCGGGCTGGTGTGGTCGCCGCTGCAGGGGCTGGACCTGAGCCTGGACTATTTCGCGATCGATCTGCGCGACCAGGTCCAGGATCTGTCCGCCGATCGCGCGTTGCGCGATGAAGCCGACTGCCGTCTGGGCCGCCGCCCGCTCGCCTCGCCCGCCTGCCAGCAGAGCATCGCCCGGGTCGTCCGTACCGCGGACGGACGGCTCTACGCCGTGGCGCTGGGCCCGATGAATCTGGCCCGCACCACCACCAGCGGCCTCGATGCGTTGCTGCATGGGCAACGCGACACCCGCTTCGGCACGTTCGACGCCTTGCTCGCCTACACCTGGGTCCGCCAGTACCGCACCCAGCTCTATGCCGGCGAGCCGATGCACGGGGCGTTCGCGGTGAACAGCGGAGTCGACATGCCGCGCACCAAGGCCAGCGCCAGCCTGCGCTGGTCGCGCCAGGCCTGGTCGGCGACCCTGCACGCGCAGCGACTGGGGCGCCTGCCCAGTTGGGCGTCCTCCACCGGCACCTACGACCCGAACAGCGGCCTGTCGCCCTGGATCGGCGCCAGCTATCGCGTCAACGCCACCGTGGAATACCAGCTCGACGCGCGCACCACGCTGTCCCTGGGCGCCACCAATCTGTTCGATGCGATGCCGCCGCGCGATCGCAGCGCCATCGTCTACCCGTTCTACGACATGTCCTGGTTCGATACCGTCGGCCGCCAGCTGTTCGTCCAGTACAGCCGGCGCTTCGGCGCGGCGGCGCCCTAACGGCGCAACGCCGTGCGATCGGCGGCAGCGCGCAGCGCCGCCGATCGGTCCCGGCCGCGGTAGGGAAAGCGGCAGCTGGCTCGTCTATCTACCGCAACGTTCCCGCGGGAGACGCTGCCGCGCGCTGCTGCCGGTTCCCGCACCGCCCTGTTCCGGAGCCTTCGCTGCATGCAGACCCTGATCCAACGCGGCATGGCCGCCCTTCACCAGGACGACGTCGACGGACTGTACGCGCTGTGGTCCGGCACCACCGTGCTCAACCACCTGCAGGAGGCCGACCTCGACCTGCTGATGCAGCGCTGCGACGCCAGGATCCAGGCCGCGCCGGGCGACGCCGGGCCATGGCTGTTGAAGTGCCTGATCTACCTGGACTGCAGCGCCCACTTCAGCGGCGACCGCCGGCAGGCGCTGCGCACCGTCGCCGACTGGGCCGAGCGCGCGATCGGTCTGGCCCCGGACAACGCGCAGGCGCACCGCCTGCTCGGCAGCGCGCACTACTGGCTGGACGAACCTGCCGCCGCGATCAGCGCCTATCGCAACGCGCATGCGCTGCAGCCGCAGGTGGACCTGCAGGTGCGCCTGTTCGAGATGGAGGCGCTGCCCGCCGGGCAGTCGCCGCAGCTGCTGCAGCTGGACTTCCGCGACGGCAACGCCTGCCACTACTACGGCGCCGGCGTGTCCATCGGCAAATGGAAGTACCCGCAAATGGATCCGGCCGACGCCGGCTACGTCGATGCCGTGCAGTTCGCGCTCTACGAGCACTGCACCACGCTGTTCCGGCAGTCCCTGGAACTGGGCGACGCCGCCACCTGCAACACCGACACCCATACCTTCGCGATGTGCTGCAACAACCTCGGCCTCCTGTACATGGACCGAGGCCTGTACGCGCAGGCCCAGGCGATCCTCGAAGAAGGGCTGCGCCACAGCCAGTTCCAGTTCCTGCATCAGAACCTGCGCGAGGCCTACCGCCAGCAGGGCATGCGCGCCGAGGCGGCGGACCTGGCACTGACCCTGATGATGGACTACGAGCTGGACACGCCGCTGTTCCTGGATTGCGCGCAGGGCGCCTGCAGCCATCTCAACCGCGTCGGCCGCTATACCGACGTGCTGGAAATCGCCGACGCGGCGCAGGAAGAATTCGAGGCACTGCCCGACGACGCCCAGGCCGATCCGGAACTGCTGCGGCTGTATGCGCTGGTGCAGGCGCACCACCGTCTCACCGCGGCGCGCGCGCTGGGCCGGCTGCAACCGGAGCACGTCGATACCGCCCTGTCGCAAGCGGCAGCCGAGGCCAATCCGCACGACCTGGACACCCTGTTCGTACACGCCAGCGCGCTCGGCGAAGCGCGCGACTACCCGGCCGCGGTTGACGCCTACGCCGCCCTGATCGCCCAGGCCGCGCAGCAGCAGGATCTGCAGGCGCTCAAGCGCGCGCGACACGGGCGCGGTTACCTGCTGCTGTACTATCTGCCCGACGCCAAGGCCGCACTGCAGGACTTCCTCGCCGTGCAGCGCGACGGCACGGACGACTTCTACACGCACTACTACCAGGCCAACTGCCATTACGTGCTCAAGGACTACCGCAGCGCATTGCCGGCCTGCGACGCGGCACGCGCCCTGCTCGACGACGCAGTGCTGCAGTCGGATCCCGGCTCGGCGGCGCAGCTGTACATGATGGAAGCCAATTGCCACATGAACCTCGATGCCTATCCCGCGTCGGTCGCCGCCTTCGAGCGCTCGCTCGCGCTGCACGAGCGTGTGGACGTGCGCGAGAGCTACGACCTGGCCCGGCAACTGGCCGCCAAGCCGAAGAAGCGCTTGTTCGGACGACTGTTCTCGTGACCGCTACCGCATGAGCCACGTTGCGCGCGCTGCCGGCCCGACGGCGCCATTCCTGCGCCGCGGCGTGCGGCCGCGTGTGCCCTGATCCGGCCGCCGTGTTGCTGCGCCACGCGCTGCTCGGGCTGAGTCTGTTGCTTGGCGGCTGCGCGGCATCGTCGCCAGCGCCACTGGAACAACAGGTCTACATCTGGCAGCGGCAATGGAGCGGCGCGCATGCCACGGCGCTGGCGCAGACGCGCGAGGATTTCTCGGCGCTGCGCGTGCTCGCGCTGCAGGCGCATCCGCGCGCCGGCTGGGGCCGCGCCGCGGTGGATCTGCGGCAGCTCGCCGCCGATGGCCGCCCGGTGATCGCAGTGGTGCGGCTGGACGGGCAGTTGCCGGCACTGGACGCGACGCGCATCGACGCCGAGGTATTGCAGGTGGTGCGCACCTGGCGCACTGCCGGCGTGACGCTGCGTGGGGTGGAGATCGACCACGATTGCGCCACCGCGCGTCTGCCCGCCTACGCCGCGCTGCTGCGGCGGCTGCGCAGCGTGCTGCCGGCCGACCTGGCGCTGAGCATCACCGCCCTGCCCGCCTGGCTGGACAGTCCGGCGCTGAACTCGCTGCTGCGCACGGTCGACAGCTCGGTGCTGCAGGTGCATGCCGTCAACGCACCGGCTGCCGGCCTGTTCGATCCGGTGCAGGCGCGGCGCTGGGCCGACCGATACGCCCGGCGCAGTGCCACGCCGTTCTGGCTGGCCCTGCCGGCCTACGGCGTGGCCCTGGTCGATGGCACTGACGCCGATGCCGCGCCGCTGATCGAAAGCGAGGCGCCGCTGGCGGCGAGCGGCACACGCCGCGAACTGCGCGTGTCGCCGCAGCAGCTCGCGGCCTTCGTCGATGCGCTGCGCGCCCACCGCCCACCGCACCTGGCCGGTATCGTCTGGTTCCGCCTGCCGCTGCCGGGTGACCGCCGCGCCTGGCCGCTGGCGACGCTGCAGGCGGTGGTGCGCGGGCGTGCCTTGCACCCGGCCGTGCAAGTGCAGGCCAGCGGCACCGGCCCGGTCTACGATCTGACCCTGGCCAACCACGGCAACGCCGCGGCCGCGCCGCCGCGGCGCGTGATCCTGCGCGGCAGCATCTGCGAGGCCGGCGACGCGCTCGGCGATTACCGCCTGCACCTGTCGGCGCAGGCGCCCAGTTTCGACCGCACCCCCACCTCCCCGTCCCTGGCCGCCGGCGAACGCCGCGCGCTCGGCTGGGTCCGCTGCCGCACGCTGCACACAGGTGCCATCGATGTCCTGCCGTGATTCCCGGCGCGTAGTCGCGCTCGCCACCGCGCTGCTCCTGCTGCCGCTGGGCGGCGCCCGCGCCTGTGGCCCGGAGTTCCCGTACCGCTTGCTCGACGACCGCGCCGGCGCGCTGGCGCAATTGCCCGAGGGCAGCTTCGCCCGCGAGGTGCAGCGCCTGGGCGCACCGATCGAGGGCCTGGGCCGCGCCAGCGCGGCGACCCTGCCACGCTACTGGGACGCCGGCACGCAGTTCCCGCAGCAGCGCAGCGACGTCGAACGCACGCAACTGAGCGCTGCGCAATTCGCCCGAATCGAACAACTGCGCGCGCTGGACGACGCGCGGCAGGCAGAGCGCGCGGGTGCCGACTTGCCGCCGGAACTGCGCCTGTACACCGCCGGTGCAGTGGCGTTCGCGCAGGGCGACTATCCGTCGGCCGCGGACTACTTCCGCCAGGTGCTGGCCCTGCCCGAGGCGCAGCGCCGAGCGCGCAGCACCTGGGCCGCCTACTCGCTGGGGCGCAGCCTGGCGCTGGCCGCCGACGGCGCGCTGGCCGGCGATGCCACGGCGCAGCGGCAGGCGTACCGGCAGCAGGCGCGACAGGCCTTCCAGCAGACCCGCGCACTGCGCCTGGCCGGCTTCGACGACCCGCTGGAGCTGGGCATCGCCAGCCTTGGCGAGGAAGCGCGCGTGCTGCTCGCCACCGGTAACTGGAACGGCGCGATCGGCCTGTACGCGGTGCAGGCGGCACAGGGTTCGGACACCGGCATGAGCTCGCTCAAGCAGGTGGCCGCCGATCTCGCCCGCCGCGGCGATGCCGAACTGGCGCCGCTGCTGCAGCAGCAGGCGGTGCGGCGGCTGCTGATCGCCAAACTGCTCAGCGACACCACCGCCTTCGATCCCGACACCGGCAGCGCGCTGTCCTCGGCACGCTTCCTGCGCTTGCTCGAAGAGGCGACCCACGACCCAGTGGAAGATGCCGACCGCCTGGCGGCGCTGGCCTATCGCCAGGGCGATTACCGCGACACCGCGCGCCTGCTCGCGCATGCCGGCGACAGCGGCCTGGCCTGGTGGCTGCGCGCCAAGATGGCGCTGCGCGACGGCGACGCCGCGCGCGCCGCACAGGCCTATGCGCAGGCGGCCCGGCGCTTCCCGCCGAACGAGGACTGGGGCACGCGCCGCGCCGCGAACTGGAGCAACGAGACGCTCAAACCGCAATGCCGTATCGAGGGCGAAGCGGCGATCCTGGCCTTGCAGCGCGGCAGCTACGTGGAGGCGTTCGCGCAGCTGTACCGCAGCGGCGACCTCTACTGGGAAGACGCCGCCGCGGTCGCCGAACGCGTACTCACCGTGCAGGAACTGCAGGACTACGTGGATCGCCATGTCCCCGCCGCGGCGCCGGCCACCACGGACGGGACGCCGGAATACTGGGAGCGCGCGCCAGCGCTGAAACTGCGCGAACTGCTGGCGCGCCGGCTGATGCGTGCCGGCCGCTACGACGATGCGCTGCCCTATTTCGCTCAAGCCGAGCTGCGCGAAGCGGCGCGCGGCTATCGCGATGCGCGGGAACAGGCCGCATCGGCATGGACCGGCATCGGCCGCGCCGCGGCCAATTACCGGGCGGCGTTGATCGCGCGCCGCCAAGGCATGGAATTGCTGGGCTACGAACTGGGGCCGGACAACCGGGTCTACGCCGGCAACTACGCCGAAGCGGCCTCGCACGCGCAGGTGCGCCCAGGCGGCCTGATCGCCACCGCCGAAGCGCAGCGCTGGAACGCCACCGCCGCACAACCCTACCGCCGCTACCACTACCGCTGGATCGCCGCGGCCCTGGCCGATCGCGCCGCCGACGACCTGCCCGCACGCAGCCAGGCCTACGCCGCGGTGCTGTGCCAGGCCACCGACTGGCTGATCACCCTCGACCCCGCGCAGGCGCGTCGCTCCTACCAGCGCTATGTCGCGCAGGGCGCGCTCAACCCGGTACCCGGCAAGGCCTATGTGTTCGGCGTGGGCGCCTGCGAAACGCCGGATTTCGAAGGCGCGCGGCGACGCCTGTGGATCGAGCGCGGCCAGGCCGTGCGCCAGTTCGTGCACACGCAACGACTCGCGCTGGGCGCGGCCGGCCTGGCGCTGCTGGCCGCAGCGGCCTGGCTGGTGCGCCGACGCATACGGCGCAGGGCGCGCGAAGCGGCAACGCAAACGCCGCAGACCTGAGTCAAGCGCCGGATTGGGCGATCGAGCGCATGACACCGGCTGCCCGGCATCACCGGCGAAACCGTCAGGCCCGCGCTGCGCCGCCCTGACCAATCCCCAATCCCGACTCCCCAATCCCCGCCATCAGGCCGGGTAGGGATCGCCGCCCCTCGCTCGTCTCTTCAACAGGACTTTCCCCTCCTGGGCTGGAATGGCGTCGGCGTGCGCGGCGCCAGCCGCTCCTCCGTCCTGGACGACCGTTCTTCCGATGCAGCACTGCAGCACGCGCGACAAGGATGTCATCGCCCGCGGCATGCGCCGCGCAGCGTTCGCGTGCCTGCGTCAACCGTGCGCACGCACGGCCTGGAGACTGCGCTCAGTTCCAGCAATACCAGGCCAGGCAGGCCAGCACCATCGCACCCAGGCAGCCCAGGCGCACGCCGCGGCGGCGGCTAAGCAGCGCATGCACACCCTGCAGCAGCACCAGCACAGCCAACACGCACAGGCCGACCAGGCGCCCGTTGCCGCTGTCCTGGAAACTGGCCGAGGACAGCGTCGGATCAGTGCCGTCCACCCATGCGTACGGGCTGCCGGACACGGCGTACAGCAGCAGCATCCCCAACACGTAGCCGGCCCAGGCCAGCATTTGCGCCGCGATCGCCACGGCTTTGCGCGCACCTGCCATCGCGCAGGCTCACTCGCACACGAACATCGTGCCGGCGGTCGGATCGGCGCCACTCGGGCGCAGCGGCGTCGCCTCGCAGCGCGCGACGTCGCCGACACGCTGCGAGATCTGCACCCTGCCGTCCGGCCCGTATCCGCACACCAGGTAGATGCCGTGCGGGTCGGGCGCATCGAAACGCCAGATCGACACGCCGGCATCGCCGGGGCGGTGCGCGTCCTCATTGCTCGGCACAAGCGCGGCCATCTCGTGCGGCGGCCCGGAATAGACGCCACTGGAGAACAGCCGCAGCGGCGGCGCGGCGGCGAGATCAACGCGGGCACCGGCCGGCACGTCGGGACTCTGCAGTTGTGCCTCGGCGATGCGCAGGCGCCCGGGGCACTGCAGCGCCTCCCTGGCCGCGGCGGGCGCAGCGGACAGCGCGGCCATGAGCAGCGGCAGCGCGCAGCGCGCCGTGGCGGAAACTCCCTTCAACACCATCACACGCTCCTTGTCGACTGCAGGATCGAGACCGGCAAAGACCTCGGCTTTTGCCTCACACGCCTGGCGGCACAGCCAACACCTGCTGCAGGCCACATCGCCAGGCCGCGCATACGGTGCCTCCGACATCGCCAAAGGTCAACGCGACGACACGACGCACAACCGGCGTCATCGCGCGCGTTGCGCCCACCCACCCACCCAATTCCCCACTCCATCCACCCGCAGAAGAGAACCCCGATGCACAGCACGACCCACGACTACAGCCAGTACAGCCCGAAATGGCAGTTCCGCTTCACCTTCTACGACACCCACGGCGAACCCAAGTCGGCGAGCTTCAAGGAAGCGATGAAAGCGCTGCCGTTCAAGGAGAAGCTGCGCCTCAACATGAACTGGTTCGCCTTCTTCTTCGGCTTCATCTACCTGTTCGTCATCGGGCTGTGGCGCAAGGCGCTGGTCCTGCTCGCCATCTCGCTGTGCTTCGGCATCGCGTTGGCCTTCCTTCCGGACGCGTTCGGCCGGGCCTTCGGTATCGCCTATTCGATCCTGGTCGGCATGACCGCCAACTACGCCTACTATCTGGACAAGGTGAAGGGCAGCACCAGTTGGAACCCGTTCGAAGGTATCCGCTGGTAACCGCCCCCTCGTACAACGCCTAGCTTGCACAGCGTCCGCCGCCGCAACGGCGGCGGACCCACTCATTTCCTCGCCACCCAGGCACGCGCCCAGGCAGCCCTTCCCTCCGCCTGTGCGCCGCGTTCGTCGCGCACAGGCACCGCATCGAAGGAGTCGCCTGATGTCGCCCACGTTCCACCGCCCGGCGTTCGTACGCCGCACCCGCCGCGTCGCACCGCTGGCCGCCACCATTGCCGTCCTCGCCACGGCCGGCCCACACGTCGCCTACGCGCAAACGCACGCCACCACCCTGCCCACTGTGCGCGTCAGCGAGCGCAACGATCCCGGCAAGCGCAGCAGCACCGCCACCAAGACCGACACCAGCCTGCTGGAAACGCCGCAATCGCTCTCGGTGATCGACGATGCGCGCATGCAGGCCCAGGGCGCACAGACGCTCAAGGACGCACTGAGCTACACACCCGGGGTGATCCCCACGCGCTACGGCACCGACTCGCGCTACGACTGGATCTCGCTGCGCGGCTTCGACGCCTATGCGCCCGGCTTCTACCTGGACGGCATGCCGCTGCGCAACAACGGCAACTGGGGCATCTGGCCGATCGAGCGCTATGGCGCCGAGCGCATCGAAGTGCTGCGCGGCCCGGCCTCGGTGCTGTACGGACAGAGCGGCCCCGGTGGGCTGGTCAACGCGATCAGCAAGCGGCCGACCGCCGAACCACTGCACGAACTGCAGGTACAACTCGGCGATCACCAGCGCCGGCAACTCGCCGGCGACCTGTCCGGGCCGCTGAGCGAGGACGGCACCGTGCTGTACCGCCTGACCGCCCTGGCGCGCGAGGCCGAACTGCCTGCCGGCGAGATGCGCGACGACCGCCGCTTCCTGGCCCCGGCGCTGACCTGGGCGCCCACCGAGGCCACCCGCCTCACCCTGCTCTCGCAACTCGGCCGCACCCGCGCCGGCGTGTACCTGCGCATGCGGCCGGCGGTGGGATCGCTGGTGCCGACCGCGATCGGCACCTATCTCCCCAGCCGCCTGTTCGAGAGCGACCCGAGCTACAACCGCTTCGACCTGGACACGGCAATGCTCGCCGCGCTGTTCGAACATCGCGTCAGCGACGTGCTCAGCCTGCGCCAGAACGCGCGCTACGGCCGCCTGAAGGTGGACTACCGCAGCGTGCAGGGACGCGGCTTCGTCATCGACGACCCCGCCAACCCGCTGGACCCGACCAACTTCGCGCGGCTGCGCCGCACCGCCTCGGACAGCAAGGAAACGGTGCACGCGCTGAACCTGGACAACCAGCTCGAACTGCGCCTGCACGCCGGCGCCGTGCAGCACACGCTGCTGTTCGGCCTGGACTACCAACGCACGCGCATCGACCAGGTCAGCCACAGCGGCGGCACCACCACGCCGCTGGACGTCCGCCATCCGGTCTACGGTGATCCGGTGAAGATGCCCGCGCCCTGGTACGACGGCATCGCCACGGTGAGCCAGACCGGGCTGTACGTGCAGGACCAGGTGCGCTGGCGCGAGCGCTGGCTGCTCACCGTCGGCGCGCGCTACGACCGGGCCGACAGCCAGCTCGACAGCCGCCTGGACGGCAGCCGCAGCGACATCGTCGAACGCAAGGCCAGCAAGCGCGCCGGTCTCACCTACGTGGCCGCGAGCGGCTGGGCGCCGTACCTGAGCTACAGCGAGTCCTTCGTACCGACCGCCACGCGCGACCCGTTGAGCGGCCGTGCGTTCCGTCCGGAGAGCGGGCGCCAGTACGAAGCCGGTCTGCGCTTCCAGCCGGACGGCGGCACGCAGACATACAGCGCCGCCGTGTTCGACCTGCGTCGGCGCAACTACCTGACCTACGACCCGGACTTCGTTCCGCGCCAGACCGGCGAGACCCTGGTCCGCGGCCTGGAACTGGAGGCATCGCTGCACCCGCTACCGCGCCTGCAGGTGATCGGCTCCTACAGCTACACGCCGACGGTGGACGTCACCGCCAGCAGCAATCCAAGCGAACTGGGCAAGCCGCTGTCGGCGGTGTCGCGCCACGCCGCCGCCCTGTGGGCCGACTACCGTTTCGACAGCGGCATCCGGCTCGGCCTGGGCGCGCGCTACACCGGTGCCAACCGCGGCGACCTGGACGCCGCACGCGCCGAGGTGCCGGCGTTCACCCTGTTCGACGCACTGCTCGGCTACGACCGCGACCGCTGGAACTTCGCCTTGAACGTGCGCAATCTCACCGACAAGACCTACCTCAGCAACTGCGACGCCTACGACAACTGTTACTACGGCGAGCAGCGACGGGTGACGGCCACGGCCACGTATCGCTGGTGAGGCAGCGCGGGCACGATGGCAGCCTGTGCCATCGCGCCCGCGTCTGCTGCAGGTCGATGCGCAGGCTGCGCATCGAGTGCCGTTGGCGGCCTTGCATACCAGGCATACATGTCTGCCACCGGCGATCGCGAGCGCGACGCAGACCCTCAATCGCCCGGTGGCGTCGTCCTGAAGCCGGCATGCCCGCAGGCAGCGTCGTAGGCGTAGTCGCCCGCGGCGAGCAGGTGCCGGCCGCTGTTGATGTGCGCCGGTGGCGTCTTCAGTGGGCCGCGCCACTGCACGCTGTCCGGGGTCGCCGCCTTGCCGTCGCCGACCGCAAAGCCGTAGCCGAACACCGACTGCCCCTTTGCGTCGACGACGTCGAGCCGCAGCTGGGTGGCGTCCGGCACCACGCGCGTGGGATGACCGGCCATCTGCACGGTCTGTTGCAGGCTGTCGGGCGTGGCCGGCGGCACCACCGGGTTGAGCATCATGTAGGACACGCCGGTATCGGGCAGCAGCTTGCCGCAGACGCGGTAGTCGCTGCCGCTGCCAGGGAAGCTGGCGCAGGCGCTGGGCGCCTGCCAGTCACTCGGGGCGGTGGCGGTGGCCGCGCCGCGCTGCAGCGGCACCAGGGCGAAACCGGCCAGCGCCTGATTGCTGACGCCCAGGGTGATGCCCTTGGCGCTGACAATGTAGCCGGGGCTCATGCGCTGCGCACGCATCTGCGCCAGGTTGAGGAACGGGTTGCGCGCGGGGTCGACGCCGCGGTCGTAGCCCACGCCCATCATGCCGAAGGTCGGCGAGATGGTGCTGCAGTTGCGCAGCACCTGCGTGCTGCTGCTCAGCGCCGGGCTGCCGTCGTAGCCGGCGCAGGTGGCCGGCACCTGCGCCAGCGGCTTGGGTTGCTGGGCGACGGTGGCCACATCGCAGGTGCACTGCGCGGCCAGCACGGTGATGCGGTCCACCCGCGCGGCGGCGCGCTTGCCGTCGGCGGAGACGCCGAGTTGCATCGGCACGTCAACGTACTTGCCGGGGTGATATTTGCTGTCGCTCGAATAGAAGATGTGGCCGGGCGTGCTGGAGGCGTCCCAGGCGCTGCGCAGCGCCTCGCTCAGCGGCACCACCACGCCGGTGGAGCCGGTGTCCACCTCCAGCACCTGACTGCCGCGGCTGCGGCCGTCGGCATCGGTGCCGAGCTGCACACGCACCTGGTAGGCGAATTTGGGCGTGGCCTTGGAGGCCAGCGGCAGGTTCACGGTCTGCGTCTGCAGCGCGCAGGTCTGCGCGGCGGCGGTGGCGCTCGCGGCCAGGCACAGCGCGGTCCCGCTCCAGCGTGTCCATCGATTCATGGCGATGTCTCGTTTGGGTGTGGCGCCATGCTAGAGCGCGGCAGCATGCCGATCGTGCGCGGGTCCGCGCGATGCGGCGCTTGTCTACTGCCTCCGGCATGGCGTTGTGGTCGGCATTCCAGTCCGGTGGCGACGCCATGTGCGCGTCGTGGTTGCGCAGCGCAGTCTCCACAGAGCGCGTATACACGCAGCCCAGGGTTGCCAAGCCGGGGAGCTTGGTACACAATGCACTCCGTTGTGCGCCGGACTGATTCAAAAACATCTTTTGAATCAATGCGTTGGACGAGAGCCGTAAGGCCCTGTCCGCTACCCGCGCCAGGGCCCCGGTAGCGGGGCTTTGTTTTTGTCGGGCGCCACGGGCGTTGCGGCAAGACGTCAGTCCACCGGCCTGGTGGCAGAGTGGTTATGCAGCGGACTGCAAATCCGCGTACGCCGGTTCAATTCCGACCCAGGCCTCCATCTTGTTTCGACGTCGTGGGCCGCTTCCAGCGGCCCTTTTGCGTTGGGTACTGCCTTGCCAAGTGCCGGCCTAGCGCTGGCGATGGTTTAGTCCAATGTGCCCCAGCGTGCGCAGCATCGCCCACAGCGCATTGGGCAGGCCTGCGCAGGTTCGCCGCCCTGCCCGAACGGCCGATCGCGATGACAACGCCCGCCTAATCCGCGCCCGCACCGCGACGCGTGCTGTTCCCGTCCACTGGGATCCGGTGTGATCACCGGCGCCGAAGACGATCCGTCGGCAATCGGCACCGACGTCAGCGCTGGAGCCTGCCATGGCTTCTCGCGCCGGTGGGCGCTGCTGTCGACGATGTGTCCGCTGGTGCATCTGTCGGCGAAGCTTGGACAGCCTCTGGCGAGGGCCTGTTCGCGATCATCCACGGCGCCACCCGTGGGCCACGAAACGGAATGCGGATGCTCCAACAGGGGCGCGAGATTGTCAGCGAGACGGTCGGCAGGTTGTCCAGCACAGTGAGGCCGTAGCCGTCGTCGAGCAGGCGCAGGCACAGATACGCACCGGCGAGCAACGCGCGGGGGGGGGGCACGTGGATGACGGGGTTTGTACATGGCTGCGCCGCTCCGCACCCATGCGCCTACGCCCGCGCGGACACGAGCAACGGATTCCACAGTTGCACGCGGGCCTTTGCCACGGACCAAACTTTGGGTCACCGCCCATCGCCATGCACGCCGATCGTTTGCACACTGACTGACTGGCGCGGCGCGAGGAGCCGGCTTGCGGCACGAACACGGCTGGGCCAATCCCGATGTCGCGACCGGCGCGCGGCGGTAACGCATGCCGATGCCACGGCTGTCACCAGCCGCGGCAGGCCAGGACGTCCGCCGCTTCCCACCTCCGAGGAGATCACCTTGAGCACTTCGCACAATGATCCGCTGCCCGCAGCCAAGCATACGTACCACGTCGATTTCGGCGGGGGAAACGCCTTCGAAATCGCCTTCGACAATAGCGCGGCGATGACCTTCACGAAGTTGCAGGAACCCAACCAGGGCATGGTGGAAACCATCCGCTACACCCACAGGAAGCTACGCGACGGCCTCTACCTGGTGTACTGGCAGGAGCAGGACGGCACCAGCGTGGTGCACGCACAGGACTTCGCGCAGTGCCACGTGTACACCCATATCACCTCCCCCGATCGCCGTTTCTATAGCGGCATGTCACGCCTCGAAAAGCTCAGGTGAGTGCGCCGCTGCAGTCGCTGCGCAGCCCCTCACACACACCAACGGCGCCGCTGCGCGACAGCTTCCCCCTTCCCCTTCTCCCTCCGCAGGATCGACATGCAGGCAGATCATCCGACTACCCGGCCGACCACACTCACCACCCAACTCTTCAATCCCGGCGACAAAGCGATCTTCGCGGTCAGTTCGGTACTGGTGCAGGGGCAGCACGATGCGGTGCTGATCGATGCTCAGTTCAGCGCCACGCAGGCGCGCAAGCTCGTCGCGCTGATCCAGGCCTCGGGCAAGCGCCTGATCACCATCTACATCAGTCACAGCGACCCGGACTTTTACTTCGGGCTGGACATCGTGCACAGCGCGTTTCCGGACGCCAGGATCGTGGCCACCCCCTACGTTGCCGCTCGTATCGAAGCGACCAAGGACGACAAGCTGAAAATATGGGGGCCGCAACTGGGCAAAGATGCACCCAAGCGCCTCATCGTGCCGCAACCGCTGTACGACAATACACTGAGCCTGGAAGACCATGTTCTGCAGATCGTTGGCCTGGAGGGATTCTCGCCAGGCCGCAGCTTCGTCTGGATCCCCTCGATCAGAACGGTGGCGGGCGGCGTGCTGGTCTCCGCCGGCCAGCACGTGTGGATGGCCGACACGCAAACGCTGGAATCGCGTGCAATCTGGCTGACGATGCTCGGCCAGATCAAGGCGCTGGCACCGCTGCAGGTGTTGCCAGGGCATATTGGACATGCTTTGCCGCGCGGGCTGGAAGCGGTGGATTTCACTGCCGGCTACATCCGCTCCTTCGAAAACGAAGCTAGCAAGGCGCGCAATTCGACCGAATTGATCGAGGCGCTCAAGCAGCGTTACCCAGAGCTGGGTGGTGAAGGTGCACTGGAAATCAGCGCAATGGTCGCCAAGAAAGAAATAACGTGGAAATGATCTCGCTGGGCGCGCCGTCGAATCAGCTGCACACCGTGGCTGATGGTGCGCGCCTGGTGCTCATCCACCCTGCTGCGGGTTCACCAGCCCGGCACGTACGAACCAACGCCATCCAGCGCTTCGCAAGTACAAAAAGGCCTTGCCCGCTTCTTTTTGCGCTACTGACGACACCGCGGGAAGCCGTTGTCCTATCGGTGCCGACATGGCGTCAGCCACCGCCACGCCGAGGCGGCACGGAAATTTGCCGACCACCTGTAGCACGCGTCCGCGAAACGTGGGCTGGCCCGGCGATGCGGTGGTCGGCAATAATCCGTCGCAACCATGGACACAACGGTGCGCAATGGAACGTCAACGCTGTACCGCGAGCAGCGTAGGCCACGCTTCTGCACCACGCCTGCCTTTACCACTGCGCAGTTGGGGAAGATCGCTGCATGGCAGTAACGGGGACGGCAAGCGCCAGGTCCGCAGCACCCACAACATCGCCGTGAATGCCGCCTGGGTCTGCGATGCCGCACGCGGTCGTGCGCTGTTCCGGCGATGCCGCGCATGAACGTGCTGTTCGGTTTCGAGGCCTTGGCGGACGCGACCGGCATCGCGCTCCCGCCCCTGCTGCGCTCGCTGCTCGGCACGGGCAACGCCACCTACTTCCCGCACTGGTTCGATGCGTGGAAGGACCCCGAGCAACCACGCATCGTGCCGTTCGTCAGTTGGTGGGACTACGAGTGGATCGGCACCGAAAAGAGCGCGCGCAGCATCGCCGACTGGTTGCATCCCGAGGCGCAGGACGGCCGGCGCTTCCTGCCGTTCGCGCAGTCCGGCGCAGGCGATCTCTACTGTCTGGTGCCCGACGACGAGGGCAGCGTGGGCGTCGCCCTGGCGTGGCACGACGACGACCGCTGCCGGATCCAATACCGCACGTTCGACGATTTCGTGTATGCGCAGTATCTGCAGACGCTCGGCAACGCCAGTCATCTGATCGACGACTACGGCGCCCTGACCGCCGATCTCATCGCCGCCGACATCCGCAGCGTGAGTGGCTTCATGGACCCACAGCGCGGGGAGCGGCTGCATCAGTTGTGCCAACGCCCGCTGACGCTGCACGATTTCCGGCCCGGCCCCAGGGCCTGCGTGCAACGCGTACCCGCGTTCCTCTCGCAACAGGAACTGGACCTGTATCTGGCCGAGCTTGCCCAGCCACTACCGCACTTCGACATCACCATGCGCCATGAGATGCGGGCGTACGACACGCCGCCACCGCCGCCGCCGCCCGATTGGCGCGAACTGGCGAAAGCGCCGGAAACCAGGATGCAGGCGATCCGCACTTACCAGCAGGAACACGGCTGCACGCTGCTGGAGGCCAAACAGGCAATCGACGGCGTCCTCGCCATGGCTCAGAGGGTCTGACTACCCGGCGCATCGCTCGATCGGCGAAGCATGAGCTGCACGCGCAGCGCTACACAGGTCCGGCGCGCAGGCATGAAAAAAGGGCCGAAGCCCTTTTCATCGACGCTCCATACGTAATCGCTGGAGGCCGGTACTGCTGAATCTGGAGCGGGAAACGAGACTCGAACTCGCGACCTCAACCTTGGCAAGGTTGCGCTCTACCAACTGAGCTATTCCCGCTTGAGGCCGCGAATTCTACCGGGACCACGCAGCCTGTCAACCGTTGCCTTCGATTTTTTTCGCGTTCTTTTCCGCCATCGCCGCGCGCTCGTCGTCGCGCAGGCTCGGCCAGGCCGCGTGCAGGTACTGGATGCCCGACAACAGGGTCAGGATCGACGCGATCGCCAGGGTCCAGTCGCCGACGTGGAAGATGAACAAGCCCATCCACACGCTCTCCGGCGGCGAGCCGTCGGGCATCACCGAATACAGCAGGCACAGCAACGCCACCATCTGCGCGGTGGTCTTGATCTTGCCGATCATCGCCACCCGCACCTTGGCGCGCTGGCCGATCTCGGCCATCCATTCGCGCAGCGCCGACACCGCGATCTCGCGGCCGACGATCACCGCCGCCCAGAACGCCATCCACGGCGTCGGATGGCCCTGCACGATCAGGAACAGCGCCACCGCCACCATCAGCTTGTCGGCCACCGGATCCAGGAACGCGCCGAACGCGGAGTACTGGTGGTAGCGCCGCGCGACCCAGCCGTCCAGCCAGTCGGTGAACGCGGCCAGGCCGAAGATCGCCGCCGACGCGAAGTTGGTCCAGGTGTACGGCAGATAGAACACCAGCACCAGTACGGGGATCATCACGATCCGCAGCAGCGTGAGCCAGGTGGGGATGGTCAACTTCATTGCGCTGCTCTACTCGCCTGCCGGATCGGGCACCGGCAGTCCGTGCAGGTTAGCGTAGATTCGTGCGGCCAGTGCGTCATTGATGCCCTCCACCCGCGCGATCTCGGCCTCGCCGGCGGCCTTGAGCCCGGCCAGTCCGCCGAAATGCTTGAGCAGGCTGGCACGTCGCCGCGGGCCGATGCCCGGGATGTCCTCCAGCTTGCTGGTCATGCGCGCCTTCTGGCGGCGCCCGCGGTGGCCGGTGATGGCGAAGCGGTGCGCCTCGTCGCGCACCTGCTGGATGAACTGCAGCGCCGGTGACGCGGCGCCCGGGCGCAGCTCGCGCCCGTCGGGCATCACCAGGGTCTCGTGGCCGGCGCGGCGCTCGGCGCCCTTGGCCACGCCGATCAGCAGCACCCCGTCCACGCCCAGGTCGGCCAGCGCGCCGGTGGCCTGCGCCAGCTGGCCGGCGCCACCGTCGATCAGCAGCAAGTCCGGCAGCACCACATCGCCCTTGCCCTCGCCTTCGGCGGCACGGCGGAAGCGGCGCTCGATCGCCTGGCGCATCGCCGCGTAGTCGTCGCCCGGCTCGATGCCGCTGATGTTGTAGCGCCGGTACTGGCTGCGCACCGGGCCGCTGGCGTCGAACACCACGCGCGAGGCCACCGTGGCCTCGCCCATGGTGTGGCTGATGTCGAAACATTCCACCCGCTTGACCGGCTCGGCCAGGCCGAGCATCTCGCGTAGCGCTTCGCTGCGCGCGTGCTGGGCGTTGCGGCTGGTCAGTTCGGTGACCAGGGTGGCCTGGGCGTTGCGGCTGGCCAGCTCCAGGTAGCCGGCACGCTCGCCGCGCACGTTCCACTTCAGCTGCACCTTGCGCTCGGCGGCCGAGCTCAGCGCCGCCTCGATCAGCTCGGCCTCGGGAATCTCGCGGTCCAGCAGCACCTCGCGCGGCGGCGCGTGCTCGACGTAGTACTGCGACACGAACGCACCCAGCACTTCGGCGGCGCTGTCCTCGCCGTTGGTCTTGGGAAAGAACGCACGGGTGCCGAGGTTGCGGCCATCGCGGAACGCCAGCAGCAGCACGCAGGCGTTGGCGCCCTGGGTGGCGCAGGCCAGCACGTCCAGGTCGGCGGCGCGGCCGTCCACGTACTGCCGGCTCTGCATGCTGCGCAATGAGCCGAGCAGGTCGCGCAGGCGCGCGGCGCGCTCGAACTCCAGGCGTTCGCTGGCGGCCTGCATGGCCTGCACCAGTTCCTCGCCGAGCTGGTCGCTGCGCCCTTCCAGGAACAGCGTGGAGCGGCGCACCGCCTCGGCGTACTCGTCGGCCGCCACCAGCGCCACGCACGGCGCGCTGCAGCGGCCGATCTGGTACTGCAGGCATGGCCGCGAGCGGTTGCGGAACACGCTGTCCTCGCAGCTGCGCAGCTTGAACAGCTTGTGCATCAGGTTCAGCGTCTCGCGCACCGCGGTGACGCCGGGATACGGGCCGAAATAGCGCCCGGGCACCGCGCGCGGGCCGCGGTGCAGGGTGATCCGCGGCCACTCCTCGCGGGTCAGCAGCACGTAGGGATAGCTCTTGTCGTCGCGCAGCGACACGTTGTAGCGCGGCGACAGCGACTTGATCAGCTGGTTTTCCAGCAGCAGCGCCTCGCCCTCGCTGCGGGTGACGGTGACGTCCATGCGCGCCACCTGCGCCAGCATGGCCATGGTCCGCGCGTTCTTCGGCGAGCCGCTGAAATAGCTGGACACGCGCTTGCGCAGCGCGCCGGCCTTGCCGACGTAGAGCAAGGTGTCGTCCGCGGCGTACATGCGGTAGACGCCGGGCGCGGTACTGAGGTTGGCGGCAAAGGCCTTGCCGTCGAACGCGGGCAATGCGGGGGTGCTCATTCGCCGATCGCGACGTCGTGCAGTTCGCCGCTGGCGATGTCGTAGCGCAGCACCGCATGTGCGTCGGTCTCGGCGATCCACACCGTGCCGGCGCCGACCGCCAGCCCGGCCGGGCCGTGCAGGCGCCGCGGCAGGGCCGCGGTGGACAATTCGCCGCCGCCCAGGCGCAGGCTGCGCAGGCTGCCGTTGCCGCTGTCGGCGATCCACAGCAGCGGCGCATCCGGGCTCAGTGCGATCGCCTGCGGGAACTGCAGGCGGGCACGACTGCGCGGTCCGTCCTCGTCGCCGAAATCCCACGGCCCCTGGCCGCCGAGCAGGGTCTGCACCAGGTCGCCGCGCAGTTGCATCGAGCGCACCGCCGAGCCGAGCGCATCGCACACGTACAGTACCTGCTGCACCGCGGCCAGACTGCACGGCTGCGCGAACGCGGCCAGGTGACCGCTGCCGTCGCGCAGTTCCAGCGCGCCTGCGCCGGCCCGCCAGCGCAGGCTGCGGCTGCCCAGGTCGTAGCTCCAGATGCGGTTGTCGCCAGCCATCGCCAGGTGCACCTGGTTGTCGGCGACCACCACGTCCTGCGGATGGTTCAGCGGCGCCAGCAGCGGTTGCTCCACCGGCCCTTCCACCGGCTCGCCGGCACGGCCGTTGCCGCACAGCGTGTCGACCTGACCGGTGAGCAGGTTGATCCGGCGCAGCGCGTGGTTGCCGGTATCGGCCACGTACAGCACGCCACGCTCCAGGGCCAGCCCGCGCGGGCGGTGGAACGCCGCCTCGCCGATCGCGCCGTCGATGAAGTCGGCGGTGCCGATGCCGAACTGGCGCAGCACACGACCGCTGGTGCTGCATTCGAGAACGCGGTGATGGCCGCTGTCGGCGACGTACAGGCGGTCCTCGGCCACCGCCAGGCCGGTCGGGAAGCGCAACGGCAGGCGCGGCTCCGGCTGGGTCTCGCGGACATCGCGCAGATCCTCGTCCAGCGGCGGCGGTTGCCCGGCGCACAGCGCATGCAGCGCCTTGTCCAGTTCGGCGCCACCGATCCCGACCAGGCGCTCGCGTTCCACCCCACCGGCATCGATCAGGAGCAGGGTCGGCCAGGCCTGGATGTCGAAGCGCTGCCAGGCGGCCCAGTCGGCATCGAGCAGGATCGGCGCGGACACGCCCTGGCTGCGCAACAGCTTCAGCGCGCGCTGCGGCGCGCGCTCGCTGTCGAAGCGCGGCACCTGCACCACGATCACCTGCAGCCGTCCGGGATTGCGCGCCTGCCACTGGCCGAGTTCGGCCAGGCGCTGCGCGCACCACACCGAAGCGGCGTTGACGAAGGCCAGCACCAGTGCCCGGCCCTGCAGATCGCGCAGGCGGATCGGCTCGGCGTTGAGCCAGGCGCCGGACGCGGGAAGTTCCAGGGCGGCGATGGAATTCATCGGCCGATTATGCCGGAGCCGACGTCGACGGACAGTCGTGCGACGCTGCCGGCGGCGGCTTCGTCTACCAGTTGCCAGACCTGCTCGAACTGCACGCTGCCGCCGGTGTACGGATCCGGGATCTCGCTTCGGCCATGCACGCCGGCCCACGGCAGCCACAGCGCCACGCGCTCGTGTGCCGACGCCGGTGCGCGCTGGCGCACGTCGCGCAGATTGGCCGCATCGGCGCACAGGATCCAGTCGAACTCGGCAAAGTCGCGGTTGTGCAGCTGCCGCGCACGCAGGCCGGCGATGTCCACGTCATGCGCGGCGGCGCAGGCCACCGCGCGCCGATCCGGCGGCTCGCCGCGGTGCCAGTCGCCGGTACCGGCCGAGTCGACCTCCACCAACCCGGCGAGCGGCGAGCGCTGCAGGTGGCGGCGCAACGCGCCCTCGGCCATCGGCGAACGGCAGATGTTGCCCAGGCACACCAACAGCAGCTTCATGCCTGGCCCTGCAGGTAGGCCTCGGCGCGCGCCAGGTCCTCGGGCGTATCGACGCCGGGCGGGAACGGCGCCGGCGACAGCGCCACCGCGATGCGGAAGCCGGCTTCCAACACCCGCAACTGCTCCAGCGACTCGATCCGCTCCGGCGTGCCCGGCGGCATCGCCGCGAACCGGCGCAGGAAGCCGGCGCGATAGGCGTAGATGCCGATGTGCCGCAGCCACGGGCCGGGCAGCGGCAGGTGCGCCTGCGAGGTGGCGAAGGCGTCGCGGTGCCAGGGGATCGGCGCGCGGCTGAAGTACAGTGCATCGCCAGCGGCGCTGCGCACCAGCTTGACCACGTTCGGATCGAACAGGTGCTCGGCCGCGTCCACCGGCGTGCCCAGGGTCGCCATCTCGGCGCCGCTGTCGGCCAGGGTCTGCGCCACCGCGACGATGCCGGCGACCGGCGCGAACGGCTCGTCGCCCTGCAGATTCACCACCAGGGTCGCATCGTCCCAGCCGGCGATGTCGGCGCACTCTGCCAGGCGATCGGTCCCCGAGGCGTGCTCGGTCGAGGTATTGGCCACGTGCACGCCGTCCAGGTCGGCCACCGCGGCGGCGATGCGCGCATCGTCGGCGGCCACCCACACCTGCGTGGCGCCGGCGGCGAGCGCGCGCCGCGCCACGTGGCGGATCAGCGGCTCGCCGCCGAGCGCACGCAAGGGCTTGCCCGGCAGCCGCGAGGCGGCATAGCGGGCCGGAATGGCGACCACGAAGCGCGGCACGGCGGCGCTCATGCCGGCACCGCACCGGCGGCGGGAGCGTCAAGGGCCACGGCGGCAGGCGCGTGCTGGAACAGGACGAATCCGGCCATGAATTGATCTTTCCCCATGAATTATTGAGAATAGTTCGCATTCGCCACTTGATCGGCCGGACTGCCCAGCGCGTATCCCGCTGCGCCAGCCTCCGGCGCGACGACGGCGTTGCCTCCTGCCCATTCTATAGACCCTACCGATGAACCTCCCCGCCCGCCCCATCCGATCCGCTGCACAGGCCCCCTACGCCACCGCGCGCCGCGCGCTGTGTCTGGCCATCGCCGCCCTGCTGCTGCCGACCGCGGCCGTCGCCGCCGAGGCCAGCGCCGGCTCGGCCGACGCCACGGTGGCCGGCGACCGGGAGCCGACCCAACTGCAGAAGCTGGACGTGGTCGCGCAGCGCGAGGACGGCTATACCGTGCCGCCCAGCGCCACCGGCACCGGATTGGTGTTGAGTCCGCTGGAGACGCCGCAATCGGTGAGCAGCATCGGCCGCGAGCAGATGGACGACTTCGGCCTGCGCAACGCCAACGACGTGCTGGCGCTGGCCACTGGCATCAACGTCGAGAAGATCGAGACCGACCGTACCTACTACAGCGCGCGCGGTTTCGACGTGGTCAACTTCCAGGTCGATGGCCTTGGCCTGCCGTTCACCAACGGCGGCGCCGAGGGCGACCTGGACACCGCGATGTACGAGCGTGTGGAGGTGTTGCGCGGCGCCAATGGACTGCTGTCCTCGACCGGCAATCCGTCGGCCACGATCAACTTCGTGCGCAAGCGCCCCACCGAGGACCTGCAGGGCAGCGCCGGGGTGACGGTGGGCAGCTGGGACACGCGGCGGCTGGACGCCGACCTGTCCGGCCCGCTCAACGCCAGCGGCAGCGTGCGCGGCCGCGTGGTCGCCGCCGGCCAGGACGGCGACAGCTACCTGGACCGCTATGCGCTGAAGAAGCACAGCATCTACGGCATCGTCGAGGCCGATCTGGGCGATCGCACCCGCCTGAGCGTCGGCGCCAGCGATCAGAAGAACGACGCCACCGGCGGCATGTGGGGTGCGCTGCCGCTGTACTACAGCGACGGCAGCGCCACCGATTTCGCGCGGTCCACCAGCACCTCGGCCGACTGGTCGCACTGGATCACCGAAGACAAGCGCGGCTTCCTGGAGCTGCGGCAGGACCTGGGCGCGGACTGGCAGCTCACACTGGCGCTGAACTACCGCAGGCTCGACAACGATGCCCAGCTGTTCTACGTCTACGGCACCCCCGACCGCGATACCGGCCTGGGCCTGTTTTCCTATCCCTCGCAGTACGGCAGCACCGAAACGCAGAAGTACGCCGACGTATACGCCACCGGACCGTTCGCGCTCGGGGGGCGCGAGCACGAACTGGTGGTGGGTGTGAAGTGGGGCCGCGTGGAGGCCGACCAGGTGTCCTGGTACGGCAACGACATCGGCACACCGCTGCCGCCATTGCAGGACTGGACCGGCGCCTATCCCAAGCCGCGTTTCGATGCTTTCTCCGACGGCGCCCAGTTCGACATCACCCGCCGCACCGCCTACGCCACCGCGCGCTGGAACCTGAGCGACGCGCTGAAGCTGATCACCGGCGTCAACCACACCAGGATCGAGAGCCGCGGCCAGAACTACGGCGTGCAGCACGCCTACGACGACAGCAAGACCACGCCGTTCGTCGGTGCGGTCTACACCTTCGATTCGAACTACGCGCTGTACGCCAGCTATGCGGAGATCTTCAACCCGCAAACCGAACTGGACCGCAACCTGCAGGTGCTGGACCCGATCACCGGCAGCAATGCCGAGCTCGGCATCAAGGGCCAGTGGTTGCAGCAGCGGGTCAATGCCTCCTTCGCCCTGTTCCGCGCCAAGCAGGACAACACCGCCGAAGCCGACACCTACGTCGGCACGCTGCAGACCTACAAGCCGGTGGACGCCACCTCCACCGGCTACGAGTTCGACGTCGCCGGCCGGATCGGCACGCACTGGCAGCTCAACGCCGGCTATACCCAACTGGGCATCAAGGGCGACGACGGGCGCAACGTGCGCACCTACGTGCCACGGCGCACCTTCAAGCTGGCCACCACCTACACCGTGCCGCAATGGGAGGCGCTGAAGCTCGGCGCGACCCTGACCTGGCAGGACGCCATCGTCCGCGACCAGCAGGCCGTGGACACCGCCGGCAATGCCATCTACACCCGCCAGGGCAGCTATGCGCTGCTGGGGCTGATGGCGCAGTACGCGATCACGCCGCGGCTCAACGCGACGCTCAACGTCTACAACGTCACCGACCGCAAGTACATCAACAGTCTGTACTGGGCGCAGGGCTACTATGGCGCGCCACGCAACACCGCGCTGTCGCTGACCTACAGGTTCTAGCGCAAGCGCCGTAAGGGCTATCAAGTCGTCGAAAGAACACCCAAGTACGCCGTAGCCGACCGCCGCAGCAGCAGCGTCATCGGCACCGGCAACTGGGAATGGAGCTACTTCAACACCGTGGTGGACACCTCGGTGTTCGTCAAGGGCAGCGTCCCAGTCTGGACGCTGACGCGCATCTTCCAACGCGACAGGAACGGTCCCTACCTGACGACGCTGCAGCCTGATCAGAACGATGAGGCGTCACGTACCGAGTAGCCGCTGGCATCGTCATGAAGGCGTGCTTCGAGGGTTCGACCGGGTTGCCGGCCAGCGCGTGGTCCGTCGCGTCACTGGCCGGCAGGCGCAGTGGCGCAGGCAAGGATCGTCTGCTTCGGTTGCATGGTTTGGAGCAGCGAACAAAACCGCTGCGCCGCTGCCAGGCGGGCGTGGTCAGGGCCCGCAATCCTCATGGACCACGTGTTTACCTGGCGACGGCTGCAGCGGTCGTCAGCACGATAGGCAGGACAATGAACTCCCCTGGATATATCGGCGCCAAGCCAATATCGATGTAGAGCTGGCCCTGCGCCTGTGCCTCCGCCGGATTGTTGGAGGCGTCGCAGATCACATCGAACGCTTCGCTCGGCCTTGATCCGACCAATGCACCCTGCTGCCATAGCGAGGTCAGGAATGCGTTGATGTCGCGGCTGACTGTTGCCCACAGGACAGGGTCGCTTTTCTCGAACAAAGTCCATTGATGGCTGATTTTCAGGCTTTGCGCGATATGGATGAACAGACGGCGGACAAGAACATAGGTCCAGTCACTTTCCAACGAGAGCGTGCGCGCGCCCCACACGACGTAGGAGTCGAGGAAATTTCGCAGCGCATTGATGCCATTTGGATTGAGTTCGTTTTGCTCGGCATCGACCACTCTCGCATCCAGATCGACAACCGTCCGCATCTTGCCACTATGGATGCCTGCTGGAGACTTCCACACGCCGACCTCGGTATCGGTGCGGACATAGCAGGCCAATACAGGACCCGAGGGCGGCATCGGCACCTTACTGTTGCCGAAGGGACTGCGAATCCAGACCCACGGATAGTACAGGGCGCCGTAGCTGGAGTTCAGCGCCTCGGCATGTGGTGTGCCGAGCTTGAATGCCAGCACATTCTGTATGTCCAGCCCGTAGGGCGGGTCGACCACATGGAACGTGGTGGCCTGCCGCTCGCACTGCAGCAACGTCTGTTGCGCCCTCCGGCGCTGCTGTGCGATATCGCTACTGCCGGCGCTGTCGACCATGCCCACCGTATCCGGGGTGGCCACCAGGCCGATGCCCTGCACCTCCTTCAGCGTCTCCAGACCAGCCTGGAACGCCAACGTTCCATCATGGCCACCGGCCAACGGGCTTGGCGGTGCGCCGACACTGGTTGCGCGCCCGCTGGCCGGCACGCCGACACGGACGAACATCGACTGACTGTTGATGCGCTGTTGTGATTCCGGCCCCAGATCCGCCAACTCAGTGAAGCTTTCCAGGATGTAGTAACGACAGTTGCCGAGCGTGACCTGCGCCAGTTGGTTGTGGTTCACGTAGGCGCCAAGCAACCGGCTAGACAATCGTGCGGTCGCATTCGCGCCGGTCTCGTGGACGCGCGATGCAGGCAGAAGCACCTGCAAGTTCAATCGCAGCGGTTGCGCCGCGTCACCGGCAACGGAGCTCCTGCCGCCGCTTTCGGTCAAATGTACGCACAGGCTGTTACCCCACTCGCCGTTGCTGGCCGCCATCAACGTCGCACCAGCCAGATCAAGCGTGGCGGGCGTACCGCCGTCGTCCTGCAGACGCACGACATGACATCGCTCGCCGCCTTCCTGGAAGAACGCGTGCACGGCCCACGCGTTGAATCCTTGCCAGGCCAGGTGACCGAATTCACGGACGTAGGCAGACCAACTCTCGATCAGGATCGGGGTGTTGAACGCCCCACGTTCGGCCACCCCGACGAAGGCCGGGACCGAGGTCTCGGCGCTCAGGATGGTTCGCGAGGTCGGAATTTCAACGATAGAGACGCCGGGGTACGGAGAGTTCTTCACGATCTGGTTCCTTGGCTGAAGGAAGGCGCTGGTGCGCCACATGTAGTTTCGACCATGCGCGCGATGCCATTGCCGGGGAGCGATCCGGCGCTATCGTTGAGTCTGGCGCTGCGGTGTGCGTCCGACAGAGGCTAGATCGTTTCGGTAGGGAATGCGAACGCTGCGTCTGCTGCCCCTTCGCGATGCGATAGGCACGAGCGCTGCGTATGCCCACCCCTCGCACCAACGGCAAAGCCGAATGTCTAGTGCAGACCACCCTGCGCGAATGGGCCTACGCGTGGTCCTACATCAACTCCCAACGGCGCGCTAACGCCGTCCCCGCATGGGTACATCGCTACAGCTGGCACCATCCTCACGCCGGCCTCGGATACCTACCGCCCATCTCACGTATCCAATGAACAACGTACTGGGTTTACACAGCTAGTCGCCAGCCTCGCCCGCGCGGCCGCGCAGCTTGTCCAGCCGGTCCAGCAAGCCGATCCAGAACGCCGCCGGCAGCTCGGCGACCAGCGGCACGCTGAAGCACCAATCGTTGACGAAGGCGGCACATTTGACCGCATCCTTCTCGGTCATCAGCACTGGCAGTTCGCTGCCGAAAGCAAGATCCGCGGCGCGGTACTGGTGATGGTCGGGAAAGGCATGCGGCACCACGCCGATGCCCTGCGCGCGCAGCATGTCGAAGAAGCGCTGCGGGTGGGCGATGCCGGCCACGGCATGCACGCGCTGGCCGGCGAAACTGCGCAGCGGCCGCGCCCGCCCGCCGCGCAGCGGTTGTGCGCTGTCGATGCGCAGGCGCATCGCCCATTCGCCGAAGCCCGCTTCGAGCGCGCCGCTGTCGCTGGCCTGGCCGAGGTTGATGACGCGGAAATCGCATTCGTTGCCGCGTGCCACCGGTTCGCGCAGCGGCCCGGCCGGCAGCAACCGGCCGTTGCCGTAGCGGCGCTGGCCGTCCACCACCTCGATCTCGATGTCGCGCTGCAGGCGGTAGTGCTGCAGGCCGTCGTCGCAGACCACGATGTCGCAGCCGGCCTGCAGCAACGCCCGCGCCGCGGCCACGCGGTCGCGATCCACCCGCACCGGCACGCCGGTCTTGCGCGCGATCAGCACCGGCTCGTCACCACCCTGCTCGGCCGGGGTGCCCGGCTCGATCCAGCGCGGTTCCTGCGGCTGGCTGCGGCCGTAGCCGCGGCTGGCCACGCCCGGGGTCCAGCCGGCGTCGCGCAGGCGCTGCACCAGGGCGATGGTCAGCGGCGTCTTGCCGGTGCCGCCGGCAGTGAGATTGCCCACCACCACCACCGGCGCGGCGATGCTGTGGCGCTTGCGCCAGCCGCGCCGGTACAGCGCGCGGCGCAATGCGATCGCCGCCGCGTACAGCGGGGTCAGCAACCGCGCGTGCAGCGGCGGCGCGCCCGTGCCGTACCAATAGGCGGGTGCGTGTGGCCCGCGCTCGCTCATCCGTACTGCCTTTCGCGGAACTGCATGCTGTGCAGGTGCGCATAGACGCCGCCCAGCGCCAGCAGCTCGTGATGGGTGCCGCGCTCGACGATACGGCCGTGGTCCATCACCAGCACCTGGTCGGCGTGTTCGATGGTCGACAGCCGGTGGGCGATGACCAGCGTGGTGCGGTCGGGCATCAGCCGGTGCAAGGCGTCCTGCACCAGCCGCTCGGATTCGTTGTCCAGCGCGGCGGTGGCTTCGTCGAGGATCAGGATCGGGGCGTCCTTGAGCATCGCCCGGGCGATCGCCAGGCGCTGGCGCTGGCCGCCTGACAGGCGCCCGCCCTTGGCCCCGACCTGCGCCTGCAGGCCCTCCGGCAGGTGGTCGACGAATTCCATGGCATTGGCGTCGGCGACCGCCTGGCGCAACTGCGCCGGGCCTGCCTCGCGCATTTCGCCATAGGCGACGTTCTCGGCGATGCTGCCGTCGAACAGCATCACCTGCTGGCCGACCAGGGCGATCTGCCGGCGCAGATCCTCCAGGCGATAGTCCTGCAGCGGATGGCCGTCGAGCAGGATCTGCCCGGACTGCGGATCGTAGAAACGCGGGATCAGCTTGACCAGGCTCGACTTGCCGCTGCCGGAGCGGCCGACGATGGCGGTGACGGTGCCGGGTTCGGCGACGAAGCTGACCTCTGCCAGCGCCGGTCGCGCCTGCCCCGGATAGGCGGCGGTGACCTCGCGGAACTCGATCCGCCCCTGCGCGCGCTCGATGTGGCGGGTGCCGCTGTCCTGCTCCTCCGGCGCGTCCAGCACCACGAACAGCCGCTGCGCCGAGGCGACGCCCCGCTGCAGCATGTTCTGCACGTTGGTGAGGTTCTTCAGTGCCGGGATGATCGCCATCATCGCGGTCATCAGCGAGACGAACTCGCCGGCGGTCAGGCGCCCGGCCAGCGCTTCGTGGCCGGCGATCAGCAACAGCGCGGCCAAACCGATCGCGCCCAGCAACTGCACCGCTGCCGAGGAGATGCCGCGGGTGGATTCGACCTTCATCGCCAGATGCAGGTTGGTGTCCGCCAGTTGCTGGTAGCGCTCCATCTCGCTGGCGCGCGCGCCGTAGACCTTGACCTCCTGGTTGCCGGACAGGGCCTGCTCGGCGGCCTGCATCAGTTCGGCATTGCTTTCCTGGATGCGGTGGCTGACCCGCCGGTAGCGCTTGGCCACGCGGTCCATCACCCAGGCCAGCGGCGGCGCCACCAGCAGGATGGTCACGGTCACGGTCCAGCTGTACCACAGCATCACCGCCAGCGCGCCCACGATCTGCAGGGTCTGCTGCACCATCACCTTCATCGCGTCGACGGCGGCCTGCGCCACCTGCTCGCTGTCCGAGCCCAGCCGCACCAGCATCGACGCCACCGGCTCGGCGTCGAAGCGGCTGCCCGGCAGGCGCAGGTACTTGTCCAGCACGTTGACCCGGAAATCGCGGGAAATGCTCCGCGCCGCGCGGCCCATCGACATGTCGGTGACGTAGCCGGCGATGCCGCGCAGCACGAACAGGCCGACGATCTGCAGCGGCAGCCACATCGCCACCTCGCGATTGCGCGCGATGAAGGTCTCGTCGGTGATCGGCTTCATCAGCGCCAGGAAGCCGGAGCCGGCCGTCGCCTCCAGCAGCGCGCCGACCGCGGCGATCAGCAGCAGGCCGCGGTAGCCGCCGGCATAGGACAACAGGCGGCGATAGGTCCGCCAGGGGGAATCCTGGACGGGCACGTCGGTGGGTACATTCACTTGGAGCTTCCGTCCCTGTTGACTTCGGGGGCAGTGGCGATGGCGATGCGGCGGAACCCGAGCTGGCCCAGCGCGTCCTGCGCGGTGACCACCGCCTGGTACGGCGTGCGCGCGTCGGCGCGCAGCAGCACCGGCTGCTCGCGGTCGTCGCCGGCGACCTGGGCGATGCTGCGCTTGACCGACTCCACGTCGGTGCGCAGCACTTCCTGGTCGTTGATGAAGTAATGCCCGTCGGCGTTGATCAACACGCTCAGCGCGCGTGCCGGCGGCGGCGCGTTACGGTCGCTGGCGTTGGGCAGTTGCAACTGCAGCGTGGAACGCGCATCGAAGGTGGTGGTCACGACGAAGAAGATGATCAGCACCAGGATGACGTCGATCAACGGCACCAGGTCGATCTGCGGCTCGTCCTGGCCACGGTCGTCGCGGATCCGCACCGGCTCAGCCCTTGGCCGCCGCGGCGTTCGACGCGGCGCCGCGTGCCGGTGCGACCGCCGCAGCGGCACGGCCGTGGCCGTCCAGCGCATCGGTCAACGCGGTGGCTTCCTGCTCCATCTCGATCACATAGCCGGCGATGCGGCCCTTGAAATGGCGATGGAAGATCAGCGCCGGCACCGCGATGATCATGCCGGTGGCGGTGCACACCAGCGCCTTGCCGATGCCGCCGGCAAGCTGGTTCACGTCGCCCAGGCCATGGTCGAGGATGCCGAGGAACATCTGGATCATGCCGACCACGGTGCCGAGCAGGCCCAGCAGCGGCCCGGCCGAAGCGACCGTGCCCAACGCGTTCAGATAACGCTCCATACGGTGCACGACGTGCCGCCCGGTGTCCTCGATGCGCTCGCGCACGATCTCGCGCGGGCGGTTGCGCACGTCCAGGCCGGCGGCGAGCAGCGCGCCCAGCGGCGAATTGCGCCGCAGCGATTCGATGTGGGTGGGATCGAGCTTGCCGCGCGTGGCCCAGTTGCGCACTTCCTGGCCCAATCCCGGCGGCAATACCTCGCTACGGCGCAGGCTCCAGAACCGCTCCAGGACGATCGCCAGCGCGACCACGCCCAACAGCAGCAAGGGCACCATCGGCCAGCCACCGGCCTTGACCAGTTCCCACACGTCGCAACCCTCCGGCACGCTCGGCCGTTCGTTCACTGGCCGATAGGATAGCAGCCGCCCGCGCCCGCTCCGCCGCATCCCATAGCCGCGCCCGCCAGGGCCGCCGCTCGCGCAGTTGCAGGCCGGTGCGTCCCAGCCACACGCGCAGCGCACCACCCTGCGGCGTGCCGGCGACCTCGGCACCGGCCGCCTGCCAGCGCGCCACCACACCTGGATGCGGATGGCCGAAGCGGTTGCCGTAGGCCGCCGAGACCAGCACCAGCCGCGCGCCCGTGGCGGCGACGAAGCCTGGATGCGAGGAGTGTCCGCTGCCATGGTGCGGCGCCACCACCACGTCGGCGCGCAGCGCCTGCGGCGCCTCGCGCAGCAGCTTCCGCTCGACCACGTCGCCGATGTCGCCGGCCAGCAGCAGCACCCCATGCGCGGTTTCCACGCGCAGCACGCAGCTGGACTCGTTGCGCAGATAGGGAAAGTGCGGTGCCGGATGCAGGAACCGGAAACGCACGCCATCCCATTCCCAGGCATGGCCGGCGACGCAGGGCCGGTCCAGCGGCACCGGCGCGCCTGCCGGGGCCTGGACCAGGCCGATCGGCAGTGCCGCGCGCACGGCGGCCAGGCCACCGGCGTGATCGTTGTCGCCATGACTGATCACCGCGCGATCCAGCCGCGCCACGCCGAGCGCGTGCAGCGTCGGCACCACCACCCGCTCGCCGGCGTCGTAGCCATCCTCCACCGCCGGCCCGGTGTCGTACAGCAACTGGTGGTGGGCGGTGCGCACCAGCAACGACAGCCCCTGCCCCACGTCGAACATCACCAGATCGGCCTCGCCCGGCCGCGGCCGCTCCAGCGGCGGATGCAACAACGGCAACCACAGCAGCGCCGCCAGCGGCTTGCCCGGCACCGCGCGCGGCAACAGCAGCCAGAACGCACCCAGCAGGGCCAGCGGCAGCGCCCAGTCGCGCGCCTCCGGCAACCAGCGCAGTGCGAAGCGGCTCTCGCCCAGGGCCACGAACAGCGGCCAGGTCAGGTCGAAGCAGGCCGCGGCCAGACGCCACAGCCAGGCACCGGCGCCGGCATGCAGCGCCTCCAGCGCGGTCCCGAGCAGGGCCAGCGGCACCACCACCAGGCTCCACCACGGAATCGCCAGCAGATTGGCCAGCGGCCCGACCAGCGAGGCCTGCCCGAACAGCATCGTGCTCACCGGCAGCAGGCCGACCGTGGCCACGCCCTGCGCGGTCAGGAAACTGCGCAACGTCTCGCGCCAGCCGCGGCCGGCATCGGGCATGCACCAGGCCAGCCAGGCGACACCGAGGAAGCTCAGCCAGAAGCCGGCCGAGAGCACCGCCAGCGGGTCGCAGAGCAGCATGGCGATCGCCGCCAGCGCCAATGCATCGACCACCCGCACCGGTCGCCGCCACAGCCGTGCCGCCACCACCACCGCGATCATCAGGGCGGTGCGCACGGTCGGCAGGGCCATGCCCGACACCAGGGTGTAGCCGCCGGCGCCGAGCAGCGCCAGCGCCGCCGCAGCCTGGCGGCGCGGCCAGTAGCGACCGAGTTGCGGCCACAGCCGCCACAGGCCGCCGCCGAGCAACGCGAAGGCGCCGGCGACCAGGCCGACATGGAAGCCGGAAATGGCGATGAGATGGGTCAGCCCGGCAGCGCGCAGGATGCGCCAGTCGCGATCGTCCAGACGCCGCGTGTCGCCCAGCGCCAGCGCCTGCGCGTAGCGCGCCGAGGCCTGCGGTATCGCCGCAGCGATGCGTGCGGACATGCCCGCGCGCCAGGCGTCGATGCCCTGTCCCGGCGCCAGTTGCGCTGCCGCATGCGGCGCCACCACGTAGCCGCTGGCGCTGATCCGCTGCGCCAACGCATAGGCCTCGGCGTCGAAGCCGCCGGGATTGCTCAGGCCACGTGGTGCGCGCACGCGCACCTGCAACTGCCAGCGCGCGCCGGCGCGCAGCGCGCTGCGCGGCCCCGCCTGATGCGTGCCGAAGTCGTCGTACCACGCCAGTTGCAGCAGGCGCCCGCGCAACGGCGCCGGCTGCGCCGCATCGGCGTCCACGCGAAACAGGAAGCGGGTACGGCGGGTTTCGGCCTGCGGCAGTTCCACCACCTGGCCGCGGACGTCGACCACGCGTTTTTCCCAGTCGGCCGGCAACTGCCGCGCCAGCACCACGCCGGCCACCAGTGCCAGCCAGCCGGCACCGATCGCGAACGCCCCTAGCCAGCGCCAGCGCGGTGCCACCGCATAGAGCATCGCCCCGGCGAACAGGACCGCCAATGCAAGCGGCCACGGCGGCAGGCGCGGCAGCCACAGCGCGGCCAGCACGCCGGCAGCGAGGCCGGCGGCGACCGCTGGACCGAACGGCGTCACTGCCAGCCAACGCTTAGCGTCGGCGGCGGCGATGTCTCGACGCGGGACGTCCTCGGCAGACGGTTGCATGTGCTTGCCCTCCTGGGCATCGATGGGTCCGAAGCAGCGCCACGTCGCCGCGCCATACGCATCGCGCAACACCATCGCGATCGCAAAGCCAGCGTCGCATCGCCTCTCGGCGCAGGCCATCGGTCTACGCCGGGACACCACGTCAGAATTTGCCTAACGCCCGAGCGCGCGCCGCGTCACAGTCCCGGCGCAGTTCGCCGCGGCTTCATCGCCAGGCGCCTATGGTGCAGTGCCCAACGTCGTAAGGAGTGCGCGCATGCGCAAGGGCATCGCACTGATCGTCGGAGTCACTGGCATCTCCGGCTATAACCTCGCCAACGTGCTGGTCGCCGACGGCTGGACCGTCTATGGGCTGGCGCGTCGCCCGGTGCCGCAGGACGGCGTGATCCCGGTGGCGGCCGATCTGCTCGACCGCGAGGCCACCGTGGCCGCGCTGCGCGGGCTGCCGATCACCCACGTGTTCTTCTGCACCTGGACGCGACGCGACACCGAGAAGGAGAACGTCGCCGCCAACGGCGCGATGCTGCGGCACCTCTGCGAAGGCCTCGACGGCACCACGCTGCAGCACATGGCGCTGGTCACCGGCACCAAGCACTACCTGGGCTCGTTCGAGCACTACGGCAGCGGCAAGGCGGAGACGCCGTTCCGCGAGAGCGAACCGCGGCAGCCGGGCGAGAATTTCTACTACACGCTGGAAGACCTGCTGTTCGACGCCGCCGCGCGCCACGGCTTCGGCTGGAGCGTGCATCGCTCGCACACCATGATCGGCCAGGCCAACGGCAGCAATGCGATGAACATGGGCGTGACCCTGGCGGTGTACGCGACGCTGTGCAAGCACGGCGGGCAGCCATTCGTGTTCCCGGGCTCGCGGGCACAGTGGGACAGCCTCACCGACCTCACCGATGCCGGCCTGCTCGGCCGCCAACTGGCCTGGGCCGCGACCAGTCCGGCCGCACGCAACCAGGCCTTCAACACGGTCAACGGCGACGTGTTCCGCTGGCGCTGGATGTGGGGCGAGATCGCCGCGTTCTTCGGCCTGGAACCTGCGCCCTATCCGGATGCGCCGATGCCGCTGCAGCCGCGCCTGCAGGACACCGCGCCGGCACTGTGGCGCGAGATCGCCGAGCAGCATGGGCTGGTCCAGGCGGATGTGAACCAGCTCGCGTCGTGGTGGCATACCGATGCCGATCTGGGCCGCGAGATCGAATGCGTCAACGACATGACCAAGAGCCGCGATCTGGGTTTCCTCGGCTACTACGACAGCCGCGCCTCGTTCCTGGAACTGTTCACGCGGCTGCGTGCGCAACGGGTGATTCCCTGAGGAACCTTACCTGCCAGGGCCATCCTGCGGCACGAAAGCGGCAATCCAGGAGCGTTGCAATGCGTTTGGGGGTGGCGCCTTTGTTCGTCATGCTGCAGAAGGTTTTTCTGGTGCTGCGGGAGCAGTTTCGCTGCCGGCAGCAACCCGAGGCTGCCATGTGTTCGGCTGCGTTGGTCGCGGCTGAAGCCGCTCCTACAGTGCAAGCTCTCGCGGGAGCGGCTCAGCCGCAGCTTGCTTTCTCGGTGACGCCCCGTCGCGGCTGAAGCCACTCCTGCGACAGATGGGGATGCACCGCTGGATGACGCGATCGTCATGCCTTTCCAAATGCAGCAACGCCGCGCCGCGCCACACCCTGTGGGAGGGGCTTCAGCCCCGACGCGTTGTTGTCTGAAGCGTCGGGACTGACGTCCCTCCTACAACGATCCTGGTTGGCAGGATAGCGATGCCACTAGCGTTCGCATCACTCGCGGACTGCGAATGCCGCGTTGTCGGCGAACCAGCGGGCAGGAACGACGCAAGCCCCACTGTAGGAGCGGCTTCAGCCGCGACAGGCTCTACCGGGAATGCCCGTCGCGGCTGAAGCCGCTCCTACGAGGGTCACGGTGTGTCCGGCTGCGCCGCGACAACGCGAGTGTGGAGGTGCCCTTCCGTCGCGGCGCCGACCGCATCGGTGGGCAGCACGGCCCTGTCGTCGCGATTGCAGGCGCTGCCCCAGGAAGCGTCGCTGCCGCGCCTGGACGCCGTCACACCTGGACTCCGCGCAACAGGCTTCAGCCACTCACGGCCGTCAGGCCGCGGCATGCCCAGCATCATGCGGTGCGGTGGCGCCGCGCTACGGCGGCTGCCACCGCGCGCGTTCAAACGTCCGCAGGCGCCAGTTCGCGCAGCTTGCCCTGGTGCAGTTCCAGCACGCGGTCGAGCTTGCGCGCCAGGCTGCGGTCGTGGGTGACCAGGACCAGGCTGGTGCGCTGCGCGCGGTTGAGCTCGAGCATCAGCGCGAACACATTGGCCGCAGTCTTGTCGTCGAGATTGCCAGTCGGCTCGTCGCCGAGCACACAAGCGGGACGATTGACCAGCGCACGTGCCACCGCGGCGCGCTGGCGCTCGCCGCCGGACAGTTCGCCCGGCTTGTGCTCCAGGCGATGGCCCAGGCCCACCGATTCCAGCAGCGCCCGCGCGCGCGCATCGGCGTCCTGCATCGGCGCGCCGCCGAGCAGCACCGGCATCATCACGTTCTCCAGCGCGGTGAACTCGGGCAGCAGGTGATGAAACTGGTAGACGAACCCCAGCGAGCGGTTGCGCAACTGCCCGCGCGCCGCGTCGGTCAGCGCCGACATGCGCTGCCCGGCCACGTAGACCTCGCCGGAGGTCGGCACGTCGAGGCCGCCGAGCAGGTGCAGCAAGGTGCTCTTGCCGGCACCGGAGGCGCCGACGATGGCCACGGTCTCGCCCGCCGCCACGCTCAACTCCAGGCCGTCGAACACCGGCGTGCGCATCTTGCCTTCGGCGTAGGTCTTGGCCAGGCCTTCGGCGCGGATCGCCGCCTGCTGCGTCGCTGCGTTCTGCACGTTCGATTCCCGATTGCCGATTCCCAACTCCCTGCCCTCATTCATAGCGCAGCGCCTCAGCCGGCTGCGTGCGCGCCGCGCGCCAGGCCGGGTACAGCGTGGCCAGGAAGCTCATCAGCAAGGCCACGATGGTGATCACCATGACGTCGTGCGGCTGCATGTCGGTGGGCAGGCCGGTGATGTAGTAGACGTCCTCCGGCAGCAGCTTGATGTTGAACACCGCCTCGATGCCGGCCAGGATCCGTTCCAGGTTGAGCGTCAGCACGATGCCGCCGATCACGCCGGCGACGGTACCGATCACGCCGATCAGCGTGCCCTGCACCATGAACACCTGCATCACCCCGCCCGGGCTCAGCCCCAGCGTGCGCAGGATGGCGATGTCGGCCTGCTTGTCGGTCACCAGCATCACCTGCGAGGACACCAGGTTGAACGCGCCCATCGCGATGATCAGCGACAGCAGGATGCCCATCACCGTCTTTTCCATCTTCAGCGACTGGTACAGGTTGGCGTTCTCGCGGGTCCAGTCGCTGACCATGTACGGGCCATGCAGGTTCAGCGCCAGATCGCGCGCCACGTTCCAGGCCTGGTCCATGTCGTGCAGCCTCAGGCGCACGCCGGTGACGCCGTCGCCCATGCGCAGCACCCGCTGCAGGTCGGGCATGCTGGTCACCGCCAGGCCGCGGTCGATCTCGTTGTAGCCGGCCTCGAAGATGCCGCTGACGGTGAAGCGCTTGTAGCGCGGCACCATGCCCATCGGGCTGGCCTGCGGCTCGCCGAGCATCACCACGACCTTGTCGCCCACGCCCACGCCCAGCCACAGCGCCAGTTCCTGGCCGAGCAGGATGTTGTAGGACCCCGGGGTCAGGCTATCGACCGAGCCCTGCTTCATCTTCTGCGCCAGCACCGAGACCTTGGCTTCTTCCTTGGGCAGGATGCCGCGGACGATCGCCGGCTGGTTGCGCTGGCCGGTGAGCAGCGCCTCTTCCTCGACATAGGGCGCGGCGCCGGCGACGCGCTTGTCGCGCATGGCCACGTCCACCGCGTGCTGCCAGTCCTCCATCGGCGCGCCCTGCGCGCTGACTGTGGCGTGCGCGGCCATCTGCAGCAGGCGGTCGCGGATCTCCTTCTGGAAGCCGCTCATCACTGCCAGGGTGGTGATCAGCACGGTCACGCCCAGGGCGATGCCGAGGATCGAAGCCATGGAGATGAAGGAGATGAAATTGTTGCGGCGCTTGGCGCGCAGATAGCGCAGGCCGATGGCCACGGGTAAGGGTTTGAACATGCGCAGCCACCATCCAGGGAGCGCTATGGTGCCATTTGCGGCGGCGCAGACGAAGCGGCAAGGGCCGAAGCGGCCAGACGCAGTTCACGTCGTGCCGCCGCCGGCAGCGTGTCCGGCCACCACGCCAGGCGCTGCGTGCGCCCCTGCGCGTCGCGCCAGCGCACGAACGCCAGCGGTCCGCGCCAGGCGACCTGCAGGTCGCTCGCCGCCACACCGTCGACGCTGGGCGCGCCGGCGCCGGCGGGAAGCACCAGCGTGCGCGGTGGCCGCCTGGCCTCGCGGCGCAGCAGCCACGCCGCGTACAGCAGCGCGAGCACGGCCGCCGGCCAGGCCAGGTGTGGCGGCAGGTCGGAACCGAGCAGCGACAGCGGCGCCAGCGCGCCGAGCAGGGTCAGCGCGGCCAGCAGCCAGCGCGAGGGGCGCCAGTCAAGCCGGCATGGCGCGGATGGACGCGATGAGGTCGGCGGCGCGTGCATCGGGACAAGCCTCGTAGCCCATGAACCAGCGCCACAACTTATCGTCCTCGCAATCGAGCAGGTATAGGAAAACCCCGCGCTCGTCCTCGGAAGCCTCCGCCCAGCGCCGGTCCAGGTAACGGCCGAACAGTTGGTCCAGCTCACGCATGCCGCGCCGGCAGCGCCAGCGCAGCTTCTTCAGTTCGGTGGTGTCGTCCATCGCATGCGCCCTTGCCTGGGGCGGCGCCGCACGGCAGCCGCCGAAAACGAACGCGGCACCGAACCCGAAAGCCGGTGCCGCGCGGTCGGCGGGCAGCCCCGCCGTGTGGAACGTACGCTGCCGCGATCAGGCGCGGCGCGCCATCATCAGCTTCTTGATCTCGGCGATCGCCAGCGCCGGGTTCAGCCCCTTCGGGCAGGTCCGCGCGCAGTTCATGATGGTGTGGCAGCGGTACAGCTTGAACGGATCTTCCAGATCGTCCAGGCGCGCCCCGGTGTCCTCGTCGCGCGAGTCGATGATCCAGCGGTAGGCCTGCAGCAGGATCGCCGGACCCAGGTAACGCTCGCCGTTCCACCAGTAGCTCGGGCAGCTGGTCGAGCAGCACGCGCACAGGATGCATTCGTACAGGCCGTCGAGCTTCTTGCGGTCTTCCGGCGACTGCAGCCGCTCGCGATCCGGCGGTGGCGGGGTCTGGGTGCGGATCCACGGCTTGATCGAGGCGTACTGCGCGTAGAAGTGGGTCAGGTCCGGCACCAGATCCTTGACCACGCTCATGTGCGGCAGCGGGTAGATCGGCACTTCCTTCTTGCCGCAATCGGCGATCGCCTTGGTGCAGGCCAGCGTGTTGGTGCCGTCGATGTTCATCGCGCACGACCCGCAGATGCCCTCGCGGCACGAGCGGCGGAAGGTCAGGGTCGGGTCGATCTCGTTCTTGATCTTGATCAGCGCGTCCAGAACCATCGGGCCGCACGCGTCCAGGTCCACCTCGTAGGTGTCGGTCCGCGGGTTGCTGTCGTCGTCCGGATTCCACCGGTAGACCTTGAAGGTCCGCACGTTCTTCGCGCCCTTGGCGGGAAAGTGCTTGCCCTTGCCGATCTTGGAATTCTTGGGGAGGGTGAACTCTGCCATGGCTTTTAAATCCGGGATTGGGGATTAGGGATTGGAGATTTGGGCGAGAGCAGGAAACGAAGCGTTGTCGAATCCCGAATCCCCACTCCCCAATCCCGGCTTTGGTCAGTAAACGCGCGGCTTCGGCGGCACCACGTCCACGTCCTTGCTGAGCGTGTACATGTGCACCGGGCGGTAGTCGAAGCTGCACTGGCCCTTGTCGTCGACGGTGACCAGCGTGTGCTTCTGCCAGTTGACGTCGTCGCGGTCGGGGAAATCCTCGTGGGCGTGCGCGCCGCGGCTTTCCTTGCGCTGTTCGGCCGAGTTGATCGTCGCCACCGCGTTGAGCAGCAGGTTGTTCAACTCGTAGGTCTCGATCAGGTCGGAATTCCACACCAGCGAACGGTCCGACACCTTCACGTCCTCGAAGCTGGCGAAGATGTCGGCCATCTTGTCCACGCCTTCCTTCAGCGTCTTGCTGGTGCGGAACACCGCCGCGTCGGACTGCATGGTGCGCTGCATTTTGTCGCGGATCACCGAGGTCGGGGTGCTGCCGTTGGCGTTGCGCAGCTTGTCCAGCAGACCCAGCGCCTTGTCGCAGGCATCGCCCGGCAGGCCCTTGTGCGGGGCGCCGGTCTTGATCGTCTCGGCGCAGCGGTTGGCCACCGCGCGGCCGAACACCACCAGGTCCAGCAGCGAGTTGGAGCCCAGGCGGTTGGCGCCGTGCACCGACACGCAGGCGGCCTCGCCGATGGCGTACAGGCCCGGCACCACCGCATCGGGGTTGTCGCCGTCCTTGCGCACCACTTCGCCGTGGTAGTTGGTCGGGATGCCGCCCATGTTGTAGTGCACGGTCGGGATCACCGGGATCGGCTGCTTGTGCACGTCGACGCCGGCGAAGATGCGCGCGCTCTCGGCGATGCCGGGCAGCTTGTCGTCGATCACGCCCGGGCCGAGGTGGGTCAGGTCGAGCAGGATGTGGTCCTTGTGCTCGCCGACGCCGCGGCCTTCGCGGATCTCGATGGTCATCGAACGCGACACCACGTCGCGCGAGGCCAGGTCCTTGTAGTGCGGCGCGTAGCGCTCCATGAAGCGCTCGCCGCTGCTGTTGCGCAGGATGCCGCCTTCGCCGCGCACGCCTTCGGTGATCAGGCAGCCGGCGCCGTAGATGCCGGTCGGGTGGAACTGCACGAACTCCATGTCCTGCATCGGCAGGCCGGCGCGCATCACCAGGCCGCCGCCGTCGCCGGTGCAGGTGTGCGCCGAGGTGGCGCTGAAGTAGGCGCGGCCGTAGCCGCCGGTGGCCAGCACCACGCCATGGGCGCGGAACAGGTGCAGCGAGCCTTCGGCCATGTCCAGGGCGAGCACGCCGCGGCAGGCGCCTTCCTCGTCGAAGATCAGGTCGAGCGCGAAGTACTCGATCATGAAGCGCGCGTTGTGCGCCAGCGACTGCTGGTACAGCGTGTGCAGCATGGCGTGGCCGGTACGGTCGGCGGCGGCGCAGGTGCGCTGCGCGGACGGACCTTCGCCGTACTTGGTGGTCATGCCGCCGAACGGACGCTGGTAGATCTTGCCGTCCTCGGTGCGGCTGAACGGCACGCCGTAGTGCTCCAGCTCGATGATCGCGGGGATCGCCTCGCGGCACATGTACTCGATGGCGTCCTGGTCGCCCAGCCAGTCCGAGCCCTTGATGGTGTCGTAGAAGTGGTAGCGCCAGTCGTCCTCGCCCATGTTGCCGAGCGCGGCGGAGATGCCGCCCTGCGCGGCCACGGTGTGCGAGCGGGTCGGGAAGACCTTGGTCAGGCAGACCGTCTGCAGGCCCTTCTGGGCCAGGCCGAAGGTCGCGCGCAGGCCGGCGCCGCCGGCGCCGATCACGACCATGTCGTACTTGTGTTCGGTGATCTTGTAAGCGGACATCGAAATGTGGTTCCTAGAGGGGGCGCCGTTGGATCAGGCGATGCCCAGCGCGATGCGCGCCACGGCGAAGATGCTGACGATGGCGCCGAGCACGGCGACGAAGCGCACGATGGTCTGCGCGGCCAGGGCCAGCAGCGAGGTGTGCACGTAGTCTTCCAGCACCACCTGCATGCCGAGCTGGGCGTGCCAGAACGCGGCGATCAGGAAACCGACCAGCAGGATCGCGTTCCACGGCTTGGCCACGGCCTCGGTGGCGGCGACGTAGTCCGAGCCGAGCAGGCTCAGCACGAAGATCAGGAACCAGATCGACAGCGGCACCAATGCGGTGGCGGTCAGGCGCTGCACCACGAAATGCTCGGTGCCGGTCTTGGCCGCGCCCAGGCCGCGGACGTTCTTCAACGGGGTGCGATAGCGGCTCATGCATTGGCTCCCAGCAGCACGTAGGCCCACACGGCGGCGGTCAGCACGAAGCTGAGCACGACCGACAGCCAGCCGATGGTGACGAAGGCGCGGACCGCGTAGCCCTGGCCGAAATCCTGCAGGATGTGGCGCAGGCCGCCGAACAGGTGGAAGGCGAAGCACCAGGTCCAGCCGAACAGGAAGACCTGGCCGTACCAGGCCCCGGCGATGTCGCGGAAGCAGTTCCAGGAGGCGGGGCCAAGCATCAGTGCCAACAGGCCGGCGGCGATGATCAGGGCACCGATCGACAGCACGATGCCGGTGGCTCGATTCAGGATCGAGGTCACCATCTGGATCTGCCAGCGATAGACCTGCAGATGCGGGGAAAGAGGACGTTCGCGCGTAGCCATTCGCTGGGCTCGTTGTCTCGGCTGGGCGGCGTGCTTAAGGCCGCGTTGGCTCAAAGCTGCTCAAAAATCGATGCAGCGTCCGTTTTTCTCCCAGTCGCCGTAGCGCGTCGGCTCGAGGCCGCCGCGTCCGCCGATCTCCCGCGGCGCAGGCTCGGTCTGCGGAGGGGTGTCCTCGGCGGGCCGCTGCGTTTCGGGATCGGACTCGGGTGTGGGGGTTGGTTGGCCTATCATGCGGGTCTCACAACTCGTCAATTTTAGTCCTCCCCTCTCGTGCCTGACAACCTGAATCTGGAATCCGGCGGTTTTTCCGCCTTGCCACACCTGCAATACGTCGCCTTGCGCGGCCCGGATGCGGTGGCCTTCGCGCATGCGCAGTTCGCCAACGACGTGCAGGCGCTGGCCGTGGGCCAGTGGCAATGGAACGCCTGGCTCACCGCCAAGGGCCGGGTGATCGCGGTGTTCGCGCTGCTGCGCCAGGCCGACGACGCCTTGCTGGCACTGCTACCCGACGGCGGCGCCGAGGAGTTGGCGACGGCGCTGGGCCGCTTCGTGTTCCGGCGCAAGCTGCGCATCACCATCAAGGACACACTGCTTGCCTTGGGTCGCCTGAGCCTACCGGAGCAGGCACGGGGCGCGACGTCGGCGCACGATGAGGCCGGCGTGATCGAGCTGGACATGGGCGGCGACGGCCTGCCGCGCACGCTGCGCCTGGTGCCGGCAGCGGCCGCGGATGCACCGGCGGCCGACCCGGCGCTGGCGCAGGCCTGGCGCGCGGCCGACCTGCGCCTGGGCCTGGTCCGGCTTGCACCGAGCCAGCGCGAACAGTGGACGCCACAGCAACTGGGTCTGGACCGGCTGCACGCCTTCAGCGTCAAGAAGGGCTGCTACCCCGGCCAGGAAATCGTCGCCCGCACCCACTTCCTGGGCAAGGCCAAGCGCGCCGTGCAGTTGCTGGAACTGGATGCGACCGTCGCGATCGACGCACCGGTGCAGCGCGACGGCCAGCCGTTCGGCAGCGTGGTCAGCGTTGCCGGCACCCTGGCATTGGCGGTGCTGCCTCTGGACGATACACCACCGGCGGGGCTGGACGTCGACGGCCACCCCGCACGCTGGCAGCCATTGATCGAGGGCCTGGCGCGCTGAGCGCGCCAACAGCCGCACTCGCCGTCGCTTACGGCTGTTGCGGGCCCCGGGTCCCGGGCCCCGGGTCCCGGCTTTCCAGCCTCTCCCCGCTCTCGGCATCGAAGAAGTGCAGCGCGTCGCCGCGCACCGCCACCCGCAGGCGTTCGCCCAGGCCCGGCAGCGCGCGCGGCGCCACCCGCATCACCAGCGGCTGCGCGCCATGGCTGAGATTGACGAAGATCTCGTTGCCGACCGGCTCGATTACCTCGATGGTGGCCTCGAAGCCGCCCTGCGCATCGTCACTGGGCTGCAGGTGTTCCGGCCGCACGCCGATCGCCAGCTCCCGGCCCAGCCACTGCGGCGCGATCTGCGCCCCCGGCAGCGGCACCCGCCCGCCGTCCTGCAACTGCAGCTGCAGGCCGCCCTCTTCCACCAGCCGTCCGCGCAGCACGTTCATCGCAGGGCTGCCGAGGAAGCCGGCCACGAACAGGTTGGCCGGGCGGTCGTACAGCGCCATCGGCGTGTCGATCTGCTGGATCAGCCCGTCCTTGAGCACGACGATGCGCTGGCCCAGGGTCATCGCCTCGACCTGGTCGTGGGTGACGTAGATCATGGTGGTGCCGAGCTTGCGGTGCAGCTGCGCGATCTCGGTGCGCACCGAATGGCGCAGCTTGGCATCCAGGTTGGACAACGGCTCGTCGAGCAGGAACACCGCCGGCTCGCGCACCAGCGCGCGCGCCAGCGCCACGCGCTGGCGCTGGCCGCCGGACATGGCGCGCGGCAGCTTGTCCAGCATCGGGGTCAGGCCCAGGGTGTCGGCGGCGGCGGCCACGCGCTGGCGGATGACCTCCTTGCTCTCGCCGCGCAGCTTGAGCCCGAACGCCAGGTTCTCGGCCACGGTCATGTGCGGGTACAGCGCATAGCTCTGGAACACCATGGCGATGTCGCGATCCTTCGGCGCCACCTCGTTGACCACGCGCTCGCCGATGCGCAGCTCGCCGCCGCTGATCTCTTCCAGGCCGGCGATCATCCGCAGCAGCGTGGACTTGCCGCACCCCGACGGCCCGACCAGCACCATCAGTTCGCCGTCGGCCACTTCGAAGCTGGCCCCGTGCACGGCGACCTGGCCGTTGTCGTAGACCTTGCGGATGTTGTCCAGTTGTACTTTCGCCATGGTGCGGTATCCGGTTTCCGGCAGGAGGAACGGGCTGCCGCCGGTCCCTCCCGAAGGCAGTGCATACGAATGCGGGTCGCATCGTGCCCGCGCGCAGGCAACAATGCATCGCGATGCGGTATTCTGCCATGTAACCGTTTTCACGGGGCAACATCGAGCCTGGGAGGGCACGCAATGCGATCCGCCAGCCGCCGATCCGGCGCGCCGTCGTCACCCAGCCGGATGAAGTCCGGCCTGCAGCATGAGGCATGGGAGAGGTATGCTCAGAGGTCTGGCAGTCGTATTCATCTCCTGGATCGTGCGTCTCCGCTTGGCGGCCCTCCCGCGTCACGCCTTCGCCCGAACCGGCCGGATACAGGCCGTTCCCGCCGTTCGCTTTCCCACGCCACGTCACTCCTAGCCCCCAGGTGATCGACACCATGTCACCCGAAACCGAAACCCGGTCGATGCACGATACCTTCCTGCTGTTCGGCGCCACCGGCGATCTGGCCCAGCGCTATCTGTTCCCCTCGCTGCTGCGCATGCTCGACGACGGCTTCCTGCCGGAAGACTTCCGCATCCGCGCGCTGGCGCTGTCGCCGCACGACACCGCCAAGTTCCACGAGCTCCTCAAGCCGCGCCTGCAGGCGGCAATGCCGCAGATCGGCGAATCGATCGTGCAGGCGCTGCTGGCGCGCATCGACTACCGCTCGGTGGACCTGCGCGATGCCGAATCGGTGGCCGCCGCGGTGCGCGACCTGACCGCACGCCGCTGCGTGAGCTACCTGGCGATCCCGCCGGGGCTGTACATCAGCACTTGCCAGGGCCTGGCCCTGGGCGGCGCCCTGGCCGCGCCGCACCGGCTGATGCTGGAGAAGCCGATCGGCCACGATTCGGACAGCGCCCGCGAGATCGTGCAGGCGATCGGCGCGCTGATCGACGAGGACCGCGTGTTCCGCCTGGACCACTACCTGGGCAAGGCCGCGGTGCAGAACCTGATCGCGCTGCGCTTCGGCAACACGCTGCTGGAAGCGGTGTGGAACCGCAACTACATCGAGTCGGTGGATATCCTGGTCGCCGAAAGCGAAGGCGTGGACGGCCGCGACGCCTACTACGCACGCTCCGGCGCGCTGCGCGACATGGTGCAGAGCCATATCCTGCAGTTGCTGTGCCTGGTGGCGATGGAGCCGCCGGCGTCGCTGGAAGCCGACCGCATCCGCGACGAGAAGGTCAAGGTGCTGCGCGCGCTGCGCCCGCTGAGCGCAGAGCATGCCGCCCGCGACAGCGTGCGCGGGCGCTACACCGCCGGCACCATCAACGGCCAGCCGGCGCAGGCCTACCAGCCGCCGGAAGGCAGCGACGTGGAAACCTTCGCCGCGGTCACCGCCTACATCGACAACTGGCGCTGGGCCGGCGTGCCGTTCCGCCTGTGCACCGGCAAGCGCCTGGCCGAGCGCTCCACCCGCGTGGTGGTCACGCTCAAGCCGGTCACCCACTGGCTGTTCGAGCGCCCGGCCGCGCAGCAGGTGGCGCCGAACCGGCTGACCTTCCAGCTGCAGCCGCAGGAGAACATCGAACTGGGGCTGATGAGCAGCCTGGCCGGCCCGGAATGGGGTGCGCTGGAACTGCAGCCGCTAGAACTGGAACTGTCGGTGCCCACCGGCCTGCACCGGCGCATCGCCTACGAGCGGCTGATGCTCGACGCGCTCAACGGCAACCACGCACTGTTCGTGCGCGACGACGAGGTGCGCGCCGCCTGGGCCTGGATCGACAGCGTCAGCGCCGCCTGGGCGCAGGCGCTGCTGCCGCTGCAGCCCTACCCCGCCGGCAGCTGGGGGCCGGAGGAAGCGCAGGCCTACGTCTCCTGCGACCAGTCCGGCGCCGCGCCGAAGGTCGCGCCGTGAGCGCGCCGCAGCGCCCGGTGCTGGTCGCCGACATCGGCGGCACCAATGCCCGTTTCGCCCTCGCCGATCTCGACGCCTCGGTGCCGCTGCTTGACGACAGCACCCAGACCTACTCGGTGGTGGAATTCCCGTCGCTGGGCGACGCCGCCCGCCACTACCTGGAACAGACCGGGGTGGACGCGCGCAGCGGCACCTTCGCGGTCGCCGGCCGCGTCGACGGCGGCGAGGCGCGCATCACCAACCATCCTTGGGTGATCTCGCGGGCGCGCACCCGCGCCATGCTCGGCTTCGACGAACTGCACCTGATCAACGACTTCGCCGCGCAGGCGATGGCGATCAGCCTGCTGCGGCCGCAGGACGTGGTCCAGGTCGGCGGCGCCAGCTGGACGCCGTCGCCGATCGAGGTGCCGCGCAACTACGGCGTGATCGGCCCCGGCACCGGCCTGGGCGTGGGCGGCCTGCTGATGCGCGGCGGGCGCTGCTTTCCGCTGGAGACCGAGGGCGGCCACGTCAGCTTCCCGCCGGGCACGCCGGAGGAGATCCGCATCCTGGAACTGCTGTCGCAGCAGTTCGGCCGCGTCTCCAACGAGCGCCTGATCTGCGGCCCCGGCCTGGTCAACATCCATCGCGCGCTCAGCGAGATGGCCGGCGACGACCCGGGCCCGCTGCAGCCGGAGGACATCACCGCGCGCGCCGCGCAGGGCGACTACCGGGCGATGCGCACCGTGGACGTGTTCTGCGCCGTGTTCGGCGCCATCGCCGGTGACCTGGTGCTGATGCAGGGCGCCTGGGACGGCGTGTTCCTGACCGGCGGGCTGGTGCCGAAGATGCTCGATGCGATCCAGCATTCCGGGTTCCGCCAGCGCTTCGAGCACAAGGGCCGGTTTTCGTCGATCATGGCGCGGGTGCCGTCGCTGGCGGTGATCCATCCCCGTCCCGGCCTGCTCGGCGCCGCCGCCTACGCGGTGGACGCCGCGCGGCAATCCCCAGGAGCCATTGCATGAGCCCCACGCTGTCCGACCGCATCACGCTGATCCGCTACGACGATCCGGACGAATGGATCGACGCGGCGGCAGCCGAGATCGGCACCGCGCTGCGCGAGGAGATCCAGCGTCGCGGCGGCGCGCGCCTGCTGCTGTCCGGCGGCACCACCCCGGCGCCGGTGTACCAGGCGCTGGCCGAACTGCCGCTGGACTGGTCGAAACTGGAGGTCGGCCTGGTCGACGAGCGCTGGCTGTCGCCGCAGGACAGCGACAGCAACGCCTACCTGATCCGGCACAGCCTGCTCGACCGGACCGAGGATGCGCGCTTCGAGCCGCTGGTGCGGGTCGGCAAGCCGCTGCAGGACTGCGTGCACGCGGCCAACCTGCACGCGCAGCACGCCCCGGCCGCGTGCATGGCGGTGCTGGGCATGGGCGGCGACGGCCACACCGCCTCGCTGTTCCCCGGCGCCACCGATTTGAACAAGGCGCTGACCAACCCGCTGCCCTATGCCGCGCTCGACGCCACCGGCTGCCCCGGCGCCAACACCTGGCCGCTGCGCATCACCCTGACCCCGGCCGGCCTGGCGCCGATCGGCCAGCGCATGCTGCTGTTGCGCGGCAAGCAGAAGCTGGAGGTGCTGGAGCGCGCGCTGGCCGGCACCGACCCGCACGAGTACCCGATCCGCGTCGCCTTCGATACGCCTGGTGCGCGCCTGCGCGTGCATTGGTGTGAGTGAGGCGGGACCCGGGGCCCGGGACCCGGGACCCGGAACAGCAGCACCGCCTGCCTTTGCTTTTCCCGGGTCCCCGGTCCCGGGTCCCGGGTCCCGCCTCTCCCCCCATAGCCACTTCAGCCAATGACCACCCTGCATCCGACCCTCCACGCGATCACCGAACGCATCCGCCAGCGCAGTGCGCCGTCGCGGCGCGCCTACCTGGCCGGCATCGACGCCGCGCTGCGCGACGGCCCGTTCCGCAGCCGCCTGAGCTGCGGCAACCTCGCCCACGGCTTCGCCGCCTGCGGCCCCACCGACAAGAGCCGGCTGGAAGGCGGGATCACCCCCAACCTCGGCATCATCACCGCCTACAACGACATGCTCTCGGCGCACCAGCCGTTCGAGCACTATCCGGAGATCATCCGCAACACCGCGCGCGCGCTCGGCGCTACCGCGCAGGTGGCCGGCGGCGTGCCAGCGATGTGCGACGGCGTGACCCAGGGTCGGCCCGGCATGGAACTGTCGCTGTTCTCGCGCGACGTGATCGCCCAGGCCACCGCCATCGGCCTGAGCCACGACATGTTCGACACCAGCCTGTACCTGGGCGTGTGCGACAAGATCGTGCCCGGCCTGCTGATCGGCGCGCTGGCCTTCGGCCATCTGCCGGCGGTGTTCGTGCCGGCCGGGCCGATGACCCCGGGCATCCCCAACAAGCAGAAGGCCGAGGTGCGCGAGCGCTACGCCGCCGGCCAGGCCACCCGCGAGGAACTGCTGGCAGCCGAATCGGCGTCCTATCACGCGCCCGGCACCTGCACCTTCTACGGCACCGCCAATTCCAACCAGGTGCTGCTGGAAGCGATGGGCGTGCAGTTGCCCGGCGCCTCCTTCGTCAATCCCGGCACCCCGCTGCGCGAGGCGCTGACCCAGCAGGCGACCGAACGCGCGCTGCGCATCACCGCGCTGGGCAGCGACTTCCGCCCGCTCGGCCGCTTGATCGACGAGCGCGCCATCGTCAACGCCGTGGTCGCGCTGATGGCCACCGGCGGCTCCACCAACCACACCATCCACTGGCTGGCGGTGGCGCGCGCGGCCGGCATCGTGCTGACCTGGGACGACCTGGACGCGCTGTCGCAGCTGGTGCCGCTGCTGGCGCGGGTGTACCCGAACGGCGAGGCCGACGTGAACCACTTCGCCGCCGCCGGCGGCATCGGCTTCGTGTTCCGCGAGCTGATGGACGCCGGGCTGATGCACGACGACCTGGCCACCATCGTGCCCGGCGGCATGCGCGCCTACGGCGACGAGCCGTGCGTGCAGGACGGCAAGCTGGCCTACGTGCCGAGTCCGGCCAAGAGCGCCGACGAGGCGGTGGTGCGTCCTGCCTCCAACCCGTTCGAGGCGCAGGGCGGCCTGCGCCTGCTGCGCGGCAACCTCGGCCGCTCGCTGATCAAGCTGTCGGCGGTGAAGCCGCAGTTCCGCACCATCGAAGCCCCGGCCGTGGTGATCGACGCGCCGCAGGCGCTGAACAAGCTGCACGCCGCCGGCGCGCTGCCGCACGACTTCGTGGTGGTGCTGCGCTACCAGGGCCCGCAGGCCAACGGCATGCCGGAACTGCATTCGCTGGCGCCGCTGCTGGGCCTGCTGCAGAACCAGGGCCGGCGCGTGGCGCTGGTCACCGATGGGCGCCTGTCCGGCGCCTCCGGCAAGTTCCCCGCGGCCATCCACGTGACCCCGGAAGCGGCGCGTGGTGGTCCTCTGGCACGGGTGCGCGAAGGCGACATCGTGCGCCTGGACGGCGAGGCCGGCACCCTGGAAGTGCTGGTGGATGCCGCCGAATGGGCAGCGCGGCCGCTGGCGCCGAACACCGCGCCGGCCGCGCACGACATGGGCCGCAACCTGTTCGGGCTCAACCGCCGCATGGTCGGCCCCGCCGACCAGGGCGCGCTGTCGATCTCCTGCGGCCCGCCGGCCGCCGACGGCGACCTGTGGAACTACGACGCCGAGTACGACCTGGGCCGCGATGCCGAGGCCGCCGCCGCGCCGCACGAATCCAAGGACGCCTGACCGGCCGCGCTACCGCCGCGCGCCTACCCTGCCCTGGCCGTGCGCGGCCCGGGCCTCGCCCCCTTCGCAACCGAGACGCTCATGACCATCGCCGAACACCAGACCAAGGCCGAACAACTGCTGCGCGCGGCCGGCATCCTGCCCGTCGTCACCGTCCACAGCCTGGAAGAGGCGCGCCGCGTGTCGGCAGCGCTGCTCGAAGGCGGCCTGCCGGCGATCGAACTGACCCTGCGCACGCCGGTGGCGATGGACGCGCTGGCGATGCTCAAGCGCGAGTTGCCGGACATCGTGATCGGCGCCGGCACCGTACTCAACGCCACCCAGCTGCAACAGTCGATCGACGCCGGTGCCGATTTCATCGTCACCCCCGGGACCACCCCGACTCTGGCCGACGCCCTGGCGCAGGCGCCGCTGCCGGTGGTGCCGGGCGCGGCCACCCCGAGCGAACTGCTGGCGCTGATGGAGCGCGGCTTCCGCGTGTGCAAGCTGTTCCCCGCCTCCGCCGTCGGCGGCCTGGCGATGCTCAAGGGCCTGGCCGGCCCCCTGGCCGAGCTCAAGCTGTGCCCCACCGGCGGCATCGGCGAAAGCACCGCCGCCGAGTACCTGGCCCAGCCCAACGTCGTCTGCATCGGCGGCTCGTGGATGGTGCCCAAGGACTGGCTGGCCAACGGCGAATGGGACAAGGTACGCGAGAGCTCGGCGAAGGCGGCGGCGATAGTTGCCGGGACCCGGTAAAGCCGGGACCCGGGACCCGGGACCCGGGACTCGGGACTCGGGACTCGAAACAGCAAAGCAGAAGCGCCGGCATGCCGGCGCTTTCTTTTGTTGGTGATGGCGGCCGCGCTGTGTTGATCGGCAATATGCTGCGCACTGCATCGTGCGCTTGGGCGTGTTCCCGCTTCAGTCCGGGACCGCGGCCTGTCCGGATGGATGACCACCGAAGAAAATCAACTCTCCTTCGTGATACTTCTCGATGACCCAGCCGTCACCGAAGATCCACACGTCCCAATCTTCAGTGACTATCTCGAGCGCATGGTCGATGACCAATCGCGCACTGCATTTGATTTCTGCAAGATCGGCATTCGACCAAACGATCGTCAGATCGCACTCCGCGCTTCTGGCCGAAAGAATCTCCCGGATGATGGCCGATGCCTCCATGTCGTCGGCGACTGCATGAGCCACTCGCCCTTTGTCAGGAAAATCGAGCCTGCCCCATGACGTGACCGGGATGGCGCGCTTCCCGGCCTCCTCCTCGATGTCGAAACCGACCACCTCGAAACCGCTGGCATCTCCCTCGACGTTCTTCAGGAAGCCCGGCAGATGTTTCATGCACTTCTCCTGACGTCGCCTCCGAATCTCACTGCTCGCGCCGGCTCTTGCCCTTCCGGGTCCCGGGCCCCGGCTTCACCGAGTCCCGAACCCCGAGTCCCGGCTTCATCTCACCGCACATCCACCTGCACATCCGCCGGCAGCGTACGGATCCGTAACTCTCCGTGCTCCCACTGCGCCGTTTCGCCGTTGACCAGGGTGCGGCCGGGTTCGCCCGGGTATGGCCACGGCAGCACCAGGCCGCCGCTGGGCATGCGCAGGCCCTCGGGGATGTTCAGCAGCAAGCGGTTCTTCTGCCGGCGCAGCTGGTAGCTCAGCGGCCCCTGCGGTGTGCGCAGTTGCTCGATCGCCACGCCCTTGCCGTCGAACCAGTCGGTGGGAAGGCCCGCTGCCAGTACCAGGCTGTCGTCGACGTCGCGGGCGTAGGCGAACATGTCCAGCACCGAGCGCACGAAATCCGAGGCGACCCAGGCATGCGGCAGGTCGCCGAGGAAGAACGGCTTGCGCGGCGTGCGCGAGACCACCTCGGCCCACTGGTTCCACGCCTGCGGCGTGCGGTCCTTGAAGAAGAACTGCGTCGCCTCCCAGGCGCGCTCGCGCCAGCCCAGGCGCACGAACGCGGACACGTTGCGCCACTCGTACGGCGTGTAGTCCTTCCACTCGCGAGTCCCGTCGCGGCGGCCGACGAACTCGCCCCAGTAGCGCTCGAAGGTGTTGTCGAGCAAGGCCTGCGGCAGCCGGCCCTGCTCACCGCCCGGCGCCAGCGCGATGGTGGTGGAGGTCGGATCGAAATCGCCCAGCTCCGCCGAGCCCGGCAGGAAGTCGATGTGGTGCTGCTGGGTGGCCGCGTCCAGCGAGGCGTACAGGTCCTGGCGGAACTGGTCGCGCGAGGTGGCGAAGCGCGCGGCATCGTCGATGCGGCCCAGCTCGGCGGCGATGCTCACCGCGTCCTTGTAGCCGCGCAGCGCCCAGAAGTTGTCCCAGTACGAGTGCATCGGCTTGGCCGAATAGCCCTCGTGGCTGATCGACACCGGCATCATCCCGTAGAAGGCTGCGTTGCGCGCCCGATTCTCGTCGGTGCGCTCGCTCAGCCGCAACTGCTCCATGTAGGTGTAGGCGCCGAGCACGTGCGGCCACATCTGCTCCAGGAACGCGCGGTCGCCGCTGTAGCGGTAGTAGTCGGCGACGCTGTAGATCAACTCGCCGTGGCTGTCGTTTTCCGGCACCGGGTCGCTGCCGCGGTCGTCCACGCAGCACGGCACCATGCCGTTGGCGAACTGGTACGGCGCGTACCACTCCACGTATTCGCGCACAACGTCGGCGCGGCCCAGCCGCAGCAGGCCTTCGGAGATCATCGCACCGTCGCGGATCCAGCTGCGCGAGTACGAGCGCGTGCCCGGCTGCAGGCGCGGCCCGATCCGCGAGATCAGCATGTGCGCCAGCGCGGTGCGCAGCGTGTCGGTGACTGCCTTGCCTTGCGCCGGCACGTGCAACTGCACGCGGTCCAGCTTTTCGTGCCACTGCGCGGCGACCTGCTGCTGCGCACGCGCGGCGTCGAAGCCCGCGGGCAGCGCGGCGTTGCCGGTCTGCGGAATCACCAGTGCCACCTCGCGCACCTCGCCCGGGGCCAGACGCCCGCGGTACAGCAGCGCGCCGGAGGCCAGCCCGTCGGGATCCTGCGCCTGCTGCGGCAGGCCGCTGGCGTCGGTGCCGAGCCGTTCGACGTCGATGCCGGCGTCGAACGCGCTGGCATAGGCCGCATCCGGCTTCTGCACCGCGAACACCCGCGGCTGGCCATTGACCTGCACCTGCGTGCCGGCGAAGGCCAGCGAGCGGATCGAGCTGACGCCGCCGACCGTGTTGAGGAACTGGCTGGGCGGATTGACCTGGAACGGACGCACCGCCAGCGCCAGGGTGTAGTCGTGCGGCTGCTTGCTCGGGTTGCTGAGCCGGTAGCGTGCCACCAGTTGCGCCTGCTCCGGCTCGCCCTGCACGAAGGCGGTGACGCGCAGCGCGGCGTTGTCGTGGGTCCAGTCCACGCTGGGAATCGGCAGGTAGTCGTCCTGCAGGCTCTGCGCAGTCTTGACGTCGGCCCAGCTCAGGCGCTTGCCGTCCAGCACCAGGAACGGCTCGATGCTGAAGCCGCCCTTGCCCACCTCGATCGCGCCATCCTCGCCGACCAGGCCCTGCTCGCGGCCGCCGTCCAGGCCGACGATGGTCCAGTACGGTTGCTCGCCGCTGAAGCCGCGCGGGAACCAGCCGCGGGTGGACTGCGCCGCCACCGACTTGATGAAGTCGTTCTGGGTCGCGGCGAAGGCCAGCGGCTGCAGCGCGATATCGGCGATACCGTAGCGGAAGCTGGGGCCGTCCTGCAGGTCGAAGCGCACGTAGCGCGCCTCGGTCTCCGGCAGCGCCAGCCAGTCGGTGCCGCCATTGCCGGCGGTCACCTGGCGCAACTCGCGCCAGCTGCGCCCGTCGGCCGAGCCCTGCACGGTATAGCGCGAGGCGTACACCCCCGGCGCCCACTGCACCTTGGCACCGCCGAACTCGCGCACCTTGCCCAGGTCCAGCATGATCGTCTGGTTCTTGGCGTTGCCGCTGTACCAGACCGTGTCCGGCTTGCCGTCGGCGATGCGCTGCTCCAGCGCCGGCGCGGTATCGGTGCTGACCTTCATCGTCAGCGGCGAGGTGTCCTGCGGCGGCAGCGGGGTCAGGGTCAGCTGGTCGAAACACACCGTGCCGGCGCCGCCGACCTGGTTGTAGATGGTGAACTCGATCTGCGCGCTGCGGGTGAGTTCCTTCTCCGGACTCGGTCCCCAGGCCTTGTCGATCTGTCGCTTCTTGAAGGTGACCGTGCTCCACTGCTTCGGAAAATCGTAGCGCGGGCGATTGACCCACCACACGTTGTCGCCACTGGCGTCGACCAGCTTGAACTGCAGGTCGTTGCTCGGCGAATCGCCGCGCAGCTGGAACGCGAACTGGTAGTTGTCCGGATAGTCGATCGGCAGCGTGCGGCGGATCCCGGCATAGCCGGACACGCCGTTGAAGTCGTAGTCAAGGCACAACGCCTTGGCGCGGCCGCCGCTGGGCGCCTGCACCAGCCGGGTCGAGGCGGTGACCTGGTTGGAGACGACGATCTGCCACTTGTCCAGATCGCTGAAGCTGTCCAGCGTCACCGTGGAGGTCGGTGGCGCCGCAACGGCGTGTGCCGCCGCCAGTCCCAGCATCGCCAGCAGCGCGCGTGCGCACGTCGTCGCCATCCCGTCCCTCATCGTGTTCCCCGTTCGTTGCGTTGCGTGTCTGCTGTTTTCAGAGGGGCGTCGGCCCCGATGCCATTTCTCGGTCTGCTGTCGCGGCTGAAGCCGCTCCTACACGTCCTGCCCGGCCATCCATGGCCGGGCGTTCGGCGCAACGCGCGCCAGTGGCGCTCGGTGTTCCGCATCGCCGCTGCCATCCATGGCGCAAAAATCCCACACCAGATCGTCCGGCCTGGCCATCCATGGCCAGGCGTTCGCGAACGCGCGAGCCAGTGGCGCTCGATGTTCTACTCCGCTATTGCCATCCATGGCGCAACCATCCCACACCAGAACGTCCTGCCCGGCCATCCATGGCCGGGCGTTCGGCGCAACGCGCGCCAGTGGCGCGCAAGCGTTGCGCCTCACCCCTTCACGCTGCCGAGCAGCAGGCCCTGGATGTAGTAGCGCTGCAACGCCAGGAACAGCGCCAGTACCGGGATCACGGTGACCACGGCACCCGCCATCATCATCTCCACGTCCATGATGTGCTCGCGCGACAGCGCCGCCAGCGCCACCGGCAAGGTGTAGTGCTCCTGGTCGGTCAGCACGATCAGCGGCCACATGAAGTCGTTCCACGCCGCCATGAAGGTGAAGATGGTCAGCGTCACCAGCACCGGCTTGAGCATCGGCAGCACGATCTGGAAGAAGATCCGCAGCTCGCCGGCGCCGTCGATGCGGGCGGCCTCCAGCAGTTCGTCCGGGATGGAACGCGCGTACTGGCGCACCAGGAAGATGCCGAACACCGTCGCCAGCGCCGGCACGACCACGCCGCCGAAGTTGTTAACCAGATGCAGCTGCTTCATCAACAGGAACAACGGCAGCATCGCCACCTGCGCCGGGATCACCAGCGCCGCCAGCAGGATCTGGAAGATCCGTTCCTTGCCGACGAAGCGCAGCTTGGCGAAGGCATAGCCGGCCATGGTGTTGATCAGCAGCGAGCCGAAGGTGATCGCGCACGACACCAGCAAGCTGTTGGCGAAGTTGCGGGCCATGCCGGTGCGCGAGAACAGCTCGCCGTAATTGGCCAGGGTGGCGCCGGTGGGCAACATCGGCGGCGGGAAGCGGCTGGCCTGCCCCGCCGGCATGAACGACACCGACACCATCCACAACAGCGGCGCCAGGCTGATCACGGCGAGCAGCAGCAGCCCGCCGTTGACCAGCAGCGTGTTCCAGCGCGAGGCGCCGATCTCCCGGCTCATACCAGGTCCCTCTTGCGGCCGAAGCGCAGCATCACCGTCGTCACTCCCAGGATGATCAGGAACAGCAGGAACGCCACCGCCGAGGCGCGGCCGAGGTTCCACCACTTGAAACCTTCCTCGAACATGTAATACAGCACGCTGACCGTGCTCTGCAGGGGATCGCCGCGGGTCATCACATAGGGTTCGGCGAACAGCTGGAAGTAGCCGGACACGGTGATCACCCCAACCACCAGCAACACCGGCCCCAGCATCGGCAAGGTGATGTGCAGGAACTGCCGCCACTTCGAGGCGCCGTCGATGCGCGCCGCCTCGTACAGGTCCTGCGGGATGGCCTGCAGGCCGGCGAGGAAGATCACCATGTTGTAGCCAAAGTTCTTCCACACCGCGAACAGCATGATGGTCGGCATCGCCCAGTGCGGGTCGCCCAGCCAGTCGATCGGGCCGATACCCAGGTGCGCCAGGCCGTAGTTGACCAGGCCGTAGCTGGTGTGGAACAGGTAGCGCCAGATCACCGCCACCGCCACCAGGGTGGTCACCACCGGCGCAAACAAGGCGGTGCGGAACAGCGCCTTGAACCGTGCCACCGGCGCGTTCAGCAGCAGCGCCGCGCCCAGCGAGGCGCCGATGGACAGCGGCACGCCGACGATCACGAAGTACGTGGTGTTCCACAGCGACTTCCAGAACATCGGCGTCTGCAGCAACTCGAGGTAGTTGCCGAAGCCGACGAAGCGCAGGTTGTGGCGGTCGGCCAGCGAATACAGGTCGAAGTCGGTGACGCTCAGCGCCAGCGCCGACAGCACCGGCAGGCCGAAGAACACGCCGATCACGATCAGCGCCGGGCCGGCGAACAGCCAGCCGATCAGGGAACCGCGCTTCATGGCGCCGCTCCCGCGGCCGGCGCCGCCGTGCCTTCGCGATGCTGCTGGTGGATCCAGCGGCGTTTCTCCAGGATCTCGTCGACCCGCTTGTCCAGTTCCCGCATCGCCTTCTCCTGCGGTTCGCCGCCGCGCACCACCCGCTCGGTGGCCAGCCGCATCTCCTGCACGATGCGCTCCCACTCCAGGACCTTCGGTGCCGGCTTGACCCGCTCCAACTGATCGCGGAACGCATGCGCCAGCGGATCGTCGGCCAGCGACGGATACGCCCAGGTGCTGCGCCGCGGCGGCATGTCGCCGATCAGCGCGTGGAAGCGCGCCTGGATCTGCGGCCGCGACAGGAACTCGATCAGCTTCCAGGCCGCATCCTTGTGCTCGGACTTGCGGAAGATCACCAGGCTGGTGCCGCCGGCGATCCCGGCACCGGGACCGTCCGGACCGGGCAGCGGCATGGTGCCCCATTGGTCCTTGAGCGCCGGCGGCTGCACCTTGCGGAACTCGCGGATGTTCCACGGGCCGGAGATGTAGAACGCATAGAAGCCGTTGAAGAACTCGTCCCAGACGTTGGAGATCTGCGTCTCCGACATCTTCGGCGCCCAGCCCTGGTCGAACATGTTGGCGTAGAACGCCAGCGCCTTGCGGAAGCCGGGGCTTTCGAAATTGCCGTAGTTGTCGTGGTCGCGCAGCAGCGGATCAGGCATCTGCAGACCCAGCGACAGCTGCTGCTCGAACTCGTTGAGCGGCATCAGGATCGCGTAGCGCTTGGGCCCGACGTGCTTCTTCACCGCCGCCATCGCCTGCTCCCACTCGGCCCAGGTCTGCGGCAGCTTGGTCACCCCGGCGTCGCGCAGCATGTCCTTGCGGTAGAACAGCAGGCGCGTGTCCACGTACCAGGGGATGCCGTAGAGATGGCCATCGATGACGCTGGTGTCCCAGATGCCGGGGAAGTAGTCCTTCGGATCGACCACCTTGGAGCGGTCGACATAGGGCTGCAGCGGCTGCAGCGTGCCCAGTTCGGCGAATTCCGGGATCCAGGTGTTGCCCAGCTGGCACACGTCCGGCAGGCCGTCGGCGGCGAAGGCGGTGAGCAGCTTCTCGTGCGCGGCGGTCCACGGGATGTTCTGGATGTCCACGTGGATGCCGGGATTCTCCTTCTCGAACTGCGGGATCAGTTCGGCCACCACCTCGGCCTCGCGGCCCATTGCCCAGAATCGCACCACCTCGCCCTGCGGCGCGCGTGCGCAGCCGCACACCGCCACGACCAACAGACCCAACGACAACCAACGACCGATCATGCGTGCTGTGCTCATTCCGGCTGCTGCGGCTGGCGCTGGGCGGGGTTGGGCTGCGCCTCGGCGGCGGCGGCGCGCGACTCGGCGATGCCCAGCGCACGCGCATTGGCCGCCTGCTCGTCCTTCTTCGGCAACGGCTGGGCCTCGCCCTCCGGGGTCAGCCAGCCGCCGGTGAAGCCGGCGCGCTCCAGCCCGGTGCGCAGGTACTTGTTCTTCTTCATCACGTTCCAGACGAACTCGTTGCGGTAGTTGGCGATCATGGTGACGATCGCACCCTGATCGATGCCGATGTAGTCGCCGGCCACCCAGCCGCGGTTGGGGATCATGCGGCCGGTCTTGAGCGGAATATCGTAGTTGAAGCTGGGGTTGAACGAATCCAGGAAGCCGTAGCTCGAATACACGAAATCGCCGAAGCGCTTGTGCATTTCCTGGGTCGCCGGGATCACCACCTCCGGCGCGAACACGATTGAGGACACCGCCGCGGTCGGCGCGATGGTGCCGTCGTCGAAGGCCTCGAACAGGCCGGCGCCGCGCGTGCGGTAGTGGAAGAACTGGCGCTGTTCGCCGCGGTACTCCTGGGTGGTGTTCTGCGGACCGTCGCTGGCGGTCAGGCCCCACACGTTCTCGCCGTACTCCTTCCACTTCATCGGATTGTCGATGGCGTACTCGCGCTGCGCCAGCGTGGCGCGGCGGCTGTTGAGGAAGTAGTCGATGCCGTGCTCGCGCATGTACTGGTCCTGGATGTCGCGGAAGTCGATCCAGACGTGGTTGTACTGGTGCGCGAACAGCGGGCCGAACGCCAGGTATTCCTGGCCGTAGTACACGCCCCAGTCCTTGTTGTAGGTGCGCGTCCATTCCTGCCACGCGTCCGGCTCGATCGGATGCGTGGGCGAACCCAACGCCAGCAGATACACCATCATGCCTTCGTTGTAGCCCATCCAGTCGTGCTGGATGAAGCCGCGCTCGGGGTACCAGCCCATCGTGATCAGCGGCTTGCGCTGCTGCATCCACGGCCAGTCCACGCGACGATACAGGGTATCGGCGATCTGGCGGATCTCCTTCTCGTCGGCGGTGTCGCCTTCGTAGTAGGACTGGGCGAACAGCACCCCCATCATCAACAGCGCGGTGTCGATGGTCGACAATTCCACCCACTGGTCGTAGCGCAGCCCCTTCTGCATGTCCAGGAAGTGGTAGTAGAAGCCCTTGTAGCCGGCGCGGCCGGTGCGCTGCGGGCCGACCGGCACGTCGCGCAGGAAGCGCAGCGTGGTCAGGGTGCGCTGCACCGCCTGCTCGCGGCTGATCCAGCCGTTTTCGTAACCGATCGGATAGACGGTAAGGGCGAAGCCGATCGAGGCGATGGACGCGAAGGGCCGCGACGGATAGCGGTCCACCGCCATGCCGTTCTGTTCGTTGGTGGTGTCCCAGAAGAACTGGAAGGTGCGGCGTTCGATGTCCTCGAACAGGGGCGGCAATTCCGGCTTCGACAGTTTCGGCGGCAACTCGGCCTCGACCAGGATCACCTTGACCGGCTTCTTCTCCACCGCCTTCGGCTCCTCGTCGGTCTTCTTGCACGCCGTCAGCAGCACCCCTGCCGCCATCACCATCAACGAAAACCTGATGAAACTGCCCTGCTTCTTCATCGTGCCCCCCGTGAAATCGTTTACATGCACGCAAAAAATAACCCACTTCCGCATCGCCGCGGCGCCCGGTGCACGGGTGCCGCGGCGGCCTTGCTTACCAGTTCAAGCCGAACGACAGCTTGAACGTCCGCATCGGCGAGGCGAGCACGCCGTTCGGCGTGCCGAACGCCGTGTTCAGGTCGGCGTAGGTGCCGGTCGCGGTGTTGTAGTCCGCATAGTTGGTCCAGTTGAACAGGTTGATGACATCGGCGCGCACGTTGAACTTGATGCCCGATCCGGTATCCCATTCCTTGTTCGCCGCCAGGCTGAATTCCTTGTAGCCCAGCGTGGAATCCGGCTTGTACTGAATGATATAGCACTGGTCGTTGCCCGCCAGGCAGTTGGTGCCGTAACGCGGGGTCTGGCTGGCCAGCGACAGCTTGGCCGACAGGGTGATGTCGTAGGGCAGATCGTAGATGCCGGTGACCACCAGGCGGTTCTTCGGGATGCCGCCGGCCTCACGCCAGCCATAGCCGGCCATCGACGGCTGGTCCAGCGCGTAGTGCTCGCCGTACTGCCGGTTCTCCTTGGCATCGGAGAAGGTGTACGCCACGGTCAGGCCCCAGCCGGACTCCTTGTCGTAGGGCTTGTCCAGCTTCAGCGCCAGTTGGTTGTTGCGCGTCTTCAGGCCGTTGGTGCCGAGCACGATCGCGCTGTAGCCATTGGGCGAGTCGGTCGGCACGCCGGAGGTGGTGCCGGGCAGGAAGAACGAACCGTCGGCACGGCGATTGCCGCGCAGGAACACGAAGCCGTCCTCGCTGACGATGCGGCTCAGGGTCACGTCCGTGTACCAGTCGTTGCCCCAGAAATGCACCATGTTGCGCATGCCCAGGCTGAACTGGTCGGAGTACGGCACCTTGATGTTGTTATCGATCAGGTAGACCTCGCGGCCACCGCCGGCGCCACCGGTGTTGGACGCCGCCAGCCCGTTCAGGCCGGCCTGGGTCGCATAGTTCGGATCCCACGCCACGCACGGCTGGCCGAGGCACGGCGTGTTGGCGCTGCTGAAGTAGTAGCTGTAGGAGCGGAAGTTGTTGTTGAGCTGCTCCAGCGCCAGGTAGTCGAACAGGTTGCGGTCGTAGGCACGGCCGGCACCGCCGTAGATCACGTGCGCCTGGTCGCCGAACAGGTCGTAGGAGAAGCCCAGGCGCGGTTGCCAGGCGTCCTTGAACGCCTTGCGGTTGTTGCCGGTGCTGATGTAGTTGGCGATGTCGTAGTTGGCGTTGTCCAGGTTGCGCCAGTTCAGCAGCGCGCTGGCGACGTCGGCCGGGGTGACGAAGTCGAGGAACGACGGGGTCTTCTCGTAGTCGTAGCGCACGCCCAGGTTCAGGGTCAGGTGCTCGTTGACCTCCCAGTCGTCCTGCAGATAGATGCCGTACTGCTTGTTCTGCGACTGCACCGAACCGCCGTCGCCGGTGTCGCCGAAACGCACCCGGTACGGCGTGCCGACATCGCTGAGGATGTTGTAGTAGTACTGCGGATTGGCCGGATTGATCTGGGTCGAATCGAGCTGGATGTCCTTGTACTTCACCCCCATCTTGATGGTGTGGCTGCCGTGCCACTCGAGGCTGTTGAGGGTCAGGTCGTCCTGCAGGGTCCAGCCCTTCTGGCCCTTGTTCTGGAAGCTGCTGCCGGCGCCGGCGCTGAGGATGGTGGTCTCGTTGCCGGCCTGCGGCACGTAGGACAGCACATAGCCGCTGCCGTCGGTGAGCGGGGTCTGGGTCCAGAACGCGCTCTCGTAGCTCAGGTTCAGATCGTTGAGGAAGGCCTCGCCGCTGTACTGCCAACGCAGGTTGGCGCGCTTTTCCTTCTGCCCGTTGCTGCTGCCGTGCTGGTAGGTGGTGGTGTCGCCGATGTCCGACAGCTCGTCTTCCTTGCGGTACTTGCCGGTCAGCTCGAACAGGTTGTTGTCGCCCAGGGTCCAGTCGATCTTGCCGAAGTACAGGTCTTCCTTGAACGGCGTGCTGTAGGTGGCCACCAGCGGCTGCAGCTGCGCCGGCAACTGGTCGACGCGGTCGGCGTAGATGCCGCCCGGGATCACCGTGTTCGGCGTGGTGTATTCCTTGGCCTCGTAGGCCACGAAGAAGTGCGCGCGGTCCTTGAGGATCGGGCCGCTGAAGGTGGCGCCGTACTGGGTCTCGGAGAAGTCGTCGCGCTGGCCGGCCTTGCGCTCCAGCGGGCTTTCGGCACGCCAGTCGTCGTTGGTCGTATCCCAGAAGAAGCTGCCGTGGAAATCGTTGGTGCCGGACTTGGTCGAAGCGACGATCGCCGCGCTGCTGACCTGGTCGAACTCGGCCTTGTAGTTGGAGGTGATGACCTTGTACTCGCCGATCGCCGACTGCGGGAACGGATTGCCACGGCTGGAATCCTGGCCGCTGACGCCGCCGGTCAGCACATAGTTCTTCTGGCTGATGCCGTCGATGTAGACGTTGGTGCCGTTGGCCGAGGTCGCGCCGGAGCGCACCGTGGTGTTGCCCTTGGCGTCGCGCTGGAACTGCACGCTCGGCACGCTGTCAGCCAGCTCCAGGAAGTTGCGCGTGGCCTGCGGCAGCTTCTCGATCTGCACATTGGAAATATAGGTGGCGTTCTCCGAGGTGCGGGTTTCCACCAGCACCGGCGGCGCCTGCACCTGTACCGCGTCGAGCGTGGTCGCGCCCTGCCCGCTGGCGGTGGCCGCTTCGCCACCCACACCCAGGTCCAGGGTCGCGGTCTGGCCGACCTGCACGGTGACGTTCTGCGAGGTGGTCTTGCCGTCGGCGTTGACGTCGATGCGATAGGAACCCGGCGGCAGGCCGCCGACCGAATAGGTGCTGTTGCTGGTCTGCACGCTGCGGGTCAGACCGGTGGCCAGGTTGGTGGCGGTGACCTGCGCGGACGCGGCGGGCGCCGAATCGACCTTGACCTGGCCGCGAATGGTGGCGCCGGTGCTCTGCGCGAATGCCGGCGCGGCGCCCAGCAGCAGGCAACTGGCGAGAGCGCAGCTCAACAGCTTGCGCGAGGGCCGGGTGGAGTGCGGGGTGTGTTGCATGTGGGGTTTCCCTCCAGGAAAGACGTGGTGCTCGTTATGGGTGGTGCGTGGTGCTTCGATGGTCGAAGTGGAACAAGCGATGCGGCGCGAACGTTCGCGTCGCATCAGGAACGGGCCGTGCTGGAATCGCGCACGACCAACGTAGGAACCAGGGTCTGCCGCTGCCGGTCGTCCGCGTCGGGCCGATCGATCAGGTGCAGGAGGCGATGCATCGCCTGCTCACCAAGCCCGGCGATGCTGACGCGCATGGTGGTGAGGGATGGGTGAACGAAACGCGCCAGCGGAATGTCGTCGAAGCCGGCGAGCGCGACGTCGTCGGGCACGCGCACATCGCGTTGGGTGAAGGCGTACAGGCAACCGAGCGCGGTCATGTCATTGGCGGCGAACACCGCATCGGGCAGCGCGCCGGCCTGCAGCATCGCCTGTCCGGCGCGATAGCCGGAAGCTTCGTCGAAGTCGCCCGGAAACTCCTCGCCGTGCGCTTGCCCGGGATGGCGCGCGATGGCGTCGCGGAAGCCACGCAGGCGTTCGCGCGCGTCGAAATTCAATTCCGGGCCGCCGATGAAGGCGATGCGGCGATGCCCCATCGCCAGCAGGTGTTCGGTCATCGCCACCGCGCCGGCATGGTCGTCGATGCTCAGCACCGGGTACTCGGTGCCCGGCAGATGGGTGTTGATCAACACCGTCGGCAGCGCCTGCGGCAGGTTGTCGGTGAGGAAGCCGGGGCGCTCGGCATACGGCGACAGCACCAGCAGGCCATCGACGCGGCCGCGCATTGCCCGCAGCGCCCGTCCCTGTTCTTCCGGGTCGCCGTGGTAGCTGGACACCAGCAGGTGCTGGCGGCGCGCGCGGGCGGCGCCGTCGATGCCGCGGATCAGTTCGGAGAAGAATTCGCCGTACAGGTCCGGCAGCACCACGCCCAGCGTCTGGGTGCGGCGGCTGCTGAGGCTGCGCGCCGCCGCATGCGGGCTGTAGCGCAGGCGCTCGGCCACTTCCAGGACCAGGGTCCGCACCGGCGCGGCCACGTTCTCGTGGCCGTTGAGCGCACGCGACACGGTGGCCACGGAGACCCGGGCCTCACGTGCGACGTCTTTGATGGTGACCGCGCTCTTCGCCATCGTGCCGCCCTCCGCGGCAGAGACCTTGAGAAACTGGCGCGGACTGTAATCGTTTTCAGCGCGAGGCAGAAGCCTTTTGTTATTTTTCCAATAAAAGTCTTGTTTTTCAGTCGCTTGAATAATGCGAAACCGGTCGGAATCGTACCGCAGCGCAACATAATCCAGGTGCGGATTCCGCTTTCCCGCGGGGTGCGCACCCCGTTTCCGGGCCAGCGGCACCCCTTCCCGCCGCGGGCATCAGCCGCCCGTGATCGGCACCTCGGCGTGGATCGACAACGCATGGATGTCGGTCTGCATCATCTCGCCCAGCGCCGCGTAGACGGCGCGATGCCGGGCCAGCGGCGCCATCCCGGCGAAGGCCGCACTGACCACCCGGACATTGAAATGCCCGCGGCCATCGCGCGCGCCGGCGTGGCCGGCATGACGGTGGCTGTCGTCCTCCACTTCCAGCGCCTGCGGCGCGAACGCCGCTTCCAGCGCGGCGCGGATCCGCGCCACCCGCTCGGCGCCGACCTCGCTCATGGCAGCACCTTGCGGAACGGCCGCACCTCGACCCGGGCGTAGACGCCAGCGTCGACATACGGGTCGGCCTCGGCCCAGGCCCGCGCCTCGGCCAGCGAGTCGAACGCGGCCACCACCAGGCTGCCGCTGAAGCCGGCCGGGCCCGGATCCTCGGCGTCGATCGCCGGGCACGGCCCGGCCAGCAACAGCCGTCCGGCCTCCTGCAACTGGGTCAGCCGCTGCAGATGCGCCGGCCGCGCCGCCGCCCGCCGCGGCAGCGCCTCGGCCACGTCGTACCCCTCGATCACGTACCACATCGCGTCTTCGCCCTCGTTCCTGCATCCAGAGACATGTCATTGTAGGACCTGGCCCGGCGCGACGGCGCTGGACACCGACCCCGCCGGCGCATTACCCTTGGTCCCATTGCACGCGGCCGGATGCAGCGGCCCGTCGGTGATCGGCGACCCCAAGCCCCTTCCGACGACCGATTCGCTGCCTGACACCGCCCGCGCAGACGTCCTCCTCTGCAGTTCCCGCCGCCACGACACGCGTGGCGTGCGTCGTGTGTCTTGTTGAAGTACCGAGCGCGTTGCGGGGACGACGCGCCATTGAACCGCAGCACTGCCGGCAAGGAGCCGCGCCGGGTCGCGCCTGCCCGGCCCTTCGCTACCGCAACACCGATGTCCAACCGATGACCTCCGAACTCGCGCTCGACGCGAACCCGCCAATCCAGACGACCTCGCCACAGCAGCAGGAAATGCCGCTGGCGGTCGTGCATGGGCAACCGGTGCTGCAGATCCCGCAGGATCTTTACATCCCGCCGGACGCGCTGGAAGTGATCCTGGACGCGTTCGAAGGCCCGCTGGACCTGCTGCTGTACCTGATCCGCCGGCAGAACCTGGACATCCTGGACATCCCCGTCGCCGAGATCACCCGGCAGTACGTGGACTACATCAACGTGATGCAGGAGCTGCGCTTCGAACTGGCGGCCGAATACCTGGTGATGGCCGCGATCCTGGCCGAGATCAAGTCGCGGATGCTGCTGCCGCGGCCGCCGGCCGAGGACGGTGAGGAAACGGACCCGCGCGCTGAACTGGTCCGCCGCTTGCAGGAGTACGAACGCTTCAAGCAGGCGGCCGAGGACATCGACGCGCTGCCGCGGCAGGACCGCGACACCACCCCGGTACACGCCCACGTGCCGGACCGTGCCGCGGTCAAGCTGCCGCCGCCGGTGGAGCTGAAGGAAATGCTGCTGGCGCTGTACGACGTGCTCAAGCGCGCCGAACTGTTCAGCGGCCACGCGATCAAGCGCGAGGCGCTGAGCGTGCGCCAGCGCATGGGCGACGTGCTGGGCCGTCTGGACGACGGCAAGTTCCACCGTTTCGAATCGCTGTTCAGTACCGAAGAAGGCAAGCTCGGCGTGCTGGTCACCTTCCTGGCGCTGCTGGAACTGGCCAAGGAGCAGTTGCTGGACATCGTCCAGGAGCCGCTGGCGCACGTTCCCGCCGAGGCCACCGAGCGGCCACCGATGCCGCCGATCTACGTCAAGTCGCTGGCGCTGGGCAACACCAACGCACCACTGCAGTTCAACAGCGAGTTCGACGACAGCGACGCCGCCGACGCCACTACCTGAGCCCACCGAGAACCCGCCCCCGCATGGATCAAGCGCTGATCAACCGCATCGTCGAGGCCGCCCTGCTCGCCGCCAACCAGCCGTTGCCGCTGGCGCAGTTGCACGGCCTGTTCCCGGAGGAGGAACCCGCGCCGCCGGGCAGTATCGAGCGCGCGCTGGAACTGCTGCGCGAGGCCTGCGCGGACCGCGGCGTGGAACTGGTCGAAGTGGCGTCGGGGTTCCGCTACCAGGTGCGCAGCGACGTGCACGCCTGGGTGGCGCGGCTGTGGACCGAGCGCAAGACCCGCTACACCCGCGCCACGCTGGAGACCCTGGCGCTGATCGCCTACCGGCAGCCGATCACCCGCGGCGAGATCGAGCAGGTACGCGGCGTGGCGGTCAGCAGCAACATCATCCAGGCGCTGGAAGAACGCGAATGGATCCGCGTGGTCGGACACCGCGACGTGCCGGGCAAGCCGGCGCTGTTCGGCACCACCAAGACCTTCCTGGACTATTTCGGGCTCAAGCGCCTGGACGAACTGCCGCCGCTGTCCGAACTCAAGGACATCGGCGAACTGGAACCGCAGCTGCCGCTGGACCGCGACGCGCTGCCGGTCGGCGACATGGCCCAGGCCGACGCCGCCCCGGGTGATGACGCCGACCAGAGCAAGCAAGGCGCCCAGGGCGACACCATGGCGCAGGCCGCGGCCACCGACGAATCCGCCGAGCCCCGCGCGACGGCGCAGGCAGACGCGGCCGATGCCGCAGACGCCGATGCCGATGCCGATGCAGCAGACGCAAGCGACACCGCAGCACCGCACACCCCCGCGACCGACGACGCCGATGCGTCGACGGCCACGGATCCCACGACCGCCCCGACGGGCGAACCCGAAGCCGCGCCGGGAGAGCGCGCGGCGGATGCGAACGAAGCCGAAGACAACGCCGTCGCGACGACGACCGTGGCTGTTGACGATGCCGATTCCGAACCACAGGCCGACGCACAACGCGCCGGCCGGAGCCAAGTAAATGAGTGACACCTCCCGCAAGCTGTCGTTGAACAAGCTCTCGCTCAAGCGCGACGCCGCTGCCGCCGAGCAGCCGAAACTGGAAGAACGCCTGCACAAGGTCCTGGCCCAGGCCGGGCTGGGGTCGCGCCGGGCGCTGGAACAGCGCATCGCCGACGGCCTGGTCAAGGTCAACGGCGAGGTCGCGCAGACCGGCATGTCGATCCGCAGCGGCGACAAGATCGAGCTGGACGGCCGCAGCTTCGTTGCCAGCGCGCTGACCGAGCCCTCGCGCGTGCTCATCTACAACAAGCCCGAAGGCGAAGTGACCACGCGCGAAGATCCCGAAGGCCGCCCGACCATCTTCGAAGCGCTGCCGGCGCTGAAGGGCGCGCGCTGGATCGCGATCGGCCGCCTGGACATCAACACCACCGGCCTGCTGCTGCTCACCACCGACGGCGAGCTGGCCAACGCGATGATGCACCCCTCCTACGAGATCGAGCGCGAGTACGTGGTGCGCGTGCGCGCCCCGGAAGGCGAAGAGACCGTGCCCGACAGCATGATCGAGCGGCTCTCGCGCGGCGTGCTGCTGGAGGACGGCGGCGCCAAGTTCGACGAGATCGAACGCATCGGCGGCACCGACTCGCACGACTGGTTCCGGGTGGTGGTGAAGGAAGGCCGCAACCGCGAAGTGCGGCGGTTGTGGGAATCGCAGGGCTGCCAGGTCAGCCGGCTCAAGCGCACCCGCTACGGCAAGATCGCGCTGCCGCGCGAACTGCTGCGCGGGCACTCGATGGAACTGGCGCAGGACAAGGTCGAGGCGCTGCGCGCCGAGCTGAAGCTGGAGGAAGGCACCCCGTCGGCGCTGACCCTGCAGCCGGTGATCGGCCAGCGCAAGGCGGCCAAGGCCACCGTGCAGGTCGGCCGCGGCGGCAACGCCTACGTCAACGGCCACAACACCGCCGACGAAGGCCGCGAGCTGCGCCGCTTCGACAATTTCCGCGAGGACCGCGGCCGTGGCCGCGGCGGCAAGAAGCCGCACGGCGGCCTGACCGTGAGCGGCGAAATGGCCGCCAAGCAGGCGCAGAAGCCGTTCAAGCAGCGCACGCCGAAGGGCCCCAAGCCGCTGCCGGACGGCAACCCCGCCGCGTTCCGCACCTGGTACGTGCCCGACGGTGTCAGCACCGGCCCGACCGGCCACCGCAACGCCGGTCCCGGCGGCCGCGGCCAGGGTCAAGGCCAGGGGCGTCCTTACGCCAAGCCGCGTCCGGCCGGTGCCGGCGCTGGTGCAGTTGCCGGCCAGGGCCGCGGTCCGGGCCAGGGCCAGGGGCAGCGCAAGGCGCACCCGTACGGACATCCGGCCAATGCGCCGAGCTTCCCGTCCGATCACGCCACCCCTGGCTTCAATCCCTACGGCGCCGCGCCGCGCGCAGCGCGCCCGGCCGGCGGCCAGAAGCGCGGCCCGGGTCCGGGCGGGCGCCCCGGCGGCGGCAACCGCCCGGCCGGCGGTCGTCCTCCGGGCGGCGGCGGCCGTCCCGGTGGTGGCGGCAACCGTGGCGGTTCGCGCGGCGGCTGAGTGACGGCGCCGACGCGGCGTGCGTCGGCCAGCCCCGCTCCCGACAAGGGCGTCTGCGCAAGCGGCGCCCTTTTTCGTGGGGGCGCTACCGCCAGCGGGACTGCAACTGGCCGCTGGACGCCGGGGTCCGTGCCATGTACGTGAGGCGGTCCGCACCACGACCGCCCGCTCGCTCACGCATCGACAGGATCGTTCCTGCAGTCCGCAAAGCCCGCGGGGACCTGCCTGGCGGTCCAGTTGCCGCGGGAAGATTTCGCAACGAGCAGCGCCGAGGTTGCGTTGTAGCTCGGGGCGCTTGTGTCGCCCGGCCTGGCAAGCCCGCTGTCATGGAAACACAGGCGCACCGACGTGGGATCGGCGGACAGCACCTCGAAGCGCATCATCCAGCCCTTGTCGGCCTGGAGCAGGCGCGCGCCATCGGCGGTTTTCGTGACGTCCACGAAGCCATAGTCCGCGAACGTCGTCTTCCCCGGCATGCGACGGGGACCGACCGAGTTGGGGAACGAGGTCAGGTCCAGGTGCTGGATGATCGCATCCGTGACGCCTGCCTCGTGCGAGGCGGCCAGGGACGACGCACTCATGCCAAGCGCGACAAGGCCAACCAGCATTCCGGCATTCATGAGGACGATCTCGCGCGCAGTGGGAGGATCGCGATGATATGCAGCGCCAAGGTCCGCGCTCAATGGCGATGACCGTGGCGGCTGGCGCCCAAGCGGCGCAGGATGCGTCTGCGCTGTTGAACGACATGCGTGTGGCGACACCAGCGCGCCCGGCCCTGCGCCGTTCGCCCTGAGCGGGCGAAGTCGATATCCTGGCGCATCCGGCCGCCGCCGCTGGCGGTCGCCCTCACCGACCAGGAATCCCGATGACACGGAAGATGAAGATCGCCCTGCCGCTGCTGATCGCCGGCGTGCTGAGCCTCGGCGCCTGCCAGAAGGCGCAGCAGAAGGCCCAGGAAGAGATCGCCGCGGCGCAGAACCCCTACCCGGCCAGTTCACCGCTGCATGCGCCGTTCGATCGCATGCTGCGCAAGCTGGCCAACGATCCGCGCTACGTGGCGCTGCTCAAGCAGAGCGGCCCGCAGGCGCAGCAGGCCGGCTTCCAACTGGCGCAGAACGGCATCGCGCGCCTGGACCACGCCACGCTGGAACAGCGCCTGCAGATCCTGTCGCAGGTCAGCGACAAGGTCGACGTGCCGCAGTGCGCCGTGCTGGCCCGTGGCGGCAATCCCAACGATGCGCAGGCGCTGAGCGCGGCGATGCTGTCGGGACTGGAAAAGCTGCCGCAGGCGCAGATCGACCGCTGGTTCGACGTCTCGCTGAAAGCCACCGACGCGGAGTTGAACAAGACCCCGGCGCAGCCGGTGACCCAGGAGCAGATCCAGGCGGCGATGGGCACCCTGGTCAAATCGCTGCCCGCCGACCAGCAGCAGCGCCTGATGCGGGTGCTGCCGCAGATCACCACGGCCAACGACGAGGATGCCTGCTGGACCGCACGCACGCTGTACCGCCAGGCACTGGCGACCCCGGAGCCGGTGCGCGGCCAGTTGGCCTGGGTGTTCGCGCAGCAGTAAGCGCGAGGTACACGCGAAGCGCGTCCCTCGCCCGGCGCGCTTCGTCGGATCGCGTTGCCTATCCAACGCACGACCAGTTCGCGACGAATCGCCGCGAGATCGTCGACACAAAAAAGAATCCAGGCGCACTGCGCCTGGATTCGATGCGTTTGCGTTTTCTTCGCCCTACCTGCAACACGACGGCAGGGCAGAACGCTGAACCTTACTTGCGGCGCTCGATCACGAAGTTGCCGACGTTGACGCCGAGATCGACACCTTCGCCGGTGCCGGCCAGGGCCAGCGAGATATCGCCCTTGGTGACGACCTGCGCGGTGCTGGACTTCACCACGCCGGCGTGCGCTTCGGCGGCGGCATAGGTGCCGAACAGGTCGTTGAGGCTGTAGGCGCCAGTGAAGGTGCCGCGGCCGCCGACAATCTTGGACTTGCCGACGGTCAGGCCACCGCCCTTGCTGCTGATCTTGACCGGGATCACCGCGCCGTCGTTGCAGGTGATGGTGCCGGTGCCCTTGGCGGTCTTGTAGAACACCGACCAGCCGGACAGGTTGAAGGAGAGCTTGCAATCGATGTTGCCGGCGGCCTGGGCCTGCGGCGCGACGACGGCGGCGCCCAGCAGCGCGAATAGAGAGAGCGACTTGATCATGTGGGCATTCCCGGTGGGTGGACTGGGCGCGAGAGTAGCAACGCGGGCGTCGTGGCCGCGACAAGGCTGCCAGGTCGCCGCGGGTGCGTTCAGCAGGCATTTCCACTCGCGGCGGGCAGGGCCGGACCCGGCCTGGCCGAGGCACAGGGAGGACGCGAGGACGGCGCCAAACATCTCCAGAACTCGTCTGCGGCGGCTTGGCCTGACTGCCTCGGTGCGTTGTAGGCGTCAACGAGCATGCAGCGGCGAGGTGCGAAGCACTTTCTGATGGCGTCATGCGTCGGGACTGAAGTCCCTCCCACAGTGCACCCGCCGGGCTTGCCGCAACATGCTGCGGAAGGGGCTCTCGCCGCCGTTTCGAAATCAGCCGCGACAGGGGTTACCGGGAAAGCCCGTCGCGGCTGAAGCCGCTCCTACAACCGGGGCCTTCAGGGATGGAAAAGGTGAGTCCTTCCGGCGTCGCTGGAACCGGACGCTAATCGTCCAGGCTGAAGGCGTCCGCATCGAGCATGGCCGGGAAGCGCGCGCGGTGCGCGGCCAACGAGGCGGCGGAGATGGTGGTGGTGGCCACCTGCTCGCGCTCGCGGATCTCCAGTTGCGGCTGGCCGAGGAAATCGATCACCGCGCTGTCGCCGGCGTAGTGCAGGTCGTTGCCGTCCACGCCGACCCGGTTGACCGCGGCCACGAAGCACAGGTTCTCGATCGCGCGCGCGCGCAGCAGCGTGCGCCAGGCGTAGGCACGTGCCGAGGGCCAGTTGGCGACGAACAGCTGCAGGTCGAAATCCATCTGTCCCGGGCGCTCGACGTCGTAGCGGTTGCGGCAGAACACCGGAAAGCGCAGGTCGTAGCAGACCTGCGGATTGATCCGCCAGCCCTTCCACTCCACGCACAGGCGCGCGCGGCCGGCGGCGTAGCGCAGGTGTTCGTTGCCGTAGCGGAACAGATGCCGCTTGTCGTAATGCTGCAATGCGCCGTCCGGCGTGGCCCACAGCAGGCGGTTGAACACCTTGGCCTCGCCATCGGCGCCAGGCACGCGCAACTGCACGCTGCCGGTCACCGCCGCGCCCAGCCGCACCGCCTGCTCGCGGATCCAGGCCACGGTCGGCCCGTCCATGTCCTCGGCCTGCGCCAGCGCGTCGTTGGAGAAACCGCTGGTGAAGGTCTCCGGCAGGATCACCAGGTCGGTGACGCGGGCCAGCGGCGCCAGCAGGTCGGCGTAGTGCGCGCGGTTGCCGGCCGGATCGTGCCAGCGGGTATCGCCCTGGACCAACGAGATCCTCAGATCCTGTGCCACCTGTGTCATCCCCAACGTACTCCGATGCAGATCGTGCCGACCAGGCACAGCAGGCACAGTGTAGGCGTTACCCATGGCAGATGGCGGACCAGGCGATTGGCCAGCGTGCCCCGCTCCTGCGGCGTCAGCAGCGCAAGATAGCGATCCACGTAGGCCTGCCGCCGGAACGGCACCATGCTGAAATCCATCCCGACCCGCTGGCCGCGATCGGCCAATCCCGTCAGCACATGCCCATAGAACAGCGCGCCGTCGACCACCGCACAAGCCGCGGCCAACCCAAACGTCACGCCGAAATAGATCCCAGCGACCGACATTCCCCACCCCGCACCAGGAACCCGCTTCTACGATTCCCCATTCCCGAACCCCCAATCCCGGCGCTTAAGCGCGCTACAGCGCGCGTAGACGCTCGATCGCCGCATCCAGCGTCGCCTCGTTCTTGGCGAAGCACAGCCGCGCCAGGCGCTGCCCCTGCGGCGGGTCCTGGTAGAACGGCGACAGCGGGATCGCCGCCACGCCCTTCTCGATGGTCAGCCACTTCACGAACTCGGTGTCGGGCAGGTCGCTGACCGCCGAATAGTCCACCAACTGGAAGTAGCCGCCCGGCACCGGCAGTGGTTTCAGCCGCGTGCCCAGCAACTGTTCGCGGAAGCGGTCGCGCTTGGCCTGGTAGAACGCGCCGAGCTGCTCGTCGTGCTCGGGCTCCTCGCGGATCATCGCGGCGAAGGCGTGCTGGGCCGGGCCGAAGCTGGCGAAGGTGTTGTACTGGTGGACCTTGCGGAACTCGGCACTGAGCGCCGGCGGCGCGATCGCGTAGCCGATCTTCCAGCCGGTGCAGTGATAGGTCTTGCCGAAGCTGGAGACGACGAAGGCGCGCTCGCGCAGCTCCGGCCAGCGCAGCACCGACTCGTGGCGGCGGCCGTCGAACACGATGTGTTCGTAGACCTCGTCGGAGATCAGGAAGATGTCGCTGCCGCGCAACAGCTCGCCCACCGCCTGCAGGTCGTCGGCGCCGAACATCGCCCCGGACGGGTTGTGCGGGCTGTTGAGCATCAGCAGGCGGGTGCGCGGGGTGATCGCCGCGCGCACGCGCTCCCAGTCCACCGCGAACGTGTGCGGGTCCAGCGGCACGTGCACCGCACGCGCGCCGGCCAGGTCGATCGCCGGCTCGTAGCTGTCGTAGGCCGGATCCAGCACGATCACCTCCTCGCCCGGGCGCACCACGGCGTGGATGGCGTTGAACAGCGCCTCGGTGGCGCCGCTGGTGACCGTGACCTCGGTATCGGCATCGACCTGGGCGCCGTAGCAGCGCAGCGCCTTCTCGGCGATCGCCTGGCGCAGCGCCGGCACGCCGGTCATCGGCGGGTACTGGTTGTGGCCGTCGCGCATGGCCCGGGCCAGCGCGTCGATCAGCCGCGGCGGCACCGGGAAGTCGGGAAAGCCCTGGCCCAGGTTGACCGCGCCATGCTCGGCGGCCAGTTGCGACATCACGGTGAAGATGGTGGTGCCCACCTTGGGCAGCTTGGTCTGCGGATGCATGCGGGGGATCTGCGGGCAGCGGGAAAACGCCGAGTGTACGCAAAGCCGCTTGCCGGCGATGCGTCAGCGGCCCGCCGCCCTTGCCGCAGCGCACGCACATCGCTGCACATGGCCGCCGCCGGCATCCGCCGGACGCCCGCATGCCGATACAATGCGCGCCTTCCCTGCCCCCTTCGCCGCCATCCGCCGCGGCCTTCGCCGATGACCGATCCGCTGTACACCCCGCCGCCGCTGCTGGCCGCGCACGGGCTCACGTTCGCCCGCGACGACGCCGCGGTGTTCGGTCCGCTGGACTTCCACCTGGATGCGGGCGAGGCGCTGCTGGTGCAGGGCGACAACGGCGCCGGCAAGACCACCCTGCTGCGGGTGCTGGTCGGCCTGCTGCGCGCCGAGGCCGGGCGCATCGAGATCGACGGCCACCCGGTGCGGCGCGGCGACCGCGCCCGCTTCATGGCCTACCTGGGCCACCTCGGCGCGCTGAAGGCCGACCTGAGCACCCTGGAGAACCTGCACTACCTGTGCGGCCTGCAGGGGCGCCGGGCCAAGCAGATGCCCGGCAGCGCGCTGGCCATCGTCGGCCTGGCCGGCTACGAGGACACCCTGGTGCGGCAGTTGTCGGCCGGGCAGAAGAAGCGCCTGGCGCTGGCGCGGATGTGGCTGTCGCCGGCGCCGCTGTGGCTGCTCGACGAGCCCTACGCCAACCTCGACCTGGACGGCATCACCCTGGTCAACCGCATGATCGCCGCGCACCTGCGCAGCGGCGGCGCGGCCCTGGTCACCACCCATGGCGCCTATGCCGCGCCACCGGTGCGCACCCGCATGCTGACCTTGAGCGGAGTCGCCGCATGAGCCTGGCCACGCCCGTTCCTTCCCTCTGGCAAGCCACCCGCGCCCTGCTGGTGCGCGACCTGCGCCTGCTGTGGCGGCGTCGCGGCGACGCGCTGCAGCCGGCGCTGTTCGCCCTGCTGATCGTGGCCCTGTTCGCGCTGGCGCTGGGCAACCAGCCGCGCCTGCTCGGCGAGGTGGCTGGCGCCGCACTGTGGCTGGCGGTGCTGCTGGCCGGCCTGCTGGCGCTGGACAGCCTGTTCCGCAGCGACGCCGAGGACGGCTCGCTGGAGCAATGGCTGCTGGCGCCGGTGCCGCTGGCCTGGCTGGTGCTGGTGCGGGTGCTGCTGCACTGGGTCACCACCGCGTTGCCGCTGATCGTCGCCGCACCGCTACTCGGCGAATTGCTGCACCTGCCGCATGACCGCATGCCGGTGCTGCTGGCATCGTTGGCGCTGGGGACACCACTGCTGAGCCTGCTCGGCGCGGTGGTCGCGGCGCTGACGGTGGGCATGAAGCGCGCCGGCATCCTGGTCGCGCTGCTGGCCTTGCCGCTGTACGTGCCGGTGCTGGTATTCGGCGCCGGCAGCGTGGCGGCGGCGGCGCAGGGCCTGGACCCGGCCGGCGGCCTGCTGTTGCTGGCGGCGGGCCTGGTCGCGGGCCTGGTGCTGGCGCCGTTGGCGGCGGCCGCGGCGATCCGCATCTCGCTGAGCTGAGCCTTTGGCGCAGCACCGGCGCGGCGGCGGCCGTACCATGCAAGCGCAGTGCTCCCTCGCCGTTCCGTCGTTGTCGCATCGAATGTTGTCGCATCGAAGCCCGCCTCCCGCCAGCTAGAATCGTCCGCATGGCCTCTCTCGTCCGCTGGTTCCACCAACTCGGTTCGCCGCCGACCTTCGACCGCTTCGCGGCGCGCTGGACGCCGTGGTGCTATCTGGCGGCGCTGCTGCTGGCTGGCGTGGGCATCTGGCAGGCGCTGTTCGTGGTGCCGGCCGACCGCCTGCAGAGCGACGCCTTCCGCATCCTCTACATCCATGTGCCCAGCGCCTGGATGAGCCTGTTCGTGTTCGGCCTGATGGCCGTGTACGCGGCCATCGCCCAGGTGTGGCGGATCAAGCTGTGCGAGATCCTGGCGATGGCCTGCGCGCCGATCGGCGCCGCCTTCACCCTGATCACCCTGCTCACCGGCAGCATCTGGGGCAAGCCGATGTGGGGCGCCTGGTGGGACTGGGACCCGCGCCTGACCACCGAACTGATCCTGTTGTTCCTGTACATCGGCGTGATGGGCCTGTACCTGGCCATCGAGGACCGGCGCACCGCGGCGCGCGCGGCCGGGCTGCTGGCCATCGTCGGCGTGGTGCTGCTGCCGGTGATCCGCTATTCGGTGGTGTGGTGGAACTCGCTGCACCAGGGCCAGACCATCCGCCTGTTCGGCCAGTCCAGCATGGACCCGAGCATGCTGCCGCCGCTGTGGCTGATGGTGGCGGCGACCAAGTTCTGGTTCGCCGGCTCGCTGCTGGCGCGCGCGCGCGCCGACAACCTGCGCCGCGAGGCCGGCAAGGACTGGGTGACGCAGCTGGCGGAGGCACGCGGATGAACTACCTGCCGTATGTGGTCGGCGCCTATGCGGTGTTCGCCGGCGTGCTGCTCGCCGATTTCGTGCTGGCGCGGCTGCAGGTGCGCACTGCGCTGCGGGCGGCGCGCCTGCGCGCGCAGCGCAAGCGCCAGGCCAAGGCCGAACCGGCGCCGCCGCTGGAGCTGAGCCGATGAATCCGCAGCGCAAGCGCCGCCTGCTGTGGCTGATGCTGCTGGTGCTGGCCGCCGGCCTGACCACCACCCTGGTGGCGATGGCCCTGCAGCGCAATACCGCCTACCTGTACACCCCGGCCGAGGTGCTGGCCGGCAAGACCGGCGCGCACGCGCGCTTCCGCCTCGGCGGCATGGTCGAGAAGGGCTCGTTCCAGCGCGCCCCGGGGTCGCTGCAGTCGCACTTCCGGGTCACCGACGGCGATGCGCAGCTCACCGTGCAGTACGACCGGATCCTGCCCGACCTGTTCCGCGAGGGCCAGGCGGTGGTGGCCACCGGCCGCATGCACGACGGCGTGTTCGTCGCCGAGGACGTGCTGGCCAAGCACGACGAGACCTACATGCCGAAGGAACTGGCGGACAAGATGGGCAGCGCGCATCGCAAGCATGATGTGGGGGCGATGCAGTGAGGTGCCGGCGGGGCGGGAATCGGGATTGGGGAATGGGGAATCGTCGAAGCAAAAGCGCGTGCTTGATCGTTGGCACCACCGAGCAGCGGCGACGGAACCCGGGGAGCCATCCTTGCGCCGCATGCATCCCGCATTCCGCCTCCGCGGATGACAGGTACCTAGCGGCGCTCCACGCCCTACCCGCTCGCACGTTCCGGTCCGAGCGCCATGCTGCCTGAGGTCGGTCAGCTCCTGCTGATCCTCGCCCTGCTGACCGCCGTGCTGCAGGCGCTGCTGCCGCTCGCCGGCGCGCAGCGCGGCGATGCGCGCTGGATGGCGGTGGCGCGGCCGGCGGCGTTCGCGCAGCTGGCGTTGGTGGCCGGCGCCTTCGCGATCCTCACCCATGCGTTCGTGACCCAGGACTTCTCGGTGGCCTACGTGGCCGAGAACTCCAATTCGCTGCTGCCGCTGGTGTACCGCTACTCGGCGGTGTGGGGCGCGCACGAGGGCTCGCTGCTGCTGTGGACGCTGATCCTGGCGCTGTGGACCGGCACGGTGGCGCTGTACTCGCGGCGCCTGCCGGCCCCGGTGGTGGCGCGGGTGATCGGCACCCTGGCGCTGGTCAGCATCGGCTTCCTGGCGTTCCTGCTGTTCACTTCCAACCCGTTCGCGCGGCTGCTGCCGGCGCCGCTGCAAGGGCGCGACCTCAACCCGCTGCTGCAGGATCCCGGCCTGGTGATCCATCCGCCGCTGCTGTACGCCGGCTATGTCGGCTTCGCGGTGCCGTTCGCGTTCGCCATCGCCGCGCTGCTGGACGGCCAGGTGGACGCGCGCTGGCTGCGCTGGACGCGGCCGTGGACCAACGTGGCCTGGGGCTTTTTGACCATCGGTATCGCCCTGGGCAGCTGGTGGGCATACTACGAACTGGGCTGGGGCGGCTGGTGGTTCTGGGACCCGGTGGAGAACGCCAGCTTCATGCCGTGGCTGGCCGGCGCGGCGCTGCTGCATTCGCAGGCGGTCACCGAGAAGCGCGGCAGCTTCGGCGCCTGGACCCTGTTGCTGGCGATCGCCGCGTTCTCGTTGTCGCTGCTGGGCACCTTCCTGGTCCGCTCGGGCGTGCTCACCAGCGTGCATTCCTTTGCCGCCGATCCGGCCCGCGGCCTGTTCATCCTGGTGTTCCTGAGCCTGCTGTGCGGCGGCTCGCTGCTGCTGTACGCGCTGCGCGGCGGTCGCGTGGCGGCGGCCGACGAGGCGCGGCAACGCTTCGCCCCGGCCTCGCGCGAGACCCTGCTGCTGGCCAACAACCTGCTGCTGACCTGCGCCTGTGCGATGGTGCTGCTGGGCACGCTGTATCCGCTGCTGGCCGATGCGCTGGACCTGGGCAAGCTGTCGGTGGGGCCGCCCTACTTCGGCACCTTGTTCATCGTGCTGATGGCGCCGCTGGTGGCGCTGCTGCCGTTCGGGCCGCTGACCCGCTGGCAGCGCGAACAGGCGTCGCGGCCGCTGGCGCTGCTGGCACCGTGGGCCGGCCTGGCGCTGCTGGCCGGCGCAATCGGCTTCTTCCTGGCACCACAGGGCGCGTGGAAGACCGCCGCCGGCGTCGCTGCCGCAACCTGGGTACTGTTGGGCACCGCACGCTTCGTGTGGAGCCGGCGCCAGCTCAAGGGCAGCCGCTTCACTGCCGAGATGCTGGGCATGACCCTGGCCCACACCGGCATCGCAGTGTTCCTGGCCGGTGCGCTGCTGGTCGAGGCCCTGGAGCAGCAGCGCGAAGTGGCGCTGGCACCCGGACAGCATTTGGACCTGGGCCGCTACCGCTTCGAGCTGCAGGGGCTGGACCAGCGCAAGGGGCCCAACTATGTGGCCGAGCGTGCGCACGTGCAGGTGCTGCGCGACGATCGCCCGCTGGCGCTGCTGCACCCGGAAAAGCGCCTGTACGCCAGCGGCGGCCAGAACATGACCGAAGCCGGCATCCATCCCGGCCTGTTCGGCGACGTCTACGTCGCCCTGGGCGAGCCGCTGGGCGGCAATGCCTGGGCGATGCGCGTGCACGTCAAACCTTTCGTGCGCTGGATCTGGCTTGGCGCGGCGCTGATGGCGCTGGGCGGTTTCGTCACCGCCGCCGACCGGCGCTTCCGTCGTTCCCCGGAGACCCCCTGATGTCCGCTCCCGCACCACGTCGCCTGCCGCTGCCCGCCATCCTGCTGGGCGCCCTGTTCTTCCTCGGCCTGCTGGCGTTGATGGTGTATGCGGTGCAGCGCTCCGGCAGCGCCGATCGCGACGCACTGCCGTCGGCGCTGATCGGCAAGCCGGCGCCGGCGTTCGAACTGCCGCTGCTGCACGACGCCTCGATCCGCGTGCGCAGCAGCGAGTTGCTGGGCGCGCCGTATGTGCTCAACGTGTGGGGCAGCTGGTGCCCGGCCTGCCGCGAGGAACATCCGGTGCTGACCCGCTTCGCGCTGAGCAAGCGCGTGCGGGTGATCGGCTACGACTGGAAGGACAGCCGCGAGGACGCGCTGCGCTGGCTGGAGCAGCTCGGCAATCCGTTCCTGGCGGTGCTGTTCGATCCCGAGGGGCGCACCGCGATCGACTGGGGCGTGGCCGCGGCGCCGGAGACCTTCCTGGTCGATGCGCGCGGCGTGGTGCGCTGGAAGCATGCCGGGCCGCTGACCGACCAGATCATCCGCGACGAACTGCTGCCGGCCTTGCAGCAGGCCGAGCGCGACGCCCCGCCGACCCGGGCGCAAGGCAAGGCCACGCCATGAGCCACGGCCGGCGTGCGCTGCGGCTGGGCCTGCTGGCGTTGCTGGCGTGGTCTGCACTGGCCGGCGCCGAACCGGTGTCCGATCCGACGCCGCTGGCCTACCGCTCCGCCGCCGAGGAAGCGCGCTTCCATGCGCTGACCGCGGAACTGCGCTGCGTGCAATGCCAGAACCAGTCGCTGGCCGACTCGCACGCGCAGATCGCCATGGACCTGCGCCGCGAAGTGCTGGAACTCATGCACCAGGGCAAGTCGGATGCGCAGATCAAGCAGTTCCTGGTCGATCGCTATGGCGAGTTCGTGCTGTACCGGCCGCAACTGGAAGCGCGGACCTGGCTGCTGTGGTTCGGCCCCTTGCTGTTGCTGGCCGGTGGCGCGGTGGTACTGATCCGGATGGTGCGGCGGCGCGCGCCAGCGACGACCGCCCTGCCGCTGCAGGACGAACAGGAATGGTGAGGCGATGCTGAGTTGGGGCATGTCGGCTGCAGCGGTGGCGCTGGCCGCGCTGGTGTTCGCGGTGGTGCTGTGGCCGCTGCGCGGCAGCGGCCGCAACGGCGCGCTGTTGGCGGTCGCGGTGCTGGCGCTGGGTGTGGCGACCGCGGCGCTGTATGCCCTGGTCGGCACCCCGCGCGCCCTGCAGGCGCAGAACCGCGAGGCGCCGCGCACGCTGGAGGACGGCGTGAAGCAACTGCAGGCGGCGCTGGCCAAGGATCCGAATCGGGCCGACGGCTGGGCCTTGCTCGGCCGCAGCCAGCTGTCGCTGGGGCACGCCGCCGAGGCCGCCAACGCCTTCGCACGCGCCGTGCAATTGGCGCCAGAGCAGGCGCCCTTGCTGATCGAAGCAGCCGAGGCGCGTGCGCTGGCCAACCCGCAACGGCAGTTCGACGACCAGGCGCTGGCCTGGCTGCAGCACGCCTTGCAACTGGCACCGGGCAGCGAGCGCGGCGCCTGGTTCCTGGGCATCGCCCAGCGCCAGCGCGGGCAGGACGCGGCCGCCGCCGCCACCTGGGAAGCCCTGTTGCCGCGCGTGGACGCGGCCACCGCCGCGGCGCTGCGGCCGCAGATCGACGCGGCGCGCAGCGCGGCCGGCCTGCCCGCATTGCCGGCCTTGCCCGCCGCCGGCAGCGCGGCCGCCGCGGCGCAGGATGCGAAGGCCCCGGCCAGCAGCGGCCTGGCCGTGGCGGTGTCGCTGGATCCGGCGTTCGCCGCCCGCGTACGCCTGCGCGGCGACGCCAGCGTGTTCGTGATCGCGCGCGTGCCGGGCGGCCCACCAATGCCAGTGGCGGTGCAGAAGCATCCGCTGCAGGCACTGCCGTTGCGGGTGACGCTGAGCGATGCGGACAGCCCGATGCCGACGCAGAAACTCTCGCAGCTCAAGCAAGTGCAGGTCGTGGCGCGGCTGTCGGCCAGCGGCAACGCGATGCGCCAGGAGGGCGACCTGGAATCGGCGCCGGTGACGGTGACCTTGCCGGCGACCGCGCCGGTGGAGCTGGTGATCGGGAAGCCGTAGCCGTTGCGACATGGGCGCAGGTGTGGCTTTTGGCTTTGGAGGCATCGGTTGCGAGCAGCCTCACCAGGGAAACCCGGTCGCGGGTAGAGCTAGAACCCACCAACGATGGGAGGCGCCCTTGTAGGAGCGGCTTCAGCCGCGACGAGGCGCTACCGATAAAGCCCGTCGCGGCTGAAGCCGCTCCTACACATGACCCGCCGTCCCTCTTGCAAGTGCCCTGAAGCCGCTCCTACGCGGCAATGAACCGTCACGCTGATTCACGCACGACCGAATGCTTGGAAGCGGCCGCAAGCGGCTCCTGCGCAGCTGGCCGATGCCATCGCCATCGACACGCTGCATCTCGCACCACGCATACGCGGATGCGCAATGGCGCGGCTAGAATCGGCGCATGACCGAATTCATCCCGCCCGGCAGCCGCTTCCTCGCCCTGCCCTCGCCGTTCCCGATGAAGCGCTGCGGCCAGCTGCATGGCGCGCGGGTCGCCTACGAAACCTGGGGCACGCTGTCGGCTGCGCGCGACAACGCGGTCCTGATCGTCACCGGACTCTCGCCCGACGCGCATGCCGCGGCCAATGCCGACGATCCCACGCCAGGCTGGTGGGACGGCATGCTCGGCCCGGGCAAGCCGATCGACACGCAGCGCTGGTTCGTGATCTGCGTGAACTCGCTGGGCAGTTGCAAGGGCTCGACGGGGCCCGCTTCGCCGCATCCGGACGACGGCCAACCGTATCGCCTGCGCTTCCCCGAGCTGTCGATCGAGGATGGCGCCGATGCCGCGGCGCAGGTGGTGCGGGCACTGGGCATCGCGCAGCTGGCCTGCGTGATCGGCAACTCCATGGGCGGCATGACCGCCCTGGCGCTGCTGCACCGGCATCCCGGCCTGGCGCGCAGCCACATCAATATCTCCGGCAGCGCGCAGGCGCTGCCGTTCTCGATCGCGATCCGCTCGCTGCAGCGCGAGGCGATCCGGCTGGACCCGAACTGGAACGGTGGCGACTACGACGAAGCGACCTATCCCGAGTCGGGCATGCGCATGGCGCGCAAGCTCGGCGTGATCACCTATCGCTCGGCGCTGGAATGGGACGGCCGCTTCGGCCGCGTCCGCCTGGATTCGGACCAGACCGACGACGATCCGTTCGGCCTGGAATTCCAGGTCGAGAGCTACCTGGAAGGCCACGCCCGCCGCTTCGTGCGCCGCTTCGACCCGAACTGCTATCTGTACCTGAGCCGCTCGATGGACTGGTTCGACCTGGCCGAGCCCGCTGGCGGCGACGTGCTCGCCGGCATCGCCACGATCCGCGTCGAGCGCGCGCTGGCGATCGGTGCCAACACCGACATCCTGTTTCCGGTGCAGCAGCAGCAACAGATCGCCGACGGCCTGCGTGCTGGTGGCGCACAGGCGCAGTTCATCGGGCTGGATTCGCCGCAGGGGCACGACGCCTTCCTGGTCGATTTCGCGCGTTTTGGGCCGGCGGTGCGGGAGTTTCTGGACGCGCTGTAGTGGTGCGGCCCACTGGCTGCGCCACGCACTCATGCGTTGCCTGGCGACACCGTCATCGGCATCGGTCGAGGAGAGCTCATCCCAACACGCTTCCCGCTAGGTAAGTTGAGTTTCTCCGGCCCATCCCACATCACAGATCGCTCGCAGGTAGGCATTGCAACGGCCGTACGCGCTGCCCAAACGAATGCAGGCGACAGACCAACTGCCACCGGCAAGAGCGGGAGCACGGCATATCCTTTGCCGTGCTCCCCCTCGACCGTTGCAGCAGAACGCTGGCAACGAAGAAATCAGTTGAACCGCGCCATGTCTGCCAGCGCCGTGTTCTGAATCAGCGTCTCACCGTCGAACTCGAAGTAGCGGCCATAGGCGGTGATCACCTCATGCCGGTTGTTCTTGAGCTCGCGGGTGTCGAACTTGCAGGGCTCGCCTGCCGGCCCGTACCAGCAGATCTGCTGGTAGCGGGCCACGCTCTGCAAAGGGCCTGACGCAAGCAGCTTGCCGTTCGCATCCCACATCCAGTACTGCCCGTACGCGTTGACCGACTCAACCAGACCGCCCCATTCCGGGAACACGACCAGCGAGCGCGTGTCGAACTCACATAGATCTTTACCCTGGCATGGCCCTGCCGCGTAACGTGGGACGTCGCTCAACTTCCCACCCTGAGGACCGAAAGGCTGCCCATTCGCATCGAAGTTCCAATAGCGCCCGTAGGCAGTAATAGATTCGAGATAGCCCACGCCCGGGTAGTTCACTTCGGCGCGGGTTTCGAAAGTACACACTTCCGAGACCGGAAAGAACTGCGGCGAACAAGGACCATTGCCGCCAGCATAGATGGATGAGCTACTCAGCAAGGACGGCTTTCCAAGCAGCTTGCCTTGCGCATCGAATCTCCAAAGATGACCGTAAGCAGTCACGGTCTCCCCACCACCAGGCGCTTCATCAATGGTATCCAACTTACACGGACGATCCACAAGGAACCGATGGCCGAAGTTGTATCGACATGCGCCGACAGCTGCAGCACCTCCGGCCAACATACGAGCCGCGTTGACTGCAGCCTCAGCGTTCAGCAGTCCTGCACCGCAGGCGTTATTCGCGCATACCATCGGCGTGGCGGTGCCTTGCAGAGCGTTCCTTATTTGAGAAGGTGTCAATGCCGGGTTTACGGACAGCATTAGGCCGATCACACCCGCAACATGCGGTGCCGCCATCGAAGTTCCCGACAAATAGCGATAGCAACTCGACCAGCTCCCGCTTTTTTTTACCCAAGCAGACAAGACTCCGAGTGTCGTGACACCTGTGCCCCCCGTCTTTTCATTGGTCGCGCCTAGGCATCCCCCAACTATCGCCCCGTACACACCCTCCTCAGGCGTGACGCCGCCTCCCGGCGCCATTAGCGTCAATGTCGGCCCGTCATTGCTGTACGGTGCTTCCAGATTCATTTGATCCGTCGCACCAACTGAAATGACATCCGGACAGGAAGCAGGACTAACCTCGGCGACATCAGATTTGTTGTCAGGAGCGCCTTGTTCGTACTCAACCCCGGCACCATTGTGATTCCCGGCAGAAGTCACGAACGAGACACCGGCAAGCTGCGCCGTTGCAATCGCCCTCTGCGTGCGAGGATTGGCACCGCACTTCTTTCCAGCCTCCGCCAGACTCATGTTAATAACCCTGGCACCTTCTTGAACGGCAAGCCCGATGGCAATCGCGATATCTTGATCACTGGCCGGCGAGGTCACTTTTATCGAGAGAATCTCGCATTGCGGGCATATGCCGGCAATTCCGGCTCCATTACCAGTCTTGGCGGCGATAATGCCCGCAACATGCGTACCATGAGCAAAAAAGTCCGGCTGCAACCCATCTCCCGCATAATACGTATCCCGATACAAAGGCCTACCACCACCGTCTTTCGCCCAATTCACGTCCGGATGAGCCGAATACCCCGAATCGATGATGGCAACCCGAACTTTTTCACCTGTTGCCGGCGATAGCGCCCACGCTTGTGGCACACGAACAGCACTGAGATTCCACTGCTGCGCCGAAAGCGGATCGTTGGTAGGCGCCTGTGCGTGGGCCGAGCTACTTAGCGCCAGTCCTATCAACGCCCCCAAGCGCACCAGGGCAGACAGACGTTTCTTCGTGAACATTGTTCCAGACATAAGTGAAGCTCCTTTTCTCTGATGGGCAACCCCCTGTCGCCCGGTCATCCGGAAAGAAACTGATAAACCGCGTCGCAGTATTCGTTCCGCATCACCGACCGTCACGAAATTCTAGAGCGGCTGCGTCTCACCGGCCGACACTGGCGGTGCGTTGTATACCATCAGAGAATCTCGTCTCAGTTGTCACCGTTCCGCAACGCGCATGCCTGGGGCGTTGCTGCCGTTCGTGGCAGACGTGCGCAGCGCGTCACCGGGGACGTCGCGTCTGTCTCACACGATGTCGGCGTTTGAAGCCTCGGCGCCACGCACAAGCCGTCCGTCCTGCAACCGATACCACACATGCACCACACCCTCGGGCAGCGCATCGTGGCTGATCAGCAGCAGGCTGCGCTGGCCCAACGCTTGCGCCAGGTCGCGCAACAGCGCCTGCGCAGTGTCGACGTCCAGGCCTTCGGTGGGTTCGTCCAGCACCAGCAGTGGCGCTTCGCGCAGCAGTGCACGGGCCAGGGCCAGGCGCCGCGCCTGACCCGCGGACATGGTGGCGCCGTTCTCGCCCAGCCAGGCGTCGAGGCCGCCGACCTCGTGCAGCCAGGCGTCGAGCCGCACGTCGGCCAACACGCGCTGTAGCCGCGCATCGTCGGCCGTGGGATCGCCCAGGCGCAGGTTGTCGCGCACGCTGCCGGCGAACACCGGCGCCCCCTGCGGCAACCAGGCGATGCGGCGGTGCCATTGCGCCTCGGCGACCTCGCGCAGGTCCACGCCGGCATAGCGGACGCTGCCCTGTTGCGGATCCCACAGCCGCAGCAGCAACGCCGACAAGGTGGTCTTGCCGCTGCCGCTGTCGCCGGAGATGGCGATGCGCTCGCCCGGCGCGATGCGCAGGGTCATGCCGTCGAGCACGCGCCGGGTTTCGCCCGGCCAGGCGAAGACCACGTTGTCGAAGTGCACCTCGCCCGTGGCCGGCAGCGGCTGCGGTTGCGCCGGGTCGACCACCGGCGGTGCCTGCCCGGCGATCGTCTGCAGGCGCCGCGCGGCGACGCGGCCGGACTGCAGCGCCTGCCAGGCCAGGCCGGCCCCGGCCCACACCTCGAGCAGGGCCATGGTCAGGAATACCAGGCCGGCGGCCTGTTCGGCGCCGATCGCGGCGGCGCGGGCCGCGCCCAGCGTCACCCACAGCATCGCCAGCAGGCCCAGCGCCGCGCACAGCGCGTGCAAGGCGTTGCCGCCGATCAGCCGCTGCCGCTGGCGCCGGTCCTCGGCGCGCAGTGCTTGCGCGCTGGCGTCCACGCGCGCGATCCAGTCGGCCTGCGCCTCGAGCGCGGCCAGGTCGGCGGCGCCCTCCAGGCCTTCGTAGGCCATCGTGCGCAAGGCTTCGCGCTGCTGCGCGCGTGCGCGTTCGCGGGCTTCGCCGCCGCGCGCCACCACCGATGGCACACCGAGCCCGATCGCCAAGGCCAGCGCGGTCAGCACCAGCGCTGCAGGCCAGTGGATCGCGGCCGCCGCGACGATGCCAATTGCGCCGACCCCGAGCAGGGCCGCCAGTGGCGCCAGCGCGCGCACCACCAGGCCGTCGACCTCGCCGATGTCCGACATCAGCCGCGCCAGCAATTCGCCGGTGCGGCTGGCGCCGAGCCGTGCCGGCGCCAGCGGCAGCGCGCGACGGAAGAACCACACGCGCAGGTCGCGGGCGATGCGCAGGGTGGCGTCGTGCCCGACCAGCTTTTCGCCGTAGCGCGAGGCGATGCGCGCGAAGGTCAGCGCGCGGATGCCGGCCGACGGCGAGAAGAAGTTGAAGCCGCTGCCCATGCCGACCGCGCCGGCCAGCGCCGCGGCGGTGAGGAAGCCGCCGGACAGGCCGAGCAGCCCGACCCCGGCCAGCATCGTGCACAGCACCAGCAGTGCGGTCAGCAGCAACCGGCCGAGATGGCGGCCGAACACGCCGCGCAAGGTGTCGCGGGCGGCGCCACTCATGGCATTGCTCCATCGGTCGTCATTGCCGCGTTGCGCGCCGGCAGCCGCAGCACCGCGTCGGCCCAGCGCATCGCCGCCTCGCTGTGGGTGGCGACGATCACGCTGCGGCCGTGGGCGAAGACCGCCAGGGTGCGCAGCAATTCCGCTTCGGTCTCCGCATCCAGGAACGCGGTCGGCTCGTCAAGCAACAGCAGCTCGGGATCGCGCAGCAACAGCCGGGCCAGACCGATGCGGCGCGCCTCGCCGCCGGACAGGCCGAAGCCACGTTCGCCGATCGGCGTATCCAGTCCCTGTGGCAGGCGTGCGGCGAAACGCAGCACCTGCGCCGCCTCGGCGGCCGCGTGCACCTGCGCATCGCTGGCCTGCGGATCGGCCAGGCGCAGGTTGTCGGCGATGCTGCCGTGGAACAGATACGGGCGCTGCCCGGCGTAGCCGATGCGCAGGCCTGCGCGCACCTGCAAGGCGCCGGCGCGCGGCGGCAGCCATCCGGCCAGCGCTTCCAGCAGCGTGCTCTTGCCGCTGCCGCTGGGCCCGACCAGCGCCAAGCGCTGGCCGGCGTACACGTCGACATCCAGGCCCTGCACCGCATCGCAGCGCGCACCCAGTGGCCGCAGATGCAGCGCGCGTGCGCGCAGCACTGGCGCCTCCGCACGCATCGCGCCCTCTGCAGGCGCGGAAAACGTAGCTGCGGTGGCATCGGTCTCGACCGGCGTCACGGCACCAACATCGTTCGACACGGCGGCGCCCTCGTCGCGCGCGACCGGCGCATCCACGGCCTGCGGCAGGCCTTCCAGCAGGCGTTCCACCTCCGCCGCCGCGGCCAGCGCATTGGCGCGGTCGTGGTAATGCGCGGCCAAGCGCCGCAGCGGCGCGTAGAACTCCGGCGCCAGCAGCAGGCAGAACACGCCGGTGCCGAGGGTCGGCATGCTGCTATGCAGGGCGATCATGCCCAGGTAGCTCAGGCCCAGGTACAGCGCGACGATCGCCACGCTGACCGAGGCGAAGAACTCCAGCACGGTGGACGACAAAAACGCGATGCGCAGCACTTTCAACGTGCGCTCGCGCACGCCCTCGGCGGCCTCCGCGATCCCGCGCAGTTCGTCGTCGCCGCGGCCGTACAGGCGCAACAGGCCCAGGCCCTTGAGCCGATCGGCGAAGTGCCCGCCCATCCGTGCCAGTTCGCGCAACTGACGGCGGCCGGCGGCCTCGGCGCCCCAGCCCACCAGCATCATGAAGATCGGCACCAGCGGCGCAGTGAACAGCAGGACCAGACCGACCACCCAGTCGCTCCACGCCACAGCCAGCACGATCAGCAGCGGCACCACACTCACTTCCCAGCGGGCCGGCCGGTAGCCAGCGTAGTAGCCGTCCAGCGCATCGCCATGCGCCAGCAGCAGCTCGCCCAGTTCGCCGTTGCGCTGCCCGCGCAACCACAGCGGCCCGCGCTGCAGCAGCTGCCGGTACACGCGCCGGCGCAGCTCGAGTTTGGCCGCGTCGGCGACATCGCCGGCGGCATGCTGCGCGGCCGCGCCGAGCCCAGCGCGCAGCGCCAGCACCAGCGCCAACAGGCCGAAGGCCGGTAGCGCCTGCGCCAGTTCGCGGCGATCCACCAGCAGCGCCTGCACCAGCCAGGCGATGGCGCCGGCCTGCACGATCAGCAGCGCGCCGGACACGCTGATGGCCGCCGCGGCCAGGCGCTGGCGGCCACGCGCCGCCGCGGCCAGGGCATCCAGCCAACGCATGCGCTGCTGCCGCTGCTGCGGCGTGTCGGCGGGCAGTGCGGCGGACGGCTCGGCGGAATCGGTCAAAACGGGCTCGGCACGGCGAACGAAGCCGCCAGTTTAGCGGTGAAGGCGCTTCCGGGCTGGAACCGCCGTGGCCGCCACGATGCCGGGCACCCCGGTTCCGCACATTGATCTGAATCAAGGTCGAGCGCGCCGGCGCGGCGGAAGATCGCCTCCAATCTCCCGCCACTCGGCCACCCAGATGCACATCTTCCACGAGGTAGCACAGCCATGATCGACACCACTGTCGTAGAGCTGTCGCGGCTGCAATTCGCCATGACCGCGATGTACCACTTCCTGTTCGTCCCGCTCACCCTGGGCCTGTCCTTCATGATCGCGATCATGGAGAGCGTGTACGTCATGACCCGCAAGGACGTGTGGCGGCGCATGACCCTGTTCTGGGGCGTGCTGTTCGGCATCAACTTCGCGATGGGCGTGGCCACCGGCATCGTCATGGAGTTCCAGTTCGGCATGAACTGGTCCTATTACAGCCACTACGTCGGCGACATCTTCGGCGCGCCGCTGGCGATCGAGGGGCTGATGGCGTTCTTCCTGGAAGCGACCTTCATCGGCCTGTTCTTCTTCGGCTGGAGCAAGCTCACGCCGGTCAAGCACCTGATGGTGACCTGGCTAATGGCGCTGGGCACCAACCTGTCGGCGGTGTGGATCCTGATCGCCAACGGCTGGATGCAGAACCCGACCGGCGCGGTGTTCAACCCGGACACCATGCGCATGGAAGTGGTCGACTTCATGGCGGTGGTGTTCAATCCGGTGGCGCAGGCCAAGTTCGTGCACACGGTCAGCGCCGGCTACGTGACCGGCGCGGTGTTCGTGATGTCGATCAGCGCGCTGTACCTGCTGCGCGGCAAGCACCGCGACATCGCCCGGCGCTCGTTCGCGGTGGCCGCCGCGTTCGGCCTGGCCTCCTCGCTGTCGGTGGTGGTGCTGGGCGACGAGAGCGGCTACGCCGCCAACGAACACCAGAAGATGAAGCTGGCCGCGATCGAAGCGATGTGGGAGACCGAGCAGGCGCCGGCCGACTTCACCGCCTTCGGTATCCCCAACCAGGCCACCGGCAAGAACGACTACGCGATCAAGGTGCCCTACCTGATGGGCCTGATCGCCACGCGCTCGCTGAACACGCCGGTGCCGGGCATCCTGGAGCTGGTTAAGCGCGCCGAGCACCGCGTGCGCGGCGGGCAGATCGCCTACGGCGCGCTGCAGCGGCTCAAGGCCAACCGCAACGACGCCGAGGCGCGGGCGGTGTTCGACAAACACTGGCAGGACCTGGGCCACGGCCTGCTGCTCAAGCGCTATCGCGAGGACATCCTCAACGCCACGCCGGAAGAGATCGCCAAGGCCGCGCTGGACACGGTGCCGCGGGTGCTGCCGCTGTTCTGGACGTTCCGGGTGATGGCCGGGCTGGGCTTCTACCTGATCGCCTTCTTCGCCGCCGCGCTGTGGTTCTCGTGCAAGCACAACTTCGAGGACAAGCGCTGGTTCCTGAAGCTGGCGCTGTGGACGCTGCCGGCGCCGTGGATCGCGATCGAATGCGGCTGGTTCGTCGCCGAGTACGGCCGCCAGCCGTGGGCGGTGGAAGGCGTGCTGCCGACCTTCTATGCCGCCTCCGGCCTGGCCCTGCACGACATCCTGATCACCCTTGGCGGCTTCGTGGCGATTTACACAACGCTGCTGATCATCGAGATCAAGCTGATGCTCAAGGCGATCCGCAAGGGACCGGACGCGCTGCCCGCCCTGCTGCAACCCACCCCGCGCCCCGTGACCCCGATCGCCGCACCTGCGGCCGCCGGCCACCTCTGACCCCGGCAGGAGACACACCATGGACTTCATTGCATTGGACTACACCACGCTGCGCGTGATCTGGTGGCTGCTGCTGGGCATCCTGCTGATGGGCTTCGCAGTGATGGACGGATTCGACCTGGGCGTCGGCGCGCTGCTGCCGTTCGTGGCCAGGACCGACGCCGAACGCCGGCTGGTGGTGAACACCATCGGCCCGGTCTGGGAAGGCAACCAGGTCTGGCTGGTACTCGGCGGCGGCGCGATCTTCGCCGCCTGGCCGCCGCTGTATGCGGTCAGCTTCTCCGGCTTCTATCTGGCCATGTTCGTGATCCTGTTCGCGCTGATCCTGCGCCCGGTCGGGTTCAAGTTCCGCGGCAAGCTGCCCAGCCAGCGCTGGCGCACCAGTTGGGATTGGGCGCTGTTCGTCGGCGGCTTCATCCCGGCGCTGATCATGGGCGTGGCGGTGGGCAACGTCGTGCTGGGTGTGCCGTTCCACTTCGACGACACCCTGCGGGTGTTCTACACCGGCAGCTTCTTCGGCCTGCTGATGCCGTTCGCCCTGCTCGCCGGCCTGCTCAGCGTGAGCATGCTGGTGGCGCACGGCGCGGCGATGCTGGTGCTGAAGACCGACGGCCCGGTGGCCGAGCGCGCGGCGCGCTACGGCAGCGTCGCCGCCCTGGTGGCCTGTGCGTTGTTCGCCGGCGCCGGGGTGTGGGTGGCCACCGGCCTGCCCGGCTACGCGGTCACCTCGCAGGTGGTCACCGACGGCGCCACCAACCCGCTGCTGAAGACCGCCGTGCTCGGTGAGGTCGGCGGCTGGATGCACAACTACCAGACCATGCCGCTGACCGCCCTGGCCCCGGCCGCCGGCCTGCTCGGTTTGCTGCTCAGCGCGGTGCTGCTGCGCAAGCGCCGCGGTGGCCTGGCGTTCGTCGCCTCCGGTGCGGCCATCGCCGGCATCATCCTGACCGTGGGCTTTGCGCTCTTCCCCTTCCTGCTGCCGTCCTCCAGCCAGCCGGGCTCCAGCCTGACCGTGTGGGACGCCTCCAGCAGCCACTTGACCCTGTGGATCATGCTGCTGGCCACCGTGGTGTTCCTGCCGATCATCCTCGGCTACACCACCTGGGTGTACCGCGTGCTGAAGGGCAAGGTCACCGCCGCCTCCCTGGACGACAACCCCAACGCGTACTGACGCGCCCCGCAAGGAGAAACGATCATGTGGTACTTCGCCTGGATTCTCGGTGTCGGCCTGGCCTCCACCGCCGCCATCCTCAATGGCATGTGGTTCGAGGCGCGCGAGCGCAATGCGGCGGACGCTGCGGATGCCGCCGCCGCGGGGGACTGAAATTTTTTTGCAAAGGCGCTTGCCGAATGCGGAAGACCTCCGTATCATGTGCGGCTCCTTCGGGGTGTAGCTCAGTCTGGTAGAGCGCTACGTTCGGGACGTAGAGGTCGCAGGTTCGAATCCTGTCTCCCCGACCAGTTTCAAGGTCACAAGAAGCCTGGAAAACCACAGTTTTCCGGGTTTTTTTGTGCCTGCGATCCGGCACCGGCCACGCGACGCGGCAACCGCCGCTCGCCGCCCCCTCTTGGGCAGCAGACCTTGACGACCGGGCCTGGCGTCTCGCCACAATGGCCACGGGGAACCGGCGCATTCATCACGACCTCCGTCTTCGGCGACGTGCCGAGCCGAGGCCGCGGGCATGTCCGTTTCGACGCTCACGACTCGGACAAACGGACACAAGACACCATGAAACTGCGCGCGGCACTCTGCCTCTCACTGATCGCTTTTTACTGCGCGCCAGCGGCCGCGGTGACCGAGACCGACAAGCTGGTGGATCGGATCGGCGTTCAAGGCAGCACCGTCTACTTCAGCCTCAAGGACGCGCTGTCGGTCAGCTGCAAGTTCGACATCATCTATTTCAGTCTCAGCGACGATTTCGGCAAAGCTGCCTATGCAAACATCCTGGCTGCACAGACCGCGGGCAAGAAGCTTTCGCGCCTGGAGTACGCGCAATCCGCCCCGGGCGAAGTCTGCACGCTCTCGCTGGTGGAATCGCGCAGCTGACCTGTGCCGACCGCGGCCGCGCTCAGCGCAGCCGCGCCTTCAGCAGCGGCCGCAGCAGGTAGTTGAGCACGCTGCGTTTGCCAGTGAGGATATCGACCTCGGCGACCATGCCGGGGATGATCGGCAGCGCTTCGCCGCCGCGCTGCAACTGACTGCCGTCGGTCCGGATCAGCACTTGGTAGAACGATTCCTTGCCTTGCGGCGTCTGCTCCTCGATGGTGTCGGCGCTGATCTGCTCGACCGTGCCGCTGAGCTCGCCGTAGATGGTGTAGTCGTAGGCAGTGATCTTGACACGCGCGTTCATGCCCGGCACCAGGAAGGCCACGTCGCGCGGCTTGATCCTGGCCTCCACCAACAACCGCTCCTCCACCGGAATGATCTCCATGATCGGTTCGCCCGGCGGGATCACGCCGCCGCGGGTATTGATCAGCACGGTATTCACCCGCCCACGCACCGGCGACAGGATCTCGGTCCGGCGCAACTGGTCGTGGCGCTGGCGCACGATCGGCTCCAGTGCGCTCAGGTCGGCCTTGCGCTGCGCCAGTTCGGTGTAGGCCTCCTGGAAATAGGTGTTGCGCAACTCGCCGAGGCGGCCCTGCAAGGTGGCGATGTCCTGGCTGAGCTTGAGCGCTTCGACCTGGCTGACCGCGCCGCGGGCCACCAGCGGCCGCACGATGTTCAACTGGTCCTGGGCCAGGCGGATCTGCCGCTGGATCGCCTGGCTGCCTTCGGCCAGCTTGCTGCGGCGCGACTCGAACAGGTCGCGCTCGGAACGCTGCAAGGCCTGGTTGTCGGCGACCTGCGCCGGAAACGCGATGCTGGGCTTGCCCAGCACTTCGGCTTCCAGTCGCGCGATCGCCGCATGCAGCACCTGCTCCTGGTTGACCGACTCCTGGTAGTTGGACAGGAAGTGGGTGCGCTCCAGCCGCACCAGCGGCTGTCCCGGCTTGACCAGTTCGCCCTCCTGCACCAGCAAGCGATCCAGGATCCCGCCTTCCAGGCTCTGGATCTTCTGCATGCGGCTGTAGGGCACCACGCGGCCGTCGCCGCGGGTGACTTCGTCCAGTTCGGCCCAGGCCGCCCATCCCAGGAAGATGGCCACCGTGGCCAGCACGGTCCACAATAAGGGCCGATACAGCGGATGGGTGGAGGCCAGCAGCGGATCGGACAGGCGCCGCCGCAGTGCGATCGAGCTGCGCTCAGCCATGGCCGCCCGCCAATGCCGTTGCCGGCGCCTGGACCCGGTTGCCCTGCAGTACCTGCTCCACCGGCCCGTCCACCACCACCCGCCCCTGCCGCAATACCACCGCGCGCTGGGTCAGTTCGAGCATGCTGCGCTTGTGCGTGCTCAGCACCAGCGTGCGCGTGCCGAGCCAGCGCTGCAGGTAGGCGATGACCAGTTGCTCGCTATGCTGGTCGAAGGCCGCGGTGGGTTCGTCGAGCAGCACTACGCTGGGGTCCTGCAGCAGCAACCGCGCCAGGCCAAGCGCCTGCCGCTGTCCGCCGGAAAGACTGGTGTTGCCCTGGATCGGCAGGTCCAGGCCGAACGGATGCGCGCGCACGAACGTGCCCAGCCCCACCCCGTCCAGCGCCGCGTACAGTTCCTCGTCGCCCAGCGCCGCGCCGTGCAGGTTGAGGTTGTCGCGCAGGCTGCCGTGGAACAGTGCCACGTCCTGCGGCAGGTAGCCGATGTTGCGCATGCGGTCGGCCGGGTCGATCTGCGCGATCGCCACGTCATCGAGCAGCAGCCGGCCCGATTGCGCATCGAGCAGGCCGGCCAGCAGCCGCAACAGGGTGGACTTGCCGGCGCCGTTGCCGCCGAGCAGGGCCACGCGCTCGCCGGCACCGATCCGCAGTGCCTGCACGTCCAGCGCCGGCGGTTGCTCGCCATGGCGCAGCGTCACCGCGTCCAACCGGTAGTCGCCCTGCAGCCGCAGCTTGTGCACGAAGCGCTTGCCGGGTGGGCGCTCCTGCGCCGCACCCAGCAACTGGTCCAGGCCTTCCATCGCCACGCGGGTGTGCTGCCAGCGCCCGAGCACTGCGGCCGCCTGCCCCAGCGGCGCGATTGCGCGTGCGGCCAGCAGCGAGCAGGCCACCAGCGCGCCGACGGTCATCTGCCCCTGCTGGATGCGATAGACGCCGAACACCACCACGCCGACGTAGGCCAGTTGCTGCACCACCGAGGCGGCGTAGCTGAGCGCGGTGGTCAGCGAATGGGTCTTCATCGCCGAGGCCGCCAGTTGCGCGGTCAGGCCTTCCCACATGCCCTGGCAGCGGCCCTCCGCGCGCGCGGCCTTGATCGACTCCAGATGTTCGAACGCCTCCAGCAACAGGCCGTTCTTCATCGCGCCCTCGCGCAGGTTCTGCCGCGACAGATCGCCGAGCAGACGCTGCGCCAGCAGCCCGGGCAGCACCATCAGCACGCAGGCGACCAGCGGCACCCACACCACGTGGCCGCCGATCAGGGCGATGATGGCCAGGAAGATCGCCACGAACGGCAGGTCGCTGATCAGCGCCGCGCTGGAAGTGGTGTAGAACTCGCGCACCGACTCGAACTCGCGCACCTGGGTGCTGAACGCGCCCATCGACCCCGGCTTGGCCGCCATGCGCATGGCCAGCACGCGCGAGAACAGCAGCGTGGACAACTGCAGGTCCAGGCGTTTGCCCAGCACCGCCAGCAACTGCCCGCGCAGGGTGCGCAACACGCCTTCCAGCACGATCGCCAGGACCACGCCGCTGGCCAGGATCCACAAGGTGTCGAAGGCCGCGTTGGGCACCACGCGGTCGTACACCTGCATCGCGAACAGGGCCGTGGCGATCGCCAGCAGGTTGGCGACCATCGCCGCCGTCGCCACTTCGGCGTAGGAGCGCCACAGTTTCTTCAGCGGACCGTAGAACCAGTGTTCCGAGCCACTGCCGGCGTAGCCGCCGATGCGTCCATCGTCGCGAAAACGCGGTTTGGCGAACACGGCAGAGCCGCTATACAGCCGCTCCAGTTCGGACAGCGGCATGGCCTGCTCGCCACCGCTGGCATGCGGCAGCAGCACCCGCGCCTGCTCCGACGCGATCGCCTCCAGCAGCAAGGTGCGGCCATCGTGCAGCAACAGCAGCGCCGGCAGCAGATAGCCGTCCATGCCAGACAGCGGGTAGTCCAGCACGTCAGCATTGAGATCGGCCCGGCGCAAGGCGCGGGGGACCAGATGCAGCGGCAGCCGTCCCTGCTCCAACGCAATGCCGTCCACCAGTTCGGCATCGGTCAATGGCCGTCCCAGGCGTTGGCACAACAACACCAATCCGGGCCGCAACCCGTCCACCGCCGCGGCCGCGTGCGGCGCCCCGATGGACACCACCGAATCGCCGTCAGCCTGCATGCGCCCCCTCCCGAAACATGGCCCGCAACGCGCCCACCTGCGCCGCGGCGCGGTAGCGCAGGCGCTTGCGCTCGATCCGCAGCGCGATCAACTGCCGTTCGGCCTCCAGGCGCTCGCGCTGCACGTTGAGCAGTTCGATCACCTCGCGCCGGCCCACGCTCAACTGTTCGCGGTACAGCTCGGCCACCTCCACCGCCTGCTGCGCCTGTTGCAGCAGCGCCTGCTCGCGTCCGTGCAGCGCCTCGCCGGCATCGGCCAGGGTCTGCACCATCCGAAGGACCTCGCGGCGTGCGGCATCCAGGTTCCACTGCGCCGCTTCCAGCCGCGGCGGCGCGGCCTGCGGGCGCAGGAACGTGGACATCCCCTGGAACACGTCCATGCTCAGGCGCAACGAAATCGTCGAATCGTTCTGCAGGCGCCCACCGACGTCGCGACGCAGCGCCCCGGCTTCCAGATTCAATTGCGGTTTCAACGCCGCGCGTGCCTCGCGCACCTCCGCCTCGGCGGCACGGACTTGCTCGTTGGCCTTGCGCAGCAGCGGCGAGGCGTCCACCGTGCGCGGCAACTGCGCCGGTGCCAGTTGCGGCAGCTCCGGCAGTTCCGGTTCGAGCAGATCCTCGGCCTCGGTGCCGACCAGCAGACGGAACTGGTTCCGCACCTCCTGCAGCGTGCCCTGCTCGGACGCCAACTGGTCCTGGCCGCGCGCCAGTTCCAGGCGCGTGCGTTCCAGTTCGCTGCGATCGGCGTAGCCGCCGCTGCGCGCTTCGCTGAGTTCGGCGATGGCCTGCACGCGTTGCAGGTGCTCCTGCACCGCCTGCAATCGCCGCTGCGCCAGCAGCACATCCAGATACACGTCCACGATCGCCAGCGCGGCATCGTCGGCGGCGACCTCCACCGCCGCGTCCTCTCCATGCTGTCGCGCGCGCGCCGCCGCCACCCGGCTCGACACCCGCCCCCAGTCGTACAGCATCTGCGAGAGACTGACGTCGTAGACCACTTCGCTCGGATCCATCGCCTTGGGTCCGGCGCCCACCGACAACGCCGGGTAGTAGCCGCTGCGCGCGATGCGCACGTCGGTGGCCGCGCGTGCCGCCTCGGCCATCGCCGCGCGCAGCTGCGGCTCGCTGCTCAACCCCTGCTGCACCGCCTGGGTCAGCGACATGGCCCAGGTGCCGGGCGACAACGCCAGCAGCAGCCAGGTGCCGACGATCACCATCCGGCGTCGCCGGCGCATGCGCCGGCCGTGCGTGCAGGACTCCGCCATCAGGCCGTCACCACCGCGAGCGTGTTGTCCTCCACCAGCAACGTGGCGGTGCCGAAGCTGTAGACGTGGTAGCTGATGCCGTCGATCGCCTGGGTGGTGCCGCTGTCGATGGCACCGACGATGTTGAGCACATCCGCGCTGTCGCCGGTGATCTGCAGCGTGTCGTTGCTGTCGGTGATCGCCAGCACCTCCGACGCGGTCAGGGTCAGGGTGCTGCCCGAGTCGCCCTTGCCCAGATCGATGCGCTCGATGTTGGAGAGCGTGCCCACGCCCGCCGCGTTGTAGTCCAGGTCGATGCCGTTGGCGAACAGCACCGTATCGAACCCGGCGCCACCGTCGATGCTGGCGAAGTTGGTCGCGGTGATCTGGATGGTGTCGTCGCCATTGCCGGCCAGCACCTGATCGCCACTGCCGACGTTGAAGATCAGGTCGCTGCCGTCACCGGCGAGGATGCGTTCGCTGCTGCCGTCGGCACCGGACAGGATATCGATGCCGCCGGTGCCGTTCACGCTGATCGTGCCGATGCCCAGGGCCACGCCACTACCGGACAGGCTGATGCCATAGCGCGCACTGTCGTTGCCGAGCGTGTCGGTGGCGACCACTTCGAAGGCGACCTGCGCGCCGAGGTTGAGCAGGCCCGTGGCGGTGAGCCCAAGCTGGCTCAACACGTTGGGCGCGAGCAGGTTCAAGGCGAAGTCGCCGTTGGCATCGGCCTGGATCGGCAGCAGTTCGACGTTGAGCGCCGGCGTGATCACACGGATCGCCAGGCTGGCGTTGGGATCGGTGGTGCCGCTGAAGCCGAAGGTGGCCGGCAGCAGCGCGAAGTCCAGGCCGAAGTCGCCCAGGGTCAGCGGCTGCGCGATGTTCGCGCCGACGCCCAGCGAGGCGACCGAACTGGTGTTGCCGGCCGGATCGGCGCCGACCACCGAGACCTGCGCGCTCAACAACTGCGACCAGCTCAGGCCGATATCCAGGCCGGTGAGCAGGTCCAGCGAGGCCAGGCCGCTGTTGTCGGCGATCAGCGTGGCCGTGGCCTGCACCCCGCCGACGTTGACGTTGACGGTCAACGCGGTGCCCGGCTCGCTGGAAATCGTCAACAGGTTGCCGACCAGCGACAACACCGGCGTGGCCGGCGGGATCGTGTCGATGGTGAAGCCGGCCGCGGACGAGGCCGGGCCGCCGTTGAGATCGGCGGTGACCGTCGCTGCGCCCTGCGGCAACGCGGCGCCGCCGCTGGGCGGCAGCACCGATACGATCACATTGCCGGCCGCGAGGTCGGCGCTGGTGAGCGTGTGCGGGACATCCACCACGTAGCCGTTCTGGCCGGCGAAGTGCACGGTGACCACCTGCCCGACCAGCATGTTCGGCCGCAGTTGCACCACCACCTGGATGCCGTCGCCGATTTCCGCAGCGTTGATCCAGGTATCGCCCGCCTCGGGCACGCTGAGCAGCGGCGGCGACAGGTCCGGGGCGGTGAGCAGTGCGGGCGGGCTGACGTTGCCGGCGGCATCCACCGCCACCACCGACAACGCCTGCCCGATCACCAGCGCCGGCACCAGCGGCAGGCTGAAGGCGCCGTTGCCATCGGCCTGGACCAGCAGCGGGTTGGCGGTATCGCCGTTCACGACCACGCGCAGTTGCGCGTTGGCTTCGGCGGTACCGGTGAGCAGGCTGCCATCCAGGCTGATCGTGACCAACGGTGCCGCCGGTGCCAGCGCATCCACCGTGGTGGTCGCCGGCGGACTGACATTGCCGGCCGCATCGGTGGCCACGGCGTTGACCACCGTGCCGTCCGGCAGCGCGGCGCCTGGCGTCACGCTCCAGTTGCCGGCGCCATCGGCAGTGGTTTGTCCGATCAGGGTGCCGTTGCCGTCGGTGACCGTCACCGTCGCACCCGCTTCCGCGGTGCCGACGATGGCCGTGCCATTGCTTGGCTGCAGTACCGGCGCCGCCGGTGCCAGCGCGTCCACCGTGGTGGAAGCCGGCGGGCTGGCATTGCCGGCCGCATCGGTGGCCACGGCGTTCACCACCGTGCCGTTCGGCAATGCGGTACCCGGCGTCACGCTCCAGTTGCCCGCGCCATCGGCGGTGGCCTGGCCGATCAGCGTGCCGTTGCCATCGGTGACGGTGACCGTCGTGCCCGCTTCTGCAGTGCCAACGATGGCCGTGCCGTTGCTCGGCTGCAGCACCGGCGCCGCCGGCGCCAGCGCGTCCACCGTGGTGGAGGCCGGCGGGCTGGCATTGCCGGCCGCGTCGGTCGCGACGGCGTTGACCACCATGCCGTCCGGCAGCGCGGCGCCTGGCGTCACGCTCCAGTTGCCGGCGCCATCGGCAGTGGTTTGTCCGATCAGCGTGCCATTGCCGTCGGTGACGGTGACCGTCGCCCCCGCCTCGGCGGTCCCGACGATCGCCGTGCCATTGCTCGGCTGCAGCACTGGCGCCGCCGGTGCCAGTGCATCGACCGTCGTGGAGGCCGGCGGACTGGCATTGCCGGCCGCGTCGGTCGCGAAGGCATTGACCACGGTGCCGTCCGGCAGCGGGGCGCCCGGGGTCACGCTCCAGTTGCCTGCACCATCGGCGGTGGTCTGCCCGATCAGCGTGCCGTTGCCATCCGTCACCGTCACCGTCGCGCCTGCTTCCGCGGTCCCGACGATCACCGTACCGTTGCTCGGCTGCAACACCGGTGCCGCCGGTGCCAGCGCGTCGACCGTGGTGGACGCTGGCGGGCTTGCATTGCCGGCCGCATCGGTGGCGATGGCATTGATGACGGTGCCGTCCGGCAACGCGGCACCCGGGGTCACGCTCCAGTTGCCCGTGCCATCGGCAGTGGTCTGCCCGATCAGCGTGCCGTTGCCGTCGGTCACCGTCACCGTCGCACCCGCTTCTGCGGTCCCAACGATCGCCGTGCCATTACTCGGCTGCAGGACTGGCGCCGCCGGTGCCAGGGCATCCACGGTGAGCGATGCGGGCGGGCTGACGTTGCCGGCCGCGTCGGTGGCCACAGCGTTCACGACGGTGCCGTCGGGCAACGCCGCGCCTGGGGTCACGCTCCAGTTGCCCGCGCCGTCGGCGACGGTCTGGCCGATCAGCGTGCCGTTGCCGTCGGTGACCGTCACCGTCGCACCCGCTTCGGCGGTCCCGACGATCGCCGTACCGTTGCTCGCCTGCAGCACCGGCGCCGCCGGTGCCAGCGCATCCACGGTGAGCGATGCGGGCGGGCTGACGTTGCCGGCCGCGTCAGTGGCCACAACGCTCACGACCGTGCCGTCCGGCAACGCCGCGCCCGGGGTCACGCTCCAGTTGCCCGCGCCATCGGCGGTGGTCTGGCCGATCACCGTGCCGTTGCCGTCGGTGACGGTGACGGTCGCGCCGGCCTCCGCCGTGCCGACGATCGCGCTGCCATCGCTCGGCTGCAGGACTGGCGCGGCCGGGGCCAGCGCATCCACGGTGGTCGTCGCCGGCGGGCTGGCGTTGCCGGCGGCGTCGGTGGTGACGGCGGTGATGAGCGTACCGTCGGGCAGCGGACTGGCGGGAACGAGGCTCCAGTTGCCGGACGCATCGACCGCGGCCTGCCCGATCACGGCGCCATTGCCGTCGGTGACGGTCACCGTCGCCTCGGCTTCGGCCGTGCCGCTGATCTCACTGCCGTTGCTCGGCTGCAGCACCGGCGCCGCCGGCGCCACCGCGTCCACCGTGGTGGTGGCCGGCGGACTGACCGTGCCGGCCGTGTTGCTGGCCACCGCCGTGATCACCGTGCCATCTGGCAACGGCGTGGCCGGGGTGAAGCTCCAGTTGCCGGATGCATCGACGATGGTCTGCCCGATCGGCGCGCCGTTGCCATCGGTCAGGGTGATGGTGGCGCCCGCTTCCGAGGTGCCGGCGATGATACTGCCGTTGCTGGCGTCGATGACCGGCGCCGCCAGCAGATCCGGCGCCTGCACGCTGGCTGGCGGACTGGTGTTGCCGCCCGGATCGGTCACCACCACGGTCAGCGTCTCGCCATCGGTCAGCGGCGGCTGCAAGGGCACGGTGAAGGTGCCATCGCTGCCGACCACCGCCGTGAAATCGGGCACGCCATCGCCGTTGGTATCCACGCCCACCGTCGCGCCCGCCTCGGCGGTCCCGCTGAGGCTGCCGCCATCGGCCGAGACCTGCAGATTGCCGGCCGCCGCCGGCGGTGTGGTGTCGGGCGCGTTGACGCTGGCGCCGGGGCCGGTGTTCCCGGCGGTATCGGTCACCACCACGGTGACGGTCTCGCCATTGGTCAGCGGCGGCTGCAAAGGCACGGTGAACGCGCCGTCGCTGTCGACCACGGCGGTCACGTCCGGCAGCCCATCGCCATTGGTGTCCACGCCCACGGTTGCGCCCGCCTCCGCGGTGCCGGTGAGGGTGCTGCCATCGGGCGACACCTGCAGGTTGCCGGCCGCACCGGGCGGGGTGACGTCCGGCGCCTGCACCATCGCCGGCGGGCTGGAGGCTCCCTCCGGGCTGGTGACCACCACCGACACCATTTGGCCATCGACCACTGGCGCCGGCAGCGTCGCCGTGAAGCTGCCATCCGTGCCGACCATGACCACCGTGTCCACCTGTCCGTCACCATCGGCATCGATGCCGACCCAGTGGCCGGGCGGCGCGTTGCCGGTGATCTGGGTGCCGTCCGGGGAAATCTGCAGATTGCTCGCCACGGCTGGTGCCGGCGGCTGCGGCTGCGGCTGCGGCTGCACAATCTCGTTGCGATCGTCCTCGCCGCCCATGCTGGCCAACGCGCCCGCACCGAGTGCGACGCCGCCCGCCATCAGCCAAGGCGCCGCCAGTCCACCGGCCGCACCGGCCGCGGTCAAGGATTCGAACCCGGCCTCGCCCGCCGCCGGCACATAGCTGGACAGCAACGCGCCCTCGTCGCTGGTGCTCGCGAACTGCACCGCCACCAAACGCTCGTCCTGGGTCAGGAACAACTGGCTCGGCTCCGACGCGGCATCGAAGAAATGCGCGATGCGGACCGTCTCGCCGTTCTTCATGCGCACCAGCAGATCGTCGCCCTCACGCGTGTAGCCGGCGACGTTGTCCGGCGTCACGTCCAGCACCACCTGGCTGGCCTGGGTGAGGTTCACCACGCCGTCCACCGGCAGCGGCAGGGCCTTGGCACGTGCGGGATCGGCGCCTTGCGGGACAACCTTGACCTGAAGATTCATGACGAACACTCCTTTCGCGAGATTGGGCGGAAACCTGCGAGCGCGAGCCGGGGGCATGCGGCGGTCGGCACGGCTGGATGCCGTGTCGGCCGGTGCGCAGGCAATACCTCACCTGCGCGGCCCTGTTGGTCCACGACACGCATTGGATCGGTGATCGAACAACGCAGCGCGCAAACGCCGCGCGCCGCGTCCTGGTGAACGCAGCTACGGCTGGCGTCGGTGTCGTTGCAAAGGGGAAACCCAGGGGTGAGGCGGGCGTCGGCGATGCGCCGCGTGGCGGGGCGAACGAGACGAACGGGCGGTGTCCAATGACATCACGGGCACTCCTGATGAAAGCTGAAACAGGTCGAACAGCAAGACGGCAAAACCATGTGCAGATGACGCTGCGCCGACATGCCTCGCCTGCCTCGCGAGGTGCCCACCCTCAGGTCCGGATCGATCGCGCCGCGTATTCGCCAATGAACTGGCGCTACGCAGTCCCCCCTTTCCGTTTGCACGCGCCGATATTTGCCAACAACGACACACAGAGGCAATAAATCGGCACAAATGCGTGACGCAATTGTGTTTCGCACCACACTAGATCGACGCTTTTTTCACAAAGCCCGCTGCGGGTTTTTCCAGGGTGTTGCGCAACGCAATAAAAAAATGACGCTCACCTGCACGACTGTGGAGCTCGAGGCGGCCGCGTCTGTCGAAGCGTTCCCATGACCGGTTGCCTCTTCGGTTACGGACGACGCGGTTGCAGCCAGGGCATCGCTGCCGCCCCGCCTGCTCATGGCGATCGGCTCTTCTAACCTGGACGGTCAGCAGCGTGGCGCTTGCAGCGTCGCAGCGCCGGAGCGCCGGAGCGCGACGCTGCCTGGCTCAGTACACCGGCAGGCTGATGAAGCTGGCCTGCTGCGGCGTGTGCCAGATCCGCTGCGTCGCCTTCTGGTAATCGCCGGGCTTGGCGAAGTAGATGTTGGGCACGTAGGTCTGCGGATTGCGGTCGTACAGCGGGAACAGGCTCGACTGCACCTGCACCATCACCCGGTGGCCGCGCTCGAAGGTGTGGTTGGCCGTCGGCAGGCCGAAGCGGTAGGCCAGCGGCTGGTTCGGGGTCAGCGACGCCGGATGCTCGAAGCTCTCGCGGTAGCGGCCGCGGAAGATCGCCAGCGACACTGGCAATTCGTAGCCGCCCAGTTTCGGATCGGACGCCATCTGGTCCGGGTACACGTCGATCAGCTTCACCACCCAGTCGCTGTCACTGCCGCTGGTGGAGGCCTGCAGGTTCACCTGCGGCGCGCCGGCGATGCGCAGCGGCGCCTGCAGCGGCTCGCTGACGAACGTCAGCACGTCCGGGCGGCCATCGACGAAGCGCTGGTCGTGCACCAGCCAGGTGGTCCACATGTCGCGGTCGCCGAACACCACCGGACGCGGCACGAACGGCACCGGCTTGGCCGGGTCGGACACGTACTCGGTGTACTCGCCCTGCCCGGCCTTGGGCGCCTCGAACGAGACGCGGCCGCCAGCCTCCAGGTACAGCGACTTGCTCTGCGCCGGGCAGCCCTGCGCGCAGCTCAGCGGCCAGCGTTGCAGGCGGTCCCAGTGGTTGGCGCCGGTGTCGTAGATCAACACTGGCGGCGTGTCGGCCTTGGGCGCGCCATCGACCAGGTACTGGTCAAAGAACGGCTTCAGCACGTCGCGGCGGAACTGCAGCGCGGTGTCGCCGTCAAACTGCAGCGCACCCAGCGAGGCGCCCTCGTAGTTGACCTGGCTGTGCCGCCACGGCCCCATCACCAGGTAGTTCTTGTCGTTGCCGGTGTCGCGCGGCTCCATCGCCTCGTAGCTGTGGATCGCGCCCCACATGTCTTCCTGGTCCCACAGGCCCTGCAGCCACATCGTCGGCACCTTGAGTGGCGTGCGCGCCATCACCTTGTCCAGCGCCTGCTCCTGCCAGAACGCATCGTAGGCCGGGTGCTCAGTGAGCTTGCGCCACCACGGCAACTGCTCCAGTCCGGCGGCCTTGGCGTAGTCGCCGGCCGAGCCGGCGCGCAGGAAGTTGCTGTAGTCGTCGTAGCCCTGGCGCGGGATGCCCTCGCCCTTGCCGCGCCGGGTCATCTGCCCGGTGAAGTAGTCCAGGTTGACCTGGCGGAAGGCGCCGTAGTTGAGCCAGTCGTCGCCCATCCAGCCGTCGATCATCGGGCTTTCCGGCGCGGCCACCTTCAGCGCCGGATGCGGATCGGCGAGCGCCATCACCACCGTGAAGCCCTCGTAGGACGAACCGATCATGCCGACCTTGCCGTTGGATTCGGGCACGTGCTTGACCAGCCAGTCGATGGTGTCCCAGGCGTCGGTGGCGTGGTCGACCTTGGTCGGGTTGAGCGGCCCGCGCAGCGGCCGGGTCACCACGTAGTCGCCCTCGGAGCCGTACTTGCCGCGAATGTCCTGGAACACACGGATGTAGCCGCCGTCGACGAACACTTCGTCGCCCTGCGGCAGCAGATCGCGCATGTGCGGCGAGGCCAGCCGGCTGGCGCGGCCACTGGCATCGTACGGCGTGCGCGTCAGCAGCATCGGCGCGCCGTGCGCGCCCTTGGGCAGCACGATCACCGTGTGCAGCTTGACCCCGTCACGCATCGGGATCATCACCTCGCGCTTGACGTAGTCGTTGGCCGCGGTCGGCGCGACGAACGGCTTGCCGGTGATGTCGGGGGTCATCGGCGCGGTCTGGGCGAACGCGGTGCCGGCGGTGGCGAGGGCGACGGCAGCGGCGAGCAGGCAAGGAGCGAGGCGACGCATGGGCATTGGATCCCGAAAGGAGGCGAATCCGCGACGCTAGGCGACGACGCTGCGCTCGGCAAGTGACAAAGGCTGGGTCGCCGCTCTTCGCCGCCGGCGCCGCGGTGCGCGAGCGCGTGGGCACGCCCTTCCGATCAGCGCCAGTGGCTGCCCTGATCCCAACTCCATCGACACGCCGCCGATCAGTCCCTTGCCAGGCAGCTCAGGCGCCCGGCCGACCAGGGTCGCGGCGCCTCAGTGCCGCACCTGCCCTTCGCCGCGCACCACGAAGCGCTCCACGGTCAGCGCTTCCAGGCCCATGGGGCCGTAGGCGTGCAGGCGCGTGGTGGAGATGCCGATCTCCGCGCCCAGGCCGAGTTCGCCGCCGTCGGAGAAGCGCGAGGACGCATTGACCATCACCACCGCCGCGCGCAGCGCCTGCACGAACGCCTCGGCGTTGGCCGCGTCCGCGGTGGCGATGACTTCGGTATGGTCCGAGCCGTAGCGGCGGATGTGCGCGATCGCCGCATCCAGGTCCGGCACCACCGCGATCGCCAGGATCAGGTCCAGGTATTCGGCGGCGTAGTCCTCGTCGCTGGCAGGATCGATGTCCGGCAGCAGCGCGCGGGTGGCGGCATCGCCGCGCAGGGCGACGCCGCGCTGGCGCAGCGCCTGCGCCGCCAGCGGCAGGAAGCGTGCGGCGATGTCGGCATGCACCAGCAGCGTCTCCAGGGAATTGCAGGCGGCCGGTCGCGTGGTCTTGCCGTCGACCAGCAGCTTCACCGCCAGCTCCAGGTCCGCCGAGGCGTCGACGAACAGATGGCACACGCCCTTGTAGTGCTTGATCACCGGCACCCGCGCGTGTTCGGCGACGAAGCGGATCAGGCCTTCGCCGCCGCGCGGGATCGCCAGGTCGACGATGTCGTGGAGCTGCAACAGCTCCAGCATGGTCTCGCGGCGCAGGTCCTCGACCAGGGTCAGCGCGGCCTCGCCGATGCCGGCGTCGCGCAGCGCACGGCGCAGCGCCGCAGCGATGGCGGTGTTGGAGTGGATCGCCTCGGAACCGCCGCGCAGGATCACGCCGTTGCCGGCCTTGATGCACAGCGCCGCGGCGTCGGCGGTCACGTTCGGGCGCGCCTCGTAGATCATCGCCACCACGCCCAGCGGCACGCGGATCTTCTGCACGCGGATGCCGTTGGGGCGCACGTCGTCGCGGGTGACCTGCCCCACCGGATCGGGCAGGGCCGCCACCTCGCGCAGCGCCGCGGCGATGCCGTCCAGGCGCTTTCGGTCCAGCGCGAGCCGATCGAGCATCGCGCCGCCAACGTCCTTGGCCCGCGCCGCGTCCAGATCGCGCGCATTGGCGGCGAGGATCGCCTCGGCATCCGCTTCCAGCGCCGCCGCCATCGCCTCCAGCAGCGCCTGTTTGGCCGGCGACGACAACTGCGCCAGCGCTTGCGCGGCATCGCGGCATTGCAGGGCCTGGGTGCGGATGGAGGTCATTGGGTGGCTCCGGTGGATTCGGGATTCGGGATTCGGGATTCGGGATTCGGGATTCGGGATTCGGGATTCGGGATTCGAAAAGGCTACGCGCGGCGCGAGGACATCAGAGGCGGCGAGCACGCGGTGCGATGCAGGTGCCGGTCTTGCGGCGCCGTCGCGGCCGGCGCGGGGCGGGCGCGCTTACGCCGATTCCCCATTCCCGGTTCCCGATTCGCGCACCACCACCAGATCGTCCCGATGGATCACGTTCTCGCCGTAGTTGTAGCCCAGGATCGCCTCGATGTCGCGCGAGTGGCGGCCGGCGATGCGGCGGATGTCCACCGCCGCGTACTGGCTGACCCCGCGCGCCAGGCAGCGCTCGCCGGCTGCGTCGCGCAAGCGCACCTCGACCATGTCGCCGCGGCGGAACTCGCCCACGGCGCCGGCCACGCCGCCCGGCAACAGCGAGGCGCCCTTGTCGAGCAGCGCCGTTGCGGCACCGGCGTCGACCAGGATCGCCCCAGGGTCCACCGGCACGTGGCGCAGCCAGTACTTGCGTGCGGCGATGCGGGTGCGTGCGGCATGGATGCGGGTGCCGCGCAGGCGGTCCTGGGCCAGGCCGCGCACCACCTCGGCGCTGCGGCCGTTGAACAGATAGGTCTCGATGCCGGCGGCACCGGCCTTGGCCGCGGCCTCCAGCTTGGTACGCATGCCGCCGGTGCCCACGCCGCTGCCGCTGCCGCCGGCCATGGCCAACACCGCCGCGCTCAGTTCCTGCACCTCGTGCAGCGGCTGTGCCTGCGGATCCCGGCGCGGGTCCGCGGTGTACAGGCCATCGATGTCGGTGGCGATGAACAGCGCATCGGCGTCGACCAACGCGGCGACGATCGCGGCGAGGTTGTCGTTGTCGCCAAGCTTGAGTTCGTCCACCGAGACCGTGTCGTTCTCGTTGACCACCGGCAGTGCGCCCAGCCGCAACAACTCGCCCAGGGTGGCGCGTGCGTTGAGGTAGCGGCGTCGGTTGCGCAGGTCATCGTGGGTCAACAGCACCTGCGCCACCGGCCGTTCGAAGAAGCGCTGCCACAGCGCGATCAGCTGCGCCTGGCCGAGCGCGGCCAGCGCCTGTCGTGCCGCCAGCGCCGCACCGGCCTCGGCAGCCTTGGGCACGATGGCGCGGCCAGCGGCCACCGCGCCGGAGGAGACGATCACCAGTTCGCGGCCGGCCGCCAGATTGGCCGAGACGAACTGCGCCAGGCCCAGCGCGAAGCGCGGGGTCAGCCCGCCGCCGTCGGCGGCCAACAGGCTGCTGCCGACCTTGAGCACCGCGCGCCGCCAGGACGGCAGCGGTTGCTCGGGGAACGGCGACGCGGCGGTAGCGACGTGCGGCGTCATCCAGGCGGCCTCAGCGGACGTTCCATTCGTGCACGGTCAGGTCGGACACCTGCATCGTCACCAACGGATCGGTGGCGACGATGGCCTGTGCCTCGGCCAGGCTCGCAACGTTGCGCAGAAGGTAGGCGCCGCCGCTGCCGTCGGCGAACCCGCCGGTGAGCTGCAGCCGGCCCTGCGCGCGCAGCGCATCGAGGAAGGCAAGATGCGGCTGCACCGCGGCAGCGTCGAAATCGGGCCGGCGCATCGCCAGCACCAGGTAGAGCGTGGTCATTGCGGAGTCTCCAACGCAGCGGGTTCCCGGTCGCCGTGGCTGTGCGGTGCCGACACCACCAGGAAGCGGACATCGGCGTTCGAGGCAATGCGCATCCGGTGCGCAGCGCCCGGCGGCACGTGCAGGCCGTCGCCGGCATGCAGCACGTGCACGACGCCTTCCAGCTCCATCGCCGCCTCGCCGTCCAGCACCCGGAAGAACTGGTGCGCGCGCAGGTGGCGGTGGCGCACCTCGGCCGCGCCGGGCGGCATGCGCTCTTCGATCGCGCTCAGGTCCGGCACGTCCAGCAGATGCCAGCCATCGCAGCTGCCGCCCCAGGTGTAGTGACGGGCCGAGGCGATGTTGACCGCGCTCATCCGTCCAGCGCCTGCCAGCGCACGCGCAGCGCGTCCAGGCGCAGATCGGCGGCGGCGCCGGGCGAGACCCGCGCCGCCAGGCTGCCTTCCGGCGTCCGCCCCTGCCCCGCGCTGTCGGCGGACGCGGCGGCGGCCTGGTAGGCCTCGCGGAACGGCACGCCGGCCATCGCGGCTTCCACCGCCACGTCGGTGGCGTACATGCCCGAATCGATCGCCGCGCGCAGCCTGTCCTCGCGCCACTCCAGGTTGGCCAGCAGCGCCGGCAGCAGTTCCAGCGCGGCCAGGCCGCGGCCGAAGCCATGGAAGATCGCGCCCTTGCTGCTCTGCAGGTCGCGGTGATAGCCCGACGGCAGCGACAGCAACTGTTCGATCTCGGTGCGCGCGGCGGCCACGCTGGCGTGGGTGGCGCGCATCAGCTCGATCACGTCCGGGTTGCGCTTGTTGGGCATGATCGAGCTGCCGGTGGTGTACTGCGCCGGCAGCGCGACGAAACCGAATTCGCCGCTGGTGAACAGCGACAGGTCCCAGGCCAGGCGACGCAGATCCAGGGTGGCGCTGGCCAGCGCTTCCAGCGCGGCCATCTCGAACTTGCCGCGCGACAGCTGCGCGTAGATCGGGCTGACCTGCAGGCGCGCGAAGCCCAGCGCGGCGGTGGTGTGTTCGCGGTCCAGCGGCAGGTTGACGCCGTAGCCGGCGGCGGTGCCCAGCGGATTGCAGTCGACCAGGCGCAGGGTGTCGCGGGCGCGCAGTGCGTCGTCGATGAAGGCCTCGGCCCAGCCCGCCCACCACATGCCGGCCGAGGACACCACGGCGCGCTGGATGTGGGTGTAGCCGGGCACCGGCAGATCGCGCTCGGCCTGCGCGCGGTCCAGCGCCACCTTGGCGATCTCCGCGCTGAGCTGTGCCAACCGCGCCAGCTTGTCCTTCAGCCACAGCCGGGTGGCGACCAGGATCTGGTCGTTGCGGCTGCGCCCGGTGTGGATCTTGCGCCCGGCATCGCCCAGGCGCTCGGTCAGCCGCGCCTCGATCGCCGAGTGGCCATCCTCGAAGCGCGCATCCAGCACGAACGCGCCGCTGCGGAAATCCTCGGCCAGCACCGCCAGCTCGCGCTGCAGCCCGGCCAGTTCGTCGGCGGACAGGATGCCGATGCGCTGCAGGCCTTCGGCGTGCGCGCCGCTGGCGGCGATGTCGTGCAGGAAGAACTCGCGGTCCAGGAGCACGTCGTCGCCGGCCAGGAACGCCTGGATCTGCGTGTCGACGGCGACGCCGGGTTTTTGCCAGAGGAGGTTGGTCATTGGGAAGCCGGGAATGGGGATTGGGGAATTGGGATTCGGAAAGCGGCGCGCTGCGTCCGTTGGGGATGCGGCGCTAATGTGGGTGTCCTACTCCGGCGTGTGCATGGACGGGATCGAGGTCAGCTCGTCCACGCCCAGCGCCAGGTTGAGGTTCTGCATCGCCTGGGTCGCGGCGCCCTTGAGCAGGTTGTCCAGGGTCGCCACCATCACCAGCCGTTTGTTGCCCGGGGCCAGGGTGAAGCCGCCGAGCTGCACGCCGTGGCGGCCGGCGATACGGCTGACCCACGGCGCCTCGTCGATCACCTCGATCAGCGGCTCGCCGGCATAACGGGCGCGATACAGCTGCTGCACCGCCTCCAGCTTCAGCGGCTGCTGCAGCCACAGGTTCACGGTCATGGTGATGCCGCGGAAATGCGGCGCCACGTGCGGCATGAATTCCACCGGCACGCCGAGCTGCGCGAACACCTCGCGCTCGTGCATGTGGTCGGTCAGCGCATACGGCATCAGGTTGTCGTGCAACAGCGCCGGGTTGTTCTTGTCCGACGGGGTGGTGCCGGCACCGGAATAGCCCGACACGCCGAAACACTGCGGCGGGCCGGCGAGCTGCTCGCGCAGCGGCGCGATCGCCAGCTGCATCGCGGTGGCGTAGCAGCCCGGGTTGCTGATGCGGCGCTGCCCGGCATAGCGCGTGCGGGTCAGTTCCGGCAGGCCGTAGTACCAGGCCGGGTCGAAGCGGTAGTCGGCGGACAGATCGACCACGATCGGATCGGCCGCGCCGGCGGCGACCGCCGCGTCCAACGCCGCCACGTAGGGTGCGGCCTTGCCGTTGGGCAGCGCCAGCACCACCACGTCGGCGCGCTTGGCCGCCACCGCCTCGGGATCGAGGTTCTCGTAGCGCAGCTCGCCCTGGTAGGTGTCGTGGTGCGCATCGACGCGCTGCCCGTCCAGCTCGCGCGAGGACAGGAACGCCAGGCGCAACTGCGAATGCGCGGCGATCAGGCGGATCAGCTCGGCGCCGGTGTGACCGCGGGCGCCGACGATGCCGATGGAATAGATGGGAGTGCTCATGCGTGCGAATCCAGGCGGAACTGCAGGTGGCGTTTCACCCCGGCCCATTCCGTATCGATGATGGAGAAGATGACGGTATCGCGCGGGGTGCCGTCGGCGTGGCGCTTGTGGTTGCGCAGCACGCCATCCTGCTTGGCCCCCAGCCGCGCGATCGCGGTGCGCGAGGCGTGATTGAACCAACTGGTCTCGAACACCACGCTGAGGCAGCCGAGAGTCTCGAAAGCATGGCCGAGCAGCAGCAGCTTGGCCTCGGTGTTCAGGCCGGTGCGTTGCACCCGCGGCGCATACCAGGTGTAGCCGATCGACAGCGTCGGCACCTGCGGGTCCAGGCCGTAGAAGCGCGTGCTGCCGACGATCTCGCCCTGCGCATCGCGCACCACGAACGGCAGCACCCGGCCCAGCGCCTGCACCTCCAGCGCGGCGGCGACATAGGCATCCACGCGCTCCGGCGCCGGCACGTTGGTGTACCACAGCGTGTCCAGGCCGCTGCCGTGCAGCGCGGCGCGCAGGCCCTCGGCATGCGCGGCCTGCAGCGGCTCCAGGCTGACGTGGCGCCCGCGCAGCGTCGGCACCTGGCGCCAGGATTCGGGAAGCACGGGATCGATGCTGGACATCAGGTAAGTCCTAGACGAAGAGGCCGTTCAACCCTGCAGGGTCGGCGTGCGCGTGGCGCAATGCGCCACGCAGTGCTGGATCTGCTCGAACGTGTCCAGCCCATACCAGAACACCTTCCACTTCTCCTGCTTGAAGCAGCCGTCGGACTCGGCGTAGTAGAAGATGTTGACCTGGTTGTTGTGGCGCGAGCGCCAGAACAACTGCGGCGTCTCCTCGCGCATCACGTTCCACACCGCACGGCCCAGGCCTTCGCCCTGCGCATCGTCGAGCACCGCGAACTTGTCGAGGTAGGTATAGCCGCCCTCGTCGGTCAGGATCACCGCGGTGCGGTAGTTTTCGCTGACGTAGGCGCGCAGCAGCTTGGTGGTGTCGAAATAGTCCGGCACCAGGGTGCGGCCGAAACTGGATTCGATCAGGCTCTTCAGCCGCGGCAGGTCCAGCTCGCTCCACGCCGTGGCGCGCAGCACCTTCTCGCCGCGCCGGACCAGGGTGCCCGAGCCCTTGTGGGTGAACAATTCCTTGGCCAGGTCGGCCGGACGCGTGATCGACACCGACGACTCCAGCGGCAGCCGGTCCAGCAGGTCCTTGATCTGCTCGATCTTGACCTTCATGCCGCCATGGATCCACGGCTGCGCGATCAGGTGGTCGTACTCGGTGGACAGGTTGATCGAATCGATCACCGTGCCGCGCTCGTCGAGCAGACCGCCGGTGCCGGTGAGGAAAATGATCTTGTACGGCTGCAGCTCCTGCACCAGTTCGTTGGCGGCGAAATCGGCGTTGATGTTGAGGATCTGCCCGCTGGGGGTCTCGCCCAGGCTGGTGATGACCGGGATCGAGCCGGCCTGCAGGCTGGCCTCGATCGGCGCCAGGTTCACCGCGGTGACCTCGCCGACCAGCCCGTAGGTGTCGCGGTCCAGGTACTGCGCCTCGAACACGCCGCCGGTGATCGAGGTGGCACGCGCGCCGTTCTGCTGCAGCGCCTCGACCAGCTTGAGGTTGGACGCCTGGAACACCCGGCGCACGATCGCCAGCGCTTCCGGCGAGGTCACCCGCAGGCCGTTGACGGTCTGCTTCTCGATGCCGGCAGCGGACAGCTCCGCATCCAGCTGCGGGCCGGCGCCGTGCAGCACGATCGGGGTCAAGCCCACTTCCTGCAGGAACGACAACGAGGAGGTCAGCGCCTCCAGGTCGTCGCGCAGCACCGCGCCGCCGACCTTGACCACGGCGAAGCGCTTGGCGTCCAGCTGCGAGAAGCGCTTGAGGTACTGGCTGATCTCCTTCGCGCTGGCCATGCTCGAGAGCAGGCGCACGATGGTCTGGCGGGTTTGGCGGTTGGCGTGCATGGCGGGGGGCGGTGTCCGAAGGAATCCAGGGTGGAGCCGATCGCGGGATCGGTCCGGGCGGCGTGGGAGGGCGTGCGGCTCAGCGCGCGCCGTTGATGATGCGGTGCACCGAGGCGGCGTAGCGCTGCAGTTGCTCCAGCGTCACGAACTCGTCGGCGGTATGCGCCTGGGCGATGTCGCCCGGGCCGTAGACCAGCGCGGTGTAGCCGCCGGCAGAGAACAGCGAGGCCTCGGTCCAGAAGTCCACCGCGTTGCCGATCGGCAGTTCCAGCGCATCGGCGACGTCGCGCGCGGCCAGGCGCTTGTCCTCGGCGCGCGCGATGTCGCCGGACGGCAGGCTCGGCCCGCGGAAGGTCTCCTCGAAGTGCGCCGCGGCCGGCTCGGCGGAGCCGGCAAAGGTCACCAGCAGCGCGTCCACGTCCATCGATGGCAGCGGCCGGAAACCGAAGCGCAGCTCCGCCGCCGGCGCGATCATGTTGGCCTTGATCCCGCCCTCGACCCGGCCGATGTTGAAGCGCAGCCCGGTGAGTCCGCCGAAGCGCGCGTGCGCCAGCGACTCCACATGGTCCAGCGCGCGACCGCCCCAGCGCATCGCCTGGTGCAGCGCGCTGGCCGCGGCGTCCTGCTTGCCGGAGGCATGCCCGGCGCGGCCGGCGAAACGCATCAGCACCGAACTGATGCCGCGGTGCGCCAGCACCGCCTCGCTCATGGTCGGCTCGGCCACCAGCACCGCTTCATAGGGAATACCGCGGGCCAGGAACGCGGCGATGCAGCGCGGGTCGTTGGCTTCCTCGTCGCTGGAGAACAGGAACGCGGCATCGCCGTCGCCGGCATTGGCCGCGGCCAGCAGCGCCGCCGCCGCGCCCTTGATGTCGCACACGCCCAGGCCGACCACGCGATCGTCCAGGCGCCGCATCGTGTGCGGATCGGCGCTCCAGTGCGGCGAATCCGGCACCGTGTCCAGGTGCACGTTGAACAGGTACCTGGGCGTGCCGCGTACCGCGTACAGGCTGACCGCGCCGGCGCCATGATCGATCACCTCCACCGCGAAGCCGGGCAGCTGCGCGCGGAGGTAGTCGAAGATGCCATCGGTGCCGATCGCCCGCGGTGGATTGCGGGTGTCGAAGGACACCAGCTGCTGCAGGTGATCGAGCGTGGAGGTGAGCAGATCGGTCATGGTGGGTCAGGCCGCGGTGGTGCTGGTCAGGTGAACCCTTCTCCCCTCGGGAGAAGGTGCCCCGAAGGGGCGGATGAGGGTCCGAGCGAAGCCTCGTGCAGATGAGATATCGCGCGCGCTTCGCGCCCGTACCCTCACCCCAACCCCTCTCCCGGAGGGAGAGGGGCTTTAGGCTCTAGCGGTTCACCTGCGCGTACAGCGTCGAGCTCATCCCGAACAGCTTGATGAAGCCCTCGGCCTCGGCCACGCCCCAGTCCGCCGACTGCGCGTAGGTCGCGCCCTTGGCGTTGAGCAGGTGCGGCGACTTCACCGCCACCGCGTCGACGCGGCCGCCGCGGGTTTCCAGCGTCACTTCGCCGTTGACCATCGCCTGCGACGACTTCAGGAAGGCTTCCAGGTCGGTCTTCAGCGGATCGTGGTAGAAGCCTTCGTAGACCAGCTCCACCCACTTGCGCGCCACGTCCGGCTTGAAGCGGTTCTGCTGCTTGGTCAGCACCGCGTCCTCCAGCGCGCGATGCGCGGCCAGCAGCGCCACCAGGCCCGGCGCCTCGAACACGATGCGGCCCTTCAGGCCGATCACGGTGTCGCCGGTGTACACGCCACGGCCCACGCCGTAGGGCGCGAACAGCTTGTTGAGCTTGGCCAGGATCTGTTCGCCCGGCAGCGCCTTGCCGTCGAGTTCGACCGCCTCGCCCTGCACGAACTTCAGCTTCACCGTCAGCGGCTCGGTCGGCCACGCGCTGCGCGGCGCGCACCAGCCGCGGGCGCCCTCGCCCGGCGCTTCCCAGCGGTCGATCTCGCCGCCGGACATGGTCAGGCCGAGCAGGTTCTCGTTGATGGTGTAGGCCTGCTGCTTGGCGCGCACGCCGAAGCCGCGCTCCTCCAGGTACTTCTGCTCGTAGGCGCGGGTCTGGGTGTGTTCCTTCTGGATTTCGCGGATCGGCGCGACGATCTCGTAATCGCCCAGCGCCTTGACCGCCAGGTCGAAGCGCACCTGGTCGTTCCCCATGCCGGTGCAGCCGTGGGCGATGACCTTGGTGCCCAGCTCCTCGGCGCGCTTGAGCGCGGCATCGACGATCAGGTAGCGGTCCGACACCAGCAGCGGGTACTGGCCCTGGTAGCCCTCGCCGGCCCACACGAACGGCTTGACGAAGCCGGCCCAGATCGCCGGGCCGCCGTCGACGGTGACGTGGCTGGCCGCACCCAGTTCCGCGGCGCGCTTCTCGATGAAATCGCGCTCCTCGGCATCCACGCCGCCGGTATCGGCGAACACGGTATGCACGGCGTAGCCCTTGGCCTGCAGGTAGGGAATGCAGAAGCTGGTGTCGAGGCCGCCGGAGAAGGCGAGGACGATGTCCTTGAGGCCGGGATTGGGGATTGGGGAGTCGGGATTGGTGGAAGCGGGGTGCTGCGACATGGGGGCGTCTCTCTGCGGTTGACTAAATTAAGAGCAGGAAGGGAGTCGCCGTTGCGACTCCCCAATCCCGAATCACGAATCCCGGCGGCCCTGGCCCACCAGGGCCGCCATCACTGCCTTCTGCACATGCAGGCGGTTCTCGGCCTCGTCGATGGCGATGCAGTTGGGCGAATCCATCACCGCGTCGGTAGCCTTGACGTTGCGGCGCAGCGGCAGGCAGTGCGAGAACACGCCGTTGTTGGTCAGCGCCATCTTGCGTTCGTCGACGATGAAATGCTGGTACTGGTCGCGGATCGGCTTCTCCGGGCCCCAGTTGCCGAAGAACGGCAGCGCGCCCCAGCTCTTGGCGTAGACCACGTCGGCGCCGGCGTAGGCGCTGTCGATGTCGTGGCTGACGCTCAGCGAGCCGCCGCTCTCCTGCACGTTCTGCGCGGCCCAGCCCATGTAGCGCTCGTCGAGCACGTAGTCCGGGGTCGGGCACAGCAGGGTCACGTCCATGCCCAGGCGGGTGGCGATGGTCAGTGCGGAATTGGCCACCGCGGTGTTCAGCGGCTTGGGATGGTAGGTCCAGGTCAGCACGTACTTCTTGCCGCGCAGGTCGCGAGTGCCGAAGTGCTCCTGCAGCGCCAGCGCGTCCGCCAGCTCCTGGCACGGATGGGTGATGGTTTCCATGTTGATCACCGGCACCGGCGAGTACTTGGCGAAGCTCTTCAGCACCAGATCCTCGCGGTCCTTGGCCCAGTCGACGAACTTCGGGAAGGCGCGCACGCCGATCAGGTCGACGTAGCGGCCCAGCACCCGCGCCACCTCGGCGATGTGCTCTTCGGTGTCGCCGTCCATCACCGTGCCCAGGTCGAACTCGATCGGCCACGCGTCCTTGCCCGGCTGCAGCACCACCGCATGGCCGCCGAGTTGGAACGCGCCCAGCTCGAAGCTGGTGCGGGTGCGCATGGACGGGTTGAAGAACACCAGCGCGATCGACTTGCCCTTCAGCTCGCTGCCGAGGCGGTTGCGCTTGAACAGCGCCGCCTGGGTCAGCACCGCGTCGAGCTCGGCGCGGCTCCAGTCCTGGGTGTTCAAGAAGTGCTTCAGAGACATCGATCGATCCTTTGCAGCGGTGGGGACGCGGGACGCGCGGGAGGTTATGTGCGTTGTTCTTTACGGGTGAAACTTTTCCGGCCGATGAAAACGAAAAAACCCAGCCTCGGGCTGGGTTTTCAGAACGAACGGCACGACGCTCCGGTTACCCAGCGAGAATGTGGGATTCCGGTCGACGCGCGCGCGACGTCATGCCCGAGGCCATGCGTGCGGCGCTGAGATCGTGCTGGGGCAGGTTCGCTTTCATCGGCGCGCATCCTCGCACGCGCACGCCACAGGCGCAAGCGCGCGAGGCGCTCAGCGCGGCGGCACCACGACCGCGTCGGGCACGTACGGCGCCACCGAGACACGGATGCGCAGGCGGTTGCCCGGATCCTCGGGCAGCCGCGAGCGGTACTTGGTGCCCTTGTAGACATAGTCCACGTCATAGGCGATGGGCCGGCGGAATTCGCGGCCGACTTCGACCATCCGGCAGTTGCGCCCGCCCGCCGGTGCCGCGGCCGGCGCGGCCGCCTGCTGTGCCGGCTCCTCGTGGCGGCGACTGAAAATGTCCTTCACCGAATCCATCAGCCGGTTGAAGCGGCTGTCGTCCTCGGCCGGCTTCGGCGCTGGCGCGGCCGGTGCAGGCGCCGGGGCCGGATCGCATTGCTGCTCGGTGCGGGTGGCGCGCAAGGTCTGGTAGACCGGCTCCACGTTCAGCACCTGGGCGTAGTCCAGCTTGACGTTCTCGATCACCACCACCCGGTTGCGCGCCTCGGAGTCCTGCGCCCAGGCCGGCGCGACGGCGCAGGCAAGGATGCCGACCAGCGGCAACAACGGGATCGGACGCATCGGCAGCAGGCTTCGCAAGGGCGGACCAGTGAGTGTAGGCATGGCGGCTTGCGTCGGGCTGAACGCGAGCCGACGGCCCCACTCCGTGCCCGCGCAGGGCGTGCCCTCCATCCCGCGTACGCCGTGCCTGCCAGGCCCAACCCGAAGGGCCACGGGTGCGCGCGCCCGCCGCTGCGTCATCCAAATCCTCGCTCTTCCTTGCCATAGGCATGCGCAACTGCGGCGCGGCACGCTGGGGGACGGATGACCCGCCCCGGGGCCGCTGCCGGTAGAATCGGGCGGTTTCCCCACCGCCGATGCCGATGAGCCTGCGCCTGCACAACAACCTGACCCGCCGGGTCGACGCCTTCGAACCGCTCGATCCGGTGGCCGGCCCGACGCTCTACGTCTGCGGCCCCACCGTCTACAACTTCGCGCACATCGGCAACGCCCGCGGCCCGGTGGTGTTCGACGTGCTGGCGGCACTGCTGCGGCGCCGCTACGGCAAGCTGCGCTACGCCCGCAACATCACCGACGTGGACGACAAGATCAACGCCGCCGCGCAGGCGCAGGGCGTGCCGATCTCCACCATCACCGACCGCTTCGCCGCCATCTACCGCCAGGACATGGCCGCGCTGGGCGTGACCCCGCCGGACATCGAGCCGGCGGCCACCGCGCACATCCCGCACATCGTGGCGATGATCGAGCGGCTGATCGCCGGCGGCCATGCCTATGCCGCCGAGGGCCACGTACTGTTCGCGGTGGCCAGCTTCGCCGGCTACGGCAAGCTGTCGCGGCGCGACCCGGAGGAGATGCTGGCCGGCGCCCGCGTCGAGGTGGCCCCGTACAAGCGCGACCCGGGCGACTTCGTGCTGTGGAAACCCTCCAGCGACGACCTGCCGGGCTGGGACTCGCTATGGGGCCGCGGCCGTCCCGGCTGGCACATCGAGTGCTCGGCGATGGCCGCCGCGCACCTGGGCGAGACCATCGACATCCACGCCGGCGGCGTCGACCTGCAGTTCCCGCACCACGAGAACGAGATCGCGCAAAGCGAATGCGCCCACGGCGGCGCCACGTTCGCCCGCGTGTGGCTGCACAACGGCATGCTGACCTTCAGCGGCGCCAAGATGAGCAAGTCGCTGGGCAACATCGAGACGGTGCACGACCTGATCGCCCGGCACCGGCCCGAAGCGCTGCGCTGCGCGCTGCTGAGCGCGCACTACCGGCAGCCGCTGGACTGGTCCGACGCCCTGATCCAGGCCCAGGTCGCCCGGCTCGACGGCCTGTACGGGACGCTGCGCGACCTGCAGGCCATCGACGCCGAGGCCGTCATTCCAGCCGAGATCGAAGAGGCCCTGGACGACGACCTCAATACGCCGCTGGCGCTGTCGGTGCTGTCGAGCCTGGCGACACAGGCGCGGCAGGCGCTGCGCGAGGCGGCGCCGGCCGGCGGCCCCGATCCCGCCGATGGCGAGCAACGGGCGGACGCGCTGCGCCAGGCCAAGGGCCGCCTGCTCGGCGCCGGCCTGGCCCTGGGCCTGCTGCAGCAGGACCCCGAGGTCTGGTTCCAGGGGGCCGGCAGCGACGACGACGCCCGCATCCAGGCGCTGATCGACGCCCGCAGCGACGCCAAGAAGGCCCGCGACTTCGCCCGCGCCGACGCCATCCGCCAGGAACTGGCCGAGGCCGGCATTGTCCTGGAGGACACGCCGCAGGGCGTACGTTGGAAGCGCGGGTGACCGAGCCCTCTTAGAAGGTGGGCGCACGGCTGTTCCCTTCTCCCACCGGGAGAAGGTGCCCCGAAGGGGCGGATGAGGGTACGGCGCGAAGCGACTCGCATAGACAATTCGCGAGGCTGCGCCCGTACCCTCACCCCAACCCCTCTCCCGGAGGGAGAGGGGCTTTTAAGGCGCCCCGAAGGGGCAGATGAGGGTACGGCGCGAAGCGACTCGCATAGACAATTCGCGAGGCTGCGCCCGCACCCTCACCCCAACCCCTCTCCCGGAGGGAGAGAGACTTACAAGGCGCCCCGCAGGGGGTGGATGGGGGTACGGTGCGAAGCGACTCGCAGAGACAATTCGCGAGGCTGCGCCCGCACCCTCACCCCAACCCCTCTCCCGGAGGGAGAGGGGCTTTACATCGCTTGATCTTGGATTCCCGATGACCGACACCGACTTTCCGCTCGAACCCACGCCCGCCGACGCGCAGGCCGCCATCGCCGAGGAATTCGGCTTCTTCGGCGACTGGTCCGAGCGCTACCAGTACCTGATCGACCTGGGCCGCAAGCTGCCCGCCTTTCCCGAGCACTGGAAGACCGAGGAGCATCGCCTGCACGGCTGCCAGTCGATGGTGTGGATCGTGCCCGAGGGCAATGCCGAGCGCCTGGTGTTCCATGCGATCAGCGACTCGGCGATCGTCTCCGGCCTGATCTACCTGGCCCTGCGGGTCTATTCCGGGCGCAGCGCCGCGGACATCCTCGCAACCGCGCCGGACTTCGTCGCGGCCATCGGCCTGGGCAAGCATCTGTCGCCGACCCGCAGCAACGGCCTGGCCGCGCTGCTGGCCTTCATCCAGGACACCGCGCGCGCCCAGCAGGCATGAGCGCGCCCCTGCCCACCCCGCAGACCCTGCGCACGCTGCTGGCGCACCCCGGCTTCGCCCTGGTGCTGGCCTACCGCATCCTGGCGATGCTGTCCTACCAGATCGTCGCGGTCACGGTCGGCTGGCACATCTACGAGATCACCCGCGATCCGTTCTCGCTGGGCCTGATCGGGCTGGCCGAGATCCTGCCGTTCTTCTGCATCGCCCCGTTCGCCGGCTACCTGGTCGATCACCTGCCGCGGCGCTACCTCGGCATGCTCGCCAGCGTCGGCCTGATCGCCACCGCGGCGGTACTGCTGGCGGTGAGCCGCGGCTGGTTGTCCGCGCACGGGGTGTGGCCGATCTACGCGGCGATCGCGCTGACCGGCGCCGCGCGCGCGTTCCTGTCGCCGGTGTACAACGCGCTGTTCGCCCGCGTCCTGCCGCGCGAGGCCTATGCGCGCGGCGCCAGCGTCGGCAGCGTCGCGTTCCAGGCCGGCATGGTGATCGGCCCGGCGCTGGGCGGCCTGCTGGTCGGCTGGGGCGGCAAGAGCCTGGCCTACGGCACCGCCATCGGTGCCTCCACCGCGGCGCTGCTGGCGCTGTGGCTGCTGCGCGTGGCCGAGCCGGTGCACGAGGGCCCGCGCGCACCGATCTTCCGCAGCATCGCCGAAGGCGCACAGTTCGTGTTCTCCAACCAGATCATGCTCGGCGCGATGGCGCTGGACATGTTCTCGGTGCTGCTGGGCGGCGCGGTGTCGATGCTGCCGGCCTTCATCCACGACATCCTGCACTACGGTCCCGAGGGCCTGGGCATCCTGCGCGGCGCGCCGGCGTTGGGTTCGATCCTGGTCGGCGTGTGGCTGGCGCGGCACCCGCTGCAGCGCAATGCCGGACGCGTGCTGCTGCTGGCGGTGGCCGGCTTCGGCCTGTGCACCATCGCCTTCGGCCTGTCGCGGCACTTCTGGCTGTCGGCGGCGATCCTGCTCGCCTACGGCATGTGCGATGGCGTCTCGGTGATCGTGCGCTCGACCATCCTGCAGCTGGCCACCCCGGACGCGATGCGCGGCCGCGTCTCCTCGATCAACGGCATCTTCATCGGCTCGTCGAACGAGCTGGGCGCGTTCTACGACGGCGTCATGGCGCGGTTGATCGGGCTGGTGCCCGCCGTGGTACTGGGCGGCTGCGTGACCCTGGGCGTGGTCGGCGTCACCAGCTGGAAGGCGCCCAAGCTGCGCAATCTGGATCTGCGCGACCTGCAGTAGGTCCGGTGGACGGCGCGCCTGCGTCGTCGCCACGCGTGCGCGGTCAGGGCATGGCCTCGCCGTGCATCATGCGCAGCGACACCGTTGCCTGCGCGCCGCGCAACATCCTTCCGTACGCGGTGACGACTGCGCTCACCGCGCGGCCGCCACTGCATGCGCCTGCGCCTCGTCGTCGGCCCAGGCATGCGCGCAATCCGGCACGCCGGCCGGCTGCGTCAAGCCACCCTGCCCCGCCAGGAACCGGCAGGTGGCGGCGAACACCGCCGGCACCGCGCGCGAGCGGATCGGCGAGGCCAGCACGTGATTGTCCGCCCCGGGGACGTCCACCGCCTGGCGCAAGGCCGGCGGCGTCCCCAGTTGCTTGAACATCGCCTGCAGCGCCGCCACCGACACCGTGCGGTCCTGATGCTGCCGATCGCGGTAGTAGTAACCGAGGAACACCGGCACATGGATGCGCGCATACGTCGCCGGCTGCATGCCGCCGCGGGTCAGCGCGGCCAGCGCGCGATAGCCGTCCAGGTGGGTGGCGTCGGCCCAGTAGGCACTGTCGACCGGATAGCGCAGGATCGGATCGCCGCCGTTGTGCGTCCACGCCAGCAACTGCGCGCCCCACGGCCACAGCATCGGCTGCAGCTGATCGCCGTACTCGCGCACCAGCGGCGACCACAGCACCAGCGCCTGCACCTGGCGCGGATTCGCCGCCACCGCCTGCAGCGCCAGCGCCCCGCCCATTGAATTGCCGATCACCACCACGCGGTCGCCCAATACCCGGGTCACCGCCAGCGCCTCGGCCGCGCCGCCGAGCAGGCGCCCGGCATCGACGCCGCGCAGCGCATCGGCCGCGACCAGCCCATGCCCGGGCAGGCGCGGCAGATACAGATTGCAGCCGAAGCTGCGCGCCAGCCGCACATGCGTGGGTGCGCCCTCGCCCTGGCTGGCGGTGAAACCATGCACATAGACCATGGCGCACGCGCGTCGCCCCGGATGCGCCGGATCGGCCCAGACGATCCGCGCCTGGTTGTCCGGACGCACCCCAGGCGTGGCGCGCTCGCGCGCATCGATCCAGGCCTGCAGCGCCAGCGGATCCTGCGGTACCGCCGGCGCCGCCACCTGCGGCAGGGCCACGCTGACCCGCGGCCCCAGCGCAACGACCGCCAGCAATGACAGAGCGATCAGGATCGGCAAGCGCCAACGACGGCGGCGTTTGCGCACGTGAGGCGCGGACAAATCGGCATTTTGGCTCAAGGGCGGCGCTCCGTTATCGATGCAGCCCCGGATACATAATGGAAACAATTTTCAAGCAATGACATGGATTGTCAGCACCGACATGGCGATATACCACGCCCGTCATTATGCGACACGGTCATGACAGGCACATTTAAACCCGCTCGAAAGCGACCCAAGACACTGAAATTCCAAGCATAAACATCGGAATTACCTGATTAATTTCGTCACCAATCACCATCGCGAGAACGCATTTCGTAGACAAGATGGAAAGCGCGCAAATACAGAAAGGAAGACGAAAGAAGCCCTCGAAATTATCTCCCACGAATTAAGTTTCAACCCGCTTTTGGAAAATGGACGCGCACCGAGACGCGCGGCTCCCATATGAAACACGGATGGAATCAGCCGAATGGAACATTCGCTTTTCCGTGACGAGGCAGTGGACGCCCGAAGCCAGGCATGGCTGGGGACGGTGCGACTGGCAACGCCACTTTCGACCCGGGCCTGGACCGTCGTCGCCCTCGGCATGGCCGCCGCCATTGTGCTGTGGCTGTTCTTTGGCCACTACACCCAGCGCGTTCATGTCACCGGGCTCCTGGTCCCGCGCGCCGGCTTGATCAGCCTGACCGCCAATACGCTCGGCGTGATCGATCACGTCGGCGTCGCCGAAGGCGATCGGGTCGCGAGCGGACAGGTCCTGGTCTCGCTGTCGGGCGAGCACACCAGCAAGGCGCTCGGGAACACGGCGGCCAGCGTCAGCGCGCAGTTGCAACGCCAGGCCGGCCGCCTGCGCCAGGACATCGGCGATACCCAGCAGCTGCAGGACAAGCAGGCAGAGGACAATCGCACGCAACAATCCGCACTCAAGGAGCAGTTGGTCCAAATCGATGCGCAGATCGCGATCGAGAAGAAGCAGATGCAGCTGGTGCAGGAGTTGGTGGACAAATGGTCGGGCCTGGTCGCCGGCGGCTACATCCCGGCATTGCAGGTCGAGCAGGAGCAATCGGCGTTGCTCGCCGACGAATCGCAGCTGCGCTCGTTGCAGCAGCAACGCGCCAGTACGCAGCAGCAACTGAGCGTGCTCAACGATCAGCTGACCCAGTTGCCGCTGGCGGTGTCTGCCAAGCTCAACGACTTGCGCCGGCAACTGGCGCAGGTCGAGCAGACCCTGGCGCAGAACGAAGCGGCACGCGCCAGCGAACTGCGTGCGCCGGCCAGCGGCACCGTCTCCACCTTGCTGGTCAAACCCGGCGCCTCGGTCGCACTGGGGCAACCGCTGCTCGCCATCGTCCCGGACGGCTCAGCCCTGCAGGCGCAGATCCTGGTTCCCAGCCAGGCGGTCGGCTTCGTCCATCCGGGCATCCAGGTCACCCTGCACTACCAGGCATTCCCCTACCAGAAATTCGGTCTGCACCATGGCGTGGTGAGCAGCGTCTCGCGCAGCGCGCTGACGCCTGGCGAAGTCACGCTGCTGCTCGGTGGCGGTAACCCGCCCTCCTCCGATCCGCTCTACCTGGCCCGCGTGGACCTGGCGGATCAGAACGTCGAGGCGTACGGGCGCAAGGAGCCGCTGCGCCCAGGCATGGCGCTGGACGCGGACATGTTGCTGGACCGGCGCCGGATCGTCGAATGGATCTTCGAACCGCTGTACGGCATGGGCCACCGCTGGAGCAGCGGCGCGTGAGCCGGGCATCCGTGGATCACGGCGCGCCGGCACAGGCCGCAAGCGCCCAGGACGGGCGTGTCGGACGCCTGCGCTTCTGGCGCACGCGCGCGCTGCCGAATGTGCTGCAGGCCGAAGCCGCGGAGTGCGGCCTGGCCTGCATCGCAATGATCGCCGGCTATCACGGTCACCATACCGATCTGCCCGCACTGCGGCGCCGTTTCAGTCTGTCGCTGAAAGGCATGACCGCACGACGCCTGATCGAGATCGCGCATGCGCTGGGACTGCAATGCCGACCGCTTCGGCTGGACCTGGAAGAGCTCGGCCAACTGCAGACCCCCTGCGTGCTGCACTGGGACATGGACCACTTCGTGGTGCTGCGCAGCGTCGGCAAGCACGGGATCGTCGTGCACGATCCCGCAGTGGGCGTGCGCAACCTGAGCATGGCCGACATCGGCAGGCACTTCACCGGCGTGGCGATCGAGTTTTCCAGAGGGCCGACCTTCCAGCGCCAGCGCGAGACGCCGCCGGTGTCGCTGCGCGCGCTCGCCGGCTCGGTGCAGGGCCTGGGCCGCGGACTGGCGCAGATCTTCGGGCTGGCACTGGTCCTGGAAGTCTTCGCGCTCCTGGCCCCCTTGTTCATGCAACTCGTCGTGGATCAGGTGATCGCCGACGGCGACCACGACCTGCTGACCTTTCTCGGCCTGAGCTTCGCATTGCTGATCGTGCTCGAGACCCTGGTCTCGGCCTTGCGCAGTTGGACGGTGATGTGGCTCAGCACGCACTTCAACCTCGGCTGGACCGGCAACGTGTTCCAGCATCTGATGCGCCTGCCGCAGTCCTACTTCGGCACGCGCCATCTCGGCGACATCGTGTCCCGCTTCGGTGCGATCGACACGATCCAGCAGACGCTCACCACCCGCTTCGTCGAGATCCTGCTCGACGGGCTGCTCGCCAGCATCACCCTGGTCGTGCTGTTCGTCTACAGCCCCTTGCTGTCGGCCATCGTTCTCGGTGCCGTCGCCGTGTATGCGGCGCTCCGGCTGCTGTACTTCCGCGTCTACCGCGAGGCCAACCTCAGCCAGATCACCGTCACCGCCAAGCAGCACAGCCGATTCCTGGAGGCGGTACGCGGCGTGCAGACGATCCGCCTGAACAACCAGGAGGCCGAACAGACCGCGCGTTACCTCAACGCCGCGACCGACACGCTGAATACCTCCATCGCGGTGCAGCGCCTGGACATGCTGTTCACCGCATTGCAGAACCTGGCGGCAGGCGCGCAGCGGCTGGGCGTGCTCTGGCTGGGCGCGTGGCTGGGGCTGAAAGGCCAGTTCACCGTGGGCATGCTGACCGCCTTCGTGGCCTACGGCGACCAGTTCAGCAGCCGCGTGGCCAGCCTGGTCGACTATGCGATCGAACTTCGCATGCTGCGTCTGCAGGCCGAGAGACTGGCCGACATCGTCCTGACCCCGCCCGAAGCGCACGCCACCAGCGAGCATGCGGGTCCGCTGCCGCAGCCCAGCATCACCTTCAACAAGGTCAGCTTCCGCTATGCCGAAGGCGAGCCCTGGATCCTGCGCGAGTGCAGTTTTGCGGTGCAAGCCGGCGAATCGGTCGCCATCGTCGGCCCATCGGGGTGCGGCAAGAGCACGCTGGTGAGAGTGCTGCTCGGCCTGCTCGATCCGCAGCAAGGCGCGATCGAGATCGGCGGCCTCGATCTGCGCCGACTCGGCAAGTCCCGCTACCGCGCGATCACCGGCAGCGTGATGCAGGACGACCACCTGTTCACCGGCACGATCGCCGAGAACATCAGCATGTTCGACGCACTCGCCACCCCGCAGGACATCGAGGAAGCCGCCTGCCTGGCCGGTATACACGAGGACATCATGGCCATGCCGATGGGCTACCACAGCCTGGTCGGCGACATGGGGTCCTCCCTCTCCGGCGGCCAGCAACAACGCCTGTTCCTGGCACGTGCGCTGTACCGGCGCCCGCACATCCTGGTGCTGGACGAGGCGACCAGCCACCTGGATCTCGCGCTGGAGCGCCAACTCAACCAGGCGATCAAGAGGCTGAACATCACCCGCATCGTCATTGCGCACCGCCCTGAAACGATCGCGCATGCCGATCGCGTCATCGAGTTGCACGAAGGCGCCATCCGCACGCGCCAACCTGCGACGCATGCGCCACCCGCCCCCGTCACCTCCTAGCTCGCCACCGGCGCGACCGCCAGTTCGCCGCGCCGCCTCGTCCCATCCCGTATCGCCAACGTGAGGTCGCCATCGTGTCAGCGTCGGAAGCGTCGTCCCTGCAAGTCGTCAACAATTTCGTCGAAGTCCAGCATCTGCCGGAACTGCTGCGCGGTCGCGGCGGCTGGTCCTACGGCCTCTATCCAGGACTGCTCGGCGACGCCGCGCCGTCCTGGCATATCCATCTGTGCGGCAGCCGCAAAGCGCACGAGCGCGCGATCCACGACGACGTCCTCGCGGCGACCCCGGGCATGGAACCGCTCCATGAGCTCTGGACACAGATCAAGGACAACCTGGCGCAGGACTACGGCCTGGTCCGCGCCTACGTCACCGGCCACACGCATGGACAGGATGGCGCCGCGCACCACTACGCCAAGCCGTCGGATCAGGAGCGTGTCGCCTTGCTCTACGCCAGCACCGAATGGAAGGACGATTGGGCCGGCGAAACCGTGTTCTACGACACCGCGCGCGAGTGCATCTCGATCCGTCCGCGTCCTGGTCGGCTGGTGGTGTTCGATGGTGCCGTCACCCGTGCCTCGCGCGCTCCGGCACGGGAGTGCCCGACGCTGTGCTCGACCATCACCTTTCATATGCGGCGCGTCCGTCGCTGATATCGAGGCAGCAGGGAACTCCACCATGCCATCGGCTTGCCTGCGCTACCTGTTGATCGCAACCGTACTGCTGCTCTGTGGCGTGGCGCCCTGCATCGCCTCGGCGAGCGGCTTCGGCGGCCCCCATGCCGACCTCGGCGAGTCGCTGCAGATCCCCATCGCCGATCCCGACGGACACCCCTGGACCTTACAGGGACGGCTGTGCCGCCCTGCCGGTGTGCGCCGCCCGCGCGTGGTGGTCATCGCACACGGCTCACCGGCGAAGGCAGCCGACCGACCTGGCATGACCCTAGAGACCTGCGACGGCGAGTCGGCACGCTGGTTCCTGCGGCGCCACTATGCCGTGGCATTGGTCCTGCGCCTCGGCTATGGCGCCACCGGCGGTCCTTGGAGCGAGGGCTACGACGGCTGCGATCGCGCCGATTACGTCAAGGCCGGATTGGAAACCGCGCGTCAACTCAAGCGCATCGTGGACGTCCTGACCGCACTGCCCGACTACAGCCCGAGCGGCGCCATCGTGGTCGGACAGTCGGCCGGCGGCTGGGGCACGTTGGCGTACAACAGCCTGCCGCACCCAAATGTCAGCGCGTTCGTCAACATGGCAGGCGGTCGCGGCGGCCATTTCCACGACCGGCCCAACAGCAACTGCCATCCTGACCGGTTGATCGCGGCGGCCTCCACGTTCGGCCAACAGGCCACCACGCCGATGCTGTGGATCTATACGGCCAACGACAGCTTCTTCGAACCTGAACTCGCCGCCTCGCTGCATCGCGCCTTCACCGAGGCGGGCGGCCATGCCGTTCTGGTGACGCCAGCCGCCTTCGGCGACGACGGTCACCATCTGTTCTTCGGCCACGGGGGTTCCGCGATCTGGGGACCGGCCGTGGACCGCTATCTCGGCTTGATGGACGCGCCTGCGGCCCCTTGATCCCCAACCCACATCCTCCCATTCCCAGCAGGGCTGCACGATGACCATGCAATCGCTTCGGGACCTGATCCAAACCGTCGGCCTGCACACCAGCGCCGAGAACATCCCGCTCATCACCAAGAAGGGCGGCTCCTATCTCTGGCTGTTCGATCTGCGCCGGGTCTTCATGCGACGCGCTGCGCTCGAGCAGATCGCCGAAGCGTTCTGGGAGCGCAACGCCACGCGCCCCCCCTTCCAACTGGGCGGCCTGGAAACCGCGGCGATCCCGCTGCTCACCGCCCTGCTGTTGACCGCCCCGAAAGAACGCGGGCCGGTCAACGGCTTCATCATTCGCAAGGATCGCAAGACCACCGGCATGGGCAACGCCATCGAGGGCGACGTGCTCGACCTGCCCATCGTGCTGGTCGACGATTCGCTCAATTCCGGCAACAGCGTCGAGAAGGCGCGCGCGGTCATCGGAGCGGCCGGACACACGCTCGGCGAGGTGTTCGTGGTGGTCGATTTCCTGTCCAAGGCCGGCATGCAATGGCGCAAGACGCACGCGATCTCGGTGCAATCGCTGTTCACCCTCAAGGACTTCGACCTGCCGCCGGAACAAAGCGCGCCGCATCCCACCCAGGCGTACCGCGAACTCTGGCGGACGGCGACGCCGGGGGGCTTCGCTTTCCACGTGGTCCCCAAGTCCGCGCCGCTGCTGGTCGGCGACATGATCTACCGCGGCTGCGACGCCGCCAAGATGCAGGCATTCTCCGCCGAGACCGGCGGGCTGGTCTGGGAATACCCGGTGACCGGCGCGGCGTACACCAAGAAGGGCATCTGGTCGTGCCCGGCCTACCATGACGGGCGACTGTATTTCGGCGCGTACAACGGCACCGTCTATTGCCTGGATGCAGCCAACGGCGAAGAGATCTGGACGCATCCGGACGGCGACTGGGTCGGCGCTTCGCCGCTGCTGGTGCCGCGCCACAAGCTGATGTACGTGGGCATCGAGTATGTCCGTCCATGGGCGCAAGGCAGTCTCGCCGCCTATGCGATGGATACCGGCGAGAAGATCTGGGAGCACCAGGTGCAGAAGTTGCAGCACGGCTCGCCCGGGTACTGGGAAGGCGGCGACCTGGTGATCTGGGGCAGTGCGGACCATGAGACGCTCGCGCTCGACGCCAGGACAGGACGCATCGCCTGGCGCTTCAAGACGCGGCGCTCGGTGAAGTACGCGCCCGCGGTGGACGAGCGTCGCGGGTTGACCGCCTTTGCCTCGTTCGACAAGTCGATCTATGTGCTGGATGTCGCCACCGGCGAAAAGCGTGGCGAGTGGCAGACAGACGAAATCTGCTACACCACGCCGCTGTTCGCCGGCAACAAGCTGTTTTGCGGATCGGGCGACCGCCATCTGTACGTGATCGACATCGACACGATGCAGTTGATCAAGAAGATCAACCTGCGTTCGCGTGTGTACGCCTCGCCCAAGCGGATCGGCAACCGGGTGATCGTCGGCAGCAACGGCGGCCGCGTCGTCGAGATCGACATCGACACGCTCGAAACCGTCGGCGTGCTGCAGCTGCCGGACGCAGTGACCAACGGTGTCGCGGTCTCGCCCGACGAACGGCGCATCTACGTCTCCACCTACATGAATCATCTCTATGCGTTCGAGCGCCTGGGCGATGCGCACGCGCAACCCGCGCGCCCCGCCCTCGTCGCATCCTGACGTGCGGCGCGCATGACCGGGATCGGTCCACGCATGCGGCGCCTTCGTCGCATGCGCGGATCAGCCGAAGCGAGGACGGCACCTTCCCCGCACACCTGTTCGAGGATCACCATGAGAACGCTCGACATCATCGAAATCGATCTGATCGCAGGCGGGACGCGCACATCGATCGGCGCACACCCGCTGTCCAGTTCCATCCACCATGCCAAGGCGCACAACAAGACCCACCACGCCAAGGCCAAGATCCATCACCACCACGCCGCGATGCACAAGTCCGCGACCATGCAGATGGCACGGATGGAAGAGGTCGAACCGATCGGTGAAGGCGGTGAGGGCGGCGAAGGTGGTGAGGGAGGCGAAGGTGGCGAGGGAGGCGAGGGAGGTGAAGGTGGTGAGGGAGGTGAAGGTGGCGAAGGCGGTGAAGGTGGTGAGGGAGGCGAAGGCGGCGAAGGCGATGGCAGCGGCGGTTACGACGACGGCAACGATGCCGACGGCAACGGCCCGGCCGATACCAGCATAGGCAGCAGCCATACGACGTCCGATGGCAGGACGGTCTCGATCACGTACCAGAACACCCAGGACGGCTCGAGCAGCAACAACCCCGTCACCTCCAAAATGGCCTCGACCCTGGGCTCGGTGCTCGACGGCGACCAGAGCGTCGACAGCATCGATATCTCGGCCACGACCAACGGCAGCCACAACCCCAATTCCGCCCACTACACGGGCAACGCCGTCGACATCAACATCATCAACGACGTCCATGTCGGGACGAGCGGCGAAGGCCTCCAGAACGCCCAGGCGCTGGAGAATGCGGCGATGGCCAATCCCAACGTGAGCTACGTGGAAGGCCCCGCGGGCAATTTCATCCGCTCCAGTCCCACCGCGGACTGGACCGCCGCCAGCCGCGAGACCGGCGACACCACCCACGTCCATATCAGCGTCTTCAAGTAATCCGCATTTCGCGACCTCCCGGGCCGGCGTCCGCCGACCCGGGAGACGACTGCCTCTCGGAGCTCCCTATGAAATCCTTCTGGTTACCGCGCATCTGCATGGCCTTGGCGCTGGCCGTCGCCGTGCAAGGAGCGTCGCAGGCGAAGCAGGCCCCTTCCCACGCTGGCGGAGAACAGGCGATCGCCTACGTGTTGAAGAACGACATCGTCCTGTCGAGGCTGTTCGGGACCTGTCCTGCATTGAAATTTTCCCGCACCGGCGCCGAAGGGAGCAACGCCTTCCTGATCGAAGGCAACTGCGACATCAAGAACAACCCGGAAGAAGACGCGGACTGCCCCGCCTATCACGTCCATGCGTCCGGGACGGTCGACACGCCGTCGCATTGGACGGTCCGCCGCCTGGACCTGACCTTGGTGTGCTCCAGCGAGGGGGCGACGACGATGCAGCGGATGTAACCGCCCGATCAGGGGCTTTTGCCGTCGGTGAAGACGCAGTGGCAAGGATGGCGCGACACCGCAGGCGCTCCCAGCGGGCCGCAGTCCCGGTTCGCGGCCAGTGCGCGCGCTGCAATCCACGGACATCGTGGTGCCGTGCGTCGCACGTCGCATCGGCACGCCCAATTTCTTGCGTTCGAGCGCGCAGGCGCAGGAACGGGCCCATGCCCCCTGCTCATGTCCTGGCGCAACGCACGCAGCATGAACCGATCCGATCGTCGGCCACGCCGCACGCACCGGATCAGCCGAAGCGGGGACGGCGCTTTTCCCGCACCTCTGTTCAAGGATCAACATGAGAACGCTCGATATCATCGAAATCGATATGGTTGCAGGTGGCACGCGCACATCCATCGGCGTGCATCCGTTGTCCAGTTCGATTCACCACGCCAAGGCGCACAAGAAAACGCACCACGCAAAAGCCAAGACCCATCACCATCACCACATGGCGATGCACAAGACCGCTTCGGCTCAGATGGCCACCAACGATGAGATCGCACCGGTCGAATCGGAGGGCGGTGGCGAGGGCGGCGAAGGCGGTGAAGGAGGCGAAGGTGGTGAGGGAGGAGAAGGTGGCGAAGGTGGCGAAGGGGGTGAGGGAGGCGAAGGCGGTGAAGGCGACGGTGGCGACGGTGATGGCGGCGACGGCGACGGCGATGGTGGCGACGGTGATGGCAGCGATGGCGACGGCGCCGGCAGCAACGACAAGCCCGCGACGTCGGCGTCGGCCAGCGGCACCACGGTGACCTATACCGCGGCCGATGGCACCACGCAGGAAATCACCGGCACGCACCCCAACCGCGACAACAACCCGCTCGACATCCGTTCGGGCACTTTTGCGGACAATCACGGCTCGCTCGGCAACGATCGCGGTTTCGCGATCTTCTCCAGCCCTCAGGCCGGATTGGACGCCGCGGCGTCCAACATGGACCGCCTCAACAACAACGCCGGCGGTAACGCCACGCTGAGCGACCTCATCACCGCCTGGTCGCCGCCGAGCGAGAATCCGACTTCGGAGATGATCACCACCATCACCACCAATTCGGGCCTGAGTCCGTCCGCTCAATGGGGTTCATTGAGCAGCGACCAGCGCGACGCGTTCATCACCGCCTACGGGCACCGCGAAGGCTGGCACGGCAACTAACTCCCCCTGTGGCGAGGACGGGAGCGCTCCCGTCCTCGCCACACATGACCCGTTACGGAGATTTCTCATGACACCCCGGTTTCTTTCGCTGTTCGGCCTGCTCGCTCTCGGCCTGGCCTGCTCGCAGGCCCATGCCGCCGGCAGCGATGCGACGGCTTGCACGCACGCGCTGCACCAGGCCTTTGCAGGCACCAGCAGCGCCGCCACCCTGCCCCCCGCATGCACACGTCTTGGCCCGGTCGCGCTCGGCATGCGCAGGCAACAGGTCCTGGCCGCGCTGGGCCAGCCGGACATCACCCGCCGCGATGCGGCGCATCCGGACACGCTCAGTGTGGTGTATCTGTATCCGCGCGGGTTCAATGCGCAGCTGGCACAGCAACCGCGGCCAGCCGCGGCCCTCGCCTACAGCCAGCTGGCGGTGCGTTTTCGCCACGACCGGGTCACCAACCTGATCGCCTCCGCCAATCCCGGCGTGCCACTGCCGTTCGATCTGCTCGGCCAGCCGGCCGGCACGCATGTCGATCGCGTGCTGCAGGCGATCGGCGGGCAGCCGCAATGGAACGCCAGCCGCGACTACGTGCAGTTCGCGGCGATGCCGCTGGGCCTGGAGGTCGATCCGGATACCTCGGCCCTCGTCGGGCTGGACCTCGCCGCCACCAAGCAGGACCTGGACAGCTTCTCCCTGCCCGGCTTGCAACTGAGCAAGGACACGCAAAGCGGTCTGGTCAACGGCGTGCGCTGAAGGGCGCCGTCGTCCATGCCGGGATAGGCCCGCCTGCCAACGGAAGCCTGCCCACGCGGCCGCGAACGGCTGCGGCAGCAGGACCGGGCGTACGGCTGCGCATCGCGCATCGACGCTTGGATGGGCGGTCGTGCAGGAGGAGTGGCGTCTCCGCTACACGCGGCAGCAGACGGCAGGCGCTTCGCCCCGACGAGGGGCCAGAAAACGCAAAGCCCCGCGCGAGCGGGGCCTTGCCTTGACACGTCGGGGCGGCGCGGACTCAGTCGCCCTGCTGCTTCTGCAGGTGCTCCCAACGCTCCTGCGCGTCGATGGTGCGCTCGGCGGTGAGGCGCGCTTCCAGACGCTCCAGGCCGATCTCTTCGCCGGTGTCCACGCAGTAACCGTAGTCGCCGGCGTCCAGGCGCTTGAGCGTGCTGTCGATCTTGCCGATCAGCTTGCGGTAGCGGTCGCGGGTCCGCAGTTCCAGCGAGTTCTCGGTCTCGCGGGTGGCACGCTCGGCCTCGTCGCCGATGTCGCGGACTTCGTCGCGCAGGTTCTCGATGGTCTGCTTGGATTCCTCGACCAGGTCGGCGCGCCAGGTGAGCAGGCGCTGGCGGAAATACTCCTGCTGCAGCGCGCTCATGTACTCCTCGTCCGCCGCCGGCTTGTAGCCCTTGGGCAGGATCGGACGGCCGGTGGCCTCGTCGGTCTTGTACTCGACCACCTTGTACTTGGCCGGCTTGGCCGGGGTGTTGGACTTGGCGGTCACGGCCACGGCGACCTTGCCGGTGGGCTTGGCGACCGGCGCCTTCGGGGTGGACTCGGACTTGGTGGGGGTTTTCGCGGAGGATTTCGAAACGGACACGGGATTCTTTTGTGGCGGGGTCGACGGCGCGGCGGACTTGGCGGCAGCGGGCTTGGGAGCCGGTGCTGCGGCAGGCGCGACGGGCTTGACCGGGACAGGCTTGGCCGCAGCCGGCTTGGGTGCCGACTTCGGTACGGAGGTGGTCACCGCGGATGCGACGGAGGCGGTGGCCGGTTTGGATTTGGCAGGAGCGGCCGCGGTCTTGGTCACCTTGGCTGCAGGCTTGGCGGCGGGCGTCTTCGCTGCCGGCTTGGCGGCAGGCGCAGGCTTGGCCGCGGCCTTGGCCGGCGCGACCGGCTTGGCAGGTGCCTGCTTGACCGGGGCCTTCTTGGCGGGAGCGGACTTGACCGGCGCAGCCGCGGCCGGTTTGGCCGCCGGCTTCTTGGCCACGACCTTGCCGGCCGATTTGGCCGGCGCGGCCTTGGCCGCCGACTTCGCGGGCGCGGCTTTCTTCAGCGGTTTGCTGGCGGCGGACACCGTCGCTTTCTTGGCGACGGGCTTGGCAGGCTTCTTGGCGGCCTGGACGGCCTTCTTTGCAGGTTTTTTAGCAGCCACGAACGCTCTTCCTTGGTCTTCCCGGGGCCCGGGAAAGCGGGCCTTTATAGCCTACCCTACCCCCCGCGGCAACAACGCGGCGTATACGCCGAGCGACCCGCCTAGTCCAGCACAGTGGCATATCATGGTGGCGTGATCGCCCGCGCTCTCATCGCCTTGCTGCGCCTGTACCAGCGCTTCATCAGCCCGCTGCTGGGGCCGCGCTGCCGTTTCGTGCCCAGTTGCTCGGCGTACGCGGTGACCGCCATCGCCCGTTTCGGCGCATTGCGCGGTGGCTGGATGGCCGCCCGCCGCGTCGGCCGCTGCCATCCCTTCCATCCTGGCGGGTTCGACCCGGTGCCCGACCCCACGGCGCCGCCACCCTGCCGCTGCCAAGGAAAACACTGATGTCCGCTTCCACACTGATCGTCAACGCGCGCCTGGTCAACGAGGGCCGCGAAACCCAGGGCGACCTGCGCATCGCCGACGGCCGCATCGACGCGATCGCCCCGCAGCTGGCCGCGCGCGAGGGCGAGACCGTGGTCGACGCCGCCGGGCGCTGGCTGCTGCCCGGCATGATCGACGACCAGGTGCACTTCCGCGAGCCCGGCCTGACCCACAAGGGCGACATCGCCACCGAATCGGCGGCCGCGGTGGCCGGTGGTCTGACCAGCTTCATGGACATGCCCAACACCAACCCGCCCACGCTCGACGCCGCCGCGCTGCAGGCCAAGTACGACGCCGCGCAGGGCCGCGCCTGGGGCAACTACGGCTTCTACCTCGGCGCCAGCAACGACAACCTGGCCGCGATCCAGACCCTGGACCCGAAGACCGCGCCCGGCATCAAGGTGTTCATGGGCGCTTCCACCGGCAACATGCTGGTCGACAACCCGGACACGTTGGATGCGATCTTCCGCGACGCGCCGACGCCGATCATCACCCATTGCGAAGACACCCCGACCATCGACGCGACCCTGGCCGCGTTCAGGCAGAAATACGGCGATGCGCTGACCCCGGACATGCACCCGGACATCCGCTCGCGCGAGGCCTGCCTGAAGTCCTCGCAGCTGGCGGTGTCGCTGGCGAAGAAGCACGGCACGCGCCTGCACGTGCTGCACATCTCCACCGCCGACGAGCTGGCGCTGTTCACGCCCGGCCCGATCCAGGGCAAGCGCATCACCGCCGAGACCTGCATCCACTTCCTGCGCTTCGATCGCGCCGACTACGCCACGCTCGGCAACCTGATCAAGTGCAACCCGGCGATCAAGGACGCCAGCGACCGCGAGGCGCTGATCCGCGCGATCGCCGAGGACGTGATCGACGTGCTCGCCACCGACCACGCCCCGCACACCTGGGAAGAGAAGAGCAAGCCGTATGCGCAGGCGCCGTCCGGCCTGCCGCTGGTGCAATACGCGCTGGTCGCGGCGCTGGAGCTGGTCCACGAGGGCCGGCTCAGCGTGGCCCAGGTGGTGCACAAGTTCGCGCACGCGCCGGCGCTGCTGTTCGACGTGCACGAACGCGGCTTCCTGCGCGAGGGCTACCACGCCGACCTGGTGCTGCTCGACGACACCGCCTTCACCGTGCGCCGCGAGGACGTGCTGTCCAAGTGCGGCTGGTCGCCGTTCGAGGGCCGCAGCTTCCGCTCGAAAATCGCCGCGACCTGGGTCAACGGCGTGCTGGCCTGGGACGGCACCCGTCTGGTCGGCAGCCCCAACGGGCAGCGCCTGGCGTTCGACCGCTGATGCGCGGCGCCCTGGTGTCCGGCGCCGCGCAGGCGCTGATGCTGCTGGCCGCACCGCTCGCCCCGGTGCTGCATGCGCAGACGCCGGCCGCGGCCGGCGCCGAGGCGCGCAGCGTGTTCCCGCGCAGCGCCTCGCAGGGCGCGCTGGTGATCGGCAAGGTGGCGCCAGGCAGCCGCGTGCAGTACGCAGGCCGCACCCTGCGGGTCAGCGATTACGGCAGCGTGGTGTTCGGCATCGGCCGCGACGAACGCGGTCCGCTGCGCATCGCCATCCAGCGTCCCGACGGCGGCAGCGAGACCGTCGAGATCGCGGTGACGCCGCGCGACTGGCCGCTGGAACAGGTCAACGGGGTGCCGCCGAAGACGGTGAACCCGCCGCCGGCGATCGCCGAGCGGATCAAGCGCGAACAGGCCCAGGTCACCGCCGCGCGCAACCGCGACGACCCGCGTACCGATTTCGCCGCGCCCTTCCTCTGGCCGGTGCAGGGCCGCATCAGCGGCCGCTTCGGCAACGCCCGGGTCTACAACGGCCAGCCCGGCGCCGGGCATTCGGGCATGGACATCGCCGTACCCAGCGGCACCCCGGTCAAGGCCCCGGCCGCCGGCGTGATCACCTTCGCCGCCCCCGATCTGTACCTGACCGGTGGCACCGTGCTGCTGGATCACGGCTATGGCGTCAGTTCCAACTTCCTGCACCTGTCGCGGATCGACGTGAAGGTCGGCGACCGCATCGCCCAGGGCCAGGTGATCGGCGCAGTGGGTGCCACGGGTCGTGCGACCGGACCGCATCTGCATTGGGGGATGAATTGGTTCGATGTGCGCATCGATCCTTTATTGGTGCTTGAACGCACGAAGCAGCCTTGAAGCGCTGGTGCGTCAGGTGGGCTGGCGCGCGGCGGCGCGTTCGGCATTCGGGTCGCCGATGCATTCACCTGCGCGGTTCGACGTGCGCATCGATCCGTTGTTGGTGCTGGAGCGCACGAAGCAACCTTGAAGCGCTGGTGCGTCAGGTGGGCTGGCGCGCGGCGGCGCGTTCGGCATTCGGGTCGCCGATGCATTCACCTGGCGCGGTTCGACGTGCGCATCGATCCTTTATTGGTGCTTGAACGCACGAAGCAGCCTTGAAGCGCTGGTGCGTCAGGTGGGCTGGCGCGCGGCGGCGCGTTCGGCATTCGGGTCGCCGATGCATTCGCCTGGCGCGGTTCGACGTGCGCATCGATCCGTTGTTGGTGCTGGAGCGCACGAAGCAGCCTTGAAGCGCTGGTGTATCAGGCTCACTGACGCGCTGCGGCGCCCTCATCAGGTGCACTGACGTAGGGCAGCGCATGCATTTCGTAGGAGCGGCTTCAGCCGCGACGGGCGTTACCGGGAATGCCCGTCGCGGCTGAAGCCGCTCGTGCAATCGCGGCGATACATCGTGCCGAGCCGCGGCAATGGCGTGTTGTTGGATGTGTCCTGAAGTCGCTCCCACATCGGAACGCTGCGGGCATCCGCGTCGCGCAGCGGCTGCGGCGGCGGGTCTCGGCGCAGGAGCGCAAGCGACGGCAGAAACGAGCGCCGGCACTCGCGCGAATGGCCGTGCGCGGCACGGGCGGTGTGGCGGGAGGCCGGACCCTCACCCCAACCCCTCTCCCGATGGGAGAGGGGCTTGCTGCCGTTCCTTCTCCCGTTGGGGCCACGGCCCCCTTTCTCCCGTCCGGACCACGACCTCACTTTGTGGAGGCGCACCACATGGGCGGATAAGGGTTCGGGCGCAGCCTCGTGCAATACGCTGGCGCCAGCCTTTTCGCTATGCAGGCGTGGCCGCCGGCAGCAGGCGCCCCAGCACCACATGCGACGGGCTGTTGGCCAGGTCCAGCGGCATCACCAGCTTGGGATTGGGATGCGGCAAGGGCGTCCCCGGGGCCTCTTCGCCGGCTTCCCGCAGCAGACTGCCGTTGTCTTCCACCTGATCGGTGACCGGCGGCAACGGCGGCAGGCCCAGCCCGGCGCGGACCGCGTTGGCGCGGCTCAGCAGGTCGTCGTCGGCGACCGTGGTCAGCGCCGAGGCAGCCAGACTGGCCGGTGCGCCCTCCACCGCCGCCAGGCGCTGCGCGATGTCGCCCAGGGCCTGCTGCCGGTGCGGATGCAGCAGTTGCCACACTTCTTCCCACAGCGCCTTCCAGTCCAGGTCCGGGAACGGCATGTGCGTCGGCCCGCTGAGCACGATCTGCGGCGCCAGCCGGCCCGGCGGCGTCGCGTCGCATTCGGCCAGCGCGCGGTACACCACTTCGCTGCACACCATGTGCGAGGGGTTGTCGCGGACCAGGTGGTCCAGCGCCTCGCGCACCACGATCCGCGCCAGCCAGTGCTGCGGCCACTTGCCGCGGATGGCGACCAGCAGGCCCAGCGTGGCCAGGCTGTCCAGCGGATACGGAACGCCCAGCAGCGACTGCGCCTTGGCCAGCACGCTGGCGCGGTCGGCATCGTCAAGTGCCACGCCGGCGTAGCTGAGTGGCCGGTAGGCGTCGATGACGAGGTAGTTGGTGGTGTCGGTCAGCCGCTGCGCCAGCGGATAGCGGCGCACGCCGCTGGCCGCCGCCTCGATCAGGTCGCCCTGGTCGGCGACGATGGCGGCGTGGCTGTAGATGCTGTCGCCGCACCAGGCGATCAGTTCGGACACCGGGCCGCAACCCAGTTGCAACAGGATGTCGCCGACCTGCAACTGATCGGGAGCGAACGCGGGCAAAGCGGGTTGTGCAGTCATGGCTGAGGCTCCTGGTAGGTGGCGCGGGTGATGGTGGAAACGCTGACCCGGTTGCGGCCGGCGGCCTTGCTGGCGTAGAGCGCGGCATCGGCGCGCTGCAGCAGCGCCGCGACGCTCTCGCCGCGCTGCCATTGCGCCACGCCGACGCTCAGCGTGCATGACAGCGCCTGGCCTTCGCGCGGCAGCGACTGCGCGGCGACGTGCTGGCGGATGTCCTCGGCCGCGCGCCGCGCCGCTTCCAGGGTGGCGCCTGGCATCAGCAGCAGCATCTCGTCGCCGCCCTGGCGGCCGAGCGTGTCGGTGCTGCGCAGGCGCGCCCGTGCGCACGCGGCGACCCAGCGCAGGCAGGCATCGCCGCCGGCGTGGCCGTGGATGTCGTTGATGCGCTTGAAATGGTCGATGTCGATGTAGGCCAACGCCAGCGGCTGCGCGCTGCGTGCGGCGTCCTGCAGCGCGTCGGCCAGGCGCTGCTGCAGCGCGGCGCGGGTGAGCATGCCGGTGAGTTCGTCCACCGTCGCCATGCGACTGACCCGGTCGCGGTCGCGACGCAGTTCCAGGATCTGCTCGGCCAGGCCGAAGGTCACCAGCAGGCAGGAGATCGCCAGCGCCAGGCTGATGCCGTGCGCCAGCACCGGCGCGGCCAGGTCCAGGTGCAGCCACCCGGTCAGTTCCAGGCAACGCAGCACGCACAGCATCCACAGCGGCGTCCACGAGGCCAGCAGCGGCCAGGCGTAGCGCTGCCCGCGCAAGGCCAGCAGCAGGCAGCACGGCAACAGCAGCGCCGCGCCGACGATCAGCCCGAGATTGCCGAGCAGGCTCAGCACCACCGAATCCGACAACAGGCAGGCCATGGCGATGCCGAGCAGGAACAGCGCGCACAGCCGCAGCACCCGGTCCAGCCGCGGCAGTTGCCGGTGCATCTCCAGTTGCTGGCGCTGGAAGGTGATGATGAAGAAGCCGCCGAGCGCGGCAACGATGCGCATCGGCGTCGGCGAGGACGCGAACACACTGGCCAATCCGGGCACCGCGCGGGCCTCGCCACCGAGACCGAGCAGGTACAGCAGCACGCACATCACGTTGGCGGTGAAGTACCCGTAGATCGGCTCGCGTAGACGCGCCCACAGCGCGATCGCCAGGATCGCCAGCACCGCGGTCGAGCCGAGGATGAAGGCGCGCCAGCCGACGTAGTGCAGGTCCTCGCGCTGCACCTGCGCCAGCGGCACGATGCCCACCGGCATCGGCATCGCCGCTGGCGCGTGCACCCGCAGCCAGATCGAGGCGCCGCGCGGCAGCCCCTGCGGCAAGGCGATCACCAGGGCGCGGGTCGAGTAGCGCAGATCCGCGTCGGCACCGTAGATCGCATGCCGGGTCGGCACGGCGCGCCCCGGCACCCAGGCCTCGACCCGGGTCAGGTAGGGCGACTGCAGTACCAGTTGCGGTTGGCCCTCGCTGCCGATCGCGCGGTCGGCGCGGATGCGCCACCAGGTGGGCTGCTTGCTGCGCTCGTACAGGGTCGCGCCATGGCCGGCATCGGCGAACGCGGCATCGTGGCGCCCCGCCACCACCTCCGGCGCCGGCGGGTCGGCTGCAAGCCGTTGCAACAACAGTTCCTGCCCCAGCGCCGACCCGACCATTCCCAGGCACAGCAACAGGCAGCACCAACGGCACAGGCGCTTCAATCGACGGGTTCCAAATGGGATCGGCGTCGAGCGTAGCGCAAGCCGCGACGGGGCTCGTATCCAAATTCACAGCTCCATCACGCCGCGCCACCCGGCGGAGCGCGCGCGCAGATCCATGCCGCAGTGCCGCGACGCCTTGCCGACCCGCCGCCTGGAACGTCGGTCGCTGGCGCTTTTGGGCCCGGGAACGGCCCGTCCGTCCCTGCCCGGCTGGCGTTCCGTTCGTGCGGTGAATCCGCGATCGTGATGGAGACGACACAATGGATCTCTGGCTGCGACATCGGCCGGCACCCACGCGCAAACGTCCCTACCATCCCCGCTCCGCTGACGACGCCGGACTGCACCACCGGATGACACCGGTATCATCCACCTGTCGCCGCGGTCCCTTATCCTTGAGCGGAGGCTTTCCATGACCGTATCGCGCTGGTTGCTGCTTTCCTCCACCCTCGCCCTGGCGGGCGGGGTCGTCGCCGATGCCCCGGCCCTGACCGGAACCACGTCGCGCCCGCAACTGACCAGCAGCGAGGCGGCCAACCAGACCGTCGCCCGCCACCTGGCCCAGGCCGGTCCGATCGGCGCGCTGGTCACCGACAACTGGGATCCGAGCACCGGGGTCGCGCTGCTGCAGGCCGACTACGCAGTGGCGGCCGACGGCAGCACCCGCTACCGCACCGTGCAGGCCGCGGTGGACGCCGCGGTCGCTGCCGGCGGCAGCATGCGCCGCTACATCAGCGTGGCGCCGGGCACCTACACCGAAGTGGTCTGCGTGCCTGCCGCGGCGCCGCCGCTCACGCTATTCGGCCTCGGCGGCAGCCCGGCCAGCACCACGATCCGTTTCGGCAACGCCAACCCCACCCCGAAGCCCACCGGCAGCGCCACCCATCCCTGCGCCAGCAACGCCGCCAGCAGCACCGTCGGCACCTCCGACAGCGGCACCGTCACCGTGCGCGCGGCACAGTTCCAGGCGCGCAACCTGGCGATCGTCAACAGCTACGTCGAAGGCACCTACAGCGGCAGCAACCAGTCGGCGGTGGCGCTGGCGCTGCGCGGCGACAAGGCGGTGCTGGAGAACGTGGTGCTGACCGGCAACCAGGACACCCTGCTGGTCAGCGCCGGCAGCGCCAACACGGTGATCCGCGCGTACTTCAAGGGCGGCACCATCGAGGGCGATACCGACTTCATCTTCGGCTCGGGCGTGGCGGTGTTCGCCGGCAGCACCATCCGCTACACGGCGGCCCGCCGCGGCGCCGACGACGGCGGGGTGATCTTCGCGCCCAGCACCCGCCCCGGCAGCAGTTACGGCTTCCTGGCCGTCGGCAGCATCTTCGACGCGATCGGCAATCCCGGCAGCGGCACGGTGTGGCTGGGCCGGGCCTGGGACGAGAGCGTGGGCAGCCTGTCCAACTACGTCAACGGCACCTCGCCCAACGGCAAGGTGGTGATCCGCGACTCGACGCTGGGCGGGCACATCCGCAAGAGCGCGCCGTGGAACGCCTCGACCGTCGGCCGGCCGTACTGCAGCAGCAACTGCAGCACCTCGGCCAACCGCTTCTACGAGTACGCCAACAGCGGCGCCGGCAGCGCTCCCTGAGGCAAGGCGAACATGGTGTGGCCGGGGCTCAGCCCAGCCCGGCCCACCAGGCGCGCCACAGCGTCGCCATCGACCCGGGCGGCTTGGGCGTGGCGACCGCCTGCTGCGCCGTCCGCGCACGTGCCAGCGCCGACAGGATGCGCCGCGGACGCGGCCCACGCACACGGCGCGGCCACGGTTTCAGCAACGCCTGCGCCCAGCGCTGGCGCTGCTGCGCCTCATCGCCGCCGCGCAGCGCCAGCGGCGCAGTGGCCGCGCCGGCCTCGGCCAGGCGCTGCGCCAGCACCTGCAGCGCGACCGGCACCGCGGCGCCCTCGGCCGGGGCTTCGAACAGCGCGCGCTCGACTGCGACCACCGCCTGCGCGAACGGCTCCAGCCGCTCCAGCGCATGCGCCGTGTCGGCCGCGGCCGCGCGCGACTGCGGCAGGCTCGGCAAGGCTTCGGCCAGTTGCGTCCACGGCGCGGCCACCGGCTCCAGCACCCGCCCCAGCGGATGCCGCGAACGCTGCCCGGCCCAACTGCGCAGTTCCTCGCCCCACCACGCCAGCTTGGCGTCGGCCGGCAGCGGATCGCCGGCGATGTTGAGGATGTCGTCGAACTCCTGCAGCAGGGCGAACCAGGCCACGGTACGGGCACGTTGCGGCGCCGGCACGAAGGCCTCGGCCACGGCCCATTCCGGCCAGCGGCGGCGCCATTTGTCGAGGAAGGCATCCAGGGCGGACGAACTGCTCATGCGATCGGTGGATCCGGATTCAGGCGCGCGCGTCGAAGACGTCGCGCAACGGAGAGTGAGTGAGCGCGGTGGCCGCGCAGAACGCGCAGTTTACGTGCGCGGTAGGTGGATGCCGAGCGGTGTCGGCGTGCAGGCGGCGAAACGGCGTTCTCTGCGCGGCGGCGTCGCCGACGCCGCGACGGCCACGACGTCAGGGAGCGACTGCGGCGACCGGCCAGGCCGCGGCCGCATACAGCTCGGCCGGCGCGGCGACCATCGCGTCGGCGCGCCAGGCCAGCGGATCGTCCTCGTCCAGCCGATAGCCCCACAGCACCGCGACCGAGGCCATGCCGGCGGCGCGTGCGGCAAGGATGTCGCGTTCGTCGTCGCCGACGTAGGCCACCTCGTGCGGCGCCACGCCCAGGCGCTGCGCGGCAACCTGCAGCGGCAACGGATGCGGCTTGCGCTCGGGCAGCGTGTCGCCGCCGATCAGCACCGCGCAGCGCTGCTCCCACTGCAGTTGCGGCAGGATCAACCGCGCCAGCGCCTCGGGCTTGTTGGTGACGATGCCCCACACGCTGCCCGCGGCTTCGAGCCGCTGCAGCAGCTCGGCGATGCCGTCGAACAGTTGCGAATGGCGGCCGATCAGCGCCTCGTAATGGCGCAGGAACGCCGGGATCAGCGCATCGCGCTGCGCGGCGGGCAGGTCCGGGAAGGCCACGGCAAGCATCGCCCGCGAGCCCTTGGACACCACCGGCCGCAACTGCGCCAAGGCCAGCGCCGCGCGGCCGTGCTCGGCCAGCACCGCATTGGCCGCGGCCAGCAGATCCGGCGCACTGTCCAGCAGCGTGCCATCCAGATCGAACAGCACCACCCGCGGAAAGCGCGCTTGGGTATCGTCCGCGGCTTGCGTCACAGGCGCACGCACCCGCCGTTGCCAATCCCCAATCCCCACTCCCGAATCACGGCTTCCCCGCACACGCCAGGTAATTGACCTCGGTGCGCGAGGACAGCCGCGCGCGGTTGCGCCACGGCTCGTAGGCCAGGCCGCTGACGTCGCGCAGTTGCAGCTCGGCCTGGCGCAACCACGCCGCCAGTTCCGCCGGCTTGATGAAATCCTGATAGCGGTGGGTGCCGGTGGGCAGCAGCCGCGCCACGTATTCGGCGCCGACGATGGCCAGGGCAAACGCCGCCGGGGTGCGGTTGAGGGTGGACAGGAACAGCTGTCCGCCCGGCTTGAGCAGGGTCGCGCAGGCGCGCACGATCGCCGCCGGATCGGGCACGTGCTCGAGCATCTCCATGCAGGTGATGGCGTCGAAGCTGCCCGGCTGCGCCGCCGCCAGGTCCTCGACCGACTGCACGCGGTAGTCGACCTCCACCCCGGATTCGAACTGGTGCAGCCGCGCGACCTTGATCAGTTCCGGCGCCAGGTCGATCGCGGTGACCTGCGCGCCCTCCTTGGCCAGCGCCTCGCTGAGCAGGCCACCGCCGCAGCCCACGTCCAGCACCGCCGCGCCGCGCAGCGGCAGGCGCTCGGCGACGTAGCGCAGGCGCACCGGGTTCAGCGCATGCAGCGGCTTCTGCGGACCGTCGGCGTCCCACCAGCGGGTGGCCAGGGCGCCGAACTTGTCCAGTTCGGCCTGATCGAAATTGGCGGAGGCGTTGGCGGCGGAAGCGGTCATGACGGTATCTCGTTGGGGCCGCGCTCGGGGTGCGGCACGGCGAACATAGCGGATCAGGCGTGGACGCTGCGGATACGCTCGCGCCACTGCCGCGCATTGGCGACCAGCGCGTCGACGTCCATGTCCACCAGCACGCGCTGGCTCAGCTTGGGCTGGCCGGCGATCCACACGTCGCTGACCTGCTGCCGGCCGGTGGCGTACACCAGTTGCGACAGCACGTTGTGCAGCGGCTGGGTCTCCAGCGCCGACAGGTCCACGCAGATCAGATCGGCCTGCTTGCCCGGCTCGATCGAGCCGATGGTCTCGCCGAAGCCCAGCGCGCGCGCGCCGCCCAGGGTGGCCGCGCGAAGCGTGCTGGCCGCGTCCAGCGCGGTGGCGTCGTTGGCCACGGCCTTGGCCAGGATCGCCGCGGTGCGGTTCTCGCTGAACATGTCCAGGTCGTTGTTGCTGGCGCAGCCGTCGGTGCCGATCGCCAGGTTCACCCCTGCCCTCTGCAACGCGCAGGCCGGGCAGAAGCCGGACGCGAGCTTGAGGTTGGATTCGGGGCAATGCACCACGCTGACTCCGCGCTCGGCGCACAGGTGGATCTCCGCGTCGGTGAGCTGGGTCATGTGCACCGCGATCAGGCGGTCGTTGACCAGGCCCAGCCGGTTCAGCCGCGCCAGCGGGCGCTGCCCGTACTGCTTGAGCGAGTCGGCGATCTCCTGCGCGGTCTCGTGGGTGTGCAGGTGCACCGGCACCTCGAGCTGGTCGGACAGCATCCGCACCCGCTCGAAGTTGGCGTCGTTGACCGTGTACGGCGCATGCGGGGCGAAGGCGATGCCGACCAGCGGATCGTCGCGCCACTGGTCGTGCACCTCGCAGGCGCGGGCGAAATATTCGTCGGAGGTCTTGGCCCAGGCGGTGGGGAAATCGATGATCACCGTGCCGACCCGCGCGCGGAAGCCGTGCTGCTTGTACACCGCGGCCTGCACGTCGGCGAAGAAGTAGTTCTCGTTGGCGCAGGTGGTGCCGCCGCGCAGCATCTCGGCGATGGCCAGCGCGGTGCCGTCGGCGACGAACTCCGGGCCGATCACCGCCGTCTCCACCGGCCAGATGTGCTGCTGCAGCCACACCATCAGCGGCAGGTCGTCGGCGATGCCGCGCAGCAGGGTCATCGGATTGTGCGTGTGCGCGTTGACCAGGCCCGGCAGCAGGGCCGCGTCGGGGCGCGAGACGGCGCGCGCGGCGGCGAAGCGCGTGCGCGCCTCGGTGGTCGGCAGCACCGCCACGATCTTGCTGCCGCGCACCGCCACCGCGTGATCTTCCAGCACCACCGCATGCGGCTCGATCGGGACCACGTAGCCGGCTTCGATCAGCAGGTCGCAGGATTCGGGTATGGAGGTCATCGCAGAGGCTCTGAAAAAGGAGGGATCACGGTGCCGGTGCCGCCTGCGCCCGGCGGATGCGCCGCTGGTACACGCGCATCACCAGCCACTGCAGCAGGAAGACCGCCAGGAAGCCGAAACGGCCCAGCCAGGGCGCCACCATGCCCACGGGGATGCACAAGGCGAACACCACCGGCGAGACCGCCGCGCGCAGCTTCATCGCCTGCGCCTGCAGCGGGCCCAGACGCTGCGCCAGGCCTTCCTTGCGCACCGCATAGGCATGCAGCCAGTAACCAGCCAGGCCGATCGCGGCCAGGTGCGCGCAGTACACCGCGAACGCCTCGTGGCTGCCGAAATAGTCCGAATACAGCGCGGTGGAGAACGGCAGCAGGCCGATCAGCAGCAGCTGCAGCACATTGAGCCAGATCAGCCGGTCGTCGAACTGGCGGATGTGCCGGCACAGCTGCAGGTGCGACTTCCAGAACAGGGCGGTGACCAGGAAGCTGACCGCGAAGCCGATGAACAGCGGCAGCATCCGGTGCAACGCGGCGAGGATGCCGCCGGCCGCCGCGACCTCGGCGTGCCCCGGCACCTTGATTTCCACCGCCAGCAAAGTGATGGCGATGGCGAAGACCGCATCGCTGAAGAACACGACGCGGTCGTGCGGATACTTGCTGTCGGCGCTGTCGGCGTGGCTGGTCGTCACGGGTTGTCCTGGGAGCGAGGTGGTCCATCACCGCCGCGCGGCGATCCGGCGCAGGGCGCTGCCTGGCCGCCGCACGCCAGCGCGTGCGCACGCCCGCGGCCGGCTGCGGCCGCGGGCGTGCCGACGTGTCACTTGACGCGCGAGACGTATTCGCCCGAACGCGTATCGACGCGGATCACTTCTTCCTGGCCGACGAACAGCGGCACGCGCACCACCGCGCCGGTCTCCAGGGTCGCCGGCTTGCCGCCGCCGCCGGAGGTATCGCCGCGCACGCCCGGGTCGGTCTCGACGATCTTCAGTTCGACGAAATTCGGCGGGGTGACCTGGATCGGCGTGCCGTTCCACAGCGTCACCACGCAGGCCTCTTCGCCCTTGATCCACTTGGCGGCATCACCGACGCCGGCCTTGTCGGCCTGCACCTGCTCGAAGGTTTCCTGCTGCATGAAGTGCCAGTACTCGCCATCGCTGTACAGGTACTGCATGTCGGTGTCGACCACGTCGGCCGCTTCCACGCTGTCGGTCGCCTTCATGGTCATTTCGACCACGCGCCCGGACTTGATGAAGCGATACTTGACGCGGGTGAACGCCTGGCCCTTGCCGGGCTTGACGTATTCGGTATCGGTGATGATCGCAGGCTCGCTGTTGACCAGGATCTTCATCCCGTTCTTGACGTCGTTCATGCCGTAGCTGGCCATCTGAAACTCCTCGGGTAAGGCAAACCCGCCGCGTTCGGCGGCCGGCCGGATAGAATGGAAGCTCCGCCGCAACGGCGGGCGCTCGTGTGATGACCGCCTATGATAACCGCAGCCC